>NZ_BAAAXV010000009.1:0-1200000 GCF_039535785.1 Nonomuraea helvata
GGTCGGCGCGGACCCACTGGCGGTCCTTGGTGTCCCAGAACAGGTGGTGTTCGGTGGCGAGGATGACGCCGGTCTCGTCGCCCTTCTTGCCGTCGGTGTCGACCGCGATCTGGACGAGATTGAGGTAGCCGACGCCCGAGAAGGCGGCGACAACCGGCTTCGGCACGGTCCTGCCCGTCAGCGGGTCGGTGGCCAGGACCTTGTCGCCGGGCCTGATCCGCTCGATCGCCTTGCTGGTGCCGTCCGCCAGCTTGACCATGGTGCCCGCGGCGAAACTGTTGCAGCCGGATCGTGCCCCGGACGTGGCTCGTGCCTTGCCCGCTGCCCTGCTCGCTGTCCTACCCACCGCGGCCTTGCCTGCCGCTGCGCCGGCGGATTCGCCGCCGCCGGCCGCTGCGCCGCCGCCGCGGCCAAGGGCGCTCCGGACCTTGCTGGCCGCCTTGCCCGCCGCTCCGGCGACGGTCCTGCCGGTCGCCGTGGTGGCGAGTTTGCCGAGTGCCGCGCCCACACCCTTGCCGACGGCGCCGCCTACCGCGCCGGTGATGGCGCCGACCGCTGCGGCCTTGAACGCGCCCCCGGCGCTCCATTCGTCGCGTGGTGTCGAGACCAGGTAGCCCGCCAGGTTGCCGGCTGCTCCGCCCGCGGCGGCGCAGCCGATGCTGCCGGCGCCTCCGGTGGCCACTTCGCAGCCGACCGTGACGACGACCGCGACGGTGACGTTGACGATGGTGGCCTTGTGCTCGTGCCAGATCTTCTTCGCCTTGCAGCCGAAACTCCAGCGGCCGCAGTGGGGCGGATTGCTGGGCGGGGGAGGCGAGGAGTAGCCGCCTCCACCGCCTCCGCCGCCCCCACCGCCGCCCCCACCGCCACCGCCGCCGCCGGAGGGCGGGTTGCACGGGTTGGAGGCGATGATCCCGCATTGGGTGCCGCCGTCGTACATCAGGCCGGTGGGGTCGGAGCCGGTGACCGGGTTGTTGTCGGCGTAGGCGTAGCCGTTCCAGCTCTGCGGGTCCGAGGCGTCGAAGACGGGGTCGACGGAGATGAAGCGGCCGGTCTCGGCGTCGTACTCGCGGGCGCCGAGGTGGGTCAGGGCGGTGGCCTCGTCGATGACGCCGCCCACGAAGCCCTTCTGGCCGGGCCAGGACGCCGGTGCGACGCCACGTTGCTGCCCGAACGGGGTGAAGCGGCGGCGGGTCGTCGCCTGTGTGGAGGTGTCGTCGACGGAGGTGTCCGCGGTGCCGTGGTGGTCGGCGCCGAGCCAGGTCACGCCCTTGCTGGTACGAGCGGCGATGGCCTGCCCGGCGAAGTCGTAGTAGCGGGTCGCGCTCTTGGCACCGGTCTTGGTGTCGACCCGGATCTCCATGCCGGCGACGTACAAGGTGGTGGAGGTGGGGTCGCGGCGGATGAGCCGTTCACCGCCGGCGTCGTAGACGAAGGTGCTGACCCCGGAGGGGTCGGTCGACTTCGCGAGGTGGCCTTCGACGTCCCATTCCAGCAGGCGGCCTGAGCCGCGTTCGGTGGTGTTGCCGGACTTGTCGTAGGTGTAGGTGTCGATCTGGCCGTCGCGCGGGCCGCCGTCGTACGCGACGGAGGTCAGCGTGTGCGGTTGCGGTTTGCTCGGTCCGGCGTAGGTGTAGGTCTTGGTGATGTCCCCGGTCGCCTGGTGGTCGGTCTCCTTGGTGCGGTTGCCGACGCTGTCGTAGGCGAAGGACTGCCAGTAGGGCGCGGGTCCCCCGACGATGCTCTTCGAGGGTGCGGTGGCGCAGTCGTCAGTGGAGGTCCAGGCGTCGGTGAGGCGTTGCAGCCAGTCCTGACGGAAGCACTGCACGTCGGGCGTCTGGCCGGACGGCGTGTCGGCGATCTTGGTGATGTTGCCGGACGGGTCGTAGGTGTAGTTGGTGTCGGCCACCGAGATGGGGGCGGTCTCCCGCTCGAACACCGAACGGGTGAGCCGGTTGGTGCCCTCCTCGTAGAAGTTGGTCTCCTTGACCCGCTTCAGGCCGGTGCTCATCGTCATGTCGAGGACCTGGCCGAGCTTGCCGTAGGTCGTCGAGGTGACGTAGTTGGTCAGGCCCCGCATCGTGGTCGGGGTTGCCGAGCTGGTCGTAGTCGTACAGGATCGTCTCGCCGAGCAGGCCGCCCGCGGCGGGCAGCACGGTGCGGTGGACGGTGCCGTCGGGGTTGTAGTCGGTCGTGGTCTTGTACGTGCCGGCCAACCCGCCTTCGGCGGCGGGTATGACGGTCTGGGTGCCGGTGGGCCGGTAGGCGTTGTCGTAACCGGTGACCGAGCTGGTGTAGGCGTCCATGGCACCGGTGGCCGCGTTCTTGACGTAGCGGGTGGAACCGGTGGGCTGGCCCTTGACCACGGTGCCGTCGGGCAGCTTGTCGAACGTCCACTCCGCGAGCTTGGTGCCCGCGGCGGAGGTGCCCGGCGTATTCGGCGGTCTTGCGGCCGAGGGCGTCGTAGGTGAG
Organism: Nonomuraea helvata; assembly: GCF_039535785.1. Lineage (NCBI taxonomy): Bacteria > Bacillati > Actinomycetota > Actinomycetes > Streptosporangiales > Streptosporangiaceae > Nonomuraea > Nonomuraea helvata. Next base: position 2,473 of record NZ_BAAAXV010000009.1, read on the forward strand.
GAACAGGCTGGAGCCGCGGGCGTCGGTGACCGTCGTGAGCAGGTCGTTCTTGTCGTCGTAGGTGAGCTTGGCGGTGCCCTTGTCGGGGTCGTCGACCTGGACCAGGCGGCCGCGCAGGTCGTAGTGGTAGGTCCAGGTGTTGCCCGCGGTGTCGGTGATGGTGGCGGGCTGTCCGGCGCGGGTGTAGGTGTACTTGGTGGCGTCGTAGTCGCCGGTCGGGGCGTCGCCCTTGTACTGGCGGACCTCTGTGGTCTCGCCCTGCCCATTCGTGATCTTCGTGATGGGGGTGGAGCCGGCGGGCGGGTCGACGCTGATGCGGTCGCCGCCGTACGTGGTGGTGGTGCGCCACTGCTCGGTGCCACGCTTGCGGAAGATCTGCGCGGTCGGCCACTCCATGCCGTTGTAGACGGTGACGCTCTGGCCGGGGATGTCGTCGTCGCTGGCCGGGACCCACAGGGCGTTGCCGGGATCGCCTTCGGTGTAGTAGTCGGCGTTGGACTTGTAAGCCAGGCCGCGGGTGTCGTAGAGCGTGTCGTTGATCAGTCGGCCGCCGCCCGGCGCGGGCTCCTGCTTCTGCCTGGGGCGCACGAGTCCGTCGTAGAGGGCGTACCCGGTGGTGTAGGTGGCGCCGTCGGCGCGTAGCGTCGCGGTGGAGACGGTGGTGGGCCCGTCGGCGCGGATCTGGTAGCCGAACTTCATGTTCGGGGTCGAGGCGTAGCTGGTCTTGGCGTGGCCGGGCAGCCACACGCCGGTCAGCCGGCCGAGCGGGTCGTAGGCCAGGTCGGCGCGCTTGCCGTTGGCGTCGGTGGTCGCGGTGGCCAGGCCCCAGGCGGGCTCGATCTCGGTGGTGGTGACGTGGCCGAGGGCGTTGGTCTCCTGCTTGGCGGTGACCAGGCCGGTGGCCGGGGTGTAGGACGTCCTGGTCGTGGTGCCGTTGGGATCGGTGACCACCAGGGGGCGGCCGTAGACATCGAAGGTGGTCGAGCCGGCGGTGACGTACTGGGGGCCGCCGTCCCAGGAGCCGAGCTTCTCGGTCCTGGTGACGTCGCCCTTGGACGGCGCCGCGCCGAAGGTCCCGCCGTCGTAGTACTTGCGGACGTCGGAGGTCACGTCGGCCGGTCGGTCGGGAGTGACGGTGCACGCCTTCGTGACGGTCTCGACGCGGACGGCGTAGGAGATCATCCAGCGGGCGGCGTCGCGGGCGTAGGTGGTGCGGACGCAGCTGTCGTCGTCGGCGGTGGCCTGGTCGCCGAGGTCGTTGACCTGGGTGGGCAGGCCGTCGCCGTTGTAGTCGGTGTCGGTCGTGTTGTACCGCCAGCCACCCGACGCCAGCGCGGTGCGGGTGCGCTCCTTGTCCTCGCGCACCATGCTCGCCGTGGTGGTCCCCCACGAACGCACCCGCTTGGCGGTCTGCTTCGTCCAGTAGCCGGTGATCGTGCCCGTCATGGCGGGCCCGGTGGGGCCGTCGTAGCGGATCTCCTCGCGGACGCGGCCCTGCAGCGGCTCGGCGTCGTCCACGGCGGTTCCCGTGGAGTCGGTGACCTTGACGTCGCGGGTGCCGCCGCCGGACAGCTCGTCGCCGTCCATGCCGCGGAAGTAGGTGAACTCGGCCTTGGAGCGCTGCTCCCCCGGGGCGCCGCGCAGCACCCGGACCTTGCCGTAGCCGCGCCATTGCGACCAGGTCTTGTACTTCTCCTTGGTCAGTCCGTCGTCGTCGTCGTGGTGCCAGGCCCCGCCGCCGAGGTACTCGTAGGTTTCCAGCACGTCAGGGGCGCCGCCGGTGCGGTCGATCTGCTGGACCTGGGTGACGACGTACTTGTGGAACCAGTCGAGCTTGGGCGAGGTGGCGCCCTCCGGCGACCAGTACTGCGGGTAGCAGCGGCGGGTGTTGGAGTCCGGATCGGGGGTGGTCCCGGCCTTGCAGTCCTCGTCGGAGTAGGTGATGGACAGCGCGCCGCCGGTCTCGTTGTCGATCGCGGAGATGCGCCACTTGGTCAGCGGAGGCCGTCCCTCCAGGGCGTCGACCCGGTTGGGGCGCTGCACGCCGGCGAACCTCACCGGCGGCAGCGACGCCGTCCCGCCGACTTTGCCGGTGTGCTGGATCCCGGCCAGCCACAACGCTGCCGCCGTGCCGTCGCCGGGTGCGCGCATCTGCTGGTCGAGCGTCCAGGTGTCGACGTCCTTGTACGCGCTCCCCGACAGCACCTGGGTGGTGACGGACGCCAGCCGCTTGCGCGTCCAGAACGTGGGCGAGTAGCGGTCGAGGCACTTGTCGCCGGAGTCGCAGTTCTGGTCGTAGGGGACGTCGGGCCAGTACTTGGCGTTGTCCTTGGTGAACTTGCCCTCGGCGCAGTCGAAGCCGGAGGTCGGGATACACCGTTCCTTGACGTCGAAGTCCACCTGGGCTGGAGCTGAGGTGGAGAAGATCGCGTCGGAGCGCTGCCCGTAGTCGATGCGCTTGAGGTAGCCGCCGCGGTCGTAGGAGGTGGGGGTGCCGTTCGGCACGCCGTCGGTCAGGGTGGTGACGTCGCGGCGGTAGTAGTTGGTCTCGCGGCCGTACCAGAAGGTGCTGACGGTGCCGTGGGTGTCGACGACGTAGTCGAGATTCCACCGCCACGCCTGCTTGCACCAGGAGTCGGAGAAGGAGTCCTTGTGGCAGGGCTCCCCGTCGTCGTCGCCGAACACCGGGACCGTCCACGTCGACTGCGTCTCGGCCTTGCCGCTCGTCCAGCCGGGCAGGTGGTTCTGGCCGAAGTAGTACTGGGTGCCGTCGGGGGTGGTGACGCGCCAGTACTCGCCGTCGTTGTCGCCGTTGTCGGCGCCCGACAGCTTCTCGATTTTGGAGCCGTCGTCCTCCTTCGGCTGCCAGGTGCCGGTGGCGTCGTCCAGAATCAGCTCGGTGGCCTGGCCGTTCAGGGACAGGGTGGCGTTGTGGTTGCCCCAGCATTGGTCGTTGCGCTTGGGGGTCACGCCGTCGTCGGCGCACTGCTTGTACCTACGCTCGATGAAGCCGGGCCAGTAGTCGAAGCCCTCGCCGATCCACGACGCCTGATTGTTGGTGGCGACCGTACGGCCGTCGATGCTGCCCGAGGAGTAGACGAAGCCGATGTTCGGGGTCGGGCCGCCAGGGGTGGGCGGCAGCCGGAGCGGATAGGACCAGGAGAAGGCGCCGCTCTGGTTGCTGACGCTCCAGGTAGCCGACGGCGACAGCGAGGTGGCCTCGTACGTGCCCGCCGCGCCGGACGGGGCGGCCTCGGCGGCCAGCGTGGTCGCGCCCGCGCCGAGGGCGACGTCGGCGGCCAGCCGGCCGGTCTTGACGTCGTTGTTCGTCGGCAGAGGAGTGCGGGTCTGGCACTCGGGCAGGTCGGGCGTGGTCGCCGCGCACGCCGGCAACTGGGCCAGGCGCAGGCGGGAGGCCCAGTCGCCGCCGATGGCGTACCGGAAGGCCGAGTAGTCCACCTCGACGGACAAGCGAGCCGGGGCGTTCTGCGCGGTGAGCTGGATGCCGAGGCCCTTGATCTGCGATCTGTCGGCGGTGCGTGCGTCGAGCGTGCGCACCTGGACGGTGGTGGCCCCCTCCGCGCCCTTCGATCGGGTGGCGGGCGCGGCCCGGCCCAGCCAGACCGGCAGGCTTCCGGCCCGTGACCTGGCCCTGCCGCCGCTCGGCGCGGCCGTTCCCGCTGCGGCGGTACTCTCCGCGCCCTGCGACGGCGCGTCACCGGACGCCGGGACGGTCACGGTCGCGGTGCCCGGTTGCGGCCAGGACACGGCGGGCGCGCCCTTGAGGTCGTATCCGGCGCCCGGGTCCGTCAAGAGCCCGCGTGCCTTGGCGGTGCGGCCGGGCACCGGATGCTGCTCCTGGGCCTGCTGCCAGCCGGGGTCGTCGGTCGCCTGGGCGGCGATCGAGCTGACCAGCGTGGCCGGCACCACGACGGCCAGGACTGCGGCGACCTGGATCAAGCCTCGCCTTGAACCGAGCACGGCTTTCCTCCCGAGGGGGCGTCGGTGAGCGTGTGGAGCGTGGCGTCTAGCCGTCGATGGGGAGGTTCATCGCGATGTTGATGACCTGCCGGTCGGTCAGGGTGCCGGTGTAGGCGCGGACGTCGTCGATGTCGCCGCTGAAGTAGTCCACGGCGGCGCTCTTGTACGTGGCGCGGCCGATCTGCAGCGCGCCCGCCGCCCATCCGCCGGTGACGGGACGCTGGTCGTTGAGCTGGCCGTTGACGTAGAGGCGGATCTGCTTGGCCTGCTCGTCGTACACGCCGGCCAGGTGGGTCCAGGTGTTGAGCGCCGAGCAGTCGATGGGCTCGGCCGAGGTGGCGTGCGTCAGGGTGCCGACGGCGGCGTCAGGGGTTGTCGAGAACGACCAGTGCGGCACCGCGACGCCGTTCTCGGCGATGAGCCGGTAGCCGAGGTAGAAGGAGCTGTAGGCGGCTCCGTCCTGGGCCAGGACGGTCATCGCGTGGCTCGGCAGTACGCAGGTGTCGTCGCCTGACAGGCGCACCCACGCGGTCACGGCGTAGCTGTGGTCGGTGCGGAGCGGCGCCGACGGGGTGGCCGCGTAGCCGGTGGTGCCGTTCAAGCTGAGCGCGCCGCCGCCGTCGAAGCCGTCGCCGGTCCAGGCGGCGCCGCCGCCCAGGGCCGCGGGCCAGCGGCTGTCGGTGGAGTTGACCGCCGTGGTACCCGTGGTCTCCTCGAACTTCCACCAGCCGCGCTGGATGGGCGGCTGCTTGGCCATCGCGGCGATCTCGTTCCCCAGCGCGGGGTCGTTGACCGTGCGCGGGTCGTCCGACAACTCCCGCTTCCAGATCTTCACCTCATCGATGTCACCGGCGAAGTTCTCGATGTAGCCGCCGTGCGACTGCACCCGCCCGAGCTGCAACGGGCCCGTCGCGTCCCACGGCTTGTACGGGAAGGCGCCCGTCGTCGTCTGCAGGATGCCGTTGACGTACAGCCGCAACTGCCGTTCCGGCGCGTCCCACACCCCGGTCAGATGTGTCCAGATCCCGGTCGTCGGCTCGTCGTCGCTGATCGCCCGGACGATGGTCATGTCGTCGACGTCGGCGTTGAACTTGCTGAAGATCCACCGCTTGTAGCCGGAGGAGTAGTAGAGCTGGAAGCCCGTGCCTCGGACGGCGTTCTGGCTGACCACGGTGGAGTTCTTGGTCTTGTCGTTCAGCAGCACCCAGGCCGACACGCTCATGCTCCGGTCGGTGTGCACCACCGGGCCGGACGTGCTGCCGTAGCCGGTGCTGCCGTCCAGGCGCAGGCCGCCGGCGACACGCGCGCCGGTCCAGGTGGTGCCGCCGGCGAGCGTCAGGGGGTGGGTCGTCGCCGCGGAGTCGGCCGCCGTGGTGCCCGTGGTCTCGTCCAGCCGCCAGTGTCCCTCCGGGTCGAACCCGGTGTTGACGTAGAAGCTGTAGACGGCGGGGGTCTTGCCGACGTTGCCTGCCCGGTCCACCGGGTAGACGTACAGGGCGTTGAGCCAGTCATGGCGGGGCGCGACCCGCACGTTCACGGTGGTCTGCCCGGCGGGGATCTTCACCTGGGTGGCGGCGGTGGCCAGCGCCGGGTCGTCGAGCGCCCATCGGAAGGCCGTCACGTCGCTCTCGCCGTCGCCGGGGGCCAGCGTGAATCCGCCCGCCCAGCCCACGCTGCCCTGCCAGGCGTCCGGAGTGTCGGCCGGGTAGTCGAGGGAGCTCACCTTGGGCACGGTGGCCGGGTCGATCGTGTCCACCGTGAACTCACACCACTTGCTCCACGCGCTGGAGTCGGTGCCGTCGTAGGCCTTGACCTTGTAGCCGTAGGTGTGGCCGGTGGTGAGCCCGGCCAGCTTGATCGAGTGGTCGGTGGCCGAGGTGGTGTACTTGTAGGCGGTCCTGCCGTCGCCCGGCAGGGTCGAGGTGATGTCGTCCCACACGCCGGTGGTGGTGTTGTAGTGGTGCAGGACGAACTCGGCCCGTACGCCGTCGTTGGCCTTGTCCGGGTCGTAGATGCGGGCCTTGAGCTGGAGCGGATTCGCGGCATCACCGGCGTTGACGGCCGGGCGGGCCGCTCCGGTGACGCAGGGCGTGGCTGGGTAGGTGCCGATGCCCGACGGGGCCGCCGGCGGGGTGTTGTAGTCGATGACGAGCTTCGGCGCGGTGCCGAAGCCCTTCCACCCCCACACGCCGCTGCTGGTGTCGTTGGAGTCCCTCAGGCCGAACGTCGTGTTCGACCAGCCGCTCTTGGCGGCCTTGACGATCGCGCCGGTGACGTTGAACTCGATGCCCTTGTCCGGGCAGGAGGAGCTGTAACCGGCGTCGGAGGCCACGCTGTCCAGATGGTCGCTCCATGACGGCTGGCGGTTCCAGGTCGTCGAGGTGGAGATGCCGCCGGTGAGCCAGAGCTGCACGGCCTGCGGGTCAGAGGTGCACCCCCAGGACTTGACCTGCGTGATACGGAACGTCGCCTTGAGGATGTGCTTGCCGTTGACGTTGTTGGAGTCCATCCGGAAGAACGACCGCTTGAGACCGCTGCCGTAGTTGCCGGCTTCCGGCATGTGGCTGGAGTTCCAGTACTCCTGGGCGGGATAGGACTTGTCCACGTATGTCCAGGCGAGCTTCGAGCCCGACCACTGGGGGTCGATGTAGACCGGGTACGTCGTGCCGGGGGAGGCCAGCAGGCTCTTGTCCGGCGTGATCGCGAGACGGTCCCCTGCCAGGTCCACGCCCATGACCGCCTGCCTGGCCGGCTCGGCCTTCAGCGAGGCGGAAGCGGCCGTCGCGCCTGAGGAGTCCCACATGCGTGGCGCGGGCGCGTGGAACACCTCGGTCCCCGACTCGGTGACCGCACTCAGGCCGCCGGTCGCCGTCTTGCGCACGTTCAGCCCGTTCGCGCGCAGGCCGAAGGCGACCTCGTTCAGCGCGGGGTTGGCGGCGGCCTGCCTGGACTTGACCACGAGCACCTCGGAAAAGCCGAGCACCGACGCGGTCACCTTCAGGTCCACGCCCGGCAGCACCTCGGCATACGTCGCGGTGTCCCCCTCAAGGGACGGCTTGGGCAGGCTTCCTGGCCAGGTCATCGCGACCGAACGCCCGTCCTCTCCGATGGCGGCCAGCGGGGCCGCCCCGCCGCCGGAGAACGTCAACTCCAGCGGCGTCGCCACCGTCCGCACACTCCCGTCCGCGGCGAAGAGCAGACTCGGGTCGACGTCGGCCCAGCCCGCCCCGCGCCGTATCCGTTCGGGCAACGCCGAGGTCTGCGAGGTGAACGTGCCGTCGGGGTTGGCGAACACCTGGCGGTTCTCCGTACGCAGCGACCAGACCTCGACTTGCTGCTTCGTGTCGCGCGCGCGGTCGAGGGCTTGCCGTTCCGTCGGCGCGGGGGCGTCCCCCCGTCTCCGCGCGTACGGGCGTCGTCGTCACGGTTACGGCGGCCAGGCAACCGGCCGTCAGCGACAGGACGACGGCAAGGAGACCACGACGGGTACGGCGGCGCATGAAGCCTCCAGAGAATCGGCGTGACGGATTTCCACGGAGTACTCATCGGTGCCCGCCGCAGGGAAGGTGCCGGCGATCCGAAACGCGACCATTCTGAAACAGGCCGATCGAACCGGCGTCAACCTGTCGGATGAAGATCGCTGCAACCTCTGCCGTAGGGTGCCGGCCCGGCGGGTAAACCAGCGCGGTAGGCGGGCCGCCGGTCTACCGCACAGGTCGTCGTTCTGATCAATCGGGTGGTGAATGAGAGGTGGAGGGGTTGGCGGCTAGCATGCGCTGATGCACGCAAAGGTGCTGTCGTCCGTGCGACGGCTCGCCGTGAGGAATCCCTTCATCGTCGACCTGCTGTTCAGCCTGCTGGTCACCGGCGCCACGCTGGCCTTCGCCGCCGCGCTCAGGACGGGGCCAGGCGACTGGGAGTACGCGCGGCGTGCGATGGACGCCGTGGGCATTGGGCTGACGCTGGTGGGCAACCTCGCCCTGGCGTGGCGGCGGAAGGCGCCGCTCACCGTGCTGGCGATCTCCTGCACCGCGACGGCCGTCTTCCACGCGGCCGGCTACAACGCCAGGCTCAACGACATAGCGCCGCTGCTGGCCCTCTACACCGTGGCCAGCCGCCGGCTCCCGGCCATGTCGCTCCCGTGCGCGCTGGTGGTAGCAGGCCTGTGGTGGCACGCCGCCACCCTCGGCCCGGACGACTTCATCTGGCCGAACATCGCGCAGACGAGCGTCATGGTGGCGGTCGCGTGGTCGTTCGGCACCAGCACCCGGATGCTGGTCGAGCGCAACCGGCGACTGGCCGAGCTCAGCGCCCGGCTGCGCCGGGAGCAGGAGGACCGTGCCCGGCGGGCCGTCACCGAGGAACGGGTGCGCATCGCCCGCGAGCTGCACGACGTGGTCGCCCACCACATGTCGGTCATCGTGATCCAGGCCGGGCTGGCCCGCTACGTCTTCGGCTCCGACCCTGCCACCGCCCGCGGCGCGCTGGCCACCATCGCCGACACCGGCAGCGAGGTCATGGGCGAGATGAGACGGCTGCTGGCGGTCTTACGCGTGGACGCCGACGACGACCCCGACGCCGACAACTACGCCCCCGCGCCCGGCCTGCAACGGCTCGAAGCGCTGGCCGAACGGGTACGCGCCGCCGGGGTGCCGGTGGAGGTGTCGATCACCGGCTCGGTGCGCCCGCTGCCACCCGGCATCGAGGTGTGTGCCTACCGGGTTGTGCAGGAATCCCTTACCAACGTGCTGAAACACGCGGCCCCGGCCACGGCGCGCATCTGCGTGCACTACGGAGCCGAACTGGAACTGCGCATCGACGACGACGGAGCCGGAGCACCCGTCACCCCCGGAGGTGACGGCCACGGCTTGATCGGCATGCGCGAACGCGTCAAGCTCTACAAGGGAACGATCAAGGCCGGGCCCCAACCCTCGGGCGGGTTCGAGGTCGTGGTCACCCTGCCTCTGTCGTCCCCGGGCCACGACGATCGGCCCGCCGAGTCGCACGGTGGGCCGAAAACATGATCAACGTACTCGTCGTCGATGACCAGATCCTCATCCGCGCCGGGCTGGCCGCGCTGATCCGGGCCGCGCCCGGCCTCGACGTCGTCGGGGAGGCGGCGACCGGTGAGGAGGCCGTGGCCCTCGCGGCGGCCACCCGGCCCGAGGTGGTCCTCATGGACATCAGGATGCCCGGCATGAACGGCGTCACGGCCACCGAGCACATCCTGACGCCCGGCCCCGCCCAGCCGCCGCGGGTGCTCATCCTGACCACGTTCGACCTCGACGAATACGTCTACCACGCGCTGCGAGCCGGCGCGTCGGGCTTCCTGCTCAAGGACACGCCGCCGGAGCGGCTCATCGCCGCCATCCACACCGTGGCCTGCGGCGACATGTTGTTCGCGCCGAGCGTCACCCGGCGACTGGTCGAGGCGTACACGCAGCACGCCCGCCCGAGCACCGCCACCCGACCCACTCCGGTGCTGGACCTCCTCACCTCGCGTGAGGCGGAGGTGCTCAAGCTGGTGGGGCATGCGCTGTCCAACACCGAGATCGCCGCCCGGCTGTGCGTCAGCGAGGCCACGGTCAAGACCCACCTCAACCGGGCCATGACAAAGCTGAACCTGAGCAGCCGCGCGCAGGCGGTGGCCATGGCGTACGAGTCCGGCCTGGTCACCCCGGGTCGGGAGAGCGCCACGCCCCATGACGTCTGAACTGCCGACTCTCCTCACGAAGCAGGACGACGGAGCCGCTGTCGGGCCGGATGCCCAGATGGCGACCTCCGGGCTGCCAACCATGAAGTCGACGTGGGTCTGCTTCACCCTCGGCGCGTCACCCGAGCAGAGGCGTTCGGGCATGCCGGCGCCCCAGGCGAGGTGGCAGGTGGCGTTCTCGTCCAGCAGCCTCGCCACGGAGACCGTGCCCGAGCGGCCCACGAGAGAGGAGCCGTCCACGAGGGCCAGCTCGCCGGCACCTGGCACGCCTCGGTCACGGGATCGTGCTCGGCGGCGGCACCGTACTGCTCGGCCTGCTCGCCCTCGCCATGGCACTCACCGACCGGGCCTGGCTGACCGCAGCGGCCTACCTCGCGTCCACGGCCGCCAACGGACTGCTGATCGGACGCTGGCAAACCCTCGTCGCGGACTCCGCCCCCGAGCCCGAACGACCCCGCTGGTTCGCCTTCCAAGGATCATCCTGGGGTGTCGCCCAACCTGTGGTCCCGGGCCTGGCGGCGGCGTTCGGTTCCTTGGCGGGCACCCCGGGTGCGGGCGCGTTCTGGACCGCGGCCGTCGCCTTCCTGGTGGTGCCCCTCTTCCTCAGCTACTCCTGACCCAACGCCGCTCCCACGCCGAGCTCGACGGCCGTGCGAACGAGTACGGGCTCATCGCCGCGCTCATCTCTTAGCGTTTTGCCGGCAGTGAGCACGAAGGGTTAATGAACACCGCGTATGGTGCTGAATACAGTGTTCGGAATCTGGAGGGCTCGATGCCGACAGCTGTGGACCGCAGGGTGCGGCGGACCAGGGAACTCCTTCGCCGCGCCCTGGTGGAGCTGATCCTGGAGAAGGGCTATGACCGAATCACCGTGCAGGACATCATCGACCGCGCGGACATCGGCCGTTCGACCTTCTATGCGCACTACACCGACAAGGACGATCTGCTGCTCAGTAATCTGGAGGAGCTGGCGTCGGCGTTCGAGGAGCACATGGAGCGCCACTTCGCGAGCCGTGCCGAGCCGAATCCGGTATTGGCCGCCTTCCAGCATGCCGACCGGCAGCGCGACCTGTACAAGGCGCTGGCCGGCAAGCGGGGTGCGGAGGTGATGCGGGCGGGGCTGCACAGCCGGATCAAGGAAGCGATGACACGGCAGATACCCGAGTTCCTGCCGCACCGTGACAGCGCGGTGCCGGTGGACGTAGCCATGGAGTTCTTGCTGACCTCACTGCTCGGCCTGCTGGTGTGGTGGCTGGACAACGACGTGCCCTACACGGCCGAGGAGATGGCCGATATGTACATGCGGCTCATCGGGCCCGGCGTGCAGGCTGCCTACGGAATCTGAACACTTTCGCCGATCTGTTCACTACCGCACTGAACTGCGGTTTCGTCGATTGACCCGGCTTCTCTGTATCGAACATTGTGTTCTGTAACTGACTCGATGTTCTGAAAGGAGGCTCGGTGTCCGTCATCAACGTACGTGAGGTCACCAAGACCTACGACACCCCGCAAGGCCCGTTCACGGCACTGCGCTGCGTCTCGCTCAAGACCGACCCCGGCGAGTTCCTCGCGGTGGTCGGCCGCACAGCCACAGCGATTACCGACCACACGCGACAGGAGACCGCCCGGACAAGCCCGACAAAGCACACATCACAACACACGAACGGGCACTCTTTGTCCTCGAATGAGGAGAGTGCCCGCAGCGCAGATCTAGTACGTGCCCCCTGCAGGATTCGAACCTGCGCACCCGGCTCCGGAGAAGGTTGCAGATGGTGTCCTCATGCTGCATGTGACCTGCGGAAACGCTAGACCTAGCTCATCAGTATCGATTACGGCCCACAATGGGCCCACGATCAGGACAGCCACAGTTTGAATGCGTAGAGTCTTCAGGTCGTGACGGATAGCGCTCGGTCTAGCACAACCGTGGTATGCGGTACGGGCAAAGGGGGGAAGCTCCTATGTCCTGTCAAGAGCCGGTGGTGGGCTTGGTACGGGTGCGTTGCCGCGGGTGACGATGCGATAGACGTCGCGAGCGATGTAGCGCTTGAGGCAGCGCAGGATGTCTTTCTTCGAGAAGCCTTCGCCGGTGCGGCGGGCGGCGTAAGCGCGACTACGTTCGTCATGAGCCAGGCGATTGAGGGCGATGATGTACAGGACGTGGGTGGCGTCGCGGTCGCCAGCCCGGTTCAGTGGAAGCGGCGGGTCTGGCCGCTGGAGGCCGGGATCGGTGCGACGCAGCACAGGTGGGCGAAGGCCGCCTCGTTGTGCAGCCGGTCGGGGTTGTCCCCAGCAGTGATCAGCAGTTGGGCGGCGGTCTCCGTGCCGATGCCGTGCTGGGCAATCAGCTCGAGGCGACCAGCGGGGCGAGCTGGGCGTCCAACTCGGCGATCTCCTCGCTCAGGTGCCGGTAACGGCGGGCTAGGCTGCACAGCGCCGCCTTGGTCGAGGCCGTGACCGCATCCGCCCCGCGGTCAGGCCGCAGCCGCAGACAGGCCGCCACGATAGTGCCCGCAGCACGCCCGGGCCGGCTCAACTGCTCGCGCAGTTCGGCCGGGGCGGTCACCAACAGCGCCTTGAGCTGATTCAGCGTGGCTGTGTGCGCTTTGACCGCGCCAGCCCGCGCCGCATGCAGGGCACGGATGCCCTCCACTCGCCTGTCCCTGGCCTTGGGCACCGCGGCGGCTCGTCCCGCCAGCGCCGCCTCTGCAGCGGCGTAGGCGTCGAGGGGATCGGACTTGCCCACCTTGCGCCGGGCCCGTCGATCCGGCCGGTCCACCTCGACCACCTTGACCTGCTGAGCGTGCAGGTAGCGGGCCAGGCACGCACCGTAGCTGCCGGTGTCCTCCACGCCCACCGACGCGAGTCGGCCCCGAATCTCGTAGCCAGGCCAGTAACTGCGTATACCCCTCACCGGTCGCCGGGGACTCGGCATCGGCCAGACGCCGCCCGTTCATGAAGATCACCGCGGCGTGGTGCGCCTGTCCATGGGTGTCCACCGCGCCGATGACCCGTGCCTTATCCCTTCTTACCCGCCATGCCGCTACCACCCATCCAGTTCATCCGCCGCTCTCTCACGAACGCATGCACCAACCGGCTGACGGACAACACAGTGATCAGCCACCAGACAAGCACCTGTCAGGTCACAGCAGCCCACCAGCACGCGTCAACGCAGGAGCTGACCGGGATCGACAGACCCCTTCAAGGCAACGACACCAGTGGGTACACGGGTCAAACCCTGAGCGGTCCTACCCATCAAGTCGCACTGTGGGCATACGCCCGCCGAGCAGGAACGGCGCGAGCGTGTATGGCTGCAAGCGGCCGAGTGGTTCGAGGCCGGGGAGTCGATCAAGACGGTCGCCGCGCGGTTACGGGTGCACGAGATGTCGGTGACCCGCTGGCGTAGGGCCTGGCGTGGGGATGGGACGCAGACGCTGCTGTCCAAGGGGCCGGTGTCGAAGGAGAAGCTATCGGCACGGCAGTGGAGCGGCTGGAGACCGAGCTTCGGCGCGGGCTGCTGGCCTGGGATATGACGAGGATCAGTGCTGGACACTGGCCCGGGTCAACACGCTGATCGGGCGGCTGTTCCATATCGGCTACCCCATCGAGGGCGTGGGCAAGTTGCTGCATCGCCACGGCTGCTCGGTCCGGGTTCCGGTGCGGCGGGCCTTGGAGAGGGACGAGGAGGCTATCGCTGCCTGGGAGGCCGAGGTGTGGCCGGTGGTAAAAGCACCGCGGCGGACCTGGGCGCCGGTCGGCGCCCGTCCGGTGGTGACGGTACGCGGCAAAGGCTCCGGCCGGGTCAACATGGCCGGCGTCGTGGCCTACCGGGACGGCGAACGCCCGCACCTGTTCTACCGCCTGCACATCTACCGCGGACGCAAGGGCGAGCCCAAGTCCTTCTCCTGGATCGACTACCGGGACCTGATCGTGGCCACCCACCAGTACCTGGGCGCGCCACTGGTCTGGTGCTGGGACAACCTCAACATGCACCTGGCCGGCCAACTCGCCGACTTCGCCGCCGAGAACGCCGAATGGCTGCGCATCGTCCAGTTACCCGCCTACGCGCCCGAACTGAACCCCGTCGAGGGCATCTGGTCCCTGCTTCGCCGGGCCCTGGCCAACTTCGCCGTCGCCGACCTGCCTGGACTCGTCCGGATCGTCAAACGCAAGCTGAAGGAGATCCAGTACCGGCCTCATCTGCTCACCGGCTGCCTGACCCAGACTGGACTCACCCTCGAAACCCCGGCAAACCCGTGACCGACCCTACGAATTCAACCTGTGCAGCTGGGGCCATGATTGAGTTGGCTGTCCCTTAGGCGCACTGATGCAGATGGCCGAATTGCAGAAGCTTTCAACCGTCTCTATGAGTGGCGATAAGTTTCTGCAGCTGCGGGCCGCTCTGCGAAATAAGATGAGGATAATCTCGAATGAGCAGCTTTGCCACGAGATCGTCAACACTTTCCCTGAGGAGGCTGCTGTTCACGCTGAGAAGCTCTTCACAGATGCCAAGAAAAGACCTGATCACGTCCTTGTCATCGTCCTCCTCCACGGCTGGCATAAACACTTCGACAACGACCTCGAGCAGATATTCGAACATACTGACGTAGGTTTCGCCGTCTTGCTCGGCCTCCGCTTCGAGCGCCTGAATGAATCGTCGCGCAGAGGACATCTTCCAAAGGATCTCCCGAGTTCGCCGGATGAGTTCTTCCAGGCTCACAAACTCGTCGAGATCAAAGTCGTTCATGGTCATCCCCGAGGGAATATTCGCCGAACACCGAAGTGATAGGTCAAGGAGGCATCAGGCCGATGCGCAGGCCCGTTTGATTGGAAGAATAATTATACCATTGTCGGCTGGGGTAGCCCGTACTCTTCGCGGAAATAATCGTCCACACATTGATCATTAGCTGCGCAGGCCGCGCTGGTGAGAACGAAGAGCAGATCACCCAGGACGCCTATCTTTTCGCTTAGCCCGATCATACCGCGGAGGAACCCCGTCGGCTTCCGGCCCGCCCCGGGAACATGATAATTCTTCGCGTTGGGATTGCGTTCCTGCCCGGGCTGCGGACGGAATTCTTGGCCCGTCACACTCTTGACCGCCTCGGTCTTCATTGTTTTAGCGATAGTGTTATTGAAATCCTTCAGTCGATCAGGGTTGGCCCGGAAAAAGCTTATGACATTGGGGTGATATTGTGCGCGATTGAGTACTTGCCAAATCTCTGCGAACTCTTTCGCCGCATAATATGCGTCGCTTGGCGACAACTTTATTTTACCCTTACTGTGATCCTCCAGGAGTTTGGCTAAGGCGTTAGCCAGCGCTGCCGCTTTGTTTGCATGATAAATGCCCTTGATTTTCATGCCGGTTCTGAGTTCAAATTCGAGCGCGGATCCGACCTTGCCGTCTCCGATCACTCCGCCCTTCACCTTGTCCGTCTCGTAGATCGCGTTCAGCAACGCTTTAAGCTTCTTATTGGTCACCCTGGGCGGCTTGACCGGCTTGTTGGCAACCCACTTGTACCCCCTGATGTGATGCGATTCGTAGAAAAGTTTACACTTGTCGCTATCTGCGGCCCCACATCCGGGATCTGGCATCGCACCGTAGCCGCCGGAGCCGGCACCAGAGCCGCCGTTACCCAGCGACGGGTCTGGCTCCTTGATGGCGAGCCACAGCAGGTACAGCGAGAAGTCCTCGGCATCCGGGGAATAATTCTCCATGAATTCCATCTGGGATGCCTCGCTGGCCTGCCAGAAGTCCTCCATGCCTTCGACGAGAGGGCGTCCGTTCGGCATGATCTTCCAGCCCAGCCGCTCAAGCTCATCCTGTCCGAGCCAGAACTTCTTTTCGTTCTCCAGCTCGATCACTCGCGCCCAGCTCGGGTCGACGGTAGCGCTGCCGCACGACTGGATATCGCAGGCGATCGCTCCACCTCCGATCTCTTGTCTGCCACAGCCTCCGATGCACGTTCCGCTGCCGACGGTGTAGTGGCCGGTGGGGTCGGCGCCGGTCATAGGTGAGGCGTTGGCGTAGGTGTAGCGGTTGGCCTGGACGGAGGGGCTGGGGCTGAGGGTGGCGCTGTCGCGGCTGGTGAAGGTGCCGGTGCCGGGCTGGTACCAGCGGGCGTGCATGTTGACCTTGCCGGTGTCCGGGTCGGTGTATTCGCCCTGGTAGCCGAGGTTCGTTTTGGCGCCGCTCTGGGCGGTGATGGTGCCGAACGGGTCGTAGGCAGTCGAGGTCTGCAGGCTGGTGGTGAAGGTGGCCACCAGGTCGCCGTGCAAGTCGCTGAGCGCCGCCACGGCCGCGCCGGTGCCTTCCATAAGGCCGAGCAGCCCGCCGCCGGGATCGCGGGCGTACTTGGCCTGGACGGTGCCGCTGTTGTCGGTGATGGCGGCCAGGTCGTTGCTCAGCCCGGCGTAGGCGAAGGTCTGCTTGATGGTGCCGCGGATGCGGCTGGTCATCCGGTTGAGGGCGTCGTAGCTGTAGAGGCTGTCGCCGTCGGCGATGAGCCGGTCGAAGGCGTCGAAGGTGTAGTTCGTGGTGGCCCCGGCCTTGGTGCTGGTGGCCAGGCTGCCGCGCGGGGTGTAGGTGTAGTCGGTGCCATCGCCGGAGGTCAGGCGGTTGCGCTCGTCGTAGGTGAACGTCGCGTTGCCGGCCTTGGTGCGATTGCCTGCGGCGTCCCACTCGTAAGCGGTGACTGCACCGCCGGGGGCGGTCCAGGAGGTGAGTCGGCCGGCGTGGTCGTAGCCGTAGGTGTTGCTGCCCGCCCCGGCCAGGCCCGTGGTGGTCTTGGTGGTGAGGTTGTCGTCCTTGTCCCAGCCGTAGGTGATCGTGGCGAGCTGGGCGCCGGAGCCGTTCTTCAGTGTCTGGCTCTTGACCCGGTCCATGTCGTCGTAGTCGAAGGTCTGGGTGCTGGCCGTACCGCTGGTGGCGGTGATGGTCTTCAACCGGCTGACGGAGTCGTAGCCATAGGTGAGCGTGCGACTGGTGACCGGGTCGGTGGTGGTCTTGAGGCGGTTGGCGCTGTCGTAGGTGAAGGCGGCGGTGCCGGCGGCGTCGATGCGCTGGGTGGGATTGCCGAGTCCGTCGTAGGTGTACGCGGTCTCTTGGATGGTGCCGCGCGAGACCTCCAGCGGCAGGCCACGGTCGTTGTAGTCAACCGTCAGGTCACCGACGGTGGTGCGGCGGCTGGCCAAGTCGTAGCCGAAGGTGCGTTCGGCCGTGGTGGCGCCCCCGCCCGCGCCACTCTCCTTGGTAAGCCGGCCGAGGTGGTCGAAGGTGCGGTCGGTGCGCACGCCGCCGGGCTGGATGGTGACCGTCAGGTTGCCGGCAGCGTCGTAGAGGTGGGTCCAGGTGCGGTCGGCCGCGGCCGGGTGCGCGGTAGTCGCCGGTTCAGTCACCGTCTCGGCCAGGCCGAGACTGTTGTAGGTGGTCCAGGTGGCGTTGCCGCGGCCGTCGGTGAGGCGGGTGGGGGCGCCGGTGGCGTCGTAGCCGAAGCTCGTGGTGATCGACTCGCTCGCGGAGACCGGTTCGACGAGGGAAGTGGTCCGGCCGAGCGCGTCGTAGGTCTGCCGGGTGAGGTGTCCTTCGGGGGATGTGGCGCTGGTGGGGTTGCCGGCCAAGTCGTAGCCGTAACTGTAGGTGCGCAACACGTCGCCGGCGGCGTTCAGGTCTTTGCCTGCAGTTTTACGGCCGGCCAGGTCGTATTCGGCGACACTGGCGTTCCCGTTGACGGTGCCGTTCATCTCGGTGGTCTTGATCAGGCGGCCGCTCAGGTCGTAGTCCATGGTCGTCGTGGCCGCTGGGTCGGTCGCCTTGGTGGTCTCACCGGCCGCGTTGACCTCGAAGCTGGTGGCCTTGGTGCCGGTTCCTGAGCCGGGGACGGTCTGCTTGATCAGTCGTCCGGCGTCGTCGTACTCCATGGTGGTGGTGTAGGCGGCGTTGGCGGGTTTGCGTTCGATCTGGGTGGTGGTGATCTGCCGGCCGAGATCGTCGTAGGTGGCCTCGTTGCGGGCGCCGGTCGGGTCGACGCTGGCGAGTTTCTCGCCGGCCATGTCGTACTCGCTCACCCAGACGCCGGCGCTCTGGCCGCCGGCGGTGGGGTCGGTGGTGCGGACCTGTCGGCCGAGTTGGTCGTAGTCGTAGGAGGTGACGTAGCCGCGCGGGTCGGTGGTGGAGATGAGCTGCCCGGCGGCGTCGTAGGCGTAGGAGACTGCCGAGGTGAGGGCGGTGCCGCCAGGTGGGGTGTAGCTGGGCGCGCCGGCTGGTCAGCTGGCCCGCCTTGTCGAACGTGGAGGTCACGGTGCGGCCCTCGGCGTCCGTCTCGTGGGTCTTGGCACCAAGCGTGTCGTAGCCGAAGTGGACGGTGGGGCGGGCATCAGCAGCTGTACCGGCCTTATCCACCTTGACCTGCGGACCTGTGGCCTCGACCAGACGTCCCAGTGCGTCGTAGCGCATCTCGGTGGTGAAGTCGGCCTTGTTGGCGCCGTCGGCGTTGCCGCGCGGATCAGTAGAGGTGATGGCCAGACCGCGGTCGTCATAGGTAACAGTGGAGACCAGGTCTACGTCGCCGTTTTCGACGGTCGTCTTGGTGACGAGGTTCGTCTTGTTGTAGCCGTACTCGGTGATCTCGGTACGGGTCGATCCGGCGCCGGTACGAGCGGCCTTGGTCGTGTTGCCGTTGGCGTCGTAGCTGAAGACCGTCTTGCGGTTCAGGTCGCTGGGGTCGAGGGTTTGCGAGGTCAGGCGAGCGGCCGCATCGTAGACGTACTCGGTCGTTACCTTTCCGCCGCCTGTAACCAGCTTGATCTGGTTGCCTGCGGCGTCGTAGGCGTGATCCTCCAGAACCACATCGCGTGCAGCGGTGGTGGAGCCGTTCAGCTTGACAGCGGAAGCGGTCTTCTGGGCCAGCAGGTTGTTGTCGAAGTAGGTGAACGTGGTCTTACGGCCCATGGCATCAGAGTGCGCGGCCAGGCGACCGCCGGGATCATAGCTGAACGACTCCAGCACCACGTCCTTGGCCGGCTGCGGGTTGACCGGGCTACCGGTCCACCCCTTCAGTGTCTTCGACGCCAGCTCACCACGCTTGCTGTAGCCGTATTCGACGACCGCACCCTTGGTGTCGGTCACCGTTGCCAAGCTGCCGATGGTGTCCCAGCTCTGGCGGACGACACCGCCCTCGGGGTCGGTGGCGGTTTCGACTCGGCCGTGGGTGTCGTAGGTGTAGACGGTGGCGCGCTCGGCGTCTCCACCGGTCAGGTCGCTGATGGTCTCGCTGAGCCTGTTGCCGTCCGGGTCATAGCCGTACGTGGTGCGCTTGGTGTGAGTGACGCCGGACACCTCGTTCTTCACGCCCGGCTCGGTCTGCGTTGCCACTCGCCCGACTTCGTCGTAGGTGATGGCGGTCTTGACCCCATCCGGATGGGCCTGCGACACCTCCGACTTCTCCCGCAGCCGACCCAGCGCGTCGTAACTCAGCTTGACCAAGAGGCCCTCAGGATTACGCTGCTCGGCCAAATCACCGGCCGCGGTGTAGGCGTAGGTGGTCTCGTTGCCTTTGAGGTCCTTGGCTGACTTCATTAAGCCCGCGGGCATGGCGCCGCCGCCGACCGCGGGCTCGGTACCGTCGGTGTAGACCTTGCTCGCGCTGCGACCGGTCGGGAAATCTTCCGTGGCCGCGGTGGTGACCTTGATCTCTTCGCCGAAGGCGTTGTGAAGCCACGAGGTCTGATACGTGTCATCTGTCGGCGACGCCGACCGTGCATCCCGGCGGGCGGTCTGCAGATCGTTGCGCGGGTTGAACGGATTGTCTGCATCGATGAAGTAGCTGGAGTACTCCATCGAGCAGTTCACGCCAGTCTTACGGCAGGTCTTCTTCGACAGCAGGTTCCCGCGCGCGTCGTAGGCGAACTCGACCACGTTGTTGTTGGGGTCGAACACCTTGGCTGGGTATCCGCCGACGTCATAGGCCCACTTCGTGGTCGCCCCCACCTGGTCGCTCTGTGATACCGCCCGGTTACCGCGCTGTGCGTCGCTGACGTAGGTGACGATGCCATTGGCCGGATCCGTCACCGTCACGGTGGCGAAGGTGGAGATGGTGGTCTGCTTGGCATAGACCGGCTCCGACAACGTCCACTTGCCGCCGTTGGCGTCAACGTGCGTCACCAGACGGCCACCGTCGGCGGCGTAGGTGTTGTCCGCGTTCACTCGCCCCGACGGCAGCGTGACCTTGGTCAGCTGCGGCTGGGGGTTGCGTGCGGCGTAGTGCCGCTGGACTGTTGGCGCGCCAAGGGGCTTGCCGTAGACCGCGACTTCATCGATGTCGCCGTTGAACGGGAACGCCTTGGTCGTGGTGGTGCTGGACGGCCAGGCTGTGCTTGCGTAGCCGGAGCCGATCCGGGTCTCCCATTGGTCGCCGTGCTTGATCTCGCCAGCCAGGGTGCCGACCTGTGCGCCGTCCAGGTAGAGCGTCTGGGTGTCCTTGTGACCTGACAGCACCACGTGGTGCCAGGCTCCGTTGTTCACCGTGGTGGCAGAGGTGATGGGCGTGTGGGCGCCGGTGTAGAACTGGGCGCGGAGTTTGCCGTCGGTGCCTACATACGCCACCGGTGTGAACGCCGACGGGGTGTTGTCCGCGGAGTTCTGCATCCCGATGATCGTGCCGGAAGTGGTGGTCTTGAACCATGCCTCCACTGCGAGCTCGCCGCCCTGGCCGCTGATCGTCGAACGCGGCAGCTGCACGAAGGTGGAGGTCGCGGCACCCTTGAACCGCATCGCCACGTCCGGCGACCCGCCGAGCGCGCCCTGGACCCCGACCCCGAGATCGGCCGGCGTGGTGCCGGTGAGCTTGGCCTGCTCCTCAGTGATGTTCCAGCCTGCCGAGGAGGCGACCTTCGTCCCCGTCGTGGTAGCAGTTTCGTTCAGCCGGTAGTAGTACTCCGGCGTCGAGTCCAGCACCACGCTCTTGTAACGGGAGGCAGCCGTGTACGCGTAGCCCGTGCACGCGGTAGCCGAGGTGGGCGGGCACACCTTCACCAACTGGTCGCCGTCGTAGGCGTAGGTCCAGGTCAACGGTTTACCGTCGACGGGGTCAGTGGACACGCTCGTGACGTGGTTACCGGTCCAGGCGAACGTCAGTGACCGGCCTCCGGTCGCGGTCACCTTCGCCAGCTTGCCGTCGGTGCCGCGGGCGAGCTCCTGGGACCGGCCCCGATGATCGGTGATCTTTGTGAGGTTGCCTGCTTGGTCGAACCAGTAGGAAGTGGCCGACTTGTCCATCAGCCGCCAACCGCCCCCAGCCTCGACGCTCAGCGTGGCGAACGTACCTGACGGGGCGGCGAACGTTCCGTCCCCCTTGGGGGCGAACCGCATCTGCTCGCCCGCCGGGTAGGTCACCAGGAGACTTCCCTGAGGCTCCACTTCGATCCGCATGTCCCACCGGGTGGTCCAGCCAGCGCCGAAGGCACCACTGGTGCGCGGGTCCAGGCTGTTGTAGGTACGGGTCACCGACAGCGGCGGACCCACGACCGCCACCGAGGCGTCGGTTGCCGTGTGGGCGTAGTTGCCCGAAACATGATTGAAGTCACGGCCCTGCGTGCCGCCTGCCAGCAAAGCGTTGATATTACCCTGCTCCACTGCCGGAGTGAAGGTACGCCAGGCAGAGGTCACCGTCGTGTAGGTGGTGGCGGCCTTGGCCATCCACGAGTACGTCTTGCCCCACGCCAGTTTCTTGTCCGGCACCTGCCACGCACCGGTGGTGCTCCACTGGGGCGAGCTTTCGCACCAGGTCCAGTTCGGGGCGGTGCCCTCACATACCTGGAACCAATAGTTGACCGGAGCTTCGTTCAGCGGGCGGGCGTTCGCCGACAGTACTGGTGTCAGTGTCCCGACTTGCGTGTTGTTCTCCGGGGAGAAGGTTTCGAACGGTAGGGCGCTGATCCTCGCATAAACCCAGTCAGACCAGGGGCTGACCTGACCGCCGGTGGTCGTCTTGGCCTGGGCTCGCCATCGGATCTGCCAGCCGTCCTTTAGCTTGTCCGCCGGGACGGCGATCCACGCTGTCGTACCGGTCGCGCTTTCGGAAGTGGTGGTCCCCGCCCAGATCTGGCCCGTCCCCTGCTCGGCAGCGGCTGGGTCGTGCTCGACCTCGACGCTTAGCTTCATCGCCCGGTTCTCTGGGTCGGTAATCTTGGCATACAGCCATGGCGTAAGGGAGCCCGCAGTCCAGGAGGCCGTGCCTCGCACCGCAGGGTCCATGCCGAGCCCTTCGACCGAAGGCTTCTTCAAGTCGATCTTGGCGTTGTTCCATTCTGACCACGGGCCGACTACGCCTGAGCTGGTCTTGGCCTGAACGCGCCAGCGCACGAGCCAGCCATCCTGCAACTTGGCGGCGGGAAGTTGTATCCAGGCATTCGTACCGGAGCTGGCGGCCTGCGCACCGGTACCGCCGTAGATCAGACCTGTCCCCTGACCAGCAGCAAGAGGATCGTGCTCCACCTCAACCGTGAGGAAGGACGACCGGCTCTCGGGGTCAGTGACCTTCGCGTACACCCACGGCGTCAACGACGAGACCATCCAGGAGCCGGACATCTGAGTCGCCGGAGTCATCCCCCAGCCAGAGACACCCGGCTTCTTCAAGTCAACCTTCGCCGACTGCCACCCAGACCAGACACCGCTGACGCCACCTGTGGTCACACCGCGCACCCGCCAGCGGATCAGCATGCCGTCGGTAAGTTTCTCGGCGGGGACCTGGCAAGCAGCGGCAAGCAGTGGACCGACAGCGGGACCGTACACGACCAGCGCGGGCTCAAGCAGCGAGAGGAACGAGAGGTCCGTCCCGTGCCGATCCCACCGGAACTGGTTCGCATACTGCGAGCGCACCTTGAGGCATTCGGAACGGCCCCGGACGGACGCCTGTTCCGCAACGAGCGCGGCGGAGTCCTCGGCGCATCTACCTACTCGCGAGCCTGGGAAGAGGCCCGCCGCTTTGCCCTAACCCCGCAGCAGGTCGCCTCACCCCTTGCTGGAAAGCCCTACGACCTGCGCCACGCTGCCCTGTCCACGTGGCTCAACGCGGGCGTCGATGCGACAGAGGTAGCAGAGCGCGCGGGCAACAGCGTGGAGGTCCTCCTCAAGCGGTACGCCAAGTGCCTCGATGGGCGCGACAGTCAAATCAATCGCCGAATCGAGGCAGCCCTAACACCTGAGGAGGTGCCTTCATTCATGTGACTATGAATCACCAGCGCGACCTGCATGGTCGGGGTTGTAGGTCCTGACCATGCACAGTCGACACCAGCAGAGCGAACCTGCCTAGCTCTCCTAGGTTTCGCCTCTACGCTCTGCATCTTACTATGTCTCATGACCCGTAGTTAATCTCTTGATCGTTGATATCACCGACCTGCCGAGGCTGGGATCATCCGCATACTGACGAAGTATGCTGACCGTTTCCTCGTTTCCCACATATTCCAGCAATTGAATAATGCTAAATATTCTGTCGGGGTCACTGAAGCTGTCTATAGACGACAG
Source organism: Nonomuraea helvata (assembly GCF_039535785.1). Taxonomy (NCBI): domain Bacteria; kingdom Bacillati; phylum Actinomycetota; class Actinomycetes; order Streptosporangiales; family Streptosporangiaceae; genus Nonomuraea; species Nonomuraea helvata. The sequence continues at coordinate 25,683 of NZ_BAAAXV010000009.1, forward strand.
CTCCTCTCGATGCAGGAAACCCCATTCGAGTATGTTACGCAATTCGCTCGGAAAGAGTTCGATCAGTCGCTGAATTACCGATGCTCCTTTTCCGCGAGTGATGTTACGCGGAATCATCCAATGAATCGGATCGACGGACGCGTTCAACAGGTCACCCTGGAGACTTCTCCAATGAGGTGCGCATCGCTCAGCGACGACAGAATCAATTTCCCCACGATGAAGCCAAAAAACTATAGCGGCATAGTGTTGCCAGGCCAACTCATCTCGCGTCTGACATTTGACCAAACGAGGCGGATCACCACAAAAGAGGGCGTAGCCTTGTATGGCAAGAAGGAAACATGCATAAGCCTGCTGCTTGAAAGGCGTATCGGTCTTGATCTCCCCAGTCCAATATTCGAATACAGGAAAAGATCGCGAATCCGCGCGTTCAAGGAGTTCAAGGAGAATCCAATCGAGCCAGAAATTGTCCACAGATGAGCCTATGGCTGCACTAACGAGTAGCATTGTAAGCTGATCGTGTGACAGCGCGCTGATTGCCTCAAGATATGGCTGCGCAACCACATCTTCAAACTGATTAGCGACAATTATGTAGGCTGCTCTAGCATTCTCTTGATTCGTCGGATCAAGCAGAATGCGATCTATTGCAGACGTGATCTGACTAGTGTCTCCTGGATACTCAATCAACCCGTACGCATCCAACGTTTCGACGAGTTGAGAAGAAAGCATAAAATGGTCCGTGTGCATCGTATTCAGTACGTCTACAATTTCCTGATGCACCGGGTGTTCTTCGATCAATCTAGCAAACGACTGAATCGTTTGGAGCCCTTCAAGTCGAACATGGTATGCACCGCTTTCCCAGGCTAGTCGCATAAGATGAGGACACATCTCGGCGGCAGAGATATCGTCCCTCATAGCGAGCAGAAGGGACAGAAGAAGCAGCCGCCCATAGCTCCCTTGATGTGCAGTCTCTAGACACTCGCCGAGCCGTTCAGTAGCAATTTCGGAAGGCGTGCCATCAGCTTTCCGCCACTTGAACGTGTGCTTGGCGTGTCTGCTGGACTCCGTGATAATTGAGGCGGCTGTCCTATGCCCACCACTGATGAGGCCCGTATATACGGCAGACACAATGGCAGAGACGACTTCATCCCTCAGGTCGTCGCCTGCCCATGCATCTGCGGCCTTCATACAGACTCGATCGGTGGCATCTAGGAGTCGGATGGTGTCAGCGAAAAAGTCACCGCGATGAACCATCGCACCAACGGCAGCAAGCGCGGCGCGATCCCCGGAAGATAGTTCGCAAGTCCCATGAATAGCAATATCAAGGCGGGGACCAACCCGAATTTCCACCTCCGCCATAGCATGTGTTGCCTCGTGCAAGAGCTTCTGCGCCTCGAACGTTACCGCTCTTTTCGCTTCGTGACCCAAAGTTCCCATTAGGGCATTGATGTATAGGCTCGAGTCGGCAATCTTATTCAGCAGTTCGCATACTCTTTGAGGTTCTTGCTCAAGCTGGACAGACATGGTTCTTAAGTCGGCGTGACGAGGCTTGGACAACTCGTTCATCAGCGCCTGAACCGTCGGATTCTGGATTCGTAGCTCTTCCAAAGCAAGGAAGCGCCCAATCAGCTCATGGGTGAACGCAAGTCGTCCTTGCTCAATTCTAACTAGCGCACAAGAAAAGACTTCATCCGTGATACTAGGTGTGCCTGAACGCTCCGCGAGTCGCCGATCCGCGATAGACCACACGTCGTCAAGAGGAAGTGTGGTCGTAATCCGTGAATCCATCACTAATGCTAGCTGGCGCAGAATATCACGAGTAAAGCCAGGCGATCGAGTTGAGCTTAGGCGCTTGCGTATAAACGCAGCGAAGAGGTCAGCTCGAGTGATCCTGGTTCGAACTTCAGCCGAGCATTCGGCTGCAATGGCCAGTTCGTAAGACGTAGAAAAGGGTTCGCAGAAGTCCAATATCTCCGGGGCGCCGTAAGATGCAACTATAGCTTGTCTCTGTTCGGCACTTAGGGCTTCAATATAAGCTGCCTCTGCATTGATGGTAGAGGGAAGCGAGATGGCTGATTGACTGGTGGCTAGTAGTTTCATCGTCGGCATGCGCAAACATGCTGCGCTCAAGTCTCCTAATAGCTGTTCAAGCAAGGAAGGAGGACATTCATTACAGCCATCGAGGATCAGCAGGACCTGACTATTCGTGAGTTGAGCAGCGTCAGACAAAACTGAGAACGTTGCTGTCGAAAATCTAGCGATGCTTCGCTCAATCAGCCGCGACAGCCTTCCTTCATAGGCGCCGGCCTCCACGAAGATGGGCACGTAGTCATTAGCTAGAAGCTCTAGCGTCACATGTTTGATCAGGTGCGTCTTACCCGACCCGGCCGGGCCGACTATTTGAAGGTACGGTATGGTCTCTAGTTTTCTATGGAGCAACGTAGAGGGAAGGACTTGATCTGCGAACCGTAGCGAAAGTGGAACTAGCTCATGTAGCTCACGTCGATAAAAGCGTGCAAGGCGCTCCCGGTATGCTGCTACTAGATCCTCGCTCTCAGAAAGTGATATGTTTCGCTCAGTCGTGGGCTCGGCGCGTACCAAGCCTAGTTGCCGTATTAATGCTAGCCACTGATCTTGACTCCAAGGCGGCCTCTTACCGGGAGCGAGAGCGAACTCTACGAGTTCCTTATATCCTAGCGTCCTAGCTTTGTAATCGGACGGCACATGGGAGCCTGGGGCTAGGCGCGGGAAAACGCATACTACACTATCAAATTGTGTATAAAATTTGCCAGACGGCCTTGGAATCTGCTCGTTGGAGTTTGCAAGGATGTGCATGTCATCGCTAATAGCCATCTTGCATTGAACGGCTTGCGAGTATGGGTTTTGCCGGTCAATGACACGCCTCTCGCCATCTGACATTGCGGATGTCCATTGGCCGTTCTTGCCTCCGCTAAGAACGCCGTCATAATTCTTCAGCTCTACATGTACGACGTGATCGTCCGTCACTATTAGGAAGTCAACTTGTCGCGATGAGCTATCAGTATAGAAATTCGCTAGAATAAATGCGTGCATGCCTCTGCGATGCAGTTCGCTGCTGATCGCTTCAAGGAACGCCTTCTCAGAGGGGACTTCCGGGTTCTCGCCCCAGAAGATTTCGACGGTGCTCATCTTGACTCCACTGTGACACTTCGCCGTCGCTCCTTCAAGGCGGGACATGCGTACAGCTCCGGGCGCCAGGATTGATCACGCGTGGCCGGCACAAGAGTGGGTGGGTGAAGGTCGTCGAAGGCTTCGCTAAGCCAGCAGCCAGCCAAGATCGGAGTTTGCACGAGGACCCTCGCTGGTGTCTCGTCGCACTTGCCCTACCTTAGGTCATCTGGCTGTGCTCAGCCGCGCTCAGTGCACCAAATACGCTGCTGTAGCCATCCGACTATCGGTATCGCCGCAGTTGCGCGCTAACGTCTGGAAACCAGTCCCTTTAGGTCAACCGCATCCGCGAGGACGCCTTGGTTGGGCAACATGGTGTAAGCGATCATGAAGAATTCCTGGTCGGCGGCCACATGAGTCCGGGCCGATGGCCATGCGGTTCCTGACCGGCGGTCATCGGAAATCCTGGTGGATGGCCAAGGAAATCACTCGATCATGCCCATGTGCCGCAGTACGGTCTAACACTTGGCCGAACTGAAGAGGAGAACCGTCATGAGCTCCGGCACCTACGTCGAACCTGCTGAATCCGAACCCGAGGTCGCGCTGGTCGGCGGTGAGGTCACCGAGGGCGTCGTGCGCGTTGGTGACACGGTGCGGCGTCCGGTCGGCTTCAATGCTCCTCTCGTCCATGCCTTGCTCCGCCATCTGGAGCTGGTCGGGTTCGCGGGTGCTCCGAGGTTTCTCGGTGTAGACGCGGCCGGGCGTGAGGTGCTGACGTTCGTCGCCGGTGAGGTCGCCGGGCGGCCGAGGCCCGCGTGGATCGCCGACGAGGCACGGTTGGCTTCGGTCGGCCGCCTCGTCCGGGCCTACGACGACGCGGCCGCCGGTTTCGTCCTCCCCGAGGGGGTCCGGCCCTTCGCGGGACTCGGCGAGCTGACCGAGCCGCCGGGCATGCCGCCCGCACCGTCCTATCCGGTCGAACTGGTTGGGCACATGGACTTCACGCCGGACAACATCGTGTTCCGGGACGGCGAGGCAGTCGCGCTCATCGACTTCGACATGGCCAAGCCGGTCTCCAGAGTCGACGAGGTGTGCAACGCGATGCTCTCCTGGGCTCCGCTGGGTGATCCCGTCGACGCCGATCCGCGGCTACGGGACGTCGACGCGCCGCGCCGCTGCCGGATCCTCGCAGACGCCTACGGGATGTCGGATACGGATCGTTCCCGGCTCGTCGAGGTGGCCGTGATGCGGTCAAGGCGGGCGTGGTTCTCGATGAAGCAGATCGCCGAGGCGCAAGGCGGGGGCTGGGCGCGGATGTGGCAGGAGGGCGCCGGCGATGAGATCAAGCGGCAGGAGGCGTGGTTGGAGCGAAACGGCGCGGCGATCGAAACGGCGTTGACCGCCCCGTAGGCTCCTTCCTTCGCGGCGGGAGCAACGACGATCGCACCGGCATCGGACAAGCGGCTCCGAAAGCGCGGTGATATCGTACCCGCCCGAAAGGCCCGCCCCGGGAACCGACCAGCGAGCGGAGCGGACCCACTTCTCGCTGTCAGGAAGCTACTTGGCCACCCAGCGGGAGTTTTGACGGCCGCCAACCTGGATCAGGTTGGCCGCCCACGAGGAAAATCTCGTGTCCGTTTACACATGGTGGAGAGCTTCATCCACCCATTGGCTGCTTTCCCGCAAGCCACCGTACGGCAGCACCGGACAGAAACAACACGATATGATCATGCTTCTCCGTCGGTCTCCAGGCTCGACCTCGCCGGATCTGGCCCAAAGTCGGCCCACAACTGGCCCACATCCAGCGAGCTACGACGAGAATGGGCGGGACTCCATGAGACTGAAGGCCCGCCCGTTCGTACGCTGTTCGCCCTGGTCAGCGACCGAAGCCGCTGGTCAAGATCGAGTGCCCCCTGCAGGATTCGAACCTGCGCACCCGGCTCCGGAGGCCGGTGCTCTATCCCCTGAGCTAAGGGGGCTCGACGAGTGATAAGGCTATCAGCATCCCGGCACCACTCGGCACCGGATAACGCTCCGCGTACGCATCCAGCGAAAACCGCACGTGGCAGCCCTGCTCCAGGTAACTTTGCGCCCGTGGGCGAGGTTCTGGGAAAAGTACTGGTCGTCGACGACGACGAGGTCATCCGTCAGCTCATCGCGGTCAATCTGAACCTGGAGGGGTTCGAGGTCGCGACCGCCACCGACGGGCAGGATTGCCTCGATCGGGTGCTCGACGTCATGCCGGATGTCATCACGCTGGATGTGATGATGCCGTGCCTGGATGGATGGACGACTGCGGAGAAGTTGCGCACCGACGAGGCCACCAGCCATATCAAGGTCGTGCTGATCACGGCCCGGGCGCAGGACGATGACAGGAGGCGGGGGCTGGGGATCGGCGTGGACGCTTATCTGACCAAGCCGTTCGATCCGGCTGAGCTTATTCAGGTGGTGCGGGATCTGGCGGCTGGTGGCCGAGGCTGAGGAGTGCGAGGCGACGACCCTCGACATCGGTCAGCGCACACCCTGGGATCAGCGGGATGCGCGTGAGGGTGGTGGGGCCGTGCTCGACGAGGCCGCCGAGATTGCCGAGAACAATGGCGCCGCAGGCGTGATGCGGTCCATCGAGGAGGCACGCGAAACCGCACTGGCGGTGTAACGGATTTTTACGTGCTGCGGCCAGATCCTTTACGCGTACGCTGGCCCTACCGCTCGTCCGAACAGCAGGAAGGTCGAACCGTGCGTAGCTCCATTTTCGGCAATCTCGAGTCCCAGCCGCTGCCCCCTGGATTCGCCCTCCAGAACGGCAAGATGCTCAGGGTTCAGCTGCCGCACGAGGTCCTGGCCAAGCAGGGCTCCATGGTCGCCTTCCAAGGGCAGATGGACTTCGACTACGAAGGCGGAGGCCTCGGCAAGCTGCTCAAGAAGGCCGTGACGGGCGAGGGCGCCGCACTCATGCGCGTACGCGGCGAAGGGCTGCTCTATCTCGCCGACAATGCCGACGACATTCACCTGTTCTACCTGGAGAACGAGGGGATCACCGTCAACGGGCGCAACCTGCTGGCGTTCCAGCCGCAGCTCACCTGGGACATCCAGCGCGTGCAGGGCGCCGGGATGGCGGCGGGCGGGCTGTTCAACACCACGGTGACCGGGACCGGGTGGGTGGCGGTGACCACGCACGGCACGCCGGTGCTGCTCGACGCCGCCCGTATGCCCACGTACGCCGACGGCCAGTCCGCGGTCTGCTGGAGCACCGGGCTGCGGGTCGGCATCAACCGGACGATGAAGATGGGGGCGTTGATCGGGCGCGGCAGCGGAGAGGCCATGCAGCTGTCGTTCAGTGGGCAGGGGTTCGTGCTGGTGCAGGCCAGCGAAGGGGCGCCCGTCGTCGCCCAGAAGGCCTAGACACGACCCATCCAGACCTAGGCAGATAATTAGCTAATTGCCATAATTCCTTCGTGCTTGACGTTGATCTGGTCAAGGCGCTGGCCAATGAGAAGCGGATGCTGATCCTCGACTGGCTCCGCGACCCCGAGCGCCACTTTCCGCCCCAGCACGACGGCGATCTCGTACGCGACGGCGTCTGCTCCCTGTTCATCGCGGAGAAGCTCGCCGTCAGCCAGCCCACTTGCGGCGAGCATCTCAAGGTGCTCGCCAAGGCGGGCCTGATCCGCGGCAAGAAGATCAAGCAGTGGGTGTTCTACCAGCGCGACGAGGATCGGATCGCCGCCGCGAAGGAGTTGTTGAGCAGTGACTGGTGAGCTGTACGAGCGCCTGATCGCCGACATGGACGCCGCCGGCGCCAGCTACCGGCTGATCGACCACGCCCCCGAAGGGCGTACCGAGCTCGTCAGCGCGATGCGCGGGCACGACGTCGCACAGGCGGCCAAGTGCCTCGTCGTGATGGTCAAGATCGGCAAGAAGCAGACCCGGCACGTGCTGGCCGTCGTTCCCGGTGACGCCCGGCTCGACCTGCAGGCGGTCAAGGCGCTGCTGGACGGCACGTACGTGGCCTTCGCCGGCAAGGAGAAGGCCGAGGAGCTGGCCGGGAGCGTGAGCGGGACGGTGCTCCCGTTCAGCTACGACCCCCGGCTCGAGCTGGTCGCGGACCCGTCGCTGCTCGAACGGCCCGAGCTCTACTTCAACGCCGCCAGGCTCGACCGGTCCGTCGCGCTGGCCACCGACGACTACGTGCGGCTGGCCGAGCCCAGGCTGGCGCCGATAACCCTGGGCCAGGAGTCCTGAGCTAGGAGCAGGTGGGTGTGGGAGCGGCGTTCGCGCCGCTCCAGGAGGCGATGAAGCCGAACGTCGTCGAGACCCCGGGCGCGAGCGACCCGTTCCAGCCCACGTTACGCACGGTCACCGACGAGCCGCCGGCGCTCAGCGTGCCGTTCCAGAGCTGGCTGATCCGCTGCCCGTTCGCGAACGCCCACTGCACCGTCCACCCGCTCATCGCCGCGGCGCCGCTGTTCTTGACGGTGACCTCGCCCTGGAAGCCGTCCTGCCACTGGTTGGTGATCTTGTACGTGGCCGCGCACCCGCCCTCGGGGACGGTGGGAGTGACGGTTGGGGTGGCGGTCGGCGTGGAGGTCCCCGACAGGGCGTTCACCAGCGGCGGGTACCACTTGTCGGACATCTTCTGGTCCCCTGTGGCGTTCGGGTGCACCCCGTCGTACGTGTCCGTGCTCGTGCTGAACCCCGTCCACTGGTCGACCACGGTGATCGGCGACTGCTGGGTGGTGGTCGCGGCGGCCCAGGCCGGGATGGCGTTGTTGAAGTTGACGGCGCGCTGGCCGCAGTCGGCGCAGTTGGACGGGTTCATCGGGATGATCTTGGCGACCAGGATCTTCATGTTGGGGTTGCTGGTCCGCATCTGGTTGACGAGCGTGGTGAACGCGCTGAGGATCGTCGCCGGTGCGATGTTGCTCCACACGTCGTTCGTTCCGAGGTGCATGAGGACGATGTCGGGTTTGGTGGCGGACAGCCAGCCGGGCAGCTGGTTCTGGTTGGCGATGTTGGTGGCCAGGTAGCCGCCGTGGCCCTCGTTGTCGCCGTCGTACGGGACGCCGCAGCCCTGCAGCGGGAGGGTGCCGACGAAGTCGATGCTGGTGTAGCCGGAGCTCTGGAGCCGGTTCCAGAGCAGGGCCCGCCAGCATCCGGGGGATCCGGTGATCGAGTCGCCGAGGGGCATGATCCTGGTTGCCGCGGCGCCGCTGGCCTGCGTGGTGGTCGCGAATAACACCGCCGCGGCCAATGCCAGCATCGCCACCAGCAAGGTGCTGGTCCTGCGCATCGTCTGCTCTCCCGTTGTAGCCTGCGCAGATCGTAAGAAGGCGCCGGTACGGCGGAAAGGCGACTCGGTACGCACAGGCTCATGGCCTGCGAAGACGCCGTGTAACTTTCAATCCTGTCCAGGCACACCGCGGCGGACCACGACGAGCGGGCAGGGCGCGTGGTGGAGCATGGCCTGGCTGATCGAGCCCATGAGCATCCCGGCGAGCTGGCTGTGCCCGTGCGAGCCGACCACCAGCAGGTCGGCCCCCTTCGCCGCCTCCCGGAGCACCTCGACGGGATGGCCGTGCACGATCTCCGTCACCACGTCCACTCCGGGATGCCGGTCCCGGTGCCCGGCCAGGAACTCGTTCAGCTCCCGCAGCGCGTCCCGTTCGCTGTCGGGGTCGGCGGGCTCGAAGCCGCTCGGATGCGGCCAGGCCCACGCGTGTACGGCCCGAAGCAGCGCACCGCGCAATTCGGACTCGGCGAACGCGAAGTCGAGCGCCTGCCTTCCCCCTGGAGAGCCGTCGACCCCGACGACCACCTCGCCCTGCGGCGGCGAAGGGCGATCGCGGACCAGGACCACGTCCGTGCGCGCGTGCGCGGCCACCCCGTACGCGACGGAGCCGACCAGCAGCCCGCGCACGCCGCCGATCCCCCGGCTGCCGACGACCAGCAGCTCGGCTTCTTCCGAGGCCTTGACCAGGGCGGTTCGGGGGTCGCCCGGCAGCAGGGTGGTCTCCACCGTGAGCTCGGGCCGCTCGCGGAGCGCCCGGTCCCGCGCCGAAAGGAGCACCGTCTTCGCGCCTTCGCGCATCCACCGCCCGACCTCGGCGTAACGGCCGTGGGTCTCCTCGCACACCCACTTCGGAACGGCGTGCGCCACGGTCAGCGGCGCGCGACGCAGCGCCGCTTCCGTGGCGGCCCAGCCGACGGCATCCAGCCCGGTGCGCGAGCCGTCGACGCCCACGATGATCACGGAACCTGCTCCTTAGGCGAACGCGTAGCACTCCACCTCGGCACGCCGGAAGGTCAGTCCCTTGGCCGTGGAGTCGCGCACGCACTCGCGCTCTGCCTCGCTGAGTTTGAGCGTGCCGCAGACGGTCACGCCGGAGTACGTGCGGCAGTCGAGTTTGCGGTCGACTCTGCCCACGCGGTATGTCTCCCTGACCGATGCTCTGCATTGAGCCTTACCGGTGTCGGCGTAGCGGCATTGGGCTATGAGGGTCTCGTACTGCTGCTGACTCACTTCTTGCTGGCCTGTACCGTCCGCGAAGGCGGCGGTCACGCTGGACGTGGCCATGACCACAAGTCCTGCGACAGCGGCGATCATTTTCATGGTTCCCCTGATGGGACCCATACCGCCCAGGGCGCTCGTCAAACCTCGCGCCGGATCGCGAGGGTGCTGAGCCAGGTGCGTTGGTTGGTGTTGACGTGGTGCTCAAGGACGTCGAACCCGGCCTCGGCGAGCAGTCCGAGAAGTGCGTCCGGCTCTCGGTGGACGAACCACCGGTACAGCTCGCCGCCGTACTGCACCCGCTCCCAACCCTCACCGTCGCCCGCCGAAGTGCTCAGCCACAGCACGCCGCCGGGCCGCAGCGTCACCGACCAGGCACGCAACGTGGCCTCGGTCTCGGCGGCCGGCACGTGCAGGAGCGCCGCGACCGACCACAGGCCGGCCAGCGAGCCGGGGGCGAGCGGCGGGCGGCGCAGGTCGCCCAGCGCCGTGGAGACCCCGCGCGCGGTGGCGAGCCTGGCCATCTCGTACGAACGATCGATCCCGACGACCCGCAGCCCCTGCTCCAGGAACCAGGCCGCGTCCCGCCCCGGCCCGCACCCTAGGTCGGCGACCAGGCCGCCCGAGGGCAGCGCGTCCACGAAGCGCTGCCTCAAGGCGAGGAAAACGCTGTCCACGTGCTCTGTGCGTGCGGCGAACTCAGCGGCGATGCGGTCATAACTGGCTGTAGTCGCGGAGATGGGGTCATCCATCACCGGATCATGACAGGCCGGGGTCGGGTCAGGGAATGGGCTCCAGCATCCGGTGAGGGGACTCGAGGGCGCGACTGACCGGGTCGTCCCTGTTGCCTTCCAGGCCTGGTCCGGGGTGCACCTCCACCTCGTCCAGCGCGACATGGCGGCCGCAGGCCGGGCAGTGCGACTGAGGATCGAGCCTGGTGCCGCAGGTCACATGGTGGAACAGCCGGCGCGGTCCGCGGTCGGACAGGTGCCGCTCGCCCCACTGCCCGAGGGTGAGCACGGAGATCCAGAGCTCGCGGCCCGCGGGCGTCAGGACGTACTCGTCGCGTGGCGGGGTGTCCTGGTAGCGGCGCCTGGCGAGGACGCCGGCCTCGACGAGGGCGGTGAGCCGCTGGGAGAGCACCGCGCGCGGGATGTCGAGGTGGGCGAGGAAGTCGCCGTAGCGACGCACGCCGTACATGGCGTCGCGGACCACGAGGAGCGTCCACCGTTCGCCGATCACTTCCAGGGCCTTGGCCAGCGAGCAGTCCTGGCCGTCGTAGTTCTTGCCGAGCGCCATGAGGTCCATGTTAGTTCATTGACTGAACCGTGGTACCGTGCCCGACATGAGTTCAATGACCGAACTTACTGTGGAGCGGCGGGCGACGACGCTCGTGGTGGCGTCGGTGGCGCCGCTCCTCGTGCTGACGAACTACACCGTGCCGATGGTGACGCTGCCGCAGACGGCCGCGTCGCTGGGTGCGGGGGCGACCGGGCCGGTGTGGATCCTGGGGGCGATCGCGCTGGGGTTGTCGTCGCTGTTGCTGGTCTCCGGCGGGCTGGCCGACGACTACGGGCGCAGGCGGGTGCTGGTGGCGGGCACGGCGGTGCTGGCCGGTGCGAGCGTGGTGGCCGCGGTGAGCACGTCGGTGCCGGTGTTCGTGCTGGCCAGGTTGGTGCAGGGCGGGGCGAGCGCGGCGATGCTGGCCGCGAGCCTGGGCATCGTGGGCCATGCCTACCCCGGAGGGATGGAACGCGTACGGGCCAGCGGGCGGTACGGGGCGATGATGGGGCTCGGCACGGCGCTCGGCCCGCTGGTGTCCGGGGCGCTGGCGACGGTGACGAGCTGGCGGGCGGTGTACTGGCTGATGGCGGCCTGCGCGCTGGCGCTGGCCGTGGTGTCCGCCCGGGTGCTGGAGGAGTCGCGATCGGCGCTGCCGCGCAGGTTCGACGTGCCGGGCGTGGTGCTGCTCAGCCTCGGCGTGGCCGCGCTGGTCGCGGGGGTGACGGAAGGGCGGGTCGGGTGGTCGCGGCCGGTCGTGCTGGGGGCTTTCGCGGTGGCGGTGGTGCTGGTGGGCGCGTTCGTCGCGGTGGAGCGGCGGCGGGCGGATCCGCTGATCGACCTGGAGCTGTTCCGGCGGCCGGCGTTCCTGGTGTCGACGGGCGGGGCGCTGGTCGTGGGGGCGGCGGTGGTCGGGCTGCTCAGTTACCTGCCGAGCGTGCTGCAGGCCGCGCACGGGCTGACGCCGCTGGACTCGGCGCTGCTGTTCTGCGTCTGGTCGGGGCTGTCGTTCGTGGCGTCGCTGCTGACCAGGCACGTACGGCTGGCCACGGCCGCGCGCCTGGCGCTCGGTCTGGGGCTGAGCGCGGCCGGGTTCGCCGGACTGCTGGGCGTGGGCGGCTCGCTGCACCTCCCGCTGGTCGTCGCCGGGCTGGCGGTGAGCGGGGTCGGATCCGGGCTGATCAACTCCTCGATCACGCAGCTGGCGATCGACAGCGTGCCCGCCCACCGGGTGAGCATGGGCTCCGGGGCCAACAACACCGCCCGCTACGTCGGTTCCTCGCTGGGCGCCGCCGCCGTGGCGGCCCTCGTCGGCGCCTTGGGCTGGAGCCTGGGGACGGGGATCATGGTGGCGGCCTGCATCGTGCTCATGGGCGTCACGGCGGTCGCGGCCCTGGTCATGCCCGGCCGTCCCGGCGATCGGGGAAGGGACTGACCCCGCTCGTGCGATCTCATCCAGAGGGGGTAGGGCCTTCATTGAAGATTCCTGCGACCGTCTCCGAGGAGGTAGCGATGGACACATCGGGAGTCGGCAAGACCGTACAGGACGTGATGCACCACGGAGCGGAATGCATCGGCGAGCGCGACAGCCTGCGCAGAGCCGCGCAGATGATGCGTGACCTCGCAGTCGGCGCGTTGCCGATCTGCGGGGATGACGACCGGCTCAAAGGGATCATCACCGACCGGGACATCGTGATCAAGTGCTGCGCCGAGGGCAAGGACCTCGACCAGACCACGGCGAGCGAGCTCGCCATGGGGCTGGTGTGGGTGGAAGCCCACAGCAGTGTCGAAGAGGCGCTGCAGAAGATGGAGCAGCACCAGATCAAGCGGCTGCCCGTGATCGACAACCACCGGATCGTGGGCATGGTCAGCGAGGCCGACCTGGCGAAGGAGCTGCCGGACAACAAGCTCGCGGAGTTCGTCCACCGGGTGTACGCACCCTCGTGAGACGACGCGTCCGGACCGATCACGCGAATGGGGCTCCGACCGGGGCCCCATTCGCCGTTGAACGTCAGATCCGGTCGGCGGCGATGAGGAGGTACTGGAAGCTGCCGTCCCGGTACGCCTCGAGGAAGGCCTCCTCGATCCCCGTCGCCAGATGGGTCTTGGCGCGCAGCTCCCAGTACGGGACGGTGGCGGCGGTGAGGTCGATGACGTTGATGGGGACGAGGCGGTTGGCCGCCAGTTCCTTGAAATAGGTGCTGCGCGGATGGATGTCGCAGATGTAGTGGGCGTTGATCTGGCTGACGGCGCGGGACGGCAGGCCGTAGGCGTCGTTGTAACACCCGGTGATGCACACGTACCGGCCGCCGCGGCTCAGGAGGCGGGCGTGCTCGGCGAAGAGCAGCGAGAGCTCGACGTACATCGTGCTCTCGTTGTTCCAGATCGCTTGGAACGTTCCCGTCTCGAATCCGGTGTCGAGCATGTTGCGGAAATGGAAGCGCACCTTGTCGTCGACACCGCGCATCGCGGCCTGCTCGTTGGCGAAGGCCACCTGGGACTCGGAAATGGACACGCCGTCGACGTGGCAGCCGTGCCTGAGGTTGACCAGGAGGCTTGAGCCGCCGCGGCCCGAGCCGGCGTCCAGCACCCGGTGGTCCGGCCGCAGGGGGCCGAGGTTGCTGATGAGGGTGTCGGCCTGGGCGTGCTCGAGCCGATGGAGCTCCTCGATGACGCGTTTCTCGCGGGTCTCCGCCGGGCCCTCCAGGACCGACCAGTTCACATCTCCGATGCCGTAGTGGTGGTGGTAAATGCCGTCGACCTCGCCCAGGCGCAGGTTGACCGGGTTCTGCTCCGAGTTCCAATAGTCGGCGACCGAGTGCTGGTAGTAGGTGCTGAGGACGGGTGTGGCCGTCATCGGCGGGACTCCTTTCGCTACGACTGATCTACGGCTGATCTCTATGACTGGTAGCGGCTGCTGGTGCTGTGCCATTCGAGGCAGCCGGCCATCCACGCCTGCGCCCCGCGCAGGAAGCGCTTCAGCTCGACGGACGGGACGGTGGCGAGTCGCTGCTGGCTGGCCTCGAAGCCTCGGACGAAGTCGTTGTGCATGGCGACGGCGCGTTCGGTCGCCTCGCGGGTGGAGCAGCCCTCTTCCGCGGCGATGAGCAGGATCACGTTGGAGTCGGGCAGCTCGTCGGCCGCCTCCCTCTCGACGGAGTGGAGGTCGTTGACGAGCACGCTGGCGGTGCCGGCCTGCATGAGCGCGGTGTGGAACCTGCTGTCGAAGAAGAGGTTGGCGGGCAGCTCGTACTCCCCCACGATGTCGATGAGCGTCATGGACGTGTAGAAACTGTCGTGCTGCCTGGCCGCGAGATAGCGCCACACGGGCGGCGGCGTCTCCAGGTAGCGCCAGGCCGCGTAGGCGGCCCAGCTCACGTACATCTGGGACGTGATGTTGCAGACCCGCCCCACCTGCGAGGGGGTGGCGTGGCGGCGTACGTGGCCGGCCGCCGATCTCAGCGCGACCAGGACGGGGTCGGCCTGGATCGCCTCCTCGAGCTCGTGGGTGTAGTCGCCCGCCGGCGGGGGCGGGTCCATGGCCGACGTCACGAGGGCGAGCCGGGGCGGGAGCTCGGTCGGCGTCGCCCCGAGCTCGGTCTCGTCCGCGTAGTAGTCGTCGGCGGCCCACCAGGCGGCGTTCATCTGGGCCGCGACCAGCAGCAGGTCGGGGTCGTCGGCGTCGGGGTGGGTGAGCGTGGCCAGCCGCCCGTACCCCGTCGCGCGGAACTCCTCCATCCGCCCCTCGTGGAGGCCGGCCCGCTCCGCCCAGGCCGCCAGCCGCCGGTCCACTTCGTCGGCCAGCTCCTGGTCGTCCCTGACGGTCTCCGGGCAGTAAAGCGGCGGGTACGACCCGTCGCCCCACTGCCGTTCCCGGTACGGCAGCGGGGCGAGGCTGTGCCGGTGGAGTGCGCCGCGAAGCGCCTGCGCGGGGTCCACCGGGGCGGGTCTGGGAGGCTCGTGCCCGTCGCCTTCGGCGGGCTGTGGCACGGGATGGCGGTCCACCGGCGGGAGGCGCAGCGCGGAGGTGCCCAGGCCGGTGGGGCCTGCGATGTCGGGCATGTCGCCGTCCTCTTCCTAGACGCGCGGGGCGGCGATGTCGACGTTCTCGAGGATGCCGATCGCGTCGGGCACCAGGATCGCCGCCGAGTAGTAGGCGCTGACCAGGTACGACATCACGGCCTGCTGGTTTATCCCCATGAACCGGACGTTCAGCCCCGGCTCGTGCTCCTCCGGGAGGCCGGTCTGGTAGAGGCCGACCACCCCCTGGTCCTCCTCCCCGGTGCGCATGGCCAGGATGGAGGTGGTGTGGTGTTCGGAGATCGGGATCTTGCCGCAGGGGAAGATCGGGACCCCGCGCCAGGCCGGGATCTCGTGGCCGTCCACGTCGGCGCTGCCGGGCACCAGTCCGCGCTTGTTGCACTCCCTGAAGAACGCGGCGATCGCCTTGGGGTGGGCCAGCAGCAACCGGGTCTTGCGGCGCATGCTGATCAGGTCGTCGAGGTCGTCCGGGGTCGGCGGGCCGGACCAGGTGCTGATCCGCTGGCCGTACTCGGCGTTGTGCAGCAGGCCGAACTCGCGGTTGTTGAGCAGCTCCCACTCCTCGCGCTCGCGGATCTCGTGGACGGTCAGGCGCAGCTGCTGCTCGAGCTGGCTCATGGGGTCGTTGTAGAGGTCGGCCACGCGGGTGTGGATCCGCAGGACGCTCTGCGTGACGCTCAGCTCGTACTCGCGAGGATGAAGGTCGTAGTCCACGAACGTGCCGTCGATGACGGGCTCGCCGACGTGCCCGGACGCGATCGCGACGGCCGCCTCGCCGCGGCGGTTGACCGGCCTGCGCGTCTCCTCGAGATATCGCTCCACGTGCTCCCGCAGGGCGGGCGACCCGTCGAACAGCCGCTGGAACTCCTGCCACGGCGACACGAGGATCGTGCCGGCGGTGGCGGCCCTGACGGTGCACGACCAGTGCGGGCTCTCCTGCGCGAGCGCCTCGTCGCCCAGGTGCTCACCGTCGGTGATGACGCCGAGGAGCTGCGTGTCCCCGTACGCGCCGGTGGCCAGCCGGTCGAGCCGGCCGCGGGCGACGATGTACGTCTCGGTGATCGGAGCGCCGGACTCGGCGATGACGTCGCCTGCCTGGAACTCCCGCGGCGCGAACGTCGAGGCGATCGCCCTCAGCATCTCGAGGTCGTCGAAGCCGCGCAGCGGGGGGAGCTCCGACAGCGTCTCGGGGATGATCCGCACGTCGTCCGCCCCGTTGAGCACCACGCTCACCCGGCCGCGCCCGACCCGGTGCGTCAGCCGGCGGTTGACCCGGTACGTGCCGCCGCGCACGTCGACCCACGGCAGCCTGCGCAGCAGCCAGCGGGAGGTGATGGCCTGCATCTGCGGGCGTGTCTTGGTAGTGGTGGCCAGGTTGCGCGCTGCCCGAGTGTCCAGGCTCAACCGGGGCCCCGTGGACGACTCCGTAGACATGTTCCCTCGCAATCGCTCGCCTGTGACTGCTGGTGCACAACTGAACGTAATCAGCCGGGGTCATTACGTTCAGTGGCCTAGAAGTCACCTAGCGCTAACCTTGTTGCGAGAGTGATCTAGCGGCGGTGGACGCGCGCCAGGAGCCACAGCAGGAGGGGCGCTCCCAGCACGCCGGTGACCACTCCGACGGGCAGCTCCACGTCCGGGATCAGCAGCCGCGACCACGTCGGAGACCAGCACGACGAGCGACCCGCCCTGGGCAGCCGCGGTGGAGCCGGCCCGGTCGTCGGCCATGCATGGATGACGGAGCGCCGATCAATGGTCGACGATCAGGGTGTCAAGGGCCGCGGCTTGTGCGACCTGCCGGTCGTAGGCGTTGACGATGGCGTCCAGGAGGCCGGGAAAGCGGGCGTCGAGATCGTCCATGCGCAGTGCCGTCCAACGGCGGTTGCCTTCCTCGCGCTGGCGGATGATCCCGGCTTCGCGGAGCACCCGAAAGTGGTGGGTGAGCGTGGACGGCGCGACGTCCACCTGGAAGGTGCCGCAGGCTCGCTCGGGGGCGGCGCGCAGGGTCTGCACGATGGTCATACGCGTCGGATCGGCCAGCGCGTGCAGAACGTCGAGTACGTCGAAGTTCTCGGTGTCCGGGTGGACCAGCACGGGGCGGCGGCGGTGCGTGCGGGGCATCTCACGCCTTTCTATTTCGACAAGCATCGTACAAGCATGATACGACTTTCGTTGTACGACGAACGTAGAAAGAGGAAACCATGCGTGCCTTGGTGATGACCGCGCCGTCAGATGGGTCGGATCGCACAGAGGTCGGGGAGATCGTCGAACCACGTCCCGGCGACGGAGAGGTGAGTATCGATGTCACCTATGCCGGAGTGAACTTCATGGACGTGATGGCGCGCCGCGGCGATCCCGGCTACGCCTCGTCCTGGCCGCACGTGCCTGGACTCGAGGTGGCCGGAACCGTACGGGAGCTCGGCGCCGACGTGAGCGGGCTGGCCTTGGGGCAGCGGGTGGTGGCGTTCACAGCCGGAGGCGGCTTCGCCGAGGTGGCGGTCGCGCGGGCAGCGCTCACCGTACCGGTGCCGGATGAGATCCCCTTGCTGACGGCGGCGGGCACGCCGATGGTGTTCTCCACCGCGCTGCTGTTGCTGACCGACGCTGCCAGGCTCGCCTCGGCAGAGAGCGTTCTGGTGCACTCGGCCAGTGGTGGTGTGGGAAGCGCCCTGGCGCAGTTGATTCCGACGCTGGGCGGCGGTCTGCTCATCGGCACCGTCGGCCGGCCGGACAAGGTCGACGCTGCACGGCAGAGCGGTTATGACATCGCATTGGCTCGCGGCGCCGATCTGGTCGACTCGGTACGTGCCGCCACCGAAGGGAAGGGCGTCGACGTCGTCCTGGACCCCCTGGGCACCAGCCTGATCGATGTCGACCTGGCAATTACGGCGCCGGGAGGGCGGGTCGTCCTGTTCGGCAACGCCGGCGGCGGGCAGCCCGCTCCGCTCCCACCCCTCGGAAAGCTCATCGGCGGCAACGTCTCGATCGGCGGTTTCAGCATCACCAGCCTGAGCAGATCGGCTCCAGAACGGGTCGCTGCGGCTCTGCGCCGCGTCCTGGACCTGATCAGCGCCGGCCGGCTGGATGTCGCGGTCACGGACATTGGCTCGCTGACCAACGTGCCCGCCATACACCAGTTGCTCGCGGATGGCAGAGGCAGCGGCAAATACGTGGCGCGTATTGCCTAGCCATCACGCCGGGGCCCACGCCTTCCGACACCGATCCGCCTGTGGGCACCGCCAGGGTGATGGTGAACCCGCTGCTCAGGCCCGCCTCCGCGAGGAAGGTCTTCGCCTTGGCCGGGTCATGGGTGCAGTGGTCGTTTGCGGCATCGGATTGCTCGGTCGAGGCGGGAGCGTGCTGGCAGGCCGAGTAATGCCGCCCCTTGCGTTATTAGGCGAGGCTAACCTAACTCATACTGCCTGCCAACGGGGGTAGGAGACCAGCGATGTCCTTCGGCCAACGCGGCTACTTCGCCGGTCGTACGATCTCCGAGCTCGCGCAGGACCTGCGCGCGGGGCGTACCACCTCGGCGGCGCTCACCAGGCACGCGCTCGATGCGGTCGCGGCGCTCGGCCCGGCGCTCAACGCGTTCGTCACCGTGGACGCGGAGGGCGCGACGGCCGCGGCGAGCCACGCCGACCGCGAGCTGGCGCTCGGCATGGACCGGGGCCCCCTGCACGGCCTGCCTGCCGGCGTGAAGGACGTCATCATGGTGGCCGGCCTGCCCGCGACCATGGGCTCGCGGCACTTCGCCGGTTACGTCCCGGACGCTGACGCCGCCTGCGTGACCCTTCTGCGCCAGGCCGGGGCCGTCATCGTCGGCAAGACCAACACGCACGAATTCGGGTACGGCCCGACCGGCGACCGCTCGGCCGCCGGCCCGTGCCTCAACCCGTGGGACACCTCCCGCATGGCGGGCGGATCCAGCGGCGGCAGCGCGGTCGCCGTGGCGGCGGGCATGGTCCCGCTCGCTCTCGGCACCGACACCGGCGGCTCGACCCGCGTCCCCGCCGCGCTGTGCGGGATCGCCGGTTTCAAGCCCGCGTACGGGGCGATCCCGGCGGACGGCGTCTTCCCCTTGGCGCGCTCCCTCGACCACGTCGGCCTGCTCGCGGGCGACGCGCAGGGCTGCCTCATCGCCTACCGCTCCCTCGTCCCGGACGCCGACGGCACGGGCGCGCCACGTGCCGGCTGGCTGGATCCGGCCGACCTCTTCCCCTGCGACCGGGAGGTGATCCGCACGGCGCGCCAGGCGCTGGAGGCCGGGACCGGCCCGCTGGACGAGCTCCGGTTGTCGCGGAAAGAGGCCAGAGACCTGCACGAGACGTTCACCGCCATCCAGAGCGGCGAGGTGGCGGCCGTGCACGCGGACCGTATGGCGGAGGCGCCCTCGCTGTTCGACGGCGAGGTGCTCGAACGCCTGCGTGCCGCCGCCACGGTGCCGAGCTGGCGGTACGTGCGCGCTCTGGAGGCCAGACCGCGGCTGGCCGAAACGGTCGGGGCGCTGTTCGAGCGCCATGACGTCCTCGCGCTGCCCACCGTGCCCATCACCGCCCCGCCCCTCGGCCGCAGGGAGATCGACGTGGGCGGCACGCTCGTCGCCGTACGGGACGCGCTGCTCTCACTGACCAGCCCATGGAGCCTGCTGGGCCTGCCCGCCCTGAGCGTCCCCGCCGGAACGGTGGACGGCCTGCCGGTCGGGGTCCAGCTCGTCTGCCGCGCCGGGAACGAGCATCTGCTCTTCCGGACGGCGGCCAAGAATGGGCCCCATGGTGGGCCTTGACGAAAAATTCTTACATGGTACTCATAGATCAAGTCGGAAAGCTTCAGGACCTCCAGATCGTCCAGAGCTCACCCTAGGAGGACGCGCATGGCGCGCACCCAGCCCCCCGACACCCCCATCGACTTATACGCCGCGGTACAAGGAGAGGTCTCCTGGTTCTGCTGCGGCACCGCCTGGGGACCCTGCAGCACCACAGGCAAGGGCGCCTGCGGCACCTGCAACTCCGGAAGCATGCAGCACGCGTGGCCCAACACCTCCGACGCCTGCTGGGCCATCACCCACCCGGACACCTGCGGCTTCAACCTCTCCCGCAGGACCTGCGGTTTCCAGCACCGCACCACCAACCTGTGCAGCGGCGTCAGCGTCGTCACCTCCATCGCCGACTGCGGCCCGCAGACCGACCTGTTCTGCGGCGAGCGCAGCTGCTGCGGCTCGACCTGCGCCACCGACCGGATCATCGACCTCACTCCCGCGGCGTACAGCAAGATCGCCAGCCTCTCCACCGGCCTGCGTCCCTGCTCGATCGACGCGGCGTGAGGGGGCGACGATGACCAGCAGAAGAGACATGCTCAGGTCCGCCCTGCTCGGCGGCGGCGCCACGGTCGTCGCCGCGACCGCAATGGGTTCGCTCGGCCCCGAGGCGGCCTTCGCCCGCTCGGCGCCCGACGTCGAGCCGGGCGCCCCCGACCCCAACTTCGCCGAGGGCCGGATCCGCTCGATCAAGGACAACACGCTCCTCGTCCTGGGCTCGAACATGGTGTTCCACAGCATCAAGGTCGTGGACGGCACGAGCCTGTGGAAGCTCGGACCCGTGCCGTTCGACGAGGCCAAGCCGGGAGACGGCCTGTACGCCCGCGGCGTGCGGATGCCGG
This sequence comes from Nonomuraea helvata, assembly GCF_039535785.1. Classification (NCBI taxonomy): domain Bacteria; kingdom Bacillati; phylum Actinomycetota; class Actinomycetes; order Streptosporangiales; family Streptosporangiaceae; genus Nonomuraea; species Nonomuraea helvata. Next base: position 46,315 of record NZ_BAAAXV010000009.1, read on the forward strand.
ACGGCGTGCTGGCCGCCGAGTCGGTGTGGCTCAACATCGTCAACATCAAGGGCCACATCAAGAACATCACCGACAAGACCCTTCACCTCGACCACAACGGGCAAGAGGTGCTCTGCCACGTCGTGGCCGGCAGGTCGGTGGCCGTCCACTCCGAATCGCCGCCCACCGCCGACCTGTCGATGCTACGGGTGGCCCAGCACGTGCAGATCCTCGGCGCCTGGCGGCCCGACACGAACGAGGTCGACATCGCAACCGTCTTCTCCCCCCACTAGGAGCCAGCCGTGCACGGGATCGCCGCGACGCAGCCGTACGTGATCGCCCTGTTCCTCGTCTGGGCGGGCCTGATGAAGCTGTTCAGCCGCAGGATGCGGGTGCGGGCCGGGCAGACCGCCCTGGCCCGCCTGGTCGGCGCGGCGCGCGCGGTCCCGGCGCTCCGGCTCGTCGGAGTGGTCGAGCTCGCGGTGGCCGCGGCCCTGCTGGCGCCGCCCCTCTCCCCGTGGGACGGGGCGGCCGCCGCGCTGCTCTCCGCCGGATTCCTGGCGTATCTCACCTATTCGTACGTGGCCGCGCCCACGGCGTCGTGCGGCTGCCTGGGCGCGCACTCCCGCCCGGTCGACGTGCGTGCCTTCACCCGGGCCGGTCTCCTGCTGACCGCGAGCCTCGTGGCGATCCCGGCCGATCCGAACCCTCCGCTCGTGGCGCTCGGCCTGGCGGAGGCCGTGGTCCTCATGGCTCTCTCCGGCGAGCTGGACCGATACTGGCTCACCCCGCTGCGACAGCTCCTCGTACGGCTGCGCCGCCCGCTGGCCGTGGCGCCGTCGCAGCACGTCCCGCTGGGCACCTCGCTGCACCTGCTCTACCGCAGCCCCGCGTTCTGCTCGGCGTCAGCGCAGCTCACCTCGGACGTCCAGGACACCTGGGACGAGGACGGCCTGCGGTTCGTCGTCTACGGTGCCCGCGAGCGCACGGCGGTCTTCGCCGTCCCCCTCACCGGCGACGACCCCTCGGCCGTGCTGGTCACGCTCGTGGGGTCATGACAGATCGCGATCCGTGGTTCACGATGGGGCCGAATCCCCATCAAACGGAAGGTCGGTGCCATGCGTTTACGTATCGGGCTGGCGGCGGGGGCGGCGGTAGCGGCCGTCCTGCTGGCGGCTCTGCCGGCGACGGCGGCTCAGTCAGTGGTCAATTTCCATGCCGACTCAGGAGACCAGTGCGTGCGCGGGGTCACCGAGGGCACGCTGGAATGGGTCGACGGGCCGGTCGTCCGGCCGACGGTGAAGGTCGACGGATACCTGGCCGACGAGGCGTCCATCTCGCCCTGCTCACTGGACCGGATGTACTCCACGGCCACCTTCTCCGCCTACAAGGGCAGCACCCTCGTCGACTCCCAGACCGCCAAGGCGGACAACGAGAAGGTGCCGATCTCCTTCGCCCTGGCCGACCCGGTGGCGTTCACGTCCGTCGACCGCGTGGTCGTGCAGGTCTGCCGGTTCAGCAGCACGCCGATCGGGATCAGCTACTGCGGCAAGGCGGCCGAGTACAAGGCGCCCTGAGCCGTGAGACCGCGCCGTGCCCGTCCGGGCGGGGACGGGCACGGGCACGGGTCTCGGTCAGCGCAGCGTCACCGCGCCCTGAGGAGTGTCGAGCACCGCCTCCAGCGCCGGTTCCGGGCCCTTCGCGACCTCCAGCACGGCGTCCAGCGCGGCCAGATCGCGGTGGAGCGCCTCCGGGTCCGGGTGGACGGCGGCGAAGGAGGCCAGGCCGAGCTGCGGGAGACCGGAGGCGGCGGGGTGGGCGGTCGTGCCCCAGTCGATGAGGAACGGCACCAGGTTGATCGAGGCCACGTCGTTCCACCTGGTCAGGCGCCACTCCAGCAGCGTCCCGGCGGGTGTCCGGCGGGACAGCGGCTGCACGTCGCCGGGGTCGTAGCCGCGTTCGCGCGCCTGCCGTACCGTCGCGTCGATGTCGCCGGGCCGCACCGCCCACCGGGCGAGCCGGGGTTCGGTGAGCGCTTCCAGGCCGAACGCGCGGGGTCGCGGGCCCGCTGCCTCCGGATCCGGGCCGATGAGCTCCAGGTAGGCGGTCGGGCCCAGGCCGACCAGGTAGTTGGCGGTGCCGCCGGGGTGGCGCCCGCCCGCCACCGGGGTCACCCCGGTGCGCTCCGCGAACGCGGCGACCCCCGCGAGGAGGTCCGGGACCGCGTAGACGAGGTGGTCGAGTTCGGCTGTCATGCTGAAGGCTCCTGTACCGGCTCGCCCAGCGAGAGCATGAGGCGGTTGGCCCAGTTGAAGAACGCGGCCGCGTGGATGACGTCGCTGATCGCCAGGTCGTCGAGGCCGGCCGCGCGCAGCGCCTCGACGTGGTCGGCGTCGAACTCGGCCGGGGTGGCGGCCAGGGCCACCGAGGCGTCGATGATCGTCTGCCACTCCCCGTCCTGGGGCGCGTTGACGCCCTCGTCGAGCAGCCGGTCCACGTCGTCGGCACGCTTGGAGTAGTGGGCGGCGAAGCGGGCGTGCACCGAGGCGCAGAACACGCAGCCGTTGCGGCGCGAGGTCGCCGCCGCCGCCAGCTCGCGCTCCGCGCGCGGCAGCCCGCCGTCGGCGTTGTAGAAGATGTCGTTGTCGGTCCTGGTCCTGGCCTCCAGGATCGCCGGGTCGCGGGCGAGGAGCAGGAAGTACGGCGACTTCGCCCGGGCCTTGTCGACCAGCGCCTCGTAGTGCTCGTCGGTCAGCTCGTCGGTGGCCAGCGGCGCCAGCCACGGCTCCCAGCCGAGCTGGTCCCGGGTGAACGCCTGCTGCGTCATGAGGTCGGTCCCTTCTGCAGGTGACGCAGCCCGGCCACCACGCGGATCTGGAAGGTCAGGAAGGCGACGAGCTGCGACAGCGTCACGATACCCGTGGTGCTCCACCCCCGCTCGGGCCAGCGCGGCGAGCGCTTCGGGCGCCCCTGGTCCAGCCGGCCTCGTCCAGGAGCCGGTCGGCCTTGCCGGGGTCGTACGCGAGGTCCTCGGACAGGTCCACGTAGCCCTGCGCGAGGTGGCTGAGCACCGAGGTGGCCGGCGGGTAGCTGCCGGTGAAGAGGGTGTCGATGACCTCCTTGGCGTTCGTGCCGGCCTGGAGCGCCCTGCGGACCTTGACGTCCTTCAGGATGCCGTTGCGCGGACGCAGGTAGAGACCGTTGTTGACGCCTCTCGTCGGCTCGGCGTAGATCTGGAAGCCGGCGTCCTTGACGGTCTTCTCGTCGTACGCCTGGACGTACCGGACGAAGTCGGCCTGGCCGGAGGTGAGCGCGCCGACGCGCACGTTGTCCTCGGGCGTGACGATGATCTTGATTTCGTCCAGGTACGCGCGGCCCTGGTGCTTCGAGGACGGCGGCGCCCAGTTGTAGTCCTTGCGCGCGGCCAGGTCCACTTCCTTGTCGACGACCTGGTTCTTCAGGGTGAAGGGGCCGGAGCCGATGACGTTCTTGAGCTGGCACTGCTGCTCGTACGGCAGCGAGATCGTCTTCTTGGAGACCAGGCCCGCCCCGATGACGGAGGCGCCCTGGAGGAAGCCGGGGGACGGCTTGTCGAAGTGGAAGCGCACGGCCAGCGGGTCGACGACCTCGCTGCGCTCGTAGTTGTTGACGAACTCGGCCACCGGGAGCTTGAGCTTCTCGTCGCCCAGGCCGTACACGTCGAAGTTGGCCGCCACGGCGGAGGCGTCGAGCGGGGTGCCGTCGCTGAACGTCACGCCGTCGCGCAGGTGGAACGTGTACTCGGTGGCGTCCTCGTTGATCTCCCACTTGGTGGCGATCCACGGCTCGATCTCGAGCGTCTTCGGGTTCTGCCAGGTGAGCTTGTCGGTGATCTGGTTGAGGATGCCGCCGTTCGGATAGAAGCCGGCCGCGGGCAGGTACAGGCAGGTGGGCGGCTGGTGCTCGAGGCAGGTCAGCGTGCCGCCGAAGACCGGCTGACCGCCGCTCTTGGCCGACTGGGCAGCTCCGCCACCGCCACAGGCGCCGATAAGCCCCACGACGGCGAGCATCGCGGTGCTCGCCACGGCTGTGGTGCGCAGTCTGGAGGATGACATGGAGGTGCGCTTCATGAACGGGAGTGGATGACCCTAAAGCCACTTTAACCTACCTACAAAGAAGGGAATAGGTCGAGTCATGGCCTTGCCAAGGGAACCCGCTCGCCTTAACATCCATATATCGACTTGTTAAGTAGGAAATTAGGAGAATAGGTGAACGTGCGCAGGCATCTGGCGACGGCTACGGTCGTGGCGTCGATCGCCACTCTCGCCGCGTGCGGGGGCGGCGGGTCCGACGGCGGGTCGGGCGGTCAGGTACAGCTGTCGCTGGTGGCGTACTCCACGCCACAGGCGGCCTACGAGAAGATCATCGAGGCCTTCCAGGCCACGCCGGAGGGCAAGAACGTCACCTTCACCAAGTCCTTCGGGGCGTCGGGCGACCAGAGCCGGGCCGTGGAGGCCGGCCTGAAAGCCGACATCGTCGCGTTCTCCCTCGAGCCGGACATGACCCGTCTGGTCAAGAAGGGCCTGGTCGCCGAGGACTGGAGCGCCGGTGAGAACAAGGGCATGATCACCGATTCGGTCGTGGTCATCGCCACCCGCAAGGGCAACCCGAAGAGCCTCAAGACCTGGGACGACCTGACCAAGCCCGGCGTCGAGGTCATCACCCCCAACCCGTTCACCTCAGGCGGCGCCCGCTGGAACGTCATGGCCGGTTACGGCGCCAAGTCGAACAAGGGCGCGGACAAGCAGACCGGCGTCACCTACCTCAACGCCCTGTTCGCGAACGTTCCGGTGCAGGACGACAGCGCCCGCAAGTCGCTGCAGACCTTCTCCAGCGGCAAGGGCGACGCCATCCTCGCCTACGAGAACGAAGCGATCTTCGCCCAGCAGAACAACCAGCCGCTGGACTACACGGTCCCGGACTCCACGATCCTGATCGAGAACCCGGTCGCGGTGACCAAGAACTCGGCTCACCCGAACGAGGCCAAGGCGTTCCTGAAGTTCCTCTACACCACGGATGCGCAGAAGATCTTCGCTGACAACGGTTACCGGCCGGTGGTCAAGGGCGTGCAGGGCGTCTCCTTCCCGGCTCCGCCCGCCCTGTTCACCATCGCCGACCTCGGCGGCTGGCCGAAGGTGACGACCGAGTTCTTCGACCCCAAGGGCAGCGTCATGGCCGACATCGAGCGCAAGCTCGGAGTCTCGACCGAGAAGTAGGCGCCACGTGTCCGCACAGATTGTCGTCTCCAGGGCGGCGCTCAGCCAGAAGCGGGGCACCGCGCTCGGGCTGGGCGCGGCCGTCCTGTACCTGAGCCTGATCGTGCTGATCCCCCTGGCCGCCGTGGTCCTGCGCTCGCAGGAGCGGGGGATCGCCTACTTCTGGGACGCGGTCACCACGCCGGACGCCTGGGCGGCGCTCTCGCTGACGATCGGCGCCTCGGTGGTCGTGGCCGTGATCAACCTGGTCATGGGCACGGTCATCGCCTGGGTCCTCGTCCGGGACCGCTTTCCCGGCAAGGCCGTGGTCGACACGCTCATCGACCTGCCGTTCGCGCTGCCCACCATCGTCGCCGGGCTGGTGCTGCTGGCGCTGTACGGCCCGAAGAGCCCGCTCGGCGTCGACCTGGCCTACAGCCGCGCCGGCGTGGTGCTGGCGCTGCTGTTCGTCACCCTCCCGTTCGTGGTGCGCACGGTTCAGCCGGTCCTGCTGGAGCTCGACAGGGACATGGAGCAGGCCGCGGCCTCGCTCGGCGCGAGCACGGCGCAGGTCTTCCGGCGCATCATCCTGCCCAACCTGGTGCCGGCCATGTTGTCGGGCACCGCGCTGGCGTTCTCGCGATCGATGGCCGAGATCGGCTCCGTGGTGCTGATCTCGGGAAACCTCCCGTTCAAGACCCAGGTGGCCTCGGTGCAAATCTTCGGGCAGATCGAAACCGACAACCCGGTCGGCGCGGCGGCGGTCTCCACGGTCCTGCTCGTCGTCGCCCTGGTGACGCTGGTCCTGCTGGACCTGCTGCAGCGGTGGGGCAGTCGCCGTGGCTAAATACGGACTCCGCGCGCTCGCGCTCCTCTACCTGCTGTTCCTGCTCGTGCTGCCGGTCGTGCTCATCGGCTGGCGCACCTTCGAGAACGGTCTCGGCCCGGTGCTGGAGGCGCTCACCACCCCCCAGGCCCAGTCGGCCTTCCGCGTCACCCTGATCGTCGCGTTCTGGGCGGTGCTGGCCAACACCGTCTTCGGGGTCGGCACGGCCATTCTCCTGGTACGGCACGACTTCCCCGGCAAGCGGCTGCTGAACGCCCTCATCGACCTGCCCATGGCCGTCTCCCCGGTCGTGGTGGGCCTGGCGCTGATCCTGGTCTACGGCCGCTTCGCCCCCGTGGGCGGATGGCTGGAGGGCCTCGGCGTCCAGGTCATCTTCTCCATCCCCGGCATGGTCATGGCGGCCGTCTTCATCTCCCTGCCCCTGGTCATCCGGGAGGTGATCCCCGTCCTGGAGGAGCTCGGAGACGAGCAGGAGCAGGCGGCCCGCACACTTGGCGCCGGCCCCTGGCAGACCTTCCGCCGCATCACCATCCCCGGGATCCGCTGGGCGCTGGCCTACGGCGTCGTGCTGTGCCTGGCCCGGGCGCTGGGCGAGTACGGCGCGGTCGCCGTCGTCTCCGGCCGCCTGGTCGAGAAGACGCAGACGCTGACCCTGTTCGTGGAGGAACGCTTCCAGAACTTCGACGAAGCCTCCGCCTTCGCCGCCGCGACCGCGCTCGCGCTGGTGGCGGTCGTCACGCTCCTGCTCACCAAGATCCTGCGCCCGAAGGGCTGAACCTCATGGCCATCCAAGTAAGCGGCGTCAACAAGGCGTTCGGGGGAACGCCGGTGCTGAGCGACGTCTCCATCGACGTGGCCGCCGGATCCCTGACCGCGCTGCTCGGCCCGAGCGGCGGCGGCAAATCGACGCTGCTGCGCGTCATCGCCGGGCTGGAGACCCCCGACACGGGCACCGTGCTGATCTCCGGCGTGGACGCCACCAGGCTGTCACCCCAGCGCCGCAATGTCGGCTTCGTCTTCCAGCACTACGCGGCGTTCAAGCACATGAGCGTGTTCAAGAACGTGGCCTTCGGCCTGGAGATCCGCAAACGTCCCAAAGACGAGATCCGCAAGCGCGTGATGGAGCTGCTGGAGCTGGTCCACCTGGAGAACTTCGCCGACCGCTACCCGGCCCAGCTCTCCGGCGGGCAGCGCCAGCGTATGGCCCTGGCCCGCGCGCTGGCGGTCGAGCCCCAGGTCCTGCTGCTCGACGAGCCCTTCGGTGCCCTGGACGCCCAGGTACGCAAGGAGCTGCGGACGTGGCTGCGCCGCCTGCACGACGAGGTGCACGTCACCACCGTGTTCGTCACCCACGACCAGGAGGAGGCGATCGAGGTCGCCGACACCATCGTCGTGCTGGCCGACGGACAGGTGAAGCAGATCGGCAGCCCCACGGAGGTCTACGACAACCCTGCCGACCCGTTCGTGATGCGCTTCCTCGGCCCGGTCACCGAGCTGGACGGACGTCTGGTCCGCCCGCACGACATCGAGATCGGCGCCGCCCAGGAGAACGGCAGCGTCCCCGCCACCGTCACCCGGATCGTCCGCCTCGGCTTCGAGGTGCGCGTGGAGCTGCTCATCGACGGCCAGGAGGCCTGGGCCCAGGTCACCCGGAGCACCGTCGAGCGCCTGAACCTGCGTCCGGACCAGGTCATCCATGTGTGGCCCAGCCCGGCCGCCCGCTCCCTCGCCCTGAGCACGACGCCGGCCTGATGAGGATCTCTGCCCGCACTCACTACGCCCTGCGCGCCGCCGTCGCCCTCGCGGCGGCGCCACTCGGTCCGGTGCCCGCTGAGAAGATCGCCTCCAGCCAGGACATCCCGCGCCGGTTCTGCGACAACATCCTGCTGCAGCTGCGCCGGGCCGGGCTCGTGCGCAGCCAGCGGGGACCTGACGGCGGCTACTGGCTGGCCCGGCCGGCCGAGGAGATCACCCTCGCCGACGTCATCCGCGTGACGGAGGGGATCGAGGAGGAGATCGAGCGCTTCCCCGGCGTGGCCGGCCCGCTCACCGACATCTGGACGGCGATGCGCGAGCACGAGCATGCCCTGCTGACCGAGGTCACGCTCGCCGACGTCGTCATCACGGCGGCCAAGGACCCAGCCTCCGGCTGACTGTTCTCGATCGCCTGGCGGGCGTGGGGCCTGTACGTCGGCGGCACCCTTCATGCCGCCCGCAGCGGGCGGAGGGCACCGGACCAGGCGAGGACCTGGTCGAGCACGGCACCCAGCTTGTCCTCGTGGATGGCGGCGGGCCTGAACTCGGACATGTTCTCGAAGTCCGTGAAGAGCGAGAGCGCCACCTGCTGCGCAACTGTGGCCACGCTCACCTGGGAGAGGATCTGGCGCAGGTGCTCGACGGCCCGGGCCCCGCCGTCCACTCCGTAGCCGACGAAACCGGCCACCTTGTTGTTCCACTCGGCGTACAGGAAGTCGACGGCGTCCTTGAGCGCGCCGGGGATGGAGCGGTTGTACTCGGGCGTCACGAAGACGAACGCGTCGAACGAGGCGATCTTCTCGGCCCACCGCTTGGTGTGCTCGTGCGCGTAGTTGCCCATGGCGGGGTAGTTCGGCTCGTCCAGGTGGCGGAGGTCGTAGTCCTTCAGGTCCACCAGCTCGTACTCGGCGTCGCCGCGCTTGGTCGCCAGCTCGTGCACCCACTGCGCCACGGCCTCGCCGTTGCGGCCCGGACGGGTGCTGCCGAGGATGATGCCAACCTTGATCATTTCAACGGTCCTCACGGTCGGTCAGGAAGAACGCAAACAACCGTATGCGGCGTTCGTGAGATAACCAATGCTTGGTTGTCTACTTTTCTTAAGCGAGAGTCTCAGAGGTTAGACTTCGGACATGGATGTGCTGAGTGATGTCGTCGCCCACATACGCACCGGCCGGCCCACGTCCGCCCGCATCACCTGGCGCGCCCCCTGGGGGCAGGCGTTTCCGGCGGTGCCCGGGTCGGCGGGGTTCCAGATGGTGCTGCGCGGGTCCTGCTGGCTCATCCCGCCCGGCGGCGATCCCGTGCCGCTGAGCGTGGGCGACGTGGTCTTCCTTCCGCACGGCGACGGGTACGGCCTGGCCGACAGCCCCGGCACGCCGCTCGCCCCGCCGGCCTGCAACCCCTATCACGACTTCGACCTGTTCACCTCGGCCACGTACGACGGCGAGGGGGCCGAGACGGTCACCCTGTGCTGCGGCTACCAGCTCGACGCCGGAAGGACGCACCCGATCCTGGGCTCCCTGCCCGGCGTGATCCACCTGCCGACGACGCTCGGCCACCGCCCGGAGCTCAAGGCCGCCGTCGACCTGCTGGCCGGCGAGCTCGACAACCCCCGTCTGGGCGCCGACACCGTCGTGACGTCGCTGCTCGACGTGCTCCAGCTCTACATCCTGCGGGCCTGGTTCGACCAGGAGTCGACGGTGTGCGACGAGTCCGGGTGGGCGGCCGCGCTCGCCGATCCTGCCGTCAGCCGCGCGCTCGACGCCATTCACCGCGCCCCCGACCGCCACTGGACGGTCGAGTCGCTCGGCGCCCACGCCGGGCTCTCGCGCGCCGGCTTCGCCCGCCGCTTCACCGGCCTCGTCGGGCAGCCGCCGCTGGCGTACCTCACATGGTGGCGCCTGGCCACGGCCGGCCGCCTGCTGCGCGAGTCCGACGCCTCGGTGGCGGAGGTGGCCCAGCAGGTGGGGTACGGATCGGAGTTCGCCTTCGGGAACGCGTTCAAGCGGCAGTTCGGGGTGTCGCCCGGCAAGTACCGACGCCAGGTCGCCGCCTGACCCGATGCGTCAGATGGGAATCGAGGGGCGGTTGGGCCGGATGAGTGCTGGTTACACCACAATGGACGGATGGCATACCCTCCGCAGCCTCCGCCGCCCCAGCCTCAGCCGCAAGGACCGTGGGGCGGGCAAGGAACGCCGCAGGGGTACGGCCCGCCCCCGAATCCCCATCCCCATTACGGCCCGCCACCCGGCCACGGACAGCCCGGCCAGGGCCAGTCCGGCTATGGCGGCACACCACCGCCCGGATACGGCCCGCCGTACGGGCAGCGGATGGAGCCGCAGCGGACGCTGGTGCTCCCGTCCCCGCCCCCGAAGAGCAACAACGCTCTGATCATCGGCCTGGTCACCGGCCTGGCCGTGCTGCTCGTGGGCGGCGGCGCCGGCGCGTTCCTCTACCTGCGCGGCTCTGTCTCGAAGCCGCCGGTCGCCCTGCCGAGCGCCGAGCCGTTCCCGACGACCGCGACGCAGCCGCCGTCCGACCCGCCCTCGGAGCCGGCCTCACCGTCTGACCCGCCGACCTCGACCCCGACCCCCAGCGACACCCAGACCTCCTCCGACCGTGTCGATCCGGGCTCGCCGCTCACGGACAAGGAGTTCGACGACTGGGACTTCAAGCTCGGAGACGTGAAGCTCCAGGCCAAGAGGGTCGGCGGCTGGACGTACAGCACCTGCGACCCGGTCGACGGCAGGGGCGTGCTGGCCCAGAACCACTGCCAGCGCGCCATCCAGCTCGCGTACTCGGCCTACGGCGGGCACATCAAGGCGGTCCAGGTCATGATGTCGTTCCCCAGCGAGCAGGCCGCGAAGAAGGCCGCCGCACGGCTGGCCACGCTCGACTCGAACGCCGTGAAGTGGCGCAAGGACAAGGCGCACAGCACCTACGTCTACGGCAAGATGCGTTCGGCCGCGTCCAAGAAGTACGTGGTCGTCACCGTCCTCACCGCGGACAAGACCGCCAAGTCGCTGGCCGCGTACTACCACCGGTACCTGCAGAGCGACCACGCGAGCTACTTCCTCTTCCGCGACCTGACCATCACGAGCTAGGCCTGGCAATCGGTAGCTGTCGTAGCAGCGCTAGGCGTTATAGTCATGCTAGCTTGGCAGGTATGTCGATCGCCGCCCGCCGAGCACGCGAACGTGCCGAACGCCACCAGTTGATCATTACCGCCGCCCGCGAGCTGGCCGAGTCCGAGGGCTGGGACGCCGTGACGACCCGGCGCCTGTCGGAACGGGTCGAATACAGCCAGCCGGTGCTCTACAGCCACTTCACGGGAAAGGACGCCATCGTACAGGCGGTGGCGCTCGAGGGGTTCGTGGAGCTGACGGGCAGGCTGCGCGCGGCGCGTGCGGCCGGCGGCGATCCCAAGGCGGTGCTGCGCCAGGTCGCGATGGCCTACCTCGACTTCGCCCGGACCCACAGCGCCCTGTACGAGGCCATGTTCGTCATGCCGATCGCCATCCCCTTCGCCACGGAGGAGACCCCGGAGGAGCTGCGCGAGACGTTCGGCGAGTTCGCGCACGCGCTGGAGCCGGTCGCGGGGAAACACGACCCCGGCATTTTCGCCGAGGTCGTGTGGGCCGCCCTGCACGGCCTCGCGACCCTGGCCCACGACCGCCGGATCCCCGCCGGGCACCAGCAGGACCGGATCGACCTGCTCGTCGACCATCTCGGCGTGCGCGTGTAAGTCATCGGTCTGGGCGGACACGCGCGGCCGGTGGACACTGGCGGCATGGCAGTCGGCCCGCTGGCGACCTCGGCGGGACCGCTTCCACCCACGGGCCGCCCCTTGGACCTGCGGATCATCGACATCCTGACCATCACCGACGGCCGGATCAGCAACGTCTGGATGACCGCCGACGAACTGGGTGCCTTGAACGCGCTCGACGCCGTCACCCTCACCCAGCCCACCTGACCCTTGTCGCCCGCCCCAGGAGGGCGGCAGCGAGGTCAGGCCAGCAGCCCCCGCTGCCGCCCGGCCGCGGCCGCCTGCGTGCGGGTGGAGACCTCCAGCTTCCCCAGGATGTTGGACACGTGGACGCTGACCGTCTTCTGGGCGATGAACAGCCGCTCCGCGATCTCCCGGTTGGTCAGCCCCTCGGCGACCAGCCGCAGCACCTCGATCTCCCGAGCCGTCAACCCGCCGTCACCCTGCCCGCCACCGCCGAACCTGGCCCGCCGCCCCAACTCCGCCAGCGCGTTCTCCAGCGGCGCCGCCCGCAGCTTCGCCGCCGTCTCCCGGGCCAGGTCCCACTCCGCCTGCGCCCCCTCACGGTCGCCGGCCGCCAGCAGCGCCTCGGCCAGCCGCCACCGGGCCCGCGCCACCTCGTAGACGAACCCGAAGTCGAACGCCTCCACCACCTGGCGCCACAGCTCCACGTCGAGCCGCCCGTGCACGCGGTGCCACTCCGCCTCCACGCGCAGCGCCCAGGCCCGCCCCTCGGGCCCGAGGGCACCGGGCCCGACGATGGGCCCGGAGTCGACGGCGCGGCGGGCGCGGGCGCGGAGGTCGTCGGCGCCCTCGGTCGTGCCCAGCTCGGCCAGCGCCCACAGCCCGATGGCGGCCATCCGGAGCGCGCTCGCCTCGCCGTTGACCATCGGGGCCATGACCGCCCGCACATGGTCGAGCGCCGTCGCGGGGTCGCCGTGCCAGAGCGCGTGCTCGGCGGCCAGACCCCGGGACATGTACGCGGCCAGCTCGCTGTACCAGAACGGCCGCAGCCGGCTCAGCCGCTCGCCGACCGCGGGCAGATCCCGCGCCACCTCGATGAAGAGCGCGAACGACGACAGGATCGCCTCCGGCAGCGTGCCCACCCGCGCGCCGAACCCGGACGCGACCGCCTCGGCCTGGTCCCACTCGCCGGCCACGTAGTGGATCAGGAACCGCAGGAACCGCAGATCGGTGCCGTAGTTGCTCCAATTGAGCCCGTTCTCGAACGCCACGCGGATGCCGGCGTCGGCCACCTCGGCGGCCTCGGCGAGCAGGCCCTGCTCGTAGTGGATGCGGGCGTGGTGGAAGCGGGCGCGCAGGTCCATCGCCAGGTCGCCGCTGCCCTCGGTGGAGGCGGCCTCGATCAGCTCGTGTGCCTTGTCCCGGTCACCGCGGAGCTCCACATAGGTGGCCAGCGTGAGCAGCGCGCCCGCCTCGGCGTCTCTGACCCCGGCGGCGCGGGCGGTCTCCAGCGCCCGCGCGGTCACGGCCTCGACGTCACGGTGGCGGTCGCTCCAGAGCAGCGTCCGGGCGTGGGTGGCCAGGGCGCGGGCGAGCGCCGCCTGATCCTCCGCGCTCTCGACCGCGCGCTCCGCCGCCGCGATGGCGCCCGGCTGGTCCTCGGCCTCGTACAGGTAGTAGGCGAGCCGCTCGCTGACCTCGGACGTCGGCGGCAGAGCTCTGAGCTGGACGATCGCGCGATGGTTGTCGCCGCTGTCGGCCGCCATGACGGCGCTGCGGAACGCCAGCCGCTCCCGGGTCTCCCCCACCAAGGCGGCGGCCCCTTCGACCCGCTCCCAGAGGCCGAGCGCGCGGTCGTAGTGGCTGTGCGCCTCGGCGGGGGCCCCGAGCCGCTCGGCCAGGCGGCCCGCCTCGGCCGACGCCGACAGCGCCCCGGTCAGGTCGTGACTGGCGAGGTGGTGGTAGGCCAGCTCGGCGGGTGAGGTCAGCAGGCGGGCGAAGGCGGCATGCAGCCGCGTGCGCTCGCCGGGCAGCAGGTCGGTGTAGACGGCCTCCTGGAGCAGCGCGTGGCGGAAGGTGTAGCCGTAGCCGTCGACCCTGAGCAGCCCACGCGAGACGATCTCCCTGACCGCGTCCTCGAACTCCGCCAGCGGCAGCCCCGACACCTCTCGCAGCAGCTCGTCCTCCACCCGCCGCCCCGCCACGGCGGCGGCCCGCAGCACCCGCTGCCCCGACTCGGACAGCACCTCGACCCTGGTCATGAGCAGGCTGGCCAGCCCGTCGGGCAGGCTGTCGCCCTCGGCCACGGCCGCGAACAGCTCTTCGGCGTAGAAGGGATTGCCGTCGGCGCGGGCCACGATCAGGTCGAGCTCCTGAGCGCCCATCTCGCCCAATGTGGCCACATAGTCGGACATGTCGCCGGAGGCCAGCGGCCCCAGCTCGACGCCCATCACCGTGGGCAGCCGCTTCAGCTCGGCCAGCACGGAGCGGAGCGGGTGACGGCGGTGGAGGTCGTCGGTGCGGTACGTGCCGACCACGCAGACCTGCTCGCTCTGCACCATGCGGCTGAGGAAGACCAGCAGATCGCGGGTGGACCGGTCGGCCCAGTGCAGGTCCTCGATCACGAACAGCACGGGCTGGACATCGGCCAGCAGCCCGAGCAGCGAGCCGAACAGCCGCTGCTGCGTGAGCCCGGTCGAGGGGGCGCTCTGCATGCCCGGCAGCAGCTGGCCCAGCATGGGATGGGCGGCGGCGGCCTCGCGCACGACCGGCTCCGCGCCGCGCAGCGCGTCGGCCAGCGGCAGGTACGGCAGCGAGTCGCCCAGCTCGGCACACTGGCCGACCAGCACGTGGAAGCCGCGCTCGCGGGCCTCCGAGACGAGCTCGGCCGTCAGCCGGGTCTTGCCGATGCCGGCGTCCCCACCGACGAGCGCGACGCCGGCCACGCCCTCGGCGGCGGATTGCAGCACCCGCACGAGTCCGGCCAGCTCAGCAGAGCGCCCGACGAGAAGCCCATTCATGGCGGCAACCATCCCACGCTCTACTGACATTCCATTGGTTCAGGAAACTCGCCCAAGATTGGCCCTCATCGACATACCAAAGGTATTTTACGCTGCTGTCTTGTGATCCACCCAACCACTTTCGCGCTCTTCGTGACGGCCTCCCTCGCCCTGGTCATCATCCCAGGCCCGAACCACCTCTACATCACCGCCAGGGGCGTTGCCCAGGGACGAGCGGCGGGCCTGGCCAGCGCGTTCGGCGTGGAGGCCGGCACGCTCGTGCACATCGCGGCCGCCGCCGCGGGCCTCTCGTACGTGATCGCTCGGTCGGCCACGCTGTTCGCGATCGTGAAGTGGGCCGGCGTCGCGTACCTCCTCTACCTGGGCATACGCGCGTTCACCGGCAAGCAGGTGGAGGGCGGCACGCCGCCCCCGCAGCCGCTGAGGAAGGTCTTCCTCGAAGGCGTGCTGGTGAACGTGCTGAATCCCAAGGTGGCGCTGTTCTTCCTGGCGTTCCTGCCGCAGTTCGTCGACCCGGCCGCGGGCTCGCCCGCGCTCCAGGTCGTGCTGTTCGGCCTGACGCTGCTGCTCCTGGGGCTGATCTCGGACATCGTGTACGCGTGCACCGCCGGCGCGCTCGGCGCCCGGCTCACCGCCAGGACCAGGACGCTCAGGTACGTCAGCGGCATCGTCTACCTGGGGCTCGGGGTGGCCACGGCGTTCGCCGGGAGAAAATGACCCCATGGCGCCCAGGAAGCAGCAGGAGATCTTCGACGCGACGTTGCGGCTCGTGGCCGAGAAGGGCTACGACGGGCTGACCGTCGAGGGGGTCGCCGAGCTGTCGGGCGTCAACAAGACCACGATCTACCGCTGGTGGCCGTCGAAGGCCGCGCTGCTGGGGGCGGCGCTGGTGGCGGCCGACGTGCTGGGGTTCGAGGCGCCCGACACGGGGAGCCTGCGCGGTGACCTGGTCGCGCTGGTCGAGGGCGTCAAGCGGCTGCTCACCGAGCCGCCGGCCAGCGACATCGCCGTCGCCGCGCTCGCCGCCGCCGTCCGCCACCCCGAGCTGGACGCCCGGCGCTTCTTCGCCGACCGGTTCGCGAGGGAGCGGGAGATCTTCGAGCGTGCGGTACGGCGCGGCGAGCTCAAGGAGTCGGCCGACCCCATGCTGATCGTCGACCTGCTGGCCGGGGCCGTGTGGATGCGGGCGGTCTTCAGGGGCCTGCACATCGCCGATGACTTCCCCCATCAGGCTGTCTCGGCGCTGCTCGACGGCGTCGTCTAACCCGCTTCCGACAAAGCAGCTGGGATGCGGTCCAGTACGGGGTGCGGCACCAGTCCGTACGCGTAGAAGTCGACGGCGAGCGCCCCCGCCGCCTTCGCCCCCCGTGCCTTGGCGACCAACCGGTCCGTCGAGTCGCTGTCCGGGTGGCCGGGCCGCAGCACGGCCCGCACCTCCCGGTCCTTGCCCACCGACCGCAGGTAGGCCCCCACGTCGTCGGCCACCCGGGCCGCGTCCCGCGCGTACGCGAGCACTCCGAACGCGGGCACGAGATCTCCGAGCGCCACCAGATCGACCCCGAGCTGCCAGGCGTCATGGGCGGCGAGCCCTGGCGTGGGCAGCCCGTCCCGGTAGCCCTTGACCGCGCCGGTCGCGTCGATGAACACCAGCTTGGACCCCTCGTCGGCCACCGCCGACGCCACCTCCGACACCAGCGTGGTGACGGTCTCTGACCGGGCCCTGGCGTAGGCGACGACGTCGGGCCCCGCGTACGCGGTCAGCGCCGCCCTGGTCACCTCGCCCTGCGCGGGCGGGTCGCCGTCGAGGACGCCGCCCACGATCCTGGCGCACTCGTCCCGCGCCACCTCGGCGTTCACGCCCAGGTCGGTGGCGCGGCGCATGCAGTAGTCGCAGAAGCAGAGCCCGAACAGGTACGTGTCCATCGGCCCGAGCGGCACGAACGAGCGCTGCGGCTTGAGCGGCCTGAAATGCAGCGACTCGGCCACCACGCTGTCGGCCCCGAGCCGCGCCACCGCTCTGGCCAGCGCGACCGCGTACTCGCGCACGTCGGGGTGGGCGGGGCACAGGTCGGTGAGCGAGCCGCGGTCGCCGAAGCAGTCGCGTACGGTCACGTCCGGATGCTCCGTGCCGAGCGTCGCGTTGCGCAGGAACACCGTCCATCCGTGGAGCTTCATGGACCGCTTCGCACACGCCTCGCGAAGCCCGTCGAAAGCGTTCAGGTAGCCGGGCACGGGAGAAAGGCGGAGTCCGGCGAACAGATCGGGCGGCGGGACGAAGTGGGCCCCGTCGTGGCGGATGGTCAGCCGGGACAGTCCGTGCGGGGTGACGTCGCGGGAGGCGTGGTGCACGGCTCCGACGGTGATGCCGTTGACGCCGTACGCGCTGATCCTGTCGAGCACCCGCTCGACGCCCTCGCCGCGCAGGTCCTCGACGAAGACGTACACCGAACTGTCCACAAGCAGACCTTAAGCGCTCTTGTGAGCGACGAAGTCGATCTCCACCAGGATGCCCAACAGCTGCGATCCTACGGTGGTGCGAGTGGGGTACGGCCGGCTGAAATAGGACCGGTAAACCTCGTTGTAGGCGGCGAAGTCGCGCTCCAGGTGCTGCAGGTGGACCGTGGACTTGACCACGTCGTCGAAGCCGAGCCCGTGGGCGGCCAGGATGGCGCCGAGGTTACGCATGACCTGGTGCGTCTGGGTGGCGACGTCGTCGCCGACGATCTCACCGGTCTGCGGGTCGAGGGGGCCCATCCCGGAGGTGTAGACGAAGTCGCCGACCACCAGACCCTGCGAATAGGCGCCGATCGGGGCAGCGCCTTCGCTGGTCCTGAGCTCCTTTTTCACCGATGACTCCCTAGAAACTGGTGGTAATGGTGCCTACGACACGGTAGTCCCGATCAACCAGGGGCAGCACGCGCCACTTGTCGAACGCGGTGCAGGGATGGGAGATGCCGAACGCCAGCAGGTCGCCGGGCTCGAGCCCGTCGGCGCGTACGACGGTGTGCTGGTCCTGCATCTTCACGATCGTGACGCCGTCGCGGCGCGGGATGGGCAGCCCCTCGTCGTACGGGGCGTCCCGCTTGCCCATGCCCACGATCGCCAGCCCCGGCTCGGGCGTGGACAGCACGTGCGCCCACACCTCCAGCGCCGGCCGCAGCTCTCCGTCGATGCGGTTGAACGGGGTGCGCTCGCGGTAGTAGCCGTCATCGTGGGAGACGTACGCGCCGCTGCGCAGCAGGATCCTCGCCTGCGTGGCGACGAGTTCCCGGCCGATCACGTCGAACCACTGGCTGCCGCCGACGGTCAGGATCGGGTTCCTGACGCGGACGTACTCGACGGCCTGCTGCAACAAGTCAAGATATTTCCGGACATCGTCGGCGGTCTTCAGCGCGCCCTCGTAGCCCGCCACCCCGGCCAGCTCGACGTTCGGAACCGTCTGCACGTACGACGCCAGCTCCAGCAGCTGGTCCAGCGACCGGCACCCGGCTCGTCCGCCTTCGTGCCCCAGCTCCACCAGCACCCGGAACGGCCTGGATGCGGCATGCCGAGCGAGAATGTCCGCCCCGGCCCGGGAGTCGACGAAGCTCAGGAACTCGAACCCGGGATCACGCTCCAGCTCGCCGGCCGCCCAGGTGAGCCCCGCCGGATCCACGATCTGGTTGGCCACCATGATCCGGCCAGCCCCGAACCCTCGGACCGCCCGCGCCTGCCGCGGCGTCGCGACCGTGAGACCCCAGGCGCCCGCTTCGAGCTGAAGTGCGGCGATCTCAGCGGACATGTGCGTCTTGGCGTGCGGCGCCAGCTCCATCCCGTGGTCGCGGACGAAGGCCGCCATCGTGGCGACGTTGTGCGCCAGCGCCTCCCGGCGCACCACCATGAGGGGGAGGTCGAGCCCACCTGCGAAGACCTGCTGCCCGAGCACGACACCCCTTTCGTCCGCGTCCGACCCTATCTCAGGCGGTCTCCGATCTAGGGGCGCAGCGCACGTCCCGGAGTCGCCCCGGTGAGCTCTCCCCCGGCCAGCACGCGTACCCCTGACACGAGCACGTCGTCGATCCCGGCCGCGAGCGTGCGCGGAGCCTCGTACGTCGCCCGGTCCTCCACGGTCGCCGGGTCGAACACCACCACGTCGGCCGCGAACCCGTTCCGCACCAGCCCCCGGTCCGCCAGCCCGAAGCGCCTGGCCGGGTGCGAAGCCAGGTGCACCGCGGCCTGCTCCCAGGTCCAGTCCGCCAGCTCCCGCACGTGCCGGCCGAGGAACCTGGCGAACGCCCCGAAACCGCGCGGATGCGGATGACCGCCCACATAGATGCCGTCGGAGCCGCCGGTGTGCGAGGGGTGCCGCAGCATCCGGCGTACCGACTGCTCTCCCTCCGGCCCCTCGTCGGGCCGGGCGGACACGACCCCGGCCTCCAGCCGCGTCTCCGTCAGGAGGCGGCGGCAGAACTCGGCGGGCGTCACCCCGTCCCGCTCGGCCGCCGCGACCATGGTCAGGCCCTCGGCCCACTCCAGCCCGGGCGCGTGCGAGACGGTCAGCCGCGGCCAGGTGTCCTCCAGCGACGGCCACCAGCCGTCCAGCTCGTCGGACGCGATCATCTCCAGCGCCCGGTCCGTCTCGGCGCCCGGCACGGAGTCCGGGAGCACGACCATGGCCAGGATGGTGTTGCCGCGCAGGTAGGGGTAGGTGTCGAAGGTGAGGTCCACTCCCTTGCCGAGCGCCTCCTCGACCAGCGGCAGCAGCACGTCCGCGGGGCCGTGCAGGTGGGAGACGTGGACGGCGGCTCCCGAGCGCTCGGCGATGTCCATGACCTCGGCCATGCCCACGCTTGCCCGCGCGCCGTAGGCCCGCATGTGGGTGACGTACGGGAGCGCGCCGAGCGGGGCGCACAGGGCGGCCAGCTCCTCGGCGGTGGCGTAGCGGCCCGGGAGGTATTCGAGCCCGCTGGACAGTCCGGCCGCACCTTCGGACAGGCCCCGCTCGACCTGCCGCAGCATGGCCGCCAGGTCTTCGCCGGCAGGCCGATCGGATGAGGGCCCCATGACGTCGTAGCGGATGGTGCCGTGCGGGAGGAGGTAGGCGGTGTTCAGCGCCACGGCGCGGTCGTAGCCGTCGAGCAGCTCCCCCACGGTCAACGGCCCATCGGACGGGACGCTCCCTGGCAGCGGGCCGTTGACGGCGGCGAAGTACCGGGCGGCGTAGGCGACGGTCGCGGCGGAGCCGGGGGCGAAGGACAGACCGTCCTGCCCGAGCACGAACGTGGTCACGCCCTGCCGGAGCGCCGCCCGCTGCACCCCCGGGTCGAACACGGCCGCGTCCCCGTGGGCGTGGCAGTCCACGAAGCCGGGCGCGACGAACCGCCCCGTCGCGTCGATCACGGCCTCCGCCTGCGCGCCGTCGAGCCTCCCGACCGCCGCGATCCTGCCGCCCGCGACCGCCACATCCGCCCGGTACGGCGGGGCGCCCGTGCCGTCGAGCACCCGGCCGCCGCTGATGACTACGTCGAAGCTCACTCCAAGATTCAATCAGAGCCGCGCGAGTACGCCGGGGCGCATTGCGCGTACTTGTCGATGGGCCGGGCGGCCAGCACGTCGCGGGCGCGGGCCCGGTCCACGTTCCAGCCGTTCCAGGGGTCGGGACGGTCGAGCCCGTTGGCCGCGATCACGTCGCCGAGCACGCAACTGCGCTGCGGCTCGGGCAGCCTGTCCAGGGCCGGCACCGCCTCCGCGCCGAGGTCGCCCAGGTAGTCGGAGTCCATCTTGGTGACGCCGCGCACCTCGACCTGCGTGCGGGCGACCTGCAGGTCGGGGTTCACGAGGGCGAACGCGCCCAGGCTCAGCCCGGTGACGAGCACGACCGTACGCGGGAGCCAGCCGGAGCCGCGGCCCAGGAGCCGGGCCGCACCGGCCAGCAGCACCAGCGCGAACAGCGCGCCCAGCCACCACACCGTGGCCTGCACGGACAGGCGCAGCCTGGACAGGCCGTAGGCGTCGGTGTAGAGGCTCATGCGGTGCAGGGCCGAGGCCAGCACCACCATGGTCAGCCCGCACAGCACGCCGAGCAGCACCGCCAGCAGCAGGCGCTCGCGCCGCTCCACCTTGAGCAGCCCGGCGGCGACCGCCACGATGCCCAGCACGAACACGCTGACCACCACGAGCTGGAAGAACCCCTGCCTGGCATATTCGGCGTAGGTCAGCCCGGCCGTCTTCAGCACCCAGGCGTTGCCACCGAACAGCGCGGTGATCTGGACCGCCACGAAAGAGGCGAACAGCAGGTTCACCGCCGTGAGCGGCACCATCCAGACACTCCTGCTCACCCTGAACTTCGTGTCGGGCCCCACCGGGTCGACCACGGGCCTGAGCGCGACCAGCACCACGGCGGCCAGCACCACGGCGAACAGCACGAACAGGAAGATCCGCAGCGGCGCCGAGTCCGCCCAGTCCGGCGCGGTGGTCAGCCGCTCCAGGAAGGAGGCGAAGACCGCGTCCGCCGACGCGAACAGCAGCCCGAACACCAGAAGCAGCACCGCGGTGATGCCCAGCGTGGCCAGCGCCGGCATGACGCGCCGCTTGGGCGACATCCGCTTGAACGGCTCCGCCAGGAACCACGCCACCGGGCCCAGGGCGGCGAGCAGCACGGACACACCGCCCCTGATCACGCCGAGCCAACCGGCCCCGGCTCCCGACACGGCCAGCGCGCCCAGCCCGGCCCCCGCCACGAGCAGGATCGCGACCAGCCAGTCGGCGTCGCGCACCGCCGCCATGGAGATCAGGAAGTACGCCGTCACCCCGAAGGCCACCGTCCACGGCGTCATCCGCCGTATCACGGCGGGCAGCGCCGCCGCCCCCAGCACCATGGAGACCAGCACGATCCCCAGCCCGACCTGCGCGTCCGGCAGCGCCACCGCCGCGAACACCCCCGCCCCGGCCGCCGCGGGCAGCAGCCAGCGGGGCGGCTCGGGGAGTTGGGGCCTGGGGAAGAGCGGCGGGGGCACGTACGGGGGCGGTCCGGCCTGCTGCCGGTACGGCCCCTGCGCCGCCTGACTTGCCGGACCGTGCGCCGCCTGGCCCGCCTGACCCGCCTGACTGTGCGCCGGGCCGCCGGCCTGAGCCTGCCCCGAAGGACCGCCGCCCTGGGCATGTGCCACGGGACCTCCCACCTGCTGCGCCGAGAAACCGGGACCGGCGCCGTGTGCCTGCGCCTGCCCTGAAGGGCCGCTCTGGGCCGAGGGACCACCCGCCTGCGCGGCCTGGGGAACGGGGCCACCCGCCCCTTGGTTCGCCGACGGGTAACCCGTGCCGTGGGCCATTGACTGATAAGCCGCGACCTGCGCCGCCTGGTAGGCGGCGCGGCGTCCCGAACCGGCGCCCAGCGCCACGCCGACCGCGCCCATGAACGCGATGGACAGGATGAGCGTGGCCAGTGCCAGCCCGTCGCCGAAGGTCACACTGACGAAAACGGCGGCGAACAGGCCGACCAGGAACCCGATCAGCAGGCCGATGATGCCGCCGGCGATCATCCTGGCGAACCCGCCGCGTGCAGGCGGCGGCACCACGGCGCCGTTCCTCGACGCGACACCCGCCGCGCCGCTGCCGAGCGCGGGTTCCGCCACCACGACGCCGCCGCTCGGCGTGACGCCGAGCGTGTCGATGCCGGGCTCGCTCGCCGTCGCCAAGGCCGTGAGAGCCGCGAGCCCGGCAGCCGCGTCACCGCCCGCCGCCTGCCCCGGCGCCACACCACTGCCTTGGGACACGCCACTGCCCTGTGACACGCCACTGCCCTGTGACACGCCACTGCCCTGTGACACGCCACTGCCCTGTGACACGTCGCCGCCACCGGATGCGAGCTCCACCTCGCCGGTCCCCGTGTGCGCCGCCACATCGCCCCCGGCGACCACGTTGCCCGCCACCGCATCGGTCGCGAGAGAACCCGAAACCGGGGCCGCCCCGACCGACGCGTCCCCCGTCGCCGCAGCCGTGGACGAGGCGTCCCCCGTGCCCCGCTCGCCCTCTAACGGCACGTCCGCCATCGTCGTCCTCCCTGGTAAGTCGACGACCATGCGGCACCCCGCACCGTCGTCGATACGAATGGAACCCCCGTGCAGCTCGACGATCTCCTTCACGATGGCCAGCCCCAGCCCGGCGCCCCCGGAGTCGGCCGCCCGTCCCGTGTCCAGCCGGGAGAAGCGCTCGAACACGCGCGCCCGGGCCGAGACCGGGATCCCCGGCCCCCGGTCCGCGACCGTCAGCCGGACCCCGTCCCCTTCAGAGGTGGCGCTCACGGTGACCATCCCGTCCGGCGGGCTGTGCCGTACCGCGTTGTCGAGGAGGTTGGCCAGGACCTGGGCGAGCAGGTCCGGGTCGGCGCGCACCACCAGGTCGGCGGGTGCCGACGGCCGGATAGCGACGTCCTCGCGGGCCAGCGACGCCTCGAGGACCGCCTGCTCGAGCAGCGGCGCCAGCTCGATCGCCTCGGGCTCGATCAGCCGCACGCCGGAGTCCAGCCGCGACAGGTCCAGCAGCTGGGCCACGAGGCGGCCGAGGCGCTCGGTCTGGGAGAGCGCGGTCCGCATGGTGACGGGGTCGGGGGCGGAGACGCCGTCCACGACGTTCTCCAGGACCGCGCGCAGGCCGGTGATGGGGGTGCGGAGCTCGTGGCTGACGTTCGCGATGAGCTCGCGCCGCTGCCGGTCCACCTCGCCGAGGTCGGCGGCCATCGCGTTGAACGCCCTGGCCAGCTCCCCGACCTCGTCGCGGGACGTGGCGGTCACGCGGAGCCCGTACAGGCCCTTGGCGATCGTCTGGGCGGCGCTGGCCATCTGGCGCAGGGGCTTGGTCATCCCCATGGCCAGCACCTGCACCATGATCAACGCCAGGACCACGGCGACCGCGATGCGCACCTCGCGGGACAGGCCCGAGTTGAGCCCCACCTCGTTCACCACGAAAGCGGTCCCCACGGCCAGCACGATCACGATGCCGAGCTTGACCTTGATCCGGCCGAGGAAGTCGAGCGGCCTCATCGGCGGACCAGCGCGTAACCGACGCCGTGCACCGTGCGCACCACGTCGGAGCCCAGCTTGCGGCGCAGCGCCCGTACGTGGCTGTCCACGGTCCTGGTCGCCGCGGCCTCCGAGAAGCCCCACACGTCCGACAGCAGCCGGTCACGCTCGAAGACCTGCCCGGGCCGCTCGGCCAACCGGCGCAGCAGGTCGAACTCGGTCCTGGTGAGCTGCGCCTCCGCGCCTCCCACGAACACCCGGCGGGCCGCGGTGTCGATCTCCACCTCGCCCACCCTGATCACCGTGTCCTCGGCCGCGAGCTGGGCGGCCCGTTCGACCCTGCGCAGCAGCGCGTGGATCCTGGCCACGAGCTCGCGCATGCTGAACGGCTTGGCCAAGTAGTCGTCGGCCCCCACCCCGAGCCCGACCAGCACGTCGGTCTCCTCACCGAGCGCGGTCAGCATGAGCACGGGCACCGGCCTGGCCGCCTGCATCCGCCGGCACACCTCCAGCCCGTCGAGCCCCGGCAGCAGCCGGTCGAGGATCACCAGGTCGGGGTCCGCCCTGCCGTACTGGATCAGGGCGTCCTGCCCGTCACCGGCCACCCTGACGTCGAAGCCCTCGGCGGCCAGCCGGTTCCGTACGGCCAGCGCGATCGTCACATCGTCCTCGACCACGAGGATGCGTCGCTGCTCTGCCACGTACGAAAGCCTAGAAGCGCCCTGTGCAGACGACACTCCTAAATCTGTGCACAAACAGTGCAGACTTGCCTCGTGAACACCGCCGGATACCTCAGCCGCCTCGGCCTGTCCCACCTCCTCCACGCCCCCACCAGCGCGGACAACCTGCGGGCCCTCCACGTAGCGCACATCGAGAAGGTCTCGTACGAGGCGCTGGAGATCTGGCTCGGCCGCACCACCACCGTCGATCCCGTCGAGTCGGCGGAGCGCATCATCCGCGGGCGCGGCGGATACTGCTACCACCTCAACGGCGCGTTCTCCGAGCTGCTCAGGGCGCTGGGGTACGACGTGACCCGGCACGTCGGCGGCGTCCAGAACCGCGGCGCCGAGCCCGGCATCACCGCCAACCACCTGGTGCTCACCGTGCGCGGCCTTCCGTCGGAGGAGAATCCCGGCGGAGAGTGGCTGGTCGACGTCGGGCTCGGCGACGCGCTCCACGCGCCGCTCCCGCTGGTGGCGGGTGCGTACCGGCAGGGTCCGTTCGAGTTCGCCCTCCGCCCGTCGGAGCTCGCGCCGGGCGGCTGGCGGTTCGAGCATGATCCGGCCGGCTCGTTCCAGGGCATGGACTTCGACCCGGCACCCACGGACATGTCGGCGTTCGTCGAGATGCACCGGCAGCTGACCACGTCACCGACATCCGGCTTCGTCCGCACGGCCGCGATCCTGCGACGTGACGCGTACGGCGCGGACGTCCTGCGCGGGCTCGTGCTGAGCCGGCTCGGCGGCAGCGCCCACTCGGTCACCCTGGACGGCGCGCCGGACTACTTCGCGGCGCTGGCGGACATCTTCCTGCTGCCGCTCGACGACGTGAGCGCCGAGGAGAAGGAGAAACTCTGGCGCAAGGTGAACGACGCGCATGAGGCCTGGCTGGCCGGTGACCCATCGTGACGAACGTGCGCTATCGTGCACCTCGACATGGGTGAGACCAGGAAGTTGGCCGGCCGCTACCGGCTGCTGAACCACCTGGGCACAGGCTCCGTCCGCCTGGCCTTCGACGAGTCGGAGCACCGTGACGTCGCGGTCCGGGAGCTGCGGGTCCCGACCGAGCTGCGCGACGTCGCGCTGCAGGAGGCGCGCAGGGCGTCCGGGCTGCGGCACGCCTCGATCGTGCGGGTGCTGGACGTGGTGATCGAGGACCGCACGCCGTGGCTGGTCATGGAGTTCGTGTCAGGGGCGTCGCTGGAGCACACCGTACGCTCGCGACGCCCGCTGCCGGTGGCGCAGGCGGCCCGGGTGGGCGTCTGCCTCCTCGCGGCCCTGACGGTCGCGCACGAGGCCGGGATCGTGCACGGGCGCGTCGAGCCGGGCAACGTCCTGCTCATCCCGACCGGTCGCGCGGTGCTGACCGGCTTCGGCTTCCCCAGCCTCAGCATGCTGCCCTCCGCCGACCTGTGGTCCCTGGCCGCCACGCTGCACTTCGCGGTGGAGGGCCGCCCGCCGGGACAGGTGCCCGCGGAGGGCGCGGACCCGCTCAGATCCCTGGTCAGAGCCATGCTCCACCCGTCGGGCCCGCCGCCGCTCGACGTGATACGCGAGACCCTGCACCTCGTGGCCGTGGACCGCCCGCTGGACGTGATGATCGCGACGGCCGGCCCGCTGCCGGTCCCCGAGGTGGCCGCGATCGGGCTCTCCCTGATCGACCAGCTCCAGGCGGCGGACACGTTCCACGGCGGGGTGCAGCCGGGCAACGTCCTCATCGACGCCCAGGGCCGGGCGCGGCTGATCCCGCTGCTGAGGTCCGGAACCCTGCCGGCCTACACGGCCCCTGAAGCCGCTCCCACCATGGCCGCCGACCTGTGGTCACTGGGCGCCACGCTCTTCACCGCCGTCGAGGGCGTGCCGCCCGCGCCCGGCGCGCCGCTGGCCAGGGCCGGTGCGCTCGCTCCCGTCCTGTTCCGCCTGCTGTCCGGCGATCCGTTGGAACGTCCCACTCCGGACGAGCTCCGCCACGACCTCGAGTCGGTACGGCAGCCGCGTAAAGATTGAGATACATCGCGAGCGGAACCAAGACGAGGGGTTCACTCGTTGGTCAGGCGACGCAGAATGTGGGAGAGGCGGGGCGTGCGCTCCGTGTTCGGAGGAAGTTGAGTATGTCGCCAGTCCAGAAGTACGCCATCGGCGCAGGCGCCGCGGTCCTGCTCTCGCTGATCTTCTTCGGGGCCGGATGGGTCACCCTGCTGGTCATCCTCGGTGTGGTCGCCGCCCCGGTGGTCGGCTACCTGATGCTCGACCCGTCGCAGCGCGAGCGGCTCAAGAGGGCCCGCAGGCGCGGCATCGGCCGCTGAGCCCCGGCGGCGGGGGCCTCGCCGGGCTCCCGCCGCGCTCAGGCCTCCGCGGTCGCCGCCTCCTGAGCCCCCAGCACGCGCTGGGTCACCTTGCGCTCGACATAGAACGACAGGAACGGCACCGTGCCCCCGACCATGACGCCGAGCATGTACGGCCACGACCAGCGCGCCTTCATGCCCAGGTTCATGACCGTGACCAGGTAGATCATGTAGAGCCCGCCGTGGATGGGGGCGACGACCTTCGACATCGCCGGGTTGTCGAAGCCGTAACGGATCACCATGGCCACGCAGAGCACGAGCAGCATGACGCCCACCACGTACGCGAGCACCCGGAAGGGCTTCAGAGCCGATTCCACGATTAACCTTCCAGAGCCATCTCAGGGGACTTTGCACGGTCCCGATCGTTTCGTACGGCGTCGCGTACGAAGTGGAACCACATGAACACGGCGAACCCGGCGAAGATCCACCAGTTGGCGGCATACGCCAGGTTACGCCAGGTCAGCGTGCCACCCACCACCGGCGGCTGGACCTTGACCTGCGCCAACGAGCCCGACGGCGGCTGCGCCACGACATAGCCGGTGCGCACCTTCTGACCGCTCCACAAGTTGACCAGCTCACCCGTGGACACCGTCTGCACCTGGCCGGCGGGCAGCCCTTCCGCGCGCCGCTGCACGCTGTCGGTGCCCTGCTGCGGCCGCAGCCGTCCGGGCACCGTGACCCGGCCCTGCGGCACCGCGGCGACCGCCGGGTCATCGGCCTTGGCCGTCCAACCCCGTACGACCGGCATGAGCGTGCCGTCGTCGAGCCTGAGCGGCGTGAGCACCCAGTAGCCGCGGTCACGCGAGACGTTGCCGCCCGGAGCGTCGACGTCGGCCCGCCGGTCGGCGATCAGGAGCTGCCGGTCCGGCTCGTAGACGCCCTCGGCCGTGACCCTGCGGCCCACGACCTCGCCGCTGAGCTGCGGGCCCACCTGGGCGAGCGTGCCGACCGCGACGGGGCCCGGATCCGTGGAGGCGTGCGGCCTGCCGGAGTCCTGGAAAACGCCGAGCTGCCAGCGCCCGAGCAGGATGAACGCCACCAGGACCACTGCCGTGAGCAGGTGCAACACCATGACACGGGGCGAGAGCAGGGTCCTGAGCATGCCTCAAAGCTATCCGCCGGGTGGGGCGGTCCCCTAATCAGCCCGCCCTATTGATCCCGCCAAACGACGCAAACGGAACAGCCTCTCACGCTAGGCTGCTGGCCATGTCTGACCAGCATATCGACCCGGCGGGCAACACCCAGCAGTTCAAGGCTTTCGCGCAGCGCCGCGAGCAGGAAGCCGCTGTCCCGCCCAAGAAGTCGCCCCTCGTGCCCATCATCGCGGTCGTCGCCGTGATCGTGATCCTCGGCGTCGCCGCCTTCCTCCTGCTGAAGTAGCCCAAACAACGGGATCGACCCGCCGCGGGGGCCGTGGCGGGTTCTTGCCGTTCCTCCGTCCGGGGTACGGCAGGCACCGTGACGGGACTCACTATGGACCTTATGGGGAAGCGCTCATTACATTGGATTTAGCGTCCAATAAGCGTGCGCCCCGGGAGGTCCAATGCCAGGGTTGGCGATCATCGGGTCCGGGTTCGCGGGGATCGGCATGGCCATCAAGCTCAAGGAAGCGGGCTTCCACGACTTCGTCATCCTCGAGAAGGCCGCCGAACTGGGCGGCACCTGGCGCGACAACACCTATCCCGGCTGCGCGTGCGACGTCCCCTCGCACATGTACTCCTACTCGTACGAGCTGAATCCCGGCTGGTCGCGGATGTTCTCCCCGCAGGAGGAGATCTGGGACTACATGCGCTCGTGCGCGGACAAGTACGGCGTGACCCCGCACATCCGCTACGGCGAGCGCGTCGTCGCCCTCGAATACGACGACGCCCGGCGGGACTGGTCGGTCACCACGGACGACGGCGCGACGTTCCGCACGAACGCCGTGGTCTCGGCCATCGGCGCGCTACACATCCCGAAATTTCCCGAAATTTCAGGACGGGAGTCCTTCGCCGGCCCCGCCTTCCACTCCGCCGAATGGGACCACTCGATCGACCTGACCGGCAAGCGCGTGGCCGTCATCGGCACCGGCGCCTCGGCCATCCAGTTCGTCCCGCAGATCGCCCCCGTCGCGGGCCGCCTGACAGTCTTCCAGCGCACTCCCCCGTGGATCCACCCCAAGCCCGACTTCGCCTTCTCGCCGGGCGTGCGCCGGATCCTGCGCGCGCCCGGCCTGGCCAGGACCATGCGCGGCGCCATCTACTGGGCCCTGGAGTCGAGGGCGCTCGGCTTCACCATCGATCCGCGCCTCATGAAGGTCCACGAGAAACTGGCCCGCAGGCACCTCGAAGCCCAGGTCCCCGACCCCGCCCTGCGCCGCCGCCTCACCCCCGACTACCTGATCGGCTGCAAGCGCATCCTCATCTCCAGCGACTACTACCCGGCCTTGAACAGGGAGAATGTCGATCTGGTGACGGATGAGATCACCGAGATCAGGCCGCACTCGATCGTGGACGCCGCCGGCGCCGAGCACGAGGTCGACGTGATCGTCTACGGCACCGGATTCAAGGTCGTGGACGCGATCCAGGACCAGCACATCGTCGGCCGGGGCGGGCTGAAGCTGCAGGACGCCTGGCAGGACGGCATCGAGACCTACTACGGCATCACCACGGCGGGCTTCCCCAACCTGTTCTTCCTGCTCGGCCCCAACACGGGCCTCGGGCACCACTCGGTCGTGTTCATGATCGAGTCGCAGGTCCGCTATGTCATCGACTGCCTGCGCCTGCTCTCCAGGACCCAGGCCAGGGCCGTCGAGGTCAAGCCGGAGGTGCAGCGGGCGTTCGGCCGCCGCCTGCGCGAACGGCTCGACCCTCTCGTCTGGAACGCCGGCGGCTGCACCTCCTGGTATCTGGACGAGCACGGAGTCAACCGGACGATCTGGCCGGGCTTCACCTTCGAGTACTGGGCGCGTACCAGGAGGGTGAGGCCGGAGGCGTACGAGCTGATCTACTGAGCGGGCCGCCTCGCCTCGATGAGGACCCGTGAGGAGTGGGCCACGAACGGCCCCTCCTGCTCGATCCGGTCGTGCAGGTCGCGCAGCCTGTCCGCGTAGCGCTCGACCGAGAAGCCCGGCACGATCCAGATCACCTTCCGCAGGAAGTAGATCACCGCCCCGACGTCGTGGAACTCCATCCGCAGCCGCTCGAGCCGCAGGTCCACGACCTCCAGCCCGGAGGCCTCCGCCTCCTCCTTGGCGGCTCTGGGATCGCGGGCCGAGCCGTCCAGCGGCCCCAGGAAGAACTCGGCCAGCTCGAAGACGCTCCTGGGGCCGATCTGCTGGGAGAGGTAGGCCCCGCCGGACCGCAGCACGCGGGCGATCTCACCCCACCACGTCCGCACGGGGTGGCGGCTGCTCACCAGGTCGAAGGTCCCGCTCCTGAACGGCAGGCATGACCCGCCGTCGTCGGCCACCACCCGAGCTCCCCGTGGTCGCAGCCGGGACGCGGCGAGCGCGAGGTTGGGCGGCCAGGACTCGGTGGCCACGGCCACCGGCGGCAGCTTCGGCAGGCCTGCGAGGACCTCGCCTCCTCCGGTCTGGATGTCGAGCGCGGCCTCGGCCGTGGCCATGCGCTCGCCCAGGAGGCGGGCATAGCCCCAGGAGGGCCGCTCCTCGCTGGCCCGGCCGTCGAGCCAGGAGAAGTCCCAGCCGTCCACGGAGACCGTGGCTGCCTCCTGGACAAGGTCGTCATACGTGCGGCGCATCCTTCGACCTTGTCAGCGGTCCTGCCGGGCCTTCAATCGAATTTCCGCCCCGGCCGGTGCGAGCGTCAGGCGACGCGGCTGCGCACCGCGGCGCGGTCGATGCCGAGTTGGTCGATCAGGTGCGCCACCGGGTCGGGCCGGCCCTGCGCGAGCAAGGTCAGCACCAGGTGCCGCGGCCCCTCGGCCGCCCTGGTCTTCATCGTCGTGCCCTTGATCGCCTGGTTGATGACCGCGCGGGCGCTCGACGTGAGCCCGGTGCTCGGGACCGGCGGGTGCTTGCGCGGCGTCCGCGGCATGTCGCCGACCTCCAGGCCGAGCATGCGCAGCGCCGCCCGGTCGAGCTCCTCGAGCGCGGCCCGCGCGCCTGCCACGTCCACGCCGAGCGCCCGGGCGAGGTCCGCGTCGTGCAGGGCGCCGAGCAGCAGGTGCTCGGTGCCCACCCGGCGGTCGCCCCGCTGCCTGGCCTCCTCGAACGCGCCCTTGAGGATCACACCGAACTTGCTCTTCTCGAAGCCGAACATCGCGAGAACCTCACTTCCCGTATTTGGCGTGTACCGACTGCCGTGACATGCCGAGCGCGTCGCCGATCTGCTCCCAGGTCCAGCCCTGCTCCCTGGCCAGCGCCACCGACACCGCCTCGACCTGCTCGGCCAGCCGGTGCAGCGCGCCCACCGCCCGCAGCCCCATGGCCGGATCGTTCGACCTGATCCGCTCGGAGAGCTCTGTTACGTCCACGCTTGTCAGGCTAGATTGACAGCCGGGAAATTGTCAATCTAGCCTGACAGGCATGGAAGATGTGCTGATTGTGGGGGCGGGTCCCGTGGGGCTCATGCTCGCGTGCGAGCTGGGCCTTGCCGGCGTCCGCCCGATCGTGCTGGAGAAGAGACCGGAGCCGAGCGAGCTGCCCAGGGCCAACGGCCTGGGCGGACAGATCGTCGAGCTCCTCGACCACCGGGGCCTGCTGGAGCGCTTCAGCGAGGGCAGCCCGTTCGCGGGCCGGGCGCCCGGATTCCCGTTCGGCTCGGTGCCGCTGCGCTTCGCGGGCATCGAGGACGTGCCGTTACGGCTGCTGATGATCCAGCAGCCGCGCCTGGAGAGGCTGCTCGCCGAGCGGGCGGTGGAGCTCGGAGCCGAGATCAGGAGAGGCTGCCAGGTGCTCTCGCTCACCCAGGACGCCGAGGGGGTGACGCTCGACCTCGTGGACAGGCCCCACGGAAGCGGCCGTCGCGTCCGGGCCCGCTACGTGGTCGGCTGCGACGGCGGGCGCAGCCTGGTGCGGAAGCCGGCCGGGATCGGCTTCCCCGGCACGACCGACCCTGAGGTGCTGCGGCTCGGGCACTTCGCCGCCGACGTGAGCGTGTTCGAGTCACCACAGCTGGACGGCCTCGAACCGGGCTGGAACCGCACCCCGCACGGTCGCCTGCTGCTCACCTCGCTCCAGCACGGCGTGCTGATCGCCGGTGTGCGCGAGAAGGGCGGGCCGCCCGACGGACCCGTGACGCCCGAGGACTTCGGCGCGGCCGTGCGGCGGGTGCTCGGCCGCGACCTGCCGCTGGGCGAGCCGGTCTGGCTGTCGAGCACGGTCTCCCAGGCCAGGCTGGCCGACCGGTACCGGGCGGGGAGGGTGTTCCTGGCCGGGGACGCCGCGCACCTGTTCCCGGCAGGCGGCTCGGCGCTCAACGTGGGCATGACGGACGCGGCCAACCTCGGCTGGAAGCTGGCCGCCACCCTCCTCGGCCGGGCGCCGGAAGGGCTCCTGGACACGTACGAGTCCGAGCGTCGGCCGGTGGCCGAGCGGGCTCTCATGCAGACCCGCGCGCAGTCGGCGCTCGACCGGCTGGAGGGCGAGGACGGCGCGGCGCTGCGGGAACTGCTCACCGAGGTGTTCGCCTTCGAGCAGCCACTGCGCCACCTCGCCGGTCTGCTGCACGACTCGGGCGTCCGGTACGACGCGGCTCCCGCCCCGCACACCGGCTCCGGCTCGGACCCCGGCTCCGGCTCAGGCCGCGGGTCTGGTGCAGAGGCCGTGCACCCGCTGGTGGGCCGGTTCGCTCCCGACCTGGCGCTGGCCGACGGGCGGCGGCTGGCCGAGCTGATGCGCGCGGGCAGGCCCGTGCTGCTCGACCTCGGCTGCGGCGCGGTGCTCGACGACGACTGGATCGACGTGGTGAGGGCCCGCGCCGACGACGCACCCACCGACGCCCTGCTGATCCGCCCCGACGGCTACGTCGCCTGGGCAGGCGCGGACGGGCTCAGGCAAGCAGCCGAAGAGTGGTTCAAACTCACAGCCAGCCGGGCTTGACCAGGCCCGACTCGTAGGCGATGACCACGAGCTGGGCGCGGTCGCGGGCGTGCAGCTTCATCATGGTCCGGCTCACGTGCGTCTTCGCGGTCGCCGGCGACATGAACAGCTTGGCCGCGATCTCGTCGTTCGTCATGCCGGTCCCGACCAGGGCGAGCACCTCGCGTTCGCGCTCGGTGAGCTGGTCGAGCCCGGCGGATGCGACCGGCTCCTTGGCGCGCGAGGCGTACTCGGCGATCAGGCGGCGCGTCACGCTCGGCGACAGCAGCGCCTCGCCCGCCGCGACCACCCGGACGGCCTGGATCAGCTCCGCCGGCTCGGTGTCCTTGACCAGGAAGCCGCTGGCGCCGCCGCGCAGCGCCTCGAAGACGTACTCGTCCAGCTCGAACGTCGTCAGGATGATGATGTGCGGCCCCGGCGGCATCTGGCGGGTGGCGGTCAGGCCGTCGGTGCCCGGCATGCGGATGTCCATGAGCACCACGTCCGGCTGGTGCTCGCCGGAAAGCCGGACCGCCTCGGCGCCGTCGGACGCCTCGGCCACCACGGTCATGTCCGGCTGGGCGTCCAGCAGCGCCTTGAAGCCGGCGCGGACCAGCGCCTGGTCGTCGGCCAGCAGCACCTTGATCATGAAGTCTCCTCGGGTAGTGGCAGCCGGGCCTCGACCTGGAAACCGGCGCCCCCGTTAACGGACAGGGGGCCCGCGACCAGCGTGCCGCCCAGCGCGGAGGCCCGCTCGCGCATGCCGGGGATGCCGTTGCCGCTGCCCTCCTCGGACAGCACGGGCGTGGTCGTCGCGCCGGTGTCGGCGACGCGGATGGCCAGCTCGCGCTCGCCGTACTCCAGCCGCACGTTCACCGACGAGCCGGGGGCGTGCCTGGCGGCGTTGGTGAGCGCCTCCTGCACGATCCGGTACGCGGCCCGCTCCACCGCCGGCGGCAGCGGGCGCGAGCCGACACGCTTGAGCGTCACGTCCATGCCCGAGCGCTCGACCAGGTCGTCGAGGCGGTCGAGCCCGGCCGTGGGGGCACGCGGAGCGCCTTCGCGCAGGACGTTCAGGACTGAGCGCAACTCACCCAGAACCTCTTTGGACGCCGTCTTGATGGTGGACAGAGCGGTCCTGGCCTGTTCCGGGTTGTCCTCGAAGAGGTGGAGGCCGGTGGAGGCCTGGACGTGGATCAGCGAGATGTTGTGCGCGAGCACGTCGTGCAGCTCCTGCGCCATGGTCAGGCGCTCCTCGCTGGCCTGCCGCCTGGCCTCCTCCTCGGCGATGCGCTCGCGCTCGGCCCGGCGTTCCCTGACGATCCTGACCAGCTCGGCCACGACCATGAACAGCATGATGAACGTCAGGATCCACACGCTGTGGAAGAGGCCGCGGTTGCCGATCAGCCACGCGTAGGTGATGAACGACAGCACCGTCATCCCCGCCATGATCCAGGCCATCAGCCGCCTGCCCCGCGTGACCAGCAGGAAGAGCAGGACTCCCGGGCTGATGAAGCTGGGGCCGTAGGGAAAGCCGGCGGCCATGAAGAGGTCGGAGGCGCCGAGTGCGGCGGCGGTGGTGAGCAGCGGGAAGCGGCGGTGCAGCAGGATCGCCAGCGGCCCGACCAGCAGCAGCGCGAAGGCGTACGGGTGGCCGACGATCGGCACCCGCGGTATTTCCCGCTGCCCCCAGGACGCGCCCATGCCGACGACGAACTGGGCGGCTGCCACGATGAGGGCCAGATAGGGGTCGAAGCCGTACTTCCTACGCACAGCCCTACGCTAGATCAGCCTCCTGACCAGCGCATCATCCTTGTGTGTGAGGGGGGCCTACCGCCACGGGCGTACGTAGGCCATCGTAAGGACCATGCGCCGAGTGCTAGTCCCTGCAGCAGCAGTCCTCGTCTCGCTCGTGTCGGCCCCACCCGTGCTGGCAGAGCCAGAGCAGAAAGTCCCGGTCGCGGAGGGGTACGGCGGTGCCGTCGCGACCGTCGACCTCGATGCCAGCAAGGCCGCCGTCTCCGTGCTCAGGAGGGGCGGCAACGCCGTGGACGCCGCCGTCGCGGCAGGCGCGGTGCTGGGCGTCACGGAGCCGTACTCCGCGGGCCTGGCCGGAGGCGGCTTCATGGTGTACTACGACGCCAGGCAGCGCAAGGTCTTCACGATCGACGGTCGCGAGACCGCCCCGCAGGCCATGACCTCGACCACGTTCGAGGGCATCCCGTTCGACGAGGGCGTCACCAGCGGCCTGTCGGCGGGCATCCCCGGCACGGTCGCGAACTGGGACCTGGCCCTACGGAAATTCGGCACGATCTCGCTCAAACAAGCACTCCAGCCCGCGATCGACGTGGCCTCCAAGGGCTTCGTCGTGGACCAGACCTTCTACGACCAGACCGCCGCGAACCAGGCCCGGTTCAAGGACTTCACCTCCACGGCCAAGCTCTACCTCCCGAACGGCGCCCCGCCGCCCGTCGGCTCGGTGTTCAGGAATCCGGAGCTGGCGGCCACGTACCGCGAGCTCGGCAGGCGCGGCCCCGGCTGGCTGTACGGCGGGCAACTCGGCAAGGAGATCGTGGCCACCGTCAAGCAGCCGCCGGTCACCCCCGGCAGCACCCGCAACGTCCGGCCGGGCCTGATGGAGCTGTCCGACCTGCGCGCCTACCGCGCGCTCCAGCGCGAGCCCACCAAGATCTCCTACCACGGCAAGGACGTGTACGGCATGGCGCCGCCGTCCTCCGGCGGCTCGACGGTCGGCGAGGCCCTGAACATCCTCGAGGCGCTGCCTCAGGTCGGGCTGCACGAATACCTGGAGGCCTCCAGGCTGGCCTTCGCCGACCGCGGCAAGTACGTCGGCGACATCCCCGGCGTGCCGCTCAAGGAGCTGCTGTCCGACGGCTTCGCCAAGGAGCGGGCCTGCCTGATCGGTGACACGGCGCTCGCCAGCCCGGCGGCGCCCGGCAGCCCGGACGGCTCGAACGAGCCCTGCGCCCAGCCCACCGGCAGCTCGACCCCGATCGCCGACGAGGGCCCCGAGACCACGCACCTGGTCATCGCCGACCGGTGGGGCAACGTGATCGCCTACAACCTGACGATCGAGTCCACCGGTGGCAACGGCATCGTGGTGCCGGGGCGCGGCGTGCTGCTCAACAACGAGCTGACCGACTTCACGTTCGGGCCGGCGCCCGGCGACCCCAACCTGCCCGGCCCCGGCAAGCGTCCGCGCTCGTCGATGGCGCCCACGCTGGTGTTCGAGCACGGCAGGCCGGTGCTCGCGGTCGGGTCGCCGGGCGGCTCGACCATCATCACGACCGTGCTGCAGATCCTGGTCAACCGGTACGAGTTCGGGATGAACCTGCCCGACGCGCTCGCCGCGCCCCGCGCCACGCAGCGCAACACCGCACAGACACAGGCAGAGCAGGCGTTCCTCGACAAGTACCGCGCCGAGCTGGAGGCCAAGGGGCACAGCTTCGCGCTCAACCCGGAGATCGGCGCGGCCACCGCGCTGGAGTTCGTCGGCAGGGGCCGGGTCCAGGCCGTCGCCGAGCCGGTCCGCCGCGGCGGCGGCAGCGCGATGGTGGTGAAGCCCTAGAAGTCTCCCGCGTGGTCCTTCGCCCACTCGGCGAAGGACCGCGCGGGCCGTCCGGTGACCTCCTCGACCGTGTTCGTCAGCACCGGCGGCGGGCCGTCGAGCATCTGCGCATAGCCGTCGAGCAGGGCGTCCACGAACGAGTCCGGGAAGTCGTCGTCGGCCAGCAGCCGCTGCCGCTCCTCATCCCGGCTGAGTTCCTGCCAGCGCAGCGGGCGCCCGAGCGCGTCGCCAATGATCCGTACCTGCTCGACCTGGGTCAGCGCCTCCGGCCCCGTCAGCACGTAGCGGGTGCCGTCGTGGCCGTCCGAGGTCAGCGCCCGTACGGCCACGGCGGCGATGTCGCGTTCGTGCAGCATGGCCATCTTCAGCGCGCCGAACCCGCCCCGCACCACGTCTCCCGAGCGGATCTGGCCGCGCCACCAGAGCGCGTTCGCGGCGAACGTGCTGGGCCAGAGCATGGTCCAGGCCAGGCCCGACTGCTCGACGCGCTGCTCGAGCTCGTTGTGCGACAGGCCGACGGCCGAGTCGGGCTGGTCGCGTACCGCTCCCGAGGAGAGCAGGACGATGCGGCGGGCGTGCCGCCTGATCGCGGCGACCACGCCGGTGGCGAGGTCGGCGGTGTGGAAGGGCCAGATGAGGAAGACGGACTCCACGCCGTCCAGGCACCGGTCGATGGTTTCGTGGTCGCCCTTGACCACCTCGACGGCCGGGGGCAGGGCCGCACAGGACGGGTCACGGGTCATGGCGCGTACGGGGTGACCCGCCCCGACGAGCTGGTGGACGACCTGGCGCCCGACGTTCCCTGTGGCTCCTGTTACGAGAATCATGCGGCCAAGGCTGGCTCAGACACCCGAGCCGCCCCAATTGCCAGGAGCATTCCGGCGGCTTTCCTCCATCGATCTACCATCATGAGATGGAATCCGCCGAACTGGACGCCGTCGACCGCGGCCTGGTGCACGCGCTCCAGCTCGACGGCCGCGCCCCCTTCGCCAGGATCGCCGACGTGCTGGGCGTCTCGGAGCAGACCGTGGCCCGCCGCTACCGCAGGCTCACCGCGGCGGGTGTGATCAGGGTGGTGGGCGGCCTCGACGGCCTGCTCCTCGGCTACACGCCCTGGACCATCCGCGTACGCTGCACCCCCGACGCCGGCACGGCCATCGCCGAGGCCCTGGCCAGGCGGCCCGACACGTACTGGGTGCACCTGCTGTCGGGCGGCACCGAGATCTCCTGCTTCACCCAGTCACCCGACGCGGTCCTGCTGGAGAAGCTGCCGAGGACGAGCCATGTCCTGGGCATGACCGCGCACTCGCTCCTGCGGGGCTTCGCCGTGCCGGGCGGCTGGCGGGGGCTGGCCTGCCTGACGGAGGAGCAGGCCGACCGGCTGCGCCCCGAGCCGCGTACCGGATCGGACGGCATCGTCCTGCGGGAGGAGGACCACCGCCTCGTGGAGGTGCTGGCAGAGGACGGCCGGGCCGGGTACGCGGAGCTGGCCAGGGCCACCGGCTGGTCGGAGTCCACCGTCAAGCGCCGCCTCAACCAGCTCAGGGCGTCCGGCGCGCTCAACATCCAGCTCGACTACGCCCCCAGGCTGCTCGGCTACCACGCCGAGGCCAGGCTGTGGATGTCCGTACGCCCCTCCGAGCTCCTCCACGTGGCCACCACCCTCACGGGCCATCCGGAGATCTCCTTCGCCGGCGTCACCACCGGCCCGACGAACCTCCTCGCCGCCGCCGTCTGCCGCGACAACGCCGACCTCTACCGCTACCTCACCGAACGGGTCAGCGCCCTGGACGCCGTCCAGACGCTCGAGACCGCCCCCGTCCTCCGGACGATGAAACGCACCGGTGTCCTACTTCCGCGGGCGTACGCCCGGCCCGCATGAACACTCCCTGGGGCGAATCCGGAACAGGGCCTGACGTCCGATTCGGCGACCCCCTCCGCCGGCGGACCCTGGAGGCACACACCGAGGAGGAGACATGCACAGCTTCTGGCCGATCATCCCGTTCTTCTGGGGCCTGTTCTGGGTCGCCGTCGTCGGATTCGCCATCACCGCCCGGCGCAGGGGCTGGTGGGGGCCGCGTCACACGCCCGCCCCGGCCTCGCCTGCCTCGTCCACCTCGTCCGCGGAGCAGATCCTCGCCGAGCGGTACGCCCGCGGCGAGATGAGCGACGACGAGTACTTCGAGAGGATGTCCGTGCTCCGGGGCGGGGCAGCGTAACCATTACCGAAGGCGCAAACACTGTCACTGGCCGCATCCAAGACATCGCGTTAGGTTGCGTATACCGGACTCGTGGAAGTGGGACAGGTATGCGGTCTGTCGCGGAAGTCTGCGGCCAGTGCAGTCGTGGTTGAACGTCCTCACCCTGTTCGCCGGTGGTGCCGCCGCCGGGCTCGTGGCGGGGACGGCCACGTGTGCCGCGGCGCAGGGCGGGCTGCTCATGGGTCTGGTCGACGGCTGCCACGGGCGCGATCCCGCATTGGTCGCCTGGTTCCTGGCGGGGCGGCTGACCTCGTACAGCGTGGCCGGAGCGCTGCTCGGGCTGCTCGGCTCGGCCGTCAGCCTGCCCCCGCGGGCGCGCGCGGCGCTGCTCGTCGCGGCCGGCGTGACGATGATCGTCTTCGCGGTCCGGCTGATGAGGCGGGGGCGCTGCGCGACTCCGGTCTCGGCTGACGCCCCCTCGCGGTACCAGGCGCCGCTGCTGGGCGCGGCCACCGTCCTGGTGCCCTGCGGGGTGACGCTCGGCATGGAGATGATCGCGGTCTCCAGCGGCTCCCCGGTCGCGGGGGCGGCGGCCATGGCGGGGTTCGTCGTCGGCACCGCTCCGGCGTTCGCGCTGCTCGGCTACGTGCTGCGGCGCCTCTCACGCACCCGGCTGGCCCGGCTGGCCGGGGTCGTGGCCGTCGCCGCCGGACTCTGGACCATCGGCGCCGGCATCAACCTGGGCGGCTGGATCGGCGGCCCGGTCGGTGGCCCGGTCGGTGGCCCGGTCGGTGGCCCGGTCGGTGGGACGGTCGGCGGCACCCCGCCCGCCACCGGGTCAGGCGTGCAGACCGTGACCATCTGGGCGACCCGCGAGGGCTACCGCCCGGCGATCGTGACGGCACGCGCGGGCGTGCCCGTCGATGTGGTGTTCAAGCTGGCGGACCGGGGATGCACCGGCACCGTCACGATCGGCGGGCGCGACATCGCGCTGCCGGCCACTGTGCGCCTGCCGCCGCAACCGCGGGGATCGCTGCGGTACGTGTGCGGGATGGGCATGTACACGGGCCTCATCAACTTCTCCTAGCGCCGTGTCGGCGATTACTGTTCGCAATCTCGCGATCACGTGCCACTCTGTTCGCCATGGCCTGGCAAGGAGAGGTGACGGCGCCGACCGTACCGGCGCCGCGCGTGGGAGACGAGCCCGAGCTGCTGGCCGCCGCGCGTGCGGGTGACGCGCAGGCCGCGCACCGGCTCGGCAAGCTTTACGCCCAGCACGGCGACCGTGCGGCCGCCAAGCACTGGTGGGAACGGGCGGCCGCCGCCGGCAACGTCGACAGTGCCTACAACCTGGGCGTCTGGCACGAGAAACACGGCAGCCTGGAGGAAGCGGTCACCTGGTACGAGTTCGCGGCCGGCACCGGCGACGCCGAGGCCGCCGCCAACCTGGCGACGCTCCTGCTGGAGCAGCGCGGCGACACCGGGGCCGCCAGACACTGGTACGAGCGGGCGGCCCTCGGCGGGTCCAGGGCGGCTGCGCGCAGGCTGGCGCTGATGTGCGAGGACGCGGGCGAGCTCGGAGCGGCGCGGGAGTGGCATCGCAGGGCGGCCTCCGACGGCGATCTGACCTCGGCACACGACCTGGGCTTCCTGGCCTACTCCTCGGGCGACGACAAGGAGACCGTGCGCTGGTGGGAGTACGCGGCCAGGGGCGGCCACGCGGACTCGGCGTACTGCATGGGCCTCTACCTCGACGCCGGCCGCGATCCCGAGGGCGCGGAGGCGTACTACCGGCTGGCCGCCAAGAACGAGCACCCGGGCGCGGCCTCCCAGCTCGGCGGCGTCGCGCTGTCCAGAGGCGACCTGCGTACGGCCCGCGCCTGGTTCGAGCAGGCGGCAGGGACGGGTCGGGTCCACGATCAGCGGATGGCCGGGTTCGTCTGCGTGGAGCTGGGCGACTGCGCGGCGGCCAGCCACTGGTTCGGCCGCGCGGCGGCCGGCGGGGACGCCGAGTCGGCCTTCAACTACGGCCTGCTGCTGATCGCCGAGTTCGGCGACATGGCGGGCGGGCAGCACTGGTTCAGGCAGGCGGCGCAGGCCGGGCACCGCGGGGCCGCCGTCGAGCTGGGCGGGCTGCTGTCGGTGGCGGGCGAGGTGGGCGAGGCGCAGACCTGGCTGTCCGACCCGCCGCCGGCCGCCGCCTGGGGACGGCACGCCGAGCCCGAGCTGACCGCGAGGGCGGAGCTGGCCGCGGCCGCGACCGGGCGCAGGGGCGGCGTCTCGCTCTCGGTGTCGGACCTGGCCGAGGTGCTGGGCACCTGGGACCTGGTGACCAGGCCGCTGCACGACCATTCCGACGTGATCGGGTGGCTGGTCGAGCGGAGCGGGGTGCACCGGAGCGCGATCGACCACCTGGCGTCGGTGCGCGGCACGCTCCTGCGCCCCGGGAGCGCGCCGTGGCCCAGCCCCGCCGAGATCGAGTACGTCCTGGCCACGGCCCGCGACCTGCGCCGGCGCCTGGGCGTGCGCTAGAGATGGTGGAGGGCAGGTCCCTCCACCATCTGTCAGACCAGCTCGGCCACCGGCGTGAAGGGCAGGCCGAGCGCCTCGGCCACCGGCTGGTTGGTCAGCTTGCCGTCGTAGGTGTTGAGCCCGCCCGCGAGGCCCGCGTCGGCCTTGAGCGCGTCGCGCCAGCCCAGGTTGGCCAGCTTGACCGCGTACGGGAGCGTCGCGTTCGTCAGGGCGTACGTGGAGGTGTTGGCCACGGACCCCGGCATGTTGGCCACGCAGTAGAACACCGACTCGTGCACCGTGTACGTCGGCTCGGCGTGCGTGGTCGGACGCGAGTCCTCGAAGCAGCCGCCCTGGTCGATGGCGATGTCGACGAGCACGGAGCCCGGCTTCATGCGCGAGACCAGGTCGTTGGAGACCAGCGTCGGGGCCTTGGCGCCCGGGATCAGCACCGCGCCGATGACCAGGTCGGCCTGCAGCACCTCCTGCTCGATCGCGTACGACGTGGAGACCAGCGTCTTGAGGCGGCCCTGGTAGATGGCGTCGATGTAGCGCAGGCGGTCGATGTTGGTGTCGAGCACGGTCACGTCGGCGCCCATGCCGACGGCGATCTGCGCGGCATTGAGGCCGGAGACGCCGCCGCCGATGACGACCACCTTCGCCGGGGCCACGCCGGGCACGCCGCCCGGCAGGACGCCGCGGCCGCCGTTGAAGCGCATCATGTTGTACGCGCCCACCTGCGGCGCGAGCCGGCCCGCGACCTCGGACATCGGGGCGAGCAGCGGCAGGGCGTTGCCGACCTGGACGGTCTCGTACGCGATGCCGGTCGTCTTCCCGGCCAGCAGCGCGTCGGTGCAGGAGCGGGAGGCGGCCAGGTGCAGGTAGGTGAAGAGCACCAGCCCCTCACGCAGCCGGTGGTACTCCTCGGCGAT
The DNA here is from genome assembly GCF_039535785.1 of Nonomuraea helvata. Lineage (NCBI taxonomy): Bacteria > Bacillati > Actinomycetota > Actinomycetes > Streptosporangiales > Streptosporangiaceae > Nonomuraea > Nonomuraea helvata. The sequence goes on from NZ_BAAAXV010000009.1 coordinate 88,198, forward strand.
CGGCTCCTTCACCTTGAGCACCATGTCCGCCTCGCCCCACACGGCGTCGGCGCTGTCGAGGAGCTTCGCGCCCGCCGAGAGGTACTCCTCGTCCGGGATGGACGAGCCCAGCCCCGCGCCCCGCTGGACGAGGACGTCGTGGCCGTTGCGCACCAGCTCGTGAACTCCGGCAGGGGTGGCGGCGACGCGATATTCGTGGTTCTTGACCTCGGCAGGAACGCCGATCTTCATGGTTTGATCCTTTCGCGAACCGGCACACCGTCGTACCGGGATTACGGTGTTACAGCGCGGTTTACAGGCGCGCCCACGCTTGCGTGAGCACGTCACGGAGAATCGACCCGATCTCGGCGAACTCCTCCGGACCCGCGATCAGCGGGGGCGAGAGCTGGATGACGGGATCTCCGCGGTCGTCGGCGCGGCAGTAGAGGCCCGCGTCGAACAGCGCCTTGGACAGGAAGCCACGCAGGAGCCGCTCCGACTCCTCGGCGCTGAACGTCTCCTTGGTGGCCTTGTCCTTGACCAGCTCGATGCCCCAGAAGTAGCCGGAGCCGCGCACGTCACCGACGATGGGCAGGTCGCGCAGGCCGTCGAGGGTCTGCTTGAACAGCGGCTCGTTCCTGGTGACGTGACCGAGCAGGTCCTCACGTTCGAAGATATCAAGGTTGGCCAGTGCAACGGCCGAAGAGACGGGGTGGCCGCCGAAGGTGTAGCCGTGGGCGAACATGGTGTCGCCGTTCTTGAAAGGCTCGAACAGCCGCTCATGCGCGATCATGGCGCCGATGGGCGAATAGCCGCTGGTCAGACCCTTGGCGCAGGTGATGATGTCCGGCACGTAGTCGAACTTCTGGCCGCCGAACATCGTGCCCAGCCGGCCGAAGGCGCAGATGACCTCGTCGGAGACGAGCAGCACGTCGTACTCGTCGCAGATCTCGCGCAGGCGCTGGAAGTAGCCGGGAGGGGGCGGGAAGCAGCCGCCGGCGTTCTGCACGGGCTCGGCGAAGACGGCGGCCACCGTGTCGGGGCCCTCCATCTCGATGGCGCGGGCCACGCGCTCGGCCGCCCAGAAGCCGTACTCCTCGGGGGTCATGCCCTTGACGCCGGTGATCTCGTCGGCGCGGTAGTGGTTGGTGTTGGGGACCCTGACCGAGCCGGGCACCAACGGCTCGAACATCTGCTTGAACGCGGGGATGCCGGTGATCGACAGCGCGCCCTGCGGGGTGCCGTGGTAGGCGATCTGACGGCTGATGACCTTGTGCTTGAGCGGCTTGCCGACGAGCTTGTAGTACTGCTTGGCGAGCTTCCAGGCGGTTTCGACCGCCTCGCCGCCGCCGGTGGTGAAGAAGACGCGGTTCAGCTCGCCGGGGGTGTAGGAGGCGAGGCGCTGGGCCAGCTCGGCGGCCTTGGGGTGGGCATACGACCACAGGGGGAAGAACGCCAGCTCCTGGGCCTGCTTGGCGGCGGCCTCTCCCAGCTCCTGGCGTCCATGGCCGACCTGGACCACGAACAGCCCGGCCAGACCGTCGAGGTAGCGCTTGCCGTGAATGTCGTAGACGTACGATCCCTCACCGCGCACGATGGTCGGGATCTCGGACTGCTGGTAGGCGCTGTGCCTGGTGAAGTGCAACCACAGGTTGTCCTGCGCGGCCTTCAGGACGTCGTTTTCCGGCTGCGTCATGGTTATCTTCCCTTGTGTCTGATCTCCCCACAGTGTGCATGTTCACCTGCGGATTTGCCAAGCGAATCGGTCGCAGCACTATGCAAGAAAATCGAGATCCGCAGAACCGGTTTGTAACAGCGACGAAATCCGCATGTACATTGGCGCGCGGGTCAGGCCCGTTGCCGCACCCGGGACGTTCTGTGATCCAATGAGAGCAACGCGTCTAGACCAGCCCGCACCGGCCGAGACCTGTTGATGTTGACAACCACTGACGATGAATGACCCCCGGGGGACCTTCCGTGACTCCTGAGCAGATCAAGAGCGCTGTCGCCGCCGCGATGCCCCAGTCCGTCGAGGACCTCAAGCGGCTGGCAGCCATACCTTCCGTGGCCTTCCCCGGGCACCCGGAGGAGCCGGTGTTCGCCGCCGCCGCGCTGACGGAGGAGCTGCTGCGCTCCGCGGGACTGCCGCGCGTCCAGCAGGTGCCCGTCGACGGCAGCTTCCCGGCCGTCTACGGGGAGGCCCCGGCCCCTCCCGGCGCTCCCACCGTCCTGCTGTACGCGCACTACGACGTGCAGCCGGCGGGCGACCTGGCCGCGTGGCGGACCCCGCCGTTCGAGCCGACCCTGATCGACGGCCGCCTGTACGGGCGGGGCTGCGCGGATGACAAGTCGGGCGTCATCTCCCACGTCACCGCCCTGCGCGCCTTCCAGGGCCGCTTCCCGGTGGGCATCAAGGTCATCATCGAGGGCCAGGAGGAGTACGCGGGCGAGCGCCTGGAGGCGTTCGTCGAGCGCAACCCCGACCTGCTGCGCGCCGACGCCATCGTGGTCGCCGACTGCGGCAACCCGCGCGTCGGCGACCCGGCGGTCACGACCTCGCTGCGCGGCATGGCGGCGTTCACCATCGAGGTCCGCACGCTGAAGGAAGCGGTGCACAGCGGCTCGTTCGGCGGCGCCGCGCCCGACGCGCTGGCCGCCCTGATGCGCATGCTGACCTCGCTGCACGACGACAACGGCGACATCCGCGTGCCCGGCCTGCCGCGCGGGGCGTTCCTGGGCCAGGGGCCGTCGGAGGACGAGTTCAGGAAGACGGCCGGCGTCCTGGAGGGAGTCTCCCTGGTGGGCTCGGGCTCGCTGGCGGACCGGCTCTGGTCGTCGTACGCGATCACCGTGACGGGCCTGGACGTGCCGACGGTCTCGGGCGCGGTGAACGCGGTCCAGCCCGCCGCCCGGGCGCGCGTGACCGTCCGCGTCCCGCCGGCGGGAGACCCGAAGACCACGGTCAACGCGGTGGTGGAGTTCCTGCGCCAGGTGGCGCCGTGGGGCGTCCAGGTGTCGTTCGAGGACTTCACGGTGGGCTCCGGCTTCCAGGCGGACTCGGGCGGCAAGGCCCGGGCGGCGCTGAACCGCGCCATGGAGTGGTCCTTCGGCCGCCGGCCGCGCGACGTGGGCGCGGGGGGCTCCATCCCGCTGGTGAACACGCTGCTGAAGCAGTTCCCGGCAGCGGAGATCCTGCTGTTCGGGGCGGAGGACGAGGACGCCGCCATCCACGCGCCGAACGAGCGGGTGGACCTGGAGGAGCTGCAGCGCGTGGCGACGACCGAGGCCCTGTTCCTCCACGAGCTCAGCCTCCCCTCGGCGCTGGGGGTCTAGCCAGTCAGGCCGCGCGGGCCCATCCATCCGTTGCCTTGTCACCGGGTGGGTGGGCCCGTTCGTCTGCGTCGGCCAACCAGAAGAAGACCGGCGGCAGGCCGAGCTCGATCACCGCCAGCGCGATCTGGAACGACTGCGGCCAGCCGTGCACGGCGAGCGAGAGCAGCCGGCCCACGCCGCCCAGCAGGAAGACGCCGGCCAGCCACCGCACCGCCCGAGCCGGGATGGGACGCTGACGCGCGGCCCAGAGCCAGGCCAGCCCGTAGCCGGCGAAACTGGACCCCATGAACCGGCCCCAACTGTCGATCGTCGTGCCCGCTGAACCGGCGCCGGGGATCGCCGCGTTGCCGAGTGCCACGTGGAACAGGCCGATCGCGATGCAGGCCCAGCCCATCAGCTGCGTGAGTATGCGCAGAACCCTGGCCACAATCCCTCCGAGTCGTCTTGGCGAAGCTTAGTTGACATGTGTCTACTACAGTGGGCGCACTAGTAGACGTGTGTCAACTAAACTTCGTGCGTGCCTTCCCGCCAGCGACTCACCCCCGCCGACCGCCGCGCCCAACTCCTCGCCGTCGGCGCACGGCTCTTCGCGGCGCACCCGTACGCCGACGTGTTGATGGAGGAGATCGCCGAAGAAGCCGGCGTCTCCCGGGCCCTGCTCTACCGCCACTTCCCCAGCAAGCACGCCCTCTTCGCAGCCGTCTACCAGCAGGCGGCGGACCAACTGCTCGCCGAGACCCGACTCGACCCCGCCGACTCCCTGGTGGAGCAGCTCATCCAGGGCATGGACGTCCATCTCGACTACTTCGTGACGAACCGCAACGCCGTCCTCGCCGCGAACCGGGTCCTCGCGGGCGACCCGGTGATCCAGACGATCATGACGAGCGAGCTGGACGCACTCCGTGCGCGACTGCTGGCCGTGCTCCCGCTCGCGGACGACAGCGCCCGCGAAGCCGTGTCCGGCGTCCTGAAGAGCTGGCTGGTTTTCGTCCAGGTGCTCTGCGTCGACTGGCTCACCCATGCGACCTGTACCCGCACCCAGCTACGCGACGTCTGCATCGGCGCGGTCCTCGGCGCCCTCCGGCCGCTGCTCGCCGAGGACCCCGCCCCCGGCTGGCCGCCACAAGGGGCCGGCGCGGGCGCCTAGGTCTGCTCAGCCGGGAGATCGGTGACACGCCAGCACGTGAGTGGTGCTGCCGTCGTCTTCGGCCATGTCCCGGACGTGCTCGAAGCCGATCCTGTTCAGCACAGCCAGCGAGGCGCTGTTGGGCGCCGCCACGGTGGCGTACACCTCGGTGAGCCCCAGGGTGTCGAAGCCGTAGGCGACGATCGCCTCGGCCAGTTCTCTCCCCAGCCCCGATCCCCACGCGTCAGGGGTGAGCGCGTAGATGATCTCGTAGCCCTGGACCGTGTCGGTCGGCTTGATCTCAGCGTGTCCGATCAAGAGACCGTCCCGGCGAACGGCCCAGACGTCGAACAGCTCCTGGGCATAGACCTTCGTGAAGACCCGTCCGAACAGGGCACGGTCCTCCGCCTCGGTAGCTGTGCCATCGCCCATCCACTGCGAAACCCTCCGGTCCTGGAACAGGGCGACGAAGCCTTCCTCGTCTTCGGGGACGTACGGCTCCAGCAGCAGACGCTCAGTGCGCAGGGTCGGGGTCATAGACGGCGAAGGTAACCGCCCACCGCTCTCCCGACAAATCATTTAACTGCGGCGACCGCCCCGGCAGTGGCTCACTCCGGCTCCGGCAGGTTCATCGACGCGAGCCTGGCCGGGGCGATCACCGTCGTGATGGCGACGATCCGGCCGTCGACGACGGTGAACGCCATGACCGAGAGCGGAGTTCCGTCCTCGCGCCAGGAGACGAACCCGGGAAGGCCGTTGACGAGCACCGCTCGCCCTCTCGCGGCCGCGCCGCCGGCGGCTCGAGTGGATGCGCCTTCGGCGACCTTGGTGGCGCCGAGGATGACGACCTCACCGGTGGGCGTGTCGACGGTCAGCCTCACCTCGGGGTCGAGCAGGCGCAGCAACTCCTCGAAGTCGCCGCGGCGAGCCGCCGCCAGGAAGGCCTGGACCACCTCTCGCTGCTCCCGTCCGGTGGCCGTGGGCCGCTCGGTCGCCTGTACCTTCCTGCGGGCGCGGCTGGCGAGCATCTTGGCGGCGTCGGCGGACTTGCCGAGGATCTGGCCGATCTCATCGAACGGCACCGCGAACAGGTCGTGCAGCACGAACGCCAGCCGCTCCCCCGGCCGGAGCGACTCCAGGACGACGAGCAGCGCGAGCCCGACCGAGTCGGCGAGCGCTACGTCGTCGTCCGGCGCAGGGCTGTCGTCGGCCGTCACGACGAGTTCGGGCAGCCGGTCGTCGTAGGACGCCTCAGGGTGGGCCTGGCGCGATCGCAGGACGTCGAGGCTGATCCGGCCGACCACCGTGGTCAGCCAGCCGGCGAGGTTGTGGATGGTCGCCGTGTCCTGCCGGGAGAGCCGCAGCCAGGCCTCCTGGACCACGTCCTCGGCGTCGGCGTGCGATCCGAGCATGCGGTAGGCAACCGCGCGCAGCCGGTCGCGCTGGGCCTGGAACGCCTCGGCCACCGGGTTCGCCGGGCTGGTGTGGGACATGTTGTTACCTTCCTCGGATCTGCTCCGTCATGGGTGATGACGGGCCCGGACGGGCGCACGTAACCGATGAAGGAGCACATCGATGAAAGCACGTATGAACAGCTCGGTGAGTCCCGACGTGATGACCGCGATCCAGCTGCTCAACAAGACGATCCACGCCGGCGGCGTCGACCCTCTCGCGCTCGAGCTGGTCCACCTGCGGGCCAGCCAGATCAACGGCTGCAGCCCGTGCGTGTTCGCCGGGGTCGCGTCGGCCAAGAAGAGCGGGGAGACCGACGAGCGGCTGCACAGCGTGGCCGCCTGGCGCGAGACGCCCTTCTTCACCGAGAAGGAGCGGGCGGCGCTCGCGCTGGCCGAGGCCGCCACCCGCATCCAGGACGGCGCACCGGGCGTGACCGACGAGATCTGGGACGCCGCCGCCGCTCACTTCGACGAGAAGCAGCTGTCCGCGATCATCCTGAACATCGCGATGACCAACTTCTTCAACCGAATCAACCACACGATCCGCGCGCAGGCCGGCATGACCTGGTGAGCCGGGCGGGGCGTCATCCTCCCGGAGGCCGTGCGCCCGCACCACGCGCAGATGTCAGGGCCCGGATACCGCGGTATCCGGGCCCTGCCGCGTCACCGGCGCGGCGCCTGCCACCGGGTGCCGAGCCGGCCGTGCCGCATTCGGCCCACCAAGCGGACGTGCAGCGTCTCCGGTGTGCCGTCGCCCGCGTCCCTGCTGATCTCCGCCAGGCTGTGCCGTACCGACAGCTCGTTGGCGTTCACCACCATGCCCGGCGCGAGGATCAACTCCACGTTGCCGCCGTTCACCCGCAGCTCGATGACCAGCTCGGGTGCGCTGCGCACCGCGCCGGTCAGGTCCAGCATCACGTCGCACCACACGGTGCGCAGCGCCAGCCGGTGCGGCAGCGTCCACCGGCCGTCACGGCGCACCGAGCCGTGCCGCTCCTTGATGGTGAGCAGTTCGGCGGCCGGCTCGGCCGGCGTCCCGGCGAACGGCAGCGTGAGTGCGCCGTCGCCGCCTGGCACCGCGACCAGATCGGTGACGAGCGGGGTCAGCGCGTCGACGGTGCGGGCGGCCAGCGCCGCGTCCAGCCGCTCGTCGAACTCGACCGGGTCGAGCCGGCCGTCGGCGACGCCGGCGCGCAGCAGTTCGATGGCCCGGTCGCGATCCGCATCGGACGCGCGCAGCGCGGGTGAGCTGGGCGGATCTGCCGGCATCCGGCCTCCTCCGTGGCGAGGGGGTGGCACCGAGCCACCGAGATTGCTGAGTGATCGGTCCAAGGAGACAGCCACCTAGGCAATTCTGCGGCGGTAGGTGGCCATGGCGAAGATGTAGGTGACGATGAGGATGCCGACGCACCAGGCCAGGGCGGTCCACAGGTCGGTGTCGACCGGCTGCTGGGTGAACAGGTCGCGGAGGGCGTTGACGATGGAGGTCACCGGCTGGTGCTCGGCGAAGAAGCGCACCGGGCCGGGCATGGTGGCGGTGGGCACGAAGGCCGAGCTGAGGAACGGCAGGAAGATGAGCGGGTAGGAGAACGCGCTGGCGCCTTCCACGGATGTGGCTGACAGGCCGGGGATGACGGCGAGCCACGTCAACGCCAGGGTGAACAGGATCAGGACGCCCGCGACCGCCAGCCACGCCGGTACTCCCGCCCCGGAGCGGAAGCCCATGAGCAGGGCGACGAGCACGACGACCACGAGCGAGATCAGGTTGGCGACCAGCGAGGTCAGCACGTGCGCCCACAGCACGGACGAGCGCGCGATCGGCATGGACTGCAAGCGCTCGAAGATGCCGCTCTTCATGTCCAGGAAGAGCCGGAACGCGGTGTAGGAGATGCCCGAGGCGACCGTGATGAGCAGGATGCCGGGCAGCAGGTAGTTCACATACGAGTCCGCCTCTGTCTTGATCGCGCCGCCGAACACGTAGACGAACATCAGCATCATGGCGATCGGCATGATCGTGGTCGTGATGATGGTGTCCGCGCTGCGGGTGATGTGGCGCAGGGATCGTCCCAGCAGGGCGGTGGTGTCGCCGAAGAAGTGCTTGCTCATCGGTGTTCCCCTTTACGCGTCCGTGCCGGCGTTGTCGCCGACGAGGGTGAGGAAGACGTCCTCGAGGGTCGGCTGCTTTTCGACGTATTCGACCTTGGCGGGCGGGAGCAGTTGTTTGAGCTCGGCCAGGGTGCCGTTGACGATGATGCGGCCGTGATGGAGGATCGCGATCCGGTCGGCGAGGTGTTCGGCCTCGTCCAGGTACTGCGTGGTGAGCAGCACCGTCGTGCCCCGGCCGGCGAGTTCCTTGACGGCCTGCCACACTTCGATGCGCGCCTGGGGGTCGAGCCCGGTCGTCGGCTCGTCCAGGAAGATGACCGGCGGGTCGCCGATGAGGCTCATCGCGATGTCGAGGCGGCGGCGCATGCCACCTGAATACGTCGACACCTTCCGCGCGCCGGCGTCGGTGAGGGAGAAACGTCTCAGCAGGTCGTCGGCGATCCGGCCGGGGTTCTTGAGGTGTCGTAACCGGGCGACCAGCACGAGGTTCTCCCGCCCGCTGAGGATCTCGTCCACGGCGGCGAACTGTCCGGTGAGGCTGATGGACTCGCGTACGTCCGCCGGTTGCGTGGCGACGTCGAAGCCGTTGACCCCGGCCGTGCCCGCGTCGGCCTTGAGCAGCGTGGACAGGATTCTCACGACCGTGGTCTTGCCCGCCCCGTTCGAGCCGAGCAGCGCGAAGATGCTGCCCCGCGCCACCTCGAAATCCACGCCGCGCAGCACCCGCAGTTCCTTGTACGACTTCTCCAGGCCCTGCACATGGATCACAGGTCCTTGGACCTTGTCAGCTGTCATTCAGATATCCGTTCTCTGTTTCGTCGCAGCTTGTTGCCAATGACGCGATCGAAGGCGTCATTGATGGCGCGATGGGTGGCGTTGCGACAGGTCGCGGGGAGCCGCTGCGTGCGTGCCTTGTGCGGCCGACAGCGCCGCTTCGGCATGGTGAGCGCGCCGTGCGCGTGGTCGACGACGATGTCGCCCCCGGTTGAGTTCATCCGCAGGCCGTCGATGGCCTCGCCGATTCGGGGGGTGTCCGCCGGAGTTCTTGATGACCCCGCAGGCGCCGAGCGCGCGGGCGTGGACCTCCGCTGCCGGTGGGGGAGGTCGACCGGGCCGCGCCGATGCGCGGCTGAAGTTCAGATTGGCAGTTCAACCGTGCACTGCTGTAGCGGGGCGCGGCCTCGGAGGGGGTGTTCCAGCACCCTCCCGAGGGCCCGTCCAACCGGACGGCGCCTACTCGCAGAAGACCCGCAAGTGGCCGTCGGACATCTCCATCTCCACGATCGTCTCGTCGAGGTGGTCCACGAGCGCCTCGAGCTGTTCGGGCTTGAGCCGCGTCAGGTCGAACGGCACGCCCGACTTGCTCAGCTCGGCGTTGGCGCGCTCCAGGGCCTGCGGCGGGATCAGGGCCGCCAGCTGTACGCCCGCCCGCAGCAGTTGCAGTGGCGCCCGCACGTTGAGCCGCCCCGACTGGCCGTCCTCCTCGAGGAACTCCATCACCACCCGCAGGTACTTCGCCCTGCCTTTCGGCCGGACGGCGGGACTGGCCGCCGTCGGCGGCTGGGCTCGTTCGAGTGCGGTGATGAGCCGCTCCGCCTCCTCTACGGTGATCTTGCCCTCGGCCAGCATGCCGAGGACGTCCTTACGCTGTTCGTTCATCGCAACCTCTCCTATCGGATGGCTACGAGCACAGCCGTACGGCTGAACTCGACGTCGAACCGGGTGCCGGGCAACGCCGAGACGATGCGCCAGCCGGTGCCGAGTGCCCGCATCACGTCGATGCGGTACACGTGGCAGGCCACGGCGCCCCCCAGGACGGCCAGGACCAGGACCGGCGAAAGCACGAGCACTACCGGGAGCACTGGAACCCAGATCCGGATGCGACGACGGTCCGGGCGTTTGACCCCTACGGTCACCAACTGCGGCATCATGTGGGCCCCTCCAGCTCGGACAGGGCCTGCTGCGCGCTGATCTCGCCGCGGCGCAGCCGATCGATGACGTCGGCCGGCGGCGGCGCCGGATCCGTCTCGACGAAGTCGAGCATCTCCGCGATCCGGTTGAGCCGTGACTTGATCGTCGGGTAGCTCACCCCGAAGATCCGTTCCATCTGCTTGATGGAACCGTGGCACCGCACGAACGCCGTGACGAAGACCTGATCCTCGACGCTGAGCTGAGCCAGTTGCGGCAGCTCGAACTCACCCTCGATCGCGACGCCGGCGCCCGCCAGGCGCACCCGCTCGACGACGAACGGCCGGCCCCGGGTCAGGTTCGTGAGCTCCTGCCATTCCATCGCCTGTTCTGTCATATCTAAAGTTATACCCAGGACATCCTAAACTTTCAAGAAGTTGATCTTAATTTTCTTAAGAAGAGATGCCCATCGGGCTCGTGCTCGTCATTCCGGGGTGAGCCGCAGCACCGCGGATTCGCCGTTGACCGCCACTGCCGTGATGCTCAGGCCGTTCTCGGTGGCGGTGCTGTCGGCGGCCAGGACGAGCCTGAACCTGCCGTCCGAGCTGGAGGAGTTGCAGCTCACTCCGGTGCAGAATCCGCGTTGCGAGTATCCGAGATAGCGCCCGACGACGGTGACGGTGTCGAAGCCGACCGACTGCACCCGTACCGAGGCGACCCGGAGGCGGCGTGGCACCGGAAGCCTCGCCGCCGCGCCGACACGCACCTCGCAGCGGCCGTCGACGCAGGCGGAGAGGTCGGTGCCGTCCGCGGCTGCCGGCAGGCCGGACGAACCCGGGGTCCCGCTCCGTGTCGAGGTGTCCGGGGTGGCGTCGTCCTGGGCGTCGTCGTCGGCGGCCGCGGGCGGAGCGGACGAGCTCGGAGAGCCGCTCTGCGTCAAGGCGTCCGGCGAGGTGTCGCCACCGGACGCGCACCCGGCCAGGGCCAGCATTCCACCTGCTACCACCGCCGCCACCGCCGCGATCAGCCGGTGCGGCACGCCGATGCCGTACGGGATGCCGCGCTTCCGCTCGCCGGGAGTCGTTCCTGCCTTGTCCATGTGCCTGCGCTCCTCGTCTGCCACCCGTAACTTAGAGTAACAAAACAGACACGCATAGTGCAGGGTGGGGTGGCCTGCTCAGTGGCGGCTCGCACGCGCCGATGCCCATGGTCGCCCTGAGGCGTCGGGACCGGTCCCGATCGGGGGTGCTGCGGCAATCGGCTGGTCATGCAGCCAGTGTGATCACCAGGTGACCGGGAGCCGGTTGACGCCGTAGAGCGTGGCTCGCGGTCGCAGCGGCACCTGCTCGGGCGGCACGGCCAGGCGCAGGCCGGGGAAGCGGCGCAGCAGGGCCGGGTACGCGACCCGCAGTTCGACGCGGGCCAGCTGCTGGCCGAGGCACTGGTGGATGCCGTGGCCGAAGGCCAGGTGGCCGCCGCCGTCCCGGGTGAGGTCCAGACGGTCGGGGTCGGCGAAGCGGTCGGGGTCGCGGTGGACGACCGGCAGGGAGATCGTCACGGTCTCGCCCGCGCGGATGGTGTGGCCGGACATCGGCACGTCGTCCGTGGCGACGCGGATGGGGCCGATGTGGGCGATCGTGAGATAGCGCAGCAGCTCCTCGACCGCCCGGTCGGCGAGAGCCGGGTCCTCCCGGAGGAGGGCGGCCTGTGCGGGGTTCTGGAGGAGCAGGAAGGAGCCCAGGCCCAGCATGTTCGCGGTGGTGTCGTGGCCGGCGACCAGCAGGAACGTGCCGACGCCGGCCAGTTCGGCGTCGGTGAGCTCGCCGCCCGCGACCAGCCCGCCCAGCACATCGTCGGCCGGTTCCGCGTGCTTGCGCCCGACCAGTTCGGCGAGGTAGCCCATGACGCGCCCGACGGCGGCGGCCCGCTCCCCGGCGGTGCGCTCGAGGTCCACCATGGTGTCGGCGTCTTCCAGGAACCGGTCCCGATCGCCGTACGGCACCCCGAGCAGCTCGCAGATGACCATGGACGGGATGGGCCGCGCGAAGGCCGCCACGAGGTCGACCGGCGGGCCGGTGCGGGCCATCTCGTCCAGCCGCGCCTCGACGATCTCGATGATGCGCGGTTCGAGCGCCTGCATGCGCCGAGTGGTGAACTGGCCGGTGAGGAGCTTGCGGAAGCGGGCGTGCTCGGGATCGTCCAGCGCCAGGAAGAACCCTGGCGGCAGCACCGCTTCCGGTGCCTTCGCCACCGCCAGCTCGGCGATGGGCGGGCTGAAGCCGGAGTCGAAGCTGTTGCTGAAGCGGGGGTCGTCCAGCACCGTACGGGCTTCGGCGTAGCCGGTGACGAGCCAGCCGGGGCGGCCGTCGGCGTAGGTCATGCGGTGCAGCGGACCCTGGTCGCGTATCGGTCGCAGCGCGGCGGGCGGGTCGAAGGGATGGGGCCGGTCGGTCGGCAGGCCCGGCAGGGGCTCGGTCATGGTTCTCTCCATGGTGGACGTGATATCGAGAAAACCGCAGACTCTGAAGAATTGCAAGCTCTGAAGAATTTCATGGTCTGTGCTAAACTCCCGGCATGTCTGCTGAAGTGGGACTTCGCGAGCGCAAGAAGGTGCGGACACGCCGTGCGTTGGTGGAGGCGGCGATTCGGCTGTTCGACGAGAAGGGATTCGAGCGGACCACGGTCGACGAGATCGCCGCCGCGGTCGAGGTGTCGGCCCGGACCTTCTTCACGTACTTCGGCAGCAAGGAGGACGTGCTCTTCCTGCAGGCGGAGGACCGGGTCGAGCAGCTCATCGAGGCGCTGGCCGATCGCAGGCCCGACGAGCCGCTGGGCGAGTTGCTGCCACGGCTCTTCGATCTGCTCGTGCAGGGATTCGCCGACGACGACGAGCTGGACATCGCGTTGTCCACGGCGCGCGCCCGGCTACTCTTCTCCGAGCCCGCCCTGCGGGCGCGGGGGATGTCGCTGATGTTCGACCGGCAGCCGCGCTTCGCCGAGGCATTGCACCGGGCCTACCCCGACCAGCTCGACCTGATCTCGGCGGCCGCCGTGGTCGGCGGCTTCTGGGGCGCCACAGGCGTGGCCGGTCTCGTCGCCCAAGAGCGCGGCGACTCTCCCGAGGAGATCCTGGCGGCGGGCCGGCGGGCCGTCGAGGTCATCGTGCGTGGGGTGGACCCGACCGGATGAGGTCGTGAACGGCGGTCAGACCCGGCCCATGTCCGTGCTCGGCTCCGGGAGCGCGGACGGACCGGGCGAGGCGCCGTAATCGATCAGGCGCAGCAGGCGGTCGGCCTGCACGCCGTCCAAGGCGGCCAGGGCGATGCCTTTGACCAGGGTCAGCAGATCGCGCACGTCGAGGTCGGCGCCGGCGGCGCCCGCCTGTTTCGCCGCGTCCAGCAGGGCCGAGGCGGTGGCGAGCATGGAGGCGTGCCACTCCGCCACCAGCGCGGAGCAGCTCTGGTCGTCGGTGACCGACAGGGCCAGGTCGCGTTTCGTGGTGACGTGGTCCATGAAGAGCCGCAGCCATTCGTGGAGCGCCTCGCCGGGTGACCCGGTGGTCAGCAGGGTCTGGCCGCTCGTGCACAGGTGGGCGACCTCGTCGGCGTAGACGGCGACCAGCAGGTCCGTACGGGTGGGGAAATGCCGGTACATGGTGGCGTTGCCGACCCCGGCGCGGCGGGCCACGTCGTCGAGCGGCGCGTCGGTGCCGCGTTCGGCGAAGACCTGCGCGGCCGCGGCCAGCAGCTGGTCGTAGTTGCGCTGCGCATCCGCCCGGCGAGGACGTGGTCCCATCTGTCTCCCTTGCTAAGTGGGGAACTCCCCATCTACTCTAGTCGACAGAAGGAAACGGGGACTTCCCCACTTAAGCGGCGGGAGAACGGCATGACGACGGCCGGGGACGTACATCGGCGCATCATCGAGCTCTACAAGGCTGGGCGGTGGGAGGAGGGGCTGGCGTTCATCGACCCCGACGTGGTCGACCACCGGGGCGGGACGGACGGCGACCACCACGGGCTGGCTGCCTGGAAGGACAAGTGGGAGCGGGCCTTCTCCGGGGGGACGGGCTTTCACGACATGTCCGTCACAGTGGAGCAGAACATCTCGACCGACGACCTGTCGGCGAACGTCTACCTCAGCAGCGGCACCCACACGGCCTCGGGCCGCCGGTACGAGGTGCGGGGCATCGACATGATCCGCGTACGGGACGGAAGGATCGTCGAGCACTGGGCCATCAGGGACGCGGTGGCCATGCGCCACCAGCTCGGCCTGGATCAGTAGTGCCGGTGCACCAGCCGGAGGCCCGTCTCCACCAGGGCCCAGCCCAGCCGCCTCTCCAAGGTGCGGACGACCGAGCCGGACGGCGGCGGGGCCAGGCGGTACCGGTCCGCGTCGGCACGCAGCTCGCGGGCTCGCGCCCGCTCGACGTACAGGTATAGGTCGGGATACATCGGGTTCTCCTTACGTACGGAACGGGAAGCCGTACGTGTGCACGGCGACGTTCTCGCGCCCCTCGGTGTCACCGGAGTCGCGAGCCGCCTGCCCCTGCACCCGCCACTTCGTGATGACCTCGTTGAGCTCGTCACCCAGCCGGCGCAGCTCTTCGGCCGTCAGCGAGAGCAGGTACTCAGAGCTGAAAGTCGCGCTGCGCCAGTCGCCGGGCCAGGCGGCCTGGGTGTCGAGGTAGCTCTCATACATCTCACTCAGTTGGCGGGCATGCATGCGGGACAACGCGGCGTGGACCGCGGCACTCTCGGGGGCGTCGCGGAAGTCCTCGTCCCTGGTACTGATGCCGACGTCTGCGCGCCGCCACCAGCGCTCCCGGGCGTCGCCGCCCGCCTCCGCATCCTCGATGAGGCCGTGCGCGGCCAGCTTGCGCAGGTGGTAGCTGACCAGCGAGACGGCCTCGTCGACCTGTTCGGCGAGCTGCGAGGCGGTCGCCGTGCCCGCCACGTAGAGGGCGCGGTAGAGCTTCATGCGCAGCGGATGACCCAGAGCCTTGAGCGTGTCGAGGTCCTTGATGCGGCGGATCTTCTCGGTGGCCATGAACCCACCATAGAAGCGAAAGAAAATTTGCGCAATAAAATTTGCGGATTAACGGAAGCGCCAGCGCGTCTGGCTGTAGTCGCCCTTGCGGAAGCCCAGCACTTTCGACGGCGCCACCTCGAACACCAGAGCGTGCCCGTGCGCGAAGCTGGCGAACTCATCACCTTCGACGTCGAAGTGCCACTCAGGGCCGTACTTGGCCGCCCAGGCGTCGCCCAGACGCTTGAGCTTGTCCGGGTCCCTGACGCGTTCGGCGCTCCCCTCGACCACCAGGTCCAGCCCGCCGCTCATCGAGCTGCCGCCCGTCGTGAGCGCGCACTCCCGGTTGGACTCGAGGTTCTTGGCCTTCTGCTCCTCGGCTCCCGTGGCGAAGTAGAGCGCGTCGTCCTGCCAGACGGCTATCAGCGGCGTGACGTGCGGGCGGCCGTCGGCGCGTACAGTGCTCAGCCAGTACGTCTCCGCGCGTTCGAGCTGGCCGCGGGCCTCGGCCCAGGGCGTGGGAGTCGCGTTCTCGACGCTGTAGCGTGCGTCCAGTTCGGCGGTGGGTTCCATGGTGGCTCCTTCAGGTACGGCTCTCGCACGTACGGACTTCCCGGCGCGCGGAAACTCATCGCCGCACTGGATAAGCACCTGGCTACCTCACTGGCAGGTCATAGACACGGCGGACGCTGCTGCCCAGCTTGGCCACATCCGCCCCGTACACGTGGATCGACAGCCCCACCTCACCGCTCGTGTTACGGACCTTGTGGATGTCGCCGGGCGGCGCGAACCCGCTGACCTCGCCCGGCCCGTTGGCGGTCCGTCCGATCTCCACCAGATGGTGGCCCATGTCGCGGTAGAGCGTCTCGTACTCGATGCCGCTGATGATGCCGAACGCGCACCAGGACACGTGGTCGTGGATCGGCGTCTCCTGGCCGGGGCGCCACACGACGCTCACGATGGAGAAGTCGTCCTGGCTGTAGAGGGGGCGGGAGACGAACCCGTCGGGCGAGCCCTCGCGTTCGCGCGGCGTGAGGATGTCGAGCCCCGGGAGCCGGGCTCGGAGCAGGTCGGCGACGGCGAACGCGGTCTCGCGGCGCTCGAGCCGGCGGGCCACGATCTCCGAGATGCCGGACACGAGCACGTCCAGGCCGGGCCTGACGGCAGTGGCAGCGCTATCCACGGTATCCCCCTAGGGAAAGACGATATTTCTCTTTCCCTTTCCACGGTGCTACGTCTCGACCGATAGGTCCAACAGAACTTTTCTGCCTAACCCATAGATACGATCGATAAATGCTCGATGTCGTGCGCCTTCGCGTCCTCGTCGCGGTCGCCCGCAAGGGCTCGCTGACCGCCGCCGCCAAGGAGCTCCACTACTCGCAGCCCTCGGTCAGCCATCACCTGGCCCGACTGGAGGCGGAGACCGGGGCCCGGCTCGTCCAGCGCGTCGGGCGCGGCATCAGGCTCACGGAGGCGGGCCGGCTGCTCGCCGAACGGGCCGCGGAGATCATCGGTCGGCTCGACGCCGCCGCCGAGGAGCTCGCCGAGCACGTGGGGCTCCGGTCGGGGCGGGCCCGGCTGGCCGCCTTCCCATCAGCGCTGGGCACGTTCATCCCGACAGCGGCCAGGCTGCTGTCCGCCGCGCATCCGGCGCTACGCCTGGAGCTCACCGAGATGGAGCCGCCGGAGGCGCTCAGACTGCTGCGGTCCGGCCGGGTGGACGTGGCCCTGATCTTCCGGTACGACGACACCGCACCCGAGGAGAACGGCATCCGCATGATCCACCTTCTCGACGACCCCAGTTACCTGGTGTGCAGCGGCCCTGCCGGCGAACTGGCCGACCACGCCGAATCGTCCTGGATCGCGGGATGCGACCGGTGCAGGAGCCATTTGCTGGACATCTGCGAGAAGGCGGGGTTCGCGCCGCGGATCTCGTTCACCAGTGACGACATCGTGGCCGTACAGGCTCTGGTGGCGGCCGGTCTGGGCCTGACCCTGCTGCCGGGGCTCGCGCTGCGGGCCCACCGCCACCCCGACGTGCAGGTGGCGGAGGTGCCCGGCTCGACCAGGCACGTGTACGCCGCGGTCTACGGCGAGCCGCCCCACCCGCCGGCCACGGAGGCGCTGCTGGTGGCTCTGCGGAAAAGCCTTTGACGCTGTTCCTACGATGACCCCATGCCTGACATCGCGACACTTGCCCTCTTCTGCGTGGCCACCCTCGGACTGCTCGTGGTGCCCGGACCGGCGGTCCTCTACATCGTCACCCGGAGCGTCTCCCAGGGCCGTGGCGCCGGCCTGATCTCCGTGCTCGGGGTGCACGCGGGCTCGCTGGTCCACATCGCGGCCGCGGCGCTCGGTATCAGCGCGCTGCTGGCGGCCTCGGCGACGGCGTTCACGATCGTGAAGTACGTGGGCGTGGCGTACCTGCTCTGGCTCGGCGTACGCAAGCTGATGCGACGGGGCGAGAACGAGGGACCGGTGGAGCTGCCGGCGCAGTCAAAGAGGCGGCTGTTCTGGGAAGGGTTCGTGGTGAACGTGCTCAACCCCAAGACCGCGATCTTCTTCCTCGCCTTCCTCCCCCAGTTCACCGACCCGCACGCGGGGCCGGTCGGGCCGCAGATCCTGCTGCTCGGGGTGCTGTGGCTGGTGCTCGGGATGGCCTCCGACGGCACGTACGCGCTGCTCTCGTCGGCGGTGGCCGGGCGGGTGCGCAGGTCGGCCCGTGCACGCCGGGGTCTCGACGTGGGGAGCGGGCTCGTCTACCTCGGGCTGGCGGCCTGGCTCACAGCCGAGAAGGCATGACAAGCCGGGAAATTTCCCGGCCATAGTGCGATAGTGAGATCAGATCGAGGGGACGGCACGTCGGGACGTAGCTAAGAGGCGAACCCCATGGACACGCCACAGCACCGCCTCGGGCTCGAACGGGTCGTCGAGGTCTACTCGGGTCACGGCGACCTTGTCGGCGCGACCGGTTCCGGGTATGCGATCGGCGCCGATCTGGTGCTGACCTCCGGGCTGGTGGCGGCTTCCGGCACCCGATGTCAGGTACGTACGCCGGGTTCGGGACAGTGGGCCGAGGCCGAGCCGGTGTGGCGTGGGTGCGGCGGGGCGGGCGCGGTGCTGCTGCGGGTGGCCGACTCGCCGTGGGCGGGCGTTCCCGGCATCGAACACCTCCGCTGGGCCAGGCCGGCGGACCCTGTGAGCATCTCCGACGGGCACGGGGAGGAGGGACGCGGCGCCCGCTTCAGGGTGCGCTGCGTGGCCCGCGGGTTTCCGCGTCTGGAGCGGCGGGCCGGGTTCCGGGCTGCCGAGACGGTGTCCGGCCTGGTCGACGCCCCCACGGGTGCGGTGTCGAAGGTTCTGGCGGTCAGCGTGCTGAGCCCGGGATCCGACGCGCTCTGGCCGGGGCTGTCGGGCGCCGCGCTGCTCGCCGAGCCGGCCGGGCAGATCATCGGCGTGATCACGGCCGGGCACACCCGGAACCGCCTGGACGCCGTGCCCGTGACCGCGCTCCTGAGCGACGAACGCTTCCGCGAGCTGGCAGGCGTGGCGCCCGGCCGGCTGGAGACCGTCGCGGAGGACGACCCTTCGGCGATGCTCGCCGACCTCCTGACGCCCGCCCGCGACGAACCGCCCCAGGACTGTCCGGACTGGGCCCTGCTGCTGGCACGTCACGCGATGGTGCCGTTCCTGGGGAGGGACGAGGAGCTGGCGCACCTCCGGGCCTGGGCCGCCGAGCCGGCCGCCCTGTCGATCGCGATCCTGACCGGCCGGAGCGGCACGGGCAAGACGAGGCTGGCGAGCGAGCTCTGCGTGGAGCTGGCCGCGGCGGGATGGGACACGGGCTTCCTCTCCCTGGACTCGGTCGTCGGCCCGCTGGCGAGCCGGACCCTGAACGCGTCACGCCCGACCCTCCTCGTGGTGGACGGCGCGGAGCCGTCCCCGCCCCTGGTGGGCGAGCTGGTACGGCACCTGGCCAAGCACGGGCGCAACCCCCGCGTACGGCTCCTGCTGCTGGCCCGCGAGCCTGGCGAGGCGGAGTGGTGGCGGCGGCTCGACACGACGGCCGGTGGCTGGCTGAGGCGGCTCAACACCACGGCCGTCCAGCTCAACGCCCACCCGCTCACCTTGCAGGAACGTACGGAGCACGCGCTCGCGGCCATGAAGGCGTTCGCCCCCAGCCGGGCCGCCCTGCCCGCCCCGCCGCGGCTCGACGACCCGGAGTACGGCCTGCCGCTCCACGTCCACCTGGCCGCTCTGCTGCGGCTGTGCGACGGGGACGAAGGGTCCGACCCCGCCCATGACGGCACGGAGGCGATGCGGCTGCGAGGTGGCGGGCTGTTCGGCCGGTTCCTGGAGCGGGAGAGTGACCAGTGGGCGCGGGTGTGGCCGGCGGGGGAAGAACGCGTGGACGACGTCACGGCGCGGCAGGCTGTGGCGTTGCTCACGCTCACCGCTCCCACACCCGCGGAGCTGCCCGGCCTGCTGACGGCCGTCCCCGGGCTGCGTGACCACGGAACCACCATGAACCTGGCCCGCTGGCTGGGCACGGTCTTCCAGAGCGGCCCGCTCGGCCCGGATCTGGCGGCCGAACGGCTCCTGGCCGAGACGGACGGCCTGGACGCGCTGGTTCTCGCCATCCATGATCACGGCGCTCGCACGGTCGGGCACATCGTGCACTTGCTGGACGTTCTGCGGCGCTCCGCCCACGGGGAGGGGGCCCGGTCGGCGCTGCGTGCGCTGATCGGTTCCAGGCTCGGCGAGCTCGTCACGGAAGCCGCGGCGAACCCCGCCACCCGGCTCGGCGACATGCTCAACGCCGCCCTGGCCCTGTTCCCGGCCGACCGCGCGCTCGCCGCGACCGCATCCGCCCTGCTGACCCGGACCGGCTCGGCCGCTGAGCGGGCGACATCGGGCCCGGCGGCATCAGGCCCGGCGGCATCAGGCCCGGCGGCATCAGGCCCGGCGGCATCGGGCCCGGCGGCATCGGGCCCGGCGGCATCGGGCCCGGGAGGAGGCGCATCCTCGGCGCGGTGGGGTGCCTGGCCGGTGCGGCGCGCTGCGGGGCTCGGGTTACGGGCGCTGGACGTCACCCTGGGCGAGCTGGCCGTGCGGCACCGCCGGGCGACCGGCGAGGGGTTGGCGCTGGCGGGGGCGCTGTCCTGGCTGTCGGGTCGGCTGACGGCTGTGGGGAGGGCGGGAGAGGCGGTCGTGGCGGCGGCGGAGTCCGTTGAGATCTACGCGGCCGCTCCCCCGTACGAGGAGGCGGCCGGGCGGGCGGACGCGCTGTTCAGCCTTGGGGCGTGCCTGTTGCTGGCGGGCGAGCCCGGTTCGGCGCTCAAGCCGGCGCAGGAGGCGGCGGCCAGGTTCCGCATCCTGGCCGAGGACGACCCGTCGTACGCGGGCGAGGCCGCGCGGGCGCAGCACAACGTCGCCTGCGCGCTGCTGGAGGTCGGGCGCCTGGGCGAGGCCGTGGAGGCGTTCGAGGCGGCGGGCGGCGACGCCGGCTTCGCGGCGACCCTCGCGACGCTCGCCGTCTCACAGCTCGGCGCGGGCGGGCGGTTGCCGACGGCCGGCTCCGAAACGGCCGGCCCGTCAGCGACCCGTCCCCGAACAACCGGCCCGACAGCAGCCCATCCCCAAACAACCGGCCCGACAGCAGCCCATCCCCAAACAACCGGCCCGACAGCGGCGCTTCCTCAAACGGCCGGTCCGTCAGCGGCACGCGCCGGGACGGTCGGCCGGACGTCGATGGCGCGGTCCGGGGTGGTGGAGCAGTCGCCGGTCGCCGCCGTTCCAGGTCCTGGGCCGTTGATGCCGTTCGAGGAGGCGGGTGCCGGCGCGCTGCCCGAGCTGGCCGGGTGCCTTGCCGTCGCCGTCACCGCCGCCGTCAGGAACGTGGCCCCGACCAACAGGGACCTGGCCCACCGGCTCCGCCTCCTGGCCGTCTGGCTGGACGGGCACGGCAGGCCGGCCGACGCCGTGGTCCCCGCCTCGGAGGCCGTCGTACGGCTGCGCGGCCTCGCCGTCCAGGAGCCCGGCCTGCGGTTGATGCTGGCCGAAGCCGCCGGACTACTGGCGGGGCTCCATGCCCGGCTCGAAGACCTGGACGCCGCCGTGCGGTCCGCCGCCGAAGCCGTACGCAACCTGCGTGCCCTGGTCGCGCTGGAGCCCGACGAGCACCGCCACGCCCTGACCGGGCAACTGCTCCGGCTGGGCGAGCTGCTGCTGATCGACGATCGGCCGGAGGAGGCGCTGGGGCCGTTGCAGGAAGCCATGACCGTGGCGGCCCAGCAGCACACCGCGACGCAGGCCGAGGGCAGGCGGCTGCTCGGCTTCTGTCTGGACGAGCTCGGCCGGCCGGTGGACGGCCGGGCGCAGCTGGAACAGGCGGCCGAGCTTTACGGCACGCTGGGCGCCAAGGGCGACCGGCACACGTCCGAGGTGCGGGCGAGGGCGGCCAGGCTGGAGACGGCGGCCGAGCACGCCGGTGGGCGGCCGTGGCTGCTGGCGTTGATCTCCACGCGGCCGGAGGAGGCCGTGGCCGGGGCGGAACGGCAGCTGGCGGAGTGCGCGAAGGCCGCCGAGGGCGGCGGAACGCCGGAGATCCACGCCTACATCTCGGCCCAGACCGTGCTCGCCCGGGCCTGGACGGACGTGGGACGGGCCGGCGACGGGCTCGTGCTCGCGAGGCAGGCCGCCGAACTGCTGCGACGCCATCCCGTACCGGACACGCCGCCGCAGCGGTCGGCAGGTCCGGAGCGGCCGCACGCGATCGCCGTGGGGATGGTGGCGGCGGCGCTCGGCCGGGCGCTGGTGTGCCTCGGGCGGCACAAGGAGGCCATCCCGCACCTGCGTACCGCCATCGAGGCGTATGAGCCGCGGGCCGGGACGAGCGTCGTGTTCCGTACGGAGCTGGCCGAGCTGCTCATCCTGGAGACCGCCGCCCTCTCCGAATCCGCCTGCCCCGCCGACGCGGAGGCGGCGGCAGACCGGCTGGTCGGGCTCTACGAAGGGCTCGTTTCGGAAGGGCTCGCATCCCCGCGTGCCCTGGCGGGGGCCCTGCGGCTGCAGGGCGGCATCCGGTTCACGAGGCGGAACGTCGAGGGCGCGCTCCAGTCGGCCACCCGGGCCCTCGACGTCGTGTCCTCGGAGCCTCCGGCGGCGAACCGGCTCCTCACCGCCATCTGCCTGGAGCTCGGCGGCCTGTGCCTGGCCGAGCTGCACGACCTCGGCGCGGCCGGTGCCAAGCTGGCCGAGGGCACCGCGATGCTGCCGTACCCGCCCGCCGACCTCGTCGACCTGCACCTGATGGCCCTCGCCCGGCTGGCCAGGCTGCGGGTGGAGGAGGAAGGACCGGCCGCCGGAGCGGCCCTGTACCGCCAGATACTCGACATCCGGCCGCTGCCGGGGACGGATGCGCTCAGAACCCTCGTCGAGGAGGTCATCGCCTACCCGGGCGACATGTCCGACCTGCTGCCCGCGCTCGTGACGTTCGCGGACGCGCTGGAGCAGGAGGTGCCGCTGAGCGGCGGCGGCGCCGAGGTGCACGACCTGTGCGGGCAGGCTCTGATGCGGTTGCCGGACGCTGAGCCGGCCGTGCGTGTCTACCGGGGGCCGGCCGCCTTCTCCGGCGACTACCGCGGGCGGCTCGGCAGGGCGCTCGCCGCGCTCGCCCGGCAGGGGCAGGCCGACCTCGCCGTCCTGGAGCAGGCCATCGACCTCCTCTCCGACGAGCCGGGCAGGGAACTGGCCGAGACCCTCAACCTCTACGCTGTCAAGCTGCTCGAACAGGGCCGCCCCGTCGAGGCGCTGGCGCACTCCGAGCGGGCCGCCGACCTCTGCGACGAGCTGGACGACCCGGCCGTCGCCGCGGTCACGTACGTGCAGCTCGGCTCGAGCCTGGCCATGCTCGACCGCCCGCAGGCCGCACTGGAGGCGGTCACCTGGTCGCTCGCCGAGCTGGACCGAGTCTCGGAGATGGACCGAGTCTCGGAGATGGACCGAGTCTCGGAGATGGACCGGGAGGAGCCGTCCGGTGTGCGGGCGCGGGCGGTCCAGGTGCGCGGGCAGGTGCTGCGGGCGTTCGGCAGGGAGCAGGAAGCGCTGGCGCACCTCGTGGAGGCCCTGCGGCTGCACACCGACCCGGCGAGCAAGCGGGAGTGCGCCGAGATGATCGCCGACGACCTTCTGGCGGCGGGCAAGCCGGAGGAGGCCGCCGAGTTCGCCGAGATCGCCGCCACGGGACAGGAGCCGGGCACGGTCAAGCACGCGCTGGCCACCCAGCGGCTGGTCAGGTGCCACATGATGCTCGGCGAGCTCACCGAGGCCAACGCGCTCGTCGAGGACCTGATCCCGCTGGCCAGGCGGTCGCCGGACGATCTCACGTACCGGGCCGTGCTCGCCGACTCCCTCGCGCAGAGCTCCGAGCTGCTGCCCCTGCTCGGCCTGGACAGCGGCGTGGAGGCCGAGACGAGGGCCAGAGAGGCCATCGCGATCTACGACGAGCTGCTGACCACCGGCATGGACGCGCAGGCCCTGCACACCAGCCGCGCGGGCGCCTGCCTCACGCTGGCCTCCGCGCTCAGGATGCGGCACCTGGCCGCCGACGCGATCCAGCCGCTGCGGGAGGCGGTCGCGGCGCTGGAGAGGTTCGGGCCGGTGGAGCGGCGGTTCGGCTCCGGGAGCCGGGCGCACCAGGAGTCAGGGAGCCCGGCCCAGCGCGAGCTGCTGTCCAGGGCGATGCTCATGCTGGGCGACGCCCTCATGGAGGCCGGCCGGGGGCTGGAGGCCGGGCTCGTCTTCCATCGGGCCACGCAGGTGACGCGGGACGAGCTGCCCCGGGCCGTGGCACACGCCAGGCTCGGCTTCTGCCAGCAGGAGCTGGGCAGGGACGACGCCGCCGACGCCGCCCTGCGGGTCTCGGCCGGGCTGCTGCGCGGCCTGCCCGCCCAGGACGGCGTCGCGGACCTGCGCCGCGACGTGCTGCGGGGCAGGCTGAAGCTGCTGGAGAAGGCGGGCAGGAGCGACGAGCTGGCAGCGGTCGAGGAGGAGTTGCGCGCACTCTAGGTGTACATCTAGGCGCCGCTCGCCTGCACCGTCTCGCGGGCCCACCGGTAGTCCGCCTTGCCCGCCGGCGAGCGCACCATTTCCTCCACGAACGCGTACGAACGAGGCACCTTGTACCCCGACAGCAGCGTCCTGCAGTGCGCGTCCAGCTCCTCGGCCGTCACCTCGACACCCTGCCGCGGCTCCACGACGGCGGCCACCCTGCTCCCCCACCGCTCGTCGGGCACCCCGGTCACCACCGCGTCGTACACGGCCGGATGCCCCTTGAGCACCGCCTCGACCTCCTCGGGGAACACCTTCTCCCCGCCGGTGTTGATGCACTGCGAGCCCCGGCCGAACACGTTCACGGTCCCGTCGGTGTCCACGGTCGCCAGGTCGCCGGTCAGCAGCCAGCGGATGCCGTCCGCGTCGGTGACGAACGTGCGGGCCGTCTTGTCGGGGTCGTTGTAGTAGCCGAACGCCACCCGCCCGGTCCTGGCAACGGTCCCGAGCTGCCCGGAGCCGGGCTCGACCGGCCGGTGCCGCTCGTCGAGGACGGCCAGCTTGACCACGGAGTTGGGCTGGTAACGCAGGCCCTTCTCCGGCGAGGACCCGGCCACGCCCGACGCGGTGAAGCCGGACTCGGTGGAGCCGAAGTTGTCCAGGATCCCAATGTTCGGGAGTGCCTTCTGGAGCCGGTCGCGTACCGCGCCCGACAGGATCGCCCCGGTCGAGCTGATCACGAACAGCGAGGAGACGTCGTAACGGCCCTTCTCCAGCGCCTCGGCCAGGGGCCTGGCCATGGCGTCGCCGGTGATGTTCATGGTGAACACGCGCTCGCGTTCGACCGCCCGCCACACGTCCTCGGCGTCGAACTTGCGCACGTACACCATGGTCGCGCCCATCCACCAGGCGATGAACGTGGCCATCTGCGCGGCCCCGTGCATCAGCGGCGGCGCGGCCATCATGACCATCGGGCCGGCCTTGACGGCCTCGTCGATCACCTCGCGCGGGGTGGCGCGCGGCTCGCCGTACGGGTTGCCGCCGCCGAAGGCCATGAACAGGTCCTCGACGCGCCACATCGCCCCCTTAGGCATGCCAGTGGTGCCGCCGGTGTAGATGATGTAGACGTCATTGCCCGAGCGTGCCGGGAAACCGCGTTCCGGCCGGCCGTGCTCCAAGGCGGTCTCGTACGGAACCGCCGCGCCGATCGCCGACGGCCCGCCCACCGAGATCAGGTGCTCCAGCAGCGGCGCTCGGTCCGCCACGGCGGCCACCCGCGCGTCGAACTCCACGTCGTAGACCACCGCCCGGAGGTCGGCGTCCCGGTAGAGGTAGAGCAGCTCGTTCTCGACGTAGCGGTAGTTGACGTTGATCGGCACGGCCCTGATCTTCAGCGCGGCCAGGAGCCCTGCCACGTACTCGACGCCGTTGTAGAGGTGCAGCCCGACGTGCTGGCCCGGCTGGATGCCCAGGTCCATGAGGTAGTGGGCGAGCCGGTTGGCCTCGGCCTCCAGCTCGGCGTAGGTGCGCCGGTCCGCGCCGCAGACGATGGCCGTCCTGTCCCCGATCGTGTCCGCGAGCCCTTCGAACAGGTCAGCGTGGTTGAACTCCATCAGGGTCTCTCCCGTCCGACGATCCACATCGCGAAGAACTGGGCTCCCCCGCCGTACGCGTGGCCGAGCGCCATGCGGGCGCCGTCCACCTGGTGCTCGCCCGCCAGCCCGCGCACCTGCAGCGCGGCCTCGGCGAACCTGATCAGCCCCGATGCCCCGATCGGGTTGCTCGACAGCACCCCGCCCGAGGCGTTCCACGGGATGTCACCGTCGAGCGCCGTCGCGCCCGACTCGGTGAGCTTCCATCCCTCCCCGTCCGCCGCGAACCCCAGGTTCTCCAGCCACATCGGCTCGTACCAGGAGAACGGCACGTACGTCTCGGCCACGTCGATCTGCCGCCGCGGGTCCGCGATGCCGGCCTGGCGGTAGACGTCGGCCGCGCAGTCCTTGCCCGCCTGCGGGCTGACCGTGTCGCGCGCGGCGCGGAAGATCGGCTCGGAGCGCATGGCCGTCCCGTGCACCCAGGCCGGGGTGCCGGTGACCTTCGACTCGGACGACAGGACCATGGCGCAGGCGCCGTCGCTGGACGGGCAGGTCTCCAGGTAGCGGATCGGCTCCCACAGCATGGGCGTGGACTCGACCATCTTCTGGTCGATGCCGGGGATCTTGAGGTGCGCGTACGGGTTCTTGAGCGCGTTCAGCCGGTCCTTGACCGCCACGAGCGTCCCGATGTGTCCGGGCGCGCCCGACCTGCGCATGTACTCGCGGATGTGCGGCGCGAAGTAGCCGCCCGCGCCCACCACCAGCGACGCGTTGAAGGGCAGGTGCGTGGAGAGCGCCCAGGTGGCGTTGGACTCCGACTGCTTCTCGAACGCCACCACCAGCACCCGGTCGTGCACGCCGCCCTGGATCAGCGAGGCTCCGACCAGCGCCGTCGAGCCGCCCACGCTGCCCGCCGTGTGCACGCGCATCATGGGCTTGCCCGCCGCACCGAGGGCGTCCGCCAGGTACGCCTCCGGCATCATCACGCCCTCGAACAGGTCGGGCGCCTTGCCGATGACCACGGCGTCGATGTCCTTGAACGTCAGCCCGGCGTCCTCCAGCGCCCGCAGCGCCGCCTCGCGGACCAGCCCGGCGATCGACACGTCCCTGCGCTTGGTCGTGTAGTGCGTCTGCCCGACGCCGATGACCGCACACCTGTTCATTGGTCGCTCACCACTCCTCATTCGCTCCGCGGAGTGCCTGTCGTGCCGAAGGCGCGCCATCAGCACGTGTCGGCCCTCCACTCCGCTTCGCGACGCACCCTGTCGAATTGCTCGCTCCGCTCGCGGGGCGTCGGGTTCGCTCCCGGTTTCCCATGTCAGGCCTCCAGGACGGTGACGAGGTTGTGCTGCAGGCAGGGGCCGCCGGCGGCGTGCCCGACGGTGCGGCTCGCGTCGCCGTCGAGGATGCGCCGCGCGGCCTCGCCGATGCGGATGAGGCCCGTGGCCATGACGGGGTTGGCGGCCAGCGGGCCGCCGGACGGGTTGATCACCGTGTCGCCGGGCAGCTCCAGGGCGCGGCGCAGGACGATCTCCTCGTGGGGGAACTGCGCGTGCAGCTCGGCCACTTCGACGGGACCCTTGCCGACCCCCGCGGCTCGTGCGGCATCGGCCGCGGAGGCCGACAGGGCAAGATCCCGCATACCCAGGTAGTGGGGCTCTATGCGATGCGCGATGCCCCTGATATAGGCGGGATTCGAGCACAGCTCCCTGGCCAGGTCGCCGGCGGCGAGCACAATCGCCGCCGCACCGTCCGTGATGGGCGGCACGTCGGTCTTCTTCAGCGGCTGCACCGCGAAGCCGTCCGAGTCTTCCGAGTCGTCCGGGTCGGGCAGATCGAGCGCGTACGGGTTGCTCCTCCCGTCCGCCCGGCTCCTGCGGACGATCTCGTCGAGCTCCTTCCTGTCCGCGCCGACCGCACCGGCCTGGAGCGCCGCGTAGGAGAGCAGGTCGAGGCCGAGCGGCGCCAGGTAGTACGGGTCGAGCTGGATCGTCATGATCGTGCGCAGGTCGCCGAGCGACGACTTGCCGAACCCGTAGACCAGGGCCGAGTCGATGTCGCCGTGCTGGAGGCGCACCCACGCCTCGTACAGGGCCCAGGCGCCGTCCATCTCCACGTGGCTCTCGGAGATCGGCGGCCAGGCTGCGAGGGCGTCGAGAGCCGACACGAACGAGAACGGCGCGCCGGCGAGGTAGTCACAGCTGCCCGAACAGGTGAAGCCGAACCTCTTGAGCCCGGTGCGCTCCTTGACCTCGTTGATCACGGGCAGGATCAGCTCCGGCTCGGTCGCACCGGTGTCGTGGTCGGTGTGCTGAGTCTGGGCGAACGCGACGATCGCGACATCTCTCATGACAGCTCCACGTCGGGCTCGCCGGTGGGGGCGAACCAGCGGATGTTCGACATTGACGCCGTACGCTCGCTCTCCGGCACCCAGACCGCCTTGACCCGCATGCCCTGGCGCACCTCGTGAGCGGGTACGTCGCCGATGAGCGCGATCATGGGGACATCGGCGTTGTCGACCAGGATGTACGCCGACACGAACGGCACTTGCGGAGCCCGCGGGTCGGGCAGGTTGTTGATCGCGAACGTGGTGATCGTGCCGGTGTCGGGCAGTTCTAGCGTCTCCCCGATGGCGCTTCCGCACTCGGGGCAGGACATGCGGTACGGCACGTACACCTTGGCGCAGCTCTCGCACCGGCCGCCGAGGAAGACGCCGCGCTCGATGCCCTCCAGGAAGACGCGGAGCGCGCCGCCCGCCTGGAGGCGGTACTCGGAGCGCACGTTGGACACGATCTTCGTGACCTCAGGGACGAAATGCGAAATGTCAGTGATGTGGCCGGTGGGGTGGTCGCTCCAGGCGGGCCAGACGCGCGTGCCCGCGGCGAGCGCCTTGGGGTTGCCCGCGTCCACGGCGTGCACCAGC
This sequence comes from Nonomuraea helvata, assembly GCF_039535785.1. NCBI lineage: Bacteria > Bacillati > Actinomycetota > Actinomycetes > Streptosporangiales > Streptosporangiaceae > Nonomuraea > Nonomuraea helvata. Next base: position 116,698 of record NZ_BAAAXV010000009.1, read on the forward strand.
GCGGTGTCCGCCCCGTCCAGCTTGATCAGGGCCCAGGCGAAGGGGCGGTCGAGCGGGTGGTTCTCGAGCGGCTCCGCCACCCACGCCCAGGTGGTGACCGTGCCGGCCGGGCCGACCTCGACGTACTCGCCGGTCACCGGCTCGCCCGTCGCGGGGTCGTACTCCAGGGGCGGCACGAGCACCTTGCCCTCTTTCGTCCGCACTCCCACGATGCGCCGGCCGCGTAGTTCGCTCAGGAACCGGCCGATCACGGGGCCTGTCGTACGCGTGTAGCCGCCGGGAAATTCCAGGACGTGCTGGGCGACGAGCGGATCAGATGGCACGGTCGTGTCCCTCCCAGTACGGGGCGCGGAGCTTGCGTTTGAGCAGCTTGCCGTTGGGCTCTCGGGGCATCTCGGCGATGAAGTCGACGCTCTTGGGCCACTTCATCCTGGCCAGGCGGCCCTCCAGCGACGCGAGCAGCTCGCGGGCCAGCTCGGGGCCGGGCTCGATGCCCGGTGCCGGCTCGACCACGGCCTTGATCTGCTCGCCCCACTCCTCGTCCGGGATGCCGAACACGGCCACGTCCGCCACCTTCGGGTGGACCATGAGCTCGTTCTCGATCTCGGCCGGGTAGATGTTCGCCCCTCCAGAGATGATCATGTCGGCCTTGCGGTCGCAGAGGTAGAGGTAGCCGTCCTGGTCCAGGTAGCCGATGTCCCCGACGGTGAAGTAGTCCTTGAGCCGGTTCGCGGCGGTCTTGTCGGGGTCGCCCTTGTACTCGAACGAGGCGCCCATCATCTTCATGTAAATCGTCCCGGCGGTGCCGGTCGGTACAGGCTCGCCCTGCTCGTCCACGATGAGCAGCTCACTGATGGGCCACGCCTTGCCGACCGTGCCCGGATGGGTCTTCCAGCCCTCGGGCGTGGCCAGGGTGCCGCCGCCCTCGGTGGCCGCGTAGTACTCGTACACGCAGTCGCCCCACCACTCGAACATCGCCCATTTGACCGGGACGGGGCAGGGGGCGGCGGCGTGGATCATCCACTTGAGCGAGGACAGGTCGTACTTGGCGCGGGTCTGCTCCGGCAGCGCGAGCAGCCGCTTGAAGTGGGTGGGGACCAGGTGGGAGTTCGTGACGCGGTAGCGCTCGCAGACCCGGAGCATCTCTTCGGCGTCCCACTTGTCCATGTAGACGAGGGTGTGTCCCATGTGCAGCGCGGTGCCGCCGAACTGGGTCACCGCGGTGTGGTAGTTCGGGGACGTGATCAGGTGGGCGTTGGGGCGGCCCGGGGTGATGCCGAACAGCCCGAGCAGGAACGTCATCAGCTCTGCGGAGTCGTCCGGATCCAGGCCGTTCAGCCCGCGTTTGACGCCTTTCGGCTTGCCGGTCGTGCCCGAGGTGTAGTGCATGGTGGCGCCGGCGGTGCGGCCCTCCGGTGCGGTGTCCGGCTGACCGTCGGTGAGCTCGCTCACCTGCCGGAAGCCGTCGATCTTCTCCCCGAGGATGAAACGGCGGTGCGGCTCGATGGTCTCCGCCCCCCTTGCGCCCTCCTTGAGATAGCGCGGGTGCACGAAGAAGGCCTTGGCCTCGCTGTCCGACACGATGTACGCGATCTCGGGGCCGGTGAGATGCCAGTTGACCGGGGTGTAGTACCAGCCGGCCTGCATGGCGGCCAGGTAGAGCACGAGCCCGTCGACGCCGTTCGGGACCAGGCCGCAGATGCCGTCCCCTGGCTGGAGCCCGAGGCCGCGCAGGCCGTGCACGAGGCGGTTCGCGCGAGCCAGCAGGTCGCCCGCGCGATGCTCCGTGCCATCGGGGTCAACGGCCGCGATCCACTCGGGATCCGCCTGCGCGAGCCTCCAGAAACCGAGCGTGCCCATCTGAACTCCTCTGCTCATGGCTTCACTCCGTGAAGCGGGCTCGGTCGCCCTTGATGCCGTCGCCTTCCCTCGCTCTGGTCGCTCCCCTCCCGCCGCTCCTCCAGACGACGGCGCTCCCCCGCGGGAGTCGTGGCGCGAAGTAAAACAGGAACCTGTTCTCGTTTGCTGCTGGGAGCGTATCCTGGGGCCGAAGTTCGTAGCAAGCGCTTGATTAGACACTTCGGAGGCGTACGTGGAGCACCTGCCGATCAGCACCCCCCCACTGCCGGATCGAACGCGACGGCCACATCCTGATCGTCACCATGAACCGGCCGGAGGCCCGCAACGCGCTCTCCTCGGACATGCTGATCGGCCTGGCCTCGGCGTGGGCGTACGCGTCGGCGGAGGCCGGGATCCGGGTGGCGATCCTGACGGGCGCGGAGGGCACGTTCTGCGCGGGGGCGGACCTCAAGGCCATGGGGCAGCCCTCCACGGACCCTGAGGTCCAGGCCAGGGCCGCGCAGATCCCCAACTTCCACTGGAAGGGGCTGCTCAGGGAGGATCTGCCCACCAAGCCGATCATCAGCGCCGTAGAAGGCTACGCGGTGGCGGGGGGCACGGAGCTGCTGGTGGGGACCGACCTGCGGGTGGTGGCCGAGTCCGCCACGCTGGGGCTGTTCGAGGCCAAGCGCGCCCTCTTCCCGATGGGCGGCAGCGCCGTACGCCTGCCTAGGCAGATCCCGTACTGCCATGCCATGGACCTCCTCCTCACCGGCCGCGCGGTCACGGCGGCGGAGGCGCTGTCCATGGGGCTGGTCAACCGGGTGGTCCCGGACGGCCAGGCGCTGGCTTCGGCGCGGGAGCTCGCCGAGGACGTCGCCGCCTCGGGGCCGCTGGCGGTGCAGGCGATCCTGCGTACGTACCGGGACACGCTGGGCATGCCGGAGGTGGAGGCGCTGAAGGTGTCGGACGAGATCGGGTGGCCGGTGATCGGCTCGGAGGACGCCAAGGAAGGCACGCGCGCCTTCCGCGAGAAGCGCGCCGCGACCTACCAGGCGCGCTGATTACAGGCTTGAGCGGCGCAAGAGGCCGCCCAAGGCTACGGTCGGCACATGGCGAAGGTCATCTCTCAGCGCGAGTTTCGCGACGAGCCTGACGCCGCCATGGATCAGGTCGAGGCGGGCGAGACTTTCCGCATCGCTCGCGATGGAGTCGAGATCGCGGAGCTGCGCCCGCTCCCATGCAAGCGGCATCTGAGCGCCGAAGAGCTCGTCGCAAGGCATCGCCGGCTCCCGCACGTGGAGTATGCCGAAATGCGGCGAGAGGCCGGCGAATTCTTCGGCGCCGATGACCATGTCGACGACGACCCCTGGGAGCGGCGTCGCGACTGATCGCCACGCGCAGCTCCCCCAGGGTGTGACCAAGGGGCGCACCGTGACCGGGACAGGTATACGTCAGTCCCCGGTGAGGCGCTCCAGCCGTTCCAGGGCCTCGCCGTACTCCTCCACCAGGCCGAACACCACGTCCTTCGTCGACCGCACCTGGTTGGTGATCCCGATGATCTGCCCGGCGGGGAAGGTGGCCAGCTCGGCGACGTCGGAGCGGCCGATGCGGCGCAGGGCGTCCGAGACCAGCATGAACTGCAGGGGCATCGGCAGCGTGCCGGGCGACTCCTCCGACTCCCACGCCTCCGTCCACTCGTTCTTGAGCAGCCGCGCCGGCTTGCCCGTCCAGCTCCGCGACCGCACGGTGTCCCTGGACGTGGCCTCCAGGATGCGGCGCTTGGCCATCTCCGGGGTGTCGGCCTCCTCCACGGTCAGCCAGAGCGAGCCGGTCCAGACGCCCTCGGCGCCCAGCGCCATCCCCGCCGCCATCTGGCGGCCGTTGCCGATGCCGCCGGCGGCCAGGACGGGCACGTCCACGGCATCCACCACCTGCGGGATCAGCACCATGGTCGAGATCTCGCCCGTGTGACCGCCGGCCTCGGTGCCCTGGGCGACCACCACGTCCACCCCGACCTCGACCTGCTTGAGCGCGTGCCTGGGTGTGGAGGCCAGGGCGGCGACCTTGACCCCGTGCGCGTGGGCGAGGTCCACCACGTCGGCGGGCGGCGGGCCGAGGGCGTTGGCCAGGAGGGCGATGGGGTGGCGGAGCGCGACCTCCACCTGCGGCCGGGCGGTGGCGTCCGTCCAGCCGAGCAGCACCTTGCCGGGGTCGGCGTCCGAGGACAGCGGCGGGACGCCGTGCTTGGCCAGGAGGTTCTCGACGAACGACCGGTGGCCCTCGGGGATCATCGACTGCAGGCGGCCCACCAGCTCCTCGGGCGCGAAGTCGGCGCCCTCGTAGGAGGCCGGCATGACGACGTCCACGCCGTACGGCCTGCCGTCCACGTGGTCGTCGATCCACTTGAGCTCCGTCTCGAGCTCTTCAGGGGTGAAGTAGAGCGCTCCGAGCACTCCCATGCCGCCCGCACGGCTGACGGCGGCGACGACGTCCCTGCAGTGGCTGAAGGCGAAGATCGGGAACTCGATTCCGAACATGTCCGTGACACGTGTCCGCATGGCCCGACAATACGTCCCCCGGATGTCGAACTGCAACGCGTTCTAGACTAGAATCTTCCGTCTGGTACTGGCGGGTAACCTAGAGCGATAACCTGTTCTAGTTTGGCCTTCTCCAGGCATGAAAAAGGGGCCCGCACATCGCGGGCCCCCGAATGAGGATTACTCGCCGCGGGGCCGCCGGCCGAGGACGACGCCGGTCAGCACCAGCGCGGCGCCCACGATGAGCAGGACCAGCGGGATGATGTTGCGCAGCAGGTTGATCTGGCTCTTGCCCGACTGCGCCTGCTTGACCAGGTCGCTGACGGTCTGGTCGGTCATCTTCGCGGTGCCGATGAAGGCCGCCGACCGCTCGATCCCGTCCTGGGTCTTCAGCACCTCGTGGCGCTGCACCTCCTGCTTGACCGGGGAGCCGGTGACCGGCTCGACCCAGAACGTGGTCTTGCCGTCGTACCAGCGGTCGACCTGCACGTCTCCGGTGGTGCCCGTCATGCCGAGCACGTTGGCGGGCGCGCTGCGGGTCTCGGTCTTGGTCGGCGGGACGTTCTGCTCGAAGACGTAGACGGGCAGGCCGTTGACGTTGTCCTCACGCACGAAGGCGGCGTCGAACGCCTTGCCCGCCGTGCCGTTGAACACCTTGTACGTCTTCTTCTCCACGTCGAAGGGGAACTTGTAGATCTGCCCCTCCAGCGTGACCGGCTCCTTGTCGATGCTGTCCCCGCAGCAGTTGAGCGCCACTCCGGTGTAGCGGTCGAAGGCGCTGCGGCGCTCGGAGAGGTCGATCTGCGGCCGGCTGTTGGTCACGTCGTTGACCACCGTGGCCTCGTCCCAGACCACCCTCTTGGAGTTGGCCTCCTTCACGTCCCCGCGGGTGGTGACGAAGATCTGGAGGTCACCGGTGAGGACCTTCAGGTCCTGGAGCGAGAAGTAGCGAGCGCCCTTCGCCTCCAGCCGCGCGATGCCGAACTGGTCCGCGGGAGCGGCGATGATCTGGCCGGACGCCCAGAATTTCAGCAGCGGCGCCAGCGCGATGAAGAAAGCCCCGAACCCGATGAGGACGAGCGTGGAGATACGACCCATCGAGGCCTCCGCATTTGTAGAACGTGTTGTCGTCTAGCGCGATCGTCGAGCAACAAAGTATGACAGTGGGTGATGCGCGTCACTGGCGGCCATATCACCGCAATCAAATCGATAGAAACAGGTTCTATCGTGGTTTCCGCCGGCCGAGCGAGAGGGTGTGAGCAGAGGTGAAGAGCAGGGATGCGGCCCTCGACGGCATCCGCGCGTTCGCCGCTCTGGGCGTCTGGCTGCTGCACGTCGGCAGCAACACCGGCGTCATGTACCGCGAGGGCATGTACGCCTGGATGCTGGCCCGCCTCGGCATCGCCGTACCCATCTTCTTCCTCCTGTCGGGCCTGCTGCTCTACCGCCCGTGGGCGCGCGCGGTGATCGAGAATACGCCACGCCCCAAACCCCTGCTCTATCTGTGGCGCAGAGTGCTGCGGGTCATGCCGGTCTACTGGCTCGTGGTGGTGCCGGCGCTGTGGGCGTGGAGCTCGCCTGACTGGCTCGGCTGGGTCAAGTGGATGCTGCTGCTGCAGAACTACTTCCCCGGCGAGCAGGCGGCCGAGGGGCTGTACCAGATGTGGACGCTGCCCATCGAGATGGCCTTCTACGTGGTGCTTCCGGTCCTGGCCTGGCTGCTGCACAAATGGGCGCGCCGCGGCGGCAACCCGCCGGTCAGGCTGCTGGCGGGCATCGGGGTGCTGCCGGTGATCTCGGTGGTCACCGTGATCGTGACGCGGGAGTTCGGGCAGGCGCAGCTCGCCCTGCTGCTGCCGTACCACCTGGTGTTCTTCGCCTGCGGCATGGCGATGGCCGTGCTGTCGGTGTGGATCGGGCACAGCAGGGTGATCGACGCGCTGACGCCGCAGCTCCTGGTGCTGGCGCTGCTGCTGTACGCCGTGCTGAGCACCGCGCTGGCCGGGCCGCGCACGCTGACGCTGCCGACCCTGTGGGAGTCGCTGCTGCGGATCAGCCTGGAGGCGGCGGTCGCGATGCTGCTGGTGGCGCCGTTCGCGCTGGCCCCCAGAGGCGACTCGCTCAGACACCGGCTGGTCGGCAACCCCGTGACCGCCTACCTGGGCCGCATCTCCTACAGCTTCTTCCTGTGGCACGCGCCGCTGATCACGTTGCAGCTCAAGCTCACCGGGGCGCCGCCGTTCGGCGGTGACTTCCCCAGCGTGGCGGTGGTGTCGTTCCTGGGCACGCTGCTGCTCAGCGTCGGCAGCTACCACCTGATCGAGGTCCCGGCGCTCAAGCTCGGCCGGCTCCCGTCAGCACCTGCTCGGCCGCCGGCCGCTCCAGCTCCGGCGCCGGTCGCTCCGGCTCCTTGACGAGCTGGCCGAAGAGCACACCCATGGCCGCGCAGGCGGCGAGCTGCGGCACCACGTCGAGCAGCAGCTCACTGCCGGGCGACACCATGGCCGCCGCCAGCGAGAGCGTGGCCGCGCCGAGGACGGCGGCGGCCGCCCAGTGCGCGGGCAGGCCCTTGTCGCGCAGCACGAGCGTCACGAGCAGGGCGCCGAGGACCGCGAGCATGCCCGGCCAGTTCGCCACCCAGCCGCCGAACGCCAGGGCGAGCGCGACGGCGTACGGCGCGCGCAGGTGCCGCAGCCGGGCGGCCGAGGCCGGGGCGGTCTCGAGCACGTGCTCCGGGCGCGGGCCACGCAGGACCAGGGCGATCAGGGTCAGCAGGGCGATCCCGGCCAAACCGAGGACGAGCGCGAGCCAGTAGGCGCGGTCCGGCACGTACTCAAGGCGCGCGGTCCCCGTGGTCCCGGCCGGCAGCTCCCAGGCCTGCTTCCAGCCGTCGATCCGCACGGGTTTGAGCGTCTTGCCGGCGATCTGTGCCCGCCAGCCGGCGTTGTAGTTCTCGTTGACGACGAGGAAGGAGTCCTTCGGCGCGGTCACCTCGACCTCGCGTACGGACGGCGTCCAGGTGCTCTGCACGGCCGCTCCCTCCACGCCGCGCGGCTTGTCGGGCAGCGCGCCTGCCACCAGGTCGTCGATGGCGAACGACTCCCAGCCCGCGACCCGCACCCGGTTGTCGCCGGCCTTGAGCCTGGCCTTCGAGCACCCGAAGATCTGCACGGGCCGCTGCTCCAGCAGGTCGGCCTGAGTACCGGCGACCTTGGTCTGGATGACCTGCCCGTTCACCTCGATCCTGGGGCCTGAGCCGCAGGTGAGCCTGAGCGGGACGCCGGCGAGCCTGCCCACGGGAGCGACGCCGGGCACCACGATCTCGGTCACCTGCAGCCGCTTCGAGATCGGCGTGAAGCGGAGCTGGAGCCGCGAGGTGGACAGCGGCTTGAACGTCAGGAGGCCGCGCGGATCGACCCGTCCCGCGCGGACGGCGCCGCGATCGCCGGTCACGACCACGTCGAGCGCCTGCTTGTCGCCTCCGGGGCGGCCGATCCGGATCTGGGAGATCATCCGCCTGCCCTTCCAGGCGATGGCGAGCGCGGGCTGGGCGTCGTCGGTGGCGGGGATCCAGGTGGTGCTCGCGTCCCCGTCGAACGCCGACCGGGGCGAGACCACCGCGTCCAAGGTGAGCTGGGACGAGCCGGTCACGCTGGTCAGGTCCGCGCTGATGCGCGTGAACCGGTCGGCGAGCACCGGATCCTTCAGCACGGCCGATCCCCGCACGTTCACGGTCGCGGCGGACTCGGCGGTGAAGGTCCGGTCGAACCCGGTCTCCTCCCCCGGCTTGGCCAGCGCCGTCGCGTTGCAGATCCACCGGTACTGGTTGCGCATGCAGGCGGGCCGCTCGTCGAGCCCCCGGTCCATGACGAACACGTCGCCGCCCTTTCCCGGCAGCCTGATCGTGCGCTCCGGCGTGACGCCGCGGATGGACAGCTCGACGATGCCGACCCGCTGCCCGTAGCTCCACTCGCCGGTAACCGTCTGCAGCACTTTGACCCGCACCCAGCTCGTGGGCCCGTCGGGGACGCGCAGCCGCTGCGGCTCCGTGATCCGCCGCACGTCCTGCGCCAGGCTCCCCGACTCGGTCTCCACGGCCACCCGCTTGATCGCCTGACCGAGCAGCAGGTCGGGGGCGAGCATCACCTGCACGTACGGGATCCGCATCCGGTTGGGCAGGTCCACGCGGAGCCATTCGCCCTCGGCGGGCTTCGAGCCGTCGCTCTCCCAGCCGGTCTGACCGTTGCCGTCCACGGCCGCCCACGGGCCCCGTCCCGTCGTGCTGATCCCGGCGATCGCGTACGGGTCGGCGACCGAGGAGGAGGCCGTCACGCCTGCGATGCCGTCGTACTCGGCGGTGGCGGAGTCGTCCAGCCAGCCCTTCTCCAGCAGGTCCAGCGCCCTGACGCCGGAGAAGTCCGCCTTGCTGTCGGCCGTCAGCGTGGGCGACCAGTTCGACCTGATCTCACCGAACGAGCGCTCGCGCAGCCGCAGCGCGTCGCTGACCACGGTCGGCGCCTCCCGCTTGCCCGCGTCGCCGTTCACCAGCACCGGGCCGTCGCCGAGCAGGCCGAGGTCGCCCATCGCGAGCAGCGAGTCCGGCCCGCCGCGCACGGCGAGCGCGTCGGCGACCGGCTGCACCGAGACCAGATCCGAGCTGCCCGTCACCTCGTACAGGTCCAGCGCCGGGAACGGCGCGTCCAGCGACTCCACGGCGTCGTCGGTCTCCTTGTCGCCGACGAGCTCGCCGAACGAGCGCAGCCGCTTGACGCCGGGCGATTCGCGCAGTGCCTCGAAGATCCGCCCGGGCCAGGCGCCCTGGAGGTTCGCCCTGTTCAGGTCGTTCCTGACGAGCAGGTAGCGCACGCCCATCCTGCGCAGGACGGCGGTCAGCCCGGCCGAGCCATGGCCCGCGGTGAGCCGCTGGTCGATGGCGTCGAGCAGCCTGGTCAGGCCCACCGAGCCCGGCGGCGTGATCTGCCTGGTGGTCCAGCGGGCCGTGGACAGCGCCTGCATGGGCTCGTCCATCGGGCGGCCCCAGACGTACTCGCCGAACTTGGCGCCCGGCACGATCAGGACACCGTCGTCGCCGGCGTTCTCGTCGAGCCAGGCCGCCGCCTCCCGCCAGTGCGCCGGCACCTGCTTGAAGTCCCCGGGCGCGGCCAGGCCCTGGTTGAACACGGGCAGGACGAGGGCCGCGAACGCCACCGCCGACACCGTACGCAGGGGCAGCCTGGCCCTCACGAGCAGATGAGCGAGCCCGAAGGAGAGCGCGAGGCGTACCAGCGGGTCGAACTTCCGCAGGTTGCGCAGCGGCGCGAGCGGGCCGTCGAGCAGCCAGCGCACCGGCTCGGCCACGACCGGCTCCAGGACGCTGATGTGCCCGGCGACCAGCGCCGTCACGCCGACCAGGAACAGCGCCACCACGAACCCCCTGGCGGGCAGGTCCCGGCGGGACAGCCCGGCCAGGCCGAGCGCCGCCAGCACGCCGGTGACCACGACCATGGCCGCGGAGGTGGCGATCGCGAAGCCCGGCGGCTGGTCGAAGACGCCGTTGACCGGCAGGTAGCGCACCCAGTCGGAGGCGCCGCGCAGGACGTTCGTGAGCGAGGTGACCTGGGTGGTGGTCTCGGAGGTCTCGGTGTACGGCAGGAACGAGAACGCGTACCGGCCGACGAGCAGCAGCGGCAGCGTCCAGAACAGGGTGGCGACCGACACGGCCCCCGTCCACCAGGCGAGCAGCCGCCAGCGCGGCACCGGGCGCGGTCTGGTGAGGATGTAGACGACCGGGGCGACGAGCACGGCCAGCACGGCGACCGCGTTCACGCCGCCGCACAGCGCCACGGCCAGCGCCGACCTGACGGCCCCACGGGCCCGCTGGCCCGTCTCCGAGGCGGTCAGCAGCGGGATCAGGATCCACGGCAGCATCGCGGCGGGCAGCCACTCGATCGAGATCTCGCCGAGGATGGACAGCGTCCGCGGGGCCAGCGCGTACGCCAGCGCGCCCACGATGCGGGTGCCTTCGGCGCCGATGCCGAGCTGCCTGCTCAGCCGCTCCACGCCCAGGAACGCCACGCACATCAGCAGCGTCAGCCAGAGCCGCTGCGTCACCCACGGCGTCACGCCGGCCAGGTCGCCCAGGGCGAAGAACGGGCCCATCGGGAAGATGTAGCCGGCGACCTGGTTCTGGAGCTGGCCGAAGTGCTGGATGTCCCACAGGTGGGAGGCGCGCTCCAGCCAGCCGAGCGGGTTGAGCGCGAGGTCCATCTTGGTGTCGGAGATCAGGTTGCCCGGTTTGGTGGTGAACGCCAGCACGGCGAAGCCGAGGCAGCACACCACCAGCCACCACCGCCGCCGCACCCGCTCACTGACCGGCTCCCGGGCCGCGGCACGCCCACCCTTCTCACCGGTGGAGGACGGCGGCGTCGCACCCCCATCGGCAGGCGGCCACATTTTCGGGTCCCTGCCAACGGGCGCGTCGGGCGCTGCCGACGTGCTGGCGGGCGCGCCAGGCAGAGGCGGCGCGGCGGCGGACGCGCCAGGCACAGGCGGCGCGGTCCCGGGCGCGCCGAGCACAGGTGGCATGGTGGCGGGCGTGTCGGGTGTCGGCGGCGTCGTGTCGGGGGCCGGTGGCGCGGGTTTCGGGCGGCCGGTGCCTGGGCGTCCGGCCACCAGGCGGTCGGTGGCCGGTTGCTTGGCAGAGCGTCCGGCCACGATCCGGTCGATCGGCGGCTTGCGCGTCACCACGCCTCCCAGCCCGGCTCGACGTCCTGGCCCAGCATCAGCGCTGTGAGGCGCTGCGCGCTGCGGTCCCAGGAGAAGCGGTCAGCCCATGCCCGACATTTCACGGCATAAGTCTGGTCCAGCTCAGTGAGTGCCGCGGCTACGCCCTTGGCCAGCTCCGTGCCCTCGGGCAGCAACCACCCCGTCTCCCCATGCCGTACGGCATCACGGAGCCCGTCCACGTCGAACGCGACGGTCGGCACCCCCAGCGCGGCCGACTCGAGCACGCTCAGTCCCCATCCCTCACCCTGCGAGGCGCTCACGTGCACCCATGCCCGCTCGACCACCCGCGCCTTCTCCTCCTCCGGCAGGTAGCCGTGCAGCGTGACGCCCTCAGGCAGGCGGGCGCGCAGCCGCTCCTCCTCGGGACCGCGGCCGATGATGTCCACGGCCAGGTCCGGCCAGCGCTCCCTGAGCTCGGCCACGGCGTCGAGCAGGAGGTGAACGCGTTTGTGCGCGACGAGCCGCCCCAGGCAGACGAGCCGCGGCGCCGGGCTCTTCACGACATCACCGGGCCGGGCGATGCTCACCCCGTTCGGCACGATGTGCACAGGACCGTCCCACCCGAGCCGCTCCCGCATGGCCCGCACCGTGGACGGCGACACGGCCACGCTCGCATGCCGCCGGTAGGTCCACCGGGCCGCCGGCCCCTCCAGGAAGCGCCCGAACGCCGCCAGCCACCGCGGCAGGTGCAGGCCGAACTGCCGATCGTGCACGTGGTGCACGACGCAGAGCACCCTGGTACGCCGCCGCACGACCCACGGGGTGAAGAACGGGATCCCGTTCTGGCAGTCGAGCACCACGTCGAAGCGGCCGCGCCGGAGCAGCAGCCAGCAGAGCACCAGCGGATAGACGGTGAACACCCCGCCCATCCGCACGATGCGCACCCCGTCGACGGACTCCCCCCGGCCCTGGCCCGGCGCTCGCGCGGTGACGAAGCACACCTGATGGCCCGCGCCCACGAATCGGCGGGCCATCTCCCAGGCGAACGTCTCAGCACCGCCTGCCAGGGGATGCCAGGGGTCACGCCAGTTGACGACAGCGATCTTCACGGATATCCGACGGGGTCGAGCGGCGGCTCCCAGGCCGGGTCGGCGGCGGCGCGCGGCCGAGCGCGCAGCCGCAGCCAGATCCTCCCGAGCTCCATCACGATGCCGAACGTGTGCCGGGCCGGTGAGAAGCGCGAGCCCGGCATGTCGTGCCAGCGCACGGGGATCTCCTTCACCGCCGCCCCCTGCCCGACGCAGCGCGCGAGCAGCTCGACGTCGAAGGCGAAGCCGGAGGTACGGAGCAGGACGGCGATCTCGCGGGCCAGCACCCCGTCGAAGAACTTGAACCCGCACTGGGTGTCGCTCACCCCGCGCACCAGCACGCCGGCCAGCGCGCGGAACGCGAAGGCGCCCAGCTCGCGGACCTTGCTGTGGCGGTTCTCGACGTGGGAGTCCAGGTGCGCCCTCGACCCGACCACCACCCGCTCTCCGGACAGCAACTGCCCGAAGGCGATGTCGATGGCGTCGAGGTCGGTGGCCATGTCGGCATCGACGAACCCGACGAACGGGGCGCCGGTGTCGAGCAGTCCGGTACGTACGGCGGCCCCCTTGCCGGGAGCCGGACACCGGATCAGCCGGACCGCCACAGGTCCACGCGGCCAGTTTCTGACGATCTCGGCCGTGCGGTCCGTGCTGTTGTTGTCGACCACGATGACGGCGGTCGGGAACGGCATGCGGGCAAGCTTCGCGCACAGCTGCAGGAGGCCCCCGGGAAGTCGTCGTTCCTCGTTGTAGGCGGGAATGACGATCTCAAGCAGTGGTGGTCGGCTCGTCCCCTCGTCCCCATGTGGAGAGGGCGGCATGTCGGCTCGGGTTACCGGTCGCCGTAGAAGTAGAGAGGCTGGTTGACCGGCGTGGCCGTGGCGCCGGTGAGAGAGACCGTGGTGACCGTCGCCACGAGCGCCGCCACGGCGACGCCGATGATCGCTGCTAAGAGGATCTTTATCACGGGGGGTTCCTCCTCGAGCGGACAAATGGTGCGGGTCCGTCCCAACCTAGAACCAATTCTTGCTACTCGGAAGTAGCTCTGCGAAATCTTTATAAATCCCCTGATCAGGACACGTGTCGGGACGGCATGGGACCGTCGAACCGGTAGAGCCGCAGGTCACCCGTACCGACCAGCACTCTTGCGCTCCTTAGCCATACGCCGAACCGCTGCCGCTCTTCAACTGTCCCCGCGTTGACTATCACGTAGCGAAATCCCGCCGCGGGAAGATCGGGCGAGGGCCCTTCTAGTACGTGTTCTACCGCCTGGGCGCGCGAGTCCTCGCTCTTCACGACCATGTCACCCACCCGTACGACGTCGTTGGAGACCACCCGCCGCCCCGGCACGGCGAAGAAACGCTGCGCGGGATCCAGCACAGCGCGCCCCCCGTTCCACGGGAACCGCCGGTAGGACTCGAACGGCAGCACCAGCACGTCCCCCGGCTCCCGATCGCGCCGGATCACCTCACGCGCGGCGGTCCAGCTCTCCGGATAGGAGACGGCCCCCAGCGTCCCGAGCGACCCCCAGGCCATGGTGGGCAGCACGGCCACCGGCACCAGCGCCATCGCGACGACCCACACCCGCTCGCGCGCGACCGACTCGACGAGCAGCCCGAGCCCCAGAGCCGCCACCAGCGCCAGCGGCGCCACGAACTGCTGGGCGTCCCTGAACACCGCGAACCCGCCCCACACCCCCACCAGCCACGCGAACGCCTCCCGCCCCGGCCCGGTGACGCCCGCGCACGCGATGCCCAGCCCGGCCAGGGCCGCCACGGCCAGCCCCTTCTTGTACGGCACGTCTCCCCGCAGGAAGAACACGATCCCGGCCAGCGTGAGCAGCAGCCTGGCCGCCGCCCCGACGAAGGCGCCGTAACCAGGAGGAACCGCGTACGCGTTCCAGATCCCGCCCAACGACAGCAGGCTCCCCACCGCGCCGAACGGCGTGTCGGCCCTGGCCGCGAACGCGTACACACCGACCGGGTCGCCGGCGATCCCCTCGGGCCGCAGCGCGGTGGGCACCAGCCACGGCAGGCTGAACGCCGCCAGCAGCCCCGCCACCGGCAGGACCCGCCGAGCCACCGGAAGCGCCGTGATCGCGGTGACCGTCATCGCCGCGAACCCACCGACCGCCGCGGGCAGCATGGCCACCGCCACCCGCCGCCCCGTCCACGCGGCCCGCACCACCCACGGCAGCCCGGCGTACCCGAGCAGCAGCGCCCACTGCCCCATCAGCAGCCGCTCGGCCACGTACGGATTCCACACGTAGAACGCGCCCGCCACCAGCCGTGGCCCCAGCGACTCCGACGGCAGCAGCAGCGCGGCCCCCGAGCACCCCAGCACGAAGATCCCCAGCAGGATCGCCTTCTGCACCAGCTCGGCAGGGAGCACCAGCGACAGCGCGGTCACCACGGCGTCGCTCGGGACGACCCGCGCGGCCCCGCCCGCCAGCCCGAACGTCCACGCCGTGAACGACGGGTCAGGCACGAACACCATGTCCTGGAGCAGCGTGAAACCCCAGCCCAACGCGGGTCCGAGCGCCAGGCAGCCGAGCGCGAGCCCGAGGAGGGCGGAGGCGTGCCCGGCTCGGGGCGTGTGCGGCATCCCGCTATGAGATCACAACCGTGCTACGGACATTCCACGGCCGACCCCGAAGTGGTTGAGTCGTCGCGGGGGTGATGTTCAGGGTGGCTACAGCGGGGGCGCGCCAGTGGTCGCGCAGCGGCGACGCCGTGCTCGCCGCAGGTCTGGTGATGGTCGCGGTCCAGCTCGTGTGGAAGTTCGAGCTGGTCAGGCGGACGTACTTCCGCCAGGACGACTTCATGTTCATCGCCAGGGGGCTGGAGAGCCCGCTGTCCTGGGACTACCTCATGCGGGTCGACTTCGGCCACCTGATGCCGGGGGCGTTCGCGATCCACTGGGCGATGGGCCGGCTCGGCGTCTACAACGACGCCCTCGCGCACGTGCTCACGATCAGCCTGCAGGCGGCGGCCGGCCTGGCGCTGCTGCGGCTGCTGCGGCTGCTGTTCGGGGCGCGTCCGGCGATCCTCGTCCCGCTCGGGTTCTACCTGCTGACGCCGATGACGATCCCGGGGCTGTCGTGGTGGGCGGTGGTGGCCGAGACGCTGCCGTTCCAGATCGCGCTGCCGATGGCGCTCGCCTCCCACGTTCACTACACCCGCACCGGGCGCTTCAGGCACGCGGTGGCGGCGGCCGGGTGGACGGTGTTCGGGATGGTGTTCTTCGTGAAGGCGCCGTTCATCCTGGTGCTGGCCTTCGTGCTCACGCTCGGGTGGCTGGGCGGGCTGCGGCTGTGGCGGGGGTGGCTGCTCTACCTGGGCGTGCTCGTCCCGTACGCGGTGCTGTTCTTCCGGCAGCTGTTCACGTCGGTGCAGCTCACGAACGACACGTTCCGGCCCATGCTGCCCAGCGCCGAGGTCGCGGCGAAGTCGGCGTGGACGCTGCTGACCGGCTCCCTCCTGCCCACGTCGCTGGGCGGCCCCTGGCGGTGGCAGCCGATCGGCGAGGACTACGCGCTGGCCGCCACGCCGCCCGCACTCGTCTGGGTGAGCCTGGCGGTCGCGGGCGTCGCCGTGGGCGTGTCCGTGATCTGGCGGCGGCGGGCCTGGCTGGCGTGGCTGACCCTGCTGGGCTACTTCCTGCTGGCCGACGTGGTGCCGATCATGCTGGGGCGGGTCGAGCTGCTCGGTCCCGATCTGAGCGGGTTCGAGCTGCGGTACGTCTCCTCCACGGCCACGGTCGTGGCCCTGGTCATCGGGCTGGCGTTCATCCCGGTCGAGGGCGAGGAGCGGCCCTGGCGCCGCCCCGCGCTCCGGCTCAGGTGGGCGTGGGTGCCGGTGGCGGCCGTGTTCGCGGCGGGCTCGGTGTGGTCGGTCACCGCCTACGCTGACCGACCGCTCGGCGCGAACGTCAGGAGCTACGTGGAGACCGCCAGGCAGGCGCTGGCACGCCTGCCCGCGGGCTCGGTCGTCCTGGACACCTACGTGCCCGCCAAGATCGCGTTCCCGGTCTTCTTCTATGACTACGCGCTGCAGTCCCGCGTCCTCGGCCCGACCGCGCCCCGCGAGGTCACCTGGGCCAGGAGGCTCGCCGGCCCCCTGGCCCAGCCGCTGATCTTCGACGAGCAGGGCCGGCTGCGGCCGGTGGCGATCGACGGCGTCACGATCCCGTCCGGCGCCTCCTGCACCCCGGTCGGACGGGCCGAGGTGCGCCTGCGGCTGCCCGTCCCTATCCCGGACGGCGAGCACACCGTCCAGATCACCTACCTGAACGGCGCACCGACCACCCTGGACGTGCGGCTCGGGGCGGCGCGGAGCACCGCCGTGCCCGCGGGCAGCGACCTGGGCACGACGTACGCGACGATCAGCGGCGGCGGGAGCGAGCTGGCCGTCCGCGCGGCCGGCCCCGGCTCCTGCGTCGGCGAGATCAAGATCGGCGTCCCGGTCCCGGCCGAGAACGTCGCGCCCGTCCCGCCGCAGCCCGTCCGCTAGTCCCTCGGCAGGCCCAGCATGCGCTCGCCAATGATGTTGAGCTGCACCTCCGTGGTGCCGCCGTAGATGGTCATCGCCCTGGTGGCGAGCACCGCCCGGTTCCAGTAGCCCGCGTCGCCGAGCTTGATGTCGGCGGCCACGACCGCCGACGGGCCGAGCAGCTCGACCGCCGTCTCCGAGACGTGCTGGGCGTGAGAGGTGGACAGCAGCTTCCGTACGGAGGCGTCCGCGCCCGGCTCGGCCCCGGCCAGCTGCTTGAGCGTGACCCGCAGCGAGAGCGCGTTGATCGAGTGGCCCTCGCAGACCACCTCGGCCACCTGCTGCTCCTCGGCCGGCGTCAGCTCGCGGCCGAGCCGCCCGATCAGGCCCAGCAGGTCGGGCACGGAGGCGCCGGTGCCGCCGGAGCCGGACGACAGCGAGACGCGCTCGTTCGAGAGCGTGTTGCGGGCGACCTTCCAGCCGTCGCCGACCTCGCCCACAACCAGGTCGTCGGGGACGAAGACGCCGTCGAGGAAGACCTCGTTGAACAGGTTCTCGCCGGTCATCTCGGTCAGCGGCCTGACGGTGACGCCCGGGGCCTTCATGTCGACCAGGAAGTACGTGATGCCTTCGTGCTTGGAGCCGTCGCTGGAGTTGCGGGCGATGCAGATGCCCCACTCGGCCACGTGGGCGACGGAGGTCCAGATCTTCTGCCCGGTGAGCGTCCAGCCGCCCTCGACCTTCTCGGCCTTCATCTGCAGCGAGGCCAGGTCGGAGCCGGCGCCCGGCTCGGAGAAGAGCTGGCACCAGATCATCTCGCCGCTGAGCGTCTTCGGCAGGAAGCGCTCCTGCTGCTCCTGGGTGCCGTACGCGGCGATGGACGGCACCACCCACGCACCGATGATCATCGCGGGCAGCTTGACCTTGGCGGCCTTGAGCTCCTGGGCGATCAGCACCTGCTCCAGCGGCTTGGCGTCACGGCCCCACGGCCTGGGCAGGTGCGGCATGACGAAGCCGCGCCCGGCCAGGGCCCGCTTCTGCTCCTTGCCCTCCAACTGGGCGATCTCCGCGATCTCGGCGCGGATCGACTCGCGCAGCTCCTCGGCGTCCTCGGGCAGGTCGATCACCATCTCGCGCGAGACGCCCTGCAGGGCCAGCTCGGTCACCTTGGCCGCCCACTCGGCCGACGAGCCGAGCAGGGCACGCAGCGTGAGGGCGCGGCGGTAGTAGAGGTGGACGTCGTGCTCGAAGGTGTAGCCGATGCCGCCGAACGTCTGGATGGCGTCCTTGGCGCACTGGACGGCGGCGTCGGGGGCCATCACGCCGGCGATGGCGGCGGCGTAGTCCAACTCCCTGGCTGCGTCGATGGTCGCGCTCCCTCGGCCCTCCGTTGGCATCGGGCTGGACGCCCTCGCTCTCTCCGGCCCGGCTCGCCGCTCCGCCGCGCGAGTGGCGTCCCAGACGGTGGCCCGAGCCTGCTCGAGGGCGACGAGCATGCGGGAGAGCTTGTGCTTGATGCCCTGGAACTGGCCGATCGGGCGGCCGAACTGGACGCGTACCTTGGCGTATTCGGCGGCGGCCGTGACGCACCAGGAGGCCAGGCCCGCCGCCTCGGCGCCGAGCAGGATCGCGGCGATGTTGCGCACGTCGGAGCTCTGGACGCCGCCCAGGATGCCCTCGGCGGGCACGACGACCTCCGACAGCTCCACCTTGGCCACCGGCCTGGTCAGGTCGAGGGACTTGACCGGGGTGACGGTGGCGGAGGAGGCGTCGACGAGGACCCATTCCTCACCGTCGTCCGTGGCGACCGGCAGCACGAGCGCGTCGGCCAGCGAGCCGCCGAGCACGTGGTCGGCCGTGCCGGAGACGACCAGGGAGCCGTCCTCCGTGCGGGTGCCGCTCAACGTGCCGGTCAGCGCGACGGCGCCGGTCAGGGTGCCGTCGGCGAACGACTCCAGGTGCTCGGGACGCTTCGAGGCGTTGATCACGGCACTGGCCAGCACGGTCGGCACGTAGGGCCCCGGAGCCATGCGCTCGGCCAGCGCCTCGACGGCCACGGCCGTCTCCAGCAGCCCGTAGCCGGAGCCGCCGTGCTCCTCGGGCACATGCAGGCCGAGCAGCCCCTGTTCGGCGAGGCCCGGCCAGAACGCGGGGCGCGTGTCCGCCCCGGCACGCAGCAGCTCCGACGGGATGTTCCGCTCGGCCCAGCCGCTCACCGACTCGCGGAGCGCCTCGTGCTCCTCGCTCAACCCGATCGCCATGCTCATCCTCCATGCCAGGTCCGGCCATCACCCAGAACCATATTCTAGAGGATGCTTCTGGGCCTAGAGCGGGCGAATCCGTTCCACGAGGGTGTTGATGTCGCGCCAGTGCTTCTTGTGCGCCTCGGGGATGGAGGCCAGGAGCATCGCGGGCTTGGTCTTGCCCACCTCGACGACCGTCACCATGGCCTGGGCGACCTGCTCCTTGCCGCTGAGGGTGTAGGTGACCTGGTAGCCGAGCGTCCAGCCCTTGCCGACCGGGATCTTCTTGGAGGCGGTCCAGGTGAGCGTGGCGCCTTGAGGGTACTGGGTGGTGATCGCCCAGCGGGCGGCCTCGACGGCGAGCGCGCGGTAGTCGGCGTCCTTCGAGGGCTCCTTCGCGGGCGAGTCACCTGGGAACATGGCCGAGGCGATCACCGTGGGCGGGACGGCCACCTTGCCGATGCGCTGCGCGGCCGAGAACGGCGGGAACGACTTGGCCTTCCACGGCGCGGCCAGGCTGGGATAGCTGATCCCGGTGTTCTTGTCACTGACGATGCCGATGACCACGGACGCCGTGCCCGACAGGGTCGGGTACTTCCTGCTCGCCGGCGCCGCCGGCAGCGCGACCCGGCTCGCGGTGCCGCTCGGAGCCGGGGCCGCGGAGCCGGCGGAGGCCGGTGCGGGGGCGACGGAGGCGCCCCGCTCGGCGGCCTTCTTGTTGGCGGGCACGTCGCCGGAGAAGAGCATGAAGATCAGGAACACGGCCAGGACGGTGCCGATGATGGCGGCGACAAGGTAGACGACCTTCATCGGGATGTCGCCGATGCCACGCTTCGGCGGCTCCGGGATGGGCGGCAGCGAGGACAGCACACTGTCCGGAGGCTGCTGCTCCGGGACCTGCTGAGCGGGGAGCCGCTGTGCCGGTGGGCGGGGGATCTGGACCGTCTCCTCGGACGGCAGGACGACCTTACGGAACGGGGTGGTGGGTGAATCGTGCGAGGGCATCTGGTCGCCGACATCCGCCATGACCTCGAGATTACGTCACAAGCGAGCATTCTGTATGGTCTGCGGATATGAGGGGTTTCTATGAGATCGCTGTCAACGACCCCCAACGTCCCGCCCTCCTCGGCGACGCGGGCGCCACCTACGGAGAGCTGCTCGCCCGGGTCAACCAGGCCTCCAACGGCCTGGCCTCCCGCGGGGTCGCGCCCGGCGACCGCGTGGTCACCGTGCTGAAGAACGGGCTCGACGCGCTCACCATGATGCTCGCGACATACCAGACCGGCGCGTACCTCGTCCCCGTGAACTGGCACTTCACGGGCGAGGAGATCGACTACATCGTGGCCGACTGCGGGGCGGGGGTGGTGGTCTCGCCGGAGGGTCTCACGGTCGGCGAGCTCGTCTCGGGGCAGCCCGCCGACCCGCCCGCGGACCGGCGGGCCGGGTCCATGATGCTCTACACCTCGGGTACGACGGGACGGCCCAAGGGAGTGCGGCGGCGGCTGCTGGACCTGACGCCGGAGGAGCTGTACCCGATCCTGATGCGGAAGAGCTGGCGGCATTTCGGGCTGCCGTTCGGCGGGGTGCACCTGGTGTGCTCGCAGCTCTACCACTCGGCGCCGTACGGGCAGGCCATGATGGCGCTGCAGTTCGGGCACGCGATCG
Source organism: Nonomuraea helvata (assembly GCF_039535785.1). Taxonomy (NCBI): domain Bacteria; kingdom Bacillati; phylum Actinomycetota; class Actinomycetes; order Streptosporangiales; family Streptosporangiaceae; genus Nonomuraea; species Nonomuraea helvata. The sequence continues at coordinate 137,289 of NZ_BAAAXV010000009.1, forward strand.
TGGCGCCGGAGCGGTTCGAGGCCGCCGAGGCGCTGCGGCTGATCGAGCGGTATCGGGTGACGAACGCGTTCATGGTGCCCACGATGTTCCACCGGCTGCTGGGGGTGCCGGACCGGGAGTCGTACGACCTGTCGTCCCTCACCCACCTCTACCACGGGGCGGCCCCGTGCCCGCCGGCCACCAAGAAGGCCATGATCGACTGGCTCGGGCCCGTGCTGTGGGAGTACTACGGGTCCACCGAAGCGGCCGTGGCGACCATGGTGTCGTCGGAGGAGTGGCTGGTCAGGCCCGGCACGGTCGGCAGGGCGCTGGACGGGATGACGTTCACGATCGTCGGGGAGGACGGCCGGGAGGTGGAGCCCGGATCGCCGGGGCTCGTCTACATCGGCGGGATCAACCGGTTCGAGTACCACGGCGACCCGGACAAGACGGCGGCGGCGATGCGCGGGCAGGCGTACACCCCGGGCGACATCGGCTACCTCGACGAGGACGGCTACCTGTTCCTGCTGGACCGGCGGACCGACCTGATCATCTCCGGCGGGGTCAACATCTACCCGGCCGAGATCGAGGCCGTGCTGCTCGAGCACCCTTCCGTCGCGGACGTGGCGGTGATCGGCGTACCGGACCCGGAGTGGGGCCAGAAGGTCGTCGCGCTCGTGCAGCCGGCGGCCGGGATCACGGGCTCGGACGAGCTCACGCGGGAGCTGCTGCGGCACTGCGAGCCCCGGCTGGCCAGGCTCAAGCACCCGCGCGTGATCGAGTACCGCGAGTCGTTGCCGCGCACGCCCACAGGCAAGCTGAGCAGGCGTAACGTCCGGGAAGCGTATCTTTCTGGCTGAGGGGGCACACTCCTGCCATGAAGAGGATCGTCGCGGGACTGGCCACCGCTGCCGTGCTGCTCACCGGCTGCGGACCCGCTCCCACGTCCAGAGCCACGTTGTCGGGCTCGCCCACTTCATCGCCGGCCGCTTCGTCCCCGTCCCCGGCTTCGCCCTCCCCGATGTCGCTGGAGTCCCTCGAGGCGGCGTACGAGGACGTCATCGCCAACGTGCTGCCGTCCATCGTGCAGATCAACACCAAGGTCGGGCTCGGGTCCGGCATCGTGTACGACACCGCCGGACACATCATCACCAACGCCCACGTGGTCGGACAGTCCACCAAGATGGAGGTCACGATCGCCACCGGCGGCGCCCCGCGCCCGGCCAGGCTGGTCAAGTCCTTCGAGGCGGGCGACCTCGCGGTGATCAAGGTGGACCACCCCGACGGGTTGCGGCCCGCGAAGTTCGGCGACTCGGCCAAGGTGCGGGTCGGGCAGATCGTGCTCGCCATGGGCAACCCGCTGGGCCTGTCGGGCAGCGTGACGAACGGGATCGTCTCGGCCATCGGCCGTACCATCTCCGAGCCGCAGGAGGAGGGCTCGCCGGGCGCCACGATCGCCGGCGCCATCCAGACCTCGGCCGCGATCAACCCGGGCAACAGCGGCGGGGCGCTCGTGGACCTGTCGGGCCGGGTGATCGGCATTCCCACGCTCGCCGCCACCGACCCCGACCTGGGCGGGGGCACCGCGCCCGGCATCGGCTTCGCGATCCCGAGCAACACCGCCACGGACATCGCCGCCCAGATCGTCAAGCAGGGCAGGGTCACCAACAGCCACCGGGCCGCACTCGGCATCAGGGGCAGCACGGTGATCGGCTCGGACGGAAGGCCGACCGGGGTGGGCGTGGTACGCGCCGAGCCGGGCGGTGCCGCCGCCAAGGCCGGGATCCGCGCCGGTGACCTGATCGTCTCGATCAACGGCAAGAAGACGCCGACGATGGCGGTCCTGGCGGAGACCATCGCCGCCCTCAAGCCCGGCGACCAGGCCAAGATCGGCGTCCTCCATCCGGACGGGAGCACGAAGACGGTCACCGTGACTCTGGGCCAACTACGGAGCGAGTAACCCCCGCAGTCACTGCTTGGCGGTGAAGACGACCTCCACGCGCCGGTTCTGGGCGCGGTTCTTCTCGTTGGGCTTCCCGTCCACCATGTTCGGCCGCTTGGGCCGGCTCTCGCCGTACCCCCGCGCCTCGAGGGTCACGCCCGCCCCGGCGAGCAACCCGCGCATGGCCGCCTCGACGGCCTGAGCCCGGCGCTGCGACAGCGTGACGTTGTACGCCTCGCTCCCCTGGTCGTCCGTATGCCCCTCGATCTTGACCACCCCGCCCGCTCCGTCGGCCTTCACCTTCCCGGCCACCTGCGAGAGCCGCTGCCTGGCCTTGGCGGTCAGCTGCCACTTGTCCAGCGCGAACAGCACGTCGCTGGTGAGCGCGACCGTCACCTGGCGTCCCTGCTTGGTCTCGCTCTCGGTCCCGTCCAGCGACTCGACCTCGCCGATGATGTCCTCGACGGGCAGCACCAGGTCCTCCACGGCCCCGGTGGCATCGGCGGGCGGGCTGGGCGCGGGGGTGGGGGACAGGACGAGGGCCAGGGCGACGCTAAGAGATCGGAACATCGGTCAACACGCCGATCATCGGCAGCTCGATGTTGATCTTCGTGACGTCCGCGGGAGGAGCGGCGAAGATCGCGTACAGCGTGGACGCCTCCCCCTTCTCCAGCCACTGGCCCTGGGTGCCGGAGCAGACGCACGTGGCGTTCTCGTCCGTGCCGTTGCGGGCCACCCGGTAGCGCTTGGCGTTCACCGGGTCGATCAGCGAGACGCCCGCGACGGAGAAGTCCAGCGGCGCGGTGCCCATGCCGTTGTGCAGGTTGACCTTGCCGTCGAGCGAGGTGACCGTCCAGTTGAGTGTGAGGGTCCTGCCCTGGCGCTTGAGCGCGGTGATGTCGGCCCGGGCCTTGCCGTGCGCGCCACCCGCGTACACGTCGGCCTCGCGGGAGGCGATCACCTTGGTGTCCTGCGGGGGCGCGCTCTGCTGCGCCTGCGCGGGGGCCGTGTCCGGCTGCTTCTCTGCGGGGGTCGCGTCCGGCTGCTTCTCGGTGGGGGTATCGGCGACGGCATGCGACGGCTGCCGCTCCTCGCCGCCGCCGCCCTGCCTGCCGGGGAGCACGCCGCAGCCCGCCAGCGTGACGGCCGCGACAGCCAGCGCGATCGTCTTTCGCATTCTGTGATCACCTTCGTCGTCCGGGGGTATGGCCCTCACCGTAGGGAAGCGACGTTCAGGATCCGCATAGTCGCCTATATCCGCCCGCCACGCCGCCTACGGGCCTCCTGCGCGAGCCGTTCGGCGCCGGCCCGGCCCTGCTCGTCACCGAGGCGGTCAAACTCTCCCATAGCTCGCGTAAGCGCCTCAACCGCCTCATCCATGTCGTCGAGGTCGAGCGCGGCGTGGGCGAGCGCCATCAGGGCCTGCGCGGTACCCCTGCGGTCGCCGTACGAGATGAAGGTCTCCAGCGACTCGCGTGCGAACCCGGCGGCGGAGCCGGGCGCTCCTTCCGCCCTGGCGATCTCGGCCAGGACGAGCAGCGCCGCCGCCTCGGGCAGCCGGTCCCCCAGGCGGCGGTTGATCCGCAGCCGCCGCTCCACGCAGTCGCGGGCCTCGGCGCGCCTGCCGGCGCCGAGGTGCACCCGAGCCAGGTCGAGCAGCGCCTCCGCCTCGCCACGCGGATCCCCGAGGTCCTGGTAGGCACTCAGGCTCCGGTCGAGCGCGCCGGCGTCCCGGCGCAGCGCGCCCAGCGCCCGTAAGGCGTCGGCCCGGCCGCGCCGGTCCCCGGCCTCCTCGAAGACCCGCAGGGCCCGCACGAACGCCTGCTCCGCCTGCTCCGGCCGGGCCTGGACGAGGCCGAGCCTGAGCGTGATCCTGGCCAGCTCCAGCCCTTCCACCAGGGGCTGCGCCGCCCGGAGCGCCGCGGCCGCCGCTTCCGTGCGGCCCTCGGCCCTGTGCAGGTCGGCCAGGCCGCGCAGCAGGAGCGCCTCGCCGTGCCGGTGGCCCACCGCCCTGGCCGCGTCGAGCCCGGTCGCCGTGGTCACGTGCCAGTCGTCGTGGTGCGCGCCCAGCTCGAACAGCGGCGTCAGGTAGAACGCCAGCCGCCAGGCGGCCTCGTACAGGCCCGCCCGGTAGAAGTCCTCGACGGTCGCCACCAGGAACCGGCGCTCGGCGCTCAGCCACCGCGCCTCCTGCCGCAGCCGGCCGGTCTCCAGGCCCTGCCCGACGGCCGCGGCTCCGGGCGGATGGACCTCGGTACGGCCGGTGCCGGGCTCGGCCGGGAGGAGGGCGGCTCTGGCCTGCCTGGTCCGTTCGAGGATCGCGCCCGCCCTGGCCGCCAGCACGCCTGCCGCGCCGCCGTCCTCCTCCGCGAGGCGCTCGGCGGCGTAGAGCCTGGTCAGGTCGTGCCACCCGTACCGCTCCTGGCCCGCCTCGTCCAGGCCGCGCGACTGCAGCAGCCCGGCCTCGGCGAGCGGCTCCAGGTCCGTGTCGAGGACCCAGGACGCGAAGTCGGGCGCCGACAGCGCGCCGAGCCCGCGCAGCAGCCGCCGCTCCGGGTCCGGCAGGCCCCGGTAGCCGAGCGCCAGGCTGCCCCGTACGGCCAGGTCGCCCGCGCTGAGCTCGTCGAGCCTGCGCCGCTCGTCCCCGAGGCGGCCCGCCAGGTGGTCGAGCGTCCACCCCGGTTTCCTGGCCAGCCGGGACCCGGCGATGCGCAGGGCCAGCGGCAGGTGGCCGCAGAGCCGGACGATGCGCAGAGCGGCCTCGGGCTCGGCGCGTACCCTGTGCTGCCCCGCCACCTCGCCAAGCAGCGCCACGGCCTCGTCCTGGCCGAGAACCTCCAGCTCGTACGCCCGCGCCGCCTCCAGCCCGGCCAGCGGCGACCGGCTGGTCACCAGGGTGAGGCTGCCGGGACCGGTCGGCAGCAGCGGGCGCACCTGGGCCTCGTCGGCGGCGTCGTCCAGGACGACGAGCAGCCTCCTGCGGGCCGTCATGCTCCGGTAGAGCCGCACGCGCTCGTCCAGAGCCGGCGGGACCGCGCCGTCCGGGCAGCCCAGCGAGCGCAGCAGGTCCTCCAGGACGGCGCCCGGCGGTCTGGCGCCGAGCGAGGCGTAGAGGCGGCCGTCCGGCCGCTCGATCGCGGTGGCCGCGTGCACGGCGACGGCCGACTTCCCGCAGCCCGGCGGGCCGTGCAGGACGAGGTGCACCGGCGCGGACGCGTGCTCGCGGGCCATCCGGACGATCCAGTCGAGGACCCGCTGCCGGCCGACAAAATCGGAAATGTCGGGCGGAAGCTCATCGACCAGCTGCGAGTGCCGGTCGGCTCGTGTCACCGAGCCGCCCTCGTCGTTCAGGACCCGCTGGTGTGCGGCGGTCAGCTCAGCGCCCGGCTCCAGACCCAGCTCGTCCACCAGCGTCCTGCGCGCGTCCTGGTAGGCACCGAGGGCCTCCGACCTGCGTCCCGCCTGGTGGAGTGCCTCGATGAGGCGCACCCAGGCACGTTCGCGCAGCGGATGCGTCCCGACCAGCGCCCGCAGCTCCCCCACCGCCTCGGCGCCCCGGCCCAGCCGCAGGTCCAGCTCCACCCGCTCCTCCAGCGCGGTCAGACGCAGCTCCTCCAGCGGTACGGCGTGCCCACGGCGCAACGTGGACGACTCGACATCGGCCAGCGCCTGCCCCCGCCACAGCCCCAGTGCCGTCCTGAACGTGCCGGCCGCCTCCTCGACCCGCCCCGACGCACGCTCCTGCCTGGCCGTGGTGACCAGCCGCTCGAACCGGTGGCAGTCGACCTCGTCGCGCCCGACCTCGAGCAGGTAACCGCCCGGCACCGTGCGGATACCGTCCACGAGCTTGCGCAGCGCGCTGACGTACACCCTGAGCACCGAGCCCGCCGACGCCGGCGGCCGGTCGTCCCAGACGACGGAGACCAACCGCTCGACCGGCACCGTCTCGCCGGCCGACAGCAGCAGCGCGGCCAGCAACGCCCGGTGCTTGGCCGGTCCCGGCGGCTGCGCGCCGTCGATCCGCAGCGGCCCGAGCACGCCGAAGCGCACGTTCACGCACCCCTCGGCATCACTGGCCCGCCGGTCGGAGCTCGAAGGAGTCGAAGCGGACCCGCAGGTCGGCGGTGTCGGCGGAGGCGGCGTGGACGCCTGACTCGTTCGGGCCGTAAGGGGCGTCCGCGTCGGACGCCTCCGCGACCAGGCGTTCGTTCAGCCACATCCGCAGCGTCACCTTGCCCCCGCTCTCGCCGCACGCCGCCACGATGCTGTTGACGGCCGCGCTCTGTGTGCTCGCCGGGCCGTACAGGGTCCTGCCCCTGGTGCCCGTGCGGCGCTTGACGATCGTGACCTGGCCCGAACTGCTCACCCCGAACTCGTAGCGGTCTCCGGTGCCCGCCGAGCCGTGGCACCACACACCGTACTCCCCGGACCCCTTCTCGAGGGTGGCCTTCACGCTGACGATCACGCCGCCCTCCGGCTCCTCCCGTGGGGCCGACTTCCACAGCCGCCAGCCGGGCTTGACGGTCAGCTCGTAGCCGGAGTGCGACTGCCGGGCGGTCCCGCCCTCCGACGAGCCGACGGCCCACGAGTCGCCGAAGCCCGCCTCGTACGGCCAGGCCTTCTCCAAGAGCGCGGGCACGACCGCGGCCGCGACGGCGAGCACGAGCGCGGCGGCCCCCGCGATCCACGGCCACCTCCGCCGCTTCCGCTGCCCCCGCTGCCTCCGCACGACAGGCGGCACGGGCGGCACGGTGCCGCCGGTCCAGGTGCGTTCCACCACCTCGGTGGCCGCGGCCAGGCGGGTGCCGCCGACCAGCTCCGCCAGCAGTTGCTGTGCGGTCGGCCGCAAGCGGGGATCCTTGGCCAGGGCCCGCTCCACGACCTGCCTGATCCCCTCGTCGAGCCCGTCCAGCCTGGGCCCCTCCTGCGTGATCCGGTACAGGATCTCCCCGGGCGCGCCGCCCCCGAACGGCAGCCGCCCCGTCCCCGCGAACGCGATCACCCCGCCCCACGCGAACACGTCGGCCGCGGGCGTGAGCGGCTCACCGCGCACCTGCTCGGGCGCCATGAACGCGGGTGTCCCGAGTATCGCCTGGCTGGCCAGGCCGTCGTGCTCGACGAGCTGGGCGATGCCGAAGTCGATCACGCGGGGGCCGAGCGGCGAGAGCAGCACGTTGGACGGCTTGAGGTCGCGATGGATCACCCCGGCCCCGTGGATGGCGCTCAGAGCGGTGGCGATGCCCACCGCGAGCGCCTCCAGGTTCCCGCCCGAGAGCGGCCCCTGATCGTGTACGGCCCGCGCCAGGTCGGGCCCCTTGACGTATTCGGTGACGAGGTAGGCGACGTCGCCGTCGATCCCCGCGTCCAGCACGGGCGCGGTGCAGAACCTGGCCACCCGGCGGGCCGCCGCGACCTCGCGCTGGAACCGCCGTCTGAACGCCGGGTCACGGGCCAGCGCGGGATGGATGACCTTGACCGCGGCCAGGCCACCGGTGGGCGTGGAGGCGAGATGCACCTCGCCCATGCCGCCGCTGCCGAGCAGGCGCCGCAGCGTGTACCCGCCTATGACCTCGTTCATCGCTGACAGATTAGCCAGAACCCGGTTATATCAGACTGATCCCTACCCGGCTGCCTGCGTCAACCGGTAGCGCGACGGCGGGATCCCGTACCGGTCGATGAACGCCTGCCGCAGCGTCTCCGCCGTTCCGAACCCGCACCGCACGGCCACGGACGCCATCGGCAGCGACGTGGAGGCGAGCAGGTGGGCGGCGGCCTCGGTGCGGGCCTGCCGGACGTACCGACCTGGCGTGAGCCCCAGGTGCTTGAGGAACAGCCGGGTGAGATGCCGCTCGCTCACGCCCGCCTCGGCCGCCAGCGCCGGGGTGGTCAGGTCGTCGCGCAGGTGGGCGGCGATGTGCTCGACGGTCCGCTTGACCAGGCTGTTCGCGGGGGCGGGGGCGCTGACGAACATGCTCATCTGCGCCTGGTTACCGGGCCGCTGCAGGTAGGTGACCAGGTTGCGGGCCACCATGCGGGCCAGCTCGGTGCCGTTGTCCTCCTCGACGAAGGCCAGGGTGAGGTCGAGCGCGGCGGTGACGCCGGCGGACGTGGAGACGTTCCCGTCGCGAATGAAGATCGGGTCGGCGTCCACGGTCACCTCGGGGAACCGGGCCGCCAGGGTCTGGGCCTCGCCCCAGTGGGTCGTGGCGCGCCGCCCGTCGAGCAGCCCGGCCGCGGCGAGGATGTACGCTCCCGTGCAGACGGACGCGACGCGGCGGCTCTCCCTGGCCAGCCTGCGGATGTGGCCGACGATGAGCGGGTCGGCGGCGGCGTCCTCGTGGCCGATCCCGCCGGAGATCACCAGCGTGTCGAGCGGCCCGGTGATCCGCTCCAGCGACTGCTGGGCCTGGATGACCAGCCCGGTGGCGGAGGTGATGGCCTGCCCGCCGGGTGTGGCCACGCGCACCTCGTAGTAGGGCGCGGCGCCGTGCCAGTTGGCGTCCTCCAGCGTCGAGGTGACGCATGCGATGTCGAGTAACGCCGCCGCGTGGTAGGCCACGACGACGACCCGTCGTCTCTCCATGGCCTCGACTGTAGGTCCGAAGGACGAAGAACCCAAGTTTCCGGACATCCCTGGCCGCTTCCCTTGGCACCCGACGGCGGCCCCGGAGACAGTCGGGGCATGACGACACCGACAAGCCCGACCACCGGTCGCCGCTGGGGCAGGTTCGCCCTGCACTACGTCGAGATGATCATCGCCATGTTCGCAGGCATGTTCGCGCTCGGCATGCTCGAGTCGGTCCTCGGGCTCAGCGTCTCCCTCGACCGGCAGCCGGACCTCGCGTACCTGCTCATGGCGTTCAACATGTCGGTCGGCATGGCCGTGTGGATGCGGATCCGCCGGCACGGCTGGGCCTCGACGCTGGAGATGTGCGCCGTGATGTTCGTCCCGGTCGTGCCGCTCTTCCCCCTGCTGTGGCTGGGCGTGATCGACGGCGGGGCGCTGATGCTCGTGGCGCACGTGGCGATGCTCCCGCTCATGCTGGCGGCGATGGCGCGCCGCCTCGACGAGTACGCCGGCTGCGCTCACTGAGCGCCTTGCGGTAGCCGTCGAGCACGTCCTGCCGCAGCAGATGCCCGAACCCGGCCCGCTCCAGCCGCAGCCCCAGGGCGGCGGCGCTGATCCGCAGGGTCGCCGCGGCGGCGGGCAGGCTCCAGTCGTGCCCGGCCAGCGTGCTCAGCAGATGGCCGCGCCTGACCTGCGCCTCCGACAGCCTGAACGTCTTCAGGTAGGCCAGCCGCCCGTCCACGTCCGTGATCGTCTCGCCGATGTGGTTCTCGCTCTTCCGCTCGAACGCCGGCAGGAACCGGCTCAGCGTGAAGCGGCCCAGCCGGTACACCTCCTCCACCTGCGCGGGGGCGCGGAGGAGGTCCGCGGCCATCACCGAGTCGTGGAAGCCGGCCCAGTCGCGTTCGGCCCGCACGGCCTCGGCCCGCAGGTCGCCCAGCGAGGAGACCACGCTCTCGTCGATCACCGCGGGGAAGTCTCTGACGGGGTAGAACAGGGCGTAGTCGTAGATCAGCTCGCCGTACATGTCGCGGACGAGCGTCGGGTGCAGCGCCCGGTAGTCCTCAGGGTGGGGCACCACGAAGGCGCTGGCCAGCGCGTCACCGGCGTACAGCAGCAGCCCGCACTGCCCCGGGTAGATCTCGAACACCTTGAGCGCGTCCTCCAGCCCGCTCACCTCCGCCCCGATGTACGCGTCCTCGGCGCGGGACGACAGCCCGTGCGCGAGCGCCTGCCGCGACCACTCCTCCCACGCGACCACGGGACCGCCGAAGTGCAGCGCCAGGAACCCCTCCACGGCCAGGTGCAGCGGCAGGAACCTGAGCCTGCCCTTGTCCACCCGCCTGGCCATCCTGCGCCTGGTCCTGATGCACATGTGCTCCAGCGGCCGCCCGAGCTGGGTGCCGTACGCCGCCGCCGGGGTCCCGTCGTCGCTCCACGACGCGACGAACGCGTGCGGGACGTACGCGGTGTAGACGGTCTTGTCCGGCAGGTACACCATGGACGCCTCGTCGCCGTACACCTTGGCGTGCAGGCGCAGGTCCTCGATGGGCTCGCGGCGCACCAACGGCACCAGCCGCAGCGCGCCCCAGGTCTGCGCGGGCCGCGTGTCCAGCCCCGTGAGATCGATCATCGCGCTGCCGCCCTGTCCTCGAGGTACGCCCTCAGGTCCCCCAGCCCCGCCCGCCCCTCCGCGAACCTGGCCAGCTCCACCAGCGCCGGCAGATCCTCGGCGTCGCGGATGCCGACCGTCGGCACCATGGGCGACAGCCGCCGCACGTCGAACTGCCCGGCGTCGTAGACCGGGTTCACGTGCACGATGCCGACCTCGCCGGCCAGGTCGAGCTTGCGCCGCCAGACCCGCAGCACCTCGCCCGCCAGCCCGGGCGGCGCGTTGTCCCAGCCGTCGGAGACGATGACGAGCAGGCCTGGCCGGTGTTCGAGCGCGTCGATGACGCGCTGTCCCAGCGGCGTGGGCCCGGACGGCCGCGCCTGGAGCGGGTCCGTCCTGAGCGAGAGCCACCGGCCGCGGTAGTCGCCCGCCAGGGCCTCCAGCAGGAAGTGGCAGGCCAGCGCGACCGCCAGGGGGCGGCGGCGCTTCACCGGCGAGCCGAACGAGGAGAAGCTGTCGTCGAGCACCGCCGCGACGCTCCCCCACGTGCCCGCCCGCGCCCCGGCCGCGCGCGCCGCGGCCGCCCGCAGCGCGCCCACCAGCTCGGCGCGGCGCCGCGTCCGCACGTCGGCGCGGAGCGAGAGCACGTACGAGGCCAGCCTGACCAGCGGCATCGCGGCCAGGTCCGCCTCGGTGTCCAGCCCGCCCGCCTGCGCGGACTCCGCCAGCCGGAGGCGTTCCAGCCTGGTCAGCTGGGGCGCGATGCGTTCGAGGAAGACCGCCCTGCTGATGCCGTGGCGGGCCGCGAACCCCTCGGCGACGGTGTACGGGAGCTCGTACAGGGCGCTCTTGTCGTAGTGGGCACGGCGCCAGGCCTCCAGGAGGGGCGTGTCGTACCGGGCGCGGCTGAACGGCGCGAACAGGAAGTCACCCAGCTCGCCCGGGAGCCGCAGGTGGGCGTGCCGCACCGCGGACTTCAGCTGCGTGCGGTACTTCACCGCGTCGAAGGCCAGGTCGGGGCGGCCGGCGAGCCAGTCGCGGATGAGCGCCCTGGTGCGCCTGTTGTTGACGCCGGCACCGCGCAGCCGCTGGAAGAGGCGGTAGACCCTGGGCGGGCTCATCCTGTCCAGCCGCCGGGCGATCAGCCCTCCGTCGCCCTCCGCCCCGCTCAGCAGGTTGGCGATGATCAGGGCGGCGTTGTGGTCGTTGATGTCGAGCGCCAGCGTGGCGGCGTACAGGTCGGGATAGTTGCCCTGGATGTAGCGGTGCAGGAAGTCGAGGGAGAGCCGCTGGTCGCCGGCTGTGCTGTGGAACTCGCGCTGCCCTGTGGAGGTGATGGCCGCGTTCGCGAAGAGCAGGACGTCCTCGCACTCGATCAGGTCAGCGTACGTCTCCATGGGCTCCCCCGGCGGTCGGAGGACTGGCCGGGGAATGGGGGCACGAGCTGCGAAGTATCGCGGTAAAGGCGGATTCCGGAAGTCGCACCGGAGTCCCGCGGCCTGTCTGGTTCCGGACCCTACCGGGCCTTTCCCACCGATGCGACGGGATTTATCCCACCGGCTGCCGCTCAGGACTCGGCTCGGGCGCCGATCCCGCCTGGATGCCGCGGAGCTTGGCGCGGCTGTCCCTGATGACGGAGATCAGCACGTACGCGACCAGCAGCAGCCCGAGGCAGAGGGCATCTGCCGCCCACCAGGGGATGGCGGCGAGCAGCAGATAGCCCTCGCTGTCGCTCAGCCACCTGATCACGGCCGTGACCACGGTCACCACCGCGGTCACCATCAGCCAGCTGCGCAATCGCGGCAGGTTGCCCTCGTTCCACAGCCGGATCCGCCAGCCCATGAACACGGCGAGCACGCCGAGCAGGGCGCAGAACCCGATCAGCCACCACGGCAGGGCGAAAGCGGTCTGCTCGGCGATCTTCGACTGGGCGGTGCGCAGCTCCGTCTGGGTGGCGCGCAGCTCCGCCTCGGCCTTCTGCTGCGCCTCGACGGCGGCGTCGAGCTGCTTCCTCAGCTGGGCCACACTCTGACGCGTCTCCTGGCGCGGGGGCGGCGTGGACGCCTCCGTCGGCAGCATCCGCGCCACGACGGTCAGCATGATCGCGACGAACGACAGCGCCAGGACGATGGCCATGAACAGGTCGATGAAGCGCAGGTCGAGCGGCGGCGCGAACGACCTGGTGGCCCGCTTCCTCACGGCTCCCTCACCAGCGTGTACTTCTGCGGCCTGCTCTCGACCGCGCTCAGCCGCTCCACCGCGGTGCGCAGCGCGTCCAGGCCCTTGACGAGCTCCTCGGTCCTGCCCCTGGACTGGGCCAGCTCCTGGGTGAGCCCCTGCATGGCGGGGGCCGCCTGCTTGGCGGGCAGGCGCGCGATGTAGCTGAGGAACACCTCGTCGGCGGCCACCACGCCGGCCCGCTCGGCCCGCTCGACGAAGGCCATCGCGCCGAACGCGAGCACGCTCAGGAACAGCGCGATCAGGGTGACGCCGAACGCGGACGCCAGCTCGGGCAGCACGTGCTGCTTGAGCGCGGCGATCAGCACCCCGGGGTCTCCCTTGCTGTCCAGGGCGTCGCCGAACGAGCTGACCATCGCGCCCATGGTCAGCGCGGTGCCGATGAACCCGAAGACCGGCAGCGCCCAGATGAGCGCGTGGTCGAGGTGGTGCTTGTTGGCCATCTCGCTGTCGTCCAGCGCGGACCGGGCGCTCAGCACCGCCTCGCAGTCATTGCCGGCCTCGGCCGCCTCCTTGAACAGCTTGAGCCGCCGCGCCACCAGGGTGTCCTCGTTCAGTCGCACCGCGTGGACGTTCGACACCGCCTTCGCGGTCGCGGCGCTCTCCCGCTGGATGTCGGGGATGGCCCTGACGATCCTGAGCACGGCCGTTAAGAAGACCGCGATGATGAGCGCGACCACGAGCTCCGCGGCCGTCGGGGCCGTGCTCGCGCCCACGGCCTGCAGCAGGGATTCCACCAGTCCGGCCGCCATGAGCAGCGCGGAGATCACCAGGCCCACCACAGGCGCGAACGCCGAGTGACGCCAGCCGTACCTTGACACCCTTCAACCTCATTCCGACCCACAATTGTCAGAGGACCACCTAAGCACATACAAAGCACTCATTGGTGGCAGAGAGGTGTCGAATGTGCACCGAGTGTGCCCCCGGAAACACGAGAACCGCCCCTGCCCACCGCGTATCGGCGGGTCAGGGACGGCTGGACAACTGGGGGTTCCCCGCGGGGTTCCCCCTGGACAGCACAAAGGCCCGCGGGAGGAAGCGAAGCTTCCGACCACACGGGCCCTCAAGTGGAGGTGGCGGGAATCGAACCCGCGTCCTTCAACCCCAAGTCAGGGCTTCTCCGGGCGCAGCCTGCTGTGCTTTTCTCAGCCCCGGCGATCACGCAGGCGAGTCGCCGACGGGCTCAGCCACTGTTTGATTTCCCGATCTCCCCCGTGGCCGGGTCGATCGGTTGAGCCTTCTAGCGATGCCAGACACCGGGCCGAAGGCACTCCCGGGCTGACAGTGGTTTCGCTACTTAGGCAGCGAGGCCCAGGGAGTCCTGGGCTACCACAGTGCGCTTGGAATTGGCACTTGTTGTTTGCGGTCACAGGATTAACGAGGTTATGTCCGCAGTCCTCGGCCCGCTTCACCTGGCTTGCAAAGTCGAAGTCGAAGCCAGTCACCCCCTGTGCAGTTGTCAACACACCCGCGTCACCGGGTGAGCAACACGAATGTACAAGAGACAACGCCCTCAACGCCAACTTAATTCCCCATGACGAAACCCCCGGGAGCGTGGCACAGCAGCACGCGCTCCCGGGGGCCGACCGGCAGGGTCGAGCCGGTCCGGACGGCAGGACTTCCCCCGAGATGAAGTCCTGTCTCATCACGGCGACTGGATCCGCAACCCCCCGAGCGGGCCCAGTCACTCAGTAAGACGCAGCCGGAGCCGCCAATGGTTGCTCAGTGTGACGACAATTTCACGGTGAGTTCTGAAGGGCGGCGAAGAAGGCGCCCGCCTCGGCCGCGGCGTCGTAGTTCTTCGCCAGCACCGCGACGGCCACCTCTCCCCGCCAGCCCACGAACCACGTGTACTGGTTGTCCACGGTGGCTTTGACGCCGTACACCCGGTCCTTGCCCGTCCCGGCGCTCATGCCGGCCGCGCCGGCCCGCATCATCGAGGTCAGCGCCGTGCGGACCTCGGGGTCCAGGGGCACGGGAGCGGGCTGCGGAAGCTGCACGGCCTCCGCCGTGGGATCGGGCGACTTGGGGTCGGTGATCAGCACCGGCGGATGCCAGGTGCCCGAGGCCACCGCCGCGGCCACCAGCGCCATGCCGAGCGGACTCACCTCGACGTTCTCGCCCGCGATGGCCTTGGCCTTGTCGGCGTCGCTGGACAGCGTGGGCAGCGAGCCGCTGAACGACTTGAGCGGCAGCCGCCACGACTGCCCCACGCCGAACGCCTTGGCGCTCGCGGTCAGGTCGGCGGCCGAGACGCGGCGGGCCAGCGACGCCAGCGCGGTGACGCAGCCCTTCGCGAAGTTCTCCTGGAAGCTGGCCGACGTGGTCACCCCGGTGGACTGCCCAGCCTGCTGGAACTTGGCGCCGCCGACCGTGCGCTCCTCCGGGCACGCCAGCCGCTGCTTGGGGCTGACCTTGCGCTTGATCAACGCGTCCGCGGCCACGATCGAGAACGCCGTGCCCGCCGGGAACTTGCCGGCCAGCGCGTGCTTCTCCTGATTCATGTCGCCCTTGGCCCCGACCGCGAGGATCTGGCCGGTGTCACGCTGCACCGCCACCAGCGCGCTCGTGCCCGTGTCGGCCGCCGCCTGCTCGGCCGCCGCCTGGACCTGCCGGTCGATCGTGGTCTTCACCGGGACGTTCTGCCGGCCCGGCCACTCCTTGAGCAGCGCGACCTGCTTGCCGGTCTTGAGGTCGAGGGTGATCACCTTGGTCTGCGTGGAGCCGGTCAGGTAGTCCTGGTAGGCCTGCTGCAGGCCGGTCCTGCCGACCGAGTCACCGGCCTTCTCCGGGCCGCCGAGCCGCTGCTCGAGGTCGGGGGTGAGGGCGCTGACGCTGCCGACGATCTGCCGGGGCGGCTCGGGGTTGACCCGCTGGTCCTGCTGCTGCGTCTCGATGCCCTCGATGGTGTCGAGCTTCGCCTTCATGGACTGGTAGCGCGAGCGCCCGAACGTGACCAGCGGCACGAACTTGTCCGGCGGCGACGACCTGATGCGGCTCAGCAGCCGGTCCTGCGCGTAGCCGGTGTACTCGGAGAGCTTCGCGGCCACCTCTTCCGCCTTGTTGCCGATCTTGGCCGGGTAGACGCCCGCGCTGTAGAACACGGTGGTGCTCTGGAGCGGCTCGTCCGTGCGGTCGACTATGGGCTTGCGTGCCTTGGGTTCGATGTCGACCGCGAAGCGCTGCCCCTCCTTGAGCTGCGGGTGCAGCACGGAAGGCGACCAGCGCACCTTCCAGTAGCCGTCCACGAGGTGGAGCGGGAGCATCCCCTCGTACTCCCAGAGCGGGTTGTTCTCGCCCAGGTCGACCTCGGCGTGGAAGTCGGCCTTGGCCTCCTCGCCCGTCATGCTGAGGCTTTTGATCTTGAACCGGAACGAGGCCGCGTCGAGCTCCAGCTTGGTGTCGGACAGCGCCTTGCGCACCACGGCGCGGTCGCCGTCGGCACGGCCCGCGGCCAGGTCGTAGTCGCCCGACTGCCAGCCCACGAGGAAGTCGCGCACCGCGTCGTGCGGCGAGGGCTCCTCGAAGCAGCCTGTCAGAGTGGTGCTCGCGACCGCCAGGGTGGCGGTCGCGGCAAGTATGCGGCGAGCGCGTCTCATCGGGTGAGTGCCGCCGCTCTCATCGGTTGCGGTGGCGCAGCGCGCGGGCCATCTCCCGCTTGGCCTGCTGCTCCGCCAGCGACTGCCGCTTGTCCCAGTCTTTCTTGCCTCGGGCGAGGGCGATCTCGACCTTGGCCCTGCCGTCCTTGAAGTAGAGCGTCAGCGGCACGATCGTGAGCCCGCCCTCCTTGGTCTTGGCGGCGAGCTTTTCGATCTCTTTACGGTGCATCAGCAGCTTGCGCTTGCGCCGGGCTGCGTGGTTGGTCCACGTCCCCTGGGAGTATTCGGGGATGTGGACGTTGAGCAGCCACGCTTCGCCGCCGTCGATGCTGGCGTAGCCGTCGGCGAGCGAGGCGCGGCCCTCGCGCAGCGACTTCACCTCGGTGCCCTGGAGCACGAGACCCGCCTCGATCGTGTCCTCGAGGTGGTAGTCGTGCCTGGCACGCTTATTTTGGGCGATGACCTTACGCCCGGTCTCACGTGGCATGTTTCGACTTTACCGGTGATTCCGCCTACACCCTGAGGTAGCGGCGGAGGGTCACGAACGACGCCAGCACACAGATGACCACACCGATAATCATGGTGATCGAGATGGTCTGGGCCACGTCGTTCCAGCCCAGCTGCGCGGTCGCGTCACCCAGGTACTGCCCCAGTTCCTCGAAGAGGAAAACCTTGGTCACGATCAGGATGATCGCCGCGAAGACCCCACCGATGAGGCCCGCGATCACGCCTTCCATGACGAACGGGAGCTGGATGTAGAGGTTGGACGCGCCGACCAGCCGCATGATGCCCGTCTCTCTCCGCCGGTTGAACGCGGAGAGCCGTACGGTGTTGCCGATCAGCAGCGCCGCCGCCAGCACCAGGATGATCGCCACGGCGAGCGCGTAGAAGGCGAGCTTGTCGAGCAGCTTGAAGAAGGGCCCGATCAGCTGTGCCTGGTCCATCACCTGCGCCACTCCGGGCTTGCCCTGCAGGGTCTGGATGATGGACTGGTAGTTGTTCGGATCTGCCACCTTGACGCGGAAGGACGGCGGCATGTCCTCGACCTTGGTGGCGGCCACGAGAGCCTTGTTGGACGCGTACAGCTTCTGGAAGTTCTCATAAGCCGCCGCCTGGTCCTCGAAGAGCACCTCCTTGACCCCAGGAGTGCTCTTGATGGTCTGCTGGAGCTGATCCATCTGGCCCTTGGTGATCTCCTTGCCCTTGCAGGTGTCCATGGCGGAACCCTTGGTGCAGAGGAAGACCGAGACCTCGACCTTGTCGTCCCAGTAGCCCTTCATCATGCCGACCTGGGCGTTGATCATCAGGCCGACGCCCAGCATCGCCATGCCGACGGCCACGGTGATGACCACCGCGATCGTCATGGTCAGGTTGCGGCGGAGGCCGATCCAGACCTCGGAAAAGATGAAATTCGCCCGCATGATTGTGTCTGCAGCTCCCTGTCAGTACGCCTGGCCGTAAACGCCACGCGACTGGTCACGGACGATCTTGCCGTCCTCCAGCTCCACCACGCGCTTGCGCATGGAGTCGACGATGGCCGCGTCGTGCGTGGCCATGACGACCGTGGTGCCAGTCCTGTTGATGCGGTCGAGCACCTTCATGATGCCGATGCTCGTCGCGGGGTCGATGTTGCCCGTGGGCTCGTCGGCCAGCAGGATCATGGGCCGGTTGACGAAGGCGCGGGCCATGGCGACGCGCTGCTGCTCGCCGCCGGACAACTCGTCGGGCATGCGGTGGGCCTTGCCTTCCAGGCCGACCAGCTCGATGACCTCGGGCACCACCTTGCGGATGAACCGCCGGGGCTTGCCGATGACCTCGAGCGCGAACGCCACGTTCTCGTAGACGTTCTTGTTCGGGAGCAGCCTGAAGTCCTGGAAGACGCAGCCGATGCGGCGGCGCAGGTGAGGCACCTTGAAGTTGGAGAGGCGGGCCAGATCCTTGCCGGCGACGTGGATGGCGCCGGAGTTGGGCCGCTCCTCCTTCAGGACCAGACGCAGGAACGTGGACTTGCCTGATCCCGAAGGACCGACGAGGAACACGAACTCACCCTTGTCCACGTCTACGGATACGTGGTCGAGGGCGGGCCGGTTCTGGTTCGCATAGACCTTGGTGACATTATCGAAATGGATCACGAGAGCATCACGGCATGCCAGTCTAGGGGTCAGGACGGAAGCGAGGGTGGCACATGCCCACTTCCCGCCACCGGCCACTCGGGGTTACGTCGTCTTTACTGATGATCGACGTTTCGATTGGCCAGACGACAGTCTAGGGGGAAGACTGGGCTGGAAAGTCCATAACGGAAACAAAACGATTGTGCGGCTAGACTTGGGGCTGTCATGAGTTGTGAACATCTCGTATGCGCGCAGTGCGCCCACCCCGTCATCGAGGGCCGCTGCCCCACGTGTCGCGCCAGTAGAGAGCGGATGCACCAGCACGGCTTCGCCGGGCTGTCACCCGCCCTCATCGCTCTGCTCCTGGTCGCCCTGCTCTTCGTGAGCCTGGCGGTCAAGCACCTCAGCGGGCTCTAGGAGCCCGCGCCGCCCTCCGACTCCTGCCGGCGCATCCAGCGGATCTCGGACTCGATGAACTCGTCGAGGTCGCCGTCCAGCACCGCCGTCGGGTTGCCGGCCTCTGTGCCCGTGCGCAGGTCCTTCACGATCTGGTACGGGTGCAGCACGTAGTTGCGGATCTGCGTGCCCCAGGACGTCGTGGTGGCGCCGCGCAGCTCAGACATCTTCTCCGCCTCCTCCTGCCGCTTGCGCTCCAGCAGCTTGGCCTGCAGGACGTTCATGGCGCTGGCGCGGTTCTGGAGCTGGGAGCGCTCGTTCTGGCAGGAGACGACGATGCCGGACGGGATGTGCGTGATGCGCACCGCCGAGTCGGTCGTGTTGACGCCCTGCCCGCCCGGGCCGCTCGAACGGTAGACGTCGACGCGGAGCTCGTCCTCGTTGATGTCGATGTGGTCGGTCTGCTCGACGACCGGCACGACGTCCACGCCGGCGAACGAGGTCTGCCTGCGGCCCTGGTTGTCGAACGGGCTGATGCGGACCAGCCGGTGGGTGCCGTGCTCACCACGGAGCGTGCCGTACGCGTAGGGCGACTTGATCGTGAACGTGGCCGACTTGATGCCGGCCTCCTCCGCGTAGGAGGTGTCGTAGACCTCGGTCGAGTAGCCCTTGCGCTCGGCCCACCGCAGATACATGCGGAAGAGCATCTCGGCCCAGTCGGCGGCGTCGACCCCGCCCGCCTGGGAGTTGATCGTCACGAGCGCCTCTCGGGAGTCGTACTCGCCCGAGAGCAGCGTGCGCACTTCCATGGCGCCGATGTCGGACCTGAGCGACTCGAGCTCCTTGTCGGCCTCGGCGCGCGTGTCGTCGTCGCCCTCCTCGGCCGCCAGCTCGTACAGGACCGTCAGGTCGTCGAGACGGCGCGCGACGCCCTCGACACGGTTGAGCTCACCCTGGAGGTGCGAGAGCTTGCTCGTGACCTTCTGAGCCTGGTCGGGGTCGTCCCACAGGTCGGGCGCGGCAACCTGCTGCTCCAGCTCCTCGATCTGCTTGCGCATCGCGTCGAGGTCGAGCACGTCCTGGATGCTGCGGAGCGTGCCCGCGAGCTCGTTGATCTCTTCTGCCGGATCGATGCCTGCCACGTCTCCCAAGCCTACTTCCCCCAGAGAGCAACACCCTCCCACCGCGCCCACCCATCGCTCATTCCCACCGTCCACGCCCAATCCGGCCACCCGCTCGTACGCAGCTTGACGCTCTGCCCCGCGGACACGGTCAAGCTGCAAGCGCGGTGAATCTTGGACGCGCGGAAAGCGGCATGGGAGGCTTCGGCGTCTCGCGGGCCCGAATAACATGGCGAGGTGCGTGTATACGGGCGGCGGAAGGTGCTGGCGCTCGCCGCCGGCGTACTGGCCGCGGCGACCGCCTGCACGGGCAATGCCCCGCCCCCGACGTCCAAGGCGCCCGCCACCCCCTCCGCGTCCCCTTCGCCCACCGCACCGGCAGTGGCCATCACGCAGGCCGAGGCCGCCCAGGAGTTCTTCAAGATCACGGTCACCGACGACCGGCTGCGGGTGAAGAGCCCCTTGCAGGGGCGGCTGGCGATGGCCGTCGACCAGACGATGGGCGGCCAGACGGAGCTCACCAAGGCCGCGTTCCTGTCCACCGGCAACGCGCCGCTCCGCCACAAGTGGGGGACGCCCACACTGTTCGTGCCGAGGTGGGCGCCGAACGAGCCGGCGCCCTGGTTCAGCGCGGTGGCGACGCGCGACGGCAGCCCGGCGCTGCTGACGTTCGCCAAGTCCGACGGCTGGCGGCTCAGCTCCGTGGCCCTGCTCCTGCCGGGGCAGCAGCTGCCGGAGTTCCAGCGGGACGCCGACGGCTACGTGACCGCGCTGGCCTCCGACGACAAGTCGATCACGATCAGCCCGCAGTTCATGGGTCCCGTGCACGCCAGCGTGGCCGAGACGGGGTCCGCCGGGGTCACGGCGGGGCTCGTGGCGGCGGGGCCGTACACGACGGACGTGGCCGAGCAGATCGCCAGCCTCCGCGAGAAGGCGAAGAACGACGGGTTCAGCTACGACTCGATCTTCAGCCCCGACAGCTTTCCGGTCTACGCGCTGCGCACCAAGGACGGCGGCGCGTTGATCCAGTACTCACTGTCCCGCACGACGTCGACGACGACGAAGACGGCCGAGGACGACTACATCCCGGTGCCGGAGTCCGCGCGGTGGGCGATCAGCACGCCGGTGCTGCGCCGCACCCTCAGGCTGATCGAGACGCACCAGTACGCCAGCGTCGTGCCGTCCTTGAAGGCTCCCGCCCCCGCCGCCGTCATCGCCCACGACGGGGCCCTTACGCGCGCCTCCGGCCAGTAGCCGCTCCCCTCGTCACACCGCTCCATCCACCATCCTGTACGGCTACGCCCATGACGCTAGCAACTCAGGTTGACTAAGCCTCATTTAGTCAACTACGGTTGCTTGCATGCCGGCAGATGACATTCCCGTACCCCAGGAGCCCGCCGACGCGCTGGCCGCCGTGGTCGCCCTGCGACGCCTGGCCGACCAGCTGGAGGACGCCGCCGTCGAACAGGCGATGCGATCCGGCTGGAGCTGGCCGGACGTCGCCGAGGCGCTCGGCGTCACGCGTCAGGCGGTCCACAAGAAGCACGCCAAGCGGCTCATCGCCGCGGGCGTCACGCTGAGGAGACGACAGTGAGCGCTATCGACCACTACATCAACGCGATCATCGTGCAGGGCAAGGCCGAGGCCCTGGCGGACGGATCGGCGGCGATCGAGCCGCACCACCTCCTGCTGGCGATCGCCTCCATCGAGGAGAACGCCGCCCGGCAGGCGCTCGCCGCCGCCGGCCTCGACCGGCAGGCGATCCGGGACGCGCTGGACAAGGAGTTCGAGCACAGCCTGAGCGGGGCCGGGGTGTCGCTCGCCTCGTTCCGCCTCCCCACGCCGACCCCCGACCCGAAGCGCTCCCTGAGCATCGGGGCCTCGACCAAACTCGCCCTCGATCGCGCCATCGGGGGCGCCACCGGCAAGAAGGACCTGCGCCCCGGCCACCTGCTGCTGGGCATCCTGCAGGCCGAGATCGGCACCGTGCCGAGGGCGCTGACCCTGGCGGGCGTGGACCGGGCCGCCCTCATGGCGAGCGTCCGGCAGGCGCTGGCGAACGGAAGCTGGTAACCGCTCATGACCACCGGACCAGTCGTTCTCGACGTCGACGGGCTGCGCATGCGTTACGGCTCGTCCGATGTCCTGCGGGATGTGACGTTCCAAGCCCGCCATGGCGAAGTGCTGGCCCTGCTGGGGCCGAACGGGGCGGGCAAGACCACCACGATCGAGATCCTCGAAGGCTTCAGGATGCGGTCGGCCGGCCGGGCCGAGGTGCTGGGCGTCGACCCCGCGCGCGGCGACGAGCGGTGGCGGGCCCGGCTCGGCGTCGTACTGCAGTCCTGGCGCGACCACGGCAAGTGGCGGGTGCGCGAACTGCTCGCCCACCTCGGCACCTACTACGCCTCCTACGCCACCGGCCGGATCCGGCGGCCGTGGGACGCCGGCGAGCTCATCGATGCCGTCGGACTCACCGGACAGGCCGACAAGAAGATCAGGACGCTCTCCGGCGGCCAGCGGCGCAGGCTGGACGTGGCGATCGGCCTCGTGGGCCGGCCCGAGCTGCTCTTCCTCGACGAGCCGACCGCCGCGTTCGACCCCCAGGCCCGGCGGGAGTTCCACGACCTCGTACGCGACGTCGTCAGCCGCGACGAGACCACGGTCCTGCTCACCACGCACGACCTGGACGAGGCCGAGAAGCTCGCCGACCGCATCGTCGTGCTCGACGGCGGCCGGATCGTCGCGGACGGCACGGCGGGCGAGCTGGCGCGACGGATCGCGGGCGAGGACGAGGTGCGCTGGACCCGCGACGGGCAGCGCCACACCCACAGGACGGCCGACTCCACCAGGTTCGCGCGTGAGCTGTTCGACCGGCACGGCGACGAGATCCGCGAGCTGGAGATCCGCCGGGCCTCGCTGGAGCAGACGTACCTGACCCTGGTCCACCATGCCGAGGGAGCGAGCCGATGAACCCGACCGCATTACGCGCGGGCTGGTCCCGCGGCCTGATCGAACTGCGGCAGTCGTTCACCAACGGCGCCGAGCTGTTCAGCCACTTCCTCTGGCCGGTGCTGATGCTGGCCGTCATGTTCTTCATGCGCGAGAGGTCGTTCGGGTCGAGCGGGCTCCTCCTGGGCACCCTCGCGCTCCCCGGCATCCTGGGGATGAACGCCGGGCTCGGCCTGGTCAGCATGAGCCAGCACCTCACCGCCGACCGCGAGGACGGCACCCTGCTGCGGGCCAAGGCGACTCCGCACGGCATGCCCGCGTACCTGATCGGCAAGGTCGTGTACGTGTCCGGCAGCCTGATCGCGGACCTCGCCATCTTCCTGATCCCCGGGCTGTTCATCGTCGAAGGGCTGCACGTCCGGGCCGGCTCGTGGCCCACGCTGGCCTGGGTGCTGGTGCTGGGCCTGGTGGCCACCCTGCCCATCGGGGCCGTCCTGGGCTCGGTGTTCACGAGCGCACGCGGCCAAGGGCTGCTGCAGCTGCCGGTCATGGCCATGATGGCGATCTCGGGCATCTTCTATCCGGTGACCGCGCTGCCCGAGTGGCTGCAGTGGGTCGCGCAGGCGTTCCCGATGTACTGGATGGGGCTCGGAATGCGCTCCGCCCTGCTGCCGGACGGCGCGGTCGCCATCGAGATCGGCGAGTCGTGGCGGCACCTGGAGACCGCCGGCGTCCTGGCGGCCTGGGCCGTGCTCGGCCTGCTCGCGGCGCCGGTCGTGCTGCGCAGGATGGCACGCAGGGAGTCCGGGTCGAGCATGGCCGCACGCCGCGACCGCGCGCTGCAGCGGGTCGGGTGACGCCGTGAACGTCACCACCGTGACCGGCCGGTCACTCGCACCCGACCTGGCCCGCGGCTTCATGCTGCTGCCCATCGCGCTGGCCCACACACCGCTGTTCGTCGCCGGGCGGGCCTCCGGGGCCGTGGACGCCGTCGCGACGTTCCTCAAGCACCTGCTGGCGGACAACCAGGCCCGGCCCATGTTCGTGTTCCTGTTCGGCTACGCGCTGGGCCAGATGCTGCGGCGCCATCAGGCCCGCGGCGGCGACTGGCCTTCGCTCAAAGCGCTGCTGCGGCGCAGGAGCGGGTGGCTGATCGCCATCGGCTTCGTGAACGGCGTCGTGCTGGTGCCGCTGGACATCATCGCGGTGTACGGGGTGACGTTGCTCGCCCTCGTCGCCCTGATACGTGCCCGCGACTCGGTGCTGTGCTGGACCGCCGCCGCGGCCCTCGTGCCCGCGACGCTCATGGTCGCCTGGCAGAGCATGGCGACCTACGCCGGCATGGTGCCCGCCACGCTGGCAGGCACCCTGCCCGACAGCCTCGGCGCCCACGTCATGGCCGACCTCCTGGGATGGCCGCTCAAGACGCTCCTGTCCACGCTCGCCGTCGTGCCCGGCATGCTCCTGGGGATCTGGGCCGCCCGCCGCAGGATCCTGGACGAGCCGGAGCGGCACGCGGTCCTGCTGCGCCGCGTCGCCCTGGCCTGCCTCGGGGCCGCGCTGGCGGGCAGGCTCCCCGCGGCCCTCCTGGTCGCCGGGGCGTGGACGACCGACTCGTACGCGGCCGTCGCCGTCGCCCACACCCTCACCGGGTACGCCGGCGGCATCGGCCTGGCGGCCCTCATCGGCCTGGTCGCGATGCGGGCCGAACGGGCACGTCGCACCACCGACGCCGGACCCGGACCGGTCACCACCGCCCTGGCCGCGCTCGGCCGGCGGTCACTGACGTTCTACCTGCTCCAGTCGGTGGTGTTCGTCGTGCTGTTCTACCCGTTCACCCTGGATCTGGGCGACGACCTCGGTGTCGCCGCCGCCTGCGGGATCGCGGTCACCCTGTGGGCGGTCTCGATCCTGCTGGCGGAGTGGATGCGCCGCGCCGGTCACCGCGGACCGGCGGAGGTGCTCCTGCGGCGGCTGACCTACCGCAGGAGCACGACGCCCTAGGAATCCGCGTGCGGCAGATTGCTGGTCGACACCAGCGTGCGGATGGCGCGGAGTGCCACCGACAGCGTGGCCAGGTCGAAGTGGTCGCTCTCCCAGATCTCCGACAGCGTCTGACGGGCCCGGGAGACCGCCGCCGAGTTGGCCTCCGACCATCTGGCCAGCCGCTCCTCCGGTGACAGCCCCGGCGTGCTGTGGGCCAGCACGTCACGGGTCAGCGAGGCGTGCGCGGCGTAGAGGTCGTCGCGCAGGGCGGAGCGGGCCATCGAGTTCCACCGGTTGTCCCGGGGCAGCGCGATCACGCGCTCCCTGAGACGCGCCAGCTGGAGCCGGTCCGCCAGGTCGAAGTAGACCTCCGCCACCTCGTTGACCGGGCGGCCCGTCAGCGACGCGCCCTCGATCAGGTCCAGCATCGAGTACGCCGGCACCATCGCGGCCACCCGCTCGGCCAGCTCCGTCGGCACGCCCCTGGCCACGAACGAGTCGCGGCGCTCCTCGTAGGCGGCCAGGTCGGGACCGGTCAGCAGCTTGGGGATGTGGGACAGCAGGCCGTTGACGCCCTTCACGAAGAAGTTGACGGACCCGGCCAGGTCCAGCGGCGGGCGGCGGTTGCCCAGCAGCCAGCGGGTGCCGCGCTCGGCGAGCTTACGGGCCTCCAGCAGCATGGCGATCTGGACCTCTGTGCCGACCTTGTTGTCCAGGGACTCCACGGCCCGGTGGAAGCTGGCCAGGTCGAACACCTCGCGCGCCACGAGGTAGGCACGCACGATGTCGGGCGTCGAGGCTCCGGTCTCCTCGCCGAAGCGGTACATGAACGTGGTGCCCATGGAGTTGACCAGCTCGTTCACCACGCAGGTGGTGATGATCTCCCGCCGCAGCGGGTGGTTGTCCATGTACGGCCTGAAGCGCTCACGCAGCGCCGAGGGGAAGTACGACACCAGCCACGAGGCCAGGTAGGGGTCGTCGGGGAGGTCTGAGCCCAGCAGCTCGGCGTCGGCCACCAGCTTGGTGTAGGCCAGCAGCACGGAGAACTCCGGCGCGGTCAGGCCCAGCCTGGCCTGGCGGCGCTCGGCCAGCGTCTTGTCCGAGGGCAGGAACTCCAGCTCCCGGTTGACCAGCCCGTCCCGTTCCAGCCGCCGCAGGTAGCGGGCGTGGATGTGGAGCATCTCCACGGCCTGCGAGCGGGTCGCGGCGAGGACCACGTTCTGCGCGTAGTTGTCACGCAGCACCAGGTCGGCGACCTCGTCGGTCATCGAGGTGAAGACCTGGTTGCGCTGCTTGTCGGTGAGCTCGCCGTCGCGTACGACCTGGTCGAGCAGGATCTTGATGTTCACCTCGTGGTCGGAGGTGTCCACCCCGGCCGAGTTGTCGATGAAGTCGGTGTTGACCAGCCCGCCGTTCAGGGCGAACTCGATCCGCCCGAGCTGCGTGAACCCCAGGTTGCCGCCCTCGCCGATGACCTTGCAGCGCAGCTCTGCCGCGTTGACCCGCAGCACGTCGTTGGCCTTGTCGCCCACGTCCGCGTGGGACTCGGAGGAGGCCTTGACGTACGTGCCGATGCCGCCGTTCCACAGCAGGTCGACGGGGGCCCGCAGGATGGCGCTGATCAGCTCGTTCGGCGTCAGGGAGTTGACGCCCGCCGGGATGCCGAGCGCCGCGTGCATCTGCGGCGTGATGTGGATGGACTTGGCCGTGCGCGGGAAGACGCCGCCGCCAGGCGAGATCAGCTTGGCGTCGTAGTCCTCCCAGGAGCTGCGCGGCAGCTGGAAGAGCCGCCGGCGCTCCTCGAACGAGCCGGCCGCGTCGGGCGTGGGGTCGATGAAGATGTGCCGGTGGTCGAACGCGGCCACCAGCCGGATGTGCCGGGACAGCAGCATGCCGTTGCCGAACACGTCGCCGGACATGTCGCCGACGCCGGCCACCGTGAAGTCGGTGGTCTGCACGTCCACGCCCATGGTCCTGAAGTGGTACTTGACCGACTCCCACGCGCCGCGGGCGGTGATGCCCATGACCTTGTGGTCGTAGCCGATCGAGCCGCCGGAGGCGAACGCGTCGCCCAGCCAGAAGCCGTACTCCTTGGCCACGCTGTTGGCGATGTCGGAGAAGGTCGCGGTGCCCTTGTCGGCGGCGACGACGAGGTAGGTGTCGTCGCCGTCGTGCCGCACCACGTCGGGCGGCGGCACGACCTTGCCGTCCACGAGGTTGTCGGTCACGTCGAGAAGTCCCGAGATGAACGTCCGGTAGCAGGCCACGCCCTCGGCGAGCATGTCCTCCCGCGATCCGGACGTAGGCGGCTGCTTTACGACAAATCCGCCTTTAGACCCAGTAGGCACAATGACAGTGTTTTTCACCATCTGCGCCTTCACCAGGCCGAGGATCTCCGTACGGAAGTCCTCCATCCGGTCGGACCACCGCAGGCCGCCCCGCGCCACCTTCCCGAAGCGCAGGTGCACGCCCTCGACCCGCGGCGAGTACACGAAGATCTCGTACTTCGGCCGGGGCAGCGGCAGCACGCTGATCGCCTGCGGGTCGAACTTCAGGGAGATGTACGGCTTGCGCCTGCCGTCCACGGTCTGGAAGTAGTTGGTGCGCAGCGTCGCCAGGATCATCTCGAGGTAGGCCCGCAGGATCCGGTCCTCGTCCAGCGAGGCCACCTCGTCGAGCGCCCCCAGGATCTCCTCGTGGACCGCCTCGGCGAGATCGACCCGCACGTCCTCGGGCCGCCGCGGGTCCAGCCTGGACTCGAAGAGACGCACGAGCAGCCGCGCCAGCCGCACGTTGCCGGCCAGCACCCGCTCCATGTAGGGCTGCGAGAACGTGCCCCCGGCCTGCCGAAGGTACTTGGCGTAGACCCGCAGGATCTCGACCTGCTCCCAGGTCAGCCCGGCGCTCAGGATGAGCGAGTTGAGGTCGTCGGCCTGGACCTGGCCCTTCCACAGGGCGTTGAGGCCGTCCTGGAAGAGCCGCTTGAAGTCGTTCTTGTCGACCTCGTCGGACGGCGTGTAGCGCAGGCCGAAGTCGTAGATCCAGGCGTTCTTGGTGCCGGGGTCGTTGTCGCGGTCGACCTCGTACGGCCGCTCGTCCACGACCTCCACGCCGAGCCGCTGGATCAGCGGCAGCGCCTGGGACAGCGAGATCGGCGAGCCGACCTTGTAGATCTTGAGCCGCCGCTCCCCCTCGGTCGCGTCGTACGGCTCGTAGAGGTTGATGCCCACTTCCTCGTCGTCGCCGGCGGCGACGAGCTCCTCCAGGCGGCGCAGGTCCACCACCGCCACCTTGGGCGGGAAGTCCGCTTTGTAGCCTTCGGGGAACGCGGACGCGTACCTACGGATGAGCCCCGGTGCCTCCTCCTCCGAAGTCATCTCCCCCAGCGCGGCGGCCAGGTCGTCCTCCCAGGAGCGGGTGAGCGCCGCGAGGCGCGCCTCCAGCTCCTCCACGTCCACGCTCGGCGGCGGGAGCTGCTTGCCGCGCTCGCCCCGCACGACCACGTGCAGCCGGGCCAGTACCGACTCCCCGATCATCGCGCTGTAGTCGAGCGACCTGCCGCCCAGTGCCTTCAGCAGCACCTCCTGCATCTTCAGCCGCACCTTGGTGGTGTAGCGGTCGCGCGGCAGGTAGATCAGGCAGGAGATGTAGCGGCCGTAGTCGTCACGGCGCAGGAACAGCTTGACCTGCTTGCGCTCGCGCAGCCGCAGCACGCCCAGCGCGATCGGCAGGAGCTGGTCGACCGAGGTCTGGAACAGCTCGTCCCGGGGGAAGGTCTCGAGGATCTCGATCAGGTCCTTGCCGTCGTGGCTGTCGGGGGCCAGCCCCGCCCGCTCGAGCACGTCCGCCAGCTTCCGCCTGAGCACGGGGATCCTGGAGATGGACTCGTTGTACGCCACGTGCGTGAACAGGCCGAGGAAGCGCCGCTCCCCGATCACCTCGCCCTCGGGCGAGAACAGCTTGACCCCGATGTAGTCGAGATAGGTCGCCCGGTGGACGGTGGCCCTGGAATTGGCCTTGGTGGTGATCAGCAGCTGCTTGTCCCGCGCCTTGGCGCGCACCTCGGCGGGCAGCGCCGAGAAGCTGTCGGAGCCCACCTTGTCGTCACGCAGGATGCCCAGCGCCGCCCCGGGCAGCGCCCGCAGCGTCTCGCCCTCGTCGGTGTGCTCGAGCCGGTACTCGCGGTAGCCCAGGAAGGTGAAGTGCCCGTCGGCGAGCCAGCGCAGCAGGTCGAGGCTGTCCTCGACCTCCGCGGGCTCCAGCGGCGGCGGGCTCATGCTCAGGTCTTCGGCGGTCTGTACGGCCAGCGCCCGCATCTTCCTGAAGTCCTCGACCGCGTGGCGCACGTCGTTGAGCACCCGCTGCAGGTCGGCCTCGAGCCTGCCGAGGGCCTCGGGGTCGGCCTGCCGGTCGATCTCGATGTGGATCCACGACTCGACCATTATCTGGCCGGTGACGTTCTCCTGGCCGCGGCCGAGCATCCGGCCCGTCATGTCACGGCGCACCCGCATCTGCGGGTGGACGACCAGATGCATGCCCAGGTCGTGCCGGTCGAGCTCCATCGTCACCGAGTCCACCAGGAACGGCATGTCGTCGGTGACGACCTCGACGACGGAGTGCCCCGGGTCCCAGCCGTTCTCCTCCAGCGTGGGGGTGTAGGCCCGGACGACCGCCCTGCCCTGGGGGCGGAGCTCGGCCAGTTGCCGCTGCGACATCGCGGGTCCGTACACGTCAACGGGGTTGCGGTCGAGCAGGTCCTCGGGTGCGACATGCCGGTAGTAGACCCGGAGAAAAGACAGGGCCTCCTCCGTGCTCACATGTTCGCTGCCGACCGCGCAACTTTCCGCGGCTCTCTGGAGCAGCTCATCCTTGGCCTCGTCGAGGGGCATTTCGGTCTCACTCCTTTGTGAGGGTTTGCCATGGCTGTTCATAGCCAGGCCCTTAGTTCCCACAACAGCGGGAAATAGTGCATACGCGTTCTACCGCGCAGATAAGGGGCACCGGTCGAGCCTCCCGTGCCGGACTTGGTGCCGATCTGGCGTTCGACCATCTGGACGTGACGCATCCGCCAGTGCGCTGCCTTCTCGTCGTGCGTCAGCAGGTCTTCGGCCAGTTGCCACAGGTCGTCGTAAGACCTGCGGTCCCTCGCCACGGCCAGCAGCGAGTCCATGATCTCGTCGTCGGAGACCGGCAGGCCACGCTGGGAGAGGGCGGTGAGGTAAGCATCCCACAGCGTGGGCTCCTCCAGCCTGCGGCGCAGCCGCGCGAGCTCCGTGTCGCTGGCGTGCCTGAAGCTGCTGAGATAGCGCTCGTCCTTCAGCCCTGACAGGAACTCCAGCTCCCGGAACTGCACCGACTGGAAGCCACTGGCCGGCTCCAGCTTGGCCCGGAACTCGAGGAAGTCCTGGGGCGTCATCGTCTCCAGGACGTCCACCTGCTCGATCAGCACCTTCTCGACCGCGTGCACCCGGCGGAACAGGTGCCTGGCCTGCCAGAGCTCGCCCTCGAACATGGCCTCGCGGGCGCTCTCCAGCTCGTGGAGCAGCAGCTTGAACCACAGCTCGTAGACCTGGTGAATGGTGATGAAGAGCAGCTCGTCGGGGGCCTCCGACTCCGGCTGCTGCTGTGCGAGAAGGGCGGGCAGCCGAAGATAGCCGCCGTACGACAGCCGGCCGCCTTCCTCGCCGAACCGCCGATGCGGGGGAACGGGCGCATCACCGTCGATGCCCACCGAACACCTCCCCCTGACCGCCCGGTGTCTCACCGGACGCGAAGCCTCGCCGTACCGATACCACCCGAAAAGGGCACAGACGTCAACGTGACATCGACATCGGGGGGTCGTCGTCGGAGGCTGAGGGAGTGTTCTTGAGCTCGTCGAGCTGCTCCGGGAGCTCGGCAAGCTCAATCAACTCCGCCTGGCATCTCTCGCACGTGTCGAGGTGGCGTTCGAACGCCTCGTGCTCCTCAGGATCGAGGACACCAAGGGCGTAAGCGGCCACCTCGTCATGCATCAGCCGGCTACCCCCTTGTCCCGCAACAGCTCACGGAGCGCCCGGATCCCGTAGTAGAGCCGGGACTTCACCGTGCCCGGCGGGATCCCCAGAATCTCCGCCGCCTCATTTATCGTACGGTCTCTGAGGTAGGTCTGCTCAATGACTTCGCGGTGTTCTTCAGAGAGGCTGCGGAGCGCGTCGGCGACAACGATCGCCGAGAGAGCCCGCTCCGAGCCGTCGGGCACCGCCATCATGTCGACTTCGGGCGGCTCGACCTCGTGAGGCCGGACGCTCTTCCGCCGACGTCCGTCGATAACGATACGGCGGGCTACCGTCAGTAGCCACGCCCATATGAGGCCTGGTTCCCATTGCAGTCTTGCCGAGTTTCTCCAGGCTCTGACGAGCGTCTCCTGCACGACGTCTTCGGCCCATTGAAGGTCGTTACCTGTCGATTTGCGTACGTGGCGCAGCAGAGGGCCGCCGAACTCCTGGTAAAGCACCGCGATGCGATGCTCCGCCTCGGCATCCGCACTCTCGAACCTGCCGTCGAGGTGACCTAGCACGGGGCACATCTTTACACCTTCGTTATCAGTCCGGTAGCCACTCCGATAACTCCAGTCATTTCTAACTATCTCCGGCCATGACTGAACCAGTCCCGCCGAGCCCGCGTACCTCCGACCATGCACAGGCTTTTGCGCGGCGAGCTCTTCATGCTCGGCGGCTTCGTCGTAGCGGCCGCGGTGACGATCGTGCTGGTCATGCCGCCCTCGATCGATCCCGCGGCCGCGTCGTGGACGCAGACGTCCTCAGGACCGCTCACGGCCGCCGACCGCGACCTGCTCATCAAGGTGCGCCAGGCCGGCCTCTGGGAGATGCCCGCGGGTGAGTACGCCCAGACCCGCGCCGAGGCCCAGCGCGTGAAGGAGGTCGGCAAGCTGATCATGCAGGACCACATGAAGCTGGACCTGATGACCCGGCAGACGGCCAAGAAGCTCGGCGTGGCACTTCCCGACGAGCCCAACGCCGACCAGCAGAGCTGGCTGGCCCAGCTGGCCGCGGAGAGCGGCCCTGCCTTCGACAGGGACTACGCGAACCTGTTGCGTGCCGCGCACGGCAAGGTCTTCACCGTCGTGGCGGGCGTACGGGCCGGAACGCGCAACGCGGAGATCCGGAAGTTCGCCGAGCAAGGCATCAACTTCGTCATGCGCCACATGGCGCTCCTGGAGTCCACCGGCCTGGTCGACCACAACCAGTTGCCCGAACCCCCGTCGCCCTCACCCGCTCCACCCGTCGCGATGGCGGTCGAAACAAGGAGACACATATGAGGAGATCCAGACGCATGGCCGCGGCCATGTCTGCTTTGGCCGTGGCGGCAGGCGGCCTGGTGTCCGCGGCTGTCATCGGCGTCGGCCCGGCACACGCCGACCACTGCGACCCGGCCCAGGCCAACCAGACGCCGCGGGCAACCCAGACGCCGCAGCGTAACCGGAACCGGAACCAGAATCAGGACCAGAATCAGGACCAGAACCAGCAGCAGGATCAGAACCAGCAGGGCCAGAACCAGGACCAGCAGGGGCAGGATCAGCAGGGCCAGGACCAGAACCAGCAGGGTCAGGACCAGCAAGGACAGGACCAGCAGGGCCAGAACCAGGACCAGGGCCGGCAGCAGGGCCAGCAGAACGGCGATCAGCAGCAGAACGCCGACCAGCAGGACCAGGCCCCCCAGGGTGGCGGCGCCGCCGTGCTGGACCCGGCCCAGTCCCCCGACTCCAACGACAACAACGGGGACGACCAGGCCCAGGCTCCCGATCCGGACCAGAACGCCCAGACGTTCCGCCGCCGCAACCGCCCGACCAGGACCGCCACACCGGTGCCGAGCCAGGGTCAGGGCCAGAACGGCAACGGCAACGGAACCGCTTCCCCCACCGCCTCGCCCACGTCCGGCAACGACGACGACCACAACGAGTGCGCCGACCTCGGCCCGTTCGTCCAGGACTTCGTCGACATCCGCCAGGTGCAGCCGCGTCAGCTTGACGCCCGCATCGGCAGGAACGGCTCGCGGGGCAGCTTCGTCTCCCAGTGCGGGACGAACCGCAACGGCCACAACAACCCGGACAACTTCATCGTGGCCCCCGGCGTGAGCAACGGCGCCCACCACCTCCACGACTACGTGGGCAACCTGTCGACGAACGGCTTCTCCACGGACGAGAGCCTGGCCGCCGCGGGCACCACGTGCCAGTTCGGCGACAAATCAACGTACTTCTGGCCGGTCCTCAGAGACCGCAAGGTGGACCAGAACACCGAGGACCCGGACGGCAATGTCGGCCAGGTGCTGCGTGCCCGCAACGTGACGCTCCAGTTCCGCGGCAACGCCGCCTCCAGGGTCGTCGCGATGCCGAGGTTCCTCAGGCTGATCACCGGTGACGCCAAGGCGGCCACCAACGGCGGCGCCAACGCCAGGGCCGCCTGGACCTGCACGGGATTCCAAAATCGCATAAGTCCCGACAAATATCCGCTTTGCCCGCGCGGCAGCCAGGTCGTTCGTATCCTGGATTTCCCTAGCTGCTGGGACGGCCAGAACACCGACAGCGCCAATCACAGAACGCACGTGGTCTTCCCTGGTCAGGGTGGCGCCTGCCCACAGGGCACCAGGGCGATTCCGGCACTGCGCATGACCCTCACGTACTCCGTGCCGCAGGGCCCGTCCTTCGCCGTGGACGCCTTCCCCGAACAGAAGCACAACCCGGTCACCGACCACGCCGACTTCGCGAACGTGATGCCCGACCGATTGATGCAGTTCGTCGTCTCATGCATCAACCGGGGCCGCCGTTGCTGATCTGAACCGCCTTCACGGGCGATCCAGCCTTCCGAGTCGCACCCTCACCCGACGTTGGAGGGAACATAGATGCTCCACAGACGACACCCCCGGCACGCCCCCACCAAGCTGGACTCCAGGAACGTCCGGCTGGGGGCGAGCGCCTCGATCACGGCCGTGCTGCTGTCGGCGTTCGCGCTGACCAGGACGGAACGCGGCGTCGCGCTGCTCGGCCGAGGGGTCAGCTTCCTCGAGTTCTACGCGGGCGTGTTCGCCCTGGTCCTGCTGACCACGACGGTCGCGCTCGGTCTGCTCACGACCGAACGCGTCTTCCTGTCGCCGGCCAACCGGGTCAGGGCGCAGCTCGCGCACAAGGCCACCGCGCTCATCGGACTGGCCTACCTGGTCACGC
This sequence comes from Nonomuraea helvata, assembly GCF_039535785.1. Classification (NCBI taxonomy): domain Bacteria; kingdom Bacillati; phylum Actinomycetota; class Actinomycetes; order Streptosporangiales; family Streptosporangiaceae; genus Nonomuraea; species Nonomuraea helvata. The sequence continues at coordinate 171,010 of NZ_BAAAXV010000009.1, forward strand.
ACATCGGACTCATGATCAGCCTGGGGCACGTGCCGCTGGGGGCGGCGTTCGTGCCTGTGTCCGGGCTCTACGTGGGGCTCGGCACGCTGGGCCTGGACCTCATGGTCCTGGCCGTGGCCACGGGAATGCTGAGGGGGCGCTTCGCGGTGCGGGGCAGGCCGTGGATGTGGCGGATCATGCACTCCGCCGCGTACATCGCCTGGCCGATCGCGATCATGCACGGGCTCACGGCCGGTCGCCAGCCGGCCGGTTGGGTGGCCTGGTCCTACGTGGCCTGCCTGGCGGCGGTCGGCTCGGCGCTGGTCGTGCGCGTGCTGGCCACGGTGCGCCGGCCTCCGGTCGTACCCGAGAGGATCGAAGGGCCCGCGGTGACCTCGGCCGCCACCGTGGGTGTGCCCGCGGAGCGGCCGCAGAAGGCGGCGGCGCCGGTGGCGGCGGCAGCCCAGGCGGCCCAGGCGGCCGCCAGGCTGAACGCGCCGGTGAGCCTCGCCGACGCCCGGCGCAGATACCGGGAGGCCGGATGACCTCGCCCGAGATACGTCCGGCACGCGCATCAGGGGACCGGACGACCTCGCCCGAGATCTGCCCGGCCCGCGCATCAGGAGGCCGGATGACCCCTGCTACCACGAAGGAGCAACCGTGATTCCGGCCCGAGTGCCACGGGTGTTACGCATGGGACCGGCCCGGCTGACCGCCGGGCTCGACCACACCCGGCGGCTGGACCTTCCCGCACACCGCACCCTCCACGGCGCTCCCGAGCCGCGCGAGCTGGGCGAGCTCATCTCGCACGCCAACGAGGTGGACATGCGCGGCCGCGGCGGGGCGGCGTTCCCGTTCGCGCGCAAGCTGCGGGCCGTCGCGGACTCGGCCGGCTCCGGCGAGAGCGTCGTGCTGGTCAACGGCGCCGAGGGCGAGCCCGCCAGCTCCAAGGACGCCATGCTGCTCACCCGCAACCCGCACCTGGTGCTGGACGGCGCGGTGCTGGCGGCCGAGGCGCTGGGCGCCCGCGAGGTGGTCGTCGCCACGGCCGGGGGCGAGGTGGCCGAGGCGTCCGTCGCCGCGGCCGTGGCCGAACGCAGGGCCGCGAACATCGCGGGCGGCGCGGAGAGCCGCGTCCCGATCCGGGTGGTCGGGATCAAGGAGAGGTTCATCTCCGGGGAGGGCGGTGCGCTCGTCAACGCCGTCAACGGCGAGGAAGGCATTCCGCCCGGCCGCAAGCGGCGGGCCGCGATCAGCGGCGTGGACGGGCTGCCGACCCTGCTGTCCAACACGGAGACGTACGCGCAGTTCGCGCTGCTCGCCGAGCTCGGCCCGGAGAGGTACGCCGAGGTGGGCACGAGCAAGGAGCCCGGCACCATCCTGCTCACCGTCAGCGGCGGGGCGGCCAACGGCGCGGTCATCGAGGCGCCGACCGGCACCTACCTGGGTGACGTGCTCGCGCTGACCGAGGCCGACGTCGGCGACGGGGTGCTCATCGGCGGCTACCACGGCGCGTGGCTGTCGGCGGAGGTGGCGCAGACGGCGGTGCTCTCGCGCGAGGGCATGAAGCAGGCCGGGGCCACCCTGGGCGCCGGCATCATCGTCCCGCTCGGCGAGTCGACGTGCTCGCTGGGCGAGGCCGCCAGGGTCGCCGCCTATCTGGCGGCCGAGTCCGCGGGCCAGTGCGGCCCGTGCCGGCTCGGCCTGCCGGACATCGCCAGGGCCATGTACGCGCTGGTCGAGGGCACCGGCTCGGTGGACGCCGTACGGCGCTGCGTGCGCGGCGTCGAGCGGCGCGGAGCCTGCTTCCACCCGGACGGCACGGCGAAGTTCGTGCTGTCGGCGCTGGACGCGTTCGAGAGCGAGATCGCGCTCCACCTGGAGCACGGCTCGTGCGGACGGCCGGTGCGCGGCGTGCTGCCCATGCCCGAGCGCGAGGCGGACGTCGAGTACCGGCTGGAGGTCGACTGGTCCCGCTGCGCCGGGCACGGCCTGTGCGCGCACCTGCTGCCGGAGTTCGTGGACCTGGACGACTACGGGTTCCCGTCGTTCAGGAACGTCCCGGGATGGATGGCCAAGGAGGCGCGGCGCACCGTCGAGATGTGCCCCGCGCTGGCCCTGCGGCTCGTCCAGACCACCGGGGACGGGCCGAAGCCGGTCGGGTCGCCGCTGCGGCTGGTCAAGGACGGAGTGCTCAAGAAGGCAGGGGCGAGCGTGCCCCGGCTCACGCGGGTGGGCGCCGTACCCAGGAACGCGCTTGGGGGGACGGCCGGGTGAGCCCGAAGTGATGAAGATGTGACCAACCTGGCGGGTCATCCGGACGTCTCACCGATCGGCCGAACACCGATCAGCTGGGAGATGTCCATGGACCGCCGGGACTTTCTGCATGTCGCCGCGCTCGCGCCGCTGGCCGCCGCGGCGTCCCGGACCGGGACGCTCGGGGTCTCCGCGCCGCCGCCCAACTGGGCGCGGCTGCGCACGCAGCTGGCGGGCACGCTCGTGCTGCCCGGCGACGCCGGCTACAACACCGCGCGCCGCCTCTACAACCCCGCTTTCGACCGCATCAGGCCGGGCGGGGTCGCGTACTGCGCGAACGCGGCCGACGTGTCGGCGTGCGTGACGTTCGCGCGCACCAGCGGCGTGCCGGTCACCGCCCGCTCCGGAGGCCACTCCTACGCGGGCTGGTCGACGGGCACGGGGCTGGTGATCGACGTGTCCAGGATGAGCACGGTCACCTACGATGGGCCGCGTTCCAGCGGACCATCGCAGGGGGCAGCGAAGCTCGACCCCCATGCGGGCGGCCGGGCCACGATCGGCGCGGGCGCCAAGCTGATCGACGTCTACGACAAGCTCGCGCGCCACGGCGTGAGCATCCCCGCCGGCTCCTGCCCCACGGTCGGGATCGGCGGGCTCACGCTGGGCGGGGGCATCGGCGTGGTGTCGAGGAAGTACGGGCTCACGTGCGACACCCTCGAGTCCGTACGCGTCGTCACGGCCGACGGCAGGGTGCTGACCTGCGACGCCGCGCGTAACGCCGGACTCTACTGGGCCTGCAGGGGCGGTGGCGGCGGCAACTTCGGCGTGGCGGTGTCCTTCACGTTCAGGACGTTCGAGGCGCGCGATGTCACCGTGTTCTTCCTGCACTGGCCGTGGTCCAAGGCGGGGGCCGTGGTCAAGGCGTGGCAGTCGTGGGGGCCCTCCGCGCCGGACGAGCTGTGGTCGTCGCTGCACCTGGCGCGCTCGGCGAGCGGCCTGGACGCCGCCGTCGTCGGCACCTACGTCGGCGGCCGAGCCGCGCTCGACCGGCTGCTGGCCCCGCTCGTCGCCAAGGCCGGGCGGCCGTCGTCCCGCTCTGCGCGGACGGTCCCCTACCTGGAGGGGATGAAGGTCATGGGCGGCTGCGCGGCCATGACGATCGACCAGTGCCGCCGGATGCCGCGGGAGGCGTTCTCGGCCAAGTCGCACATGGCGTACGGGAAGCTGCCGGCGGACGGCATCCGCACGCTCGTGAACCGGGTGGAGCGCGGCGGGCGGCACGCCGTGCTGCTGGACGCCATGGGCGGGGCCATCGGCCGCGTCGGCCCCGCGGCCACGGCATTTCCACATCGGGCGGCACTTTTCAGCGTCCAGTATTACGAGGAGGGGACGGATCGGGGGTGGCTGCGCAGCCTACATTCCGACATGTCTAAATATTTCGGGGATCATGCGTATGTCAATTACATCGATCCCGAATTGCAGACTTGGCGGAATGCGTATTACGGCCCCAATGCAGCCCGGCTGGCCGAGGTGAAGTCCACCTACGACCCCGACCGGCTGTTCCGGCTTCCGCAGGGCATTTAGGACTTTCCGCGCACATATACCGGCTCTCCAACCTGCACCATCTCGTACAGGCGTACGGCGGTGGGCACCGGGACGCGCACACAGCCGTGCGAGGAGGGCTTGGTGGGCACCACCGACGAGCCGTGCATCGCGATGCCGCCGTTGAAGTAGAGCGAGTCGAACATCATGCCCAGAGGGCTCTTCTCCCAGCCGGGCACCCGCTTGTAGACCTTGAAGTCCCCGACCGGGGTGATGGCGTAGCCGCAGCGGCCGGCCTCGCAGTAGTGCACGTTGGCGCCGGTCGAGACATGCGAGGTCAGCACCGGACGGCGGCGCCGGTAGACGGTGAGGAGCTGGTCGGTCAGGTTGATCTCGACCCGGTTCGCGGGACCGTCGGGCACCAGGGGGCGCAGTCGTCTGGGCCGCTCGAACTCCTGCCAGATCTTCGGCCCCACCGCGTTCATCGGCCGCATCCGGCGGCTCTTCTGGAAGGCCCAGACCGCGTACCTCGTCTGGACATCGTACTTGCCGTTCATGGCGCCGTAGTAGAAGCCGCGGTCGTGCAGGCGCTGCTGGAGCAGCTTGACCATGTCGCCCTGGGCGCCCGGCCGCAGAATGGTGACGGTCCCCTCCTTCTCTTCCTCGGCCGCCGGTTGTTCCGCTTGAACAGGCGGTTGCTCCACCTGGCCGGGCGGGTCATCCGCCAGAGCGGGCAGCACCGCCAGGAGCGGCAGAGCGCATCCTGCGATCAGGGCCGCAAGTACGCAGAACTTTCTCGTCATGCATCGACGGGTACCCAGATCGCCGGGAAATTCATCTCCAGCGCGGGTCCCGCCAAGCAAATTCCAGGAGAATCAGCGAACCCCGCTAAATACGACAATTTAGCTTTTGTCTTGCTTCTGTGGGGCGGAAAACGGGTGGCATGGCGGCGGCCATGGATGAAACCATGCGATGCCATGCGTCACTGGCCGCTCACCGAGCTCTCCATCACGACCCCGCGCCTCGTGCTGCGCTTCCCATCGCTCGCAGACCTCGACGAGCTCGGGGACCGGGCCGCCGAGGGCATCCACGAGGAGGGGTTCATGCCGTTCTTCGTCCCGTGGTCGGAGACCGACCCGGCCGAGCGGGCCAGGAACGCGATCCAGTACCAGTTCCGCACGTGGGGCGCGTTCACCGCGGCCGACTGGTCGGTGGAGTTCGCCGTCGTCTTCGAGGGCCAGGTCGTGGGCGTCCAGGGCATCATGGCCAAGGATTTCCCGGTGACCCGCGAGGTCAAGACCGGATCCTGGCTGGGGCGGCGCTTCCACGGCCGGGGCATCGGCACGGAGATGCGCCGGGCCGTGCTGCACCTCGCCTTCGCCGGGCTGGGTGCCAGGCACGCGGCGACGGAGGCGTTCGAGGACAACCACCCGTCACTGGCGGTGACGCGGAAGCTCGGATACCAGGACGACGGGATCTTCATGCACTCCCGCAAGAGCGAGCCGGTCGCCACCCGCCGCTTCCGCATGCTCCGCGAGGACTGGACGGAGTCACCCGGCTTCGAGATCCACAACCTGGCCCCGTGCCTGCCCCTCTTCGGCTTGGACACCCCCTGACGGCGGGAGTCACGCGTCGCGTAGTCGCAGCAGCAGGCCGCCACCCGCGAGGGCCGCGGCGGCCCAGGCGGCCGCCACGCCGAGGCCGGCCCACGGGCCGATGGGGAGGTTGGCGAGATCCACGGTCGTCTGGACAGCTAGCCCCGCGTTCGTCGGGGAGATCGACCAGAGCAACCGGCTCGCCTCCTCGCCGGAGACCATGAGGACAGCGATCGGGAACACGTAGAGCAGGCCGAGCACCACCCCGGCGGCCGCCGCGGAGTCGCGTACGGCAGTGGCGAGGCCCAGGCTGAGCAGCGCGATCAGCACCAGGTACAGGACCGAGCCGACGGCGGCGCGCAGGGTGGGCCCGTCGGCCAGGGACAGCGGCGGATAGCCGTGCGCGGGGGTGAAGCCGCTGCCCGGCAGCAGGAGCCGACCGGCCAGCACGGATCCGAGCACGGCGACGGTCCCCGCTGCCAGCGCCAGCCCGCCGACCACGACCGCCTTCGCGGCCAGGGCGGTGGTCCGGCGGGGCATGGCGGTAAGGCTGCTGTGGATCATGCCGGTGCTGTACTCGCCGCAGATCGCCAGCACGGCCAGCAGGGCGGCCATCGCCTGACCGAGCTGCACGCCGACGAGGCTGATCCGGGCGGGGTCCTGCCCGCATCCCGCCGCCGCGCAGGGCACGACCGCGGCCGCCACCGCGCCCGCGGCCACGGTCAGCACGACGAGCGCGCCCAGCAGCCACCAGGGCCCCGCCACGGTACGCAGCTTGGTCCACTCGGCATGCACTTCGCGCCTCATACGTCGCTCCTGCGCAGCCGGTGGGCGGCCAGGGCGAGGGCCAGGGCCGCGTAAGCGCACAGGACGGCGAAACCCGCCCACGGCGGCAGCGGGAAGTGGCCCTCAGCCGGCGCATAACGGGCGGTCACATGCGCGTATGTGGGCATGGTCTGCTGGATCGCGAACCCCGCCGCCGGGGTCACCCGCAGCAGCCACCGCGACACCTCGTCCGGCAGGACGGATGCGACCGCGAGCACGTACGGGACGAGGATCGCCACGATGACCGCGATGACGGCCATGGCACTGCGGCGCAGCAGCGCCCCGACGGCCAGGGCGAAGACGGCGGCCACGGCGAGCAGTGCGGCCGTGCCCACGATCACCCGGAGCGAGGTGAACGGCGCCGCCGGGGCGAGCACGTTCCCGTTCCCGGCCAGGATCGACCGGCCGACCGGCACGGTCACGGCCCCGCCGACCAGTCCGGCGGCGAAGACGGCGGCGGCGATCACGGCGGCCTTGGCCGCCAGCACCCGACCGCGCCGCGGGCTGGCGAGCAGGGTGGTGCGGATCAGGCCCCGCCGGTACTCCGCGGTGACGAACATCACCGCCACCGCCGTCATCGCGACGAGCGCGATCAACACCCCGGTCAGCACGCGCTCGACCGGCATGCCCTCCGCGGACGGCGCGATGTCGCCCACCCCCGTGACCTTGAACGTGCCACCCGACTGGACGAGCCCGCCCGGATGGTGCGGGGTGACGCCGTCGGTCTCCATCGTGACGCCGATGTCGTCGCGGCCCCACGCGCCCCCGGCCGCCACGCCTCGCACGGCGACCCGGTCCATGACGGCGGTGACCTCGGCGAAGCGCGAGGCGACGGCGGCCCCGCCCATCACGTTCGGGGTCACGGTCAGGTCGCCGGGAGAGGCGGCGAAGAGCCCGATCTCGGCCTTCCCGGAGAGCCCGGCCGGACGGACGGTGCCCACTGTGGTCCAGTGCGAGCCGTCGGCCGACTCCTCGCCGGTGATCGTGTCGCCGGTACGGGTCAGCCGCAGCCACCGGGGCGACGCCGCCGAGACGCCACCTGGGCGCCCCGCCAGGTCCTCGGTGAAGTTGTGCTGCATGCGCACGCCGTGGCTGCCGGTGACCATCAGGGCCGCGTACGCGGTGCCCTGCCGGACGCTCTGCTTGATCATGACCCCGGCCTTGGCCCACGGCGTGACGCCGGGGACGACGTTCCTGACGCCGGGGGTGACGTCGGGCTTGCGGAGCTGCCCGGTCATGGAGCTCACGCGTACGGTGACGCTGCCGTCGCCGGCCAGCGGCTGGTGCACGAAGTAGAAGCGGTCCTCCACGGCCACGCCGCCGGGACCCATCAGTGGGGCGGGACAAGGCACCTCGATCGGCCCATTGCTGCACGAGGAGCGGCTGCCGGTCGCGAACAGCACTCCCAGGCCCACGATCAGCAGTGTCACGAGCGCCAGCCCGACCATCCAGCCGCGTACCGTGCGGAGCTTGGTCCACTCGGCGCGCAGCAGCTGCGCGAAGCCGTCGCGCCCGGTCCGCTGCCCCGGGCGGTAGGGGGTGACGGCGGTCATCGCGCCGCTCCCCTGAACTCGACCGCGTCCCTGGTGAGATCCAGGTACGCCTCCTCCAGCGTCGCGCGGTGGGCGGCAACCTCCGAGAACGGCACCCCCTGCGCGCCGAGCAGCCGCACGATGTGCTCGGCGGCCAGCCCGGAGACGACGAGGGTGTCCCGCTCGGTGACGGTCACGGTCGCGTCCGCGCCGGCCAGCACCGACATCGCCTCGGCGCGGGCCGTCGTACGCAGCGTGACGCGGTCGCGCGAGGCGGTCGTGATCAGGTCGTCCACGCCGGTGTCCGCGACGACCCGGCCCCTGCCCACGACCACGAGATGGCCCGCGGTGTCCTGCAGCTCGCTCATCAGATGGCTGGAGACCAGCACGGCGCGCCCCTCCGCGGCCAGCGACCGCAGGAAGCCGCGGATCCACACGATGCCCTCGGGGTCGAGGCCGTTGAACGGCTCGTCCAGCATGAGCACCGGCGGGTCACCGAGCAGCGCGGCGGCGATGCCGAGCCGCTGGCGCATCCCCAGCGAGTAACCGCCCGCCCTGCGCCGGGCCGCGGGGGTCATCCCGACCTGCTCGATCACCTCGTCCACCCGCCTGGCCCCGAGCCCCTGGGAGTGCGCCAGCCACAGCAGGTGGTTGCGCCCGGTGCGGCTCGGTTGCAGCGCCGCCGCGTCGAGCAGCGCGCCGACGTGGCTCAGGGGATTGCGCAGGCTCGGGTACGGATGCCCGCCGACCAGCGCCCGGCCCTCGTCGGGTGCGTCCAGGCCGAGCACCACCCGCATGGTGGTGGATTTGCCCGCCCCGTTCGGCCCCACGAACCCGGTGACCCGGCCCGGCAGCACGGTGAACGTCATCCCGTCCAGCGCCTGGGTCTGGCCGAACCGCTTGCGCAGGCCGGCTACTTCGATGGTTGCTTCCACGCCAGGCAGACTAGGCAGCGGCCCCCGTCGCGGTCGTCACGCGGCGGAGCGATCTCCGCCGTCGCTGACGTCAGCTACGTCACGTCCCTCTTGTGAGGGATGCCAGGATCGCGGGCGCCCGGGACAATGACCTGGTGGAACGAGCGCAGGACCGCGCCGCGCGGCTGGTCGGGGTGGCGTACGGCTGGGGGTGCCGGGTCGCCTCGGCGCCGTACGCGCCGATCGTGGCCGGCGTGGTGCTGGCGCTGCTCGCGGTGGCCGAGTCGGTCACACACGCCGGGAGCATGCCCGCCTTCAGCGACACCGTGAGCGCCCCTGTGAATGGCCCAATGGACAGCCCAATGAACGGCTCGGTAGACGGTTCACCCGTGCGGTCCGAGGGCACGCCGCTGGTCCTCGTGGTCTTCTCCCTGCTCGCCCTGGCCACCACGCTGCCGCTCCCCCTGCTGTGGGCCCAGCCGGCCGTGGCGGCGGTGCTGACCTCAGGGGCGTGCCTGCTGTCGATCGGCGCCTTCCACACCCTGACCGTGGCGGGCGCGGTGGCGCAGCTCGCCACCGGCTACCGGTTCGGCCGCCACGGCTCACCGGCGGCGGCCGTGCTGGTCACCATGCCGTACCCGGTGCTGGCGGCGGCGCTCGGGCCGGGCGACCAGGTGCGGCGGCTCACGCTGCTGCTGGCGTTCCTGGCCCCGGCGGCGGCGCTGGCCGGGATCGCCGTACGGACCCGGCGCAAGGCCAGGGCCGACACCGCCGCCCGGCAGGTCATCGCCGACAGCCTGCTCGAGCACGCCGCCCGCGGCGAGCGCGCCCGCATCGCCCGCGAGCTGCACGACGTCGTCGCCCACCACATCTCCATGGTGGCCGTGCAGGCGGAGACCGCCCGGCTGGCCGTTCCCGGTATGCCCGCGGCGGGCGCCGAACGGCTGCTGGCGATCGGCGACACGGCCAGGGCGGCGCTGACCGAGATGCGGCGGCTGCTCGGCGTGCTGCGCGAGGACGCCGAGCAGCACGCCGAGGCTGGGGCCGCCTGGCGGCCCCAGCCCGGCCTGCGCCTGCACGAGCTCAACGAGCTGGTGGACGAGGCCAGGGAGGCGTCGGGTACGAGCACCCGGCTGATCCTGCGTGGCTCGCCCGTGGAGCTCGACCCCGGGGTGGAGCTGGCCGCGTACCGGATCATCCAGGAGGCGCTCACCAACGCGCGGCGGCACGCGCCGGGGGCGGCGGTGGACGTGGAGCTCGACTACACCGGCGACGACCTGCGCCTGCTCGTCCGCGACAACGGCCCGGGGCCGCCGAGCACGGAAGCGGCCGGAAACGACGGGCCGGGCATGCGGACGGCGGAGGCGGCCGGGCACGGGCTGTCCGGCATGCGCGAGCGCGCCGCCGCCGTCGGCGGCGAGCTCCGCACGGGTCCTGCCCATGGCGGCGGCTTCCTCGTCGAGGCTCGCCTGCCGGGAAGGGACAGGACGGACGGATGAGCGGCGAGACCTCCAAGATCAGGATCGTCATCGCCGACGATCATCTGGTCGTGCGGACGGGGTTCGGCGAGCTGCTCGACACCCAGCCCGACTTCGAGGTCGCGGGCACCGCCGCCGACGGGGCCGAGGCGGTGCGGGCCTGTCGCGAGCTCTCCCCCGACGTGGTGCTCATGGACGTGCGCATGCCGGTCATGGACGGCATCGAGGCCACCAGGCGGCTCGCCGGCGGCCCGAAGGTGCTCATCCTGACCACGTTCGACCTCGACGAGTACGTCTACGACGCCCTGCGCGCGGGAGCCAGCGGCTTCCTGCTCAAAGACGTCACGGCCGAGCGCCTGTTCGACGCGGTCCGCGTCATCGCCGCCGGGGAGGCGCTGCTGGCCCCGGCGGTCACCCGCCGCCTCATCAGCGAGTTCGCCCGCCTGGGCCCGAAGCCGGGAACGGCGGCGCTCTCCTCGCTCACCCCGCGCGAGACGCAGGTCCTGCGGCTGGTCGCCGAGGGCCTGTCCAACCCCGAGATCGCGGCCAGGCTGGTGGTCACGGAGGAGACGGTCAAGACGCACGTGAGCCGCGTCCTGGGCAAGCTCGGCCTGCGCGACAGGACCCAGGCCGTCGTCGCCGCGTACGAGTCGGGCCTGGTCGTGCCGCGCGGCCGGGCCTGAACGTCAGAAGTCGAACTTGTCGACGTTCTCCTTGTTGAACACGGTCGGCTTGCCGAGCAGCACCTCGCCCTTGGCCCCGATCGTGTACTCGCCGAGCTTGCCCGCCTTGAACTTCTCCCCCTCGGCCCCGGTGATCTGCCCGGACGCGAGCGCGGCCGCCGCGTACGACGCGAGGTAGCCCAGGTCGGCCGGGTTCCACAGCTCGAACGCCTCGATGGTCCCGTCCTTGACGAACTTCTTGAGCTGGTTGGGGGTGCCGAGCCCGGTGAGCTTGACCTTCCCCTTGTACGGCGAGTCCGACAGGTAGCGGGCGGCCGCGGCGATCCCCACGGTCGTGGGCGAGATGATGCCCGCCAGGTCCGGGTACGAGCGGAGAAGTCCCTGCGTCTCGGTGAACGACTTCTGGTCCTCGTCGTTGCCGTAGGCGACCTTGACCAGCTCCATGTCCTTGTACTCGGGCTTCTTGAGCTCGTCCTTCATGAAGTCGATCCAGGTGTTCTGGTTCGTCGCGTTGGGGGTGGCGGACAGCACCGCGATCTTGCCCTTGTGCCCGATCTGCTCGGCCAGCAGCTGGACCTCCGTGCGGCCGAGGTCCTCGGCACCGGCCTGGTTCACGAACACGTGCCGGCCCGCGGGCGCGGTGTCGGAGTCGTAGCTGACGACCTTGATCCCGGCGGCCCGCGCCCGCGTGAGCGCGGGCACGACGGCGTTCGGGTCGTTGGCGGAGATGACGATGGCGTCCTGCTTCTGCTGGATCAGCGTGTTGATGTAGGACACCTGGGAGGACGCGCTGGCCTCGGACGGGCCGACCTCCTTGGCCTCGCCCCCGAACTCCTTGGCGGCCGCGGCGCCGCCGCCGTCGGCGATGGTGAAGTAGGGGTTGTTGACCTGCTTGGGCAGGAACGCGATCTTCAGTCCCTGCTTGACGGGCGCGTTCGGATCGGCCGCGGCGGACGACGCCGCGGCCGTGGCGGAGGCGGAGGACTGCTGCGCCACGTCGCTCTTGGTGGTGCCGCCGCAGGCGGCCGTCAGCAGGACGAGTCCGGCGAGAAGCGCCGTGGGCCGCCAAGGGGTGCGCGTTGTCATGAAGCGGACTTCCCTTCCACTTGTGGTGATGTGCGCCGCCGCCATACCGCCCCCACGTTGGGCGCCAGCACGGATGCGACGAGCAGCAGGCCCGTCACGAAGTTCAGGACCTCGTTGGCCACGTCGGCGAGGATGAGCGCGTTGCGCACCACGCCGAGCAGCAGCACCGCCATCAGGACCCCGGGCAGCGTGCCGCGCCCGCCGAAGATCGACACCCCTCCGAGCAGTACGGCGGCCACCACAGCCAGCTCGAGCCCGACGCCGTTGTCCGCCCTGGCGCTGGCATAGCGGAACGTGTAGACCAGGGACGCCAGCGACGCCATCACCCCGGAGGCCACGAACAGCCAGAGCTTGATCCGCTTGACCCGGACGCCCGCGAAGAAGGCGGCCTCCACGTTCGAGCCGAGCGCGAAGATCGACCGGCCCGTCCCCGTCGCGTGCAGCACCACGGCCGCCACCCCCGCCAGCACCGCGACCAGCGCGGTCGCGACCGGGACCGGCCCGAACGAGGCCGTCGCCAGGCCCGTGTAGGCGGGCGGCAGGTCGGCCACCGCCTGGTCGCCGAGCATCACGTAAGCCAGGCCGCGGAACAGCGCGAACGTCCCGATCGTGACCGCCAGCGAGGGCAGGCCGAGCCGGGTGACGAGCAGCCCGTTGAACGCGCCGCACGCCGCGCCCACGAGGAGGCAGATGGGCATGATCGCCTCGATCGGGAGCCCGGCGTTCCAGAGCCGGCCGAGCACCGCGCACGACAGGCCCAGGGTGGAGGCCACCGACAGGTCGATCTCGGCCGCGATGATCACGAGGGTCATGGTCAGGGCCATGAGGGCGATCTCGGTGGTGTCGAGCAGCAGGAAGGAGATGTTGGAGCCGTTCGCGAACCCGTCCACGCCCAGCGAGGCCCACACGACCACGCCGACGAGCAGCACGAGGATGAGCCCCTCCCACCGGCGCGCCAGGTCAAGTCGCATCGTGGAACCTCCTGCGGCGCAGCGCGGCGGCCACCCGCAGCGCGAGTATCCGGTCGAGGGCGATGGCGGCGAGCAACAGCGCGCCGTTGATCGCCGTCTGGGCGAGCGCGTCCACCCGCAGCACGGCCAGCGCGCTGGTGATGCCGGACAGCAGCAGCGCCCCCAGGGCCGCCCCGTACACCGTGCCGCTGCCGCCGAAGATGGCCACCCCGCCCACCACGACGGCCGCGACCACGTCGAGCTCCTTCCCGGTGGCCACGGTGGCGTCCACCGTGCCGAAGCGGGCCGCCCACATGACCCCGGCCAGGCCCGCCAGCGCCCCGTTGGCCACGAACGCCGCGACGATCCGGCGCCGCACCCTGATCCCGGCAAGCACCGCCGCCTCGGGGTTGGAGCCGATGGCGTACAGCTCCCTGCCGGAGCGCAGGTTGCCCAGCATCCAGCCGACCACCACCAGCACGACCAGGGCGGTCAGGGCGAGCAGCGGCACCCCGAGCACCGAGCGCGTCCCGAGTGAGAGGAAGCCCTCGGGCATGTCGGCCGCGTTGACCTGGCGTCCGCCGGCCCAGGCGTAGTCGATGCCGCGGAAGGCGTACAGGGTGCCGAGCGTGGCGACCAGCGCGGGCACCTTCGCCGCCCCGACGAGCAGCCCGTTGACCGCCCCGCACAGGGCGCCGAGCAGCACGCACCCGGCGACCACGACCGCGACCGGCACGCCCGGGTGGTCGGCCAGGATCAGCGCGCCCCCGAACGCCGACAGGCCCACCACGGAGCTGACGGACAGGTCGACGTTCCTGGTGACGACCACGAGTGTCTGGCCGACGGCGAGCATGGCGACGATGGCGGAGTTCAGCAGGATGTCGCGGATGCTGGCGTAGGTGAGGAAGGACGGGTTGACGGCGCCTGTGACACCGAAGAGGACGCCGAGCGCGACGACGATGCCCAGCTCGCGCACCCGCGCGACCCGGTCCACGAGCCGCCGCCCGCCGCCCCGCCGCACGGCCTCCGTCCTGGTGGCGGTCGCGGTCATGCGACGCTCCTTCCGGTGGCGGCGGCCATCACGCTCTCCTCGGTCGCGTCCGCGCGGGGGATCTCGGCCACCAGCCGCCCCTCGTGCATGACCAGCACCCGGTCCGCCATCCCCAGCACCTCGGGCAGCTCGGACGAGATCATCAGCACCGCCACCCCGCCCCCGGCCAGCTCCGACAGCAGCCGGTGCACCTCCGCCTTGGTGGCCACGTCGATCCCGCGGGTCGGCTCGTCCACGATGAGCACCGACGGCCGGCGTGCCAGCCACTTGGCCAGCACCACCTTCTGCTGGTTGCCGCCGGACAGCACATTCACGGGATCCGTCAGCCGCCCGAACTTCATCCGCAGCCGCACCGCCCAGTCCCTCGCCCGCTCCCGCTCGGCCGGCCGGGAGATGAGCGGCCCCCGGCGTACGGCGGCCAGCCCGGCGAGCCCGATGTTGCGCTCGATGGACAGGTCCATGACGAGCCCCTGCTGCCGCCGGTCCTCCGGCACCAGCGCCAGCCCGGCCGCCATGGCCGCCGTGGGGCTGGCGGGCCGCAGCCGCTCACCGTCCACCTCCACGCTCCCCGCGTCCCACCGGTCGATGCCGAACACGGCCCTGGCCACCTCGCTGCGTCCCGCCCCGACCAGCCCGGCCAGCGCCACGATCTCGCCCCGCCGCACCTCGAAGGAGACGTCGGTGAAGACTCCCTCGCGGGTGAGCCGGTCCACTTTCAGCGCCACCTCGCCGCGGGACGTCTCCTGCTTGGGGAACAGGGCGTCCAGCTCCCTGCCGACCATGCGGCGTACCAGGTCGTCGGGGGTGATGTCGGCGATCAGGTCGCTCGCGACGTACGTGCCGTCGCGCAGGACGGTGACCCGCCGGCACAGCTCGAAGATCTCCTCCAGCCGGTGCGAGATGAACAGCAGCGCGCATCCCTGCGAGCGCAGCGCCCGCGCGACGCCGAACAGCCGGGCGACCTCCGTGCCCGACAGGGCGGCGGTCGGCTCGTCCATGACGAGCACCCGCGCCTGCCGCGACAGCGCCTTGGCGATCTCCACGAGCTGCTGGTCGGCGATCGACAGGCCGCGGGCCGGCTGGTCGGGGTCGAGGTGCACGCCCAGCCTGCCGAACAGCTCGGCGGTGCTCGCGCGCATGGCCCGCCGGTCGATGCCGAGGCGGCGGCGCGGCTGGCGGCCCATGAAGATGTTCTCCATGACCGACAGGTCCGGGAAGAGGGTCGGTTCCTGGTAGATGACCGCGACCCCGGCCCGCTGCGCGTCCGCGGGCCCGCCGAACTCCACCGGCGCACCGTCCAGCAGGATCCGCCCCGAGTCGGGGCGGTGGACGCCGGAGAGGATCTTCACGAGCGTCGACTTGCCCGCGCCGTTCTCCCCGGCGAGCGCGTGCACCTCGCCGGGGAAGAGCTCCAGAGAGACCTCGCGTACGGCGCGCACCGCACCGAACGCCTTGCTGACCTGCGAGAGGGACAGAACGGGCGTCTCATTCATTTGCCGCGACTCCCCGGCAAAATCGTTTTAAGCAATGTGGCGACGGTAATTCAGCGATGAGAGAGCGTCAATGGCCGCCGAATAAGAGATCGTCACACGCACAAAGTCGTGCGGAAATTGTTACGTTTTAAGAAGTTCTTTCGCGGGCAAAGAACACGCCTCGCGGCGGTACCTGCCCGGCGCCACCTCGTACTCCCGCTTGAAGGCGTTGGCCAAAGCGAACTCCGAGCCGTAGCCGACGCTGGCGGCGATCCTGCTGAGCGGCGCGTCGGACTCGCGCATCAGGCGGGCCGCCGTGGCCAGGCGCCACCAGGTGATGTACGCGAGCGGCGGCCGGCCCACCAGAGCACTGAAGCGGCGGGAGAAGGCCGCCCTCGACAGCCCCGCCCGCGCGCCCAGCTCCTGCACCGTCCACGGATGGGCGGGATCGCGGTGGATGGCGTCCAGCGCGGCGCTGATGCCCGGATCGGCCAGCGCCTGCGCCCACCCGCCGACCGAGCATCGGCCGTGCTCCCCCTCGAACCAGGCCCGCAGGATGTAGAGCAGGAGCAGGTCGAGCAGCGACGACACCACCGTGTCGGCGCCCAGCCGAGGGCGCTGGATCTCCGCACCCAGGGCCTCGACGGCGGAACGCAGCTCGGTGTGCAGGCCGAGCCGGGCAGGCAGGTGGATCAGGTCGGGCAGCTCGCGCAGGATCGGATGGGCCCGTCCTGGGTCGAGCCGGTAGCCCCCGCACAGCAGGACGGCGGACACGGGGCCGTCGATCGACTCGGAGGCGAACAGGCCGAGCCCGTCGTCCAGCGGGTCGCAGTCGAGCTCGACCACCGGCGTGGTCGGCGAGTCGGCCATCGCGTAGCCGTGACCGTGGGGGAAGAAGAGCACGTCGCCCACCGACAGCGCGATCGGGTCGCCCTCCGGCGGGATCAGCCAGCTCGACCCCCGCAGGATCACCTGGAATCCCGCGGAGCCCGGCACGGAGGGGAAGCGCTGCCCCCAGGGGGCGCGCAGCTCGACGCGGGCCGAGCGGGGGCTGCCGGTGCGCATGAGGGCGATCACGTCGCTGAGCACATCCACGGACGAAACCTACAGGAAGACGATCGCGTATGAAACAGGCGAGTCTGACGCATTGGTTGTCTCGCTCTGGGCACCTACGGTGGCCTGCATGAGAAAAGTACTGGTCACGGGCGCGACCGGCACGGTCGGCAGGCTGGTGGCGGCGCAGTTGGGTGACACGGGAGTCGAGGTCAGGCCATTCAGCAGGGCCGGGGGCGACCTGTCGGACCCCGGGTCGCTGCCGCTCGACGGGGTGGAGTCGGCGTTCCTGGTGTGGCCGTTCGCCACGGCGGACGGGGCGCGGGCGGTGATCGACGCCATCGCGCGCCGGGCCCGCCGCGTGGTCTACCTCTCCTCCGCCGCGGTACGCGACCACGAACGCGAGATCGAGCGGCTGATCGAGGAGTCCGGGGTGGAGTGGACGTTCCTGCGTCCGCACGCCTTCGCGGCCAACGCGCTGCGATGGGCCGCGCAGGTGCGGTCAGGGGTGGTACGCGGCTCGTACGGCCGGGCCGCCATGCCGGTGGTGGACGAGCGGGACATCGCGGCGGTCGCCGTACGGGCATTGCTGGACGACGGGCACCACGGCGCCGTCCACGAGCTGACCGGCCCAGAGTCGATCACCCAGGCCGATCAGGTACGCATCATTTCCGAAATCATGAAATTTCCGGTCCGCTGGGAGGAGGTCCCCGCGCATCACACCCGAGAGGAGCTGCTGGCCAGGGGATGGCCCCCACAGGCGGTGGACGGCGTCCTCCGCGCCCAGGCAGACCTGGTCGCCCACCCTGCTCCCCTCACCGCGACGGTCGAGGAGGTCACCAAGACCCCGCCCCGCACGTTCGCCACCTGGGTGGCGGAGCACGCGGCGGAGTTCGGCGCCGTCCCCAAGCCCGAAACCATGTCGGCCGCCCGCATCCACGAATACGGCGGCGAGATCCGCCACGACCGGATCCCGACGCCGCGGCCGGGCCCTGGGGAGGTGCTCATCGAGGTGGCGGCGACCTCGTTCAACCCGTCGGAGGTCGGTCTGCGGGCGGGCCTGCTGCGCGACGTGCTCCACGTGGAGCTGCCGTGGACGCTCGGCTCGGACGTCTCCGGCACGGTCGTCGAGACCGGCCGGGGCGTCACGGACCTGGCACCAGGCGACCGCGTGTTCGGCCTGGTGGGCGGCGTGGCGGCCGCATACGCCGCCGTGCCCGCGAGCGTGCTGGCCAGGGCGCCGCAGAGCGTACCGCTCGCCCACGCCGCCGCCGTGCCGGTGGCCGGGCTCACCGCCTGGCAGGCGGTCCACGAGCACGCCCGCGTCACGCGGGGGCAGCGCGTGCTGATCAACGGGGCGGGCGGCGGGGTCGGTATGTTCGCCGTCCAGCTCGCCAAGCTCGCAGGCGCGACCGTGTTCGCCACGGCGAGCCCGCGCAGCGCGGCCGCGGTCAAGCGGTACGGCGCCGACGAGGTGATCGACTACACGACCACACCGCTCCCCGGCGGCATGGACGTGCTGCTGAACCTGGCCGCGCTCCCCGCGAAGGACGCCGCCGCCCTGGCCGGGCTCGGGCGCACGGTGGTCACCATCGCCACCCCGATCGAGGGCGGCACCCACTTCGTGGCCCGCAACGACCCGGCTCAGCTGGCCGAGCTCGCCGCCCTCATCGACCGGGGCGAGCTCGACGTCGAGATCGCCGAGTCGCTCCCCCTGACCGAGCTGGGGAAGGTGCACCGCCGGGCCGAGGAGGGCGACACGCGCGGCAAGATCATCCTGCTTCCGGCGTGAAGTGGCGGAGCACCTCGGGGTTGGCCATGGCGTCGGGGTTGGCCGCCTGCTCGACGGGCGTGCCCAGCAGGATCTTGCGTACGGGCACCTCCAGCTTCTTGCCGGAGAGTGTGCGGGGGATGCCCGGGACCACGTGGATCTCGTTGGGCACGTGACGCGGTGACAGCTCCTTGCGCAGGGCGTCACAGAGGGCGCGTTCGAGCGGCTCGGTGAGTGTCGCGTCCTCCGCGAGCGTCACATACAGCAGCAGCCGGCCCTCCTGCCCGAGCTGCCCGGTGTCGATCACCAGGCTGTCGGCGATCTCCTCGAACCGCTCGACCACCCGGTAGAACTCGCTGGTGCCCATCCGGACGCCGCCCCGGTTGAGCGTCGAGTCGGAGCGGCCGTAGATCACGCAGCTGCCGTCCTCGTTGACCTTGATCCAGTCGCCGTGCCGCCACACGCCCGGGTAGACGTCGAAGTAGCTCTCGAAGTAGCGCCGGCCGTCGGGGTCGTTCCAGAACTTCACCGGCATCGACGGCATCGGCGCGGTCAGCACGAGCTCGCCCACCTCGCCGACGACCGGCTTGCCCGAGACGTCGTACGAGTCCACCTTGGCGCCCAGCGACCGGCACGGGATGATCCCCGCCCTGATCGGGTGGAGCACGGTCGCCCCGACGAACCCCGTGCACACGTCCGTCCCGCCGGAGAAGGATCCCAGCGGGATCCCCGGCAGCTCGGAGGCCACCCACTCGAACCCCTCGGGCGGCAGCGGCGACCCGGTCGAGCCGATGCCCCGCAGCCGCTCCAGCCCCTCGGGGTGGATCCCCGCCTTCAGCGAGGCCATGATGTACGGCGCCCCGACCCCGAAGTAGGTCACCTCCTCGGAGCCGGCGATCCGCCACAGGGCGGCCGGCGACGGATAGGTGGCCGCGCCGTCGTACAGCACTGGCGTGGCCCCCACCAGCAGGGCGCCGATGAGGTAGTTCCACATCATCCAGCCCGTGGTGGTGTACCAGAAGAACACATCGCCCTCGCCCACGTCCTGGTGGAAGGCGAGCGACTTGAGATGCTCCAGGACGACGCCGCCGTGGCCGTGCACGATCGGCTTGGGCAGCCCCGTGGTGCCGCTGGAGTAGAGGATCCACAGCGGGTGGTCGAACGGCACCCGTTCGAACTCCAGCGGCCCCTCCTCCGCCCGCAGCCCCTCCCAGCCGATCACCTCGCCGTGCGGCACCTCCCGGGTGCGCGCCTCGGAGGGCTCGGCCTGCTGAGGGGCACGGCCCTCGTCGAGCGCGGCCAGGTAGGGGATCCACACGGTCGCGCGCAGCGTGGGCAGCTGGGCGGCGATCTCGTTGACGGCGTCGGAGCGGTCGTACGTCTTGCCGTTGTAGTGGTAGCCGTCGACCGCGATGAGCACCTTGGGCTCGATCTGCTTGAACCTGTCGACGATGCTCGGCACCCCGAAGTCGGGCGAGCCCGCCGACCAGATCGCGCCCAGCGACGCGGTCGCCAGGAAGGCGATCAGGGCCTGCGGGATGTTCGGCAGGTAGGCCGCCACCCGGTCGCCGCGCCGCACGCCGAGCCGGGCCAGCCCCGTACGGACGCAGGCCACCTCCTCGCGCAGCTCCTCCCAGGTCAGCTCCTGGCGGGCGCCGTCCTCGGACACGAACACCACGGCGGTGCCCTCCGTACGGCGCAGCGCGTTCTCGGCGTAGTTGAGCGAGCCGCCCTCGAACCACCTGGCGTCCGGCATCGTCCCTGAGAGGACCGGCCCGTCGCCACGCTCCCCGATCACGTCGAAGTAGTCCCAGACCGATGTCCAGAACTCCTCGGGGCGCTCGACGGACCATCGCCACACGTCCTCATAGGGACCCGGCCGCCCCAGCCACTCCAGGTAGCGGGTCAGCCTGGCCTTCGCGACCACCTCTTCGCTCGGCTCCCAGAGAAGCGCGCCCTCAGCAACCATGTGCCCCATCCTGTCGCCCGTTTGGGGGAAAGTCATACCCGACCTTCCACATAACTTGCTATTTCCGTAGGTGGTCCACCGCCATACGCGCGGCCGTGCCGATCACGGCGTCGGCCCGTGGCTGGTTGAGCGCGGTGCTGAAGGACCGGGTGACCACGGCCACCGCGTAGCGCCGGCCGTCGGGGTACTCGACGACGCCGGACTCGGCGCGCAGCGTGGGCAGCGTGCCGGTCTTGCCGCTGACCGCGACGTCGTCGTACGGGAAGCCGGAGGCCAGGCGGTGCGGCCACACCTGCATGTTGAACACGCCGCGCATCCAGGCGCACGACTCCGCCGAGGCCGCCTCGTCCCGCCAGATCATCCCGAACAGCCGGGCCAGCTCGCGGGGGGTGGACCGGTTCGTCCGCGCGGGGTCGAGCACGCGCAGCCGCGCGATGTCCTCGGGATCCACGAACGGCCACGCGTGCCCGGCGTCGACGCTCATGCTGTCGAGAAGCTCACGGCCGCTCTGCGTCACCCGCGTCCCGTCGAGCCCGAACTCCGCCGGCACGGCGTTGACCGCGTCGAACCCCACCCGGTGCAGCAGCAGGTCGGCCGAGGTGTTGTCGCTCACCGTGATCATCAGGTAGGCCAGGTCGCGCAGCGAGATCGTCACGTCGTCGAGCATCACCGAGATCCCCGTCGGCCCCGGCACCCGGTCGCCGGCCGTCACGGTCACCCGTTCGGAGAGATCCAGCAGCCCCGCGTCGGCCTGCCGGCAGAGCGCCACCAGCAGCGGCACCTTGAACATCGACGCCGTCGGCACCGGCTCGTCCGACCTGTGCCCCACATGCCGCCCCGAGTCGATGTCGGCGGCGTGCAGCCAGCCGGTCACCCCCGCCGCCCGGAACAGCGCGTCAAAGTCCGGGCCGCTCATGCGCCCTCCTTCGTCGGGCACACGAGCGGCAGCCGGCTGTGTCTGATTGTTCGCTCGCTGCGCTCACTCATGCCAGCATCCCCGGCCGGCGGCTGACCCGCCGCACGGACACAGCGCGCTCGTCCGTCATCCCGGCGCTCTCCTTCAACGTACGTACGGCCACGGCCGAGAAGTCGTTGACCGCGTTCGCCGCCACACGCCAGGCGGTGGAGACCCGGCACGTGATCGGCGAGCCTAGCAGCGGCCGCCAGGAGAGCCCCGGGAGCTCCACCTTCGGGCCGAACGCCACCGCCGCCCCCGCCAGCACCAGACCCAGCCCCGCCCCCTCGTGCACCTGGACGGGCACGTAGCCGTGGCGGCGGCACTCCGAGAGCATCTCCGCGTAGAGACCCGGCTCGCCCTCCTGGGGCGGCATCAGCAACTCACGTCCGGCCAGGTCGGCCAGGTGCACCTCCCCGACGCCGGTGAGCGGGTCGCCCTCGGCCAGCAGCACGCCCTGCGCCTGCACGAGCACCTGGCCGAACCGCAGACCGGGCGCGGAGACCGGATGGCGGACCAGGCCCACGTCGATGGTCCCCTCCGCCAGCGCCGTCACCTGGTCGGCGGTCCAGATCTCGGCGGGCGCGAGGCGTACCTCGGGATTGGTCTCGCGGAAACCCGCGACCAGGGCGGCGATCACGGCGTCGGCCAGGTCGGGCGGGACACCGACCTTGAGCACCGCGCCCTCGCCCTGCCTGGCCAGCTCGTGCAGGCGGTCCACCCTGGCCACGATCTCGCGGGCCTCGCCCAGGAGCAGCCTGCCCGCCTCGGTGAGCCGCACCTGGCGGGCCGAGCGGTCGAACAGCCGCACGCCGAGCTCCTCCTCCAGGCGCTTGATGCGCTGGCTGAGCGGCGGCTGTGCCATGCCGAGGCGGATCGCGGCGTTGCCGAAGTGGAGTTCCTCCGCGACCACGGCGAAGTAGCGTAGATGCCGGACGAGGTCCACGACCAGCCACTATATCCACATTTATATCTTTGAAGCAGCCATATCAGTATTGGACACCCCTGCCTTTCCTCTGGTGTTCTCTGCGTCATGGCACCACAAAGGGGGACACTGTACGTGCGGCGCCGCCGGTGGCCGTGGATCATTCCGGCGCTCCTGGTCCCGGTAGTCGCAGCGGGAGGCGTCATCTGGGCGCTGCGCACGGAGGGCTCGCCGAAAGAGACGGCCGACAAGTATCTGGCGGCGTGGTCGGACCAGGACTATGCGGGGATGCGCGCCCTGGTCGCGGACCCGCCCGCCGACTTCGAGACCTGGCACCGCCGCTTCCGCACCGATCTCAAGCTCACCGGGGCGCAGTTCTACGTCCCCAGGGCGTCGGGGGTCTTCGCCTCCTACGGAGAGGAGATCAGCTTCGCGGCGAAGCTGACCGGCCAGGAGGACTGGGACTACAGCGGTCAGCTGAAGCTCGTCGAGCGCGACCGCACCTGGAAGGTGGCCTGGACGCCGGCGACCATCCACCCGCTGCTCAGGAAGGGCCGCTCGCTGCGCGTCATCACCCAGCAGGGCGACCCGCTGCGGGTCCTGGCCGCCGACGGCACCCCGATCAACACCCCGTCCGCGCCGGGCTCGGTGCAGCAGCTCGTGGAGGGCATCAAGCAGACGTTCCCAGACCGCTTCAAGTCGCAGAACCGCGACCGGATCGACCTCTACGAAGGGGACCGACCCATCCAGACGGTCGTTCCCGCGGCCGGATACAGACCGATCCAGACCACCGTCGACCTGAAGGTCCACCGGGCAGGAGCCAAGGCCCTGGAGGGCGTCTCCCAGCCCGCCTCACTGGTGGCCCTCCGTGCCTCGACCGGCGAGATCCTCGCGGTGGTGAACAGGCCGGGAGGCTTCAACCGGGCGCTGCTCGGCAAGTACCCGCCCGGCTCGACGTTCAAGGTCGTGACCGCCTCCGCGCTGGTGGCGGACGGGACCGAGCCGTCCCGCCGGGTCACGTGCCCCGCCGAGCAGAACATCGGCGGCTTCCCGTTCCACAACGCGAACTTCGAGGACTTCGGCTCGCTGTCGTTCGAGGAGGCGTTCGCGCACTCGTGCAACACGACGTTCGGGCAGATGAGCGTGGACCGGCTCAAGGGCGGACGGCTGGCCGAGGTCGCCCGCAGCTTCGGGTTCGGCACCCCGATCACGCCCGGCGTTCCCGCGGTCCGCGCGGAGTTCCCCGACCCGAAGGACGACACGGATCTGGCCTCCGCCGCGATCGGCCAGGGCCGCGTCCTGGCGAGCCCGCTCAACATGGCCTCGGTCGCGGCCGCCATCGCCTCGGGCGCGTGGATCGCCCCTCACCTCGTCAAGGAAGAGCTGATCCCCGGGGCCCAGCCGGACAACCCGCGCCCGCTGGAGCCGGGGGTGGTCGCCGCCCTGCGCAAGCTCATGCCCGCCGTCGTCACCGAAGGCACCGCCCACGCGGTCCGCTTCCCGGAGGGCACGGCCGGCAAGACGGGCACGGCGGAGTACGGCTCGGGCAAGGAGCCGCCGACCCACTCGTGGTTCATCGGCTACCGGGGCGACCTGGCCTTCGCGGTCATCGCCGAGGGCGCCGGCCCAGGCGCCGCCGTGGCCGCCCCCGCCGCCGCCCGCTTCCTGACCGCCCTGTCCTGACCGCCCTGTCCTGACCGCCCTGTCCTGACCGCCCTGTCCCGACCCACGGCTCGCGCACCCGGACGGGGCCGAAGAACAACCCCGCAGGAACCGCCGGAAGGACGGTTCAGAGGACGGCGCGGCCGGCGGGGGCGGTGAGAGAGGCGACGGCGGCGACCACCTCGGAGGCGTTGGAGAGGTCGGGCAGCACCACGTCGGCGCCCGCGTCGCGCAGCTCGGCGGCCATGGAGCGACCGGAGGCGACCCCGATCATCGCGGCCCCGCCGATCTTGGCCGCCTGCACGTCGCGCGTGGAGTCGCCGATCACCACGGTGTTGGCCGCGGTGAACGGCGTGCCGAGGCGCTGCTTGGCGCGCGACTGCGCCACCTGCAGCAGCGTCGCCTTGGGGTAGACCTCCTCGCCGTATCCCCCCAGCGCGAAGTCGACGTGCTTGTCCAGCCCGAACGCCTTGAGCTTGTGAACGGCATTGCTCTTGATGGTGCCGGTCAGCACCGTCTGGATCACGCCGTCGAGCCTGGACACCGCCTTCAGGGCGTCCTTCGCCCCCGGCATCATGCGCCCCTCCTTGGCCAGCCGCCCGCGCCGGTCGGCGAAGGCCACGGCGAGCGCCGACAGGAACTTGGGCAGGTGATCGTCCTCGGCCTGGACGCCGTTGACGGCGAGCGTCTCGAAGACGATCTCGGAGTCCGGGCGGCCCATCGGGGGCACGAGCTTGACCAGCGGCCGCCCGGTCACGAAGCGGAACGCCTCGGCGTACGCGTCCCTGGTCACGATGGCGACGTCGACCAGCGTCAGGTCGACGTTCCAGAGCACAAGCCGGTTGATGGCAGCCTCCTGGGGGTGACGCTGCATAGCGTACGACGTGCGCCGCCGCTCGAGTTCAGTCCTTGAGCTTAAGGCCAACGCCCGGCTCGGGTTCGGCGCCTGGGCGATTTGGGCATGGACTGCCCTACGCGTACTCCAGCGCGGCGGAGAGGGTGTCGACCACGGGAAGGCCGGTGCCCTCCAGCTCGGCCCTGGTGGTCATCCCACCCGTGTAGAGCACCGCCCTGGCCCCCACGTGCTTGGCGGCGAGCCCGTCGTCCACGCTGTCGCCGATCACCAGGATCTCGCGGGGGTCCACGGCGATGGACTCGATGTGCGCCACCATGTGCGCGGCCTTCTCGCCGCCCGTGGTGCCGAGCAGCCCGTCGATCCGGTTGAAGTGCCTGGTGATGCCGAACGACTCGACCTTGGGCACCAGGTGGGCGTGCGGCGCCATCGAGCAGAGCGACTGGGTGCCCGTCCAGCTCGTCAGGGCGAGCTCGGCGTCGTCGGCCAGCCCGCAGACCTCGCTCAGCCGGAAATAGTGCTCGTGGAACCCGTCGTCCAGCAACTGCCACTCGCCCTCGGCCAGGGGACGGCCGAGCAGGCGCTCGTAGGCGACCCAGATGGGCCGGGTGTAGACCGCGCGGAAGCCCTCGGCGGTCAGGACAGGAAGCGCGTACGGCTTGAAGACCTCGTTGGT
This sequence comes from Nonomuraea helvata, assembly GCF_039535785.1. Lineage (NCBI taxonomy): Bacteria > Bacillati > Actinomycetota > Actinomycetes > Streptosporangiales > Streptosporangiaceae > Nonomuraea > Nonomuraea helvata. The sequence continues at coordinate 196,237 of NZ_BAAAXV010000009.1, forward strand.
GGCACCGACCACGGCGTCGATGTCGTGGAAGAGGGTGCCGTTCCAATCCCAGATGATGTGCGTCGTCATGTTGCGACTAGCTTAGACGGCACGTGTGACAACTCGATGAACGTCAAGGGCGGGGGCCGCGACCATCCGGCCACGGCCTCCCGCGAAGAGCTACTTGCAGGCCTTGGTGGTGCTGCCGGAGCCGTATTGGCCGCCGCGGCCGCCGTTCCACCGCACGGAGGCCTGGCCATAGGCGCACATGTTGTTCGCCCAGATCATGTTCCCCCAGTGCTTGCCCTTGTTGCCCGCCTTGAAGCTGAACTTGTCATTCCGGCCGTCGCCCGCGAAAACGCTGATGGTGCCGGTCGCGGCCGAGGATGTCCTGATCTCCACCCAGTTGGTCTTGCACTTGAAGGACCACCACAGTTTGATCGTCCCGACTGATTCGCGCCGCATCTTGATGTCGGCCGTCCGGACCACCTTGGCCGCGTTCCAGCAACCTGACTTGGCCGGGTCCTGGTGGTCGTACGGCTTGGCCTGCGCGTTCGCGGGCGTGCCCGCCAGCAGGACCGCTGCCATGGCGCCCGCGGCGGCGGCCGCGACTCGAAGCTTCACTTGGGACCGACTCCTTGCATCTAACTGACAGTGCTGCGTCGGGACCTTAGCGAGACCGGGCTCCGGACGTTCACGGAACGGTGATCTATGTGATCTCACCGTTATCAACGCAGCAAGTCGGGAATTTCCTGCGTGGCGTACCACATGAGCTCGTGCGCCTCGGCCCCGTCCACGGTGAACCTCGCGTCGTCGTCGCCCGCGTCGGCGGCGGGCAGCGCGGCGACGGCGGCCTCGATGTCGGGGCCGGCCTCGTGGTCGTCGATGTGCACCGCGGCCACCTTGGCCAGCGGGATCGGGTCGGCGAGGCGTACTCTCGCCCGTTCCTCCAGATCGGCCCCCGCGGAGACCGAGCGGTCGGGCACCTCGGCCGCGACCACCACGCGCCGCGGCGCGGCCTCGAGGCCGTCCGCGAGGTCGGCGGCGAGCATCCGCAGCGAGGCGCGAGCCGCCTCGGTGAGCGCCACGTATTCGAGCTCCTCGGTGTCACCCGAGGCATACCACTCGGTCAGCGCGGGGGTGACCGCGTAGCCGGTCAGCGGGGCCGGGCCCAACTCCCCCGCCTGCACCGCCGTGGCCAGTGCCGGGAGAGTGCACGGCAGATAGACGCGCATGACGAACCTTTCGTGCTTTCTGGCCGAGCTCCGCTCGGCGGCGTTGAGACGGATGTCCTCGCTGCGCTGCGGATCCGTCTCAACCTTGCAAGGGATCTATCATGCCCGTCGCAACGTGAGGCGGAGGAGGGTCTCGAGTTCCGCGATGGTCGAGTTCGCGTCGCTGTGGTGGATGCCGGCGATGCCGAGCGCGCGGGCGGCCACGATGTTGGCCTCGATGTCGTCGATGAACACGCACTCCTCGCCGCCGCGCCCGATCTGCTCGAGCGCGTGGTGGAAGATGCGCGGCTCGGGCTTGCGCATGCCGACCTCGCCGGAGATCACGACCGCGTCGAAGAACTCGTCCCAGTCGTGGCGGGGATACTCATTCGACCATGAGTTAGAGACCAAACACGTTTTGACACCATTTTTCCGAACTTCGCGGAGCATGTCGTACATTGCGTCAACGCGTTCGAATCCCGCGAACATCCGGGCCAGCAGCCCGTCGGCCACGGGCGGCACGCCGTCCACGGTCAGCAGCCTCGCGGCCAGGTCACGCTCGAAAGCCGAGCCGTCGATCTCACCCCGCTCCAGCGCGTGGACGACGCTCTCGCCGTCACCGTGGTAGGCGTGGTCGATCATCTTCCGCATCACGTCGCGGTAGTGGTCGCCGTCGATCCTGTCGGCCGCGATCCAGCGCGCGATGGCGTCGGAGAGGCCGGTCGTCAGCACCCCGCCCCAGTCGATGAGCACACCCGTAAGCACGCTTCCAGCGTAGAGCAGTCCCGGATGTCGCCTTTACACGACTCGGCGTTTGTTAATCGGCAAAACCCCACAAAAAGAATGTCCGAAATATGCCGTTATGGTGATTCTCCAGCGATAGCTCGCTACCAGAAAGGACCGCCGTGCGGACGACGATCCTGATCACCTCCAATGGCCTGACCGCCTCCAATGGCCTGATCACCTCCAATGGCCTGACCGCCTCCAATGGCCTGACCGCCTCCCCAGATCACTGGACCGCCCCCGGAACCGAGCTGTTCCAGTTCCCGCCGATCTTCCCCGGCGGCCCGGAATGGCTCACCAAACCCGTGCTCATCGCCCTGCTCAGCGCGGCCATCGCCATCGCCGTGTGCTGGGCCGCGTTCGCCAAGCCGAAGATCATCCCACGTGGCTGGCAGAGCATCGGCGAGTACGCGTACGAGTTCGTGCGCGAGCAGATCGCCAAGCCCAACCTCGGCAAGGACTCCGACCGCTGGATGGGCTTCCTCTTCACGGTCTTCCTGACCGTGCTCATCTGGAACCTGATGGGCGTCATCCCGCTCATCCAGTTCCCCGTGGCCGCGCACGTCGCCTTCCCGCTGGTGCTGGCGGTCACCGTGTACGTCATCAAGATCTACCTCGGCGTCCGGCACCACGGCGTGCGCGGCTACCTGCGGGGCATCGTGCACCTGCCCGGCCTGCCGGGCTGGGCGTACGGGCTCTACGCCCCGATGATCCTGGCCGAGGTGTTCATCACGTCACTGTTCACCCACTTCATCCGGCTGTTCGCGAACATGTTCGCCGGCCACATCATCGTGGCCTTCTTCAGCTCGGTGGGCTTCTGGTTCCTGTTCGAGCGGCTCACCCCGCTGGGCGCGGGCCTCGGTGTCCTCGGCGTGGCGATGACGATCGTGATGACCGCGCTGGAGATCCTCATCCAGTTCCTGCAGGCGTTCCTGTTCGCCATGCTGGCCGGGATGTTCATCGCCAGCGGGCTGCGCGGCTCGCACTAACCGGCGGCACGGGCGGCCAGCTTGCGGTGCTCCGCGGAGCGCAGCACGCGGGCTGCCTCATCCGCGTCGGCCACGGGGGCCTTGGCCAGGAATCCCCGCTTCTGCTTGAGCGTGAGCAGCCGGGTGACCGACTGGTCGAGCCGCTGCTGCGAGATCCGGCCGGACTTCACCGCCGCCAGCACCGCCTGATAAGCCTTCTGCAGGTCGTTCGGCATGAGCAGCAGGTCGGCCCCGGCGAGGACGGCCCGCACCGCGATCTCCCCGTCGTCGTACTTCTTGCGCACGCCCTCCATGTTGAGCGCGTCGGTGGAGATCACCCCCTTGAAGCCGAGCTTCTGCCTGAGCAGGCCGGTCAGGATGGGCTTGGAGAGCGTGGCCGGGTCCCTCGACGGGTCGAGCTTGGGGAAGACGATGTGGGCGCTCATCACGGCGTCCACGCCCGCGCCGATGGCGGCCTTGAACGGCGGCGCGTCGATCCGCTCCCACTGGGCCTTCGTGTGCTTGATCACGGGCAGCCCGGTGTGGCTGTCGACGTCGGTGTCGCCGTGGCCGGGGAAGTGCTTGGCGGTGGCGGCCACCTTGGACGCGCCGAAGCCCTTGACCGCCGCCGCCACCATCTTCGCCACCCGCGCCGGATCGTCGCCGTAGGCCCGGCGGCCGATGACCGGGTTGTCCGGGTTCACGTTCACGTCGGCGACCGGGGCGAAGTCGAGGTTGACGCCGAGCGCGCGCAGCTCGTCGCCGGTGGCCTTGGCCACGGCCCTGGCCAGGTCGGGGTCCTTGGTCGCGCCGATCTCGGCGGCGCCGGGGAAGTCGGTCATGAGCGCGGACATCCTGGCCACCAGGCCGTTCTCCTGGTCGGTGCCAATCAGGAGCGGGACCTCCCTGGACGACTTCTGCAGGCCGGTGGTGAGGCCGACGACCTGGCCGACGCCCTTGATGTTGTGCGGGAAGAGGATCACGCCGCCGAGATGGTACTTCGCGATCACCTTGGCCGGGGTGCCGGCGCCGTACCTGGCCTGGTTCTCGCCCGACACCGTGTCGGCCGCGGTGCCGTACAGGACGGGCATGAAGAGCTGGCCGACCTTCTCCTGCACGCTCATCTTCGACAGGGCGCGCCCGACTGTGCCCCCCTGGGCCTGCGGCGGGCTCTGCGGGGTCGCGGTCTCGGGTGCCGTGGTCTGCGCGGGCGGCGCGGCCTTGCCGCCTCCGGTGGGGGTCGCGCCCGCCGATCCGCCGCTGCCGGCACAGGCGGTGAGAGCGAGCGTGAGGAGGCCTGCCGTACCGATCCGTCGAAGCATGCCTCCAAAGGTATCCATCCGACGACCCGGCCGAGACCTTCCCTTTACCCTCTACCGGGCGCGTCGGGTTACAGTCCGAGCCGGTCGAGCCCGGGCAGGTGGGCGCGGGCCGCCGCACGCGCGTAGGCCGCCGTCGGCTGTGCCCGCGCGGCCTCGGCGGCGCGGCGGCACTGGTCCAGCGTGTGCGCGGCCAGCCCCGCGCGTACGGCGGGCAGCGCGGCGGCCCCCATCGACAGCGTGGAGACCCCGAGCCCGACGAGCACGCAGGCCAGCGCCGGGTCGGCGGCCGACTCGCCGCAGACGCCGCACGGCTTGCCCGCGTCCGAGGCGGCGGTCGCGGTCATGGCCACCAGGTCGAGCAGCGCGGGCAGCCACGGGTCGTGCAGCGCGCTCACGGCCCCGACCTGGCGGTCGGCGGCGAAGGCGTACTGGGCGAGGTCGTTGGTGCCGATCGAGACGAAGTCCGCCCGGACGAGCAGTTCGCGGGCCCGCAGCGCGGCCGACGGGATCTCGATCATCACACCCACGTCTCTCAGGCCCCTGGCCCGGCACTCCTGCGCGAACCACCCGGCCTCCTCGGCCGTGGCCACCATCGGCGCCATGACCTGGAGCCCCGGGGACGCCACGGCCGCCAGCGCGCCGAGCTGCGCGTCCATGACCTCGGGGAACCGCCTGAACCTGCGCAGCCCCCGCTCCCCCAGCGCCGGGTTCGGCTCGGCGGGCGCGGGCAGGAACGCCAGCGGCTTGTCGGCACCGCCGTCCAGCGTCCGCACGACCACCTTGCCGCCGGGGAACGCCTCGAGCGCGGCCCGGTAGGCGCGCCGCTGCTCCTCGGCGGAGGGCGGCTCGGCCCTGTCGAGGAAGAGGAACTCGGTCCGGTAGAGCCCGACGCCCTCGGCGCCGGCGCTGACGGCGTCGTCGAGCTCGGAGGGGCCGCCGATATTCGCGAGCAGCGGAACCGCGTGCCCGTCGGCGGTCCTGCCGGGGCCCTTCGCCGAGGCGAACGCGGTCTGCCTGGCGGTGTCGGCGCCGACCGCCTCGGCCACGTCGGACGCGGCGGGCTCCACGCGCACGTCTCCCGAGGTGCCGTCGGCCATCACCCGGACGCCCGGCGGGATGGCGGTCGCGCCCCCGCAGGCCACGACGGCGGGCACGCCCATCGCCCTGGCGATGATCGCGGTGTGGCTGGTGGGCCCGCCCTCCTCGGTGACGAACGCGGCGACGTCCTGCTTGCGCAGCAGCGCCGTGTCGGCGGGCGCGAGGTCCCTGGCGACCAGCACGTACGGCTCCTTGGGAGAGATCGGGAGCCCCTGCATGGCGTGACCGTAGAGGATCGCGATCACGCGGTCCCTGATGTCGTCGAGGTCGGCGGCCCGCTCGCCCAGGTAGCCGCCGGAGCCGGCCAGCACGGCCTGATATTTCGTGAAGGCCTCGAAGACCGCCCTGGGGGCGGCCAGGCCGCGGTCGATCAGCGTTCGCACCTTCACAACCAGCCCGGGGTCCTCGGCCATCAGCGCCTGGGCCTTGAGTATCTCCTCGGCCTCGCCGCCCGCACGGTTGCCGCGGGCCTCCAGCTCGCCCGCGACCTGCGTGAGCGCGACCATCGCGCGCTCCTTCTCCTGCTCAGCCTCGCCGGTGTAGGTGGCGCCCTCGGGGGGTTCGGGCACGGAGGCGGTGAGCACGTAAGCGGGGCCGTGCCCGATGCCCGGGCTGACCCCCACCCCCCGCAGGTTCATGGCGTGCCGGCGATCTCGGCCAGCTCGTCGAGGACCTCTTCCGAGCCCTCGCCCTCCGCGCTGATCACGACGGTCTCACCCTGCCTGACGTCGAGCGCCATGATGGCGAGGATGCTCTTGCCGTTGACCTTCTCCCCGCCGTGGGACTTCGTCACCGTGATGTCCATGGGGGCCTTCTTGGCCCGCTGGACGAACGTCGCGGCGGGTCGGGCGTGCAGCCCTACCTCCGCGGCCACGGTGACCTTGCGCTCAGCCATTACTCCTCCTTCTGTGCCGGTCCAGACCAGCCGGACCTTTCATGTGATAGCGCCCGTTCATTGTGACGCCTCGGCCGCCGTGGCTAGTCCCATCGGAAAAGCTCGTCTCCCACATGCACTGCCCCCTCAGCGACTCCGCTCACGAAGTCGGCGTCGAGTGCCACGACGGGGCAGACGGGAGAGCGCCCGCCCGCCTCGATGACCGCCGGGTCCCAGGCCACGACGGGCTGCCCGGCGCTCACCCTGTCCCCCTCGGCGGCCAGGAGCTGGAACCCCTCGCCTCTGAGCTGGACGGTGTCGATGCCCAGGTGCACCAGCACGCCCTTGCCGTCGTCTCCCACGATCACGTACGCGTGCGGATGCAGTTTCATGATTTTTCCCGCGATGGGGGCCACGGCCTTCCCCGGGCCCCTGAGCGGATCGATCGCCGCTCCCGGCCCGACGAGCCCCGCCGAGAACACCGGATCGGGCACGGCGGCCAGCCGCACGGCCTCCCCCTCGACCGGGGCGAGAACAGTCGTCATGATCTCGCCCTTAGCCGATGATGTCCTCGATGTCGCTGGCGATGGTGTCCGCCTCAGGCCCCACGACGACCTGGACCACGTTTCCCGCTGCCATCACACCGTGCGCACCCGCCGCCTTGAGCGCGGCCTGGTCGACCTTGGACGCGTCATGCACCTCCGTACGCAACCGGGTGATGCAGGGCTCGATCTCGATGATGTTGTCGGCGCCGCCGAGCCCGGCGATGATCGCATTCGCATCCGCCGCCATCCGGCCCTCCCTCGCTCTCGTGCCCAGGCTATTTCAGTCGGTCTGGGTGACCTTGTTCAGCCCGCGCGGCGCGTCGGGATCGATGCCGAGCCGGCGGGCCAGCGCCTCCGTGAGCAGCTGCCCCGGCACGATCAGGCCCATCGGCGCCACCCATTCGGGCAGGTCAGGGCCGTTCAGCGCGGCCGTGCCCGCCCGTGCCAGCGCCTCGCCGCCCCCGATCGTGTACGCCGCCGCGCCCGCGGCCACCACCCGCTCGGCCAGCGCGATCGTCCCGGACAGCGTCGGGCTGTTCTGGGCGGCGACCAGCAGCGCCGGGGTGTCGGCGTCGACCACGGCGATGGGGCCGTGCAGCAGGTCGGCGTACGACAGGCCCATGGCGTGCAGGTAGCACGCCTCCTTGAGCTTCAGCGCCGTCTCCAGGGCCGTCGAGAACGCCAGCCCGCGCCCGGACACGACGACGCCCGGCTTGTCGGACAGCCCCTCGACCACGGCGTCCAGATCGCCCGGCTCGGCGATCAGCTTCTCCACCGCCTCGGGCACCCGCCGCAGGTCGTCCGCGTCCACGTCGGCGCCCAGGCCCAGCGCGAGCACGGCCAGCGCGGCGAGCTGCGTCGTGTACGTCTTGGTCGCGGGAACGGCCTTCTCCTCCCCGGCGACCGTGCACAGAGCCACGTCGGCGGCCTGCGCGAGGGGGCTCTGCTCGCCCCCGTTCGTGATGCCGACGGTCGTGGCCCCGCACTCCTTGGCCCAGGCCAGCGTCTCGACGATCTCCTCCGTGCGCCCCGACTGGGAGATCGCGACGGCCAGCACCCCGTCCAGGTCGAGCCGGCGCTTGTACGTGGTCGCGATCGAGGGCGCGGCGAGCGCGGCCAGGCGGCCCGCGTGTGATTCGACCAGGTACCGCCCGTACACTGCTGCGTTGTCGGAGGTGCCCCGTGCGATGAACAGCAGTTGGCGAGTCTGCTCGGCCACCGCCCTCACCTCACCGACCCTCGGCAGCAGGGCGTCCAGCGTGGCCCGCAGCGCGGCCGGCTGCTCGGCGATCTCGCTGCGCATCTTCGTGGTCATCTCGGACTCTTTCCTTGATCGGCTGAGGTGCGGACTTGACCGTCTTTTGCGACATGTGGTCTAGTCCGGACTAGACCAGTACGAACCATAGCTGATGTCCAACAAACAAGAAATCTGCTCAGCAGACTGCCGCCCTACCCTTGTGCCTGGTAAAGGCCCGTAGCGGCAGTCCGTATCGCAGATTTCTTATTTGATCATCGAGGGGAGGATCCGTGGCGCACATCGATCCGGACAGCCCGGTGCCCAAGTACTTCCAGCTACGCGAGATCCTGCTGGACCTCATTGACAGCGACGAGCTCAGCATCGGGGCGGCCATCCCGTCCGAGCGGGAGCTCTGCCAGCGCTTCGGCCTGTCCAGGATGACCGTGCGGCAGGCCGTCGACCATCTCGTGTCCGAGGGCCGCCTGCATCGCGTGCCGGGCAAGGGGACGTTCGTCGCGCGGCCCAAGATCGAACTGGCCCTGCAGCTGACGTCGTTCACCGACGACATGCGGGCACGAGGCATGATCCCGGGCTCGCGCGACCTCGACCGCCGGATCGTGCGGGCCAGCGCCCACCTGGCCAAGGAGCTGGGGATCCAGCCGGGCGAGGAGGTGCACTTCATCGAGCGGCTGCGGACGGCCGACGGGGAGCCGCTGTCCATCGAACGGGCGCACATCCCGGTCAAGCTCGCGCCCGACCTGGGCTCCCTGGATCTGTCGGACAAATCGCTGTACGAGCTGCTGGAGAGCCGCTACGGCCTGGTCATGGACGCCGGCGAGCTCACCATCGACGGCGGCATCGCCGACCCGAGCGACGCCGACCTGCTGAAGCTGCCGCGTGGCGGGGCCGTACTGTTGCTGCAACGCAGGTCGTTCGCCGGTGGGGTCTGTGCGGAGCTGGGCGTGTCCACCTACCGCGCGGACCGCTACCAGCTACGCACCATCCTGGAAATGCCCGTAAGACGGGGCTGAGGCCTCACCCGGCTCGGAGGAACGCCCGGTGAACGAGACCACCGCCGCCCGGCCTTCGCCGTTCGCTCGTGTGATGACCGTGCTCCAGCGGCTGGGCCGCTCCCTCATGCTGCCCATCGCCGCCCTGCCCGCAGCAGCCCTGCTGCTGCGCTTCGGCCAGCCCGACATGCTGGGCTCCAACGGCGCCGAGCCGGGAGGCCTGGCGGACGTGGCCGGGTTCGCCTGGATGAACCAGGTGGCCGAGGTGCTGGCCGCGGCCGGCGCGGCGCTCCTCGAGAACCTGCCGCTGCTGTTCGCCGTGGGGGTGGCGATCGGCTTCGCCCGAAAGTCCGACGGCTCCACCGCGCTCGCCGCCGTGGTCGGTTACCTGGTCTTCGACCGGGTCAGCAAGGTGATGTTCTTCGGCTCGGACATCAGGGACACCATCCTCGTCAAGGAGGTCCAGGCCCAGGGCGTCAAGGAGGTCATCGACTACGGCATGCAGAACCCGACCAAGGTCCTCGGCGGCATCGTCATGGGCCTGGTCACCGCGCTGCTCTGGCAGCGCTTCCACCGGATCAAGCTGCCGTCCTGGCTGGCGTTCTTCGGTGGGCGCAGATTCGTACCGATCATCACCTCGATCATGGCGCTGGTCATCGGCGTGCTCTTCGGCTGGCTCTGGCCGGTGATCGGCGAGTGGATCCGCCACGCGGGCGAGGCCCTGACCTCGATCGGCCCGATAGGGACCGGGATCTACGGCCTGGTCAACCGCCTGCTGATCCCTCTGGGCCTGCACCACTTCGTCAACTCGGTCGTCTGGTACGTGGTGCCGCAGTGCGAGGTCGGCGGCCGTGTGCTGGGCGGCGACTGGAACTGCTACTTCGGCGGCGCCCCGCACTCCGGCCAGTTCATGGCCGGCTTCTTCCCGATCATGATGTTCGCCCTGCCCGCCGCCGCCCTGGCCATGTGGCGCGCGGCCCCGCCGCACCGCCGGGCCACGGTGGGCGGCATCATGCTGTCGGCCGCCCTGGCGTCCTTCGTCACGGGGATCACCGAGCCGATCGAGTTCGCCTTCATCTTCGTGGCGCCCCTGCTGCTGGTGGTGCACGCCGTGCTGACCGGCCTGGCCATGGCCCTGACCACGTTGATCGGCGGCCAACTGGGCTTCGGCTTCTCAGCGGGCCTGCTGGACATGCTGCTGAACGCCAGCAAGGCGAATACCGCGAACCTTGCCGGAATACTGATATTGGGCGTCGTTTACGGAGTGGTGTACTACGTGGTCTTCACGTTCCTCATCCGCAAGCTCAACATCATGACCCCGGGCCGCGAACCCGAGCCGGACGTCGATTCGGGCGAAACCTAACCACGTCTGTGCGCGTCTAGAACGGTTGGGGACAGCCCTCAGTGCCGTTTCGGGCATAGCGGAGGCCTCACGCTCTCCACGCCAGGGAATCCAACTTCCAGCGCCTTCCTCCACCAAACCCGGACAAACTCCATCGACGCTTGAAGAAGTTGGCGGCATTCGTATTCCTCGGCCAGCCCGAAAACTCCTTAAAGCGATTGTTTCTTCGCTCAAGAGTTTGGAGGATGCGTGTCACCCGCCCCCCGCGTCGGCATCACCCCCGCCCCCGAGCCCGCGTACGACGAGGACCAGCCGCCCGAGACTCCCCGGACCCACGGCGCCCTGGCCCTGGACCCGATGGTCTGGGGGCCGCCAGGGGCCGTCCCCGACGAGCGCAGGCTGCGCCACCTGGGACAGGCCCTGGCCGAGGTGCTGGCGGGCCGGCGTCCTGCGGAGACCGTGGCCGACAAGCTCACGGACCGCGCCTACCGGGAGCTCATCCAGGCGGGGCCGATGATCCAGACGGCCCGGCCGCCGTTCGCGGGAAGCGTGCACGTGAAGGAGCCCCGCGACGGCGTGGTGGAGATGTGCCTGCTCATCCATTGCGGGGAGCGCGACCACGTACTCGCCGTACGCCTCGAACGGAGAGGCGTGCGATGGCTCTGCACGGACTTCGAGACGGCTTAGGGCTTCGAGACGGCCTGGAAAAGGAAGAGACCCCCACCGAGGTGGGGGTCTCAGAAGAGCTGTCAGGCGGCGTTCTTGGGATCGCCGTGGCAGCGCTTGTACTTCTTGCCGGAGCCGCACGGGCAGGGCGCGTTACGCTCCACGTTGCCGTACGCCGCCCGCTCCGCCGAAGTGGTGCGGACCTTGACGTGCTCGACCTCGCCCTGCTCACCGGGCGCCGAGTATTCGAGCTCGGCCGGCCGCTCGGGGCCGCGCAGCCCGCGCGCGATGATCGAGCGGGTCTCCGCGATGGCCGCGTCCTCCTCCTCGACGATCGGGTTCTCCTGCACCTCCACCTCGAGGTTGAACAGGAAGCCGACGGAGTCCTCCTTGATGCCCTCGAGCATCGCGGCGAACATCTCGAAGCCCTCGCGCTGGTACTCGATCTGCGGGTCCTTCTGCGCGTAGGCCCGCATGCCGATGCCCTCGCGCAGGTAGTCCATCTCGTAGAGGTGCTCGCGCCACTTCCGGTCGAGGACCGAGAGAATCACGCGGCGCTCCAGGTCGCGCATGGTCTCGGGGCCGAACTCCTCCTCGCGCTTGTCGTACGCCGCGAGCGCGTCGGCCTTGACCTTCTCGGTGATGAACTCGGCGGACAGCTCCTCACGGGAGCCGGCCTCCTCGATGAGGTCGTCGATCCGCACCGAGATCGGGTAGAGCTCGCCGAACGCCTTCCAGAGCTTGTCGAGGTCCCACTCCTCGGCGAAGCCCTCGGAGGTGGCGCCCTGCACGTAGCCCTCGATCACGTTGCCGATGAAGCCGCGCACCTGCTCGTGCAGGTCGGCGCCCTCCAGCACGCGGAGGCGCTCGGCGTAGATGACCTTGCGCTGGCGGTTCATCACCTCGTCGTACTTCAGAACTTCCTTGCGGATCTCGAAGTTCTGCTGCTCGACCTGGTGCTGGGCGGAGGCGATCGCCTTGGAGACGATGTTGGACTCGATCGGCTGGTCGTCGGGGATCTGCAACCTGGTCATGATCATCTCGACCCTGGCCGAGTTGAACAGGCGCATGAGGTCGTCGCCGAGCGACAGGTAGAACCGCGACTCGCCCGGGTCACCCTGACGGCCGGAGCGGCCGCGGAGCTGGTTGTCGATGCGGCGGGACTCGTGGCGCTCGGTGCCGAGGACGTAGAGGCCGCCGAGCTTGGTGACCTCGTCGTGCTCGGCCTTGACCGCCGCCCTGGCCTTCTCCAGCGCCTCGGGGTAGGCCTTCTCGTACTCCTCCGGCGTCTCGACCGGGTCGAGGCCGCGCTGGCGCAGCTCGAGGTCGGCGCGGAACTCGGAGTTGCCGCCCAGCATGATGTCGGTGCCTCGACCGGCCATGTTGGTGGCCACGGTGACGGCGCCCTTGCGCCCGGCCTCGGCGATGATCGACGCCTCACGCGCGTGGTTCTTAGCGTTGAGCACCTCGTGCGGCACGCCACGGCGCTTGAGCGCCTTGGACAGCCGCTCCGACTTCTCCACCGAGGTGGTGCCGACGAGAACCGGCTGCCCGGCCTCGTAGCGCTGCTTGATGTCGTCGACCACCGCGTTGAACTTGGCGTCCTCGTTCTTGTAGACCACGTCCGCCTGGTCCTTGCGGACCATCGGGCGGTTGGTCGGGATGGGGACGACGCCCAGCTTGTACGTCTGGTGGAACTCGTTGGCCTCGGTGGCGGCCGTACCGGTCATGCCGGCGAGCTTGTCGTACAGGCGGAAGTAGTTCTGCAGGGTGACCGTGGCGAGAGTCTGGTTCTCGTCCTTGATCTTCACGCCCTCTTTGGCCTCGATGGCCTGGTGCATGCCCTCGTTGTAGCGGCGCCCGTGGAGGATGCGGCCGGTGAACTCGTCGACGATCAGCACCTCACCGTCGGCGACGATGTAGTCCTTGTCCTTCTTGAACAGCTCTTTCGCCTTGAGCGCGTTGTTCAGGAAGCCGACCAGGTGGGTGTGCTCGGGCTTGTAGAGGTTGTCGATGCCGAGCCAGTCCTCGACCTTCTCGACGCCGGACTCCAGGATGCCGACCGTGCGCTTCTTCTCGTCGACGATGTAGTCGCCGGTGCTCTCCTCGCCCGGGTTCTTCGCCTCGACGCCCCTGCGCAGCCGCGGCGCGATCTTGGCGAACTCCTGGTACCACTTGCCCGACTGCTCGCCGGGGCCGGAGATGATCAGCGGCGTGCGGGCCTCGTCGATCAGGATCGAGTCGACCTCGTCGACGATCGCGAAGTTGTGGCCGCGCTGCGCGCACTCCTCCAGCGACCAGGCCATGTTGTCGCGGAGGTAGTCGAAACCGAACTCGTTGTTGGTGCCGTACGTGATGTCGGCCTCGTACTGCTTGCGCCGCTCGTCCGGCTGCTGGCCGGCGATGATGCAGCCGACCTCGAGGCCGAGGAAGCGGTGGATGCGACCCATGGTCTCGGCGTCGCGCTTGGCCAGGTAGTCGTTGACCGTGACGACGTGGACGCCCTTGCCGGAGATCGCGTTGAGGTACGCCGGCAGCGTACAGGTCAGCGTCTTGCCCTCACCGGTCTTCATCTCCGAGATGTTGCCAAGGTGAAGGTTGGCGCCGCCCATGATCTGCACGTCGTACGGCCGCTGGCCGAGCACGCGGCGGGCCGCCTCGCGCACGGTCGCGAACGCTTCGGGAAGCAGATCATCGAGGCTTTCGCCGTCTGCGTGGCGCTGCTTGAATTCGGCCGTCAGCGCACGCAACTCCGCGTCGGACAGGCTCGTGAAGTCGTCCTCGATGGAGTTGACCTGGTCTGCAATCCGCTTGAGCTTGCGCAGGGTCTTACCTTCGCCGGCACGTAGGATCTTGTCGAGAATGGCTGCCACTTTATGTAAAGCTCCTCGCAGGTCTACCCCGGCGGCGTCGCCAGGAGGAGAGGCCGAGACAAACTTCCCCGTTGCCATCGTAGGCGGTTCCGCAACCAGACACAGCCACCGTGCCGACGAGGGCGCCTGACCTGTCTGGGAGAATGGGGCAAGGCAGAGGGTATGCCGGTTGAGAGCCGGCTCGCACCAATAAGCGCGATAACCGGCAAAGGAAGGATTAGGCATGGTTGAGGGGACGAAGTCGGAGCACGCGGAGAATCTCGGCAGTCACGGCGGTCGTGCGTCATCGTGGCTGGCGGTGACCGTGATGATCGTGGGCACCGTGGTGGCCGGCTTCGGCATGACGGCCGCCAACTGGATGCTCGTCTGGGTCGGCGCCGGCGTGTTCGTCGTGGGTGGCATCCTGGCCCTGGTCTTCAACATCACCACCGATGTCGTGATCGACGCGCCGCGCGTGGGCATGCGCGCTGAGGATCACCGCTGACGCAGGCTCCGCAGAGCAGGGCACCCGCCCCAACGGGTGCCCTGCCGGCGTCCCGGATCCCGGGCGTGTCTCCGGCGCTCATGCTTCCCCGGCGACTGACATCGCCCCCGGAGGCGAGGCATCCGCAACGCCGTTTCTGTCGGTCGTCGCCGTTACCAAGAACCCGCAGAAAGCCATCGGCCTTCAGGCCGTGGATGAATGCGGCCCCGCCAGGGGATGGCCCGCCGAAGGCGGGGTAGACCGGAGCGCACAGCGGACCCGGAACCTTGCCGAAATCACTTGCAGCAGTGACGTGGCCGGGTCTACAGTCAGTGGCGGTCGAACAAGCGAGCGATAACCAAGCCGCGCGGGAGATCGCTTTTATGGAACAAGGCGGCCGGGCTGGTCGTCTCAGGACGTGGAGACTTCGGGGTTGCCCGGTCTGTGAAGCGTCAAGCACCCCGTTCCATAACCTATGGCGTCCAGCGCTGTGGGTTGCCGCCGCAGGCGGCACGGGAATCCTCGTCCCTTCAGGGCGAGGTGCAGGTCAAATTGCTCGCATGCAACGTCGTACGGAACTTCCCCCATGACCGGTGTCACCGAGCTCACCCCCGACGAGGCGCGCCGAATCGTCCTCCGTGCGCAGGGCCTGATCGGCGCCGACGCCCGCAAGGGCGGCGCGCACGCCATGCTGCGCAGGCTGGGCGCCGTGCAGCTCGACACGATCTCGGTCCTGGCGCGCTCCCACGAGCTGGTCGCATACGCCCGCCTGGGCGCGGTGGGCAGGCCCAAGATCGAGCGGGCCTACTGGCACAACCCCGCCCAGAGCTTCGAGTACTGGTGCCACGCCGCCTGCATCCTGCCCATCGAGCACTGGCCGCTCTATGCGTTCAGGCGCCGGGCATACCTCAAGAGGCGCTACCGCTGGCACGAGGTCCCCGACGGCGTCGACAAGCTCCTCGCGCAGGTCCGCGAGCAGGGCCCGCTCACGACCACCGACGTCGGCGGCGCCAAGAACGGCGGCCCGTGGTGGGACTGGTCCGACTCCAAGATCGGCCTGGAGTGGCTGCTCGACATCGGCGAGCTGGTCTGCAGCCGCCGCGTCGGCTGGCGGCGCGTCTACGACCTCGCCGAGCGCGTGGTCCCGGCCGACCTGCTGGCCGAGGACCTCTCCGACGAGGAGTGCATCAGCCGCCTGGCCGCCGTGGCAGGGCGCTCGCTGGGCGTGGCCAACCGGACCGATCTGCTCGACTTCCTCCGTCTCAGGGGCGAGCAGGCGGCCGTCCTCGACGAGCTCCTGCACAGCGGCGCCGCGGGCCTGGCGCCCGTGACGGTCACGGGCTGGCCGGGCAAGAAGGGCAGGCCCAATGCCTGGGCGGACCCGGCGGCCCTGGAGTCCGAGCCGCGCGGCCGTCACCGCACGACGCTGCTGTCGCCGTTCGACTCCCTCATCTGGCACCGCGGCCGCACCGAGCGCGTCTTCGGCTTCCAGTACACGCTCGAGCTGTACGTCCCCAAGCACAAGCGCGTCCACGGCTACTTCACGATGCCGGTGCTCGCCGGCGGCCGCCTGATCGGCCGCGTCGACCCGGCCCGCGAGGGCAGCACCCTGGTCATCAGGCAGCTCCACCTGGAGCCGGGCCTCTCGGCCGCCAAGTGGGCCGACGCCTTCAGCGAGGCCCTGTGGTCGGCCGCCGAGTGGGTGGGTTGCGAGGCCGTACGCGTCGAGCGGGCCGACCCGCCGGAGCTCATCCCCCTCCTGAACGCGCCGCGCTGATCCACCACCCGCCGACCTCCCGCGCACCACGTGGCGCAGGCGGAGCTGGGGCGGGGCTGCGTGCCGCGTTCCGCCGCAAGCGACAGGGCCGCCTGTGACCAGGGGCTTCCGGTCGCCCGCAGGATGGCGACCGGTCCGCTCACCGCTTGCGGGACTGGTTGAAGCGCAGCATGTTGCCGGAGGGATCGCGGAAGGCGCAGTCACGCACGCCGTACGGCTGGTCGATCGGCTCCTGCAGCACCTCGCCGCCCGCGGCGCTGATGCGCTCGAAGGTGGCGTCGCAGTCGTCGGTCTCGAAGATGACACCCCGCAGCAGGCCCTTCGCCAGGAGCTCTGCCATGGCCTCCTTGTCGGCGGGCGAGGCGCTGGGATCCGCGAGAGGCGGTTCGAGAACGATGCTCACATCGGGCTGCGACGGCGGGCCGACCGTCACCCAGCGCATCCCCTCGAAGCCGACGTCGTTGCGTACCTCAAGGCCGAGAACGTCCCGGTAGAAGGCGATCGCCTTGTCGTGGTCGTCGACGGCGATGAAGCACGTTGAGAGCTTGAGGTCCATGCACCTCACGCTACCGGCGAGGGGTGGTTCTCGCTTCGCCGTTGCGCACCGGGCGTGTGTAGATCTTGGCTATGCAGGCCGGGATGGCGGCGCCCTCGTCGTGGGGGCGGGCCCGGTACGAGCTCGGGGTCTCGCCGACCAGCTCGGTGAACCGCGAGCTGAACGACCCCAGCGAGGTACAGCCCACCTCGAAGCAGACCTCCGTCACCGACAGGTCACCCCGCCGCAACAGCGCCTTGGCCCGCTCGATCCGGCGCGTCATCAGGTAGCTGTACGGCGTCTCGCCGAAGGCGGCGCGGAAGCTGCGGGAGAAATGGCCCGGCGACATGAAGGCGACACCCGCCAGCGCCGGAACGTCGAGCGGCTTGGCGTAGTCGCGGTCCATCAGGTCGCGGGCGCGGCGCAACCGTACGAGGTCCTCCAACGACGTCACCCGACCAGCATCCCACAGCACCAGGCGCCGGCGTCGGGGCGATAGGGGCCTGAACTGCTCGGAGAGCCGGGCGCCCCGCTAGGTGATCTCCAGCATGCGCTCCCGCACGGCGTAGACCACTGCCTCCATCCGCGAATGCAGCTGCAGCTTGTCGAGGATGTTGCGCACGTGGTTCTTCACGGTGTTCTCGGAGATGAACAGCTGCTTGGCGATCTCGCGGTTGTTCATCCCCTTGGCCACCAGCCGCAGGACCTCCATCTCGCGGTCGGTCAGCCGGGGCACGGGGAGCTGGGGCGGGCGCTCGGCCTCCTTGCGGCTCATGTTCGCGAACTCGCTGATGAGCTTGGCCGCCATCGCCGGGTTGATTAACGACTGTCCCTCGTGGACGCCGCGCACGGCGGCCGGAACGTCGTTGATCTGGACGTCCTTGAGCAGGTAGCCGGTGGCCCCCGCCTTGATGGCCTCGAAGAGATCCTCTTCTTCGTCGCTCACCGTCAGCATGATGATGCGGGTGCTCGGGACGGAGGCCTTGATGCCCTTCGTGGCCTCGATCCCGTCCTGCCGCGGCATGCGCACGTCCATGAGGGCGACGTCGGGCATGAGGCGATCGGCTAGTTCGACCGCCTCCTGCCCGTCGCTCGCCTCACCGACCACCTCGATGTCGGGCTCGGCGGCCAGCGCGAGCGCCAGGCTCCGCCGGATCAGCTCGTGATCGTCAACGATCAGCACGCGGATCGGCTCGCTCGCTGACGGGCGAGCCTCGCCGGACTCGGTCACGAGGCCTCCTCGGGGTGCCTCGCGACTGCCTTACCCTCGCTTCGCTCGCTCATCTGAACCTGACTGAGCTCGCTCACGTCTCCTCCTCGTCGGGGGGCCAGAGCCGTTGAACCGCCATGATGGCACGTGGCCGCGGTTCTCGGGTGGTCGAGAAGATCTTTTAGCGTGCGATCAGGGCTCTACGAGCCGCAACACGCCGTAGTTATAGCCGCGTCTGGCGTAAACGACACACGGTTGGCCGCTCTCCTTGTCACGGAAGAGGTAGAAATCGTGTCCGACCAGCTCCATCTCGAGGAGAGCCTGGTCGATGGTCATGGGTTCCGCCTTGTGGAACTTCTCCCGTACGACGAGCGGCCCTTCGCCGTCCATCTCTATCGGGACGATGTCGTCGTACTGCTGGTCGCTCCGCGCCAGCTCGTCCTCGTCGGGCTCGGCCTGCTGCTCGGGGACGGTGGGCTCCGTCCGGGGCGCCAGGTCGGCGACGTCGGGGAGCGTCGCGGTGAACTCCGCCACCGAGGGCGGGCAGTGGTTGCCGTGATGGACCTTGCGCCGGTCGGCCAGTCTCCTGAGGCGGCCTTCCAGCTTGTCGAGAGCCATGTCGAGGGCTGTGAACCGGTCGTCGGCCGAGGCTTCGGCGCGAATGGCCGGTCCTCGGGAGTGAATGGTGAGCTCGACGCGCTCGCGCTGATCGGCGAGACGCGGGTTGCGTTCCTTGGACACCTCCACATCGACTCGGATGAGTTTGTTGTCCAGACGTTCGATCCTGGCCAGCTTGGTCGTCACTTGGTCTCGGAACCGATCACTCACTCCTGTGTGCCGGCCCTTGACGATGATGTCCATGCAACAGCCCCCCTTTCGGTCTAACGACTGAGCAAGAGCGTCCGACAACGTGCGCGTCGGACGAGGTCTGCTGTCTGCCTTTCTCTCACCGTTACCCTCTTCCGACTCTGCGTCCTCGGGAACTCTGGCGGCACCCGCCCGGCCGACCTGGTCTTCGACCCCACATTCGCCTGCTGAGGGTCTCGCAGCTCTGTCGCCACTACTGCCCTTCTCTTCTGGCGAGGGACATCTGGACCCTCGGGAAGGCAGGACTTACCCCTAAGCCGCACCGTGATCGGTCGACAAAGAGTCGCCTTACGTGGACCGTTTTGCCTGCGGCTGGCATCGGCTAGCAGAGCCGGGATCACCGGCCCTGCGCAACCACGGACCCGAACGGGTGCCATGTCAGAACGCTATCCGCATCCAGGGCGAATGTCAGCCGGAGGATCGGCCAAAGGATCACGTACCGTGACTTTCCCGGGGTATATGGAGGGCCATAAATGCCCTATTTAACCGATCGGCAACGCTTATGAGCGCTGGCTTCCAGCCTGCCGAGCAGCCCCATCGCGGCCCTGGGGGAAGTGACATGTGACCTCCAGGTGAGGGTCATGATTTGGATCTTTCTTTACACAGCGTGACCGTAATCCTTTTCAAGATCTTCGGCGTGTCGCGGCCACGGTCACCGCCAGCGGCACCCGCACCCCGGCGGAACGCAGCGCCCTCGTGGCTTCGACGAGGGTCGCCCCGGTCGTGACGATGTCGTCCAGGAGCAGCGCACAGGCCGCTGGAGGGCCTTTCGCGGCCTCCGGGACCTGGAGTGACCCGGCGAGATTGGCGCTCCTCTCAGCGGAGCTCAGCCCCGCCTGGTCGGCGACCCGCCTCGCCTGGCCGAGGGCTGCCCAGGTCTCGGCCCGCATGCCGAACGCCCGCAGCCGCCCCGTGACGAGCACCGCCAACCGCCCTACCGGATCGTGCCCCCGATGCCGCCGCGTCCGCCGCCCGCTGGGCACCGGCACCACCGCGAACGTCCGGTCCGCCCAGGACGCCCCGGTGCCGCCGACCGCCCGCACGACGGTGAACGCCGCGGCCTCCGCCAGCACCCCCGCCAACACCACCGCGCCCCGCTCCTTGTACGCCACGATCGCCCTGCGCACCGCGCCTTCGTACGGGGCCGCCGACCAGCAGTCGGGCAGGCCGCGCGGCACAGGCTCGGGCAGCCGCCGCGCCGGGGCGCCGATGAGCTCGGCCAGGCACCCCGGGCAGCACCGCGCCCCTTTGGCGCCGCAGCCGGCGCAGGCTTGGGGCAGGACGAGATCCAGTACGGCGCTCAGCACGCGCACCAGGATGCCGCCCGCGACCGACAATTCCGCGCCACCACCACCCGAGGGCGCAGGGCCAGGAAGGTGGGTCAGCCGAGGGGGAAGAGGGGGGAGCCGGCGTCGGACTCGATCTTGACGGTCCAGGTCTGCCGGTCCTGGTTGAGCTCGTAGATCTTGGTGCTCTGGTCCGTGTCGGCCTCCGCCAGCACGCGATCGTCCAGCGCCGCCACCGATGTCACCGGATCGTTCACGTCGTTCAACGGCACCCCCACGACCTCACCGTCCCCCACGTTGATCTCGTTGAGGGTCTGCCCGGCCTTGCTCCCCACCAGTACGAGCAGGTGCTCGTCATCGCTCCAGGCGACGTCGAGGATCTTGTTGCCCGCCGTGGTGGTGGTCAGCAACTGGAAGTTCCCCAGCATCGTCCCCCCGGCCTCGCCGGTCAGCGCGCCGATCTGGACGGTGTTCTCCCCTGTCATCACCACCACCCGCACGCCGTCCCTGGCGATCCTGAGCCGGGTGACGTCCAGGCCGGTCAGCTTGGGGGCGGCCACCCGTTCGGGGGCTTTCCCGCTGGACGGGTCGTAGCGCAGCAGGACGGAGTTCTCCTGGTCATAGGTCCACAGAGAGCCGTCCCGGTGCCACGTCGGCAGGGTCAGCTTCGCGCCCTGGATGACCTCCTGCCAGCGCCCCTGCGCCGTCAGCCCGGCCACCGAGATGCCGGTCGAGGTCTTGGCGGCGATCTGCGTGCCGTCCTTGGACAGGGCGTAGCCCGAATAGCCCTCGCGCGGCTCCCCCGCCGGGCCGGGCACGGCGACCGAGGGTCCGTCCTTGCCCATGTAGTGGACGGCGCCCTTGGTGACGTAGTAGGCGGTGTCGCTGCTGTCGTCCAGCCACTGATCGTCGGAGTTGGGCTGGTCGACGGAGTACGGCTCGCCGTCCACCTGGATCTCGATGGTGCGGCCCTTGGCGATCTCGTTCTTGTTGAGGCTGTATCTGATCTGGGCCTTCAGCAGGGCCTCGGTGCTCGGGTCAAGGGTGTCGATGGGGCCGGAGAGGTTGATCACCACGCGCTCGTCCGACCTGATCGACAGGATCTTGGTGCCGGGCGGGAAGCTCGTCGTCACCGCTCCCTGCAGGGCCCCGGTCGGGTTCTTGAGCAGGCGCTGCAGAATGGCGTGCGCGTAGGTCTCCGTCGGCCTCAGCCGCAGGCGCACCCGGTCGACGACCAGCCGGTCCCGGGTGTTGCCGTTCAGGTAGTAGAGGTTCGTGGCCCGGTACGCGCGCGCCACGTCGGCATGGGTGAGCAGCAGCCCGTTCGGCAGGCTCTTGACGCGGTAGCCGCCCCCTTGCACCTGCACGAGCTCGAAGGTGCCCTCCCAGGGTCCGCCCGTGGGAACGTACGAGTCGTCCTCGTTGATCCTCGCCACCCACCGGCCCTTGAGCGTGACCTTCTGCTCCTGCCCCGGCTCTTCGCGCGCCGTCGGCAGCACGACCTCGGAGTCGTCCTCGATCACCGTGACCGGGCCCGAGGCGTTCCACTTGGCCCGCGCCTCGGGCGTCAGGTATTGAGGCAGGACGGTCGGGTCGTCGGCGTAGGCCGCCATGGCGGCCTGCAGGCCTCTGAGGGTCTGCTCGAGGCCCCACGTCTTCTGGGGCAGGATGGCGATCATCCGCTGGAACGGCTTGCTCAGCGGATCGTTGCTGCCGGCCTCGTTGAGGTTGAGCGGCCCGGTCACGGGGATCACGGTGCAGCCGGAGCCCGCCAGCACCATGGCCGCCACGATCGCGAACATCGCGGCGAGCCGCCAGGCCCTGGCCCGTCGCCCCGTCCCCGCTACGGCGGGGCGTCTAGTCCTCGTCATGGCCGGTCCCGTCCGCGGACGCCGGCAGCAGCACCGGGGTCATGGCCGTGCGCCACGTACGGCGCATCTCGATCTCCGGCGGCACCAGCGACAGCGGCGAGCCCTTCAGATCGGCCCCGGCGGTCCTGGGCAGCGTCAGCCGGAACTGCGAGCCCTCCCCCGGCTGCCCCCACGCCTGCAGCCAGCCGCCGTGCAGCGTGGCGTCCTCGCGCGAGATGGCCAGCCCGAGTCCGGTCCCGCCGATCGTCCGCGCCCGCGACGGGTCGGCCCGCCAGAACCGGTCGAACACCATCGTGTCCTCGCCGGACTTCAGCCCGATCCCGTGGTCGCGTACGGCGACCGCGACCGCGTCCCTGTCGGCGCCCACGGTGACCACGATGTCCCTGCCCTCGCCGTGCTCGATGGCGTTGAACAGCAGGTTGCGCAGGATGCGCTCGACCCTGCGGTTGTCGATCTCGGCCATGCACGGCTCGTTCGGCAGCCGGAGCTCGAAGCGGGTCGAGTGCCGCTCGGCCAGCGCCTCGGAGTCGGCGATCGCCCGCAGCACCACGTCGCGCACGTCCACGGGGTCGAGGTCGAGCGTGGCGGCGCCGGCGTCGTAGCGGCTGATCTCCAGCAGGTCGGCCAGCATCGACTCGAACCGTTCGAGCTGGGCCTGCATGAGCTCCGCCGAGCGGGCGGCCATCGGGTCGAAGTCCTCGCGGGCGTCGTACAGCAGGTCGGCGGCCATGCGCACGGTCGTCAGCGGCGTGCGCAGCTCGTGGGAGACGTCGGAGACGAACTGCCGCTGGACCTGTGAGAGCTCCTCCAGCTGGTGGATCTTCAGTGCCAGGTTCGCGGCCATCTCGTTGAACGAGTTCGCCAGGCGGGCCAGGTCGTCCTCGCCGCGTACTTTGAGCCGCTCGTCCAGTTTGCCGGAGGCGAGGCGCTCCGCGGCCTGGCGCGCCAGCCGTACGGGAGTGACGACCTGCCGGGCGACCAGATAAGCGATGGCGGCGAGCAGCAGCACGAGCCCGAGGCCCACCACGACGATGGCGAGCCGGACGTTGGACAGCAGCTCCTCTTCGTCCGTGAACGGGAAGAAGTGGTAGACCTCGTAGTTCTCGGCGGTGGACGGCACGTGCACGATGCCGCCGACCACGTACGTGAGCCTGGGCTGGCTCTCACCGACGAACTTGATCTGCTCGATCGACCCGACGGCCTTGCCGTACTCGACGTTCTGCACCTTGCGCTGCAGGCTCAGCGGCACGTTCATCGGCACGACGCCGCCGGAGGCCCGCGACTGGCCTGGGGAGGTCTGGTTGAGTATCAGGACGTCGTAGCGCTTCTTGGAGCCGTTCTCGCCCGATCCGGTGACGATGTCCATGACGTCGTCGAGCGGGTTGGCCGCGCCCTTCTTGCCGCTGTCGGCGGGCTTGGCCTGGTCGTCGGCCTCAGGGGTGAGCGCGTCGGCGATCTGCAGCCGGTCGGCGGACGCCTCGCTGGCGGACGAGCGCTGGCTGCTCGACACGACCGACCTGTTGATCTGCTCGGACAGGAACGTGCCGAGCACCACCACCACGATCACGGAGATCACCAGCGTGCTGGTGACCACCTGGAGCTGGAGCGAGCGCCGCCACACGCTCCGTGTTTTGCCCGCCGCACGACGCACCCGCCGGCGAACGCCGCCGAGAATCTGGCGGAGTGTCCGTCGGCGGGACCTCTTCGTCGTCGGGGGCATGGCAGGGCAGAAGAAAGATCAGGCGGGGCCGGCTTTGTAGCCGACGCCGCGGACCGTCACCACGATCTCGGGGTGCTCGGGGTCCTTCTCGATCTTGGCCCTGAGCCGCTGTACGTGCACGTTGACCAGCCGGGTGTCGGCCGCGTGGCGGTAGCCCCAGACCTGCTCGAGCAGGACCTCGCGGGTGAACACCTGGCGCGGCTTGCGGGCCAGCGCCACCAGGAGGTCGAACTCCAGCGGCGTGAGGTTGATCGTCTCCTCGCCCCGCTTGACCGAGTGGCCGGCCACGTCGATGGTGATGTCGCCGATCTGGAGGATCTCGGGCGTCGGCTCGTCGGTGCGGCGAAGGCGCGCCCGTACCCTGGCGACGAGCTCCTTCGGCTTGAACGGCTTGACGATGTAGTCGTCGGCGCCCGACTCGAGGCCGAGGACGACGTCGATCGTGTCGCTCTTGGCCGTGAGCATGACGATGGGAACCCCCGACTCAGCCCTGATCCTCCGCGCGACGTCGATGCCGTCCGCCCCCGGCAGCATCAGGTCGAGCAGGACCAGGTCCGGGCGTGTATCCCGGAACGCGTCGAGGGCCTTGTCGCCGTCGGAGACAAATGACGGCTCGAAGCCTTCCCCTCGCAGCACGATCCCCAGCATCTCGGCGAGAGCGGCGTCGTCATCGACGACCAGCACGCGACCTTTCATGGCCCCTCATTCGTTCTACGCATTGTGGGACATACCCGCACGACCGCTGAAGGTTACCCTTGGTAGGCCCATGAGTGTGACATGAGCCATGCAAAAGGCGAATTTTAGGTCCGCCCCCGCGACCGCTATCTCAGTCTGCGGTAACAGAGCGACTTTCGGCCATCCCTCGGCACGAACCTCGGCCGGATTCGCCGTGGAATGCGGGCAAGATGCGGCGGCGAATCCACTCGGTGACACCAATGCCCCGTTCAGCGTGCCAGGATTGGGATATGTCAGACGGTCACGGTCCCCCGCCCGAGACGCCATCAGGCTGGTCGGCCGAACAGCCCCCGCCGTACAGCGCCCCGTCGGCCTCCCCGTGGACCGCACCGGGCGCGCAGCAGCAGGTGCCCTACGGGCAGCCGTACGGCCAGCCCCCGCAGCCACAGCAGCCCCCCGGACCGGGGCCCCAAACACCATATCCGCCCCATCCGCATCCTCAGCCCGGTTATGGCCACACGGCTTACCAGCCGGCGCTCAGGCCGGGCATCATCCCCCTGCGCCCGCTGGGGCTCGGCGACATACTCGACGGCACGATCAAGCTGATCCGCTCCAACCCCAAGGCCGTGCTCGGCCTGTCGGCCGTCGCCGCGCTGCTCACCGCCGTGCCGGTGGCTGTTGGCCAGGCGTTCTTCCTCGACCTGTGGGACCCCGAGACGGCGACCTCCACCGGTCAGCTCAGCAGCATGACCGCCCTGCCCAGCCAGTACGCCGGCACCCTGATCTCCTACGCGGTCCAGTTCGTGGTGGTCACCCTGCTGACCGGCGTGCTGACCCGGATACTCGGCCGGGCGGTCTTCGGCGGCAGCCTCAGCGCGGGCGAGGCCTGGCGGCTGGTCAAGGGGCGGGTGCCCGCACTGTTCGGCGTGGTGGGGCTGATGGCGGCCATCATGGTGGTGCCGTTGATCGTGTTCGGGCTGCTCTTCGCGGCGATCGTGATGAACCCCTCCGCCGACAGCGTCGGCTGGCTGGCCGGGCTGTTCCTGCTGTTCGTCGTCACGTACATCCCTTACTACCTGTTCTTCACGACCCGCTTCGCGTTCGCCTCACCCGTCGCGGTGCTGGAGTCCAGGGGCCCCCTCGACGCCATGCGGCGCTCGTGGAACCTGGTGACGGGCGACTTCTGGCGGGTGCTCGGCATCCTGCTGCTCACGTCCCTGCTGGTCGGGCTGGTCTCGGGCGTCCTGTCGGTGCCCTTCACGCTGGCGGGCACGATGTTCGGCATCTTCGGCGCGGGCTCGGCCACCACGGCCGTGGTGTCGGCCGTGCTGATCGCGATCGGCGGCACGGTCGGCGCCATGATCAGCTATCCGTTCCAGGCCGGGGTCGCCGGCCTGCTCTACGCCGACCGGCGCATGCGTAGCGAGGCGTTCGACCTCGTGCTGCAGACGGCGGCCATCGAGCAGCAGCGCCAGGGATGGGTGCACGCGTCCGCGGACGAGCTCTGGCACCCGTCCAACTCCGCCAGGTCGTGAGCGTGCCCATGGTCGCACTCACCGCGGCCGCCTCCGGGCTGCGGCTCGACACCCCGATCGACCGGGAGGAGGCCGCGCGGAGGGCCGCGGAGGAGCTGCTCAAGCCCGCTTACGAGAAAGAGCCGCTGATCGACCAGATCTACCGGCGGGTCATGCAGTTCCTCGGCGATCTGGTCGACAGGGCGTCGAGCGGGGGCTCCACCGGCGGAATCATCGCCGCCGTGCTGATCGTGATGATCATTCTCGCGCTGATCGTGCTCATCTCGTGGCAGCTCCGCAAGGCCACCCGCAAGAACGCGCTCGCCGTGGGAGGGCTGTTCGGTCAGCGGGCGATGACCGCGGCCGAGCACCGGACGGCCGCCGAGGGGCTGGCCGCCGAGGGGCGCTGGACCGAGGCCATCCAGGAACGGCTCCGGGCCATCGCGCGTGACCTGGAGGAACGCGCGCTGGTCGACGGCATGCCCGGGCGCACGGCCGACGAGCTGGCCGCGGAGGCCGCCGTCTCGCTGCCGGGGTTCGCGACGAGGCTGGCGGCGGCGGCGCGGTCGTTCGACGACGTGACGTACGGCGGGGTTCCGGGGACGCGGGAGGCGTACGAGGTGATGTCCGCCCTGGACGATCAGCTCCGCGAAGCCCGCCCGGTCCCGCTCGCGGTCCCGGTCCCGGCCGGCGTCGGCGCGGGTGCCCCGGTCGGCGCCGCGTCCGCTCCCGCACCGGGGGGACCGGTCACCGGCGCACCGACCGGCGACTTCGTCGCGGGCCCGCCGATGGGCCCGCCTGCCGCACCATCGAGCGGCCCGGCGGAAGGGTCGTCGGCAAGGGCGCCCGAGCAGCCCGGTGACGGGGCGGGTGGGGCGGCATGAGCGTGCTCACACCACCGCCGGCCGCCGGCGCTCCGGCGCAGGACGGCGGGTCCTACTCGACCTCCCCCACCGCCCGCTCCACCTGGCGTGGCAGCCGGCTCATCGCGCTGCTCGGCCTGATCATCGTCCTCGTCGCGATCGCCGGCGTGCTGTTCACCCCCCAGCGGGGCCCGTCACGTCCCCTGGACCCCGACGACACCTCCCTGCAGGGCGCCAAGGCGCTGGCCCAGGTGCTCAAGTCCCGGGGCGTCGCGGTGGACCGGGTGGACTCCGTACAGGCCGCGGTCGACAGGGCCACCACGGGCAACCGGCTGCTGCTGATCACGGACGTGTCGTACTTCAACGAGTACACCCTGGCCACCATCCAGGGCGACCGGCTGATCCTCGGTGACCAGCCAGGACTCGACGCCCTGGCCCCCGGCGTGCGCAGCGAGCTGGCCCGGGCGCGCACCCGCTCGCGCGAGCCCGAGTGCGCGCTTCCTGCCGCCACGGCCGGCGGCAGCGCGTACATCGGCGGCACCGACTTCACCGCCCCTGCGGGAGCCACCGGCTGTTACCCGTCCGGCGAGGGTTACGCGCTGGTCAGCCTCCCGAACGCGGGCGGCACCACCACGGTCGTCGGCGACGCGAGCTTCATGACCAACCAGTTCCTGGCCGAGGACGGCAACGCCGCGCTCGCGCTCAACCTGATCGGCACCGGCAAGCGCGTGACCTGGCTCGTGCCTCCCGAGAACCCGCCGCCCATCTCGGAGCTGCCGGGCGAGCGGGGCGAGTCGATGTACGACCTGATGCCGGAGAGCATCCGCTGGACGATCTACATGTCACTCATCGCCCTGGCCGTGACCGCGTTCTGGCGGGGCAGGCGACTGGGTCCCGTGGTGACGGAGAAGCTGCCCGTCGTCGTGCGCGCGGCCGAGACCGTCGAGGGGCGCGGCAGGCTCTACCGGGCCAGGCGGGCCAGGCAGCGGGCGGCCGACTCGCTGCGCGCGGGCACGATCGACCGGCTCAGGCCCAGGCTCGGACTCGCGTCGGGGGCCGGGCCGCAGGAGATCGTCGCGGCGCTCGCCGCCCGCACGGGGGAGGCCTCCCAGCAGGTCGGCGCGGCACTGTACGGGCCGCCGCCGGCGGACGACGCCGGGCTCGTCGGGTTGGCCGGATACTTGGACTTCATCGAAAGGCAGGTCAGTGAACCCTGAGGAGACTATGCGCGTCACGAGCCTGGGCGACTCGGCCAGAGAGGCGCTGGGCGCGCTGCGTGCCGAGGTGGCCAAGGCCGTGGTCGGGCAGGACGCGGTGGTGACGGGGCTGGTCATCGCGCTGTTGTGCAAGGGGCACGTGCTGCTCGAAGGCGTGCCGGGCGTGGCCAAGACGTTGATGGTGCGCACGTTGTCGGCTGCTCTGGCCCTGGATTTCAAGCGGGTGCAGTTCACGCCGGACCTGATGCCGGGTGACGTGACCGGGTCGTTGATCTACGACGCGAAGACCGCGGAGTTCGAGTTCCGCGAGGGGCCGGTGTTCACGAACCTGCTGCTCGCCGACGAGATCAACCGCACCCCGCCGAAGACCCAGGCGGCGCTGCTCGAAGCGATGGAGGAGCGGCAGGTCAGCGTGGAGGGCTCGGCGCGGCAGCTGCCCGACCCGTTCGTGGTGTGCGCGACGCAGAACCCCGTCGAGTACGAGGGCACCTACCAACTGCCCGAGGCGCAGCTCGACCGGTTCCTGCTGAAGCTGACCGTGCCGCTGCCGCCGCGCGAGCAGGAGATCTCGGTGCTCGAACGGCACGCCCGCGGCTTCGACCCCCGCGACCTGACCGAGGTGAAGGCCGTCGCCACGGCCGAGGACCTCGCCCTCGGGCGCGAGGCGGTCTCCAAGGTGCACGTGGCGCCCGAGGTGCTCGGCTACATCGTGGACGTGGCCCGCGCCACCAGGAACTCGCCGTCGCTGCAGCTCGGCGTCTCGCCGCGTGGGGCCACGGCGCTGCTGGCGGCCTCGCGGGCGTGGGCCTGGCTGTCCGGGCGCTCGTACGTGACGCCTGACGACGTGAAGGCGCTGGCCAGGCCCGCGCTGCGGCACCGGATCCAGCTCAGGCCGGAGGCCGAGCTGGAGGGCGCGACCGCCGACGGACTGCTCGACGGCATCCTGGCCTCGGTCCCGGTCCCGCGCTGATGGCACTTTCGGTGGTGGTGCGCTGATGGCTCTCACGGGACGTGCCGGGCTGGTCGCGGCGATCGGGATCGTGGTGGTGCTGCTGGCGCCCCAGCCGGGGGCCGCGCTGGCCGGGGTCTGCCTGCTGCTGGCCGCCGCGATCCTGGTGGACCTGGTGTTCGCCGGGGCCGTGCGCCCGCTGAGGTTCCACCGTTCCGGCGACACGCTCGTACGGCTCGGCCAGCGGGCCACGGTCGAGCTGATCGTCGAGAACCCCGGCTCCAGACGCGTACGCGGCGCGCTCAGGGACGCCTGGCCGCCGTCTGCGGGAGCCACCCCGCGCGTCGCCGACCTGGACGTGCCCAAGGGCGAGCGCCGCAAGATCGTCGTGACGCTCGCTCCGACCAGGCGCGGCGACCGGTCGTCCGTGGCGGTGACCGTGCGCTCGGTCGGGCCGCTGGGCCTGGCCGCCCGCCAGGGCAGCCACCAGGCGCCCTGGTCGGTGCGCGTGCTGCCGCCGTTCCTGTCGCGCAAGCACCTGCCGTCCAGGCTGGCCAGGCTCCGTGAGCTGGACGGCCAGCACCCTGCGCTGGTGCGCGGTCAGGGCACGGAGTTCGACTCGCTACGGGAGTACGTGGTGGGCGACGACGTGCGTTCCATCGACTGGCGGGCCACGGCGCGCCGCCACGACGTCGTCGTACGCACCTGGCGCCCGGAACGCGACCGCCGCGTGCTGATCGTGCTCGACACCGGCCGCACGTCGGCGGGCCGGGTGGGCGACGCGCCGATCCCCATGGCGGGGGCCGCGCAGGGCGGCAGCGGGCTGCTGGTGCGGCCGGATCCGCGCCCGGCGCCCGGCTGGCCGCGGCTCGACTGGTCGATGGACGCGGCGCTGCTGCTCGCCGCGCTCGCCGCCCGGGCCGGTGACCAGGTGGACTTCCTCGCCTACGACCGGGCCGTGCGTGCCTGGGTGAGCGGGGCCTCTCGGACTGAGCTGCTGTCGTCGCTGGTCAACGTGATGGCGCCGATCGAGGCCGAGCTGATCGAGGCCGACTCGCAGGGCATGGTGGCCGCCATTCTGGCGCGGGCCAAGCGGCGCTGCCTGGTCGTGCTGCTCACCGACCTCAACGCGGCGGCGCTGGACGAGGGGCTCATGCCGGTGCTCCCCCAGCTCTCCTCGCGCCATCTGGTGCTGGTGGCCGGAGTGTCGGACCCCCGGGTGGCGGCCTTGGCGGGCCGCCGGGAGTCGGCCGAGGAGGTGTACGACGCGGCGGCGGCCGAGCACACCCAGCTCGAACGCCGGCGCATCACGGCGCGGCTGCGGCGGCACGGGGTGGAGGTCGTGGACGCGCCCCCGGAGGACATCGCGCCCGCGCTGGCGGACGCGTACCTGGCCCTGAAGGCGGCGGGACGGCTCTAGCCCCACCCTCCCCTGGTGGCTCTCCCGCCGCCGTCGGTGACCGGCCTGCGGTGGGGGCGGGGTCAGGCGGTCGGGGCGACGTCCGGGGCGCGTTCGAGGTCGCCGGTCTCGTTCTGACGGAGGGCGCGGCGGCCGAAGACGATCACGTACGTCAGGAACGCCGCCTCGGCGAGGACGCCGATCCCCACGCGCGCCCACGTGGGCAGCCCCGACGGTGTGACGAACGCCTCGATCAGCCCCGACACGAACAGCACCGCGACCAGCCCCAGCGCCACGCTCATCACCGCCCGGCCCTGCTCGGCCAGCGCCTCCGTCCGGCGGCGCGGTCCGGGGTCGATGACCGCCCAGCCCAGGCGCATGCCCACGGCCGCCGCCAGGAACACGGCGGTCAGCTCCAGCAGGCCGTGCGGCATGATCAGGCCGAAGAAGATGTCCAGCTTGTCGCGGGAGGCCATCAGACCACCTGAGACGCCGACGTTCTCCGCGTTCATGTAGAGCATGTACGGGATCGGCAACCCGAGCAGCACCGAAGAAATGATCACCTGCGCGGAGACCCACGCGTTGTTCACCCACACGTGGCCGGCGAAGGACGCGGCCGGGTTCTCCGAGTAGTAGTCGGAGAAGTCGTGCTCGACGAGCTGGGTGATCTGGTCAGGCGAGGCGATCGACGACTGCACGTCGGGATTGGCGGCCACCCAGGCGCCCATCACCCACGCCACCAGCGTGAACGCCACCGCGCTCGCCAGCCACCACCACCGCGCCCGGTAGGCCACCACGGGGAACGACACCGTGAAGAACCGCACGAACTCCCGCCAGGCAGGCGTGTGCGCGCCGGTCACGGCGGACCTGGCCCTGGCCACCAGCGCCGACAGCCGCCCGGTCAGCATCGCGTCACCGGAGGAGGAGCGCACGATGGACAGGTGCGTCGACACCCGCTGATAGAGGTCGACCAGCTCGTCCACCTCGTCGCCGGTCAGCGACGAGCGGTGCTTGACCAGGTGGTCGAGCCGGTCCCACACGGGGCGGTGTGCTGTGATGAACGCATCGATGTCCACCCGAACATTCTGGCCGCTCAGTCAGTGCGACATAGCCGTTAGGCTCCATATATGTCAGAGGTTGTGACCGGCGACGCGGTCGTCGTCGAAGTGCGGGTCGCCCAGATGCCCTCGCGCGCGCTGGCGATCATCATCGACATGGCCGTCCAGTTCACCGTGCTGATCGCCGCCTATGCGATCTTGGGCGCGTTCTCGGCCATCTCGGACTCCGCCGCGTTCGGGGCCGCGATGATCGTGCTCGTGGTGCTGGTGCTGGTCGGCTACCCCGTGATCTTCGAGACCCTCTCCAGAGGGCGCAGCCTCGGCAAGCTGGCACTCGGGCTGCGGGTGGTCGGCGACGACGGCAGCCCCGAGCGTTTCAGGCAGGCGCTGTTCAGGGGCCTGGCCGGGGTCGTGGAGTTCTGGATGTTCTCCGGGGCTCCCGCGCTGATCTCGTCGCTGGTCTCGCAGCGGGGCAAGCGGCTCGGCGACATCTTCGCGGGCACCATCGTGATCTCCGAGCGGGCGCCGCGCGACCGCGGGCAGTTCATCGAGATGCCGCCGCCGCTGATGACCTGGGCGGCCACGCTGGAGCTCTCCCAGCTGCCCGACGAGGTGGCGCAGGCCGCCAGGCAGTACCTGTCGCGATGGCACGACCTGTCGCCGCAGGTCCAGCACGAGATGGGGGTGCGGATCGCGACCCAGGTGGCGGCGTTCGTCTCGCCCGCCGCGCCGGGCGGGGTGCCGCCGCACGCGTACCTGAGCGCCGTCCTGGCCGAGCGCCGCAGGAGGGAGCAGATGCGCCTCGCGCTGCGCACCGGCAACGGCCTCGCGCACCAGGCCCCGCAGCCTCCGTATCAGCAGCCGGGCCCGTACCAGCCTCCGGTTCCGAACCCTTACCAGCAGCCGGTGCCGCCCAACCCGTATCAGCAGGCGGCGTCAGGCCCGTACCGGCAGCCGGCTCCGGCGCCGTACCAGCCTCAGGGGCCTTATGCGCCGTTTCAGCCGAACCACCACCAGGTTCCGGCCGCACCCGCGCCGGAGCCGCCGAAGGCGACTCCGGGCGGGTTCGCGCCGCCTCAGTGAGGACGGCGCTTCCGCGGGTGATCCGTCAGTCGTGCCAGCCGTTCCGGTACGACCCCTGGGTCTGCACGTTCAGCCGGTCGGTACGGACACCCCTGGCGCTGTCCGTGAGCGGATCGTTGATCCTGATGACGTCGAGGCCTTCGTGGAAGTCGGCCCCGTAGATGTAGCCGTTGTAGTAGTACGCGGACCAGATGCCGCCGCCACCGCCCGCCGAGCGGGGACCGCGCTCGAAGTAGCCGATCTCCCTCGGGTGGGCCGCGTCGGTGAAGTCCCAGACCGAGAGCCCGCCCATGTACCAGGCCTGAACCATGATGTCCCGGCCCTTGACGGGGATGAGCGAGCCGTTGTGCGCGACACAGTTCTCGCTGTCGGCCTGGTAGCGCGGGATCTTGAAGTAGCTCTTGAACGTGAACTGCCCGTTCGAGATGTCATAGATCGCGTCCGCGCCGCGGTTCGGGCCGATCGCCTCGTTGCAGGTGGCCGCGCCGCCGCCGCCGAGCTCGTCGGTGAAGACGACCTTCTTGGCGTCGTTGCTGAAGGTGGCCGAGTGCCAGAAGGCGAAGTTCGGGTCCGTGGTCCTGGCGGTCACCTTCGGGTTCAGCCGGTCCGAGATGTCGAACAGCACGCCGTCACCCATGCACGCGCCCGCCGCGATGTCCTTCTCGGCGTAGGCGGTGATGTCGTGGCAGCCGCTGGTCGGCAGCAGCAGGCCCGGCTGGGTCTCGTTGCCGCCGTCAGGGAAGATCACCGGGGTGGACGCGACCGCGGCTGAGGCCGGGTCCTTGAGCGGCACCTTGATGATCGAGATCTTGTCATGCGGCGGCTGGCAGTCGGGGAAGGTCGCGCTCGGGTTGTAGGACGAGACGTAGATGTAGACGTTCTTGTACTGGTCGCGGCCCTTGCCCGGCACCAGGGTCAGGGTGTGGGAGCCGCAGTTCGTCTCGACCGACTTGATGTACTTCGGGCTTGCCTTGTCGGAGACGTCGAAAATCCTGACGCCTTCCCAGGCCTCCTTGTGGTCGGCGGTCAGCGCCGTGCTGTTGCACGAGTCGTCGCTGCGCGAGGAGTCGACGGCGGTGAACAGCAGGTCGCCATAGACGGTGACGTCCATCTGGGAGCCGGGGCAGACGACGGAGCTGACAGGCTTGGCCTTCTTGGGGTTGCGGATGTCGTAGATCGAGAAGCCGCCGTAGTTGCCGACGTACGCGTAGTCGCCCTGGAACGCGATGTCGGTGTTGATCGTCGAGGCGATCGGGGCGGGCTTGGGGATGTTGAGCACGTGGGTCACGTTGGGGCTGTTGACCACGGCGTCGGGCGGTGGGATGTCGGCGGCCATGGCGGGCATTCCCGTCAGCGCTAGCGCGACGGCTGCTGCCGCCGCCACGAGGGCGCGGCGCGGATTGGACACTCCGGAGCCTCCAAGATCGTGTGTCCGGACAGAACGGAGGCGGCGAGGACCCGCGCGGGGCCCTCGCCGCCGGAGAATCAGTGGCCGTGTTCGGGATACGACGCCTGGGTCTGCGCGTTCAGGGAGCGCATCCGCACGCCGTTCGCCCGGTTGGTACGCCAGTCGTTGATCTTCAGAACGTCCAGGCCCAGGTTGAAGTCGGACCCGTAGATGTAGCCGTTGTAGTAGTAGGCCGACCAGAAGCCGCCGCTGAGCGCCGGCGCGGTGCTGTCGGGGCCGCGCTCGAAGAAGGCGATCTCCTGCGGGTGCGCCGAGTCGGTGAAGTCGACCACCGAGATCCCGCCCTGGTACCACGCCTGCACCATGATGTCCCGGCCCTTGACCGGGATCAGCGAGCCGTTGTGCGCCACGCAGTTCTCCGTGTCGGCCTGGTAGCGCGGGATCTTGAAGTAGCTCCTGAACTGGAGCTGCCCGTTCACGATGTCGTAGTACGCGTTGGCGCCCCGGTTCGGGCCGATGGCCTCGTTGCAGGTGGCCCTGGTGCCGCCGCCGAGCTCGTCGGTGAAGATGACCTTCGTGCCGTCGTTGTTGAAGGTGGCCGAGTGCCAGAACGCGAAGTTCGTGTCATCGCGCACCTTGGCGGTGACCTTGGGCTGCTCGGGGTTGCGGATGTCGAGCAGGATGCCCTCGCCCATGCAGGCGCCCGCGGCGATGCCCTTCTCGGGGTAGGCCGTGATGTCGTGGCAGCCGGTGGTGGCGGACTTGCCGTCGGGGTACGGCAGCGGGAGGCCGGGGTTGCCGCCGTCGGGGAAGAGGTTCGGCGTCCCGATCACCGTGGCGGCCGTCGGGTCGCGCAGCGGCACCTTGACGATCGAGATCAGGTCGTGGGGCGGCTGGCAGTCGGGGAACGACGCGTTCGGCGCGTAGGAGGAGACGTAGAGGTAGACGTTCTCGCGCCTGCGGTCGGGCACCAGCGTGTGCGTGTGAGAGCCGCAGTTCGTCTCGACCGACTTGATGTACTTCGGGCTGGCCTTGTCGGAGATGTCGAAGATGCGGATGCCCTCCCACGACTCCTTGACGGAGGCCGGCTGGGAGGTGCTGCTGCACGAGTCGTTGTTCCGCGAGGAGTCCACGGAGCCGAACAGCAGGTTGCCGTAGACGGTGACGTCCATCTGGCCGCCTGGGCAGACCACCGAGCTGACCAGCGACGTCCGCTTCGGGTTCCTGATGTCGTAGATCGAGAAGCCGTAGTAGTTGCCCACGTAGGCGTAGTCGCCCTGGAAGGCCATGTCCGTGTGGATGTCGGCCAGCGCCTCGGGCTTGGGCACGTTGGTGACGTGCTGGATGTTGGGGCTCATGACGATCTCGCCGGGAGCCGGGATGTCCGCGGCCTGGACCGGTAAGGCGACGCCGCCCAGCAGCGCGACCGTCGCCATCAGGGTGAGGGCCCTGCGGAGGGAGAACACTCGGGATCCTCCTATAAAGGGGGCATAAATCTACGTCATCCTCGCCTCTCCGGCCTCAACAAGCCAGCAGACAACTTGTCAATTTTTGTTCCTGTTCGCCCCCTTTGAAGTTGTCCCCTTTTGGCCTAGAGTGCGCATTCTCGACCGAGTCAGTCAGGGAGGTTGAGTGCGCGCCGCGCTCATAGTCGTCATGGGTACGGTCGTTGCCCTCTCAGGCTGCAGCTCCCCACCGCAGGCCCCGCGCGCCGACTCGACCGCGCCGGTGATCGCTCCCGGCCGTCCCGGCGAGCAGGCCAGGACGCTGTCGCCGAGCGAGGCCGCCACCGCCGTCCCCACGGCCACCGCCAACGCGGCCGACATCAAATACGTCCAGGACATGATCGTCCACCACCGGCAGGCCCTGGACATGTCCCTCCTCGCGCCCAGCAGGGCCGACTCGGCCAAGCTGAAGAGCCTGGCCGGCCGGATCAAGGACGCACAGGGGCCGGAGATCCAGTTCATGACGACCTGGCTGCAGGAGCAGCAGCAGACGGTGCCCGACCATCACGCCGCCCACGCTGGAATGCCGGGAATGGCCACACCCGAGCAGATGGAGGCGCTGAAGGCGGCCACGGGAAAGGACTTCGACCGGATGTTCCTGCAACTCATGATCAACCACCACCTTGGGGCGATCAAGATGTCGGAGCAGGTGCTGACCAGCGGCTCCCACATCCGCGTGGAGGAACTGGCCACGGACGTCAGCGTGACCCAGGCGGCCGAGATCCGCCGCATGCAGGAGATGCAGTCCGCCCTTTAGCCCCGCTCAGGGTGGCTAGGAGCCGACGCGCCAGGAGTGCAGGTAGTCCTCCTGGTCAGGAGTCAGGACGTCGATGCCGATGCCGGCGGCGGCCAGCTTGAGCCTGGCCACCTCGTGGTCGATCTCCTCGGGAACGTCGTACACGCCCGGGTCAAGGCGGGAGCGCTCGCCTGCCAGCCAGGCCACGGCGAGGGCCTGCGCCGAGAACGACATGTCCATGACGGCCGCGGGATGACCCTCGGCCGCGGTGAGGTTCACCAGCCGCCCCTCGGCGAGCAGCAGCAGGCGCCGGCCGTCGGGCATGACGTACTCGTCGGTGTTGGGCCGCACCCCACGGTGCACCTCGGCGGCCAGCTCGTCCAGCGCCCGCACGTCGATCTCCACGTCGAAGTGCCCGGCGTTGGCCAGGATCGCGCCGTCCTTCATGACCGACAGGTGCTCGGCCCTGATCACGTCACGGTTGCCGGTCACGGTGACGAACAGGTCGCCGACCATCGCCGCCTGGGCCATCGGCCGTACCTCGTAGCCCTGCAGGGTCGCGTCGAGCGCCTTGACGGCGTCGATCTCGGTCACGATCACCCGCGCCCCGAACCCCTTGGCCCGCTCGGCCACGCCCCGCCCGCAGAACCCGAACCCGGCCACGACCACCGTGCGACCGGCGAGCATGGTGTTGGTGGCGCGCATGATGCCGTCGAGCGTGGACTGCCCGGTGCCGTAGCGGTTGTCGAACATGCGCTTGGTACGCGTGTCGTTCACGGCCACCATGGGGAACCTCAAGGCGCCCTCCGCGGCCATCTGCCGGAGCCTGATGATTCCGGTGGTGGTCTCCTCACAGCCGCCGCCGACGCCTTCGAGCAGGTCGGTGCGCTCGGTGTGGAGGATGTTCACCAGATCGCACCCGTCGTCGAGCACGAGATCGGGCTCGAGATCGAGCGCCTGGTGGATGTGCCGGTAGTAGGTGGCCCGATCGACCCCGGCACGCGCGTGCACGTCGATCCCGTACATCCGCAGCGCCTCGCCCACGTCGTCCTGCGTGGACAGGGGGTTGGACGCGGCAAGCGCGATCTCGGCCCCTCCGGCCTTCAACGCCCCCATGAGCACGGCTGTCTCGGCGGTGACGTGCAGGCAGGCAGCGATCTTCAACCCGTCCAGCGGCCGCTCGAGCCCGAACCGCTCTCCGATCGCCGTCAGCACCGGCATCGAACGAGCGGCCCAGGAGATCTGCCGCTCACCGCTTTCCCAGAGATCCATGCCAGCCCTTTGAGCGAAGAAGAAGGCCAAGAATACGCGTCGTCACGGCGAGCGACCCGTGAGCCTTCACGACCGGCCATGACGGACGGCCGCTGACGTCGGCGCGTGCGGCTCACCGTGCGCAGCCGTACAAGATGACAAGAGGGCGGCCCACCGTGCGCGGCCGCACCAAAGACGGGGTTCTGAGCGCTCCTACGGAACGGCCCCGGAAGGGAGAACCCCTCCGGAGCCGGAGCCTCAACATCCGAATTCAGTACCGGTAGTGGTCGGACTTGTAGGGGCCCTCGACGTGGACGCCGATGTAGGAGGCCTGTTCCTTGGTCAGCTCGGTCAGCTTGACGCCCAGGGCGTCGAGGTGCAGACGGGCGACCTTCTCGTCCAGGTGCTTGGGCAGGGTGTAGACGCCGATCGGGTATTCGGACGTCTTCGCGAACAGCTCGATCTGCGCGATCACCTGGTTGGTGAACGAGTTGGACATGACGAAGCTCGGGTGGCCGGTCGCGCAGCCGAGGTTCATCAGGCGGCCCTCGGCGAGGACGATGATCGAGTGGCCGTCCTCGAAAACCCACTCATCGACCTGCGGCTTGATGTTGTTCTTGACGATGCCGGGCAGCTTGGCGAGGCCGGCCATGTCGATCTCGTTGTCGAAGTGGCCGATGTTGGAGACGATCGCCTGGTGCTTCATCTTCGCCATGTGGGCGGCGGTGATGATGTTGAAGTTGCCGGTGGCCGTCACGAAGATGTCGGC
This sequence comes from Nonomuraea helvata, assembly GCF_039535785.1. Lineage (NCBI taxonomy): Bacteria > Bacillati > Actinomycetota > Actinomycetes > Streptosporangiales > Streptosporangiaceae > Nonomuraea > Nonomuraea helvata. The sequence goes on from NZ_BAAAXV010000009.1 coordinate 234,304, forward strand.
GATGCCGACGACCTCTTCCAGCGTGGTCACCTGGAAGCCGTCCATGGCCGCCTGGAGCGCGCAGATCGGGTCGATCTCGGTCACGATGACCCGGGCGCCCTGGCCGCGAAGGGCGTCGGCGCAGCCCTTGCCGACGTCGCCGTAGCCGCAGACCACGGCCACCTTGCCGCCGATCAGCACGTCGGTGGCGCGGTTGAGACCGTCGATGACGGAGTGGCGGCAGCCGTACTTGTTGTCGAACTTCGACTTGGTGACCGAGTCGTTGACGTTGATGGCCGGGAAGAGGAGCTGGCCGTTCTTGTGCATCTCGTAGAGACGGTGCACGCCGGTGGTGGTCTCCTCGGTGACGCCCTTGATGCTCTCGGCGATCCTGGTCCACCGCTTGTCGTCGCCGACCGTGCGGGTGAGCAGGTCGATGATGACGTGCCACTCCTCCGGGTCCTCGGCGGTGGCGGGCGGCACGGCGCCGGCCTTCTCGTACTCGGCGCCCTTGTGGACCAGCAGCGTGGCGTCGCCGCCGTCGTCGAGGATCATGTTGGGGGCGTCTCCGTCAGGCCACGTGAGGGCCTGCTCGGTGCACCACCAGTACTCCTCCAGCGTCTCGCCCTTCCAGGCGAACACCGGCACGCCCTGCGGGTCGTCAACGGTGCCGTTGGGGCCGACGACCACCGCGGCGGCGGCGTGGTCCTGCGTGGAGAAGATGTTGCAGCTGACCCAGCGGACCTCGGCGCCGAGGGCGACCAGCGTCTCGATGAGGACGGCAGTCTGGATCGTCATGTGCAGGGAGCCCATGATCTTCGCGCCGCGAAGGGGCTGGGAGGCCGCGTACTCCTTTCGGACCGCCATGAGGCCGGGCATCTCGTGCTCGGCGAGCCGGATCTCCTTGCGGCCGAAGTCGGCCAGTGAAAGGTCTGCGACCTTGAAGTCCATCGGTGTTCCCTCGCGTCGCGGATGGGTGTCGCCACAGAGTTTAGGCGGCCTGTCGGCGGGGCCGCATCTTCAGGCGCGCAAACCTGACGTAAGAATGTAAGGATGCGCATCACTGAGGCCGCCAAGCGGCTCGGCATGTCCCCGCGAATGCTCCGGTACCGGGAGGCACTCGGCCTGTTGCCGCCGGTACGCGAGCAGGGGGCGCACCGGCGGTTCGGCCCAGAGGAGCTGGCCGCGGTGGCACAGGGGGTGGAACTGGAGAAGAGGTTCGACGTCTCGCCGGCCGAGCTGGCGTTCGCGCTGCGGGTGCTGACCGAGCCAGCGGTGGCGTCGGCCGTACGTGACCTCGGGGTTCGGATCGGACGCATCCAGGTGCCTCGCCGGGCTCTCGACTTCGAGAAGGAGAAGGCCCTCCGCCTGCTCCGCCCCTCAGGCCGCTGACCCCACGGCACGCCATGCTCCTTTCGAGGGCTTGATCCCACGCCCACCAGCGTGCCGGTGCCACCCCATGGGGAGCCACCCGTAGAGAACCCCACTCCTCAGAGGAAGCCGCTCAGACGGAGGGACTGACGAGTTGCTGGGCGAGCCAGGGCAGGGCCTGCGGGAGCTCCCGGTTCCAGGTGTTGAAGTTGTGGCCGCCGCTGGGCAGGAAGAGCGACGACCCCTGCATGGGCGGCCGCACCGCCCCCAGGAAGCGCACGGTCGCGGGATAGTCGCTCTCGCCCTTCTTGCTGCTGGTGACGAGCACCTTCACGGGAGGCGCCGGCAGGTTCGCCAGCCGCCACATGAGGTCGTTGCGCTGCTCGAGCGACTTGTCCCCATGGAACAGATCGCCGGTGGTGCGGTCGATGATCGTCTTGAAGTACCCCGACAGCGAGACGGCCGCGGAGAACTGCTCGGGATGGCTCATGACGATCTTCAGCGCGCAGTAACCGCCGGTCGAACCGCCCAGGATGCCCCACGAGTCCCGATCCGGGGCCACCCGGTAGTGAGCGATCATGTCCTGTTTGACATCGTTCGCGAAGTACGCCTGCACCTGCGGCCCTCGCGGCACGTCCACGCACTCGGTGTCGCGCGGCAGCACCACGCTGGGCCGCATCATGACCAGGATCGTGGGCTTGACCTGGCCCGCGGCGATCGCCTTCGCCATCCGCCCCGGCAGGTCCATCCGGGTCATGAGGTTGCGCGGATCACCCGGATAGCCGGTGAGAGCGATGATCGCAGGAAAGTGCTCCGTCTTGTGCTTCAGGTACGCCGTCGGCAGGAACACGTACGCCTCCGAGCTCAGCCTCGTGGACGCCCCCGGCATGATCACCTGCTCGATCCGCCCGCCCGGCACCGCGCGGCTGCCGAGCACCTGCAGCCCCGTGGCGGCGACCGTGATCGGCGCCGTCGCCGTGTCGGTGCCCAGCAGGTCGCCCCAGGAGCTGTAGAAGGCGAAGTACGAGTTCAGCGCCAGCCCCAGGGCGGCCAGCGTGAGCACCTGGCAGACGGCCAGCACGCCGACCCGGCCCAGCACGGCCTGCAGCTTGCTCGCGCTCAACCGCGGCCACAGCCACACCGTCGCCACCAGCGCCGCCACCGCGAGCACCGCCGTCGTGACCAGCAACCCCATCGAGGTGAGTTCCATGGGTATGAGATACCTGTCGGAGCGTAAGCGGAGAGTTAACATGCGCATTATCGAGCCAGGTCTTCAATGTGGGGTGTGAAGCGTTCCTGGATCCCAGCCGTCGCCGGTTACGCGTCGTTGGCGATCGGCCTTCTGGACATCGGCAAGGCCGTGTTCCCCCATTTCGAGCACACGCGGATGGGCGAGTGGTCCGACTTCCTGCCGGGCATCGTCTCCACCGTCGCCAGGGCGTCCTCCCTGGTCGTCGGCATCATGCTGGTGATGATCGCGCACGCGCTGCGCCGGGGGAAGGTGCGGGCCTGGCGTGCCGTCGTGGTGCTGCTGCCGGCGAGCGCCGTCGTGAGCTTCATCCACCTGCGCCCCGCCTCGGCCGTGATCAGCCTCGCCCTGCTGGCCGTGCTGGTGATGGGCAGGGGCGAGTTCTCCGCGCTCCCGGATCCGCGCTCGCGCTGGCGGGCCCTGGGTAACCTGCTCGTGCTCGGCGCCCTCGACATCGGCCTCGGCTATGTGATCATCAGTGCCCGCCCCCGGATGCTCGTAGGCGATCCGAGCGTGCTCGACCGGCTCGAACACGTGCTCCTCGGCCTGGCGGGCATCGAGGGACCGGTCGCGTTCACCGTCGAGCGGGTCTCCGACCTGGTCTACTTCTCCCTGCTCGCGCTCGGCACGCTCACCGCCGTCACCACGCTGTACCTGGCGCTGCGTCCCGAACGCCCGATCGCGGAGCTCACCGAGGACGACGAGCGGCGCCTGCGCGCCCTGCTCGCCCAGCACGGCGAACGCGACTCGCTCGGCTACTTCGCGCTGCGGCGGGACAAGAGCGTGCTGTTCTCCCCTTCGGGGAAGGCGGCCATCGCCTACCGCGTGGTGTCGGGGGTCATGCTGGCCAGTGGCGACCCGATCGGCGACCGCGAGGCCTGGCCCGCGGCGATCAAGACGTTCATGCGCGAGGCCAGGCGGCACGCCTGGGTGCCCGCTGTCATCGGCTGCGGCGAGACCGGCGGCGAGGTGTGGACCCGTGAGGCCCGGATGTCCGCGCTCGAGATCGGCGACGAGGCCATCATCGACGTCGCCGACTTCACGCTGGAGGGCCGCGCGATGCGTAATGTGCGGCAGATGGTCAACAGGACCGAGCGGGCCGGCTACACCTGCCGCGTGCTCCGCACCGCGGACCTGACCGAACAGGAGCGGGAGCACATCCGGCAGGCCGCCGACTCCTGGCGCGGCACCCAGACCGAACGCGGCTACTCCATGGCGCTCGGCCGCTTCGGCGACCCGGCGGACGCCGACTGCCTGGTGGCCACCGCCCACAAGGACGGCGAGCTCAGGGCCGTGCTGCACTTCGTGCCATGGGGACCGCGCGGCATCTCGCTCGACCTCATGCGGCGCGACCGAGACGCCGAGCCGGGGCTCAACGAGCTGCTGATCGCCAAGACCCTTCAGGCCGCGCCCGCCCTGAACATCGCGCAGGTCTCACTGAACTTCGCCATGTTCCGCGCGGTCCTGGCCCGTGGGGAGCGCCTCGGTGCCGGTCCGGTGCTGCGTGCGTGGCGAGCGCTGCTGATCTTCCTGTCGCACTGGTTCCAGATCGAGTCGCTGTATCGGTTCAACGCCAAGTTCCGGCCGATCTGGGAGCCCCGTTTCGTGGTCTACCCCAACGCCCGCGACCTGCCGCGCATCGGGGTCTCGGCGCTGCAGGCGGAGGCGTTCATCACCCTGGGCCGCTCCCCCAGGCGCCGCCTGCGCCTTCCCTGGCTGGGTCCGGCCCGGCTCGCCTCATAGGAGGCCCGTTTCAGCTCGAGGTGGCCTCGGAGGGCGAGCTCGAGGGGTTGGCGCGGAGGCGGTCCAGGTCGGGCTCCAGGTAGATGACGCGAGCGATCGGCACGGCCTCGCGGATGCGGCGTTCGGCCTCGTCGATGCCATGGGCGACCTCGGCCGCCGTGTCGTCGCGCGCCACGGCGATCTTCGCCGCCACCAGCAGCTCCTCCGGCCCCAGGTGCAGCGTGCGCATGTGGATGATCCTGGCCACCTCGGGCGTGCTCTCCAGCGCGGTCCGGATCTGCGCCTCCATCTCCGGCGTGGCACCCTCACCGACCAGCAGCGACTTGGTCTCCACGGCCAGCACGACCGCGATCACGGCCAGCAGCACGCCGATCATCAGGGTGCCGATGCCGTCCCAGACGCCATCACCGGTGATCACCGCCATTGTCACGCCGAACAGCGCGAAGACCAGACCGAGCAGCGCGCCCAGGTCCTCCAGCAGGATGACCGGCAACTCGGGCGACTTGGACCGGCGGACGAAGGTGACCCACGACAGCTTGCCGCGGATCCCGTTCGACTCCTTGATTGCCGTGCGGAACGAGAACCCCTCGGCGATGATCGCGAAGATCAGCACCGCGAACGCCCAGATCGGCGCCTCCACCTCCTGCGGATCGGAGATCTTGTGGACACCCTCGTAAATCGAGAACGCCGCACCGATCGTGAACAGCACCACGGCCACCACGAAGGCGTAGAAGTAACGTTCGCGGCCGTAGCCGAAGGGGTGCTCCTTGGTGCTGGCCTTGGCCGCCCGCTTGCCGCCGATCAGCAGCAGCACCTGGTTGCCCGAGTCGGCCACCGAGTGAATGCCCTCCGCCAGCATCGAGGACGATCCCGTGAAGAACGCGGCCACGAATTTCGACACGGCGATTGCCAGGTTCGCGGACAACGCCGCAATGATCGCTTTCGTTCCGCCGCTCGCGCTCACCGATCTTCTCCAACCATAAAGATCACGTACAAAGACCTGAAAAGGGATCCTATTGCGAAATTCTGGCCTTCAGCTCAGTGATCGCTGACACGGGGGTCGGATCGATGGCGTATCCCAGGGCCAGATACGTGCTCGCGTAGTCGCCGAGCGCGATCAGGGTGGCCATCCGTTCCAGCGGGTGCACGCCCTCGGCCGTGAGCTCCGTCACCGGCACGTCGCGATCGGTCGCGAGCCGTACGGACGCCTCACGCCGCCTCGTCACCTGCGGATGCTCCTCGACGTCGCGCAGCACGACGAGCCTCAGCGTGCGCCCCGCCGTGTCGGCGAAGATGTCGCGTTCGGCCAGCGGCCCGTCGAAGGCCACGATCTGGTTGTGGTCGACCTCGGGCAGTTCGCCGTGGACGGCAGGATATTTCGCGTTCGTGTTGAGCTGACAGGCCAGCCGGTACGCCGCCACCGAGGCCAGGGCCGACGATCCCCAGATCATCGGCACGCTCTCGGCCAGGTCCATGGCCAGCGACTTGCCCGGATTGATGAAGGACTCGCTGGACGGCCTGCACCGATGCGCCATGTCCTCCAGCGCCTTGGCCACCCGTTCGAACAGCTCGGCGTCGGCCTGGACGAGCCGCAGCCCGGCCGCGGCCACGATGAGGGGGGTGGCCAGCAGCCAGAGATTCGCCCTGGACTGGCCGGTGACGGGCACCGGCACGTACGTCGCCGACGCCTGGGTGGCGATGGCCTCCAGCGGGGATCCGGGAGCGCCCACACCGAGCAGCGTGCAGCCGCGCCGCACGGCCTGGGTGGCGACGGAGAGCGTCTCCTCGGCCGCACCGGAGCCGGAGACGGCGATGACCAGGTCGGCGGCCCCCACCCAGCCGGGGAGCTGGTAGGAGCGCAGGGGCAGGATCGGCAGCGGCGCGCCGTTGCCGGCGACCGCCGCCAGGATGTCGCCGGCGATGGCCGAGCCGCCCACGCCCGCGACCACGATGGCACGCGGGCGCCCGTGGCCGGCCAGGCGGCCGACCACCTCGGCCTCGACGGCCGTGCGGTAGCCGGTGCGTACGTGGGCCGCGGAGGCCGCGACCGCCGGCAGCATCCCGGCGGGATCGGCCTCACTGAGGTGACGCTGGTCGTCGAGCCGCTCCGGCTCCCAGGTCACGGCTTCCTGGCCTCGTCGACGAGCAGGACTGGAATGTCATCCCGTACCGGATAGATCAGGCCGCAGCCCGTACACGCCAGCTCCTCGGCCTCGGTCTCGGCACGCAGCGGAGCCTTGCACGCCGGGCAGGCCAGGATCTCCAGCAACCAGTCGTCGATCTTCACTCTGACACCTTTCCCACGATGGCGAGGACCTCGTCCCTGATCGCCTTCATCTCGGTCTCGTCGGCCGCCTCGGCGTTCAGCCTGAGCAGCGGCTCGGTGTTGGACGCCCGCAGGTTGAACCACCAGCCGGGCCCGGTCACGGTCAGCCCGTCGAGCTCGTCGAACTCCCCGCGCCCCGCGAACGCCTCCCGCACTCGCCGCAACGCGTCGCCCTGGTCCGCCACGGCGCTGTTGAGCTCGCCCGAGGCGTGGTAGCGGGAGTAGACCTCCACCAGCTCCGACAGCGGTCGATCCTGCTCGCCGAGCGCGGCCAGCACGTGCAGCGCCGCCAGCATCCCGGAGTCCGCGAACCAGAAGTCGCGGAAGTAGTAGTGGGCCGAGTGCTCGCCGCCGAAGACGGCTCCTGTGCGGGCCATCTCGGCCTTGATGAACGAGTGCCCGACCCGCGTGCGCACGGGCACGCCGCCGTGCTCGCGCACGATCTCGGGAACCGCGAGCGACGTGATCAGGTTGTGGATGATCGTCGCCCCGGGATATTTGGCCAGCTCGCGCGCGGCGACCAGCGCCGTGACGGCCGACGGCGAAACCGACTCCCCGCGCTCGTCGATCACCCAGCACCGGTCGGCGTCGCCGTCGAACGCCAGCCCGATGTCGGCCCCGCCCTCGACCACGGCCCGCTGGAGGTCGACGAGGTTCTGGGGCTCGATGGGGTTGGCCTCGTGGTTGGGGAAGTTGCCGTCCAGCTCGAAGTAGAGCGGGGTCAGCTCGATCGGCAGCCCCTCGAACACGGCGGGCACGGTGTGGCCGCCCATGCCGTTGCCCGCGTCCACGACGACCTTGAGCGGCCGGATGCCGGTGAGGTCGACGAGCGTGCGCAGATGGTGGGCGTAGCCCTGCAGCAGGTCCTTCTCGATCAGCGACCCGCTGGGCGTGGCGGTGATGCCCACCAGCTCGGTGGCCCTGTCACGGATCTCGCTCAGGCCCGTGTCGCCGCCGATCGGCACCGCGCCCGACCGGCACATCTTCATGCCGTTGTAGCGGGCGGGGTTGTGGCTGGCGGTGAACATCACGCCGGGCAGCCCGAGGCTCCCGCTAGCGTAGTAGAGCAGGTCGGTGGAGCCGAGCCCCGCGTGCACGACATCGGCGCGGCGCGAACGTGCGCCCCGGATGAACGCGTCGGCCAGCGGCCTGGAGGACTCACGCATGTCGTGCGCGACGACAACCGAATCGGCCCCCGTGACCTCGACGAAGGCCGCTCCCACGGCCTCGGCGGTCGGCTCGTCGAGCTCGTCGGGCACCACGCCGCGAACGTCGTACGCTTTGAAGATCTTGGCGAGGTCGCCCACTCTCCAGCTCCGCCCCTAGGTCGTTTCTCCGTGTCTACCGAGCATCTTTCGTCAGCTTAGCGATCCTGGGCGAGACATAGGGTCCGGGAACGTTTCCCATCGTGGCCGGGAGGCGTACGCGCTGGTGTGCAGGCGGAACTCCGCCGATGGCCCAGTCAGTTGGCGGGGTCAGTTGGCGGGGCCGGTTGGCGGGGCCGGTTGGCGGGGCCGGTTGGCGGGGCCGGTTGGCGGGGCCGGTTGGCGGGGCCGGTTGGCGAGGTCAGGCGGCTTACCGGTCGCGGTGCTGCTGGGCCGAGCGCAGGACGCGCAGATGCCCTCTGCGTCCGACCTCGACGCCCTGACCGACCGGCTCGCCGCCACCGGACGGCGTGGGCCGCGCGGCCTCCCTGACCGCGTTCGCCAGCGCCTCGAGGTCGTCGGAACTCGGGGACGCGCCGTCCGTCGGCAGCCGTACCACCTCCCAGCCGCGGGGGGCGGTCAGTCGCTCAGCGTGTTCGGCGCACAGGTCGTAACAGTGTGGCTCCGCGTACGTCGCCAGGGGGCCGAGAACAGCGGTCGAGTCGGCGTATACGTACGTGAGCGTGAAGACGGCAGGCTGACTGCAGGCGGTGCGGGAACAGCGGCGGACGGGGCTCACGGAGGGACCGTATCTGGTAAGAGTGCGAGGCGCCACTATCTGAGCGCTCTTAACGAGCGTGTCGCCACAATTCGGACACCTGTCGCAGCCTTTCCACCCACATGCCCCGAAGACCCCAGCACCGGAAACCCCGAAATCAACGGGCGATCGCCCTTCCCCAGCACCGCCTGGGAGCCGTATTCCGGGCATGCGTTCCGTCCTCTGTCTGCTGCCCGCAACCCCACCCTGCCTGCCGCCCCAGAGAACCGTCTTCAGACGACCGCCGCCCAAGGCGGGGCCCGGTCAGGTTTTCGGGGTCACACCACTCCCCGGAGCGACTGGACCAGACCCTAAACTGGCTTTCGTGACTCAGCAGCGCGGCCCCAGACGGCGCGATCGCCACGGTCGCGGCCTCCGCGGCCCGCTCGCGCCCTCCCACGTGCCCATGTCCAAGTCCCGCAGCGAGCGCTTCGACGACCTCGTGCTGGACGCGGTGGACCGGCTCCGCCCCCGCTGGGAGCGCCAGCTTTCGGCGGTGGAGTTCGCGGTGGAGGAGGTCCCGCCGCTGAGCGAGCTGGGCGACGGGCCCAGTCTGAGCGCGGACCCGATCCCGTTCGGCCGCGCGGACGCGGCGAGCGGCCAGAACCCGGCGTCGATCGTGGTCTACCGGCGGCCGCTGGAGGCGAGGGCGAGAGACCGCGACACCCTGGGCGCCATGGTCCACGACACGGTGGTGGAACAGGTGGCCACCCTCCTGGGCCTCTCCCCGGAGACCGTCGACCCGGGCTACGACGACCGCCGCTGACCGGGGCCTAACAGCACGGTCCTCCGCAAGGGGCGGCGAGAGGAGACTTCTCCGCCGAGAAGAAGTCCGAGAGCGCCGTGGCCAGTGCCTCCGGAGCCTCCTCCGCCATGTGGTGCCCCGAGTCGATGCCGTGTCCCCGCACGTCCGTAGCCCATTCTCGCCAGATCGCCACAGGATCCCCGTGCAGCTCCTCGAGATCGTCCCGGAGGGACCACAGGACGAGCAGGGGACACGTCACCCGCTTTCCGGCAGCGTGATCGGCCTCCTCGTCGTGCCGATCCACGGCGAGGCCGGCTCGATAGTCCTCGAGCATGGCTCGCACCACCTCGGGCTGGCGCGTGGCCTCCCGCCATTCGTCATAGTTCTCCTGCCCCATCTTCGCCGGATCGCCGTGGTACCAGCCGTCCGGATCGGCGTTGATGACACGCTCCGGGATCTCCGGCTGGGCGAAGAAGAACCAGTGCCACCAACTGCTCACGAACTTGGCGTTCGCCCGCCTGAGGTGCTCGCTGATCGGGATGCAGTCGAGCAGGGCCAGGCGTACGACCTCCGTCGGGTGATCGAGCGCGAGCCGGAGGGCCACGTAACTTCCGCGGTCGTGACCCGCCGCGGCGAAGCGCTCGTGGCCCAGCGCCCGCATGAGACGCACCATGTCTCCCGCCATGGCACATTTCGAGTGGGCCGAGTGATCGGGAGTCGGCGCCGGGCCTCGAGACCTGCCGTAACCGCGCAGGTCCGGGCAGACCACCGTGAAACCCTGCCGTACAAGGCGGGGGGCGACCTCATGCCACGTGGCGGCCGTGCGCGGGTGCCCGTGTAACAGCAGGACGGGAAAGCCTTCTCCGCCGTGGCGGACGTGCAGCGACGCGTCGCCCACATCGATGTCTTCGGTCACGAAGCCTTCGAACATGCGGCTTGTGGTTCCCCGAGGGCGGGCCTATGAACGTACGCGGCCGACGTGAGCGTGAAGAAAACCCGAGGAGCGGCGAACTCTGGGCGGCGGTCAGCACGGTGTTCTTCAACCCGGAGGGTCCGGTGTCGCCGCAGGTCCGCGCTGCCTCGTACCGGATCCTGGCTGATCTGCCCGGCGTCCGGTCGCTGGGAGAGCTCACCGATCCGCTGGGGCGCAAGGGGCAGGCGTTCACGCGTACGGGCGAGGGATCGGAAGGCGTCGCGACCAGCCGGATCGTCATCGACCCCGTCAGCGGCCTGCCGCTGGCAAAAGAGGAGTACGAGGGAGCTGACGGGCACCGCACCTCCTACATCGCGGTACGCGCCATCGGACCCACCGACGCTCCGCCCGCACAGGAGTGACGAGCGGCAGCGCGCCGCCTCCGACGTGACTACAGTGGCCCGATGCGTGAAACGTCCGGAGAACTCGACGAACTCCAGGCCCTGCTCGACGCCTCCCTGTCCCGCTCCACCACGCACCTCCGCTCGATCGTCACCGAGCGCACCCTGACCGCGGAGCAGCTCACCCAGGTCCTGGCCGGCATGTGCACGCTCGCCCTGTCCACCGTGACGGCGAAGGGCGAGCCGCGGATCAGCGGCGTGGACGGGCACTTCCTGCACGGCAAGTGGCACTTCGGCACCGCGCGAAACGCCGCCAAGGCCCGCCACCTCGCCGCCCGTCCCGCCGCCGGCGCCGCGCACATGCGCGGCGAGGACCTGGGCGTGTTCACGCACGGCACAGTGGAGATCCTCAACCCCGAGGACGGGGAGCCGGCTGCGGACTGGCCGGACCTGCTCGCGTACTTCAAGGACTTCTACGGCGACGACGCCTTCGACTGGGACGACGACGTGGTCTTCTACCGGCTGCACCCGCACTGGATGACCGTCTACGCCCCCGACTTCGCGAAGCTCACCGCCACGTGACTCGGGCCGCAGGCAGGAGGCATCACAGCTCGCCCTCCCGCTCCTCGACGATCTCGAGGCCGTTGCCGTCCGGGTCGTGGAGAACGGTGCTCACTTGCTCGCCCACTTCGGGCCTCCTGTCGTTCGGTTCACCTGGTTGGACCCGCGAACCGCGCGAAACTCATCGCCGATCCAGGACGCAGTGCGTGAACGACGTGCCGGTCGTGCTGCCGAGGACCACTTCCCGGTCGTCCGGCAGGGTCAGGTGGATCACGTCGTAGTGGACGGCGCCGGGGACCGGATCCCAGGTCAGGGCCAGGCCGGTGCCGTCAGCGTTCACCGCCATAAGTGAACGGCTGTAGCGGTATGACTGTAGTGCAACGTTCGTTTGCCTGCGATGGGCCGCTATGGATGAGACCTCCTCCGCCCCGGCCGGCCCTCGCGGCGGCAGGCGGGGTCGCAACCCGCGCGGCCAGGGCGAGCGGCTGCGCGAGGGCATCGTCGGCGCCGCCCTGCGACTGCTGGACGAACTCGGCGACGACCAGGCCCTGTCCATGCGCGCGGTGGCTCGGGAGATCGGCGTCGCGGCGACCTCGGTGTACATCCACTTCGCCGACCGGGACGCGCTCGTGCCGGCCACACCGCGGCAGGAGATGTGAAAAGGGGTCACGCGGTCGCCCGCGTGACCCCTGTCACCCATATACCTAAACGGCCTGGCGCTTGATCCGTCTGCGCTCTCGCTCGGACAACCCTCCCCAGATGCCGAACCGCTCATCGTGCTCGAGTGCGTATTCCAGACACTCGGCACGGACTTCGCATGATCGGCAGACCTTCTTGGCCTCTCTGGTGGAGCCACCCTTCTCCGGGAAGAACGCCTCCGGATCCGTCTGCGCGCACAACGCGCGCTCCTGCCAGCCGAGTTCTTCAGCGTCAAGCTGATCCTGTGCGATGACCGGATCGGTCACTGCACACCTCCCTGCCGCCCGCCCGCAATGGAGCCCCCCATGGACGCCTTCCTTATTACCCACCCACTGGAAGGCGTAACAACATGGTTGTAATTACACGCGTGTGCCGTAGCCGACGTCAAGCGGCATGCAGCTATCCGGGGAAAGACCAGAGCTCGCCCCGGTGTGCTTGGCATGTGATGTTCACACCCGGCCGACACCCTTTGCTCTCGGGGTCGGCAAGGCTTCTTCAACGTGTCAGCGGTCCGAACCGTACCAGGGCGGGATAGACACCCGCCCGTGGCCCACCTTCTCTCTAACCGTTCATTGCCGGTCCGTTACCTGCGTGGCTCGTTGGGCGTGTATATGGCTGTTGGGTCGATCGGGTCGTCCCCCGGGCGGGAGCCGTAGGCCGAGGGGTCGAGCCGCATCGTCGCGTCCCCGCCCTCCGGCTGGGGCCAGCCCGGCTGCTGCTGCTGGGCCTGGTGAGTGGGCTGGTACTGGCCCTGCTGGGGCTCGTAGCCGCCCTGCGCCGGCTGCTGCGGGTGGCCGAACGGGTCGTCGTACGACCTGGGCGCCTGGTTGGAGTAGTCGGGCACGTGCAGCTCCGGCTGGGTGCCGACCGTGGAGTGCTGGTACGTCTCGGCCTGCTGGTAGGCGTCCATGAGCTGCTGGGACCGCGGGTCCACGGGCGGGTCGGGCTCCTGGTACGGCGCGGCGTACTCGTGGCCGGAGTAACCGGTGAACGGCTGGCCGCCCTGCGAGTCGAAGGCGCTCTGGCCGAAGTGCGACTGCTGCTCGGGGGCCGGGGGGTACGGCACGCTCGGAGCGGTGTCGGCCGCCGGCGTCGGGAACGCCTGGCCGGCGAAGGCGTTGGGCGCGGGCTCCGGCGGGGCATAAAGGTTGGCCTGGTCGGCTGCGGGTGGGGCATACGGGTTGACCTGGTCCGCCGCGGGCGGTGCGTACGGATTGGCCTGGTGGTCCGCAGGTGGCGCGTACGGGTTGACCTGGTCGGCCGCGGGCGGGGCGTAGGGGTTGGGCTGATCCGCGGGCGGGGCGTACGGGTTGGAGTGGTCGGCCGCGGCAGGCGCGTAGGGGTTGGGGCTCGGCTGGCCGTAGACGTTCGGCTGGCTGTCGGCGGGCACGTACGGGGCGGGCTGGTACTCGGCGGCCGGCGGAGTGTTGTACTCCGGGACCGACGGAGCCGTGTCGGCGGGGGCGTAGGGCGACTGGCCGAAGCTCTGCGGCGCGTAGGACTGGTCGGGCTGGCCCTGGTCCGAGGGGGCGGCGGGCAGGGCGCCTCTGATCTGCGGCGACTGGAACTGCTGGGGCTGCTGCGCGGCGGCGGCGTGTTGGGGCTGGGCCGTCTGGGGGTCGGGCTGGCCGCCGAAGCTAGGGGGCTGCTCGCCGTACTGACCTGACGGGGGCTGCTGGCCGTACTGGCCCGACTGGGGCTGCTGGCCGTACTCAGGTTGCTGGCCGTACTGACCGGAGTCGGGCTGAGGGGCGTACTGGCCGGACTCGGGCTGTTGGCCGTAACCCGGCTGCGAGCCCGGCTGGGGCTGGGCGTACCCGCCGGAGGGCGGCTGCTGCCCGTAACCCGGCTGCTGGCCGGACGGGGGCTGCTGGGGGTAAGGGGGCTGGCCGTAGCCGGGGCCAGGCTGGGGCTGCTCGGGCTGGCCGAACTGCTGCTGCGACTGCCCGAAGTACGGAGCCTGCTGGCCGAACTGCTGCTGGTTGTAGACCTGCGCGGGCCGCTCGGGAAGGACCTGCGGGAGCAGATAGACGAGCGCGATGGCGGCCAGCGCGATGTAGGGCACACCGAGGAGCACCATCTGCACCGTCACCCAGCCGCCGATCCCGGCGAACAGGCCGAGCAGCAGAGACAGCGTGCCGAACACCGAGACCATCAGCAGCCCGGCCGCCGACCCGTACATGATCGGCTTGGCCTTGGGCGACGGCTCGCCGACCTTGGTCACCAGCAGCACGGCGCCGAGCAGCAGTGCCGTCACCACGGGGTTCGTCAGGTCCAGGGCGTTCCTGGCGGCGCGCACGGTCAGGCCGAACCCGGTCGAGCCCACCAGGATGTCGCCCAGCACCAGCAGCACGGTCAGCAACCCGGCGACGAGCATGATCCAGGCGGCCGGATCTCTCAGCCGCGCGACGTCAATTTTGCTCACAACTACCCCCAACCGACCCATTGGTCCGAAGGGAGTTTGCCACATCACTGACTTGGACGGCGGGAGTCCCAGGAACCTCCCGCATCCCAATTCGGTCTACACCTGGCATTTCTCTCATAACAGCTTGAGTAAAACCCCTCCCGAGAGGGGCTTGTCAGGGGCCGATGGAAGACTGGGCGGCATGCACATCGTGTCACTCGCGGGCGGCATCGGCGGGGCCCGCTTCCTGCGTGGCCTGCGCGCGGCCGCTCCAGACGCCTCGATCACGGTCATCGGCAACACGGGCGACGACATCACCCTGTTCGGGCTCCGGGTCTGCCCGGACCTCGACACCGTCATGTACACCCTGGGCAACGGCATCGACGAGGAGCAGGGCTGGGGGCGGGCCAAGGAGTCCCACGTCGTCAAGGAGGAGCTGGCCGCGTACGGCGTGGAGCCGCAGTGGTTCGGGCTCGGCGACCGCGACTTCGCCACCCACATCGTGCGCTCGCAGATGCTGGAGGCCGGCTACCCCCTGTCACAGATCACGCAGGCGCTCTGCGCGCGCTGGCAGCCGGGCGTGCGGCTGCTGCCCATGACAGACGACCGCTGCGAGACCCACGTGGTGGTCGAGGACGAGCGCGGCAAGCGCGCCGTCCACTTCCAGGAGTGGTGGGTACGGCTGCGCGCCTCGATCCCGGCGCAGTCGTTCGCGCTGGTGGGGGTCGACACGGCCAAGCCCGCGCCCGGCGTCCTCGAGGCGATCGAGCAGGCCGACGTGGTGATCCTGCCGCCGTCCAACCCGGTCGTGAGCATCGGCACGATCCTGCAGATCCCGGGCATCCGCGACGCCCTGCTCCCCAAGACCGTGGTCGGTGTCTCGCCGATCATCGGGGGCGCGCCGGTCAGGGGCATGGCCGACGCCTGCCTGACGGCCATCGGGGTGGAGACGACGGCGCAGGCCGTCCTCGAGCTGTACGGCTCGGAGCTGATCGACGGGTGGCTGGTGGCGGAGGAGGACGAAGGGGTCACGCTCGACGGCGTCCGGGTGGTCGCCCGGCCCATCCTCATGCACGACACAGACGCCGCGGCCGACATCGCCCGCACCGCCCTCGACCTCGCCCAGGAGGTCGCGCGATGAGCGGCGAGCCCACGCGGCGAGTGGAAGTGATCCCCGTGCCCGGCATCGGCGAGGTGCGGCCGGGGGACGACGTCGCGGCCCTGCTCGAGGACGTCGGCCTGCGCGACGGTGACATCGTGGTCGTCACCTCCAAGATCGTCAGCAAGGCGGAGGGCCGGATCCGCCAGGCTCCCGACCGCATCCAGGCGATCGCGGACGAGACCGAGCGCGTGGTGGCCAGGCGTGGCGACACCGTGATCTCACAGACCCGCCACGGGTTCGTCATGGCCGCCGCCGGGGTCGACGCCTCCAACACCGAGCCGGGCACGGTGCTGCTCCTGCCCGAGGATCCCGACGCCTCGGCCAGGCGCATCAGAAAGGGCCTGCCCGTGCGCGCGGGCGTGATCCTCTCCGACACCTTCGGCCGCCCGTGGCGTAACGGGCTCACCGACGTGGCCATCGGGGCGGCGGGCGTGCGCCCGCTCGACGACTTCCGCGGCACGTCCGACGGCTACGGCAACGAGCTCAACGCCACCGTCACGGCGCTCGCCGACGAGATCGCGAGCGCGGCCGAGCTGGTCAAGGGGAAGCTCGACGGGGTCCCGGTGGCGATCGTGCGCGGGCTGTCCGACCTGGTGACCGACGACGACGGGCCCGGGGTCAGGCCGCTGGTGCGACCGGCCGACGATGACCTGTTCCGCTACGGGTCGCGGGATGTCGTGTTCGCGCGCCGTACCATCAGGGAGTTCTCCGACCGGCCCGTCGATCCGGAGAAGGTGCGCAGGGCGGTGGCGGCGGGCATCGCGGCGCCCGCGCCGCACCACACGACGCCGTGGCGGTTCGTGCTGGTCGAGTCGCCGGAGACCCGGACCAAGCTGCTCGACGCCATGCGCGCGGCCTGGATCGAGGACCTGCGCGGCGACGGGTTCAGCGAGGAGTCGATCGCCAAGCGGATCAAGCGGGGCGACGTGCTGCGTAACGCGCCTTATCTGATCGTGCCGTGCCTGGTGATGGAGGGCTCCCACACCTACCGGGACGATCGGCGCAACGCGTCGGAGCGGGAGATGTTCGTGGTGGCGACCGGCGCGGGGGTCGAGAACCTCCTCATCCAGCTCGCCGTGGAAGGGCTCGGCTCGGCGTGGGTGTCGTCCACGATGTTCTGCCGCCCGGTCGTCCGCGAGGTGCTCGACCTGCCCGGATCGTGGGACCCCATGGGCTGCGTGGCGGTGGGTCACGCGGCCGCCCCGCCGCGTGACCGCGCGCCCCGCGACCCGGACGACTTCATCGTCACGCGCTGACCGGACCGGGAAACCCCGAGGTCGGCCAATACGTTAGCGCTAGGAATTCCCTATACGTCTTTCACTTCCCCGGCGGGGCCTCGCCTGTCGGATCGCCTTCACGGCGAGGCCCGTCACCCAGGTGGGCACCACGGTGACCTTCACCGCCCGGCACACCACACCGCCCTCAACTACGAGTACTACTTGAAGCGCTCCCCATGGCTAAGAGCCAGGAGATTCCAGCCGTCCAAGTGTCCCGTCTGTACGGCGACTTCAGACGCTGTCGCTTGGCGGTTCACCTTCCGGCCCCGCTTGCGCGGGTTTCCACGCCCCAACCCGCACAGCCGACCTGACTGTCGCGAGCTCCGCCCTCCCGGCGGTGAGTAGCACCAACAGCTTGGTTATCACTGCCGGTGAAGGAGACATTACCCTCACGCCCCTGGCTTTGCAGAAGTTTTCGAGAAAGGGCTTACCCCATGGCCGGGAGCCAGTGGTCCGCACCCTAAACCTTCGATCGTGACCTACAACGGCGTCACATACCGCTGCATCCAGGCCCACACCGCGCTGGCCGGCTGGGAGCCGCCCAACGTCCCGGCGCTCTGGCAGCGCATCTGAGCGGGGCATCTGAGCGGGGCATCTGAGCGGGAAAGGGGGGCGCCGGAACGCCCCCCTTTCTCATGTCGTCGGCTTGCAGGTGGGATGGCAGAGCCGGCGGGCCAGCGCGGCGAGGAAGACGTCGATGATCTCCCCCGGCTCCTGGGCCTCGTGCAGGGAGCCGTTCGTGGCGGCCGCGATCTGCGACAGGCTGCCGTGATCGACCCCCTTGCCGAAGGCGATGATGACAATCTGTACGGGCTTGTCCGGGTTCCACTCATGCCGCAGCGCGTCGAGGAGCTTCGCCAGCGTGGTGCCCTTGCCGTCGTCCTTGCCCGCCGTGATCACCAGGAGCGTGTTGTTCATCTCCTCGCGGTAGTCGCTGGTGACCTTGCGGAAGCCGCCGAGTATCGCGTCGTAGAGCGAGCTGCCGAGGTCGGGATGGGCGGCGATCGTGGCGGTCGCCTCGGCGAGACGGCTCTTGCGTACCACCTGTCCCGTCTCGGGCTCGGTGATCGCGCCGAGCCCGACGCGCTCCCGGTAGTTCTTGACGCCGCCCAGCCGGTCCGCGAACTCCCACAGACCCATGTGCGTCGAGTCGGGGAAGAGCTGCAGCCCGATCTTGGCCGCGTCCAGCGCGATCCTGATCCTGGTGCTGCCGTTCGCCGGCTCGGCCATGTGCTTGGAGGTGTCGGCCAGGACGAGGATGTTCGTCGGCGGGGCCAGCCTGCTCCAGGCGCGCAGCGCCTCGTCGATGTCCTGCGGCGACACCGATGACCGGGTCTTCAGGGCCATCGAGGGAATCTGCGGGCCCGGCGAGATCGGCCCCTGGGTGCCGTCGCCCGACCTGAACCCCGCCCGCCGTACGATCTCCTGCGCCTGCGGGCCCTTCAGCCAGTCGGCGAAGACCGTGGACGCCTCGGCCACCGTGGCGTCGCCGGCGGTGACGACGTACGGGTAGTCGAGGTTGATCGTGCCCTCGCGCGGGGCCAGCGCGACGACCGGGTCGGAGGAGGGGCGCAGGTTGTGGTTCCACACCGACTGCTCGGGGACGATGACGACCGGGCGCTGCCAGAACGTGTGGTCGTCCACGGCCGCCAGCATGCTGCGGTAGTCGGGGGCCGAGCCGGCCTGCGCCCACCGTACGAACGCGGTCAGCGCCTTGTCCGCCTCGGGTCCCGTGCCGACGACGTCCCTGGCGGCGGCCACGGTCGCGATCCCCGCCCCGGCCAGCGACGGGTCCGGTACGCGTACGACGTCCGGTTCGTTCGCGTTGGGGCGCAGCCGCCCGCGCACGGTCGGCGGGAAGACCATCCGCCAGTTCATCTCGGTCTTGCCCACGGAGAAGCGCTGGGCCAGCGACGAGCGGGTGGCGAACACCAGCGGTGACGTCGCCACCACGCTCTCACCGGCGGGCAGCGCGTTTGCGCCCTGCTGGCGGGCCAGCCTGATCCAGGCCGACGAGTCCGCGATCCACCCGTCCGGCCGCTCGCGCAGCACGCCCGCGCGGTCGCCGATCAGCGTGCGCAGGACGGTGGCCGGCGGCTGCTCGGTCACCTGGACCAGTACGCACCGGCCGCCCACCGCCGTCTTCGTCTCGTTGAACCGCCCGGCGGCCTCCATGACCGCCGGCGCCACGTCGACCGCGGCTGCCACGCTGACCAGAACAGGCTCTCGCGTGCTGCACAGCACGCCACCGCTGCCGAACACCACGACGAGGCCACCGGCGACGATGGCCACGGCGGTGATCCCGGCCAGCATCCCGCGCTGTAACGCCTTCCTGCGACGTTGCTTGGGAGCCAGCGCGGCGCGGTGTCGACCCAAGCGCACGGTGAACCTCTCTCCCGGGGAGTGACGATTCTCGCAGCGCCTCCCACAGCGGGCGCAAGTGTTTCTAGAACATGTTATAGCTACGCCATCGGCAGGACCCTCCTGACGCTCTTGCACACGCCGTCGCTCGCCCGTGAGGCGTCGAGCCGCTCCTGCGTGGGGGTGCCGTACTCGGTGGTGCGCTGCCTGACCGGCCTGCCGGTGACCTCGACCATCTCGCGCAGCTCGCTGATGGTCTTGTACGAGCCGTTCTCCGAGCCCGCCATCCGGCTGATGGTCTCCTCCATGAGGGTGCCGCCGAGGTCGTTCACGCCGCCCTGGAGCACCTGCCGGCACAGGTCGTCGCGGAGCTTCACCCAGGAGCACTGGATGTTCTTGATCGCGCCGTGCAGCAGGATCCTGGCCAGCGCGTGCACCGCCCGGTTCTCCTGCGCCGTGGGGCCCGGCCTGGCGATGCCCGCCAGGTAGATGGGGGCGCTGGTGTGCACGAACGGCAGCAGCACGAACTCGGAGAAACCGCCGGTCTCCTCCTGGATGCGCCGGATCAGCTTGATGTGCCGCACCCAGTGCAGGTGGTTGTCGACGTGCCCGTACATCATGGTGGACGTCGTCGGGATGCCTACCTTGTGGGCCGTCGTGATGACCTCGACCCACTCCTTGGCGGGCAGCTTCCCCTTGGTCAGCACCCACCGTACGTCGTCGTCCAGGATCTCCGCCGCCGTCCCGGGGAGCGAGTCGACCCCCGCCTCCCTGGCCGCCTCCAGCCAGGCCCGGATGGACATGTCCGTACGGCTCGCCCCGTTGATGACCTCCATGGGCGAGAACGCGTGCACGTGCATCCCAGGGGTCCTGGCCTTGATCGCCCTGGCCAGCTCGAAGTACGCGGTGCCGGGGAGGTCGGGGTGGATGCCGCCCTGCATGCAGACCTCGGTCGCGCCCGCCTGCCACGCCTCCTCTGCCCTGTCGGCCACCTGGTCGAGGCTCAGGGTGTACGCGTCGGCGTCCGTCCTGCGCTGGGCGAAGGCGCAGAAGCGGCAGCCGGTGTAGCACACGTTGGTGAAGTTGATGTTCCTGTTGACGACGTACGTGACATCGTCGCCCACGGCCTGCCTTCTGAGCTCGTCGGCGATGGCGGCCAGCTCGTCCAGCGCCTCTCCGTCGGCTTGGAGCAACGCCACCGCTTCGGCATCGCTCAGGCCTGCCGGGTCCGAGGCCGCCCGCCTGAGCGCCTGCCGCACGTCGCCGGGCGTCCCTGTGCTGGGCGTTGCGGCTGTCTCTTTGCTGGGCGCCGACCTCGTTGCGCCGGACGCCACCGACGACGCGCCCTGCGACAACGCAGCGTCCGACGACACGCCCTGCGAGGACGCAGCGTCCGACGACACGCCCTGCGAGGACGCGACACCCGACGACGCGGCGTGTGACGACGCGGCGTGTGACGACGGCGCGGCGGTGTCAGCGCCCGCGCTCCCGCCGGGCCGTGTTTCCGGCGCCGGTGCGGCGAGCACCTCATCGGTGGAGCTCGGTGCAACGTGGTCGGCGCCGGGCAAAGAGGCGGCTGAGTGAGGTGCGACGTGTGCCGCCGGGGTGAGGCGGTCGCGGAGGACGTCCCAGTCACCGTAGACATGGTCGAAGTCGTCCCGCCGATCGTGCGTGCGTCCCGCCGTGTCCACCTCCACGTGCAGGTCCACCCGCCCCGACGCCGCGAACCCCCCGTCCGGCTCCTGCCACGGCAACCCCCGCAACACCGCGTCCTCGCGCGCCAGCCCCGTGGCGGGGTCCGCCAGAGCGGCCACGTGGGCGGTCAGCCGGGGGTCGAGCCACGGCTCCCCGGCCAGCACGTACTCGGGATAGATGGTCAGCCGCTCCCGCAGCCGGAACCCGGCCGAAGCGGTACGGGACTCCAGGAGGGAGATCTGCGGCCAGGGACGCTCAGGGTTCACGTGGTCGGGGGTGAGGGGCGACACCCCGCCCCAGTCGTCGATCCCCGCCCGGATCATCAGCTCGTACTCCGAGTCCACCAGGTTGGGCGGGGCCTGGATGCGTACGCGCGGACCGAGCACGAGACGCGCCACCGCGATGGTGGCCGCGAGCTCCTCCAGGTCGGCGTCCGGCAGCCCCCGCATGGCCGTGTCCGGCTTGGCGCGGAAGTTCTGGACGATGACCTCCTGGATGCCGCCGTACTCGCGTGCCACCCGCCGGATGGCGAAGAGCGACTCGGCCCGGTCCTCGATGGTCTCGCCGATGCCGATCAGGATCCCGGTGGTGAAGGGCACGTTCGTCCGGCCCGCGTCCTCCAGCACGCGCAGGCGCACCGCCGGGTCCTTGTCCGGTGATCCGTGATGGGCCTGCCCCTTCTCCTCGAAGAGCCGCCGCGACGTCGTCTCCAGCATCATCCCCATGGACGGCGCGACGGGTTTGAGCCGCTGCAGGTCCCGCCAGCCCAGCACCCCCGGGTTGAGGTGCGGCAGCAGCCCGGTCTCCTCCAGCACCCGGATCGCCATGGCGCGCACGTAGGACAGGGTGTCGTCGTAACCATGCGAGTCCAGCCACGTGCGGGCCTGGTGCCAGCGGTCCTCCGGCCGGTCCCCCAGCGTGAACAGCGCCTCCTTGCACCCCATGGCCGCCCCCTGCCGGGCGATCTCCAGCACTTCGTCAGGGCTCAGGAACGGCGCCTGCAACTTGTGCGGCGCGGTGGCAAAGGTGCAATACCCACAACGGTCCCGGCAGAGCCGGGTCAACGGGATGAATACTTTTCTGCTGTACGTGATGATCCCTTCCCGGCCGGCCGCCTGGAGCCCGGCATCACGTACGCGGGAGGCGTGTTCGAGCAGGGCGTCGAGGTGCTCGCCCCGGGCGTGCAGGAGGACGGTCGCCTCCGTGACGTCGAGGGCCTTGCCGTCGCGCGCACGCGCGAGCGCCCGGCGGAGTGCGGAATCGCTGACGAGACTCATACGGGCACAGTACGACGAGCTGGGTTCACCGCCCGCACCCAGGGGGCGTCTCAGAACGATCTGTAGTCCCGCACCGGCATCCGCGGCCCCCGCGCGGGCGGGCGCAGGCCGGTGAGCCAGACCAGGACCGTGGCGCGATGCCGATGCCCTTGGTACGGCTCCAGCAGCCGCAGCATCCCGGGATCGTCGGTCTTCTCCCCCGTCAGCGCATAGCCGACGAGCTTGGCCAGGTGGAAGTCGCCGACGCTCACGGCGTCCGGGTCGCCGAGGGCACGCTGGCGCACCTCGGCCGACGTCCACACGCCGATCCCCGGCAGCGCGCGCAGCAGCCGGTCGAGCTCCTCGGTGGTGGCGGCGGCCTCCAGCTTGTCGGCGTGCCAGGCGGCGTTGGCGATCGTCCTGGCCCGCACGGCCTCGGCGCCCGCCCGGTGCCAGTGCCAGCTGGGGATCTGCCGCCAGACCGCGGACTCGGGCACGACCCGCATCCCTTCGGGCGCGGGTCCCGGGGCGGCCTCGCCGTACCGGTCCAGCAGCCACCGCCAGGCTCGCCACGCCTCCTGCCCGACCACCTTCTGCTCCAGCACGGCCGGTACGAGGGCTTCCATGACCCGGCCGGTACGCCCTATCCGCAAGCCCGGATATTTACGGACAGCCTCCGCCAGAACCTCGTGTCTGACGATAAATCCGGAAGCGTCGTCGAGCGCGCCCAGCAACGCCGGCAGCGTCTCCAGCGCCCACTCCGCGCCCGGCCCCCACGCCTGCCCGTGCACACACCCGGCCTTGACACTCACCCTGAGCGTGCACGGCCCGTCGGGCGTCCTGGACGTCCGCCATACGGCCCCGTCACCGGTCTTGCGCCAGGTGGGATCGCCACCGCCGCGCCTGTGGGGCAGCAACGCCATCCCCACGTCCAGCGGCCCCTCCGGCACCCATCGACGCTCCCTCACCCCTCCAGTCTCGCGCGCCCGACCCCCTGCTCGGACCTGCGAGCTCCGTTCGCGGCCCGCGCTTCCCCCGTCACCCGCCGTACTTCGGCGGAGTCCTTTGGAGAGGATGGGCGTCAGGTGAGGGGCGTCAGACGTCGCTCGAGTAGCGCATCGCGCGTTCGGGCAGCTCGACCCCCGGCCAGATGCGCACCCCGTTCTGCAGCTCGTTGCCCGGCCCCACGATGGCGCCGTCGCCGATCACCGCGTCGCTCACCACCGTGCCCGCGCAGACCCGCGCCCCCCTGCCCACCACGGAGTCCGTCACGCAGGCGCCCGCCTCGATGACGCAGTCGTCGGTCAGCACCGAGCCCACCACCGTGGCCCCCGCCTCGATGACGGTCCGCGCCCCGACCGCGGTGCCGCCCTCCACCTTGGCGTCCGGCGAGACCCGAGCCCCCTCCAGCGCCAGGTACTCGCCCGTCGGCCCGGGCAGCGCGGGCGACGCCACCCGCCCCAGCACCAGGTCGCGCGACCCCTGCACGAACGCCGCGGGCGTGCCGACGTCGAGCCAGTACGTGCGGTCCGCGTACCCCAGCACCAGCTCGCCCGACTCGATCAGCCCCGGGAACGTCTCCCGCTCCACCGACACGACCTCGTCCCGCGGGATCGAGTCGATCACCGACCGGCTGAAGACGTAGCAGCCGGCGTTGATCCGGTTGGTCACCGGGTCGGGGGTCTTCTCCAGGAACGCGGTGACCCGCCCCGTCTCGTCGGTCGGCACGCACCCGAAGCGCGAGGGATCGTCCACTTCTGTCAAATGGAGCGTTACAGCGGCCTGCCGCGCGAGGTGAGTGCGCACCTGCTCGCCGATGTCATGGCCGGAGAGGATGTCGCCGTTCAGGATGAGCACGGGGTCGGACGGCCCGGACGTGAGCGCCTCGGCCGCGTTGCGGATCGCGCCGCCGGTGCCCAGCGGCGTCTCCTCCGTGATGTATTCGAGCGAGAGCCCGAACGCCTCCCCGTCGCCGAAGGCGGGCTCGAACATCGACGCCTTGTACGAGGTCGCGAAGACGATCCGGCGTACTCCGAAGGATCGCGCCCGGGCGAGTTGGTGGGCCAGGAACGGAACGCCGGCAGTCGGCAGCAGCGGCTTCGGCGTGCCCAGTGTCAGCGGACGCAGGCGCGTGCCCTGCCCCCCGACCAGGAGGATCGCCTCGAGGTCTGGCAATGAGCTCTCCATCACTCCGTGAGGTTACCGAACTATTCGATCGCGCGTTGATAAGAGCTGAGATGCGCCTCTGCCGAGGCTTCCCAGGTGAACTCACGTGCTCGTGCCAGCCCCGCCTCCCGCAGTCGCCGCCTGCGCGCCGGGGACCCCAACAGGTCTCCGAGCGCCGTGGCGATGCTGTCGGCGTCGGGCTCGGTGTAGGCCACCGCCTCCCCGCCGACCTCGGGCAGCGAGCTGCGGTGCGTCGTCAGTACGGGGGCGCCGCAGGCCATGGCCTCCAGCACCGGCAGCCCGAACCCCTCCCCTCGTGACGGGAAGGCGACCACCAGCGCTCCGCCCAGGAATCCGGGCAGGTCGGGCGCGCGCAGGTAGCCGGGCCGGATGACCCGGACGGTGGCCTCGACCTCGCGGCAGGCGGCGTCGACGTCGTCCTCGTGCACGCCGCCGCCGATCACCAGCGCGGGCGGCTCGGCCAGTTGCTTCACGGCGGTGGCGAAGCCGCGGATGAGGTTGGGAACGTTCTTACGGGGGTCGAGCGCGCCCAGGAACGCCACATAGGGCTGGCCGTGCAGCCCGCACCTCAGGGCGGTCCGGCGGATCTCCTCCTCGCTCGGCGGGTGGAACTGCTCCAGATCGACCCCGTGGTAGGCGACGTCGATGCGGGTGGGATCGGCGGAGAGCACGCGGACGAGCTCGTCCCTGGTCGCCTTGGACGGCACGATCACCCGCTGGGCGTGGCGTACGGCCGTGCGGGTGGCGGAGCGGAAGAACGACGCCCGCGGGCTGTGCTGGTCGGGCTCGGTGAACCAGGTGGCGTCGTGGATCGTCACCACGGTCGGCAGGCCCGACCCGAGCGGGATGGAGTAATAGGGGGCGTGGATCACGTCCGCCCCCGTCTGACGGGCGAGCAGCGGCAGGCCGCTCTGCTCCCAGGCGAGCCTGGCGGCCCGGTTGGAGATCGCGACAGGCCCGGGAATGACCAGGGCCGAGGGCGCGAGACGCCGGTACCGTTCGGCATCGGAACGCTGGCAGACCACTACGAGGTCCGCGCCGGCCCGGTGGAGCGCGGCCACGAGCCCGTCCACATATCTGATCAACGCGCCACGGTCCGCGGGGACCGCCGCCGCGTCGACGAGCACTCGAGGCATTACGAAGATCTTCTCCCCTCAAGATCCACGTGGGACTGGTCGTCCCCCTCTCAAGTTCAGCTTATGACCAGCCTCCCCTAAATCGTGGGCCAAATCACACCGAGTCGCGACGCGCCGCGATTCCCGCCAGACCCGCGCAGATCAGGTCCCCTATGACGATGACAATGCGGGACGAAAGCGCCACCGCAATCGCGGCACCGCCGTCCAATTGGGGCGCCAGCACCGCGACCATCGCGACCTCCCGCACACCCGCGCCCGCCGGGACGACGAAGGTCAGGATGCCCAGGCACCACGACAGCGCGAAGGCGCCGACCGCGAAGAGCAGGCCGGCCTGGGGGACGACGAAGTAGAGGTGCACGCCGTAGCAGAGCCAGCCGGCCAGCGCCCACCCGAGCGCGGTGAGCATGCCGCGCCGGGTGAGCGGGCGTTCGAGCGGCTCCCGCTTGAGCCTGCGCAGGGCGTACCCGATCACGGCGTTGATGACCTTGGGCTCGAGCAGGACCAGGAGCAGCGGGATGAACAGCAGCAGCCAGCCGTACCTGTCCCAGCCGAGCGTGACCAGCGTGACGAGCAGGCCGGTGGCGAGTTGGATGGGCATCATCAGGAAGAACGCCGCCGCGCTGCGCGAGCGCGGCACGCCGAGGTCGCGGCCCATCTCCATCTGGGCGATCACCGGCCAGACGGCGCCGGGGATGTATTTCCCGAGCTGGCCCACGAAGAAGACCTTGGCGGCCGGCCTCAGCGGGAGCGGGGAGCCGAGGTCGGCCAGGAGGGTGCGCCAGGTGAGCATGGCCCCGAGCAGCGCGGCGACCACCGCGACCAGCGAGCCGGCCAGCGCGGCCCACGACAGCCGGGCGAACCCGGCCACCACGGCGTCCCACTGCTTGGCCACGGCGTAGGCGCCGAATCCGAGCGCGACGGCGAGGAAGCCGTACCGGATCAGTCTGCGCACGAGCGACCGCCGCGGCGCGGCCTCTTTCACCGTCTCCTTCACCGTGTCTTCCACCGTGGTCACAGCGGGCGGACCCGCTCGGGCGGCTGCGGCAGCGCGGCGCCCGCCGGCCGCCGCGGGGTCTTGGTGGCCACCCACAGGTACGTCGGCACGAGCGGCAGCAGCAGCCGGAGCACCTCGCGAGGGGTGCGGGCCAGCAGGGTCTGCGCGATCCGCCCCAGAGCGCCGGGGAACAGCTCGCCCCCCGCGAACCGGCCGGGCGTGGCCAGGACGGGGAAGGTGTAGTCCCACACGTGGAAGGCTCTCAGCATCTTGCGCAGACCGCGCCGCGTCCTGAACCGCTCGTAGTAGTGGTCGGCCCGCCCGAACGCCCGCACGTAGCGGTCGGCGAGCGTGGGCGGCAGGTAGGACAGGAACGGCAGCTTGTAGTGGGGCTCCATGACGCCGAGCCGGTTGCCGAGCCCCAGGTAGAGCACCCCGTCGTCGGACAGCACGCGGTGCATCTCGGCCACCACCGCGTCGGGGTCGACCACGTGCTCGTAGATGTGGTTGAACACCAGCACGTCGATCGAGCCGTCGGGGAACGGCAGCGCCGTGCCGTCGCCGCAGACGAACGCCACCCGTTCGCCGAACCGGTCGGCGGCCTTGCGCAGCCCGGGGACGTCGATGTCGATGCCCAGCGTGTGCTTCGCCCCGGCCTGCGCGAGCTCGTCGGCGATGAACCCCGCGGAGCAGCCCACGTCGCCCACCGTCAGGCCGCCGAGCGGCCCGCGGAAGTGCTCGAGCACCGCGATGATCTTCGCGGCCTTCCGCCGCCGCTTGCCCTCGTCGAGCATGGCGGACTGGAACTCCGAGTATTCGAGCTGCGCGACTCGTTGCGTACCCACGAGGACCCACAGTACCCAACGACGTTCGCGACTTTGGCGCTGATCGGCGCGGTCGTCTGGCTATACCTGGTGTACCGCGCGTAGCCTGAGCGAATGCTCCGTCGCCTGCTGCGCGTCGTCCTCGCGCTGGTCGCACTCGGTTTCCTGGGGTACGGGCTGGCGAAGAACTGGGACGCGACCACCGGCGCCGTCGC
This sequence comes from Nonomuraea helvata, assembly GCF_039535785.1. NCBI lineage: Bacteria > Bacillati > Actinomycetota > Actinomycetes > Streptosporangiales > Streptosporangiaceae > Nonomuraea > Nonomuraea helvata. Next base: position 261,764 of record NZ_BAAAXV010000009.1, read on the forward strand.
CGCGATGTCGCCGTGGGCGGTGCTGGGGGCGTTCGCCGCGGTGCTGCTCGGCCAGTTCCTCATGCTGGTGGCCTGGCGGGAGATCCTGGCGGGGCTCGGCACGCGGGTCCCGCTGCGGATCGCCGGGCGGATCATGTTCGTGGGCCAGCTCGGGAAGTACATCCCCGGCGGGGTCTGGGCGTACGCGGCGATGATGGACCTCGGGCGCGACCACGGCAGCCCGCCCAGGCGCACGTTCGCGACGATCTCGCTGGGGCTCGTGATCAACCTCGGGGTCGCGCTCATGATTGCCGCGGCCACCCTGGGCTCCCAGGAGGCGGTCCGCAAGGCCTGGTATCTCGTGCTGCTGGTGCCGGTGATCATCGTCTGCCTGCATCCCAAGGTGCTGACCTGGGGTCTCAACCTGGCGCTGCGCATCGCCCGCAAGGAGCCGCTGGAGAGCGTGCTGCCCGGCCGAACCGTGATCGTCGCGGTCGCGTGGACCGGGCTCGGGTGGCTGGTGTACGGGGTGCACATCTGGCTGCTCTCCGGCCGCCCCGACCTCTACATCGTCTCGACCGGCGCGTACGCGTTCGCCTGGGCCACCGGCATCCTCACCGTCGTGGTCCCGGCCGGGGTCGGGGTCAGGGAGGGCGCGCTGGTGCTCGCACTCGGCCCCGTCATCGGCGCCCCGGCGGCGCTGGCGGTGGCGATCGTGTCGCGGCTGGCGTTCACGCTGGCCGACGCGACCGCCGCGGGCGTCTCGTTCGTGCTCGGCCGTCAGACGCCGAGCAGCGCCCCCGTGTACGCCGACCAGAACGGCTCGGGATCGACCGCCTTGACGCCCGAACGCAATCTCTCCGGCTCCCCCGAGGCGTAGAACCGCTCGATCGCCGCGCGGAGCGCCCCGACGTCGCCCGGCTCGACCAGCAGCCCGTCCACCCCGTCGGTGACGTGGTCGGCGAGCGCCCCGACGCGCGTGGCGATCACCGGCACGCCGTGCTCGTGGCCCAGCCAGACGTTCTGGCTGGCGGTCGCGTTCCGGTACGGGAGCACCAGCGCGTCCGCCTGGGCGAACAGCTTCGGCACGTCAGCGGCGGCCACGTAGCCGGGGCGGAGCTCGACCCGGTCGCCGATGCCCAGCTCGGCGATCAGCGCCTTGGTCTCGTCGAGCCCGCCCCAGAACTCACCGGCGACCATCAGCGAGATCCCGTCGGGCAGCGCCTTGAGGAGCAGATCCAGCCCCTTGTACGGCCGCACGATGCCGAAGAAGAGCAGCCGGCGATGGATCTGGGTGGATTTTTCGGCATTCGTCGAGGGCAGGTGCGGTGGCAGCGCCGCCACACCGACCGGCTTGCCCGTCAGCCCTCTGGCCAGCCCGGCCTGCTGCTCGGAGTGGGTGAGCACCCCGTCGACCCGCTTGAGCAGCGCTTTCATGAGCGGCTCGTCGTACGGCTTGCGCTCGTGGGGCAGCACATTGTGACAGAGGGCAATGGTCCTGACTTTTCGCCCTATCCCGTACAAAATCCCCAAATATGCGGGGACCTGTACCGGGCTCAGCACAGCCAGCACCACGAGATCCGCCGACCGCAGCCGCCTCCCGGCCGCTACCCACCCGTCGGGCCGCCGCCAGTCGAGCCTGCGCACGGTGTCCGGGAAGGGCGTGCCCTCGGGTGCGGAGATCGTCTGCTGCCCCGGATAGAGGAACGACGGATACTGCGCCCGCCACGACTCGATCACCACGTCATGCCCCTGGGCCGCGAGCCGGTGCGCCAGCTCGGTGGTGTGCTGGGCCCCGCCCCCCTTGTACGGGTAGCTCGGGCCGACGATCGCGATCCGCACGCGCCTACTCTCCCCGCGACCGCACGATCAGGTCGGCCAGCAGCGCCACGGCCCCGATCAGCATGCCGGACAAGAAGATCATGACGGTGTTGGCCGGGAAGTAGAACGGATGCTGCACCATGTCCCATAGCCCCTTCACGAACCCGATGCCCACCAGCCACAACGCGGGCGGCATGAGCACCTTGAGCGGGTTGAAGTACATGATCATCCGCAGCACCTGCAGGATGTAGCGGTACGCGTCGGACACGAAGCTGAACTTCGACTTCCCGGCCCGCTTGGCGTAGTCGATCGGCAGGTAGTAGATGTCGTGCTGGTTGGACAGGAACGACAGCGTGATCGTCGTCACGCACGAGAACCCGGGCGGGAGCAGCCGCAGGTAGGGCTTGGCCACCGTCCGGCGGAAGGCCCGCAGCCCGGAGTTGAGGTCGGGGATCTTCTGCCCGGCCAGCACCTCCGCCACCTTGCGGATCACGAACTTGGCCGGCACCCGCAGGAACTTGTGCGAGCCCTCCTCGCTCGTGCGCGCCCCCACCACCTGGTCGATCGTCGGATCCTTCTCCAGGATCTGCACCAGCTCGGGGATCCGGTCGTTGGGGTAGGTCATGTCGGCGTCGGTCCAGACGACGATCTCGCCCTTGGCCTCCTGCGTCCCGATGCGCCGCACCGTGCCCGCGCCGCCGTTGCGGTGGAAGGCGCGGATGCGCAGGTGGGGATAGTCGGGAGCGGCCTGCTTCAGCCTGGCCAGCGTCCCGTCGGTCGAGCAGTCGTCCACGGCCACGAGCTCGTAGGTGTAGCCACTTGAGTCCATGGCCCTCGTGATGCGCTCGACTTCGTCGATGACGTGATCCTGCTCGTTGTAGCAGGGCAGGACGATGGTGACGTACGGCGCTTCTTCCACGGCAGGTCCACTCTTGGGGGTCTCAAGCGTGCTCACGGGGGTTGAGGTTACTCTGCCCACATCAAAGCCGAGTCCACGTGCGCCCAGTGGGAGCCCCTACTTTCAAGATCATCCCGGGTGGCAGGGGCGGTCAGGGCAGGGCCATCCAGACATTGATCCGCAGGGTGAAGGTACTGTCCGGCGCGTCCACGAGCGAGCGCTCGTCCTGGCGGGTGACCAGTGCCAGCACCTGAGACGCCGGCCCGTACGGCGAGACCTGGTCCGCCTCGGCGGCCAGGACGACAGGGACGCGGCCCGTGGCGCGCACGCGCTCGATCAGGCGGCGCACCCGCCACTCAGGGGCGACGCTCAAGCTCTTCTCCCGAGCCACCTCCGCGGCCGGGCGGCCGCACATGCCGCGCACGAGCTGGGTGAACCGGTCGCCGGTGACCCGCTCGACGATCAGCACCGACGCGTTGGGCGGGATCTTGGCGCACATCGCCGCCACGGCCGCCGCCTCCCCCCGCTCGACCGGGGTGAACGCGGTGCCGATCGAGGTGACGGTCGGCGGCACGAGAACGGCCAGCACCGCGAGCACCATCCCCCAGCGCGGGAGCCGGGGGCCGGACAGCCACTTGGGGCCGCGCCGTACCGCGAGGTCGCGTAGCCAGGGCTGGTCGCGCAGCCAGGCCAGCCCGTACGTGGCCAGCAGGATCATCCCGGGGATCACGACGGGGACGAGGCGGCGGGCGGCCCACGGATGGTCGGGGGTGATCTCGGGGCGCAGCAGCGTGGTGACGGTGGTCCAGCCGATGACCGCGAGCGGCGGCAGCCACTCGAACGGCCGGCCGTCCCGCAGGAGCCTGCGTACCAGCACCGCCGCCGCGAGCGTGGCCAGCACCACCACGGGCAGGCCGACGTACCAGATCACCCAGTGCAGGGAGTTCTCGAAGTAGAGCCGCGTGCCGTCGACGGGCAGCCGGTAGATCTCCTGGGTCTGCCTGATCATCAGCTCCGTGCGCCGGTCCTCCAACGTCGTGGGGATCCGGGTGACGGTCTGCAGCCACGGGCGGACGTACAGGCCGATCATGAGGAGCACCACCAGCCCGGCGCCGGCCGCCGGGGCCCACCTCGGCAGGCGGATCCTGGCGAGCAGCGGGGCGGCGGCCGTGCCGACCAGGGTGAGCAGGAGGACGGCGGCGCAGATGAACAGCAGCGGCCTGACCGAGCTCGACAGGTACGACAGGTAGGGCCGGGCGAGCAGGTACGCCGCGAGCATCCCGGTGCCGGCGCCCACGACGAGCCCGGCCAGCAGCGGCGGCCCCAGCGCCCCCTGCGGCCTGGCGAAGCGCCGCATCGCGATCAGCAATCCCGCGAACGCCAGCACCGGCAGCACGTCACGCAGCCCGTCCACCCTGACCAGCACGGCCAGCCCGAACACCAGCCCGGCCAGCAGCCCCCGCACCCAGCCCGACCAGCCGGGCCTGAGCCTGCCGTTCGAGGACTCGCCGTTCGAGGACTCGCCGGTCACCCGCGCGAGCGCGTCGTAGATCAGCGCCAGCCCGCCGAACAGCAGGATCAGCGAGGGGATCTCGCTGAACGTGGTCCGTGAGGTGTAGAGGACCGGCAGGCTCACCGCGAAGACGGCCGACGCCAGTACGGCCCAGCGCGCTCCCGCGAGCCGGGCCACCACCCCGCCCACCACGAGCACGGCCAGCCCGCCCAGCACCGCCGGGACCGCGAACGGCACCCCCAGCCAGTCGCCCACCGCGAACAGCATCGGCGGCCCCGGCATGAACTGCGGCACCACCGCCCCGTTCACCTCGTAGAACCCGACGCTCTCGAAGATCAGCGCGGGATCGGCCCCGCCGAACGCCGCGGCCTGCGTCGGGACGGGCAGCGAGCCGTGGCCCGCGATCCAGGCCGCGTACTGCGCGTACGTCGCCGGATCCCGCCGGACGATGACCTGCTCGGCATGCATGACCACGTTGAAGACGCCCGACGCCACGGCCACCGCCACGACCCCTGCGACCTGCCGCCACGTGGCCTGGACGACCGTGCCCAGCCGTCGCGTGCCGGCCCAGCACAGCAGGGCGGCGGCGGACAGCCCGGCCAGCCCGGCCGGCAGCGGCGCGAACCAGCCGAGCAGCAGCAGCGGCAGCCCCGCCAGCAGCCAGCCGGCCACGGCGAGCGCGGGCGCCACCGAGAGCAGGGCGAGGACCCGTCCGGGTCGATCGAGTTCCATCGGTGAGCGAGCGTATCCAACCTGGGAGGCCACTTCGACGAACGCGGCGGGTGCGGCGCCAATGGCACGGGGCTCGCGGAATCGCGGGTAGCGTACATGTGCCGGAAAGAGACGCGGGAGGACAGGCGGGGTGATGGCGGAGGCTCGCGCCGATGAGCCCGCGAAGACCGGCCGCGGCAGGCGCCGCGCGCCGCGCGACCCGTCCCGCCGGAGCGGCAGAGGGCTTCGGGGCAGGCTCGCCCCGCTCAAGGATCCGTCCTGGTGGAAGCGGCACCGGTGGTTCCTGGGTGTTCTCGCCCTCGGCGCCGTCCTGCGGGCGCTGGCGATGCTGGGCTACCGCCCGGCCCTGTGGTTCCCCGACTCCTACACCTACATCGTCACCGTCTTCAAGCCGATCCCCGACCGGGTCAGGCCGGCCGGCTACCCGATGTTCATGAAGCTGCTGGAGCCGTTCCACAGCTTCGGGGTGGTCACCGCCGCGCAGCACCTGCTCGGCCTGGCCGTCGGCGTGCTGATCTACCGGACCGCGAGACGGGCGCCCCGGTGGGCGGCGACGCTGGCCACGGTGCCGGTGCTGCTCGACGGGTACCAGATCGAGCTGGAGCACCTGCTCGTCTCCGACACGCTCTTCATGTTCCTGGTCGTGGTGGCGTCGGCGCTGTGCGTGACGGAGCGGCGGGCCACGGTGGTCGCCATCGGGCTGCTGCTGGCCGCCGCCACCCTGACCAGGACCATCGGCCAGCCCCTCATCGTGCTGTTCGCCGCGTGGTTCGTCCTGCGCGGGCGGGTGCGGCTCGCCGGGGTGCTGCTCGCGGCCGCGCTGGTGCCCGTGGTCGCGTACGGCGGCTGGTTCTACGCCACCTACCAGCGCGTCGGCCTCGTGGGCGCGAACGGCGTCTTCCTGTACGCCCGGACGATGGCGTTCGCCGACTGCGCCAAGATGGACCCGCCGCCCGACCTGAGGGTCCTGTGCGACCCGCGGCCACCGGAGCGGCGCCCGCCGTCCCAGGAGTACATCTGGGCCAAGGACTCCCCTCTCGTGGAGCTGCCCGGGATCACGTTCACGAAGAAGAACGACGACCTGGCGGGCAGGTTCGCGACGCTGGCGATCAGGAGTCAGCCGGTCGACTACGCCGCCTCGGTGCTGACCGAGCTGGGGCGCACCTTCACCTGGAGCCGTCCGGTCTATCCCGATCCCGAGATCTACGGCTACTACCAGTTCCCGGTGAAGGAGCCCGGGCCACCTGGCCGCTATCCCGCACAGGTCGGTGCCGATTATGCAAAGCTCTACGAACAGGGTGCGATCGGTACAAAGATCGTCGAGCCCTACGCCGGATGGCTGAGGGCCTACCAGAGCGTGGCGCGGCTGCCCGGCCTGGTGCTGCTGGGGGCCCTGCTGGTGCCCCTTGTGGCGGCCGTCACGCGCAGGCGTCGGCCAAGGCGCCCCCCGGCCTGGCTGGTGCCCTGGTCGGCGGCGGTCGTGCTGCTGGTCACACCGGCCGTGGCGGCGGAGTTCGACTATCGGTACGTGTTGCCGGCCGTACCCCTGGCCTGTTTGGCGGCGGCCCTGAGCATCAGGCCTGACGTGCTAAGACAGTCCGGAGGCGATAAGGAGTTTGGCGATGATATTCCACCCAATGTCCAGCTCTGAGTATGCTTTGCCGCGGAAACTTCAGGCCCGGGTCACGGTCGTCCCCCACGGTCATGACACCTGGTACGCCGTACGTGACCTCGTCTCGTGGCGCGAGGCGACGAAGCCAGCGCGTCAGGCGCAAGAAGCGAGGCTAGGGGACGTATGACTGACTACAGGAGCGTGCCCGTAGTCGACACCGGGCAGGGCTACAGGGGTGCCCCCACCCAGCCCGGCAGCAGGATGGCACGCAGAGCGGCCGCTTCCGCGCCGCCTCCGCCACCGCCCGACGACCGGTCGGCGCGCGGTCACCGCGGCGGTGGCGGCGGCGGCGGTGGCCAGAACAAGATGCGGATCCTCGCCTGGGTCAGCATCGGCCTCACCACGGTCATGGTGGCCGGCGCGCTGACCGGCTACACGGTCTATCGCGACGCCCTCGGCAACATCAACAAGAAGAGCGTCAACAGCGACATCCTCAACCCGAGGCCGCCGGAGACCGGAGCGCTCAACGTCCTGCTCGTGGGCTCCGACACCCGCGCGGGCAAGGGCAACGCGAAGTACGGCCAGCAGCTCGCCAGGACGGCCGACGCCGGCGGCAAGCGCACCGACACGATCATCCTCATGCACCTCTCCCCCGGCCGGGACAAAGCACGCCTGATCAGCTTCCCGCGCGACTCGATGGTGCAGATCCCCAAGTGCAAGAACGAGACCACCAAGCAGGAGATGCCCCCGCGCCGAGACATGATCAACTCGGCGTACAACTCCGGTGGCATCGCCTGCACGATCTCCACGATCGAGACCCTCACCGGCATCCGCGTCAACCACTTCGTCGAGGTCGACTTCAGCGGCTTCAAGAACATCGTGGACGCGCTCGGCGGCATCGAGATCTGCCTGAAGTCGGGCGTCAACGACAAGAACTCCCACTTGGTCCTGCCACCGGGCAAGAGCCTGCTCAACGGCGAGAAGGCCCTGGGGTACGTGCGCCTGCGCCACTACGGTGACGGCAGCGACATCCAGCGCATCAAGCGGCAGCAGATCTTCCTGAGCAAGGTCGTCGCCAAGGCCACCAGCAGCGAGCTGCTCACCGACGTCGGCAAGCTCACGGACTTCATCGCGGCCGCGGGCAAGTCGGTCACCATGGACCCCGAGCTGGCCAACGACACCGAGCAGCTCATCAACATCGCGATGAGCGCCAAGCAGCTGACGGCGGGGGGCGTCAAGTTCACGACGATCCCGTGGGGGCCCGACCCCGAGGACAAGAACCGCGTGGTCTGGAGACAGCCCGACGCCAACGAGCTGTTCACCTCGATCAAGACCGACACCGAGGTCGCCACCCCGGCGCCGTCCGCGAGCGCCGGCACAGACGCCAAGCCGAAGGTCACGATCAAGCCCGAGCAGGTGAAGGTCCAGGTGCTCAACGGCACCAAGACCGTGGGCAAGGGGCGCGAGGTCGCCGACCAGCTCGCCAAGGAGGGCTTCAACGTCGTCGGCCTGGGCAACTACGAGGCCGCGGGCGGCCAGAGCCTGGCCAAGACCGAGATCCACTACGCCAAGACCATCGAGACGGCCCCCGACCACGCGAGCACGCTGGCCGGAGCCGTCGTGCCCAAGCCCGCTCCGGCGGCGGGCAAGGTCACGGTCACCAACCCTCAGCCGTACACCGCCGCGGCCCCGCCCGCGACCGCCGCACCCAAGGGCACTCCGGTGATGCAGCTCGTCGTGGGTGAGGACTTCGAGTCGGTCAAGGTGACCAAGCTGCCCGACAGCGTCAACAACAGCACCATCACCGCGTCCGAGCAGAAGAACGCCTGCACCTGACCTCCAAGTTCCCTGTGGAATCGGGTGTTCTCCGTCCGCGCGAGGGACAGGACCCGCGCGGGCGGGATAGTCTGTTGCGGGTCGGCGACGCAGCGCGACACGGTGCCGAGAGGCATCCGCTGATCGTGTTGACGTCGTGTTCCCCGGCCCCGAGAGCGAAGCTGAGCGACTTCCCCTGTGTCTGACACCAGATTCTCCCCATCGGTCACGACTCCGCGGACTCCCGAGGAGGACGCCGGCGGCCCCGCCCAGACGGGGGCCCGCTGGCCACTGCCGGAGGAGGCGTTCTGGAGCGAGGCCGCCGACCCGCACGGGGTCGCGCCAGGGGAGCTCACCGAGCCTCAGCCCGTGGTGAAGGCCCCTGCGAAGAGCCCGGCGAAGGGCCCAGAGGAGGCCCCTTCGAAGGGCGCGGTGGAGGGCTCTGCGAAGACCTCTTCGAAGGGCGCGGTGAAGGACGACGCGCGGGCGACGGTCACGAAGGAGCGACCCCAGCCGCGGACGACGACGGATGACCGGCCCCAGCAGCAGCCCGAGCCGAAGCTCGAGGCCGAGCCGCCCAGGCGCAAGCGCGACCCGTTCCTCGACAACGTCAAGTTCGTCCTGATCGCCCTGGTGCCGATCGGCCACGCGCTGGTGCCGACGCTCGCGGCCGGCTCCAACCGGGCCCTCTACATCTTCATCTACACGTTCCACATGCCGCTGTTCGTGCTCATCAGCGGCTACCTGTCCAGAAACTTCTGGAACTCCAACGCGAAGACCAACAAGCTGGTCGACACGTTCCTCATCCCGTACGTGATCGTCGAGGTCGGCTACGCCATCCTCCGTACCTCGGTGGGCCAGAAGTGGAGCCTGACGATCATCGACCCGGCCTGGCTCAACTGGTATCTGCTGGCGCTGCTGTTCTGGCGGCTGTCCACGCCGGTGTGGAAGCGGATGAAGTTCCCCGTGCCGGTGGCGATCGCGATCTACCTGTTCGCCGGGTTCTCGCAGATCTCGGGCGACTTCAGCATGGACCGCTTCTTCGGCCTCGTTCCGTTCTTCGTGATCGGCCTGGTGATGCAGCCCGAGCACTTCGAGATGCTCAACCGGCGCTGGATCAAGATCCTGGCGGCCCTCACCGTCCTCGGCGCGGCGGCGGTGGCGATCTACATCGCGCCGAAGGCGCCGCTCGACCCGTTCTACTTCAAGGCCAGCTACCAGGACCTCCACCTGTCGTGGTACATGGGGCTCGCCCTGCGCAGCGGCCTGCTGGTGTGCTCGCTGGCCATGTGCTTCGCCGTGCTGGCGCTGGTGCCCAGGGGTGAGACGTGGTTCTCCGACCTCGGCACCCGCACGCTCTACTGCTACCTGCTCCACGGCATCCCCGTGCTGGTCGCCAAGGAGATGGGCTGGCTCGACTTCCCGTGGCTGTTCGGACCGCTGGGAGCGCTGGCGATCGCTTCGAGCTGCTTCGCGCTGGCGATCGTGCTGTGCCTGCCCGAGACCCGTACGATCTTCAAGTGGGTGCTGGAGCCCCGCCTGACCTGGCTCTATCGTCGCCCCTCACGAAGTTAAGCGACCGTTTCACCCGTATTTACGCCTTTGACCTGGTGGGCGCGGAGCATCGACGCATGCGCGTATGTGTCGCCACGACCGTCCATCATCCCGAGGACGCCCGGATCATGCACCGGCAGATCAGGGCGCTGCTCGACGCGGGCCACGAGGTCACCTACGTCGCGCCGTTCACGTACTTCAACGTGACCCCCGCCATGGGGCTCACCGCGATCGACGTGGCGCGGCACGCCTCGTACGGCAGGGCGCGTACGGCGCTCAGACGCGGCGTGAAGGACGCGGACCTGCTGATCGTCCACGAGCACCGGCTGCTGCGCGTGCTGCCCTACAAGCGCCCTCCGGTGGTCTGGGACGTGCGCGAGCAGGTGGCCCCCAAGCAGCTCGTCAGGGCCGGAAGACGCCACCAGGTGATCACTCCCGCGGTGGTGCCCGAGGCGACCCTGGTGTCGACCAGCCCGCCTCCTCCCGGCGACACCAGGGTCGTGCACATCGGCCGTCTCTCGGCCGAGCGCGGCGTCTCGGAGCTGATCGGGCTGGCCGAACGGCTGATCCCGCACGGCGTCAGGCTCGACCTCATCGGCGCCGCCGCCCGCGAGGTCCGTCCGCTCCTGCGTGACGCGCAGCGGGTGGGGCTGCTCGACTGGTTCGGGTACGTGCCCAACCGGCACGCGCTGCGGATGGCCGAGGGGGCGCTGGCCGGTCTCTCGCTGGCCGACGACACGGTGCTGACGCTGCCCACCAAGATCATGGACTACATGGGGCGCGGGCTGCCGGTGATCACGACGCCCCAGGGCTCCGCGCTGGTCGAGGCCACCGGGTGCGGGCTCGTGGTGCCGCTGGACGTGGACGCGGTGCTGAACGCCGTACTGGATCTGAAGGAGGACCCGGCACGGCGGGCCCGGCTCGGCGCGCTGGGTCACACGGAGGCGCGCCTGCGCCACCACTGGCCGGACCACGCGGCCGCCTTCGTACGCCGCGCCGAGTCCTGGGCCGGCCTCCCCGCCCACGCCCTGGCCGTCTGATCCCTCCACGCCCTGGCGGAGACGCGCCGGCCACCGCACCACGGAAGGACATCGGGGGCGGCAATGGCGACAGGACCGACGGGTTGATGTACTGGGAAGCATGGCAACGCATCTCATCCAGGGCCGCACCGTGGCCATGCCGGTGCGGGTGCGGGACGCGGAGGTCTGCAGCGCCTTCTACGCGGTACGCGCCGACGCCGCCAGGGCGGTGATCGCGTACTCCGGGCTCGACGTGGCCGAGATCCTGCCCGGCAAGGCCGTCTGCGTGCTGCTGTTCGTGGACTACCGAGACGGCGACCTCGATCCCTATCACGAGTTCGGCATGGCGTTCCTGGTGCGCCCTCCAGGCGTCTCAGGGACCGGAGGGCTGAGGGATCTGCGGCAGGCCGGGGTGTTCGTGCACTGGCTGCCGGTGGACCAGTCGTTCACGCTGGAGGCCGGGCGGACGCTGTGGGGGTTCCCGAAGGAGCTGGCGGACATCGAGCTGCGGCTCGGCTCGCCGTACAAACGGTGCATCCTTCGCAAGGACGGCAGGCTCGTGCTGGACATCCTGATCAAGGCGGGCGTGCCCGCGCCGGGCGCCACGGTCATGGCGCCGCTGGACGCCTACACCCACCGTGACGGGATCACGCGGCGTGTCCCCTGGTCCGTACGTGCCCGCGGGGCCAAGGTGCGCCCCGGCGGCGCGCTGATCCGCCTGGGCAACCATCCCATCGCCAAGGAGCTGAGCGAGCTGGGGCTGCCCAAGCGGGCGATGTTCACCAGCACGGTCACGCGGGCCGCGATGTCCTTCGGGGAAGCCGTCGAGGTCTGAGCCGGGCAACCGGTGTCAGACGATCGGCGGGCGGCCGAGCTTGACCATGCGCCAGGCGGTGCGCCACGCCATGGGCCGCCGCTCCCCCGCCGGGGTGCGCAGCCCCTCGAAGAACCCGGCGAACCACGACTTGATCGCCTCACCCGAGCGGCGCTCGCGCACGAGGGTGAGCACGACCCAGTTGGTCAGGTAGAGGAACGCCAGCGGCCACGGCAGGTTGCGCCGCGCCAGCCAGACCCGGTTGCGCGCGTTGAGCCGGTAGAACTCGGCGTGCCGCGTCGGCGGGACCTGCGGGTGGTACATCACCGTCTCGGCGTCGTACTCGATGCGGTAGCCCTCGCCCAGGAGCCGCCAGGCCAGGTCGGTCTCCTCATGGGCGTAGAAGAACCGCTCGGGCAGGCCGCCCACCTGGAGGAACGCCGACCGCCTGATGGCCGAGGCGCCGCCGAGGAACGTCGTGACCGGCGAGGAGCGCTGCGGGTCGCCCGCCCGCAGGCGCGGGACGTGGCGCCGCTGGCCGATGCCGCCGTCGGGGTCCATCACCCGGAAGGAGATCACCGCGAGGTCCGGCTCGGTGGCGAAGCGGTCGCGCACGTGCGCGACGACCTTCTGGCTGGCATACCAGCCGTCGTCGTCGAGGAACAGCACGACGTCTCCCGAGCACTCCTCCACGCCCCGGTTACGGCCCGCGGGAATGCCCGTGTTCTGGTCGAGCCGGATCGATTTCACGACCGCGGCCGACCCCTCGGGTGGCGTCGCCGACAGCTCGGGCACGTCGGCGCCGTTGCCCACGATCACCACCTCGACGTCGCCGTCGATCTGGTTGAGCGCGGACTCGACTGCCCGGTTCAGCTCCGCGACCCGGTTGCCCATGGTGAGGATGACGCACGAGATCTTCAACGAATCACTGTCCTGACGCGTTGAGAACACGAGCGGAGCATTCTTTCATGATCACCGAGTCTGCTGGTCTGCATGTAATGGAAAGGCTGGGGCTAAGCGTATCGGAACCGACAGTGAACCCCCACCGAACGGCGGACGTCCGATCAATACGACGGACGAGGACCTCTTCCGGTTCCGACATGAGATCACGCCAGCCGCTTCGAGGCGAGGATGCTTACCAAATGCAGGACAACCTGTAGGCAGGCCGCGACGAAACAGGCGACGACCAGCACCCGCGTCGCCGTCAGGCCGTCGGTGAACGGGTCGATCACCGCGGCCGCCAGCGCGAGCAGGGACAGCTCGATCGGCTGCACGATCCGGTGGAACTTCGTCGCGGACAGCACCCGCCTGCCCAGCCCCAGCAGCCCGGAGCGGAACTGTCCCACCGACGCCTCGGTGGAGGACTGGAGACCGCCCTTGGCCCGCGCCACCTCCACCAGGTCGGTCTCGGCCTTGATGAGGATCGCGCCGAGCGCGCCGGCGAGGCCCAGCACGGTGTACCAGTCGGGCAGGACGGCCGAGGCCCGCCAGCCCAGGCCGACGAGCACCGCGGCCTCGGCGAAGTAGGCGCCGACACGGTCGAGGTAGACGCCGACGAGCGAGGTCTGCCCCGTCCAGCGGGCCAGCTCGCCGTCGGAGCAGTCGAGCAGCAGGTAGATCTGGATCAGCAGGGCGGCGGCCACGGCGGCCCACAGCCCCGGCAGGGCGAGCACGACGCCGCCGGCGATCCCGGCCACCGTCATCACCCAGGTGAGCTGGTTGGGCGTGACGGACGTCTTGGTCATCAGCCAGGTGACGTAGATGGACAGCTGGCGCATGTAGAGCACGCCTGCCCAGTGCTCGCCGTTCCTGCGCTCGAGGTGGCCGGCGGGCTGGGCGACCCGCCGCAGCTCAGCTACCGAAGGCCCGGACATAGTCCCCCACCCGATCGTGGATCTCGGAGTCCTGCATGCGCAGGTGCTCCAGGATCGTGTAGCGGCCGGGACGGGTGCTCGGGGCCAGGGCGACGGCCTCGGCGAACTGCTGGACCGTCAGCCCGATGTCGGCGGGCACGACGGGCAGCTCGTGCCTGCGCAGGCAGTCGGCGACCTGCGCGACCCGGGCCTCGTCCTCCCGCAGGAAATAGCAGAAGGCGGCGCCGATGCCGGCGAGCTCGCCGTGGTTGGAGGTGCCGGGGAAGAGCTGATCCACGGCATGCATGATCTCATGGTCTCCGCCGCTGGCGGGCCGGGACGAGCCCGCGACCACCATCGACATGCCGGACAGGATGAGAGACTCGGCCAGCACGGTCAGGAACGCGTCGGACTCGATGGAGTCCGTACGCCCGATGAGCGCCTCGGCGGCCGTGCGGGCCATCGAGCAGGCCAGCCCGTCGATGGGCTCGCCGCGCTCGGTGTTGCCGAGCTGCCAGTCCTCGATGGCCGACAGGTTGCTCACCACGTCGCCCACGCCCGCCCTGACCAGCGACTCCGGCGCGTTGTGGACGAAGTCGAGGTCGACCAGGATGGCCAGCGGCATCGGCACGCCGAACGACCCCTTGCCGCCCTCGTACACCAAGGAGGCCGTGGGCGAGCAGATGCCGTCGTGGGAGAGGTTGGTGGCCACCGCGACCATCGGGATGCCGGCGAGCGAGGCCGCGTACTTGGTCACGTCGATGGTCTTGCCGCCGCCGACGCCCACCACGACTTCGTAGGCGGCCTTGCGCAGGTCGGCGCCGAGCGAGACGGCCGCGTCGACCGTGCCGTCGGCCACCCGGAACACCTCGGCCTCGCCCAGCGTGGGCGCGATCAGGCTCTCGATGTGGTCACCCTGCCCGGGGCCGACGGCCACGGCGACCCGGCCCGAGGTCGCCACGCGGCTGTCGGCCAGCAGGGCGCCGAGCTCGGCCACGGCGCCCCGCCTGACCTGCATGGTCAGCGGCGCCGGCAGCATCCTCGCTAGAAGCGGCATGCGCGCCCCCTCAGTAGCGAACGGCTATGGTGCGAGCCTTCGCCAGGTCGTCGTGGTTGTCCACCTCGACCCAGTCGACCTCGCCGATGGGCGCGGTGTGGATCACTTCACCGCGCTCGACCATCTCCTGGTAGCCGTCCTCGTAGTAGAGCTGGGGGTCGCGCTCGAAAGTGGCCTTCAGCGCGTCGGCCAGCCGCTCGGCGGCGCCGGGCCTGATGAGGGTGGCGCCGATGTACTCGCCGTACGCCTCGGACGGGTCCATCAGCTTGGTGATGCGCCGCAGCGAGCCCTCGGGCGAGAGCGTGACCTTCATCTCCTCGTCGGCGAGCTTCTTCACGTTGTCGACGGCCAGCAGGATGTCGCTCGTCTCGGGAGCGGACAGCAGCGTCTTCTCGACCGAGACCGGGTGCACGGTGTCACCGTTGACCAGCAGCGCGCCCTGGGAGAAGTAGTCGCGGGCGCACCACAGGGAGTAGGCGTTGTTCCACTCCTCGGCCTTGTCGTTGTGGACGAGGGTGAGCTTGACGCCGTGCCGGCGCTCCAGGGCCTCCTTGCGCTCGTGGACGGCCTGCGCCGCGTAACCGACGACGACCACGACCTCCCGCAGGTCCACCTCGGCGAGGTTGCGCAGCGAGATGTCCATGATCGTGGTTTCGCCGTCGACCGGCACGAGCGCCTTGGGCAGCGTGTCGGTGTACGGCCGCAGGCGTCGTCCGGCTCCAGCGGCCAGAACCATTCCCAGCAACGTGCACTCCTAGGTAGAGCATGACTTCGTGGGTCCAAAGAGTATTCGTCTTTAGACCCTCTGCGGGTAATCCGGGGTTAGTCTTGCGTTCCCGCATCGGCCGCTTCCACCCCGGACCGGGGCGCGGCCAGCCAGCATGTCAGGCTCTCCCAGCCGAAAAGCGCCCACAGGTAGAGCGCGAGCAGCACGTAGCCGGCGGCCAGCCAGCCGGACAGGGCGATCAGTGAGACCGCCATCATCCGCCCGTCCCAGCCGAGGCCGAACGTGGCCAGCCACGGCGGCGGGTAGATCCGCTGCCGGAGCCGGTAAACAAGATCATAATGGTGGAACGCCAGTGCGCCGAGCAGGAGGAAGATCAGCACGGGGTGCAGCCCGTGCGCGAACCCGCACGCCGCGACGAAGGTGTACTCGATGACCCGCAGGATCGGCGGCACGAGCCAGTCGAACCTGCCGTCGTGCGCGTGCGTGCTCCCCGGCCCGGCCAGCAGCAGCGTCACCGCGGGCGCGAACACCGCGAGCCCGTCCGTGCCCGCCACGCCCAGCATCAGCAGCACCGCGGTCACGAACGTGCCCGCGATCACCGGCGGCAGCGGCGGGAGCTGCCCGGCCACGAGCAGTCCCATGGCGCGCGAAAGCGGTCCGTCGTCGCGGTAGGCCACGACCGTGCCGCTGGGAACGGGTGTCATGTGGGTGGATGTCACCGTGCCGACCTCGCGATCCGCCCGCCGAGCTGGTAGAGGGCCGCCACGCCGCCCCAGCAGAGCAGCGACAGGAACGTGACCCTGGCGCTCCAGATCGCGGCGGTGATCGCGATCAGTGCCGTGCGCTCGCCGATCGGCAGCGCGATCATCTTCTTGAGCCAGCGGACGACCGTGTCGCGCTCCATCCGCTGGGCCAGCCGGAGCACGCCCTTGGCATGACCGCCGTCGGCCGACTCCAGCAGGGAACGCGCGGGACGGCCCCACAGCGCCCCCACGCGGCCCGCGTCGGCGACGGCCCCCGCGTACGTGACGTCGATGGTGTGCCGGACCACCTGGAGGATCATGGCGGCCACGGCGAGGCGCCAGATCTCGTCGCCGCCGAAGCCGATGGCCAGGCCGACGTAGACGACGTACTCCTTCGCCCTGTCGGCCATGCCGTCGGCCCAGGCGCCGAGCGGCGAGAACGTACGCGTGTAGCGGGCGAGCTGCCCGTCGAGGCAGTCGAGCGCGAACGACAGGTAGAACAGCAGCGCCCCCGCCAGCCGGCCGCCCTGCGTGCCCGCCGAGAACCACACGGCGGCCAGCCCGGCCAGCCCGATCGAGGCGCCGGTGACGGTGTTGGGGGCGACCTTGATCAGCACCGCCGGCTTGATCAGGTGGCGCGTCCAGGTGGAGACGAAGAAGGTCGCGAAGAAGCCGTCGTTCTCCTTGATCGACAGGTCGAGCCTGACCCTGGCCTCGTCCACCTCGGCCAGCCTGGTGACGGCGGCGTCTGCGGCGTTCTGGCCGGCCACCCGGTCGGCGTGCAGCGGCCCGAGCCCGGCCGCCCGCACCGCCACGCCCGACCTGACCAGCCCGACCAGCAGCAGATCGACCGCCTCGACGGGGGTGACCGGGCCCAGCTTGCCCGTGTCGGCCAGCTCGGCCAGCTCCTCCGCGATGTCGGCCAGCGCGGCCAGGTCGGACTCGCCCGCCTGGAGCACGCCTCTGAACGTGGCGTTCGCCTCGGGGACGACGTGGAAGGAGCTGCCCGCGGCGACGATCTCGCCGCCTTCCACGCGTACGGGGGGCCGCATGGGCGCCGCTGCCGCCTCGTAGGAGACCAGGGCCGCGCTGTCGCGGGCGGGGTGGTCGAGCAGGAGCGCCAGCGCCTCGGTGTGGGCCACAAGGTCGGCGGGGAGCACGGCCACGGTGCCGGCCGAGATGCGGGCGATCTTGGCGATGCCGCGGAGGTCGGCCGCGAGGCCGCCGCCGGGGGTCACCACCTGGATCTCGCGGACGGGCAGCGTGGCGAGCTGGTCCGTGACGCGGTCGAGCAGCGTGCCGTCGGCACAGGAGAGCTTGCATGCCGGGGTCGTCGCGAGCAGGACGACCGACGTGGCCGTGCTCTCGCGGGTCAATGAGTCAGGCAAAGCGCAGGTCTCCTCCCGGTCGCACGGGAGCCGCGTGGCTTGGGGGTGCGTAGCCACAGCGTAGCCACAGGGCACGCCGATATCACGGAACGAGACCGTTGCGCCTGCCGGTAAAAGTGCGCGCCTGCGGGGCTGAGCCTTCAGGAAGCGCGCGCGAGCCGGCCGACGCCGCCGAACAAGGAGGTGGTGCGGGGCGACCCGTCATCCTCCGGGTGCCAGTCGCACGGGCGCACCAGACCGGGTTCGACGAGCTCGTAGCCGTCGAAAAGGCGGAGGATCTCCTTTTCCTCCCTGAGCACGAGGGGCACCGTCGCGCCGGCGAACCCGGCGTACCACCCTTGCTGTTCCTTCTCCGACATCCCATCGGTGGTCAGGTGGGAGATCGCCACGTACGAACCCGGCGCCTGCCGTTCGCGGAAGGCCGCCACGATCCGGGAGGGGTCCTCGGCCGGGGTGACGAAGTGGAACACCGCGACGAACAGCACCGCGATCGGCTCGCTGAAGTCGAGGAACCCATTGACCTGGGCGTTGTCCAGGATGTTCTCGGGCTCGCGCATGTCCGCGGTGACGATCTTGGTGGAGTTGTCGGCCAGCAGCGCCCTGCCGTGCACGGCGACGATCGGATCGACGTCGACGTAGACGACCCGCGAGCCCGGGTCGGCCTCCTTGGCGATCTGGTGGGTGTTGCGGGCGGTCGGCAGCCCCGAGCCGACATCGAGGAACTGGCGGATGCCGCACTCCTGCGACAGGTACCGCACCGCGCGCCCGAGGAAGCGGCGGTTCTCCAGCGCGGTGGAGCGCACCCGGTTCTCGCCGATGACCTGGTACAGCTTCGCGTTGGCCGCCCGATCCACCTCGAAGTGGTCCTTGCCGCCGAGCGCTTCGTCGTACATGCGCGCGGCCGTTGGCACACCTAACGGGATGTTCGGGGCGTTTTCCGTCGTCATGCGACCTCCTCGGCGCGTCCGGACATATCCAAGATCACGATAGCAAACCGGGCAGCGCTCGGTGGGCTTTGTCCGGCCGACCTGGCTTACGCTGCCGATATGGATTCACGGTTGCGGTCGGTCGGGGTGCTTCTCGCGGGCGGCGTGGGGCAGCGGATCGGGCTGGGCAGGCCCAAGCAGCTCATCGAGGTCGCGGGAAAGACGATCATCGAGCACTCGCTGGCGGTGTTCCAGGAGGCGCCGGAGATCGACGAGATCGTGGTGCTGATGACGCCGGGCTACGCGGACCGGATCCGCGAGATCGTGGCCAAGGGCGGATACGACAAGGTCGGCAAGGTCGTGGACGGGGGCGCGAGCCGTACCGAGAGCACGTGGCTGGCCCTTCAGGCGCTGGGCGCCGAGGAGTGCAACGTGCTGCTGCACGACGCCGTACGCCCCCTCCTGGAGCCCCGGATCATCACCGAGTGCGTCAAGGCGCTGGAGACGCATCGGGCCGTCAACGTGGCGATCCCGAGCTCCGACACGGTCCTGGTGGCCGTTCCGGCGCCCGACGGCGAGGTGATCGGCGAGGTGCTGGACCGTTCGGTGCTGCGGCGCAGCCAGACGCCGCAGTGCTTCCGCCTCTCGGTGATCCGCGAGGCGTACGAGCGGGCGCTCGCCGACCCCGGCTTCGCCTCCCGGCCGGCCACCGACGACTGCGGCGTGGTGCTGCGCTACCTGCCCGACGTGCCGATCCACCTCGTGCCGGGCAGCGAGCAGAACATCAAGGTCACCCACCCCGCCGACCTGCGGATCGCCGAGCTGCTCTTCCAGCTCGCCGCAACTCCGTCGATCTCCGACTTGCCCTGATACGTCGCAGACGTTCTCGTGAACGGCGCTTGACCTGCCGATTGCTACCGTGCGAACACATGAGGAGACTCATCGCGATCGCGGCCCTGCTCGGCGGCTACCTCGTGCTGCTGGTGGCGGCCCTCTGGCCGGCGCCGGCGGTGTTCGGGGCGGTCGCCGCGCTCTCCTACGTCATGGAGTACGTGACCGCGCGCGCGGCCAGGCCGCTGCCCGAGCTGCTCGGCAGGGTGCATCTGGGGACCACGCTGCGCTTCGCGGCCAGGGAGACGATGGCGCTGCTGCTGGTGGCGCGGACCGCGGGGGTGGACTCGCCGTGGTTCATGGCGCTGGCGGCCGGGATGTTCGCGATCCACGTGGTGCGCGCCGGGCACACCGGGCTGGCCCTGCGGCTCAAGGGGATGCTCAGCAGGATGCCGGTGACCACCCGCAACCTCGACGTCTCGGCGCTGCGCATCCCGAAGATGCCGCCCCCGTACCTGCGTGACAGCCGTAGCGTGCCCTTCCTCTACCTGGACGCCCTGCCCGTGCTCGGCGCGGCCGCAGGCGTCGGACCCGCCACGATCGGCGCCGTCCTGGCGCTCGCGCTGGGCGCCGCGGGGGCGCTGGCGCTCATCCCGTACGTGCGGCGCGCCACCCCCCTCACCGACCGGGCCAAAGTCCTGACGGTCGTCGGCGAGCAGGTCGAGAGGTACCGCCCCGAGGTCATCCTGTACTTCTCCGGCGCCACCGCGGCCGCCTACCAGGCCAGGATGTGGCTGCCCACGCTCGAGCGCATCGGCCGGCGCGCCATCGTCGTGCTGCGCGAGCGCGGCATGGCCGGCCACCTCGAATCGACCACGCTGCCGATGGTGTGCATCCCGTCGGCGGCCGACCTGATGAGTTTCCGCGCCCTGTCCAGCGCCAAGCTCTGCCTGTACGTCGCCAACGTCGGCAGGAACGTCCACATGCTGCGCATCCCGCACCTGCGCAGCGCGTTCCTCAACCACGGCGACAGCGACAAGGAGGCCTCGTTCAACCCGTTCTCGCGGGTGTACGACGAGGTGTGGGTGGCCGGGCCCGCGGGCCGCGACCGCTACCGCCGGGCCAAGGTGGGCGTCAGGGACGAGAACGTCCACGAGGTCGGCCGGCCGCAGCTCGAAGGCATCTCGACGCGGGGGCCCGAGCTGCCGTACCGCACCGTCCTGTACGCCCCCACCTGGGAGGGCTGGAACGACGACCTGTTCCACACCTCGCTGATCACCATGGGCCCGCGCATCGTGCGGGCGCTGCTCGACCACCGGCCGCGGCTGCGCGTGATCTACAAGCCGCACCCGCTGACCGGCCACCGCGACAAGCGCGCGACCCGCGCGCACAAGAAGATCGTGACCATGATCGAGGCGGCCGAGCTGGCCAAGTCGAAGGCCAGGCACCCTTCGCAGGCGTCCGGGGAGACGCCGCGGATCGAGCATCTGATCGTCACCGGGCCGGAGCCGCACCTGTACGACTGCTTCAACCAGTGCGACCTGCTGATCAGCGACATCTCCAGCGTCGTGGCCGACTTCCTGGCCAGCGAGAAGCCGTACGCGGTGACGAACGTCTCGGGCCTGCCCGAGCAGGCCTTCCACGAGCGCTATCCGAGCACCGAGGCGGGCGTGCTGCTCGGGACGGACCTGGCCGGGCTCGCGGACCTCCTCGACGGGGAGGACACGCTCGCCCGTGCCAGGGTCAAGCTGAGGACCTATCTGCTCGGACCGGAGACCCCGGACGCGCTGACCCGCTTCGACGCGGCGATCGAACGGGTCTTCGGGGAATCATGAGCCGGGCGGCCTGGCCAGCTTCTTCGGACTCGTGAGGAAGCCCCAGCCCCAGGAGCAGTGCATGGTCGCGTACACGACGGGCAGCCGCAGCAGCGCCGCCCCGGGCAGCCCGGAGCCGGTGAGCACCGAGCCCGCCGCTATGGCGACCGCGTAGCCCCCCGGGATGACGAGCGACCAGGGGAAGAACGGCGAGACGACCAGCCCCAGCAGCATGGCCAGCACCGCGGCGGGCGGCGCGAGGTAGCGCAGGTTGATCGTGCCCTCATGGGTGCGCGAGACCACCCGCCGCCACCGGCCGTAGTGGAAGTACTGCTTGGCCAGCGCCTTGGCGTTGGGCCGGGGCCGGTAGGAGACCCGCATGCGCGGCTGGAACCAGACCAGGCCGCCGCTCTGGCGGATGCGGTGGTTCATCTCCCAGTCCTGGGCACGCTGGAAGTGCTCGTCGTAGCCGCCCACCCGGTCAAGCGCCGAGCGTCGGAAGACGCCGAGGTAGACGGTGTCGGCGGGGCCGGGCGTGCCACCCACGTGGAAGGCGGCGGCGCCCACGCCGATCTTGGAAGTCATGGCGCAGGCGACGGCCTGCTCGAACGGCGTGACGCCCTCGGCCGCCATGATGCCGCCGACGTTGTCGGCGCCCGTCTCCTCCAGCGTCTCGACCGCGACGCGCAGGTAGTCGGGTGGCAGCATGGCATGGCCGTCGACCCTGGCGATGATGCCGTTGCGCGAGGCGGCGATGGCGGCATTCAGCGCGTTGGGGGTGCGGCCGGTCGGGTTGGGGACCACGGTCACCCGGGGATCGGCCGCCGCGATGGCGTCGGCGACCTCCTGGGTGCGGTCTTGGGACGGACCCACGGCGAGCACGACTTCGATCTCACCTGGGTAGCTCTGGGCGAGGACCTGGTCGACGGCCTCGCGGAGGTGCCGCTCCTCGTTGAGGACCGGCATGATGACGGAAATGGGGGGCCAGGCACGCGTCTCCGCGGGGGCCTGCGGCGAGTCGGGGAACTGCTTCATGGCGGGGCTCACGCTACTGTACGACCAGGGGAGGAGGGCAATCGAAAGCCCGATCCTCCGGGTGACAAGAGGGGGACGGCATGCGCGAAGGGGGAGGGCAGGTAGCGGGCGAGGAGGACGCCGGCGTGCTCGTGGGCGGGGACGCCTACGGCGGCGTCAAGCTCACGCCCACCCGCCCCCGCAGGCCGCTCAAGAGTGCCAAGGCCCGCCGGCGCAACGTGCTCGTCGCCGGCTTCCTGTCCACCGGGATCCTGGTCACCACCGGCGTGGTGTGGGCGACCCCGCGGCAGATCGGCACCGTCGACGCGGGCGTGTCGGCGCCGCCGTCGGCCCACGGCCCCGAGAACATCCTGCTGGTCGGCATCGACAAGCGCGACGACCTCACCCGCCAGCAGCAGAACCAGCTCAAGCTGGGCCGCGAGGCCGGCCAGCGCACCGACACCATGATGGTCATCCACCTGTCGGCGGACCACAAGCGCGTCACCGTGGTCAGCCTGCCGCGCGACACCTGGACGACGATCCCCGGCAAGGGCGACCACAAGATCAATTCGGCGTACCAGTTCGGCGGGCCCAAGCTCACCAAGCAGGCCGTGGAGGCCGCCACCGGGCTGCAGATCAACCGCTACATCGAGGTGAACATCCTCGGCTTCATCGACGTCGTCGACTCCCTCGGCGGCGTCACCGTCTGCACGCCCGTGCCGATCAACGACCCCAAGGCCGGGGTCAACCTGCCTGCGGGCACCCACCAGCTCCAGGGCGTGCAGGCACTCGGCTACGCACGCACCCGCGCCACGGCCCGTTCCGACCTCGACCGCATCGACCGGCAGCAGCAGGTCATCTCGGCCCTGCTCAACCGGGCGCTCAGCGCCGACACGCTGGCCAACCCGACCAAGCTGGCCGCGTTCGTCAACTCCACGCTGAGCACGGTCAAGGTCGATCCCGACGACGGGCTGCTCGGCCTGGCGACCCAGATGAGGGACGTCTCGCTCCAGGACGTGAAGTTCGCCGACGTGCCGCTGGCCAACGTCGACTTCAAGGCGCCCACGGGCGAGTCGGCGGTGCTGTGGGACAAGCAGGCCGCCCGCGACATGTTCGCCAGGATCAACGCCGACCAGGACCTGGCCAAGCCCGCAACCCCGTCGCCCTCCCCGAAGCCGACGAACTCCGCCGTCCCGCCGGAGCGCATCACGCTCAAGATCAAGAACGGCACGCTCATCACGGGACTCGGCGCCCGCAGCAAGGCGGCGCTGGTCGCGTACGGCTTCAAGGTCCCCGGCGAGCCCGGCAACACGACGAAGAAGGACTACAAGAAGACGGTCATCCGGTACGGCGCGGACCGCGAGGACTCGGCGAAGGTCGTGGCCGCCGCCATCCCGGGGGCGGAGCTTCGCAAGGCGGACCTCGAGGGCATCGAGGTGATTCTCGGTAGTGACCAGCCGAAAATCGCGAAACCGAAGTCCGCTTCCCAACCATCCTCGACGCCGAGTGTTACAAGCACGACGAAGACGGCAATGGAAAATATATGTAAGAAATAACAATAACGAGCGGCATATCGGGCAGGTGATGGCCCATGGTGGTCAGATCGTGGCGGGAAGACCCCTGCATGGTGCTGCGCGTGGTCGGAGATCTCGACGTTGCCGGAGCACCCCGATTGCGAGTCGAGCTCGACGAGGCCATCGAGGCCGCCGATCCGCTCAACCTCGTCGTCGACCTGACCGAGGTACCGTTCTGCGACTCCGTGGGCCTCGGCGTGCTGGTGGCCACGCTCAACCACGTCCAGCGCGTGAAGGGCCGCCTGATCCTGGTGCTCGGCCCGGGCATGATCCGCCACCTGCTGACGATCACCAACCTCGACCGGCACTTCGAGACGCGCGAATCCCTCGGAGAGGCCTGCTCGGCCTTCGGCAACGCCGCCTGACCTCCGCGGGCGGCCCGGCTGATCGCCTTTGCGCGAGAACGTGCGAGAACATGGTCATGTCAGCACGGGCACACCTCAGCACGACCGCATGACGTCGTGGGAGCGCCCTTTCAGGTGCGGAGGCTTTCACGTTGTTCGACCAGTTCCCCGAGCCAGGGCGCTCTCAGCTCGCGGCCGCCTTCGACGAGGGCAGGACCCGGCCTGAATGGTGCTTCGTGGAAGGGCAGGCCCGCCTCGCGTTCTGGGCGCCCTTCGCCGGCTCGGAGCCAGTGATCATCTGGCAGTTCGACCCGGGGCCCGACCCCGTCGCCGCGGCCGAGCTGCTGCGCAGCAGCCTGCGCACGATGGGTCTGAGCAAGATAATTTACGACATCTCCCTCAAGCCGGGCCTGACCCCTGTCGTCGATCGCGCCGTCGAGCACGAGGCCCTGACCCTGGCCGGGTTCGCCATGGAGGTCGAGCGGCTGATGCTCGAATGGGTGACAGGGACGGATGTCCCGCCCGACCCCGGCCGCCTGACGTACCACCCGGCGCGCCGCATGGACCCGGCCGAGGTGATCGACATCCTCGTCCGCGTCTCGGAGGGCTCGCTCGACTACGACACGCGGATCGAGGTGGCCACGGCGGGCGCCGAGCACGAAGCCCGATGGATGTACGACGACCTCGTCAACCGGAAGGCCAAGCCCGACTGGTTCGTCATCGGCTACCTGGGCGACTCCCCCGTCGGCCTGGTGGCCCCCGACGACCACTCGATCGCCTACATCGGCGTCGTGCCCGAGCACCGCGGCCACGGCTACGTCGACGACCTCCTGGCCAGGGGCACGCGCACGCTCGCCGAGGCCGGCCTGCAGCGCATCGTCGCCGCCACTGACCTCGCCAACGTCCCCACTGCCAACGCCTTCCTGCGTGCTGGATACTCGGAGGTCGGCCGGTTGTTCCGCTATTACTGGAGGGCATCGTGAGACTTGGCGTCATGTTCGACCGGGACCTGCCGCCCGAGCGGCTGATCCCGTTCGCCAGAGCACTCGACGAGACGTCCGTGGACGACCTCTGGGTGGTGGAGGACCTCGGGTGGACCGGCGGCATCTCGGCCGCGGCCACCGCGCTCGCCGTCACCTCCAGGCTGCGCGTCGGCATCGGCATCACGCCCGCTCCCCTGCGTAACCCGATGCTGCTGGCGATGGAGCTGGCCAACCTGGCCAGGGTGCATCCCGGCCGGCTGGCCGCCGGCATCGGGCACGGCGTGGGCGACTGGATGCGCCAGGTGGGCGCCGCCCCGCCGTCGCCGCTGACCCTCCTGGAGGAGACCATCACGGCCGTACGCGCGCTGCTGCGCGGCGAGACGGTCACCCTGCACGGAAAGTCCGTCCACCTGGACGGGGTGTCCCTGGTGCACCCGCCGGCCGTGCCGCCGCCCGTGCTGGCCGGGGTGAAGGGGCCGCGCTCGCTGGCGCTGTCGGGCCGGGTCGCCCAGGGCACGATCCTGCCGGAGGGCGTCGGGCCCGCGCAGCTGCCCGGCATCCTGGACCAGATCGGGGGCGACGCCGACCACGAGCTGGTGGTCTTCACGTTCCTGCACACCGGGGCCGACTTCGCGGAGGTCACGCGTCCGATGGTGGAGGGGCAGGCGGGCTTCCTCGGGGTCGCGCCCGAGGAGGTGGTGATGGCCGTGGGCTCTCCTGAGGCGGCGGCCGCGCAGGTCAAGGCGCTGTGGGCGGCCGGGGCCGGCACGGTCGCGGTCCGGCCACTCGGCTCGGACCCGATCCAGCACGTCACCGCGCTCCTCTCGGCCCTCTGAGGTCGCAGGGCCGCGGGTGGCCGTCCGCCAATGGCCGAATGGTCGATGGCGGGCGGCCGGCGGTCGGTCGGATGGTCGATGGCGGGCGAGGAACGCTCGGCCACGATCGTTGCCATGAGCATCCCGATGAGGCAAGTCGTGGTGGCGCTCGCCATTGCGCTGGCGGCGGCCGGATGCGGGGTGGACCTCGAGGCAGAGGAGGTCCACTCCGCCCGGTCGTTCCCCCTGACCGGCCCTTTGACTGGCGCCGCCCTGCAGATCCGATCCTCCCTGGGCGGCGTGCGCGTCCTCCCCGGCACCGGCGGCCGGGTCGAGGTGGAGCGGTGGGTACGCGGCAAGGCCGCCGACGACGGCAACGCCACCTGGTCCCTCCGCGACGGCACCCTCCGCCTGGGCGCCGACTGCAGCATGGTCTTCGGCGACTGCGGCGCCCGCTATCACGTCAAGGTCCCGCCCGGTGTACGGCTGTCGATCGACGCGTCGGACGGCGTCATCCTGAACGGCCTCACCCAGGACGTGGACGTGTCCAGCGGGGACCGCATCCAGGTCACGGCCACCACGGGAAGGCTGCGGCTGACGAGCGAGGGGCCGATCACCGGTGACGGCCTGAAATCGCCGAACGTCAGGTGCCGGACGTCGGACGGCGCCATCGACCTGACGTTCGCCGGCCCGCCCACCGCCCTCGACCTGCAGTCCCGGGACGGCAGGGTGACCGCCACCGTGCCCAGGGCCGCCTACGCGATCAGCGCCCGCAGCCAGGAGGGCACCGAACGTTCCGAGCTCAAGCACGACGCCAAGAGCCCCAACACCATCACGGCCCGCAGCACCTCGGGAGACGTCCGGATCCTCCTGGCCAAGTAGCCCTCGGCCGGTTACTCCCAGATCCCGGCGTAACGCCCGTTCTCCGCGTTCACCTGGACCGGGAACAACCCCTTGTCCTTGAGGTCGTCGAACCGCTTCTGGTAGCTGGAGGACGTCATGTCGATGTAGTGGGCCCAGGTCTTGTCGCCGCCCTTGCGCCACACCGCGGTGTACGTCCCATCGGGCCCCACGGCCACCTTGACCGGCCGGAACCCCTGCTTCCGCTTGGCGTAGAAGGCGGCCTCGTGCTGCTCCCTGGTCCTGCCGTAGGTGCAGGACCAGGCCCCGCCCCTGTTGGCCGTCCACACGCCCACGTACCGCAGGTCGTCGGGGGTGCCGTACACGTCGACGGAGGTCAGCGCGAGCCCCTGGCCGGCGGCCTGCTGGTTGGCGGCGCCGAACTGATCGGGCGTCAGATCGGACTTGGCGACGAACCTGCCGCTTCTCTTCTCGAAGATCGCCGTGAACACCGGCGAGTCGGCCGGCCCGGTGGCCGAGACGGAAACCGGCTGCGCCCCTTCCCGCAGCCCCTGGTCGAACCGCTGCTGGAACGTCTCGGCCGACATGCCCTGCCAGAGGCCCCAATTGGCCGGCGACCCGCCTTTCACCCATACGGCCGCATACCGCTCACCATCGGAAACGTTTACCGTAATCGGGCGGAAGCCCTGATCCCTGAGCTGGCGGACCCGCTCCACGCTCTGGGCGGCCGTCAGACCGTGGTAGGCGACCCAGGCCGGACGCGCCTGTGCGTCGGCCGCGGGCGCCATCAGCGCCATCGGAGCGGCGACTCCGATCAGCAAGGAGACGGTCTTCCTCGTGGCCCGCCGCATGACCCTCCCAATGTCGTTGCCCGTTCGCGAGATGAGCAACGACCCTAACAGCCGTGGCCGCCCGTCGCGGGCAGGTCGCTCAGGCTCAGAGGCCGGGGACGGGGTGCGCCGCCCCCGGACATCTCGGAGCCGGGTGAGGGTTCGCCTCAGCCGAGCTTTTCGAACGGGGTCGGCGTCTGGCCCGTCCAGCGGTAGAGCTGCGCGGTGCCGGTGTACTTGCTGACGCCGTTGTCCGTGACCGTCCCCGACTTGGAGACGTAGTAGCGGCCGCCGCCCAGCGAGATCAGGCCGTACTCGCCGGTGAACTCCCAGCCCCTGACACCAGTGGCCTCGTGCTGGAGCCCGCCGGGCGCCAGCGTGAGCAGCCGGCCCCGCTCGGACTGCGGCTGCCCGACGATGTCACCCTCGGTGGGCCGCGCGCCGCCGTCCACCATGAAGAAGGAGTAGTTGGGGAACTGCGGCTTCTTCCCCTTGTAGACGGCCATCATCCAGTTGCCGGTGTGCTCGTCCCATTCGAGGTTCTGCACGCCGTAGGTGGTGTTGCCAGTGTAGGCGAAGTACTTGCCGTCCGTCTGCTCGGGGCCGCTCTTGTGCGGGTCGCTCTCGGTGAGCGGCTTCTCGTACTTCTTCCACTGCTGGATGTCGTACTGAAGGACGACCTGGTAGTCGTTGTCCTTCCGGTCGACGTTCGAGTAGATCCCGTACGCGACGGTGAGCAGCTGCTTGCCGTTCTTCCGCCCGAACTGCGGCCCGAAGGATACACCGTCGATGCCGCTGCACCCGTAGCGGTGGTCGGCCGTGTTGCCGACGTTCCCGTCGAACTTGCCGTCGCCGTTCATGTCGGCGGTGTAGTCGGCGACGACCTCCTTGAGGTAGACCGTCTTGACCACGCCGGTGCTCTGGGCGTCCATGTTCGGGCTGGTGATGCGGTCGACATCGAAGATCGCGATGTAGAACGACTCCTGCTCCTTGTACTCCAGGGAGCCGTACACGCGGCCGTCTCTGGCGTTGAAGTCGAGATCGCCGAGGTGCCCGGTGAAGCCCGTCACCGACCCGATGAGGTTGCCCTTGAGGTCGGTCTTGACGAGGACGTTCGTGAACGAGAAGTACATGTACCCCTTGCGCTGGTCAATGGCGATGCCCTGGACGTGCCCTTCGGTCCAGGCGCCCCCGTTGATCTCGGTCGGCAGCTCTCTGGGGCGGTCATCGGCGGTGGCCGGGGCGGCCAGCAGACCGATCGAGGCGGTGGCGGCCACGGCGAGCGTCAGGACTTTGCGCATGTTGCGGTACCCGTCTTCAGTTAAGGAACAGACCGAAACCAGACGTTATACCGATCAAGTGCCGCTGTCTGACATATGAGTGAACTGGCAGTGAAACACCACCAAACTGCCCATCCGGGCCTCCTACGGGCGATACAACCGCTCGAGCCCCACCAGAGCCACCCGAGAATCACCGCCCGCCGCCGCGCTCAACTCGTCGCTGAACCCCGATCCCCCATAGCAGGCGAGCACGGTGTCGCGTGTGTCGTACCCCTTCCCTCCCAGCAACTCGCGCGCCCTCGCGAGCCGCTTGAGGTGATGGCGGCTCATCACCTCACCCCACTTGACCTCGCCGAGCGACAGGATCCGCCGCGGCCTCCCGGGCTCCTGAGCGGCCAGTGCCACCACGTCGACCTCGACCCGGGCTCTGTTGGCCGGATCAGGCACGACACCTGCCCCGATCTCCGCGGGGAACTCACCGAAAACAGAATCGCCCGCGTCCAGCGCGAAGTCACGGCACAGTGACTCGAAGTGCGGCCCCACCACCTGGGCGAAAAACGTCTGCCTGACCGCCTGCCATACGGTTTCGGCCCTGTGGATCTCCAGCTCCGGCCAGCGACGCCGCATGATCGCCTCATAGAAGGTGATCAACGGCTCCACGATGCGATAGCGGGCGCGTCCCGAGCGGAACAGGTCTGGCTCCCGCCTGACCAGCGCGCTGTCCTCCAGCACCGTGAGCGGATGCGTGATCTGATCGGACCTGCGCCCCACGTAGTTGGCGATCCCGCCGTTCGTGGAGTTTCCGCTCGCTATCGCCGCCAGCACTGAGTGATAGAGCGCCGGATCGCGTATCTCCGACTCTTCAGCCAGCAGATATCGGGCCTCGCGAAAGAGCGGCATCTGCGGATTGAGCACCGTGCGGACGACCCAGGAGTCGAAGTCGTCAAGGCCCTCCGGCGCGTCACCCTGCGTGAACTCGTACCGGTAGGCAGGTGTTCCACCGACGATCGCGTGCACCAGTACGGCCAGCCGAGGGTCCGTGATCCCCCAGAACTCCGCCGCGTCCCGATAGCGAAACGGATGGATCATGAGCTCCAGCCCGGCCCGTCCGCGCAGTGGCGCCTGCCCGGACAGAAGGCCGCCCATCACGGACATGGCCGATCCGCAGAGAATCAGCCGCGCGGCGCTCTCCCGCCCGCTGCCGCCAGGCCCGAGCTCGCGCTGAATGATTGACGGCAGCGCGGGCGAGGCCCTGGACAGGAACGGGAACTCGTCGATGATCAACGGTGCCGGGCGATCGCGGAAGGCGCGAAACATATAGGGAATGGCGTCGTTCCAGTCGCGGAAAGGGATCTCCACGGCCTGCCGGGTGAATCGCGTGAGAGCTTCGGCGAAGAGCCGCAGCGATTCGGCCTCCGTCGCCTCGGTGGCGGCGAAATACAGCCCATCGGTCACTTCCGCCAGCGCCTGCAGCAGAAAGCTCTTCCCCTGCCGGCGTCGGCCGCTGACGACCCCCAGTGTCGCGCCGGGCATCGCGGTCGTTCGGCGTTGCGGCGTCACGAAGCCCGTCAGACCTTGCCACTCCCGCACGCGGTCGAAGACGTGCTCCGGCTTCCGGATCAAGACCACTCCCAGCACATATACAGAACTATACTTCCCAGAAGTATAGTTCTGTGGTCTGCGCCACTCGCCCGTCATTCCCTGCCTGGTGGGTCCGCGGCGACAAGCTCGACCTCGAACCCGTCCCTGTCCTCCAGATAGGCGGCGTAGTGCTGGTCTCCGCCGGCATAGGGGTGGCGGTCGGGGAACATCAGCGTCCAGCCGTTCGCGGGCGCCTGCGCCACCAGAGCGTCGACCATGGCGCGGCTCTCCACGTGGAAGGCCAGATGGTTCAGGCCTGGGCGGCGTCGGTCGTGCCTGTCGGCGGTGAGCGCGGGCGACTGCTCCAGGACCAGGTACGTGGCTCCTAGCCGCCAGCTGCGGCCGTCGCTCCAGTCCTGGAAGAGCGCGTAGCCGAGCGCCTCCAGCAGCCATTGCCAGCTCTCGATGGCTCGCGGCAGGTCGGGCACCCAGAGCTCGACGTGGTGCAGCATGCCGGTAGCGGGCTCGCCACCCATCCCGTGCCTCCTTGGCTTTACCTCACGATGGGGCCATCGCGTGTGGCCGGATGCGGACATCGGCGATTGCCAACCCCCGAATGGCAGCAATCGTCCCATTGATGTCACGTTCCATCTCTAGCCCTATGGAGCCCGTAGTGCTCAAGCGTCTGCTCGTGGCGACCGGTGTCGCGGTCGCGATCCTGCCGTCGGCCCCCACGTCCGCCCAGGCGGCGACCCCGGTCGTTCAGATCGTCAAGGTGTACTACGACTCGCCGGGGTCGGACCGGGGCGGCAATGTCTCTCTGAACGGCGAGTACGCGGTGCTGCGCAACACGTCCAAGCAGAACATCCAGCTCGAGAAGTGGATCCTGCGGGACGCGACCGGTTACAAGTACCGGTTCCCGAGGTTCACTCTCAGGTCCGGCAAGTCGGTGACCGTGCGCTCGGGTCAGGGGACCGACAGCTCGACCACGCTGTACTGGGGGCGCAAGTGGTACGTCTGGAACAACGACGGGGACACGGCAGGGCTCTATCGAGGCAGCGACCTCAAGAAGATCGACACGTGTAGCTGGGGACGCGGCGGCATCTCCACCGCCTGTCAGTAGCCCCTGTGCCAGAGGCTGTGCTTCAGGTTCGGCCGACGTACGGGGTTGCTCGCGTCCCATCAAGGGCGTTGCCCCGCACGGCGCTATCCGCTGCTGTTCAGGGCGGTGCCCAGCCGCTGCCGAAGGGCGATGTGCGTGGTCAGCAGCCCTGTGGTGAGTGCGAGGACACCTGCCCCGCCCAGGATGAGCGCGATGGTGGAACCGGAAAGGGAGGGGTACGGTGAGCCGGTCAGCGCCTTGCTGAACACCGTCAGCACCATTCCGGCCACCGTCGCGCCGACGCCGAGTGCGGCGAGCACCGTGACGGCGTTCTCCGCGCGCATCATGCGGGCGACCTGTCTGCGTGTCGCACCGACGAGCCGCAGCAACGCGAATTCCCCGGCGCGCTCCATGGTGGTCATCACCAGTGTGTTCACCACCGAGATGGACGTGAACACGGTCACCACGACAAGCAGTAGGTAGGTGACGGCCATCGAGGCGTCCTGCTGGCGGCGCGCCTCGGACCAGTGCGCGGTGCGGTCCAGGACCTGCCAGGATGGATGGTGCCGCCGCAGAGCCGCCAGCCCTTCCGCCACTGTCCGCTGCTGTCCCGGCAGGGCCCGCACGTAAACCGTGTCCTGGCCGGGCGGTTCGCCGTCCCAGTGCGCGGCGGCGAGTCGATACGGGACGACCAGGTCACCGAATCCCCGGTCACGGGTGTAGATGGCGGCGACCCTGGTGCCTTCGCGACGGTCGTCGCCGAAGGAGAGCCACAGCCGATCGCCCACCGCAGCGTGGACCTTGCGGGCCAGCGTCTGGCTCATCGCGATGTCGTGCGGGCCGAGCCGGTCGACCTCGCCTTGGCGGACATCCAGGTCCAGCACCTGGTTCAGCGGGCCGTCGGTGACCGCCTGAACGATGGCAGCCGGGCCCTGGCCCGCCGGATCGTTCCGGGTGAGCACCATGGCGTAGGTCCCCCAGGTGCCGACCGCCGCGGCGACCCCCGGCAGTCCGCTCACGGTCCGGGCCACGGAGTCGGGCAGCCCTTTCCTCGTAGCCTGCACCAGATGGTCGGCGACCAGTCGACCGTGGTCCTGCTTCTGCAGCTCTTGCCACTTCATCTGCGGGACGAACAGGGCGACGGCCGCGAACGCGACGGTGAGCGCGAGCGGCGTGGCGGCCGCACCCAGCCGGCGGTGACCGACGCCGAGGTTCGCCCTGACCAGCGGGCCGATCACCGGCAGCAGTACAAGGCACATGAGCCCGAAGACGGCACCCGCGAGCCTTCCGACCCAGGGAGCGAGTAGTCCCACCGCGACCATGAGCACCATGACCATGCCGACCGCCGTGTTGGCGGCGTCCGACCCAGCGGACCGGGAGAGCGCCGCCAGCCCCCAGATACCACCGGCCAGCACCGCGAGTCCCAGCACCGTGCGTACCACGCCCACCCGCCGGGCGGGCACCGACGCCTCCCCCAGGGCCAGCAGGACGCGGACCTTGGCGGCTCGCCGAGCGCTGCTCCAGACGGCGAGTTGAGCCGTCACCCCGCACAGCGACACCGCGCCGAGCACGCTGCTCGGACCGAAGCTCAATGAGAAGGACTCCGGCACCCAGCCCTGCCCGACCATCCAGGCCCGCAGCCCGGCCGCCAGCAGAGCACCGAGACCACAGCCGGGGACGGCGGCGACGCCGGTGACCACGAGAGCCTCGTAGGCGATCAGCCTGCGGACCTGCCCGGGCGTCGCAGCGACAGCCCGCAGCAGGGCGATCTCCCGCGTGCGCTGCTGGACAGAAAGGGAGAACGCGCCGGCCACCGCGAAGGCGGAGACGGACAGGCAGATGAAACCGAAAGGCACGGCGAAGGAGATGACGTCTCCCCCGCCTTGGGCGGGTGCCGCCCTCGCGCCCGATTCCAAGAGCACCGCGCAGGCCATCACCAGAAGCTGTGCGCACGCCATCGCCACGAACGATCCGGTGAAGGACACCTTCCGGAAGCGCACGGTGGCCCATGCCAGCGAGAGGAGCACGTCACACCCCCAGCCCGGCGAGCCGCTCGGCTACCGTCGCCGCCGACGGGCGCCGCAGCACGTCGATGATGCGCCCGTCCGCGAGCAGCAGCACGGCATCGGCGTACGATGCGGCCGCCGGGTCGTGGGTCACCATCAGGACCGTCTGGCCGACCTCCTCGACGAGCCGGCGCAGCAGCTCGAGGATCTTACGGCCGGAGGAGGTGTCCAGCGCTCCGGTGGGCTCGTCGGCGAAGACCACGTCAGGCCGGGTGATCAAGGCTCGAGCGATGGCCACACGTTGCTGCTGGCCTCCCGACAGTTCCCCCGGCCGGTGGTGCCGACGTTCGCCGAGCCCGGTGTAGTCGATCAGCCGCTCCAGCCAGTCGCGGTCGAGCGTCGCCCGGCGGCCCGCGAGACGGACCGGCAGCGTGATGTTCTGCTCGGCGGTCAGGGCGGGAAGGAGGTTGAAGCCCTGGAAGACGAACCCGATGCGTTCACGGCGCAGCTTCGTCAACGCCGTCTCACTGAGAGCGCCGATGTCGCGGCCGCCGACCTCGACCATGCCCTGATCCGGTCGCTCCAGGCCGGACGCGCAGTGAAGCAGTGTGCTCTTCCCCGACCCGGAAGGGCCCATGATCGCGGTGAACGTGCCGTACGGCAATGCCGTGGACACGTTGTCCAGCGCGATCACTCCGCCCTGCCCTTGACCATGTGTCTTGCGCACTTCGGTGAGACGTACCGCCCACCGAGCCTCGCCCGCCGACTCGGCACCGGTCGCGATCCGGGTCGACGGTCGCTCCAGCGAATGCTCCGGCCCCTTGCCGACATGCCCGTGCAAACCTCACTCCTCCATCGCCAGTACGGGCGGTCAGCGAATCGCGCGGGACGCAGCCCGGTATCCGCCTCGGTCCCCCGTGAAAGCAGTGCTCCCGCCCGCTGGTACCACCCCGTCCGTGTAGCCGCCGATGCGTCTGCACGGTGTTGTCGATCAGCATGCGCCATCGTGGCAGACCCGCCGGACCGGCACCAACGCGGACAGCTCGCCGACGGCATCGGTCACCACCATCGAGGCTGATGCTCCGCCGACGTGCTGGGACTGCATCCCCAGAGCACTGGCCGAATGTCCCATGCTTCGTGAGGACTTCACGATCCACACCGTGACCGCGTCGAGAGCGCCGGAGTCCTGGCCGACCTGTACCGGCCTGGGCTCTTCAGCAATGTCACTCTGACGGCGCACAACGTGTTCGTCGCCTGGAACGACTTCCAGCACCACCTCTGTGCGCCTGCCGTGGCACAAGTGGTCGAACTACGCGGCATGAAACCCGTGCCGCGAACAGCCGAGTCGACCCCTGGCCGAGTTTTTTCCAGGGCTCGCGTGCTCGGCGAATCGGCGAAGCGGCTTTTGGCTGGGGATATGGGGTCGCCCCCCCCAATGTCACGGCCTGAACTCCTTGCGCGAAACGCCATTCAGCGAAGACCACGCTTTTCCTCTGAAACCCCCCGAGGCCCCTGGTGCCTTCCGGAGCCGTGTCTCATTGGTTCTGACACTTCCACGGAAAGAGCGACGGAACGGGGATGGGCACGCGCAGCTTTCTTCGCGCGGGAGACGGATCTGCCGAAATGACGACCAGCTGATCCATGCGGAGAAGGACCACCACGAGTTCCCCCTGCTCGCCCGGGTGCTGGGTGTGTCGCGCCAGGGCTACTACGCCTGGGCGGACCCGGCCTCGCGGGTCGGTGCGCGGTGGGACGTCCACCGCGCACGACGAGCCGCAGTTCGGCTACAGCTCGCAGGTCTTGCCGTTGTCCTGGGCCCAGACCACGTCATACACGCTCAAGCCGAGCCGCGTCCACGAGTTGGCCGGCACGCACAGAGTTCGCCGCACCGTCGTGTGGTTGGCCCAATCATTCTCAGTGGTCAGGATCTCGCGCGGCTCGCCCATGCAGTTGTAGTAGTAGGGGATGTAGTTGAAATCGAAACAACCTTGGGCGCCGGTCAGGTGGCCCCCGGTTCGTACCAGGCCGCTCTCGTAGGCATGGACGACGGCGTGGACGCGGTCGCGCAGGCCGAGTTCCTCTCCGGGGCTCGCCTCGCTCAGGTCTGTTGAGCTGCGGCTATGGCTGAGACCGTGCGTGTACCGTTCTTGATAATTTCGTAAATGCTGCACGGACAGGAAATCGGCCGGCCTCGGTCTCGCCTGCCGAGCGGGCACCGACTCTGTCGCGGGACGCTCATCCGTCGCATAAGGCGCCCCATAGCCCCCCCTTGACGAAATTGCGTTCAGCAGAGTGATGGAAGTTGACAGTTGCGAGTCGTTGACATCGATTGCACATCCCGGCAGGCTTTTTGCGAAGCTGCCTGCGGGGGCAGGTGGTGAACCCGGTTGTTTCGAGGTTGTTCCGAATAACGTCGATCGATGTGTCCCCTCCGCGACGGTGGGGAATGCGTAGAGCCTCATAGCAGTACCTGGACGTCGACGGTCTCTTTCACCTGCCGGGCGTTCTCGCCTGTCCGGGGGCGGATTCATACCGTTCGCACGTCGCCGTCTCGACTCGTTTCTGAAGGCAGGAGGGTGTCGCGGTCGTGGCTGCTGTGGTGCATCCAGAGCCAGATCCTGAGTCGGCCTGGTCGTCTTCTTTCGATGGATCGGAGATCTGATGCGCGTCGCCCTCCTCACCACAACTCAGCATGGTCACCTGAACCCGTATGTTCCGGTGGTCAATGCGCTTCAGAATGCCGGCAGCGAGGTTGCGCTGCTGCTGTTGTCCGCGGACGGTGGCGCGCTCGACGAGCAACGTCGCCAGGCCTTGGGCAAGGCGGAGGTCCACGCGGTCGGGCAGGTCGAGATGGCGCCGTGGAGCGGCGACCCGGCGAAGATCGGCCCGATGCTCCAGTCGTCGCCGGTGGCAGACCAGACAGCCGATGCGCTCCGTGCGACGGCGCCGGACTTCGTACTCGTCGATTCGCTGCCGGTCACGGCGTCGGCCATGGTCGGCGCACAGGCGTCCGGCGTGCCGTACGGGATGATCTGGGCCAACCTGGGTGGAGTATGTCCGAGCGAGCATCGACGAGGTCGCTGGCCGTACGACGAGCAGGTCGGCGACTATCTGACCAGGCACGGGGTGTTGTGGTCGCCCCGGACTCATTCGGCGCGTTCGCCGATTCTCAATGTGATGCCGACGATTCCTGCTCTCGTCGGGGACGACGCGGTCACCGACGACGGTGTGCAGCTGGTCGGGTTGCCGGGTGCGGCGGGGACCCGCGGCGACGAGGTCGCCTTCTCGGGCCTGGATCGGATCGATCCCGACCGCCCGGTGGTGTACGTCTCCTTCGGCACGATCTTCTACCGGCGGCCGGACCTGCTGCGCACGGTGATCACCGGGGCGGCGGCGACCGGTGCACAGGTGATCGCCGCGGTAGGAGATCTCGCCGAGGAGCTCGCGCTGCCCGACGACGTGCTCACCGCCCCGTACCTGCCGCAACGTGAGGTGCTCGAGCGCGCCGACGTGTTCATCACCCATGGCGGATACAACTCCGTGGCGGAGTCGATCCGGGCGGCGACACCGATGTTGGTGATCCCGCTGGCTGTGGATCAGCCTGTCCAGGCGTACTTCGTGGGTAGCGCGGGCTTCGGGACGGCATTGGAGCCGGCCGACGTCACCGAGCGGGCGGTCGCCGACGCTGTCACCGATCTGCTCGATCCCGCCCGGGACTACCGGGCCCGCCTGCGCGCTGCGCAGCCGGAGTGCGGCGATTCCGCCGTGCGCACGGCCGAGCTGGTCATCAGCACAGTCGAGACGCTCCAGCGAAAGGGGCAGCAGTGACGATCGAACTGCAGCGGCCGGTGCGCGACCCGATCGTGATCGATGATCTCGAGCGCCTCTCATTCCGGGTGGATCGCCGCGCCTACACCGACGACGACCTGGCCGCACGGGAGATGACCAGGATCTTCGACCGCTGCTGGCTGTACGTCGGGCACGAATCGGAGGTGCCCGGACCGGGCTCCTACGTGGCACGCGACGTCGGCGGGCGCCCGGTGGTCATGGCGCGCGGGTCCGACGGGGTGATCCGGGTGTTCGCGAACAGTTGCACTCACCGCGGGGCTCTGATCTGCTCGCAGCCGGCCGGACAGGCCAGATCGTTCCGGTGCCCGTATCACGACTGGACGTTCTCCAACCAGGGCGACCTGGTCGGGGTCCCGCTCCCGGACGGGTACGGGCCAGGCTTCCGTAAGGCGGACTTCGGCCTGGCGCAGCACCGTAGTGACAGTTACCGCGGTTTCGTGTTCATCACCTTCGATCCCGAGCAGCCGCGCACCTTGACCGAGTACCTGGCGGGGGCGACGGAGTACCTCGATCTGATCGACGACCAGTCCGAGGTCGGGATGGAGGTGATCCAAGGTGCGCAACTCCACGGGGCTCGGGCCAACTGGAAGCTCATGATGGAGAACAGCGTCGACATCTACCACTTCCGGGCCCTGCACAAGCGTTACGTCGGCTACATGGAGTCGCTGGGGTCGGTGCCGCCACGACGACGGGGCGGCTTCGGCCGCGCCCTCGGACTGGGGCATGGAGCCAACGAGCTGCCACCGGCGGCAGCCCGCCCGCTCGCCTACTGGACGCCGATGTTCGGCGCCGAGGTCCGGCCGCGGATCGAGGCGACGGCCGCACGGTTCGTCGACCGGTTCGGCGCCGAACGCGCCGAACGGATCACCGGCACCAATCGTGCGGTGCTGATCTTCCCCAACTTGATGATCATCGACGCGATCGCGATCACGATCCGCAAGATCGACCCGGTCGGCGCCGGCCAGATGGCCATCACCTCGGTCGCCCTGGCCCCCAAGGACGAGGATCCGGACATCCGGGAACTCCGCAAGAGTCACTACCTGACCTTCCTCGGCCCCGCCGGCTTCGCCACTCCCGACGACATCGAGATCGTCGAGTCGTGCCAGCGGGGCTATCTCAACCGCACGGTCCGCTACTCGGATCTGTCACGCGGCATGAACAAGGAGGTCCCGGAGACGACCGACGAGCTTCCCGCCCGCGAGTTCTGGCGGCAGTGGGACCGGCTGATGTACGGCGACGACGGTCACCTCGATGTCGCTCACCGGGCCGAGATGCAAGGGGCAGAATGACGATGACCATCGAGCTGACGGTCGACGAAGCGGCCCAGGTGCGGTTGTGGCACCGGGTGAGCGAGTTCCTTTTCCGTGAGGCGCGGCTGCTCGACGAGTGGCGCCTGCTCGAGTGGTACGACGAGATGCTGACCGACGACATCCGCTACTCGGTGCCTGCCACCGACGTCCGCGGCGAGTCGGCCGATGCGCTCGGGCTCATCGACGACGATGCCGCCCGGTTACGCCAGCGGATCGAACAACTCCTCAACGGTGAGGTGTGGTGCGAGAACCCTCGGTCGCGGACGAATCGGATGATCAGCAACGTGGAGATCCTGACCGATCGGGGCACGCACCTCGACGTGGCGGCGAATGTCGTCGTGTACCGGTTCGGGCACGGGCGCTCTGACGCCTACGTCGGAAAATACCGGTTCGAGCTCGTCGTCGAGGGCGAGTCGTTCCGGGCCCGGAGACGGGTCGTGGTGCTCGACCACGAGACGTTGTACGAGCACGGAAAGCTCAGCATCATCCTGTGATCGGACAGTGACGGCGGCCGGCCCTGGCAACGTCCCACCCGTTGCCGACCCCCAGCCGAGTCTCCCTCGCGAGGTCTACGTCCTCAGTGTCGTCGGTGGCTGCGTCATGCTGGGCCTGGGACTGGTGCTCCCGGTGCTCCCGGTGTACGCGGCGACGTTCGGGGCCGGGCCCACCCAGATCGGAGTGCTCGTCGCCCTGTTCGCGTTGATGCGGCTGGCCACCAGTCCGTTCTGCGGCCGGCTCGGAGCTCGTTTCGGGGAGCGGCGAGTCCTGGTCACCGGCCTGCTGCTCTGTGCGCTCTCCTCGGCCCTGACGGCGTTCGCCGGGTCCTTCGGGCAGCTGCTCGTGTTCCGCAGCCTCGGCGGCGTCGGCTCGGTGCTGTTCTCGGTGTCCGCGCTGGCGACACTCCTGGCGATCGCGCCGGCCGACCAGCGGGGCCGGGCCAGCGCCGTGTTCGAAGCAGGCTTCCTGCTCGGCGGGATCTGCGGACCGGCGCTGGGCGGGCTCCTCGCTCTCATCGCCCTGTCCGCGCCGTTCGTGGCGTACGCCGTGCTGCTGCTGGCCGCCGCGGTACTGACACTGGCCGTGCTCCGCACCGGCCGAACCGCCGGCGCAGAGCCCGGCCGTGACGTGGTCCGGCTACCGGTCCTGCTGCGGGACCGACGCTACCTGGTGGCTTGCCTCGCAGCGTTGGCGCAGGGATGGGTCTTGTTCGGGCTGCGCAGCGCACTGGTCCCCACGGTGGTTGTGGCGTGGCGACATGACGTGACGTGGGTCGGGTGGGCGTTCACGATATCCGCCGTCGTTCAGGCGCTGCTCATCATGCCGGCCGGCTGGGTCGTCGATCGGGCCGGCCGCCGGCTCGCCATGATCGCCGGCACCGGTGTGGCCGCAGCGGCGATCACAGCCTTGGTGTTCGTGGACAGCTACGCCTGGCTCGTCGTCCTGCTCAGTGTGTACGCGGCGGGATCAGCGCTGCTCAACGCCGCACCAGCCGCGCTGATCGGTG
Organism: Nonomuraea helvata; assembly: GCF_039535785.1. Classification (NCBI taxonomy): domain Bacteria; kingdom Bacillati; phylum Actinomycetota; class Actinomycetes; order Streptosporangiales; family Streptosporangiaceae; genus Nonomuraea; species Nonomuraea helvata. The sequence continues at coordinate 301,913 of NZ_BAAAXV010000009.1, forward strand.
ACGTCGTCGCCGGCCGGGCCGGCAGTGGCGTCGCCGTCTTCTCGATGTGCACCGATGTCGGCGCCGTGGTCGGACCGGTCGTCGTCGGGCTCATCGCCGAGCGGGTGAGCGTTCCGGCCGCCTTCGGCAGCGGCGCCGCGCTGCTGGTCGTCGCCTTCGTGGCGTCGTGGACGTTGACAACTGTTCGGCCAACACGAAGGAGATGATCGATGAATCAGCCGTCTGACCGACATGAGCGCGGTGAGGCCATGTTCCAGCAGGTCTTCGGCCGCGAACCGCGCCCGGGTTCGTACCCGGAGTTCCTGCGGATCACCGTCGACCACCTGTTCGGCGAGATCTGGACCCGCCCGCACCTGAGCGTCGAGGAGCGCGAGCTGGTCGCGCTGACCGCGGTCACGCTGGCGCGGACCGATTGGGAGTTACGCGGCCACATCGGTGCCGCCCTGCACCTCGGGATGTCGCGAGAGAAGATCGTCGAAGTCATCATTCAGCTCGCCTACTACGGTGGCTGGCCGGTCGCCAACAACGGGCTTCGCGTCGCCCAGGAGGTCTTCGCCGAGCTGGACGCCGCCACCGGGAAGGACGGCACCACCGGGAAGGACACGGACCATGACCAGTGAACCGTCTCCCCTCGACCCGGCCGAGAAGGTCGACCTGTGGCGCCAGCGGTTCTTCGAGGCCCAGGCGGCCGCGGAGGAGTTCATCCTGGGAGAGCACGGCGAAGAAGGCCTGGCCGCGTGGATCCAGGCGAACTCCCGCATCACCGCGAAGCTGCTGCAAGCGCAGCGGCCCGCCGGGGTATCCGCCACCGATCACTTCATGACCCGGCTGCAGCGTCAGCTGTTGCTGTACGACTCGGCGGTGACCAGTGAACCCCAACCCTCGGGCACAGTCCTGCGCAACGCCGACTGCGGGATCCTCCGGTACCGCAAACGGGCCGCCCGCGCCGGCGTCGTACTGACGTTCTCGTCACCGTGCCCGTACTGCCAAGAGCTCAACACCGCCATCGCCGCCCGCTACGTGGAACCGGACGTCACAGTGTCGTGCGAACAGGCGGGCGACGGGTGCACCTGGCGCGCGGAATCTCCTCACGCTCCAGGAGAGGCCGCGGCCGGGTCACCGCACCGCGGACGAGCCGGCGATTGAACCAACGGCAGTGCCGTGCGGTCCTTGGCCGGCGACCGGCTGCCGTCGAGCGTCATGCCGAGTTGCCGGCCCACGGCCACACACAGGTCGAGCGCCGCGGTACGGGTCAGGTCCTCGTGATCGTTCTGGGTGAAGCACGCCGACGCCACGTTCTTGTTCCGTAAACGCAGGTACCACGGGAACAACGAGCCCAGTGCGGGCTCGGTCAGCATGGTGCGCGAATGCACGATCGTCCCCACCAGCAGGTTGCCGAACGGGCGTTGCGTGGCGTTCATGAAGCTCTTCAATCGTTCCTGGAAGATCTTCAGCACCGCGGGTACGTTCCCCGCGTACACCGGCATGGCGAGCAGCATCGCCTGCGCGCCTTCGGCCAGACCGACGACATGCTCGAAGTCGTCGTCGAGCGTGCACCGGCCCACCTCCGGATCAAGGCAGGTGTCCTCGCCTTCGCACATCGCGATGCGATGGTCGATCAACCGAATTCGCTGGATCTCCGCGTCGTCGACCTCCCGGACGACGCCGGTGATCGCCGCCTCGAGCAGCGCATCGGTCAACGACGGGAGACGTTTCTGTGTGCAGGACAACGCAACGATCTTCATCCGAAGGGTCTCCCCTGTCCGCTCAGCGCCCCCAAGACCGGCCACCTGACGAAGCCCCTATTGCCGCACACTGAGGCAGCCTCAACCTACCCACAATCGAGCATCGCCGAAAGGGGGATCGAAAACCACGTCAACCAGCTACTTGAGGAGCTGACGTGATCATCTTCCAGAGGAACCCGGGGCGCTTCACATCCATGCGTTTCCAAGACCGTTGTCAGCATCCGCGTTGGCAGGATCACCAATCGTCGGAATTGAAGGTCTCCAGATCACGGGCGCCGAGCCGGGCAGTCATGCTCGGTGCGCGCCTGGTAGACGATCACGGGCACACTCTTCCCGTTGGGCCTACGGGATTCCTGCGAGTACTTGAGATCAAGTCGTAGGCTGACAGCGTGAAAGGTGGTGTCATGAGCGCTCAGCGTGTCCACGGTGGTACACCGGACCACCCCAGAGTGCCGCGGACGATCGGCGGAATCTCCGGCGCGCTGCGCGGCAGCCGCCGTGCGCAGTTCTTCGCAGAACTTCTTGAAGCTCAGCAGGGCGCTGAACTGGACGGCGTGCTCAACGCCTGGTGGGGTCGGGCCATGCTGGACACCGACCCGGACCGTGATCGTATCCGAGCAGCAGCCGAAGCCGGGACTCTGCCAACCACGACCATGGAGGAAGTCCTACGTCGCCGACGAGAGCGTGGCGCTCAGTGAGCGAGGACGACCTATGGCCGGTCGTACCATCGGAGGTCGTGGCTGAAACACTCGCCGACTCAGCGGTCTCGGCGGAGGTGTTCTCGAGTGTGGCCGCGCTCACAGTCGCCATTTGCGAGGACCCGTGGCTGACGGCAAGCGACCAGGTCGGCACCGATCCCGACTGGCGGGAGATCCTCATCCCCAAGGGATTCGGCATCGCGGAGTATCGGATCGACCGGAAGAATCAACAGGTGCTGCTAACCCGGATCGTCCTGTTCTGACGGGATGAGCCCGGCCCTACGAACAGGCTTGGTAGCGAAGCCTTCTCCCTACTTCCTCCAATACGCGCCGCAAGGCTCTCAGGGAGCGTCTCCATCAAAGTCGGGGCGGTTCACTACACCAGCTCCGGCACTACTACGCGAGCGTCATGCTGGCCGGCGGCGTTTCGGCCAAGGAACTCGCCGAATACCTCGGCCACTCCGACCCGGGATTCACCCTCCGCGTCTACGCTCACATGATGCCGGGGTCTCATGATCGCGCACGTAAGGCGATCGATGACCGTCCCTTCCGCATGCAGGGCCTGTGAAGGCATCAAACGTACGTTGAAGTGTTCCGATCAACCTCAAGGCTGCGTCATATAGGCCGGTCTACTGCACGCTCAGCTTCTCTAGCACCTCCGCGGGCGTCAGCACCACTATGCCTACTCGGCGCTTGAGCTCTTCCCGCTTCTTAAGCATGTCGTCCTCGTCGCGTGTCACGAAGAAGTCATGCTCGGCCGTCCAGTGAGCAGAGAGGTGGTGGACGTCGTGGATCCGCTTGGCTTGTCGCTTGGTGGCCTTGGTGTCGCCTGGATCGACATGCCCAGGCCGCAGTTCCTGCGGAAGGATGATGTCCTGGATAGTCCTGTCAGCGTCCGCGCCCTCATCGCTCGCCAGCACGGCGACGCCAAGGATGGCTGTCGGATAGTCCAACCGCATCACAGGGACAGTGCGGCCGATGAGCGGTCGATCGGCAAGCCATCGCAGGTTAGCTTCGCGGTGTTCGTCACGCGCCCTGATCTGCTCGGCATCGAAGGCATCGGTGATCCAAAGCTGCACGTGTCCGCCTCGTGCAAGCTCCACTAGCCGCTCAACATGCTGCCAGGCTCCCTGCCGCTGGACTGCATCGATAATGCAGTTCGAGTCAAGAGTGATCTTTGGAATGGTTACCGTATCGTTATTCATTGCCTCATGCTGACAGATAACTCACCGTCGCGCATCCGCATTACGATCCCGGGGTCCTTCATCGGCCAGCGACCCATCGATGAGGGTCCTTGCAGCCTTATGCGGCCGTTGAACCCACAGAAGGAGGCATCGCCGGATCTTCACACGTTTCGGTAGCGAGCTATCTTCGGAAGCCTGCGAGCCAATTCCAGCTCATCGTCGAAATCCCACTGCTCTCCACTGGGAACGCTGCCGATCGCCGGAACCAGCGGAAACCCGCTGGAAGCGCCACGTGTCTCTGCGGCTTCGCCAAGCCTGTCCGGTTCCTGTCCGGTCACCTGCTCATAGGCGTGATACGCCACGTAGGCCAGCGACTCGAACTCAGGGCGCTCTTCCCACATCTGCTCAGGATCCCGAGGCCGGCGCTTGGTGGAGTTGGCGTACAAATCCTCCAGCTCCAGCAGGTGGAGCACCTGAGGCTGCTCGATCAGCCGATCAGGGCAGTCAGAGACTGCCTCGAACGTCTCGCGGCCCAGGCTGACGAGCCAGCTCACGAAGTACTCGAAGCCGTCCAACGAGCCTGAACCGAACACGAACCAGTAAGCCGCATAGAGATCGACGGTGCAGCCGCGGTTCTGAGTCGTCGTCCACCAGATGTGATAGTCGATGATCTCTTCGACCGGGCGGCGAGAGAGATCGTCCACCAACCACGCGACACGCGTTCTCCTCGTGTCGGTCTCGCGCCCGGAACGCTCGATCAGGTCCCAGAACTCATCGACATCCATGCCGCGTGATGCTCGCACCCCTGGGCCACCGTGTAAAGATCACGGAACAGGGACGGAACAGGCCGAGACCGATGATCGGGCAGCGCTTCTGCGGACCCGGCCCACCCCACAGGAAGCGCCGGGTTTCCGCATGTCAACGCCTACTTGAGCAACTGACGGGCCATCACCATGCGCTGGATCTGGTTCGTCCCCTCGTAGATCTGGGTGATCTTGGCGTCGCGCATCATGCGCTCCACCGGGAAGTCCTTCGTGTAACCGTAACCACCCAGCAGTTGCACCGCATCCGTGGTGATCTCCATGGCCGCGTCCGAGGCGGCGCACTTCGCGGCGCTGGACAGGAAGGTCAGATCCTTCTGCGGCTCCCCGTGCATCGCCCGCTCCGACTTCGCCGCCGCATGGTACGTGAGCTGCCTGGCCGCCTCGAGCTTCATGGCCATGTCGGCGATCATGAACTGCAGCCCCTGGAAGTCCGCCACCGGGCGGCCGAACTGCTTGCGTTCCTTGACGTAGCCGATCGCGTAGTCCAGGGCGCCCTGTGCGATTCCCAGGGCCTGGGCGGCGATGGTGACGCGGGTGTGGTCCAAGGTGGCCAGGGCGGTCTTGAAGCCGGTGCCTGGCTCGCCGATCATGCGGTCGGCCGGGATCCGGACATCGTCCAGGATCACCTGGCGGGTGGGTGAGCCCTTGATGCCGAGCTTCTTCTCCTTGGGGCCGAAGGAGACGCCCTCGTCCGACTTCTCGACGACGAAGGCCGAGATGCCCTTGGCGCCCGCCGACGGATCCGTCACGGCCATGACCGTGTAGTACTCCGAGACCCCGGCGTTGGTGATCCACATCTTGGTGCCGTTGAGCACGTAGTCGTCGCCGTCCCGCACGGCCTTCGTCTTCATGGACGCCGCGTCCGAGCCCGCCTCCGGCTCCGAGAGGGCGTACGAGAACATGGCCTCGCCGCTCGCCACCGCGGGCAGATAGCGGGACTTCAGGTCCTCCGAGGCCGAAAGGAGGAGGGGGACGGTGCCGAGCTTGTTCACGGCGGGGATCAGAGACGAGGAGGCGCAGGCGCGGGCCACCTCCTCGATCACGATGACGGTGGCCAGAGCGTCCGCCCCCGCGCCCCCGTACTGCTCGGGAATGTGTACGGCGTGCAGGTCCGACGACACGAGCGCCTTGTAGACGTCCCAGGGGAACTCCTCGGTCTCGTCGGCCTCGGCGGCGTGCGGGGCGATCTTCTCGTCGGCCAGGGCCCGGACCGTCTCCCTGAGCATGTCGTGCTCTTCGGCGGGCGCGTATAGAGGGAAGCTCATGCGCTAGATACTAGGACGTCCGACCTTTTGTTACCAGCTAGTACGGTTTGCGAAGAGGTGCAGGTGGCACGTAGGAGGTAGCGAGTCCCGGTAGCATGCCTGCGCGACCGAAAGGAGCTCACTCGTGCCATATCGCCTCACGGTGATCGGGACCGGATACCTGGGGATCACCCATGCGGCGTGCATGGCTGATCTTGGATTCGAGGTCCTTGGCCTTGACGTAGACGAAGACAAGATCGCCAGACTGAACCAAGGTGAGCTTCCGATCCACGAGCCGGGGCTCGAACCGGTGCTCCGCCGCGGCCTCGAATCCGGCCGCCTCCGCTTCACCACCTCCTACGAGGAGGTCGCCGCCTTCGGCGACGTGCACTTCGTCTGCGTGGGCACGCCGCAGAAACGCGGCGAGTACGCCGCGGACGTCACCTACGTGGACAGCGCCATCGAGGCCCTCGCCCCGCTCCTCGACCGGGAGTGCCTGGTCGTCGGCAAGTCCACCGTGCCCGTCGGCACGGCCGAGCGGCTCGCGGACAAGCTCGCCCGCCTCGCGCCCGCCGGAGCGGAGGCCGAGCTGGCGTGGAACCCCGAGTTCCTGCGTGAGGGGTTCGCGGTCGAGGACACCTTGCACCCGGACCGCCTCGTGCTCGGTGTACGCACCGAACGAGCAGAGAAGGTGCTGCGCGAGGTCTACGAGCCGATGGGCGACGTTCCGTTCGTGGTGACCGATCTCGCCACCTCCGAGCTGGTCAAGACGGCCGCCAACGCCTTCCTCGCCACCAAGATCTCCTTCATCAACGCCATGGCCGAGGTCTGCGAGGCCGCTCACGCCGACGTCAAGCAGCTCTCCGAGGCCCTGTCGTACGACGACAGGATCGGCGGACGCTACCTGAGCGCCGGGCTCGGGTTCGGCGGCGGCTGCCTGCCCAAGGACATCAGGGCCTTCATGGCACGGGCCGGTGAGCTGGGCGCGGACCAGGCGCTGACGTTCCTGCGCGAGGTGGACGCCATCAACATGCGCCGCCGCGCCCGCATGGTCGACCTGGCCAGGGAGCTGGCCGGGGGCTCGTTCCACGGGTGCACCGTGGGCGTGCTGGGCGCCGCGTTCAAGCCCAACTCGGACGACATTCGCGACTCCCCCGCACTGGACGTCGCCGTGACCATCGGCCACCAGGGCGGACAGGTCACCGTGTACGACCCGATCGCGCTCGGGAACGCCCGTAAGGCTCATCCCGAGCTGAACTACGGCGAGTCGGCCCTTGAGGCGGTCCGCGGGGCACACGTCGTGCTGCTGCTGACGGAGTGGCAGGAGTTCGTGGAGCTCGACCCGGAGGAGCTGGGCTCGGTGGTCGCGACCCGGCGCATCGTGGACGGACGCAACGCCCTGAACGCCGAGACGTGGCGGTCCGCCGGATGGCACTACCGCGCCCTGGGCCGCCCGTAGCCCTCTGGAAACCACAATGGCCGCCCGCTGAATCCGCGGGCGGCCATGCCATTCTCCAGCTAGCCCCGCAGCTCGGCGGCCTCCGCGCGGAGCTTCTCGCCCTTGGCGTACGCCTGCTCCTTCAGCCGGGCCTGGAACTCCTCCATGCGCTCCCGCAGCTTCGCGTCCGACGCGGCGAGAATGCGTACGGCCAGGAGCCCCGCGTTGCGAGCGCCGCCCACCGCCACCGTGGCCACCGGCACCCCGGCGGGCATCTGGACGATCGACAGCAGGGAGTCCATCCCGTCGAGGTACTTCAGCGGCACCGGCACCCCGATCACCGGCAACGGCGTGACGGAGGCCAGCATCCCGGGCAGGTGCGCGGCCCCTCCGGCGCCGGCGATGATCACCTGGAGGCCGCGGGACGCGGCGCTGCGGCCGTACTCGATCATCTCGGCGGGCATGCGGTGCGCCGAGACCACGTCCGCCTCGAAGGGCACGCCGAACTCCGCGACGGCCTCCGCGGCGGCCTTCATGACCGGCCAGTCGGAGTCGCTGCCCATCACGATGCCCACGCTCATGTGTACTCCCCGGTGGTGAGGTAGACGGCGGCGTGGCGGGCGCGGGCGCGGACCTCTTCGAGGTTGGAGCCGAGGGCCGTCACGTGGCCGATCTTGCGGCCGGGGCGCACCTCCTTGCCGTAGAAGTGCAGCTTGATGCCCGGATCGTGGGCCAGCACGTGCTCATAGCGCTTGAACAGGTCGGGCTCCTCGCCCCCGAGCAGGTTGGCCATGACGACGACCTGGGCGGTCATCTTGGGCGAACCGAGCGGCAGGTCCAGCACCGCCCTCAGATGCTGCTCGAACTGCGACGTCGTCGAGCCCTCGATCGTCCAGTGGCCGCTGTTGTGCGGGCGCATGGCCAGCTCGTTGACCACGAGCCCGTTAGGGGTGTCGAACAGCTCCACCGCGAGCAGCCCGGTCACACCCAGCTCGTGGGCGATCTTCAGGCCGATGCGCTGCGCCTGCGCCGCCTCCTCGGGGTCCAGCCGGGGAGCGGGCGCGATGACCTCCACGCAGATGCCGTCCTGCTGGACGGTCTCCACGACCGGGTAGCTGACGCCCTGCCCGTGCGGCGAGCGGGCCACCAGCACCGCGAGCTCCCGCTCGAACGGCACGAACGCCTCGGCGAGCAGCTCGACCCCGGTCGCGAACGCCTCCGCGACCTCCTCCGGGGACCGGCACACCCACACGCCGCGGCCGTCGTAGCCGCCGCGCACCGACTTCAGCACCACGGGCCAGCCGTGCTCGCCCGCGAAGCGCTCGGCCTCCTCGGCCGACGACACGCGTGCCCAGGCCGGGCAGGGCACGCCGACCGCGCTGAGCCGCTCGCGCATGACCGCCTTGTCCTGGGCGTGCACGAGCGCGTCGGCGCCGGGGTGCACCGCGTGGCCGGCGTCGGCCAGAGCCCGGATGTGCTCGGTCGGGACGTGTTCGTGGTCGAACGTGATCGCGGCGCAGCCCTTGGCGAATTCGCGTAGATCGTCGAGATCGCGGTAGTCTCCGATGCGCGTGTCGACGATCACCCGTGCGGCGCTCTCCTCAGGGGTGTTGGCCAGCACTCGCAGCTCGACACCCAGCGCGATGGCCGGTGGCTGCGACATCCTGGCCAGCTGACCCGCGCCGACGATGCCGACGACCGGTCCGATGGGGCTGTAGGAACTCACGCCAGGTGAGCTTACCGGGACGGAACGACTTTCCCGGACGCTCCGGGCTGGGCGGCCGTTCCGGGTCGCCTTCGCAGGCACGACCGCCCAGCGCTCTGCCCCGCCCGCATGCCGGATGGCGCGGGAGGATGCAACGTAGCGTAATGCCCATCTTTCGTAATGCCGGGGCATAAAGCGGTATTTCTAAGCAGGATGTTCGCGAGGCTGATATCGACCCTACATCCTGACCGGTACGCTGAGAGGATCCGGCACAGCGAAGGAAGGGACCGAGCGGAGACGTGAATTTCGTTGGACGCCTCTATGAGCGGTTCGCCTCGCTGGTCTACGAGCTCGCCAAGTTCGGCAGCATCGGGGCCATCGCCTTCCTGATCGACTTCGGCCTGCTCAACCTCTGCAACGTCGTGCTGGACTGGGGCCCGCTGACGTCGAAGGTCGTGGCGACGACGGTCTCCACGACGTTCGCCTACCTCGGCAACCGCTACTGGACCTTCCGGCACCGCGAGCAGAACGGGCTGGGGCGCGAATACTTCCTGTTCTTCCTGCTCAACGGCATCGCACTGCTGTTCGGCATGCTGGCGATCGGCTTCACCACCTACACGCTGGGCCTGGACGACCCGCTCAGCTTCAACATCGCCAACATCGTGGGCGTCGGGCTCGGCACGCTCTTCCGTTACTGGTCGTACAAGAAGTGGGTGTTCCTGGAGGCCACCGAGCCGATCCCGGTGGAGCTGCCCGAGGCCGGGGTCAAGCAGGACCGCTGACCACCCGGTTCCTGCTGCCGTCGTCCTCCGCCGGGCGCAGGAAGATGGCGAACGTGGCGGGGCGGCGCCGTATCAGCTCCAACCGGCCGCCGTCGGCGGCGGCCAGCGCGCGGGCGAGCGTCAGGCCCAGGCCGGTGCCTCCGCCGCCGCTGACGTTCCGCTCGAAGATCTTGGGTGCTATCTCGTCGGCGATCCCCGGGCCCTCGTCGGCCACCTCGATCACCACGTAGTTGTCGCCGCTGGTGACGGTGACGGTGACGGCGCCGCCGCCGTGGCGCAGTGAGTTCTCCAGCAGGGAGGCGATCACCTGGCCGAATCCGCCGGTGGTGGCCATCGCCTTCAGCCCGCGCCCGCCCTCCAGGCGCAGGATGCGGCCGGCGTCCCTGAACACCGGCTCCCACTCCCTGACCTGCTGGATGAGGACCTCGTCGACGGCGATCGGCTCGGCCTGGGCGTGGCGCTGACGCCGGGCCGCGGCCAGCAGCTCGTCGATCACGGCGGTGAGCCGCTCCGCCTGTACGATCGCCGCCTCGCCCTCCTCGCGTACGACTTCGGGCTCGTTCGCGGCGGACACGATCTCCTCAAGGCGCATGGTGAGACCGGTCAAGGGCGTGCGGAGCTGGTGGGAGGCGTCGGTGGCGAACTCGCGCTCGCGCGTGAGCAGGTCGGAGATGCGGGTGGCGCTGCGGTCGAGCACCTGTGCCACCCGGTCCAGCTCAGGTATGCCGTACCGGTGTTTGCTCGGCCGCGCGTCGCCCGACCCCAGCCGTTCGGCGATCTTCGCCAGGTCCTGCAGGGGCAGCGTCAGCCTCCGGGACTGTACGACGGCCAGGCTCACGGCCACCGCAAGGGCGGCACCTGCCAGGGCGACGATGAGCATGAGGCGAGCCCGCACATCCTGCTCGACCTTGTCCCTGTCGCGACTTATCCGGACGTAGACGCCGGTGTTGGTCTGCGCGTCCTCTGTCATGAGGTGACCGGACGGCGGAGCGGTGCCGACCACGGTCACCCGGAGGGGGGTTCCGCGCTCCCATATCTGTATGTACCGGCCCGGATATTTCTGTTCCAGCTGCTGAGGGTCGAGTGGTGTCTCCTGAACACGGGCATACTCGACCTCTCCCACGAGGCGCTTGGCCTCCGCCCCGAGCTCCTGAGCCGCCTCGTCGACGATGAGGCGGCTGACGACGACGCCCAGGGGGACCCCCAGCAGCAGGACCGCGATGACCGCGACCAGCAGCGTGGAGGAGAGCAGTCGGCGGCGCATCTCCTACTCGCGCTCGAACCGGAAGCCGACTCCCCGGACGGTGGTGATGTAACGGGGCTTCGCGGCATCGTCGCCGAGCTTGCGACGCAGCCAGGAGATGTGCATGTCGAGTGTCTTGGTCGAACCCCACCAGTTCGTGTCCCAGACCTCGCGCATGATCTGCTCGCGGGTGACGACCTTTCCGGCGTCACGTACGAGCACACGCAGGAGGTCGAACTCCTTGGTCGTCAGGTGCAGCTCCTTGTCTCCCATCCACGCACGACGCGAATCGGCGTCGATGCGCACGCCCTGGACGACGGGAGTCTCGGAGGTCCCGCGGCGAAGCAGCGCCCGTACCCGGGCGAGCAGCTCGGCCAGCCTGAACGGTTTGGTCACGTAGTCGTCCGCGCCGGCGTCGAGTCCGACGACCGTGTCGACCTCGTCGACGCGGGCGGTGAGTATGAGAACAGGGGTGCCGTGCCCCTCGGCCCGGATCCGGCGGGCCACCTCCAGCCCGTCCATTTCGGGCAATCCAAGATCAAGTACGATGAGGTCGATGCCGCCCGACAGAGCACGCTCCAGGGCTTGCGGGCCGTCGGGGCTCACCTCAACCTGGTAGCCCTCGCGGCGTAGCGCACGCGCGAGCGGCTCCGAGATCGAGGTGTCATCCTCGGCGAGAAGTACGCAGGTCATGAAGCGATCGTAGGACCTTAGGCGATCGTTTCCCGGGCACAGCGCCGGGTTTGACTCGTCGTTGACCTATCCATTGACCTGGGCAAACGCGGCTAAATATCGGTTAGTCCGGATTAAATTACCGCTGTTGGAGCGCCAGCCGAGAGGCACCGATCATGGCATTCCCGTTCCGCGCCATGAGCAACGCTCCGCGGCCGATCAGAACAAAAAGGGAATTGCGCGCGTCTCAGTGATCAACAGTTCGCAGAAAGGTCATAGACGTGGTCGCAATCTCCAAGAAACTCCTCGCCGTCACCGCCACCGCCGCCGTGGCGCTGTCCCTGGCCGCCGCTCCAGCCTCCGCGGCGAGCAGCAGATCGCGCTTGATGAACGCCGCCACCGGGCTCTGTCTGGCCGTGGGCAAGAGCGAGGTGAAGGCCGGCAAGAAGGTCATCCAGTGGACGTGCTCCACCAACAAGGACCAGCAGTGGATCTACAAGGGCCGCAAGCTCGTCAACGCCAAGACCGGCATGTGCCTGGCGATCGCGCGTGGCGTCCAGGTCAAGGGCAAGTACGCGATCCAGTGGCCGTGCACCGACGGCGGGGCCGAGCAGGAGTGGATCTACGACAACCAGCACCTGCGGAACCAGGCCACCGGGATGTGCCTGGCCGTCGGCAAGGGCGAGCGCAAGCCGGGCAAGTGGATCATCCAGTGGACCTGCCGGAACATCACCGACCAGAGCTGGATCATGCGCTAGAGCCGGCTCCGGGTGGGCTCCGGCAAGCCCACCCGATGGCCGTGGTCAGTCGTCGGACGACGGCGGCTCGGCGTAGCGGGCCAGGTACAGCTGCTCACCCAGGCTCCGGATGAGGCTGAGCTCCGTCTCCAGGTAGTCGATGTGCGATTCCTCGTCCTCCAGGATCTCCTCGAAGATCCGGGCCGAGGTGATGTCGCCCTTCTCGCGCATGAGCGCGATCGCCGGGCGCAGGCGCTGCACGACGGAGAGCTCGACCTCAAGGTCCGCCCTGAGCTGCTCCTCGACGGTCTGCCCGATGTGCAGGGTCCCCAGACGCTGGTAATTGGGCAGGCCTTCGAGGAAGAGGATGCGATCGGTGAGGCGCTCGGCGTGGCGCATCTCGTCGATCGACTCCGCGCGGGTGTGCTCGGCGAGTTTGGTGTATCCCCAGTTCTCCTGCATCTTGGCGTGGAGGAAGTACTGGTTGATCGCGGTGAGCTCGGCGGTCAGCTGTTCGTTGAGCAACTCGATGATCTGCTTGTCGCCCTGCATGAAACGGGCCCCTTGCTATGCGGTCGTCAGTTCTTCAGACCTTTTCAGCATTGCACAGATCTTCCGTACACATCGGGCACAGTCCCCACCAGCACCTGTAGTGTCGCGAATCTGCTTCGCGCTCTTGGCCCCGGCAGCGATGCAGTCGTGCACCTCGTTCTCCGTCACAGCACGACAAATGCACACGTACATCCGGTGGCAGGCCTCTCGACAAGCAGCAACAACAAAGGTTAGGCACACCTAAGGTAGCTCACTTTGGTAAGGCTTGCCTACGTTAGCTAGGCCACACTCTGCTATCCACCCCGGGTGATCCATTCCTCCAGGTGAGGGCCCTCCGCGCCGATCGTGGTCGAGTCGCCGTGTCCCGTGTGCACGACGGTCTCGGGAGGCAGCGTCAGCAGCCGCTCCCGGATCGACTCGATGATCGTGTCGAACGAGCTGTACGACCGGCCGGTCGCCCCGGGCCCGCCCTTGAAGAGCGTGTCGCCGCTGAACAGGGCACCGAGGTCCGGCGCGTACAGGCACACCGCCCCGGGCGAGTGGCCCGGCGTGTGGAGCACCTCCAGCGCGATCCCGCCCACCTCGATCTTGTCCCCGTCGGCCAGCGGCTCGTACGGCACCGCGTCGCTGTACTGCTGCTCCCACAGCACCTGGTCGGCGGGGTGGAGCCGGATCGGCGCGCCGGTGCGGTCGGCGAGCGGCTTGGCGGCGTTGATGTGGTCGTTGTGCGCATGGGTGCACACGACGGCCTTGACCGTGCGCCCGCCCACCCGCTCGGCGATCCGCCCGGCGTCGTGCGCGGCGTCGATGATGAGGACCTCGCGGGCGTCGCCGACCAGCCAGACGTTGTTGTCGACGTCCCAGGTGCCGCCGTCCAGCGAGAACGTGCCCGAGGTGACGACTCTGTCGATCATCTAGAACTTCACCACCGAGCGCAGCACCTCGCCGCGGTGCATCTTCGCGAACGCCTCCTCGACCTGGTCGAGCACGATCGTCTCGGTGACGAACCTGTCCAGCGGCAGCCTGTCCTGCAGGAACAGGTCGATGAGCATCGGGAAGTCACGCGAGGGCAGGCAGTCGCCGTACCAGGAGGACTTGAGCGAGCCGCCGCGGCCGAAGACGTCGAGGAGCGGGAGCTCGAGCTTCATCTCAGGGGTGGGGACGCCGACCAGGACGACCGTGCCGGCCAGGTCGCGGGCGTAGAAGGCCTGCTCGTACGTCTCCGGCCGGCCCACGGCCTCGACGACCACGTCGGCGCCGAACCCGCCGGTCAGGTCCCGGATCGCCGCCACCGGGTCGTTCTCGCGGGAGTTGACGGTGTGGGTGGCGCCGAAGTCGCGCGCCCAGGCCAGCTTGCGGTCGTCCACGTCCACCGCGATGATCTTCGAGGCGCCGGCCAGCGCGGCGCCGAGGATCGCGGCGTTCCCCACGCCGCCGCAGCCGATGACGGCGACGGAGTCGCCCCGGCTCACCCCGCCGGTGTTGATCGCGGCGCCGAGACCCGCCATGACGCCGCAGCCCAGCAGCCCCGCCACCTTCGCGGGCGCCTCGGCGGAGACCTTGGTGCACTGCCCTGCGGCGACCAGCGTCTTCTCCAGGAACGCGCCGATGCCCAGCGCCGGGGAGAGCTCCGTGCCGTCCTTGAGCGTCATCTTCTGGGTGGCGTTGTGGGTGTTGAAGCAGTACCAGGGGCGGCCGCGCAGGCAGGCGCGGCACTGCCCGCACACCGCGCGCCAGTTGAGTATCACGAAGTCGCCGGGGGCCACGTCGGTGACGCCGGGGCCGACCGCCTCGACGACGCCCGCCGCCTCGTGCCCGAGCAGGAACGGGAAGTCGTCGTTGATCCCGCCCTCGCGATAGTGCAGGTCGGTGTGGCAGACCCCGCAGGCCTGCACGTTGACGACGGCCTCGCCTGGACCGGGGTCCGGCACCACGACCGTCTCTAGGGAAACTTCCTGGCCCTTGGCTCGGGCGATGACGCCCTGCACTTCGTACGGCATGGCAGCCATCTTGTGTCAGGAGGATGGTCTCCGCAAGACGTAGGGCTGTACCACGCCGAGCCCCCTCGCGGGACGACGTCTGATCTTGTGCAACTCGAACCCGTCGAGCCCCTCGGCCAGCGACGAGTCCGCCAGGATCGTGCCCGGCCTGGCGATGGCGGTGAGCCTGGCGGCCAGGTTGACGGTGGTGCCGAAGACGTCGCCCAGCATGGGCAGCACGGGCCCGTACGCCATGCCGACGCGCAGCTCGACGCCCGACTCGGCCAGCTCGAGCGCGATCTCCGCCGCCTGGGCCGCGGTCGGGGCGGTGAACAGCACCTCGTCGCCCAGCGTCTTGACCAGCCGGGCGCCGTGGGAGGCCACCACGTCGGAGGCGAGCGCCTCGAACCCCTCGACCAGCTCGGCCAGCTCCTTCTCGTCGAGCTCGCGGGAACGCCTGGTGAACGACACCAGATCCGCGAACCCCACCGCCATCGACACCCGGGTCGGCACCAGCTCGTCGTTGCCGTCGGCGATGGCCAGCAGCCGGGTGCCCGCGGCGGCGAGCTGGGCCCGCCAGACGTGGATCAGCACGTCCTCGAAGCCGGGCATCAGCTCCAGCGCTGCGTCGAGCACGTGGGCGAGGTCGTCCTCCGAGGGCTCCTGCGGCAGCATCGCGCCGATGATGATCTCGGCCTGCCACTGCGCCAGCCTGGCCGTGGTCTGGCCGAGCGCCCGGGCCATGCGGATGACCGTCTGCTCGTCGATGAGGCCGCTGTCGAGCATCCCGCGCACCCGCCGCAGCGCCTGGAGGTCGGCGTCGGTGAACGTCACTGCCTCGTCGGCCCGCTGCGCGAACCCGAGCGCCCGCCAGATGCGCTCGGCGAGCTCCTGAGGCACTCCTGCTTCGGCGGTGACCTGATCTTTTGTGAAGCGGGGCGACGCGCCGACGAGCAACCGCTCGATCTCCTCGGCGGTCGGCCTGCCGCGGCTCGGGCTGCTCACCTGTCAGTGACCGTCGATGTCGCCGTCGGAGGCGTCCTCGACGAGCCTGAACAGGTCGGTACGGACGTCCTGGATCCTCGGGATGTCACGCAGCACGATCTCGCCCCGGTCGCCCGCGGACTCGACGGTCAGCGTGCCGCAGCCGAGCAGGCGTTCGGGGAACGTCTGGTCGGAGCTGACCGTGTTGACCTTGGCGATCGGGATCTCGTCGGTCGACTTGTTGAGCACGCCCATGCTGATCGTGAAGCGGTGGGTGGTGAGCACGTAGCCGGTGTTCACCCAGCGCAGGTACGGCACGAGCGTGTAGATCGTCAGCAGGATGAGGCCGATGACGACGGCGGCGATCCTGGCGTAGAAGGCGTACTCCCACTCGCCGGGGATGAGGAACAGCGCCGCGCCGACTGCCCCGACGACGAGGACCAGCGCGAAGAAGGGGCCGATGAGCCGCTTCCAGTGGGGGTGGAAGGATCTGACGCGCTGCTCACCCTGCGTCAGATGGTGGTCGGGAAGGGTCATGGCCCAAATCGTCCCATCATCGCCGCCCGGCGGCCACGTTCATTCCGCTGTCCTTACATGTACGACATCTCCAGCGCTCAGCGTGTAGCGCTCGCCCTCCGACTCCACCTGCAGATGCCCGGACAGGTCGATCCCCGTGGCGAGCCCGGTCAGCGCCTGCCCGTTGGGCAGCTCCACCCTGACCCGCCGCCCGATCGTGGCGCTGACCGCCAGGTACGCCGAGCGCAGCCCCGACGCCTCCGGATCGCCGTCGGCCGCCGTCCACTCCCTGTAGTGGCTCTCGACCTCCCTGAGCACGGCCCTGAGCAGCGGGTCCCGGTCGACGCACGCGGCCTTCTCGACGGCCAGTGACGTGGCCGTCCCGGTGGGCAGCTCCTCCCGCGTGAGCGACACGTTCAGCCCCATGCCGACGACGACGGCGTCGTCGGCCCGCTCGGCCAGGATGCCGGCCAGCTTGCGCTCGCCGATCAGCAGGTCGTTGGGCCACTTGAGCCGCACGTCCACCTCTGCCACGCGGCGCACCGCCGAGGCGGCGGCGACGCCGTACAGGAGGGGCAGCCAGCCCTGCGTGGCGATCGGCGGCCGCGGCCTGAGCAGGATCGAGAACGTCAGGCCGGAACGCGGCGGCGCCGACCAGCTGCGCCCGAGCCGGCCGCGGCCCGCGAGCTGCGACTCCGCCACCAGCACCGTCCCCTCACCGGCGCCGCCGAGGGCGGAGGCGGCGAGGTCGGCGTTGGTGGAGCCGGTGCTCTCCACGACGGTGACGCCCGTCCACAGGGAGCCGGGGTGCACGAGCGCGCGGTTGAGCGCGGCCTCGGAGAGCGGCGGGCGTTCGAGGTCGGAATAGCGTGAGCCGGACATCCCCCTATCTTGGCAGGCAAGAGGAGGATGGAGAGATGAGCAAGCCTTTGGATCCGCGTAACTGGGCCTCCTGGCGGCCGTTCGGCATCGGGTTGCGCAAGCCGAACAACTATCTGGAGCTCTGGAAGGCGTTCAAGTCGGTCAAGGGCAACCGGCGCTATGCCTGGCGAATACTCAACCAGGGCACCTGTGACGGGTGCGCGCTGGGCACCCAGGGCATGCGTGACTGGACCATGGACGAGATCCATCTGTGCAACATCCGGCTGCGGCTGCTGCCCCTGAACACCATGCCCGCCCTGGACACGTCCCTTTTGGGCGACGTCTCGGGGCTCGCGGGCAAGAAGAGCGCCGAGCTCCGCGAGCTGGGGCGGTTGCCGTACCCGATGCTCCGCAGGCGGGGCGAGCCCGGCTTCACCCGGATCAGCTGGGACGAGGCGCTGCGCGTCGCCGCCGACGGCCTGCGTGACGCGCGCTTCGGCGCCTATCTGACCAGCCGCGGCATGCCGAACGAGAACTACTACGCGGCCCAGAAGGCCGTGCGCGCGCTCGGCACCAACAGCATCGACAACGCGGCGCGGATCTGCCACTCGCCCTCGACGGTGGCGCTGAAGCAGACCATCGGCGCCGCGGCCACCACCTGCTCGTACGCCGACTGGATCGGCTCCGACCTGATCGTGTTCATCGGCTCGAACCCGTCGAACAACCAGCCGGTCGCGATGAAGTACCTCTACCACGCCAAGAAGGCGGGCACGCGGATCGCGATGGTCAACGCCTACCGCGAGCCCGGCATGGACAAGTACTGGGTCCCGTCGAACGCCGAGTCCGCGCTGTTCGGCACGAAGATCACCGACGCTTTCTTCGGCGTGAACGTGGGCGGCGACATCGGCTTCCTCAACGGCGTGCTCAAGCACCTGATCGAGAACGGCTGGGTGGACAAGGAGTTCGTCGACCGGCGGACGTCGGGCTTCGAGGAGCTGCGCGCCGAGCTCGCGGGCCAGTCGTGGGAGGAGCTGGAGGCGCTTTCGGGGGCGTCCAGGGATGACATGTACCGCCTGGCCAGGCTGCTGGGCGAGGCGAAGTCGGCGGTGCTGGTGTGGTCGATGGGCATCACGCAGCACACGTACGGCGAGGACAACGTCCGCTCGATCGTGAACCTGGCGCTGGCCAGGGGCTTCGTGGGGCGCGACAAGTGCGGGCTGATGCCGATCAGGGGGCACAGCGGCGTGCAGGGCGGGGCGGAGATGGGCGCGTACGCGACCGGGCTGCCCGGCGGCCTGCCGATCACGCCAGAAAATGCCACGAAATTTACTGATATGTGGGGATTTGAGGTCCCGGACACGCCCGGCCTGACCGCGACCGACATGATCGACGCCGCACACACCGGCGATCTCGACGCGCTGGTGTCAAGCGGCGGCAACTTCCTGGAGGTCCTGCCCGACCCGGCCTACTGCCGCGAGGCCCTGTCGCGCCTCAGGCTCCGGGTGCACATCGACATCGTGCTGTCGTCGCAGATGCTGGTGCCGGGTGAGGGCGACGTGCTGCTGCTGCCCGCGCAGACCCGCTACGAGATGGTCGGCGGCGTGACCGAGACCTCCACCGAGCGGCGGGTCATCTTCTCCCCCGAGGTCGAGGGGCCGCGGATCGGCGAGGCGTGGCCGGAGTGGAAGATCTTCACGGAGCTGGCCGCCCGCACACGTCCCGAAATTTCGGCAAAAGTTGGCTTCACCGGCACCCCACAGATCCGCGCCGAGATCGAACAGGCGGTCCCCTTCTACCAGGGCATCGCCGGCCTGCGGAGGTTCGGCGACAACGTCCAGTACGGCGGGCGCCACCTGTTCGCCGACGGCCGCTTCCAGACCCCCGACGGGCTGGGCAGGTTCTCCGCCGTCAGGCTGCCCGCGCTGGAGCGCCCCGACGGCACGTTCATGGTGGCGACCAGGCGCGGCAAGCAGTTCAACAGCATGGTCCACGAGCGCCGCGACGGCTTCAACGGCGCGCCGCGCGAGGCCGTGCTGATGAGCGAGTACGACGCCGACCGCCTCGGCCTGCCCGACGGCGCCCCCGTCGAGCTTCGCTCCGGCGAACGCGCCTACCGGGGCAAGGTCCTGCGGGCCCCGCTGATGCCGGGCAACCTGCAGATCCACTGGCCGGAGGGCAACGTCCTGCTGGACGAGGCCCGCCGCTCGCCCGACGCGCGGATCCCCGACTACAACGCCCTCGTCACTGTGCGGCCCCTGTGACGACACGCCTGGGGCCAACCAGCCGCATCAGGATCACCGAGCTCTCCGGCTCCACCGCCAGGCAGCGCCGCGACGACCTGGCCACGGAGGAGCCGCTGGAGATCCGCCTCACCGCCGCCGACGGCACGCGCAAGACCGTGGCCATCACCATGCGCACCCCCGGGCACGACTTCGAGCTGGCCGCCGGGTTCCTGCACGGCGAGGGCCTGGTCGGCCCCGGCGGGATCGCGGCCATCGCGTACTGCGTCGACGAGGACGTCCCGCCCGAGGCCCGCTACAACACCGTGACGGTGCGCCTGCACGGCCCCATCCCCGACCTGCCCGCTCTCGACCGCCACTTCCTCACCTCGAGCGCCTGCGGCGTCTGCGGCTCGGCCGGCCTCGAGGTGCTGCACGACCGCTGCGAGCCGGTTCCCAGGGGCCCGCTGAAGCTCACCCCCGAGTTCCTGTACGCCCTCCCCGACCGGCTGAGGAAGGCGCAGGGCGGGTTCGGCAAGACGGGCGGGCTGCACGCGGCCGGGCTGTTCTCGGCCGCCGGGGAGCTGGTGGCGCTGCGGGAGGACGTGGGGCGGCACAACGCGGTGGACAAGCTGGCCGGCTGGGCGGCGCTGAGCGAACGGCTGCCGCTGGCCGAGCACGTGCTCATGGTCAGCGGGAGGACCAGCTACGAGATCATGCAGAAGGCCCTGGCGGCGGGCATCCCGGTCGTGTGCGCCGTGTCGGCGCCGTCGTCATTGGCGGTCGACCTGGCGAGGGAGTTCGGCATGACGCTGGTGGGCTTCCTGCGGGGCGAGCGCTGCAACATCTACGCGGGCGCGGAGCGGATTGTTGTGGAATGAATCGTTCCGTTCTGCTATTCTTGGAACAGAACGAACCGTTCCCCTGCTTCAAAGAGGAGCTTCCCGTGAGCATCCGCCCCTTCCGCATCGAGATCCCGCAGACCGACCTCGATGACCTCCAGGCCCGCCTCGCCCTGACCCGCTTCACGGACGAGATCGCCGGCGCCGACCAGGGCGTCAGCGTCGAGCGGGTGAAGCGCCTGGTCGGCTACTGGCGCGACGGGTTCGACTGGCGGGCGCAGGAGGCCAGGCTCAACGCGTACCCGCAGTTCACCACGGAGATCGACGGGCAGAACATCCACTTCATCCACGTACGCAACGAGAACCCCGACGCGCTGGCGCTGATCCTCACCCACGGCTGGCCCGGCACCCTCGTCGAGTACCTCGACGCCATCGAGCCCCTGTCGCGCCACTTCCACCTGGTCATCCCGTCGGTGCCCGGCTACGCATTCTCCGGCCCCACGCACGAGCTGGGGTGGAACAACCAGCGCATCGCCAGGGCGTGGGCCGAGCTGATGGCCCGGTTGGGCTACGAGCGCTACGGCGCGGTCGGGAACGACGGCGGCTCGATGATCTCGCCCGAGGTCGGCAGGTTCGACCCGGAGCATGTCGTGGGCGTGCACGTCACCCAGCTGTTCTCGTTCCCCTCAGGCGACCCGGCCGAGTTCGCGGACCTGAGCGAGGAGGATCAGGCGGGCCTGGCCGTGCTCGACTGGTTCTGGAAGGAGAAGGGCGCCTTCAACGTGCTGCACTCCCAGCAGCCGCAGACCCTCGCCCACGCCATCGCCGACTCCCCCGCCGGGCTGCTCGGCTGGCTGGCCCAGCTCTTCGACGAGGACCTGGACGACGACTTCGTCCTGACCAACGCCTCGATCCACTGGTTCACCGGGACGGCCGGGTCGGCGATCCGGCAGTACTGGGAGAACGCCCGCATGGAGCAGCCCAAGGAGCCCACCACCGTGCCGACGGCACTGGCGATGAGCGAGGGCGACTTCAAGTCGATCCGCCGCTTCGCCGAGCGCGACCACGCCAACATCGTGTCGTGGAAGACGCTGCCGGCCCCGGTGCACGGGCACTACGCCGCGCACACCGCGCCCGAGGTCGTCGCGTCCGACATCGTCGCCTTCTTCAAGGGCCTCGGTCAGTAGCCCCCTTCCCCCGCTCCTCCTGGACCCACCGCACTTCGGCTGGGGTCCCTTGGGGAAGACGATGCACTGGGCCCGGCCGAAGGGCGAAGGGGGCGGTGCGCCGCCACCCATCCCCTTCGGCCGACGGGCGGCGGCGCGAGGGCCTTGGCGGGCGGGTCAGCCGGTGTTCTGGAGGCCCGCCGCGACGCCGTTGACCGACAGCAGCAGGAGTGTGGACAGGCGCTCGCGCTCCTGCTCCGACGGGTTGCCGGTGCGCAGCGCGCGCAGGGCCCGCAGCTGCAGGTGCGACAGCGCGTCCACGTACGGGTCGCGGAGCTGGACGGCGCGCGAGAGCACCTTGCGGTTCTCCAGCAGCCGCGTGTGGCCCGTGACCTGCAGCACCAGCTCGCGGGTCCGGTCGTACTCCTCCAGCACCTGCCGGCTGAAGTCCTCCCGGCCGCCGAGCGCCAGGTAGCGCTTGGCGATCGAGCGGTCGGTCTTGGCCAGCGACATCTCCGCGTTGTCGAGCATCGCGTTGAACAGCGGCCACTCCGCGTACGCCGCACGCAGCTCGTCGAGGGAGCCGACCGAGGCCAGGCCGGTGCCGAGGCCGTACCAGCCGGGCAGGTTGACCCGCGTCTGCGCCCACGCGAACACCCACGGGATCGCCCGCAGGTCGTCGAGCGAGCGGGGCGCGCCGAGGCCGCGGCGCGCGGGGCGCGAGCCCAGGCGGAGCGTGCCGATCTCCTCCAGCGGGCTGACCAGCCCGAACCACTCGGGGAAGCCAGGGGCCTCGGTCAGCGCGCGGTACGCCTGCTCCGACGCCGTGGCCACCTGCTCGGCCAGGCCGCGGAAGCGCTCGGCGGCGGCCGCCGTACGGTCGCCGACGGTGGGCGAGGAGGCCAGCAGCACGGCGTTGGCCACCTGCTCCATGTGGCGGCGGGCGATCGCGATGTGGCCGTAGCGGGCGAAGATGACCTCGCCCTGCTCGGTGACCTTGAACCGGCCCGCGACCGAGCCGGGCGCCTGTGCCAGCACCGCTCGGTTGGCCGGGCCGCCGCCGCGCCCGAGCGCGCCGCCGCGGCCGTGGAACATGCGGAGCTTCACGTCGTGCTTGGCCGCCCAGGCGGTCAGCTCCTCCTGCGCCTCGTAGAGCCGGAGCGTGGCGGCGGCGGGACCGAGCTCCTTGGCCGAGTCGGAGTAGCCCAGCATGATCTCCATGCGCCGCCCGGTGGTCGCCAGCCGCGCCTGCACCTCCGGGATCTCGAGCATGCCGGTCAGCACGTCCGGCGAATTGGCGAGGTCCTGGCCCGACTCGAACAGCGGCACCACGTCGAGCACGGGAGCCCGGTCGCCGAGCGCGTGCCTGGCCAGCTCGTAGACGGCGGCGAGGTCGTCGGCCGAGCGGGTGAACGAGACCACGTAACGGGAGCAGGCCGTGACGCCGAACCTCTCCTGGATCCAGGCGATGACCCGGATCGTGGCCAGCACCTCCTCGGTGCGCTCCGACAGCTCGCCGCCGGCCCTGACCTCCTCCAGGGCCGCCGCGTGCACCTGGGAGTGCTGGCGCACCTCCAGCTCGGCCAGGTGGAAGCCGAACGTCTCCACCTGCCAGATGAGGTGCTGCAGCTCCCCGTACGCCTGCCGCGGCGTGGAGCCGGCCAGCGACTCCTGCGCCAGGCGGAGATCGGCCAGCAGCTCGGCGGGCGAGCGGTAGGCGAGGTCGAGGTCGCGGCGGCGGGTGGCGGCGATGCGCGTGGCCACGAACAGCAGCCACTGCCGGTGCGGCTCGCGCGGCGAGCGGGTGGCCAGCTCGGAGACCACGTCGGGGTAGGCGTCCACGGCGGCGGCCAGCGCCGACTTCAGCCCGGACGACGGCGGGGCGAGCTGGACGGAGGCGGTCAGCGTGCGGGCGATGCGCGCGCAGGCGGTCTCAAGGGCCGACAGCACGTGCTCGGACTGGATCTGGATGGTCTCGCGGGTCACCCTGGCCGTGACATTGGGGTTGCCGTCGCGGTCGCCGCCGATCCAGCTGCCGTACCGGATGAAGGGCCTGGCCTGCGGCGGGCGGGTGCCGGTGTGCTCGTCGAGCGCGGCGTCCAGCGAGCGGTAGACCTGGGGCACCATGCGGAACAACGTCTCGTCGAAGGCCGCCATGGCCGTGCGTACCTCGTCGAGCGGGTCGAGCTTGGTCGAGCGGAGCTGGGCCGTGCGCCACAGGAGGTCGATCTCCTCCAGCAGGCGGCGCTTGCTCTCGGAGCGCTCGGAGGCGCCCCGGCCCGGCGCGTTGTACTCGGTGAGCTGGCCGCTGATGCGCTGGATGGCGGTCACGACCGCGCGCCTGCGTGCCTCGGTGGGGTGCGCGGTGAGCACCGGGTGCAGCTCCAGGCCCTCGAGCAGCTCGGTGACGCGCTCGTGGCCCAGCTGCTGCACGGCCTGGGCCAGCGACTCGCGCTGCACCTTGCCCTCGGCGTCACGCTCGCGCAGCGTGCGGATGCGGTAGTGCTCCTCGGCGAGGTTGGCCAAGTGGAAATAGCAGGTGAACGCGCGGGCGACGGCCACCGCCCGCTCGATCTCCCAACCTTCGACCATGGCGGTGATCTCGTCGGCGGAGATCTCGCCTCTGCGTGCTGTGATGACGGCCTTGCGCAGCCGTTCGACGTCTGCCAGCAGGTCCTCACCGCCCTGCTCGGCAAGCACCTGGCCGAGCAGTTTGCCCAGCAGGCGCACATCATGGCGTAGCTCGTCCGGCATCTCGGTAACGGCGGCGCTGCGACGCTCGAACCCCTGGTCAATCATGTTTTGAAGGGTATCGACTCGTTCTGGGAAGCCGTAGACCGGTCTCGCCCATTGGACTAGACCACTCAACTACCTTTGGAAACAGCCCCCAGCAGCTCCGGCATCTTGGCGAATCCGAGCTTGGCGGCCAGCCGCCTGCCGAGTGTCTCGACCAGCAGTCCGTAGAACGGCGCCAGCGCGCACACCCAGAACCAGCCGAGCACCAGCGGCACCACGAACGGCAGCGACAGCAGAGCGATGCCGGCCGTGGCCGCCAGGGCCGAGGCGAACGCCTGCCCGCCCTGCCCGGGCGCGGCGCTGCTGAAGGCGTTCATGCGCTCGGGCACCGTGTACGGCACCACCACGCTCGTCACGGAGCCGACGCCGAGCCCGACCCCGAGCGCGCCCCATCCGGCCAGGGCCGCGGGGACGATCGAGGCGGGATGGCCGGTGAACAGGCTGGTGGCGACCGCGATCACGCCGAGCAGCGGCACGGCGATCAGCGCGTTGGCCAGGTGGCGGCCGGCCAGGTCGATGCCCAGGCCGCGTTCGGAGCCGAACGCGACGGCGTTCATCCACAGCGAGCGGCCGTCGATGCCGAACGCGTTGCCCGACTGCAGCGCGATCATCAGGGCGCCGAGGGAGGTGATCACGATCGACGCCCCTTCCCCGCTCCCGCTGTTCCTGGTGAACGAGAACGCCAGCACGGCGGTCACCACGATCGCGCTGAACCAGCCGACGCGGGACCTGGGCTCACGCCTGATGTACTTCAGCTCCTTGGTCACCACGGCCGCCAGCGGCCCGTCCGGCAGGAGCCGGTCGGTCAGACCGCTCTCCTTGCGTACGGAGGCGCCCTGGGTGGAGACGTCGGGCGTGACGAGGGCCCTGCTCAGCGCCTTGATCCACAGCCAGCCGAGCGCCACCACGAGCACGGCGACGAACGCCAGCTCGGCCAGCCCCACGAGGCCGCCGTCCGCCATCGCGTGCGCGGCCATGCCCGGCGGGGTCCACCTGAACACGGCCGCCACACCGGCCATCATCGCCGCCGGGTCGCCGAGCCCCCGGTTCATCACGAGGTTGGGCAGCTGCGCGAGCACCACCACGAGCAGCGCGGCCACGGCCAGCACGTCGCGGCCGCGCCGGCTGCGCAGCGCGCCGGAGAGCGAGGTGGTGATCAGCCGCGACGTCACCACGCAGAGCGCGAACTGCAGCAGCACGGCCGGCACCCCGAGCAGCACGCCGCCGACGCCGTTCGCCAGGCCGACCAGCGCGCCCGCCGTGACGATCAGCATGGCCGCCGGCCAGACGCCGGTCACGGACGCGGTGAACAGGCCGATCGCCAGCTCGCGCGTGCGCAGCGGGAGCAGCGACAGCTTCGCCGGGTCGAGCGTGTCGTCCAGGCCGAACGCGAGCAGCGGCACGATCATCCAGCTGATGAGGAACATCGTGAACGCGATGATCACGAGCTGGGCGGCGATGTCGTGGCTCGCCAGGCGGAGCAGGCTCATCAGGAGGAAGCCGAGCGCGGCCAGGCCGACGGCGGCGATCAGGGTGAAGACGAAGCCGAGCTTGCGCTGGACGTCGCCGCGCAGGTTGCCGGCCAATAACCGGAGCTTGAGCTGGGCGAAGAGGGCGACCGTGCTCATCGCTGTTCCTCCGGCCTGGCGCCGAGCCAGGTCAGACCGGCCTCGCCGTGGCCGCGGGGACCGCCGACCAGCTCCAGGAACGCCTGGTTGAGACTGCGCCCGCCGCGTACGTCCGCCAGCGGCCCCTGAGCCACGATGTGGCCGGCGCTCATCACCGACACCCAGTCGCACAGCCGCTCGACCAGGTCCATCACGTGGCTGGAGAAGATCACGGTCGAGCCGGACGCGGTGAAGCGCCGCAGCACGTCGGTGAGGGTGTTGGCGCTGACCGGGTCGACGCCCTCGAACGGCTCGTCGAGGAAGAGCACCGACGGGTTGTGCAGGAGCGCGGCGGCCAGGCCGATCTTCTTGCGCATGCCGGTGGAGTAGTCGACGACCAGCTTGTCGGCCGCGCCGTCCAGGTCCATCACGGCCAGCAGCTCGCTCGCGCGCTGCTCGACGTCGGCCTTGGGGATGCCGCGCAGCCGGCCGTTGTAGAGGAGCAGCTCGCGGCCCGACAGGCGCTCGAACAGCCGCAGCCCCTCCGGCAGCACGCCGATGCGGGTCTTGACCTCGACGGGGTCGCGCCAGACATCGAACCCGTCGATCTCGGCCGAGCCGCCGTCGGGACGGAGCAGACCGGTGATCATGCTCAGTGTGGTGGTCTTGCCCGCGCCGTTGGGCCCGACGAGCCCGGCGAAACTGCCCGCCGGGACCACGAGATCGACGCCCGCCACGGCGACCTGCGGCCCGTACCGCTTGAACAGCCCCTGCGTGCGAACCGCGTCCGTCATGGAATCAACTCTAGGAGGAGGACTAATCTTGCGCGCATGACCACAGCTGCGGAATCGATACCGGAACAGCCGGATATTCACACCACTGCTGGGAAAATCGCCGACCTTGAGCGGCGCCTCGACGAGGCCGCGCACGCGGGCTCCGCGGCCGCGGTGGACAAGCAGCACGCCAAGGGCAAGATGACCGCCAGGGAGCGGGTGCTCGCGCTGCTGGACGAGGGTTCGTTCGTGGAGTTCGACGAGTTCGCCAGGCACCGGTCCACGATGTTCGGGCTGGAGAAGCGGCGGCCGTACGGCGACGGCGTCATCACCGGGCACGGCACGGTCGACGGCCGGCAGGTGTGCGTGTTCTCTCAGGACGTGACCGTGTTCGGCGGCTCGCTCGGCGAGGTGTACGGCGAGAAGATCGTCAAGGTGCTGGACATGGCGATCAAGACCGGATGCCCGATCATCGGCATCAACGAGGGCGGCGGCGCGCGCATCCAGGAGGGCGTGGTCGCGCTCGGCCTCTACGCGGAGATCTTCAAGCGCAACGTGCACGCGTCCGGCGTGATCCCGCAGATCTCGCTCATCATGGGCGCCGCGGCCGGCGGGCACGTCTACTCCCCCGCGCTGACCGACTTCGTCGTGATGGTGGATCAGACGTCCCACATGTTCATCACGGGGCCCGACGTGATCAAGACGGTGACGGGCGAGGAGGTCACGTTCGAGGAGCTCGGCGGGGCCCACGCGCACAACACGAAGTCGGGCGTGGCCCACTACCAGGCCGCCGACGAGCAGGACGCGCTGGAGTACGTGAAGGCGCTGCTGTCGTACCTGCCGTCGAACAATCTGGACGAGGCCCCGATCTTCGAGGCCGCCGCCGACCTGGAGCCCGATCCGGAGCTCGACGAGCTGATCCCCGACTCGGCCAACCAGCCGTACGACATGCACCGGGTGATCGAGCACGTGCTGGACGACGGGGAGTTCCTGGAGGTCCACGCGCTGTTCGCGCCCAACGTCGTGGTGGGGTACGGCCGCCTGGACGGCCAGCCGGTCGGCGTCGTGGCCAACCAGCCCATGCATTTCGCGGGATGTCTGGATATCAATGCATCGGAGAAGGCCGCCAGATTTATACGAACATGTGATGCCTTTAATATTCCTATACTGACTTTTGTGGATGTGCCGGGATTCCTTCCTGGGACCGATCAGGAATGGAACGGAATCATCCGCCGGGGCGCCAAGCTCCTCTACGCCTACGCCGAGGCCACCGTGCCGCTCATCACGGTGATCACGCGCAAGGCGTACGGCGGCGCGTACGACGTCATGGGCTCCAAGCACCTCGGCGCGGACGTCAACCTGGCCTGGCCGACCGCCCAGATCGCGGTCATGGGCGCACAGGGCGCGGTCAACATCCTCTACCGGCGCGAGCTGGCCGCGTCCGCGGACCCCGAGGCCGAGCGCGCGCGGCTCGTCACCGAGTACGAGGACACGCTGGCGAACCCCTATATCGCGGCGGAGCGCGGCTACGTGGACGCGGTGATCCGGCCGGCCGAAACCCGGTCCCAGGTTGTGCGGGCGCTGCGGGCGCTCAGGAACAAGCGGGCGACGCTCCCGCCGAAGAAGCATGGGAACATCCCGCTATGACGGCAGATCTGCGAATTGTCCGAGGCGACGCCACGCCCGAAGAGATCGCGGCGTTGGTGGCCGTACTCGCGGCACGACAGGGCTCCCGGACCGAACCGGAGAAGTCTCCAGTACCGCAAAGACAAACGTGGCGAAACCCAGCCAGAGGTATGCGTAAGCCTGTCGTCCCAGGGAAGTCGGCTTGGCGGGTGAGCGCACTACCCTAGATAGATCCTGGGAAACGGGTGTCAAGCACCCCGGGAGTTGGGACTATCTAGAGAAAGTAGGCGTATATAGTCGGCCGATCAACTAACACCGCGGCCTGGAGGACGACATGGCCATCCCAGACCTCATGCCGCATCCTGTGGCAGCCAAGTACGCCGTCCTGGTGGATGTCGGTTATCTGTACGCGGCGGCAGGTGAAGTGCTGCTCGCCGCGAAGGAACGCAAGGAATATCGGGTGGCCGCCGATGAGCTCATCCAGAGTCTACAGAAACATGCAGAGGAACGTATTTCCGGCGAACTTCTGCGGATCTATTGGTATGACGCAGCCCGTGATCGCGTGCCCACCGTCGACCAGCGTGTCATCGCTCAGCTGCCCTGGGTCAAGGTGCGACTTGGCAACCTGAACGCCCGTGGCCAGCAGAAGGGCGTGGACGCGCAGATCAGGAGTGATCTGGAGGCACTGGCGAGGCATCATGCGGTCACCGACACGATCCTGTTGGCGGGCGATGAGGACATGGTTCCGGCGGTCGAGGCGGCGCAGGCGTACGGCGTCCGCATCCACCTGTGGGGCGTCGAGCCGCCTTACGGCACCAACCAGGCCGAGCGCCTGGTGTGGGAGTCCGACACCGTAGAAGTGATCTCCGCTGATTTTCTGAGGCCCTTTTTCAGCCGTGCTCCGCAGCCCGTCCCTGTCACTCCGCCGGCCGCCGCTCCTTCGCCCGCGCAGGTCTTCGCCGGGCGAACGCCCGTCAAGCCGCACGCCAAGCCCGGCCAGGTGGCCAAGCTCGGGCCGAGCCGCCCGCGCGTGGAGGACGTGGGCGAGCACGTGGCACAGAAGTGGATCCTCACCCGTGGCCGCGACAACATCCGCGACCTGCTGCCCGGCCCGATCCTGCCGACCGTGATCGACACCGAGCTGCTGATCGAGGCGGAGAAGGAGCTCGGCCACTCGCTGCGCCCGTACCCGGAGGCCCGGGTGTGGCTGCGTGACGGCTTCTGGGCCAGGGTCTACCGGGAGTTCGACCTAGGGGTGGGCGTCTCGTCCAAGTAGCCGTCACGTACGGGTCCGATTTCCGCCAGTCGGCGCCGTTGGCGAGCGCATACTGTCGGAGGCATGTCACCACTAGAGCTCGACTTCGACTCCTGCTACCGGGCCGTCTCAGCCAGAGACGCCCGGTTCGACGGGCGCTTCTACACGGCGGTGACGACGACGCGTATCTACTGCCGCCCGATCTGCCCGGCCCGCACGCCCTCGTCCCGCAATGTGCGCTTCTACCGGCACGCGGCGTCGGCCGAGGCCGCCGGGTTCCGGCCGTGCAAGCGCTGCCGTCCCGAGCTCTCGCCCGGCGATCCCGGCTGGGACTTCCGCGGTGACCTGGTCGGCCGGGCGCTGCGGCTGATCGACGACGGGGCGGCCGACGACGACGGCGTCGCGGGGCTGGCCAAGCGGCTGCACATCACGGAGCGGCACCTGCACCGCCTGTTCGTGGCCGAGCTGGGCGTCGGGCCGCTGGCGGTCGCGCGGACGAAGCGGCTGCTGCTGGCCAAGCAGCTGCTGACGGAGACGGGGCTGCCGGTCACCGAGGTGGCGTTCGCGTCGGGGTTCGGGAGCGTCCGGCAGTTCAACGCGACCATGCGGGAGACGTACGGCTTCACGCCGAGCGAGCTGCGTGCGACGGCGGGGCCCCGGGTGTCCGACGCGGCGCTCCGGGTCCGGCTGCACCGGCGGGAGCCGTACGACGTGGAGGGGGTCTTCGCGTTCCTAGCCTCCCGTGCCATCCCCGGGCTGGAGGAGGCGTCCCCCACGTCGTACGCGCGGGCCGTACCCGGTGGGACGATCACGCTCACACCGCGGCGCGACCACATAGCCCTGGACGTGGTGGTGGACGACACGCGGCAGCTCGCCCGCATCGTGGGGCGCTGCCGCCGCCTGCTCGACCTCGACGCCGACCCCGGCGCCATCGCGGAGGTCCTCGGCGAGACCTCGCTCGGCCCCCTGGTGGCGGCCCGTCCTGGGCTGCGGGTGCCGGGGGCGTTCGACGGCTTCGAGCTGGCCGTACGCGCGGTCGTGGGCCAGCAGATCTCGGTGGCCGGCGCCCGCACCATCCTCGGCCGCATCGTCGCCAAGGCCCCCGGCCCCCTCTTCCCCACCCCCGCCGAGCTCCTCGACACCGACCTCACCGGCCTGGGCCTGACGAACCGCAGGATCGCCACGCTCAAGCACCTGGCCGACCGCCTGGCGATCGGCCAGATCGACCTGGACGGCGGCCAGGACCCCGCCGAGGCGGTGGCGGCGCTGCTCGACGTCCCCGGCATCGGCCCGTGGACGGCCAGCTACATCGCGCTGCGGGCGCTCCGCGACCCGGACGCGTGGCCCGCGGGCGACCTCGTGCTCAGGAAGCGCATGGCCTGCCTGGGCATTCCCGACGACCACATCGAGCGGTGGCGGCCCTGGCGGGCCTACGCCGCCCTGCATCTTTGGAGCTCATCATGATCGCTGCCCAGCTCGTACCGACCCCTGTGGGGCCGCTGTCCCTGCTGTCCCGCGAGGGGGTGCTGGTGGCGGCCGGGTTCACGGCCGACCCCAAGGAGATGTTCGTCCGCCTCACGCCCGCCCTGCAGGCGGAGGGCCTGGAGGTCGTGGACGGACTCGGGCCCGCGGTCTCGGCGGTCCAGGCGTACCTGGACGGGGACCTGGACGCCCTGGACGCCATCCCGGTCTCCCAGCCGGGCACGCCCACCCGCAAGCGCCTCCACCAGGCGCTGCGCGAGGTCAAGGCCGGGACCACCGTCTCGTACGCCGAGCTCGCCGAACGGGCCGGCCTGCCCAGGACTGCCGCACGGGCGGCCGGGTCCGCCTGCGCGCAGAACCTGATCGCGCCCTTCGTGCCGTGCCACCGGATCCTGCCCAGCGGCGGGGGGTACGGCGGCTACTACTACGGCGTCCCGGTCAAGGAGTGGCTGATCGCCCACGAATCGGGCGTTCTCTAGGTGGCGGGCACCAGGCGGCGGGCCTGGAGGCCCGCCGCTCCCGCCACCGCCAGCCCGACCAGGCCCAGCAGGGCGGCGGTCCAGGCGGGGGCCGTGTAGCCGAGGCCGGCGTCGATGGTGAGGCCCGCCGCGAAGGAGCCGATCGCGTTGCCCAGGTTGAAGGCGCCGATGTTGGCCGCCGAGGCGAGGGTCGGCGCCCCGGCGGCGGCGTCCAGGACGCGGGTCTGCAGGGGCGGGACCGTGGCGAAGGCGGCCACGCCGAAGAGCGTGATGGTGATCACGAAGGCCGCCTGGCTCCCCGACACCAGGGCGACCGCCACGGCCAGGAGGGTGAGCAGGGCGACGGAGCCGTAGATGCTGGGCATGACCGCCCGGTCCGCCAGCTTGCCGCCGACCAGGTTGCCCACCACCAGGCCCACCCCGAACAGGGCCATGACCACGGGCACCGCTCCGGGTGAGAAGCCGCCCACGCCGGTCATGATGGGCGCGATGAACGTGATGACGGCGAAGACCGGCGCGAAGCCGAAGACGGTCATCGCCAGGGCCAGCCAGACGCCGGGCTTGCGGAACGTCGACAGCTCCCGCAGGACGCCGCCGGACGGGCGCGGCTGTCGAGGCACGAGGGCCAGGACGCCGGCGAGGCCGGCCACGCCGATGGCGACCACGACCCAGAACGTGGCCCGCCAGCCGAACGCCTGACCGATCCAGGTCCCCAGGGGCACGCCCAGGACGTTCGCGAGCGTCAGGCCGGTGAACATCAGGGCGATGGCGCTGGCCCGCTTCTGCGGCGCCACCAGGTCGGCGGCGACCACCGAGCCGATCCCGAAGTACGCGCCGTGCGCGAAGGCCGACAGGAAGCGCCCGATCATCAGCACCGCGTACGAGGGCGCCAGCGCCGACAGCAGGTTCCCCACGATGAACAGCACCATCAGCGACAGCAGCATGGTCTTGCGCGACAACCGCCCGCCGAGCATGGTCAGCGGCGGCCCGCCGACCGCCACGCCCAGGGCGTATCCGGACACGAGCAGCCCGGCGGCCGGGATCGTCACGCCGAAGTCGGCCGCCACCTCCGGCAGCAGCCCGTTGATGATGAACTCCGTGGTCCCGATGCCGAAGGCGCTGATCGCGAGGGCGAACAGGGCGAGAGGCATAGACTACTCCTCAGACGACGTTAGTGAGCGTGGACATTATTTGCACACGCCGACTAACTGACCATACAAGGATGCCGGGGAGGCTGTCACATGCCCCTAGCCGATGACGCCGTGGAGGCGCGCGCCCAGGGCTGGCGCACCCTCGCGGCGCTGCACGCGAAAATCGAGGACAGGCTGGAGAAAGCGCTCCAGAAGGAGCACGAGCTGAGTGTGAGCGAATACACAGTGCTGGACGTGCTGGCCAGGCAGGACGGCTGGCACATGCGCATGCAGCAGCTGTCCAGAGCCGTCGTGCTCAGCCAGAGCGCCACGACGCGGCTGGTCACCAGGCTGGAGAACCGCGGCCTGCTCAGGCGCTACCTGTGCGAGGACGACAGGCGCGGCATCTACTCCGAGGTCACGCAGGCCGGGTTCGAGCTGCTCGGCCGGGCAGGTCCCACACACGACGCCGTGCTGAAGGAGGTGCTGGACGAGGCGGCCGAGCAGCCCGAGCTGGCCCCGCTGGTCGCGGTGGTCAGGGCTTGACGTTGCTCTGGATCTCGCCGACCGGCACGTCCCGGGTGCCGCCGACCTGCACGGGCGCGAACTGGAACGGCACCACGTTGCCGGCCGCCTGGACCGGCCAGACGGTGGTGACGGTGAGCGTGTACTTCTCGCGCGGCTGGTCGATCGACGAGCGCAGGTAACGCACGCCGCAGGTGAACTCCGCTCCCTTGACGTACGGCTTCCCTGACGGCCCGCAGCCGTCCTGGCGCACCTCGGCCCGGTCCGTGCCGGTACCAGGGTCGATCTTGATGTCCTGCAGCGTCGCCACCAGGGTCACGCTCATGACGCCGGGGATCGACGCGGTGACCGTGCGGCGCGGCTGGCCGACGTTCTCCAGCCAGACATAGGTCGGCAGGTTGACGAAGCTCTTGGCGTCCGGGTTCAGCTTGACGGTGGGCTCCGGGACGGTCAGGGCGGCCCTGGCGATCTGCGCCAGCTGCTCGATCGTGATCCCGGACGGCGGCGTGACATTCGGCGGCATGAAGACGAACAGCTCGAGGCCGCCCCAGCAGGCGGCGCCGTTCGGGTCGGCCTTGTTGTACGCGGGCACCCACCACCGGCCCGGCTTCCCGAGCTTGTCCTTGAACTGCTGTTCGAAGGCCACGCGGCTGCCCTCCTCGATGCCCAGACGCCTGGCCCGGTCGCGGCCCCCGGTGTGCAGCCGGTACATGTCCTCGGCGTTCAGGCTGGGTTCGTACCAGCACGGCCGCGGGATGCGATAGCCGTCCCCCTTGCCGCCCCCGGCGCCGTCACCAGAGATCTTGATGGTGTCGGTCGAAAGGTCCACGAACCTGGTGTTGCCGGACCCGCCCGCATCGACGTCGACCTTGGGGGGATCTGTGGGAAAGAGCATCAGCGGCACCGCGAGCAGCATCGCGATCAAAGGTTTCATCGGGTGCATCTCTCTGTGGAGGTGATGTAGGACCTGATGCGCCACACCCCGTCGTCACCGCGGTGAGTGACCACGCTCTGGCTGTAGGGGGTGCGCAGCCAATCGGGTTGAGGGGCGACGGCCTTGCCGGTGCGGGAAGAGATCATCCGCACCCCCGACTCGTCCACGCATGCGTTGACCTGGGCGCCCTTTCCCATCTGCGCGCTGACGCGCAGCTTGTAGAGCCGGCTCGTCCCCCGGAGCGAGCGTTCCTGGTCGACGAACTGGTTCACCCACTCCGCCGCCTGCTCCTCGGCGTTGATCTCGAGATCGCGCTTGTAGCCGCGGGTGCCCTCCACGACGGCCTTGCGGGTGCCCACGTACTGGTCGACCATGACCTTCAGCAGCGGGTCGGGATCCGCGGGCCACTCCACCCGCACGCGCAGGCCCTCGCCGATGGCGATGGTCTGGGGGCCGGACGGCAGCGCCTTCTCCGCCGGGTCGGCACTCTCCGCAGCTTTCGCGGAAGGGCTCCGCACCGGGGCGGGCGTGTACGGGCGCTCGGCCTGCCCGCAGCCGGCCAGGACGACCGCCAAGAGCACCAGGACCAGGACTCGTCTCATGCCGATGACTCCCTCACCACATGGATGCGCCACGTGGGCAGCAGTTCCTCGATCAAGGCCTCGGTCTCCGGGGCCATCCCGCCGCCGTACGGGTGCGAGGCCGCCCTGCGGGTCAGCCCCTCCACGACGGCGCGCAGCCGTACGACGTCCTCGGTCGCGTGCGTGGCCCGCAGCAGATCGCGCCAGAGGCCCTCGTCGTCGGCCGCCAGCAGCAGCGCCGCGCGCACGGCCGCCACGGCGGCGTCCGGCTGGCCGTGCGCGAGCCTGAGCTCGCAGAGCCGGTGCGCCGCGTCGGCCACCTCGGCGGCCACGTCGTACTCCAGGTCCTCGGCCGCCAGCCAGGCGTACCTGCCCGGTTGGCGGCCGGTCAGCAGCGGGCCCCTGACCAGGCCGAGCGCCTTCTCCAGCAGGACGGCCCTGGCCGTCTGCTCGCCGTGCGAGCGGCGTACGAGCTCGCGGAACAGCGCCCAGTCCGTACGCACCTCGGGCCCCAGGCTGAGCCGGCCGGCCTCGTCGGTGAGCAGGTGGTCGGGCCCCAGCCATTCGGCGACCCTGGCGATCGTGGCGTCCCTGACCATGGCCTGCACGCCGCGCGGCCACAGCACCCCGCCGAGCACCGAGGGATGCACGCCGGCGGGATGGGTGGCCAGGTAGACCAGCAGCTCGGTGGCCAGCGCCATCCGGCCTTCCTCCAGCGGCCGCAGGCCCGTGACCTCGATGGGGCCGAGGATCCTGATCTCGACGGCGGGCGGGTGCAGCCCGTCCAGCGGCTCAGGCTCGGGGACGGGCTCGCCGTCGACCCGGTCGGCCGTGCGGAAGAGGTCGATCAGGGCCTGGTAGTGGCGGCGCGGCAGGAGCTGGGCCTGCACGTCGAAGCCCAGCTCGGCGATCCTGGCCCGGCCGTCGTCGCCGATCTCCAGTGTCCAGGTGGCGTGCGGCACGTCGCCCGCCAGGACGTACCCGGCGGTGTCCCTGCGGGCCAGCAGCGCGAGCCGCCTGGCCTCCTCATGCGTGGGCGCCACCGCCGACAGCAGGTAGTGGGCGTCGCGCGGGCTGCCGGAGATGCGCCCGGTCAGCACCTCCCTGCGCGGCGCCGCGCTCGCCTCCAGCTCGGGCAGCACCTCGGCCAGGCCGCCCACGGCCCTGATCCGGTCGGGCGCGATGGCGGTCAGCTCCGCGCCGAAGCCGACGAGAGTGATGCGCATGCGGTCGGACCAGCGGTTCGTGGCCAGCTCGACGGCGAGCGCGGCCAGCGCGGCGGTGGTCTGCGGGCCGCGCACGTTGATCAGGCCCTGCGCGGCCTCCAGGTCGATCAGCACGCGCCCGCTCGCGTCCGTGCCGATGGAGACCAGCCCCGGGTACGGCGCGCCGCCAGCCTGATCCTCCAGGAGACGGCCCTCGTGGGCCGGCAGCCGCCAGACCTGGCCGCCGTCCTGGGTCGTCCAGGGCGCGGGCGGGTGCTCGTCCGGCGGATGGATCCACAGGTCGAGCGTGCGGGCCGACAGGTGTGCCCCGTACACGGTGGGCGGGGTGCGGTTCTGAGCGGCCAGCTCGGCGCCGAGCAGCCGCAGGCCGATGTCGAGGATGCGGGCGCCCGGCGCGTCGCCGCCCAGCCGGAGCGCGACCTCGGCCTGGGCGGCGTCGTCGCGCGGGCGTACGATCCTGCGGCCGAACATCCTGCGCCAGAGCTGCTCGCGCCGCCGCCTGGCCAGCACGAGCAGCAGGCCGGCGGCGGCCAGCGAGGCCGAGGCGAGGTAGTCGGTGAGGTCGGCCTGGCTCTCCTGGACGATGGGCCGCTGCTCGGCCCGCTGCTCCGGCTGCCGGTGCCTGGCCCCCGTCCCCTCCTCGGCCTTCTTCTCCGTCTTCTTCTCGACGTGGTCGGTCGTCGAGCCGTGCTCGAGGTTGCGGTCCACGTGCGCTCTGCCGGGATACTCGCGCAGCGTCTCCTCGCGGGGCTGGCCGGCGGGGACGATGTGGACGTGCCTGGCGTCGTCCGGCATGTCGAGCACCCAGCCGGGCCTGATCAGGTCGGCCATGCGCAGGCGGCTGCCGTCCGGCTGCTCCTTCGCCTGGTTGAGCCGGTAGATCTCGGGATACCGGCGGCCGTCCCCGAGGCATTTCTCGGCGATCTCCCACAGGCTCTCGTGGTGCCGGCCGTGCGGGGGCTGCACCACGTACACCTTCTTGGTCGTGTTCGTCTCGAGCGTCTTCTCGACGATCGGCGCCGAGTACGCGACCGCCGTCACGGGCGGCGCGGCCGGGGTCGGCGCCAGCCTGACCAGCGGCGCGATCATCGCCCCTGTCGTGAACAGCAGCAGCACGGCGCCGACGAGCTTGTTGGCCAGCGCCTGCGTCCCGCCCGAGAGCGGCACGCGGGCGGGCATGCCGACCCTGCGGACCCCGGCGTACACCTCGACCAGGACACACACGAAGAGCTGGAACCAGGCCAGCCACACCAGCAGCACCAGCACGGCCACGATCGTGCTCGGCCCGACGCGGCTGGTGAGCAGGTCGAGGTCGAGCAGCTCGGGCGCGATCGGCGGGCCGACGAAGGTGAGCAGCGCGTACGGCACGCCGCCCACGAGCGCGACCAGCACGATCAGCGACGCGATCCCGGCGAGCACGTCACCCGCGCTGCGCCTGGCCTTGACGCGCACGGGCTTGTGACGCCCGTGCGGACGCGCTGGCTCTCGCGTCG
Source organism: Nonomuraea helvata (assembly GCF_039535785.1). Taxonomy (NCBI): domain Bacteria; kingdom Bacillati; phylum Actinomycetota; class Actinomycetes; order Streptosporangiales; family Streptosporangiaceae; genus Nonomuraea; species Nonomuraea helvata. The sequence goes on from NZ_BAAAXV010000009.1 coordinate 339,211, forward strand.
CCATCGTCTCTCCCTTCCGCCGTCCAGCGTCGTGCCTGGTACGTCCGCCGATCCATTGAGTGGTGCGATTCGGTCTATCTCGCTTCGGGCGCGGCGACCGCCTGGCCGGTCATCTCGAAGTCCGGGAACCCGATCGCGCTCAGGAAGAACGCCTCTCCCCGCACCGACACGGTGACCGTCACCTGCGCCTGACCCACGGTGCACTGGCCACGGGTCACGTCGCCGCCGCCCTGCGCCGCGACGATCTCGTCGGCCCTGGCGCACACTTGGTCCTCGCCGAGCAGCCGGGTCTGCCCGGTGGCACGGAGGTGGTCGACGTCGATCTGGTCGGCGCCGGCCCGCGCGGCCTGCTCGGCCACGTCGGCGGCGCGCAGCCGGGCGTTGATCGCCGCTCCGCCGTCCACGAGCAGCCCCGCCAGCAGGAACACGGCGACGGAGAAGAGCACGGTGAAGACCGACATCGACCCCCGCTCATTCATCGACCCTCCTGAACTGCTCGATCGGCACCACCGCCGTGCCGGTCATCCGCTTGGCGCCGCCGAACCCCAGGAAACCGAGGTCCAGCTCGCAGCTCACCTCGGCCTGGACCTGACCGCCCTGCTCCCATGCGGAGCCGTCCAGCGACACCGACGGGGACCCGCAGGGGCCGGTCAGCGTGCTGTCGGCGACGGCCTTGGCGGCGGCCTCGGCTTCGTCGAACGAGCGCTGCACCGACGCGGCGCGGGCCGCGTCCCTGGCCGCCCCGTTGACCCGGCCCTGCGTCTCCACCAGCACCCCGGCTCCGGCCAGGAACATGAGGAACAGCAGGAAGACCGGGGCCAGCATCACGGTCTCCACGGCCATGGAGCCCCGCTCTCCCCCGCTCATGAGCAGTCCTCGCCGCCGTTGTCGGGGCGGAAGCACTCGACGGGCCCGCCCGCGGTGGCGGTGATCGTGAACGTCAGCTGCGGCAGGAGCGGGATCACCTGTACGGCGCTGCCCGTCACCGTGACGAAGCGCTCGTCAGGCTCCTTCTCGGACGTCGTGGCCGTGGCGCCCTGGAGCAGCTTCGGGCCGACGGCCTTGATGATGTCGGTGGCCTTCGCGGTGGCCTGGCCCGGCCAGTCACCCGAGTCGAACGGCGCCGCCCTGGCCACGCGCGCGCCCTCCTGGGCGGCCGCCTCCGCGACCTGGCGGGCGTGGAACCAGAGCGCGACCTGCACGATGAGCAGCGCGACCGCCAGGATGACCGGCATGAGGATGGCCAGCTCGATCACCGTCGCGCCCCGCTCGTCTCTCTTACGGGTTGTCACCGGCGCCGCCGCCACCGCCGAAGTTGCCTTGGATCTCGCTCTGCTTCTGCTCGACCAGCGTCTTGATCAACGTGGCCAGGCCCAGCGCGACACCGGCGATGATGGCGGTGATGATCACCCACTCGACGGCGGAGGCGCCGCGGGTGGGGGCGGTGCGGGCGCGGTGGATGCGCACGCTCAGGTACGCGGTGAGATACACGATCCAGGGATGGTTCATCAGGACCCCAACATCTTCATTGCGGCGGGAAAACTGAGAAAGATCACGAAACCGGCGCAGAGCAGGAGCTGAGCGACGAGCATCGACTGCGACCGCTCGCCGGCCCTGCCCTCGATCTCCGCCAGCTCGCGGCGGCGCAGCGTGGCGGCCCTGGCCGTCAGTGACGCCCGTACTTTGGCGCCGTCGTCGGCCACCAGGCCCAGCGCCGCGGACAGGTCGCGCAGCTCGTCGACGTTGATCTCCTCGCCGAGCTGGCCGAGCGCCTGCCAGGGAGTGATGCCGACGATCCTGGCGCCGCTGAGCGCGTCGCGGATGCGGCCCATCGCCCAGTTGGGCTGCTCGCCGCTGACCGAGACGGCCATCATGAGGGCCTCGGGGACGCCGCGGCCGCCGGCCAGGTTCATGGAGACGAGGTCGAGGAACGCCCCGACCACATGGCGGAAGTCGCGCCGCCTGGCCGCCGCGTCCTTGCGTACCTGAAGGTCGGGCAGGAAGAAGAAGACGAGCGCGACGAGCACGGCGGCCCAGAACGGGATGGCGAGCGAGGTGCCCCACTCCATGAGCACCAGCCAGCCGAGCAGCAGCGGGAAGGCCAGCAGGCCACTGGCCGCCAGCAGCACCTTGCCGGCCAGGAACGCCTCGAACGAGCGGCCGAGCAGCGCCAGGTCGGCCCTGATCGACTTGGCCTCCCAGCCGCGGGACCCGTACAGGCGGGCCAGCCGCTCGCCCAGGCCGCGGCGGAACGCGCTGACCTCCTCCTCGGGCAGCACGAGCTGGATGCTCGGGCCGCCCGCGTCCTCGCGCACGGCGTCGAGGGCCAGCAGCCGCGCCACCAGCCCGGGGCGGGCCGGGAAGAGCGCCCTCAGCAGCACGAACAGGCCGAGCCCGAGTACGGCTCCGCCCAGCGCGCCCTCAACCATTGCCGCCTCCTCCCATGAGCAGCCGCGTCGGCTTGTCGAACCTGGCCAGCCGCCTCATCCAGGCGAACCCGGCCCCGAACAGGCCGGCGACGACCACCAGGACGGCCTGGCCGAGGAAGCCCTCGTACTCGGCCACGTACGAGGGGTTGAACAGGATGAGCAGTCCGGCGAAGACCAGCGCGGTGATCACCACGATCTGGACGCTGCGCCTGGTCGCGCGGCGTTCGGCCTCGACACGGCGGCGCATGTCGAGCTCCTCGCGGGCCGAGACGGCCAGCGCGCCCAGCACGTCGCGCAGGCCCGGGCCGCGCAGGCGGGAGTTGAGGATGAGCGCGGCCACCACGAGGTCGGCCGAGGGGTCGTCGAGCTCGTCCGCGAACAGCGCCAGGGCCTCGGGCAGCGCCATCCTGGTGTGCAGCCGGTCGATCATGGCCCGCAGGTGCGGTCTGAGCGTGGGCGCGGCGGCCCTGATGGACGACGGGATGGCCTGCTCGAGCCCGGCCGCGCCGGCGATCGTGTCACGCAGGGACTCCGTCCAGGCGGCCAGCCCTTCGAGGCGGCGCATGGCGGCGCGCTCCTCGGCGGCCCCGCCCGACAGGCCGCGCCAGGCGAACACGAGCAGCACCGTGCCCGCCGCCATGACCGGCCAGCCGGTGATGATCAGGACGAGCCCGGCGGCCACGGCCGCCACCGCGGTGCGGGTGGTCAGCATCTTGATCAGGTGGCGCTTGGGCTGGGGCGGGCGGGGGCGCATGCCGTACAGGGACATGAAGAACAGGAAGAGGCCGCCGCCGCCGAGAGCTCCCGCCAGCACCGTGACCAGCATCGCCAAGGGGTCGAGCACCATGGCTCACCACCCCCCTGGTGTGTAGCCGTGGGCGGCGAGCTCTTCCAGGCAGGAGACCGGGGCGTGCGGGACGGCGGTGCCGTCGGGGCCCGGCACGAACACCTCGCTCGACAGGACGCGGCCGTCGCAGCCGTTGACCTCGCGGATGCTGGAGACGTAGCGGCGCAGGGTGCCGCCGACGTTGTAGTCGTTGCGCTTCGTGATGAAGACGACGAAGTCGATGGCGCCCGCGATGAGCATGTGGGTGGCGTCGATGGGGAGGCGTTCGCTGGCCTGCAGGGCGTAGGTGGAGATGCGGTTGAAGACCTCCATGCTGGAGTTGGCGTGGATGGTCGACAGGGAGCCGTCGTTGCCCTGGGTCATCGCGTTGAGCATGGTGACGATCTCGTCGCCGAGGACCTCGCCGACGATGACGCGGCTGGGGTTCATACGGAGGGAGCGCCTGACCAGCTCGGCCATGGAGATCTCGCCCTGGCCCTCGGAGTTGGGCAGGCGCTGCTCGAAGGCGACGACGTTGGGGTGGAGCTCGGGGAACTGGTCGAGGCCCAGCTCCAGGGCACGTTCGACGGTGATGAGGCGCTCGCTGGGCTGGATCTCGTTGGCCAGGGCTCTGAGCAGGGTGGTCTTGCCGGCGTTGGTGGATCCGGCGATCATGATGTTCTTGCGGGCGGCGACGGCGGCCGTCAAGAACCTCGCGATGTCCCGACTTATCGTGCCGTTGCCTGCTAAGTCGGACAGGAAGACCTTGCCGAGGCGGGCGCGCCGGATCGAGACCGCCGGCCTGACGGTGACGTCCATGACGGCGCTCAGCCGGGAGCCGTCGGGGAGGCGCAGGTCGAGCTGCGGGTTCGCGGTGTCGAACGGCCTGCTCGACAGGCCGGAGTACGCCGCCAGGATCTGGATGAGCTCGATCAGCTCGTCATCGGACTCGGCGACCGGGTCGTGCATGACCTCCTGGCCGTCGGCGTAGCTCACGAACACCCTGTCGCAGCCGTTGATGTCGATGTTCTCGACCTCGGGGTCATCGAGCAGCGGCTGCAGCCTGCCCACGCCGAACAGCGCGGCGTGGATCCCGGCCGCGAGCGCCTCTTCCTCCTCGACTGTGGGCGGCGTGCGGCCCAGGCCGATCTCGTTGCGGGCGTGCTCCTCGAGCACCTGGGAGATCAGCGCCCTGGCGAACTGGCGCTCGTCCTCCCCCGTCATCGGAGGCAGGCCGTTGGCCTGATCGAGCCGGCGCTGGTGGGCCAGGCGGTCGCCGACCTCCTGGCGGAAGCGCTTGACGAGCGAGTGGTCGATCATCGGTGGCTCACCAGCCTCGCCGCCAGGTCGCGTGCCGTACGGATGAGGAGCGAGCGGTCGAGGCGGCCGCCCCACTGGCCGCGCAGCAGCTCGGCGCCCTTGGGGTCGTGCGCCAGGCCGTACACGGACGGGACGACCGGGCCGACGATCCTGCGTACGTCCTCGATGGAGGCGCGGTAGTTACGCGGGTCGGCGATCACGGCGACGCCGTGCGCCTTGGTGATCTGGAGGCGTTCGCGCAGGTGGGCGACGTGGTCGAGGGTGGCCCTGGTGAGCAGCACGACCTGCTCGGCCTCGGCGATCAGGTCGCCGAGCTGCGGGCTCGCGCCGAGCCGGCCGCAGTCGGCGATCACGTCGGCGTCCGGGATGGCGGCGAGCGACCTGCCCAGCGGCCCCCACAGCCAGGTGAGCCCGGCGGCCTGCTCGCTGTGCGTCAGCCCGACCAGCACGTCGAGCCCTCCGACGATCTTCTGGGTGTGCTGATGGATCTGGGCGGGCTCCAGCCCGCGCCGCGCCGTGGCGCCGAGCGTGAGCAGCCCCTTGCCGGGGTTGAGCACGCCGCCGTCCACGGCCGGGAGCCGGTAGGCGAGGTCGCCGCCCGCGGGGTCGCATTCGGCCAGCAGCACGGGACGCGGCCAGACCGCCGCCAGGGCCGTCGCCGCAGTGGTCACACCCGGCGCGCCCTTGTCGGCGGCCAGTACGATCAGCGCCACGTCAGCGTGCCCCCGGTAGCTCGGCCACGGCGATCTCCCCGCTGGAGGCGAACCCCACCAATTCCGGCGACGCCGTCGCATCCACGACCACGGTGATCTGACCGGAATTTCCCGTCCGGGACTTGTCGCCGACCGAGAAGACGAGCGCGCTTTCCGCGAGTACGCGTGTTTGTCCCTGACTGGAACGGCTCGGCACGTATATCACCTGGACGCGGTCACCCGGCTGCACTCCAGAAGGCATTTGTCCTGGCTTGAGGGACAATCCGATGGTCGCCTTTCCCTGGCCCAGCTCGGTGCTCGCCCTGACGCCCATCTTGTTCGTCAGCAAGGTGCCGGGAAGGATCGTGACGGCCGCGAAGCTGTTGGTCACCTGGGCGCGCTGCGACCAGCTCACGTAGTCGACACCGCTGTCCGCCGCGATCTTGACTTCTTCGAGCGCCTGCTCGGTGAACTTCTGACCTGCGCCGATCTGCTGCGTGACGCGGATGGCGGAGACCCGGTCGCCGCTGCGCAGCACGAGCAGGGTCGTGGCCAGCGCGCCGCCGAGTATGAGGAGAACGGCCAGGGCCGCCAGGGCCGGCTTGCGTTCTCGAGGGGGCACGGGGAGCTTGCGCGAGGCCGGGCCGGACAACCCCGCCGCCGCGTTGACGGCAGGCTTTTCACTGGTCCTCATGGGTGGGGGGCTCCCAATTGAATGGTGGAATTCCCCGCCATTATGTGGGGCCGGGCGTGCGCTCGTGGGCGGAATGCGAGGACCCATGCTTGTTTCGCAGGTGACGGTATGCCGACGCGAAACAATCGATGCCGGCTCTTTCTATCGAGTTGACGGATGGTGATATTTCCGGCTAGCCGTCACTTGAACAACGATTGTCACAATATTCACAGCGTTTGGCGCCTGCCATGCCATTGCCGTCAACCAGCGGGCCCGGGCCCGTTCCGGGCGCTACCTTTGGGCGCCCGAGGTCCGAGCGAGGAGACGACACCATGCGGATCATGCTCACCGTGCTCGGCGGGCAGGGCGACCGTGACGTCGTGATCGACGGTGACGACGGCGCCACAGTGGCGGCGGTGAGCGGGGCGCTCAGCGACCGGGGGCCGCTGGCACAGGTCGTCCGCCTGACCGGAGCGCGGGCGCCTTACGGTATGTCGGCCCCCGGCGACATGGGCGCCCGCGTGCCGCGCCCCCGGCGGCCGGAGCGTGCCGCCGCGGCGACGGCGGGTCCTCCCGGGGCGGCGCCGGTGCTGTGGCGCGACGGCCGCCCGCTCGATCCCCGCGCCCCCGCCGTCGCCGTGCTGCGCGACGGCGACAAGGTCACCCTGGAGCCGGAGCTGGCCCGCGCCACCGTCATCGAGGAGCCGGGCGGGGTGGCCGAGGTACGCGTGGTGGGCGGTCCGGCGGCCGGCACCGTGCACAGGCTGGGGCTGGGTGTCCACGTCATCGGCTCCGACCCGATGTGCGCCATGTCCACCGCCGACCCGGCGCTCGCCCCGGAGGCGGTGACCGTACGCGTGACACCGGAGGCGATCACGGTCGAGCGCGCGTGGCTCCCGCCGGACGAGGCGCCGAAGCTCAAGCTCAAGGGCAGGTGGGCCGAGGAGGTCGCCGAGTACACGGCCCGCGTCGCGGAGCGGGAGGCGGCCGAGCTGGCCGCCGACTACGGCGAGGTGCCGGAGCTCGACGGCCGGCCGCTCACCGAACGCGCGGAGTGGCCCGATCAGGCGGTGCTGACCTGCGGTTCGTCGGTGTTCGTGCTGACGTCGATCGAGCCCAGGGACGCGCACCTGGCGCCGAGGAGCGAGGGCGGCGTCTCCTACAACCGCCCGCCCAGGCTCCGGCGCCCCGAGCCGGAGCGCAAGTTCGTCAGGCCGAAGGAGCCGTCCAGGAACGAGGGGCTGCGCCTTCAGCTGCTCGCCGCCCTGCTGCCCGCCGTGCTCGGCCTGACGCTGGCGTTCGCCCTGAAGCAGTGGTACTACCTGCTCGTCGCCCTCATGACCCCCGTGATCATGATCGGCCAATGGTGGAGCGACCGCCGCCACGGGAAGAAGCAGCACAAGAAGGCGATCAAGGAGTACGCGGAGCAGCTCCAGGCGTACGACGACGACGTCGAGCGGGCGCGGGCGGCGGACGAGGCGGCGCGCAGATCGGACGCGCCCGACCCCGCTCAGGTGCTGCTCACGGCCACGGGGCCGCGCCGGCGACTGTGGGAGCGCAGGATCCACGACTCCGACTCGCTCAGGCTCCGGGTGGGGCTCGCCGACCTGCCCGCCGACCTGGAGCTGTCGGAGGAGCAGGGCGGCCCCATCGACCCGCCCATCTGCCGCTCCGTGCCCGTGGCGCTGCCCATGCGCAGGCTGGGCGTGGCAGGTGTCACGGGCCCGCGTACGGAGGCGGCCGGCCTCGCGAGCTGGCTGATCGCCCAGGCGGCGACCCTGCACAGCCCGCGCGACCTGGCCATCGTGGTCGTGTCCGCGCACGCCGACGGCGAGCGCCGCTGGGGCTGGACGCGCTGGCTGCCGCACTGCGCACCGCGCGCCGGCGAGGAGTGCGTGGCGCTGGTCGGCACCGATCCCGAGTCGGCCGCCCGCCGCGTGTCCGAGCTCGCCGCCCTCATCGACGAACGCCAGAACACCTCGATCCCCGAGCTCGGCAAGATCCCCACCGGCTGGGACGATCTGGGCGGTCCGGAGCAGCCCACGTACTCCTCGTACGACGTGCGCCCGTACGACGTGCTCGTGATCCTCGACGGCGCCCAGGTCCTGCGCGGCCTGCCCAACATGCCGCAGGTGCTGCGCCAGGGCCCGCGTTCCGGGGTGTTCACGCTCGCCATCGACGACGACCAGCGCCTGCTGCCCGAGGAGTGCCAGACCGTGGCCGCGTGCGGCGGCGACGGCCTCGTCCGCCTGCGCGGCGGCGGCCTCGACGTCATCGGGCCCGTCCTGGCCGACCTCGTCTCCCCCACCTGGTGCGACCGCCTCGCCAGAGCCCTGTCCCCGATCCGCGACGTGAGCAGGGACGACCTGTCGGGCAACCTCCCTGACGCCGTCCGCCTGCTCGACCTGATGGGCATGCCCGACCCGACCGGCCGGGAGTTGGCCGCCCAGTGGCGCGAGCACGGCTCCACGCAGGCGCTGATCGGCGTCGGGCCGGACGGCCCGTTCTCGGTGGACCTCAAGCTCGACGGCCCCCACGGGCTGATCGCGGGCACCACGGGCGCGGGCAAGTCGGAGCTGCTGCAGACGCTGATCTGCGCACTGGCGGTGGCCAACCGGCCGGACCAGCTCACATTCGTGCTGATCGACTACAAGGGCGGCGCCGCCTTCAAGGAGTGCGTACGCCTGCCGCACACGGTCGGCATGGTCAGCGACCTCGACGGCCACCTGACGCAGCGCGCGCTCGACTCGCTGGCCGCCGAGATCCGGCGGAGGGAGCGCCTGCTGCTGGCGGCAGGGGCCAAGGACATCGACGACTACACGGGGCCGGGGATGCCGCGCCTGGTGCTGATCATCGACGAGTTCGCCGCCCTCGTGGCCGAGCTGCCCGACTTCGTCACGGGCCTGGTCGACATCGCCCGACGGGGCCGCTCGCTGGGCATCCACCTCATCCTGGCCACCCAGCGGCCCGCGGGCGTGGTCACGGCCGACATCCAGGCCAACACGTCGTTGCGCGTCGCGCTGCGGGTGACCGAGCCCGCCGAGTCGGCCGACGTCATCGACCTGCCCGACGCCGCCCACATCTCCAAGTCGACGCCCGGCCGCTGCTACGTGCGTTCCGGAGTGGGGGCGGCGACCGCCGTACAGACGGCGAGGGTAGGGGGCCGCAGCCCCGCACGAGCGGCCTCTCCAAGCGGGCCGTTCGCGGGGCCGAGCGCCCATGTCCGGGTGCTCGAGGTGACCTGGCGCTCTTTGGGCAGGCCGCTGCCGCCGGCCCCGGAGCCGGAGGAGGACTCGACGGCGACCGACCTCACGCTGGTCGCCGACGCCCTCATCGAAGCCACCCGCCTGGCCGGCGTCCCCGTGCAGCCCAGCCCCTGGCTGGATCCGCTCCCCACGCAGTTCGTCCAGGACCGCCAGGCCCCGGCAGGGTCCGCGTCGGGAGAGGTGACGCCGCTGCCGTTCGGCCTGACCGACCGGCCGTGGGCGCAGGACCGGCACCCTCTGGCGCTCGACCTCGTTCACGGAGGTCACCTGCTCATAGCGGGCGCCGCCCGGTCCGGCAGATCGACGGCGCTGCGCACGATCGCGGGCTCCATCGCGGCCCATGCCTCCCCTGAGGACGTGCACGTCCACGCGGTCGACTGCGGCTCGGGCGCGCTCCTGCCGCTGGTGGCGATGCCGCACTGCGGCGCCGTCGTGACCCGTGACCAGCTCGACCGGGTGGAGCGCCTGCTCACCCGTCTCCGTGCCGAGGTGGGCCGCCGCCAGCAGCTCCTGGCCGAAGCCGGGCACGCCTCCCTGGCCGAATACCGCCAGGCCGGGCACCGCCTGCCCTGGCTGGTGTTCATGCTGGACCGCTGGGAGGGCTTCGTCGCCGCCTTCGAGGGCTACGACTACGGCCGCCTGATCGAGGCGCTGCTCCAGCTCCTGCGCGAAGGCCCCGCGGTAGGGCTGCGGGCCGTGGTCACCAGCGACCGTTCCGGCCTGCTCGGCCAGGTCTCGACGGTCTTCGACGACCGCCTGCTCCTCCGCCTCTCTGACCCCGCCGACTACGGCCTGGCGGGCTTCCCCCTCAAGGGCCTCCCCTCCTCGATGCCGCCCGGCCGGGCCCTTTCGATGGGCGAGCACGGCATCGTCGAGCACCACATCGCCCTGCTCTCCCCCGATCCGTCCGGCCCGGCACAGGTGGCGGCCCTCCAGTCGCTGTCCCGTGCCGCCGGCGCGCCGGACTCCGGCAAGGGGGGCCGGCGCCGGGAAGGGGAGCCGCCGTTGCGGGTGGACGCGCTTCCGATGCGCATCACGGCGTCCCAGGCGCTCGCCCTCGACCCCGCGTTCACGCCCCCGTCCCCTCTGTGGACGCTGGTCGGCGCAGGAGGGGACGCCCTCGCGCCGCTCGGGCTCGACCTGCTGGCCCACGGGCCCGGCGCCGTGATCGCCGGCCCGTCCCGCTCCGGCCGATCGTCGGTCCTGCTGACGGCCGCTCATTCGCTGATCGCCCGGGGAACGCCCGTCATCGCCGTCGCGCCCCGGCGCAGCCCGCTGCGGGACCTGGACGGGGCCGTGGCCGTGCTGGACGGCAACGCCACGAACCTGGCCGAGCTGGTCGCCGAGCTGCGGCAGTACGTCGTGCTGGTGGACGATGCCGAGCTGGTCAACGCGGACGGCCCGCTGGGGACGGCGCTGGAGGAGGTGCTCAGGTCGGGCAGGGACGGCGATCATGGACTGCTGATCGCCGGGGCGACAGGGGATCTGGCGGTCGCGTACCGGGGCTTCGTGGCCGAGACGCGCAAGTCGCGCACCGGCGTGCTCCTGGCGGTCCAGAGCCAGGCCGACGGCGACCTCTTCTCCATCCGCCTGCCGCGCGGGACCGTCGGCGGTCCGTCCGGGCGGGGTTTCCTGGTGCGGACGGGCACCATCACCCCCATCCAGGCGGCTCTTCCCGGCGACGGCTGAGCGCGCGGCTCAGGACTCGTCGGCTGGGAGGGTGAAGAAGCGGACGTACACGGGGCGGGCGTCCGGTGGGGCGTCCTCTGCTGTGTGGCTGTGCCTGAGCAGCAGGGCGACGTACTCGTCGTAGAACGCGTTCAGCTCCTCCTTCGTCATGCGGGCCAGGCCCCTGGAGCCCTTGGCCCAGTCGGGGTCGGCGCGGTAGGCGGCGGGGAAGCGTTCCATCAGGGCGCGGTCCTCCTCGAAGCCGATCCGGTGGAACTCGGCCAGGACCGCGCGGTCCTCCGGCGGCAGCTGATCGGGGGTGGGGACGCGCATGTCTCTGGGGGTGGGGGCGCGGCGCCACCAGCGTTCGCGGCCGGACGAGCGCTCGGGGATCTCCTCGATGAAGCCGTACTTCTCGAGCTGCCGGAGATGGTAGCTCGTCGTGCCGGTCTTGGCGCCGAGCAGCTCCCCGAGGGTGGTCGAGGTGGCGGGGCCGTGGATGTTGAGGTGGGTCAGCATGCGGCGGCGCATCGGATGGGCCAGGGCCTTGAGCCGGCCCGGATCGTCGAGGATGAACGGCTCGTCGGCTTCCGGTCTCGGCTCCTCGTCCTTCATGAGGAGGAGGGTAGTCCTCCAGAACGATATCTGCAGACTTCTGTTTGCCGAGAACTCTCTGCAGAGTAAGTTCGGCGATATGCGAACGATTCTCGCGGTCCTCACCGCCCTCCTCTTGGCGCTCGCCCCTACCGCCGCCCTGGCCGTCGGTCCAGCTCGGGACGCGCCGATGGCCTTGCCCGACGATCTGAAGGCGAGCGAGGTGAGCTTCCGTGGCAGCGGCGGGCTACAGCTGCACGGAAGCGTGATCAGTCCGGTACGGGCCCGGAGCGGACGAGCCGGCGTCGTGCTGGTGCACGGCGCCGGCACCGGGACTAAGCGGGACAAGCTGCTGGCCGAGGCGGTGGCGTTCGCCCGGCAGGGGATGTCGGTGCTGGTCTACGACAAGCGCTCCGAGGGGTACTCGCTGTTCCACCGGTCCTACTCGCAGCTGGCCGACGACGCGCTGGGAGCCGTGGGGACGCTCCGGCGGCAGGCCGGGGTCGATCCGTCGAAAGTCGGCATCTGGGGGCTCAGCGAGGGCGGATGGGTGGCGCCGCTCGCGGCGTCGCGCTCCGCTGACATCTCCTTCGTGATCGTCGTCGGCGCCAACGCGCTGCACCCGCTGCGCCAGCAGACCTGGGCGGTGGCGGCCGGGCTGCGGAAGGCGGGAGTGCGGGGGTCGTTCGTCGACCGGGCCGAGCCCACCCTGTACCGGGTGATCGCGGACGGCGGGATGTTCCCCGAGTCCTACTACGAACCTGAGCCGGTCATCGCGAGCGTGCGGCAGCCCGTGCTGGGGCTCTGGGGCGTGCACGACCTGCTGACGCCTCCCCGGGAGACGCCTCCCATCTTCGCCAGGGCCCTCGAGAGAGGCGGGAACCGGCACTACACGTTCCGGTTCTTCGCGGATGCCGATCACGCTGCCCACCGGACGCCCGACGGCGGGGTCACGCGGCTGCCCGAGCTCGCTCCCGGCTATGCGGACCTGGTCGGCGACTGGGTGGGACAGGCGACCTCGGGACGGGCGCCGGTCGCGCAGGTGACGGGGCCCGCGCCGGTCCAGGCGGACGACTCGGTGGCGGTGCCGCCGGTCGCGTGGTGGGAGTCGGCCGGCGTTCATGCCGCGGCGCTGGTGCTGTTCCTGGTCGCGTTCGCGGGGTATCCCGTGGTCGCCCTGGTGCGACGGGTCAGGCGCCGGGCCGGTGTACCGCCCGTCAAGGCGGCGCGGTGGGTCAGCGCGGGCGGACTCGTGACGGTGCTCGGCGGGTTCTCCTACCTGTTCTACGCGATCATGACGGGCGGCAAGCTGGCGGCTCCGGGGCCGCTGGTGGCGGGCAGGCCGCTGGTCTGGGTGGCGTTGCAGGCGATCGCGGTCGTGACGCTCGTGGCCGCCGCCATGACGGCGCTGAGGCTGCGGCGGGTGGCCGGGCGCGGCGAGCGGACGCGTCTGGGGATTCTCCTCGCCGGAGCCGCGGTGTTCCTACCGTGGGCCCTGTACTGGGGTCTGCTCCAACCTTGAGCCTGGCGGGTTTGAAGAAATGGGGTGATTGGGGCCGGTGGGGCGGTACGGCCTTTATGCTGATGCGCGGATTCTGAGCCGCGGGGAGGCGCTGTGCAGACCAAGAAGGACCTCTATCAAGCTCACCGCTTGATGCAGCAGCGGCTCGGCATGGCGCTCTTGCAGGCCGAGCCCGACGTCCCGGAGTCTCCCATGCGGCGCCAGAACGTGGCCACGTTCGGTGGGATCCTGGTCGGGGTCCTTGTGCTGGCCGTGTTCGGGATCTGGGGGCTCGTGCGGCCGGGGAACGCCACCAAGTTGACCGACCCAGGGCAGTTGCTGGTCGAGGAGGAGAGCGGCGCCACATTCGTCTACAGCCAGCAGCAGCAGCGGCTGCTGCCCGTGGCGAACTACGTGTCGGCGAGACTGGTGTTGGACGCCGGGCAGGTCACCACCCGGAGCGTGACGGCCGCCTCGCTCGCCGAGTTCGCGAGGGGGCCGCTCATCGGGATCTCCGGGGCGCCGGACTCACTGCCGGAGAAGAAGAAGCTGGTCAAGGCGCCGTGGTCGGTGTGCGTGACGGAAGGGCCCGACGGCGTCGGGGGGCGCAAGCCGTACACGACGCTGGTCGGCGGGACCGACGTCGGAGGCAGGCCCGTGGGCGTGGACGCGATGGTGGTCTCCGACGGGCAGCAGAACTGGTTGATCTGGGGCAATCGTCGCATGCGCGTCAACGAGCACGGCGTCCGGGCGCTCAACGCCCAGCCCAGGAAGGTGCCGGTGGCCTGGCTGAACGCGCTGCCGGCCGGACACGACTTCAGGGGACCGAACATCGCGAACCGGGGCAGAAAGGTGCGGGCCAACGGCAAGGTCGCGGCGGTGGTGGGACAGGTGTTCACGGTCCCGGCTATGCCCGGCACGGCGGCGCGGTGGTATGTGCTGCTCAACGACGGCTTGGCGCCCATCTCCGCTGTCCAGGCCAGGCTGCTGCTGGAGGACCCGGCCAGCAAGACGGCGTACGGCAACCGCCCGGTGCAGGCCATCCAGATCGACGCCGCGTCGGCCAACGCCTCGCCCTCGCGCCAGAACGTCATGGACACCAGCCTGCCCACCACCATGCCCAAGGTGATCAACGTGTCCGGTTCGGCACCGCTGTGCACCGTGTATCCGAACACGGCGTCCGGCTCGGTCGTGACGAACATCACGGTCGGCAGCAGGATCGCGATTCCGACGCCGTCGAGCTCAGGCGTACAGGACCGCTACGACCAGGTGCTGCTCCCGCCGGGCAGCGCCGTGGTGGCCGGGGTGCTGCCCGGCGAGGGCCAGCTGAACGCGGCGGCGAGCACGCTGTCGCTGATCACCGACCAGGGGGTGCGTTATCCGATCCCGTCGGCCGACGTGCTGGCGAAGCTCGGCTACGACGCCGCGGACATCGCGCCCGTGCCGGCGAGCATCATGCACGCGATCCCGCAGGGACCGGCGCTCGACCCGGTCGCGGCCAGGGCGCCGTTGACCGTCAGCGGCCGGTAAGGGCGCCGATCACCAGCCGACCTCAGGCATGATCGAGGGCTGCTTGAACTGGCCGGTGTCGAGACCGCTCTGCGGGTCGTCGATGATGTCCAACTTCGCGGAGTCCCACATGGCCTTCGCCTCCAGCATCTTCGGCTTCTCGACCTTCACGGGGTCCACGAACGGAAGATCCTTGGCGATCTGGTTGAGAGCCACGCCTGCGGCTGCGATGATCGCGCTGGCTTTTATGACGCCACGCGAGTGCTGCTGGACCACCTTGGAAACGGTCTCGTGCAGTTTCACCACCTGGCTGATCGCCTGTGGCTCCACACCCAGACCGATCGCCGTCGACCGCATGTAAACCACCCAAGCGGCCAGCCCCGCCAAAATGACGGCGATGGCGTAGAAGAACATCGTCAGCGCGAAGTACACGGCGGCCGAGCACTTGAGGGTGTTCCCGCACGCGGTCCTGTTGTTGTCGAGCTTCTGCAGATTGGCATCGAGCTCTTTGACCTTCTCCAGGAACGAGTCGTACGCGCGCCCCAGCCACTCCTCGGACTCACCGATCTGCCTGCTCAGCCGCTGCAACTCGTTACGCAGATAGGCCAGGTCGCTGACGCCGCTCGCGTGCACCGCCGGAGCGGTCTTCGCCGTCGGACCGTATTTCGGCCCCGCATCGACCGGGGTTTCGTTGAGCCACTGCTGAGCCGCCCGATGTTGTTCCGCCGAGTCCCCGACGGCCATCAACAACATCCCTACGAGCGGAGCCGCGTACGGGAGCACGTATGTCGCCCCTGACGCGATCAGCTTCGCCTGGAGCATCCATTCTTGAGCTTCTTCGTAGGGCGCCATCGCTCCCTCATACCTCCTTGCCGAGCACCGCCGGAGTGGCGTCCTCGTCCGCTCCCCACACGCCCTCTTCCTCACCCACGTGCGGGCCGCGCTCGCGGTCCTTGTCGTCCTTGCTGCCCGCCGCGCCGCCCATGCCGCCCGGTGGGTAAATCGGCGTCCCCGTGTTCAGAGCACGTGCGATGCTCCCCGGTGCGCCGACACCCGCCGTACCAGCGGCGGGACCCCCGACGTTGCTTTCGGGGTAGCTGACCGTCGTGCGTGGAATGGCGGCGCGCGGGTCGATCTGGGAGATGTCAGGAGTGCGGATCTGCGGTGCGGTGGAAGTGGGCAGATGGGGGTCAACGCTCTGCAGATCGGTCTTGGGCTGGTTCAGGTTAGGGGTGGTCAGATCCGGCTGCTGCAGATCCGGCTGCTGCAGATTCGGCTGCTGCAGATTCGGCTGCTCCAGGTTCGGCTGCTGGAGATCGGGCTGGTCCACGTTGGGCTGCGGGATGTCGGGCTGCTCCGGCTGCTTCACGTCGGGCTGCGGAATGTCCGGCTGCTTCAGGTCGTCCGGCGACGGCTTGTCGACCTTGAAGTCATCGGGGTCGATGCCGTTCTTGCCGAGGTTGCCCAGACCGGCATTCGACGGCATCTTGCCGAGCTTGCTCGGGTCGCCGAAACCGGTGTTGTTGAACTTCGGCGTCTTGAAGGAGCTGTTCTGGCTGCCCTTCTTCGCGGCCTTGCTGGCCTCCTCGGCCGTCTCGGTGTTGTCGGCCGCGGTCTTGAGCGCCTGCTTCCACGACTCGAGCACCTCCCTGCCCTGCTTCAGGGCGTCGGCCGCGGCGTCGCGCGCCGAGCGGTGGGTGACGTTGAGACCGCCGCCGAACACGCCGAACGTCAGCGTGTGCATATCGATGGCCCGGGTCTTCTCGCTCAGGTGCGTGAGGTCCTGGCCGTAGCTCGCCACGTTCGTCCCCAGCGTCCTGACGCTGGAGTGCCGCATCTTGAAGTTGCGGTCGACGGACTTCGGGTCGGTGCTGCCGAGACCGCCGGCGCCGACGAGGCCCGCGAACGGGTCGCTGGACGAGGATGAGTTGGACACATGCCCCCCTTGTCGCGTCGGTCCCATAGGTTACGCCAGCCACGTCTGGCCCGTACAGGCAATACGGGCGCTCGACACCCATCCGGAGCAAGGCCCCAAACCCCTGTATCCCGGTAATAGGTCCACGATCCATCCCGAAGATGTGGAAAATTAACTCGATCACGTGCGACCCTAGGGACCGATGTTCACTAATGTGACCAAATAGGCCGACATCAGCTGTCGGCTGGAGTCAGCCGACTAGCAAGGGAGGGACTCTGTGGGGGCAGAACCGCAGACTCAAGTAAGTGAAGCCGATCTCAAGGCCGCGATCACCCTCATCGAGGACGCGGCCGAGCGCCTGCGCGGCATCCAGCTGAACCTGGACCAGGCCGGCGTCTCACTCAAGCACCACTGGGTCGGCCAGTCCGAGGCCGCGTTCGACGCCGTGCACAGGAAGTGGCACGAGCGCATGGACGTCGTCCTCGGCAGCCTGCGCCGTCTGGCCGAGAACATCGGGACGAGCAACACGAACTACGCCTCCTTCAACCAGGAGCGGACCGAGGCCATCAACCAGATCGCCAACCTGATCAACGCCGGGCCGCTGACGCGCTGACCAGCGCCGTACCAGTGACAAGGACCAGCTAGCAGCAAGGGGAGGCCGCTGTGCCCGCGAAAGACACATTCGATATCACAAAGGTCAACTTCGCCGGCCTCGGCGAGGGTGAGGACGCCTTCGCCAGGGCGTTCAACGACATGGTCACCACCCTGGACAACCTGGAGCGGGACCTGCTGACCAAGAGCGCAATCTGGCAGGGCCAGACGAAGACCGTCTTCGACGAGGTCCGTGAGCTCTGGAAGCGTGAGGCCAGGGACATGTCGCAGTTCATCGACCTGATGAAGAAGAACATCAACATCACGAACCTGAACATGCAGCAGGTCGAGAAGATCAACTCCCAGATCTTCGACGGAAAGTAACGCAGGCGGAGGGCGATACCGCCGGCCCTGACAGCGAAGGGGGAGCATGGGCGCGGACCGTGGAGTAGATCTCAGCAGGAGAGCGATCAAGACCGCCAGGACCGACCTGGAAGAGGCCCTCGTGCTCCTGAACCCCGATCTCAAGAAAGGCGACGAAGCCACGTCCGCCTTCAAGGAGACGGGACCGGTAGGCCAGCTGCGCAACGACCCCGAGGCGTTGAGCGGCTTCTGGCCGGCGGCCACCGGGTTCCAGTCGAGCGCCAACAACGGCATCGCCCACGTCACCAGCTCCTACGACAACGTGGTCAGGCAGGTGCAGAGCGTCCGCCACCTCCTCAAGCAGGCGATGGACAACTACGACCGCGAGGAGCACGACAGCGAGGGGCGTTCCGGGCAGGCGAAGATCTGATGGCCGAGTACCAGGGAACGATCAGGCAAACGATCGACACCTCGGAGTTCGACGGCGCGACGCTCAAGGTGCTCGGGGACACCCTGTCGAAGAACAAGCCCGAGCTGCTGCGCAGCGCGGCGGGTGAGCTCCTCAGCGCCAAACAGCGCCTCGACAATCTGGTTGAGGTGCTCGACAAGCACCTCAAGGAGCTGGACAAGCACTGGACGGCGGGTGAGGACGCCAAGACGGTCAAGTCCTCGATGCGCAGGCTGCGCAAGGCTGCCGCGGACGTGTCCACCACGATCAGCGACACGCCCGTCAACGCCAAACAGTGCCCCACCAACCCGTCCGGCGTCGCCCCCGCCCTCCTCCTGCACGCCCACACGCTGGCGGCCTTCAGCGGCAAGAACCTGCCCGAGGCCCCCGACCGGGATGTCTCATTCCTGGAGGGCGCCTTCCAGGGAGGGGCGGCAGGGGCCGCGGGTGGCGGCCTCGTCGGCTCTCTGTTCGCCGGTGTCGGCGCCGCGCCCGGAGCGGTGATCGGAGCCGTCGTGGGTACGATCGCCGGCGGCGTCTCCTCGCTCTTCACCGATGGCCCCTTCCAGAACCTCATCGGTGACTCCAAGGAGGAGAAGGACAGGAAGGCGGCGAAGGAGCACATCCGGCTCCTCACCGAGGCCACCAAGGCGGACAACGACGCGTTCCCCGCCGAGCTCAGGACCGAGATCCCCCAGTTCGGGGACCTCGCCCCGCACCTTCCCAACTCGCCGTACAACGGTGGCAACGGGTTCAACGGCGCCGTGCCCGCAGGCTTCAACCAGCCGTACAACCCGGGCGACCCCGGCCTTGACGGGTTCAAGCCCGGCCAGGACGGCCTGTTCGACCCGAACGCGCACAAGATCCCCGGCCTCGACAAGACGAGCCCGGTGAGCACGTTCCCCGACGGCTCGGACATCGGGGCAGGCGCAGGTGTCGGTGCGGACGGGACGAACGGCCAGGACGTCAACGCTCCCGGCATGAACGCTCCCTCCGTCCCTGACGCCAACGCCAACGCCAACGCGAATCCGAACGCGAACGCGAACCCAGACAGCTCCCAGGTTCCGAACACGGGCAGCCCGAAAACGTCGCTGGCCGGGATTCCCGACCCGTCCCAGTTCCACACCACCACCCCCACCACCACCGTCACCAACCCGCCCGGCGACACCACCGGCATCGGCCACCCGTACGGCGGAGGAGGAGGCGGCTTCGGCATCGCGAGCCAGGGCAACACCGCGGCCGCGGCCGGCCTGCGCGGCTTGGGCAACGGGTCCCCCCTGCTCCAGGGGTTGCCGCTGTCCGGAGCGCGGAATCGTGAGGAAGAGCGGGAGCAGGAGCGGAGAACGTACGTGTGGGACGACGAAGACTATTTCCGCAGCGACGAGCCGACCACGAACTCCCACATCCGCGGTGAATCGAAAGGCAAGGCATGAGTCTTCCGGTTGATCGTGGTGGCAGCCCCCCACCCGATCTCAAACTGGCTCCGAACTTCCCCGGGCTCACCGGGGACGACGGAGGCGGGCCGTACGTCGATCATCACGAGGTGCGCGCGATCGTCTCCCGGGTACGCAAGCAGGTTCAGGGGCTGCTCACCGACCCCGGTGCGCGCCCTTCCCCGTCGATGAGCGCCACCTACAGCGGACCTGGCACGGTCGGCGAGGTGGCCGGCATGGGTGGAGTCGGACCCGATGAGACCGGCAAGTGGGAGGTGGCCGACTATTTCGGACAGAACATCTCCCGGGCGTACGACGTGTTCGGCGGCAGCTACAGCGAGCTCGTGACGTACGTGGAGAAGTGGGCGGACGCGGTGGAGAAAGCCATCGACAACTATGAGAAGGGTCACGCGGACAGCAGCGCGTGATGAGCGGCGAGGATGACATTCGATGGCCGAAAGCGTCGACAGCTGGGAGCCGATCAGGCTCTACGACTATCTTGGCGATCCGACCCCGGACAGCACTGTCACCAGGGAAAAGGTCGTCAGTTACCTCAACAACACCGACCCGGACAAGATCGAGAGCGCCGGTAAGAGTTACATCGAGGCAGCCAAGCTGGTCTTGGGCAAGGACGGGATCGAGGGCGCCCTCTGGAAGGCGGCCGATGAGCTGAAAGAGGTCTGGCGCGGCCAGGGCGCCACCGATGCGCTGAAGGCCCTGCGGCTTCTGCATGCCAGCGCGACCGCCCTCGGCGAGGCCATGAAGCAGACCGGCGAGCCGATGACCAAGTACGCCGAGCGGGTCAGGCACTATCGCGCCACGGTCCCCACACTGATGTGGGGCCAGGACCCAGCGGCGGACGAAGCCGCCACGTACGGCCTGAACAGGACGGGCACCACCTCACCGACGACCAAGAGCGAGAACACGGGCGGCGGTACGACGGGCAGCCCGCCCTCTGCGGCCACCGACGTCAACGCGCAGGCCAGGAAACACCTGGAGAAGCTCAACAACGAGATCACGGATCTGAACGCCAAGCTCGCCGAGGGCCTCAACTTCAAGATGCCCGCGATCACGCCGATCACGGTGGACACCACGAAGGCCCCGCACATCAACCCAGGCAGCGGCACCAACGTGCCCACCGGCAAGACCACATACTGGCACGGCGGCGGCAACGACGGGTCGGGCAGCACGGGCAGCACGGGCGGCGGCCGCGAGGGGTCGGACGGCCGGGACGATCCAGGCCAAGGCCGCGATCAGACCTCGGGCCAGAACAACAACCAGGACCGGCCTGGCCAGGATCAGGACAAGGGCCAGGACCAGAACGACCCGTCCACGGGCACGCAGGACCCGACCTCGCCGCAGCAGCCCGGGGACACCTCGGCACAGCAGCCCCCGAGCCAGAGCCAGGACGGCACCCAGCAGCAGGACGTTCCCCCGGTCCTCGGCGCCGACAACAAGACGCAGCTCGCCGACGCCAGCCCTCCGACGACCACCACCGTGGGCCCGCACCAGAGCACGACGACCCCGTACACCCAGCTGCCGACGACGACGCCGGTGCCCACGAGCACCGCCAACCCGTTCACCGCCAACCCGTTCACCACCGTCCCGGGGCAGCCTGGCTCGGGCGGCACCTGGTACGGCGGCGGCGGCACGGCCGCGACCAGCCCGGCCGTGATCGGCGGCAGGGTGCCCGGCTCGGGCTCCGGGCTCATGGGCTACCCGCCGGTGGGGGGCGTCGGCGCGGGCCAGGAGCAGCGCAACGAGACGACGCGTGAGTTCTACGACCCGGACGGCGACGCCTGGTCCTCGCCACACCCCGTGGGCCCTGAGAAAATCGGCTGACCGCTGAAAAGGGGCCGGATGCGCTCGGCGCGTCCGGCCCCTTCAGGTTGGATCAGCCCTCCAAGCGCTGCTGGATCCGGTCGAGCTCTCCCATGACGTCCTCGAAGGTGCGGTCGTACGCCGCCTGCGACCGGCGTACCAGCTCCATGGCCCCCTCCGGATCAGAGCCGAAGCGCATCGGGTTGTCCTCCCCGAATGCCTCCTCCATCGCCTCGGACATCTGCCGCTGCTGGTCCGCCATGGCCTCCTTGAGGACGAGCTTGATGCGTTCGGCCAGTTCGCCGGCGGAGAGACGCATGGCCTTGGGATGGAGCTGCAGTTCCTTGAGCCCCGCCTGGCCGAACTCGACCACGACGAGGCCGTCCTCATCCTCGGCCCGGCCGACGAGAGCGGTCAGGGTCGTCTGGAGCTCGGCGGTGCGGGCCATCTGCGCGTTGGCGTTCTTGAGGACCCTGTCGAAGTCAACCGCCCCGAACTCGCGCTCGATCATCCCCACACCCCACGTGCCACAAAAGACGCTTTACTCACAACCTTATCCTCAAGGCGTGGCAGGGGAGATCTCCCGCTTCGGCTCGATCCAGTCGAAATCCTGGTAACCCGGAGGCAGTCCGGAGTTCTTGGGGGGCTCAGCGAAGGAGGGATACTTGCCGGCGTCGATCACGATCGACTTGAAGTCGACTGCGGCGTCGCCGCTCGGCGTGATGTAGTTCCACTGGTGATTCCTCTTCACCATGGTCGCCATCACGTTGGCGACCTCCTTCAGGCTGCTGCCCAACGAGTGGGCCAGCAAGATCGTGACGATGTTGACCTGGGCCGCGATGTACTTCTCCAGCATCACCCCCCACACCGAGCTCTGTGGCGCCCGCTGCAGCGTCTTGGCGGCGATGAGCAGGCCGATCGAGGCGAGCGCGGTGCGCCCGACCCAGATCCAGAAACTCCGGTAGGCGGCCGCGACCTCGTCGAGTGAGCTGCCGGCCGTGTTCAGGACGTTGCGCAGCACCTCCGACTCGCGCTGGAAGGTCCAGAGCACCCTGTCGAACTCATCGCGGTCCATCGCGATCCAGCCGTCTTTGGCCGTGTCCCGCAGCTGTGGGAGCAGGTTCTTCATCCCGCCGTCGAGCCGTTGGGCCATGGCGCTCTGCCAGACGCTGACCGCCTGGGCCATGCCCGGCTCATTGGCGAGCATCCCGCCGGCGATGAGGACGGCGGGAGTCAGAGCCAGGGAGATCTTGCCCGCCCTTTTCAGCGCGTTGAGCGACTTCTCGCCCAGCGACGGCATGGACGGGCGCGCCGCGTTGTACGGCTCCGGAGGTGGACCGAACCTTCCTGTGCCCAGATCGCCGCTGGGCGGCGTGACGTTGGGACTGCCGGGGACGGGCTGGTTCGGTGAGGGATAGGCGTAGGGGTTGCCAGGGACGGGCCTGGGCGGCGTATACGGGTTGTACGGGCCCGCCGGTGGCCTAGGGGGCGTCGTGGCATAAGGGTTGCCGGGCACCGGCTGGGTGGGCGTGGTACGGGTGTGCGCCCAAGGATCAGGGGTGCTCATCAGCCGCGGTACCTCACGATGCTCGCCTCTTCGGCCGCCCGCCAGTTACGCCTGGCCCGTTCCAGAGCATCCGACCAACTCTGCACCGCGCCCTCCATATCGGTGAACGTGGTGTCCACCCAGCGGCGAAATTCGTCGTAGGCGCCGCCGATCATATAGCCGCCGACCGCCCCGAAGCCGATCCCACCCACGGCCGTGGACGCCAGAAGCCCGTGAATGAACGCCACGTCCGGATGCAGTTCCTCGTCGACACGCTTGCGCGTGTGCGCGATGGTGGACGACGTGACGTAGATCTCTTGGACCGCTTGCTGATTACTCCCCACAAAATGGCATTCTTCGCTACATACCGCGACGAAGTAGGCTATTTGCTGTGATCTTCATGATCGGTTCAACGTCCGGTCAGCCGCGCATCGCCTCCGGTTAACCGGCCGCCAGTGACGTGGCGTGCCATGGACTACACCGAGCACGATATGGACGAGCTGCTGAAGGCGAACGAGCGCGAGCTGGCCCGCCTCGCCGCGGTCGCCGACGACCTGCGCTCGATCAGCGGCAAGGGCGAGAGCCGCAGCGGCCTGACCACCGCGGTGGTGGACGCGGACGGGCGTCTCCAGCGCGTGACCTTCTCGCCCCGCGTGCTGCGCCTTGACCTCGCCGCCCTGGCCGAGGAGGTCGTCCAGGCGGTACGGCAGGCGCAGGAGGACCAGGACCGCCAGGCCCAGGAGCTGCTGGCCGTGCCGGAGTCGCAGCGGATCGGGCTGGAGGACATCCAGCGCCAGTTCTCCGAGTTCCACGAGCTGTTCAGTGCGGAGACGGCCGACAGGAACGACCGCATCAGGCGGCTGGGCGAGCGTGACCCACGCGACGACTTCTAGCGGAAAATGCCGGGCAGGCTAGCCCGCCAGCCCGCGGATCCAGGTGTAGACGTCGAGCACGCCCAGCGCCAGCGGGAACAGCGCGATCAGCAGGATCACGTCCACGATCTCGCCCGCACGCCCCCAGAACGGCGAGAGCCGTCCGGACGGCAGCCAGAGGCCGAGCCCCACGACCAGCATGGCCACCCAGAGCACGCCCATCACCACCGCGGCGGCGGCCACCGTGCCCGCGCCCGCGCTCACCGCGATCCCCACCGCCATCAGGCCGCCCAGGCCCGAGCCCAGCAACCACAGCCGCTGGCCGAGCCCGTGGAAGACGCGGGCCCGCAGCAGCATCACCAGCGAGAGCACGACGGCCATCGCGATCGACAGCCAGGTCGCCTCGACGACCAAGAAGATCAGAGCCCCGATGGCGCTGAGAACGATGCCGACGACCATCCCGGTGGCGTAGCGGCGGGCCTGGGCGGTGCGGGCCAGCACGCCGTCGCTGTCCAGCCGCTGGTTGTCGGCACGCAGTTCGTCGGCGCTGGTGGGCAGGGCGGGCAGCGGCACCCTGGCGATCCTGAACGACAATGTGGGGATCAACGGGCTGAGCGCGATGAGGATCGTCACCGTCATGGCCGCCACGCCGGCGGCGGGCACGCCGAACACCATGACCACGGCCGAGGCGATGGCTCCTGTCACCGTCGCGATGGCCGTGCCCAGGAAGCCTGCCACACCGTCGGCGACCACGGTGCCACCGATCGTGGCCACCAGCGCGGTGCAGGTCAGCGCGGCCAGCAGGTGTGGCGCGCCGAAACCGGTCAAGGTGGCGCCGCTGGCCAGTCCGTACAGTCCGGCGAGGAACGCGTAGGGCAGCGCGGCATAGCCGACCAGCGCGCCCGCTGAGGAGTCACCGACCGCCCTGGACAGGGCCGCGCTGACGCCGAGCAGCAGCAACGCGAGCATGCCCGCGACCACCGTCACGCCCAGCGGCTCGCTCCCCGACAGGACCAGTGCGACCGCTCCCAGCGCCAGCATGATCGCCGCCGCGCCCGCGCCCATGGCCTTGGTATGACGGGGCTCCCACTTGCCGGAGCTCTCCTTGACGCCGGTGGCCACCACGTCTGCCACGTCGTCGTAGAGCGCGGGCGGCAGCGCGAACTCGCGGGGCCGCAGGTACAGCAGCTCGCCATCCAGCACCCCCAAGGACGCGAGAGTCTGCCCGAGGTCGAACGGCGCGCCGCCGAGCCGCTGGAGCACCCAGCCGGGCGGTCCGGCCGCGTCGCCGCCCGCCTCGCCGACCGCGCGCAGCAGCCCCGGCAGCACGTGCGGCAGTGGCACGTCGGCAGGTAGCGCGAGATCGACACGGCGTCGCGGAGCGACGACCGTGACGTGGCACAGAGGCGCCAGTGGCGCGCGCATCTGCGGCTGCGCCCCCGGGTGCGCCGGCGGCCCCGGCGGCACCGGTTGCATCGGCTGCATCGGCGGATGAGCGAGCGAAGTCAAGGCCACTCCAGATCTGGCTGACTAAATCCGACATGCCGAACATATAGGCATGGCACCTCTGGTAAGAAAGTGTTTCAGGTGACAGGAGGGTTGTTCCGTAAGTGAGCATTGTTGTTGTACGGCGCCCGGAACGCCGTCCCAGCCCCCAAGCCCCGCGCGGGGAGATCCTGCTGGAGTCTCCACCGGAGATCCCCGAAGTGCAGCCCGCCGGACTCGGCGGCGTCCTCATGTATGTGCCGATGCTTGCGGGCGGCGCGGCCATGGGCCTGATGTTCACCGCGGGAGGCAACTCCAACCCCCTCATGTACGTGGCCAGCGGCCTGTTCGCGGTCTCGATGCTGGGCATGACGGTCGGCCAGTTCGGCCGCAACGCGGGCGAGCGCAAGAACCGCCTCAACGGCCTGCGCCGCGACTACTTCCGCTACCTCTCCCAGATCCGCAAGAGGGTCCGCAAGGCCGCCGTCCAGCAGCGCGAGGCCCTGGAGTGGAGCGGGCCCGCCCCTGAGACCCTCTGGTGGGTCGCCATGGGGCCACGCCTGTGGGAACGCCGTCCCCGCGACGAGGACTTCGGCACGGTACGGCTGGGCACCGGCGTGCAGAAACTGGCCGTGCAGCTCATCCCCCCGGACTCCAAGCCGGTCGAGGACCTCGACGCGCTGACGGCCGGCGCGCTGCGCAGGTTCGTCCGGGCGCACTCCACGGTGTCGGGTCTGCCCGTGGCGGTCGCGCTCAACTCCTTCGCGCGCATCCACCTCACCGGCGACCCACGGGCGGTGCGGAGCCTGGTCCGGGCGATGATCGCGCAGCTCGCCACCTTCCACTCACCCGATGACATGCGGGTCATGGTGTGCGCGAGCAAGGAGTGGATGCCTCATTGGGACTGGGTCAAGTGGCTGCCGCACGCCCTGCATCCGGACGAGATGGACGCCGCAGGTCAGGTGCGGCTGATGAGCGAGAACCTGTCCCACCTCGACCAGCTCGTAGGAGACGAGCTGAAGGAGCGGGCGAGGTTCCGTCCCGGCACCGGCGCCGACTCGCTGCCGTACCACGTGGTGATCGTGGACGGCGGGCACGTGCCGCACGACTCCCAGCTCGGCATCGACGCCATCCAGGGCGTCACGGTGATCGACCTGTCCGACGCGACGGGGCCGGTAGAGGAGGCCAGCACGCTCCGGCTGGACATCCAGCCCGACGGCTTCCACATGGTGAAGATCGACCACGCAGGCAAACGCTCCACGACCCGGCTGGGCGATCCCGACAAGCTGGACTACGCGCGGGCGGAAGGGCTGGCCCGGCAGCTCGCGCCACTGCGGGCCTCGGCGGGCTCAGGTGGCGAGTCGCAGGACGTGCTGGGCACCAACACCAGCCTGACCGACCTGCTGGGCGTGGGCGACCCGGGCAGGCTTTCACCGGCCGTCACATGGCAGCCCAGGGCCGGCCGTAACCGGCTGCGCGTGCCCATCGGCCTGGGCGCCGACGGCCGGATGGTCGAGCTGGACATCAAGGAGTCCGCGCAGGGCGGCATGGGCCCGCACGGGCTGGTCATCGGCGCGACCGGATCGGGCAAGTCGGAGCTGCTGCGCACGCTTGTGCTCGGCCTGGCGATCACGCACTCGTCCGAGATCCTGAACTTCGTCCTGGTCGACTTCAAGGGCGGCGCCACGTTCCTCGGCCTCGAGGGGCTCTCGCACGTCTCCGCCGTCATCACCAACCTGGAGGACGAGCTCCCCCTGGTCGACCGCATGCACGACGCGCTGCACGGCGAGATGGTCCGCAGGCAGGAACTGCTGCGCGCGGCGGGCAACTACGCCTCGCTGCGCGACTACGAGCGGGCCCGAGAGCAGGGCGTCGACCTGCAGCCGATGCCGACGCTGTTCATCGTGCTCGACGAGTTCAGCGAGCTGCTGTCGGCCAAGCCCGAATTCATCGACCTGTTCGTGATGATCGGCCGTCTGGGCCGCTCGCTCGGCGTGCACCTGCTCCTGGCCTCGCAGCGGCTGGAGGAGGGGCGGCTGCG
Organism: Nonomuraea helvata; assembly: GCF_039535785.1. Lineage (NCBI taxonomy): Bacteria > Bacillati > Actinomycetota > Actinomycetes > Streptosporangiales > Streptosporangiaceae > Nonomuraea > Nonomuraea helvata. Next base: position 366,204 of record NZ_BAAAXV010000009.1, read on the forward strand.
CGGCCTCGACACGCACCTGTCCTACCGGATCGGCCTGCGCACGTTCTCCGCCATGGAGAGCCGGGTCGTGCTGGGCGTGGCGGACGCGTACGAGCTGCCGTCGGCGCCGGGCAACGGCTACCTGAAGTTCGACACGACCGGCATGACGAGGTTCAAGGCCGCCTACGTCTCGGGTGCCTACCACGACGACCCCGCCCAGGCCGCCGCCCCCGACGGCACGCCGGCCGTCCGTGAGGTCGTGGAGTACGGCCCCGCGCACGTGCCGCTGCCCGAGATCACCACCCCCGTCCAGGTGACGACGGAGTCCGACGACGAGCCGGCAGGCAGCAACCAGCGCAGCGTGCTCGACGTCGTGGTCGGCCGGCTCGCCGGGCACGGCCTCGCGGCGCACCGCATCTGGCTGCCGCCGCTGGCCGAGCCGCCCACCCTGGCCCATCTCCTGCCGCCGCTCTCGGTCACCCCGGAGCACGGCCTGACCACCGCCGGCTGGCCGGGCCGGGGCAAGCTGCACGCGGTCATCGGCATCATCGACAAGCCGTTCGAGCAGCGCCGCGACCCGTTCTGGCTGGACGTGTCCGGCAGCGCGGGGCATGTCGGCGTGGCGGGCGGCACGCAGAGCGGCAAGAGCACGGTCGTGCGTACGCTCGTGGCCGGCATGGCGCTCATGCACACCCCGCGCGAGGTCCAGTTCTACTGCCTCGACTTCGGCGGCGGCGCCCTCGCCTCGCTGGAGGGGCTGCCCCACGTGGGCGGAGTGGCCACCCGCCTCGACGCCGACCGGGTGCGTCGCACGGTGGCCGAGATCGGCGCCATCCTGGAGCAGCGCGAACGCGACTTCGGCGAGCACGGCATCGAGTCGATGGCCACCTACCGGCAGCTGCGTGAGGAGGGCGCGATCGAGGGGGACGGCTGGGGCGACGTGTTCCTGGTCGTGGACGGATGGCTGACGCTCCGGCAGGAGTTCGACACGCTGGAGCCGACCATCACCGACATCGCGGCGCGTGGGCTCGGCTACGGCATCCACCTCGTCGCCGCGACCAACAAATGGTCGGAGTTCCGGCCGAGCATCCGCGACCTGTTCGGGACCAAGATCGAGCTCAAGCTCGGCGACGCCTACGAGTCGGAGGTCAGCAGGAAGCAGGCGCTGGCCGTGCCAGAGGCGACGCCGGGGCGCGGGCTGACGAAGGACGGATTCCACTTCCTGTCCGCGCTGCCCAGGATCGACGGGGTGCAGAACTCGGCGGACCTGGCGAGCGGAGCGCGCAACCTGGTGCAGGCCGTACGGGACTCCTGGCAGGGGCCGCCCGCCCCGCCCGTCAGGCTGCTCCCTGCGGTGCTGCCCGTCTCCGCGCTGCCGGACGACCAGGAACGGATCCCGATCGGCATCGACGAGGCCTCCCTGGCGCCCGTGGCACTGGACTTCGACTCCGACCCGCACTTCGTGATCTTCGGCGAGAACGAGAGCGGCAAGTCGAACCTGCTGCGGCTCATCGCCGAGGGGCTGACGACCAGGAAGCAGCCGAGCCAGGCCATGATGATCGTGATCGACTACCGCCGGGCGCTGCTCGACTCGGCGGTGACCGATCACCGCATCGGCTACGCCGCCTCGAGCGCCGCCGCCGCCGACCTGATCAACGACGCCAAGGGGGCTCTGCTGAGCCGCCTGCCGCCGGCGGACCTCACGCCGGACCAACTGCGCGACCGAAGCTGGTGGCAGGGCTCGGACCTGTACATCTTCGTGGACGACTACGACCTGGTCGCGACCTCGTCCAACCCGCTGCTGCCGCTGGTCGACCTGCTGCCGCAGGCTCGCGACATCGGCCTGCACCTCGTGCTGGCCCGCCAGATGGGTGGCGCGGGCCGCGCCATGTTCGACCCGCTCATCCAGCGCATGAAGGACATGGCCACCCCGGCGCTGCTCATGTCCGGCAGCAAGGACGAGGGCTACCTCTTCGGCAACGTACGGCCCCAGCCCCAGCCTCCCGGCCGCGGCTACCTGGTCGACCGGCGGTTCGGCGCGCGCCTGATACAGACGGCCTACCTGGACGCCGACAAGACGAGCGGAGCATGATGGCGGACCTCGACATCCACCTCTCGGCCCTCGACAGGTGCCGGACGGCCATCCACAAGGCCGCCGGCCAGTACGAGGAGACGCTGTTCGATCGCAATCCCGGAAAGATCACATACGACGACAAGGGCGAGCCGCGCAACAACCGCACCGCCGTCAGCGCGGATACCTTCGGCCACCTCGACGACTCCGGCGCGCTGGCCAAGGCCGCCAACGACGTCTGGGACGCCCTCATCGGCGAGATGGACGAGGCGCGCAAGAAGCTGGCCGGCACCGAACGGGGATTGAGCGACGTGGAGGAGAACATCCGCAAGGCACACAGGGCGACCTCATGAGCGTCTCGCACCTGCCCGGAGGCGACGCGCTCGACGCGATGCTCAAGAAGGTGACCGGCGATCCCGGCGAGATCGACACGATCGCCAAGGCGTGGCGCAGCGTGTCGGGCGACATCAACGAGTTCGCGGGCGGGCTGGGCGCCGCGGCGCAGGTGGTGGACGACGCCTGGAAGGGCAGCTCCGCCGACGCGTTCGCCAGATACATCAACAAGTACGGCAGTGCGGCGGAGGGCCTGACGCTCGCGCTGGCCAACTCCGCCTCCTCGCTCGACGGTGCCGCCTCCGCGCTACGCGAGGCGCACAGTGAGATCAGCGCCATCTGCCGGGACCTGAACACCAACGCCGCCAACTACAAGACCCGCTACTACGCCAACGACCCCGACGCCACGGAGGCGGACGTGGAGCCGGGGCTGAAGAAGCTGGTCGACCAGGCGAAGGCCGACGCTCAGCCGTGGGTGGACAAGGCTGATAAGGCGGTTGCCAAGGCCAAGAAGGACATCAATCAATTCCTGAAGGATCGCGGGACGACATTCCACTCCATTCCTGACGTGTCCTCCCAGGAGTTCACGCCCGCCCCGGGCAGGAAGATCGACTGGGAACGCGACCCGACCTACCAGCAGCAGCCCGACCGCACCTCCCTGCAAGGGGGTGCCGGAGGACTGCGCGGGGGCGGCAGCGGTGGCGGCAGTGGTGGCGGCAACTCCTTCGGCGGCTACGGTCCCAGCGGCCCGCCGCCCGCCGGCGGCGGCCCCGCGCCCACGGGCCAGGTCAAGGAATGGATCGAACAGGCCATCGCGATCCTGGAGAAGCAGGGCGTACCGGCCTCCAAGATGAACGCCAGCGACATCTGGATGATCATCAAGCACGAGTCGGGCGGGAATCCCAACGCGATCAACAACTGGGACTCCAACGCGGCCAAGGGCACGCCGTCCAAGGGCCTGATGCAGACCATCGACCCGACGTTCAACGCGCACTCGCTGCCCGGGCACAAGAACATCTACAACCCGGTGGACAACATCATCGCCGGAGTGCAGTACGCGATCTCCCGCTACGGCTCGGTCTCGAACGTGCCCGGCGTGGTCAACACCAAGCGCGGCCTGGGCTACGTCGGCTACTGATGCCGATCCCCGGGCCCTTCTCCAGGGCCCGGGGAAGCGGGTCAGCCGCAGTTGTCCCAGCCGGCGCTGGTGCTCCCGGAGCCCGCGCTGCCCGAGTACCGGACGCATTTGCCCTTCGCGGTCAGCTTGACCGGCCCGGCATAGTACTCGTAGCTGCCGGAGTCGGTCTGGCTGCCGCCGCCCTGGACCTCCAGCGTGGCGCTGACCGGCGTCCTCTTTCCGATGTCGGTGGTCTTCATGGTGACCACGCAGTTCTGGCTGGTGCTGTTGTTCCAGAGCTGGTACGTCACACCGCCGGCGAACGAGCTGGAGCGCTGGACCGAGAAGCCCGGTCCACACACCTGCGTGGGCGTGTGCGGGTTCGTGGCCTGGGTCGGAGTCGGCTTGGCCGTGGTCTTGGTCGGCGTGGGCCTGGCCGTCGTCTTCGTGGGCGTGGGCGTGGGCCTGGCCGTCGTCTTGGTCGGCGTCGGCCTGGCCGTCGTCTTCGTAGGCGTCGGCCTGGCCGTCGTCTTCGTAGGCGTGGGGTCCGGCTCCTGGGACCTGGTGGGCTCCTGGGACCGGGTCGGCTCCTCGGTCTGCGTGGGCGTCGGAGTGGGCGTCCTGCTCGGCTCCACCGTCTTGGTCACGGTCGCCGTGGGCTTGCCGTGCCGCTTCTTGGTGGGAGTCGGCTCGGCCGTCTTGGTCACGGTCGGCGGCTGCGTAGCGGTGGGGATCGGGACCGGCTGCGTCGGGATCGCGGCCGGGGTGGTGGGAGGGGCGGTCAGCTCGGGCACCGTGGGTACGCCGGACGCCGTGGACGACCACTCGGTGGGCAGCGTCAGCGGGCCGACGCCCGAATCGTCCGTCGGGGCGTCTGTGGCCCCCCAGGGCACCGTGGCCTCGGGCTGGGACTGCTGCGGGTCGGTGCCGACGGCCGGGTCACTACCCTGCGGACCAGGGGTCGCCGGAGAACTGGCGGGCATCGGGATCTCGTTCCCGTTGGCCTGCGCCATGGCGGCCGGATTGACCTGCTGGAGCTTCACGTACCTGTTCGCACCCCACAGGCCGACCGCCGAGACGAGCGCGAGCGCGCCGACCCCGGCGACGAGCACCAAGGAGAAGCCACGGCGCGGCTTCTTGGAGGCTGTCGTGGGCTGCACCGCCTCCAGCCTGATCTGGTGCGGCGGATGCGGGGAGCCGTCCGTCTCCGGCGGCCCCCACATGGGGGCCTCCTGCTGGTGCTGGTACGGCACCGGCACGCCATGCACGGGCATCGGAGGCCCCTGCATGGGGGGACCTTGCATGGGCGGCCCCATCGGGGCGCCTTGCACGGGCGGAGGACCCTGGACGAGCGTGGCGTCCAGCGGGATCTGGCCGGGGGCTCCGGGGATGGGGCCCTGGCCAGGCACGCCGGGGATCTCGATCGCGATGCCCTGCAGCGGCACGCCCTCGATGGCGGGCTGCTCGGCGACCGGCGGCTTGGCCGCGCCGCTGTCCCCCAGCAACTGCATGAGGGCGCTGTACGTGGTCGGCCGCTCCGTCACCTGCTTGGACAGCGCCGACAGCAGCACCCTGCGCATCGGCTCGCCCTCGATGTCGACCTCGGCCTCGGCGTTCAGCACCGCGTCCCGGTCGGCGAACGGCACCTTGCCCGTGCCCGCGAACGCGATTGTCGCGGCCCAGGCGAACACGTCCGCGTACGGGCCGTACTGGAGGCCATGGAGCTGCTCCGGCGCCTGGTACGCGGCTTCCCCAGCAGGCTCCCCGACCGTGGCGTCGGTCACCCGCGGGCCTTCGGGGCCGAGAATCACGTTGTGCGGAGTGAGCGACCTGTGCGACAGCCCCGCGAGATGGATGGCCGACAGCGCGGTCAACACACCGACCGCGATGCGCTCGAGCGCGTCTCCGCTCAGCGGCCCGTCGTCCGCCACCGCCTGGGCCAGGCTCTTGCCCTCGACGTACTCCCTGACGATGTACGGGCGGTCCTCGTGAAGCCCGGAGTCCAGCATTCTGGCCACGTACGAGCTCGACACCCGCTTGGCGCCCAGATGCTTCGCCGGCGCGTCGGGACCGGCCTCGGGATCGGCCGGGAGCAGCTTGACGGCGACAATGGGTGCGTCCTCGGATTCCTGCCCGAGGAACACTTCGCCCCGCGGACCTTCTCCCAGCAGCCCAACAATGGTGAGATTGCCGATCCGCTCTGGGTCACCAGGGCGCAAAGGGTGCATGACCAGACCTTTCACAAGCCAAGCATGATCTAGCCACATTGAACCAGATATTTCACATCAGTATCTGGAGTTTCGGGCTGTACCCGACAATTCACCGTCTTGTCTTCTTGCCGGCTCAGTCAGTCGGACGGCCGGGCCGCCAGCCTCTGCGTCGCGCCATGGGGATCATGAACCGGGCCACCGTCACCAGCAGCGCCACCCCGAGCGCGGAGCCCGCGATGATCAGAGCGAGGTTGAACGCGTCGTGGTCCACGGGCGGGACCTTGGCCAAGGCGTCCGCCGGAAGAGGACTGGGGGGCGGAGGCGCGACCACGGGGGCGTCGGCCGGTTCGTAGGGGAGGATGGCGCTGACCGCCAGCAGGGGGTTCACCATGCCCGCGCCCTTGCCCCCGCCCGTGGCGCCGTCGGCCGTGGCGATGATGCGCTGGCGCACCTGCTCCTCGTTCAGCTTCGGGAAGCGGGCCCGGACGAGCGCGGCCACACCGGCCACGTAGGGAGTGGCGTAGCTGGTGCCGTTGAGGTCTTTGTAATAAGAGCGCCCGGGCCAGGTGGACGTGATGCCCTGGCCAGGACCGAGCACGGCGACAGGGGTCTTGACGTTGGAGAAGTCGGACAGGATGCCGTTCGGGCCCGCCGCCCCCACTGCGAGCACCCCTTCGTAGGCGGCCGGATACGCCGGAACGGGGGTGCCGTCCTCCTTCTTGACGTTGCCTGCCGCGGCGACGATCAGCGCGTCCTTGGCCATCGCATACTGGACGACTTCCCTGAGCGAGGGCTGGTCGGTCGTCGATATGGACACGTTGATGACCTTCGCGCCCTCATCGGCGGCGGCCTTGATGGCCTTGACCAGCAAATCGGGGTCGCCGTCCCGCTCGGAGTCGGTCTGCTTGTAGGAGAGCAGCCGCGCGCCCGGCGCCATGCCGTAGAACAGCACTCCCTGCATGTACTGTGCGCCGATGATGCCCGCCACGGCGGTGCCGTGACCCACGCAGTCGCGGTAGCCGGTGCCGGTGAGGTCAGCCCTGCCCGCCAGGCGGATCTGCGGATGCTGCAGGTCGACGCCGCTGTCGATGATCGCTACTTTCACGCCCGCGCCGGTGGAGAGCGACCAGGCACGTTTGGGATCGAGCCGTTTCTGCGCCCACGACTCGCCCACCTGCATGGTGCCTCTGGGCGGTTGGCAGTTGTCCCTCGCGACCGCGGGCGCCAGCGGAAGGTGCAGGGCGAGCGCGCTCGCCACCAGGGCGCGACCAATCATGGGGGAAAAGCGTAGCTTGCCGGGTTCACCCGATCGCGTGGACCGCCGGAATCAACGGAAGGAAGCCCCGGCACCTTCGCCAGGGCCCCTGTCCGTTGCTCATTTCGTTGCGGACTCGATGTTCTGGCGGTAGGTGCCGATGACCCGCGAAGCCTCCTGCAGCTCCTCGGTCATGCGCTGGAAGGCCGTACGGTAGTTCTGCCACGCCTGCTGGAAACGCTGGGCGCCCGGCCCCGTCCACGCCGTGCCGACCTTGGCGGCCTCGCGGTCGAGCGCGGTCATCGTGGTGCGGACCGCCTCTGACTGCTGCGTGAACTGGCTGGCCATCTGCTGCATTTCGGCGAGGTCGCCGCCGAACATGCTCTGGCTCATGCATACCTCCTGGAACATGGGGAAAGCGCCCTCAACTTAAAGGGGGACCACCAGCCGTCGCCGGAGTTATGCCAAGCGGCTATGGTCTACCCGAGGATTGTTCGGATTCGTCCCTGGGAGCTGTCCTTCACATGCGCGAGGTTGTGGTGACCGGCGGAGGCACCGGCATCGGGTACGCCGTTGCCGCCGCTTTCGCCTCGCTCGGCGATCACGTCACCATCACCGGCCGGCGCGAACACGTGCTCAAGGAGGCCGCGTCGCGGCTCGGCGCGGCGTACGCGGCCTTCAACGCCGCCAGTCCCGTCGCGGTGAAGGACGCGCTCGACAGCCTGCCGCGGCACGTGGACGTGCTCGTCAACAACGCCGGCGGCAACACCAACCTCGACCGCAGGCAGTCCGGCGAGCTGATGGACGTGGCCGAGGCCTGGTGGGCCAACCTCAACGCCAACCTGATGTCCGCCGTCCTCGTGACCACCGCGCTGACGCCGCGCATCAGGGAAGGCGGCCGGGTCGTCTCCATCGGCTCGATCGCGGCACGCGGCACGGGCTCCGGCTCGTACGGCGCCGCCAAGGCCGCCATGGAGTCCTGGATCGCCGACCTCGCCGCCGAACTCGGGCCCAGGGGCATCACGGCGAACGTCGTCTCCCCCGGTCTCGTCCTGGACACCGAGTTCTTCCGCGGACGGCTGACGGAGGAGGGCATCAGGGCCCGCGTGCAGAACACGCGCAACGGCCGCCCTGGCACCCCCTCCGACGTGGCGGATACCGTTCTCTTTCTGGCCTCCGCGGGAGCCAGGCATGTCACCGGGCAGGTGCTTCACGTGAACGGCGGCGCCTACCTGGGCCGCTGAACTCTCTCAAGGAAGGATGTCGGGTCGGTGCGGAAGGTTCTGATCGCCAATCGGGGCGAGATCGCCGTACGTGTGGCACGCGCGTGCAAGGACGCCGGCATCGGCAGCGTGGCCGTCTACGCCGACCAGGATCTCGAGGCGTTGCACGTCAAGGTCGCCGACGAGGCGTACGCGCTGGGCGGCCAGTCACCCGCCGAGACCTACCTGCACATCGACAAGCTGCTGGAGATCGCGCGCCGCTCCAGGTCGGACGCCGTGCACCCCGGATACGGCTTCCTGGCCGAGAACGCCGCCTTCGCGCAGGCCGTCATCGACGCGGGCCTGATCTGGATCGGCCCGCCGCCGTCCGCCATCGCCGCGCTCGGCGACAAGGTGCAGGCCAGGCACATCGCGCAGAAGGTCGGCGCGCCGCTGGTCGCCGGCACCAAGGACCCGGTCTCCGGAGCCGACGAGGTCGTCGCGTTCGCGGAGGAGCACGGGCTGCCGATCGCGATCAAGGCGGCGTACGGCGGCGGGGGCCGCGGTATCAAGGTGGCGCGCAGGCTGGAGGAGGTCGCCGAGCTGTACGAGTCGGCCGTGCGCGAGGCCCTCGCGGCGTTCGGGCGGGGCGAGTGCTTCGTGGAGCGCTACCTCGACCGGCCCCGCCACGTCGAGACGCAGTGCCTGGCCGACTCCCACGGCAACGTGGTCGTGGTCAGCACACGCGACTGCTCGCTCCAGCGCCGCCACCAGAAGCTCGTGGAGGAGGCCCCGGCGCCGTTCCTGTCGGAGGAGCAGGTCGAGATCCTCTACACCAGCTCCAAGGCCATCCTGAAGGAGGCCGGGTACGTCGGGGCCGGCACGTGCGAGTTCCTCGTCGGCCAGGACGGGACGATCTCGTTCCTGGAGGTGAACACGCGACTGCAGGTCGAGCACCCGGTCACCGAGGAGGTGTCGGGCATCGACCTGGTGCGGGAGATGTTCAGGATCGCCGACGGGGCGGCGCTCGAATACGGCGACCCGGCGCTGCGCGGCCACTCGATCGAGTTCCGGATCAACGCCGAGGACGCCGGGCGCAACTTCCTGCCCGCTCCCGGAACGCTGACCGTCATGCGCGCGCCCTCCGGCCCCGGGGTGCGGCTCGACTCCGGGTACGAGGCCGGGATGACGGTGCCGCAGACGTTCGACTCGCTCGTGGCGAAGCTGATCGTCACGGGGCGGACGCGGGACGAGGCCCTGCAGCGGGCGCGGCGGGCGCTGGCGGAGTTCGAGATCTCGGGGATGCCCACCGTGCTGCCGTTCCATCGGGCCGTCGTGTCCGATCCGGCCTTCGCCTCCGCGCCGTTCTCCGTGCACACACGGTGGATCGAGACCGAGTGGGAGAACACGGTCGCGCCCTACGACGAGGAGACCGCCGCAGGACCGGCCGGCGCGGCGCGCGAGACGGTGACGGTCGAGGTCGGGGGCAAGCGCCTGGAGGTCGTCCTGCCCGCCGGGCTCGCCGCGTCCGGCCCCGGCTCCTCCGCCTCCGCCCCCGGCAAGGCGCCGCGTCGGGGCGGCGGCGGTTCCAGGAAGGCGTCGGCGGCGGGCGGTGACGCGCTGGTCAGCCCGATGCAGGGGACGATCGTCAAGGTCGTGGCCACAGACGGGGATGTGGTGGCCGAGGGCGACACGGTCGTCGTGCTGGAGGCCATGAAGATGGAGCAGCCGCTGGCCGCCCACAAGTCGGGCACCATCACGGGGCTCACGGCGGCGATCGGGCAGACCGTGACCTCCGGCGCCACGATCTGCGAGATCAAGGACGCCTGACCCGCGAATCCATGGCCCCAGGCTCTTCTGTCGCTCTTCTGTCACGGTGCGCGCTTGCCGGCTCGCCTGAGGGTAGCGTGCCCAATGAGGAACTTTGCCGATCGCCCGTTCGTCCTCATGGGCGAAGGAGGCTTGCTGCCAATGACCCATTCGCTGCGCCGAGCAGGGGCCGCGATCGCGGCTCTGATCGCCGGTCTGATCGTCGTTCTTGCGCTGTCCCCTGCCGCCAACGCGGCGGCTCCCCCTGATGCTCAGTCGGTGGTGTCCTATTGGAAGGACAAGAAGGACCCGCTCTTCGTGGAGTCGGGCTCGCCGCTGACCTCTGATCAGCAGAGTGAGATCCGTGACGCGCTGAAGGGGGCCAAGAGCAAGATCTACGCTGTCGCGCTGCCCGACGGCACGATCACCGACTCCAATGTTGCTTCCTACATGAGCTCGCTCAACTCGGCGCTGACGGCCGCGGGCCGTAACCGGGCCACGTTCGTCGTGCTCGACGGCCCGACGCTGTTCGCGGCCTCGAGCGCGCTGCGTCAGCAGGGTCTCGCGGGCGAGCTGGCCAACCGCGCGGTGAGCGCCAACTCGAACGTCGCGGACGGCATGAAGGACTTCGTCCACCGCGTGGACCTGGCCATGAAGGGCGACCGCTCCGCCCTCGACACCGACAGCCAGGCCAACCCCGGCGCCGGCGGCACCGCGGCGCTGATCGGCCTGGGCGCGCTGGCGCTGGTCGGCGGTGGCGGCTACTTCCTCTACTCCAGCAACAAGAAGAAGAAGCGGGCCATCCAGGAGGCCAAGGACCTGGCGGCCGTCAAGCAGACCGTGGACGAGGACGTCACCAAGCTCGGCGAGGAGATCACCGCCCTCGACACCGACGTGACGCTCGCCGGCCAGGGCGGCAAGCACATCGAGGAATGGCAGCAGGCGCTCGACTCCTACGAGAAGGCCAAGACGCAGCTGGCCACCGTCCAGCGGGCCGACCAGGTCCGCGACGTCACCCAGACCCTCGAGGACGGCCGCTACGCGCTGGCCGTGGTCAAGGCCAAGGTCAACAACGAGCCGGTCCCCGAGCGGCGCGCCCCCTGCTTCTTCAACCCGCAGCACGGCCCGTCCGTCCGTGACGTCCGCTGGGCCCCGCCCGGCGGCGCGCTCCGCGACGTGCCGGCCTGCCGGATGGACGCCGAGGCCGTGGAGCGCGGCTTCGACCCGCAGATGCGCGAGGTCATGGTCGACGGCCACCGCCGTCCGTACTACGACGCGGGCCCCGCGTACCAGCCGTACGCGTACGGCTACTACGGCGGCTTCGGCGACGTCATGACCGGCATGTTCATCGGCACCATGATGGGCAGCATGCTCAGCGGCGGCTGGGGTTACGGCGGCTACGGCGCCGGCTACGCCGAGGGCTACGCGGACGGCGGCGGCGGCGACCTCGGCGGGGGTGGCGACTTCGGCGGCGGCGGCGACTTCGGTGGTGGCGGCGGCTGGGGCGACTTCGGCGGAGGCGGCGGAGACTTCGGCGGCGGCGACTTCGGCGGCGGCGACTGGTAAAGCCCTGAGGCCCACAGGTACGGGCCTCCACAGGGGGCGTTGCGCGGATCACCTCCGGGCAGCGCCCCTTTCGGCTTCCCGACTCAAGCCATCCGGCGCAGGCGTTCGCGCCAGGGATGGGTGATGTGCTCGGTCTCCAGCGCCTCGTCCAGCCAGCGCCGCTGCGTGTCGCTCAGCAACGGGAGGACCGCCTCGAAATCGGCCTCGTCCTTCGGCCGCGCACCCTTGGCCTTGTAGAGCAGCTGCACCTCCGGGGCAAGCCGGTGGAAACCGTCCTCCTCAACGGTCAGCCCGGCCAGCGAGCGGCGGATCCGAGGGTCACGCCGGTAGATCCACTCCTCTCCGTCGGCCTCGTCCAGCATGAGCTGGAAGCGCCATGGCCCGTCCGGATGCTCGCGTACCCAGATGTCGTGTGCCTGCTCGGGCAGCACCTCGTCCAGTGCCCATGGCCGCAGCGTCTGGGGCACGACCGCGGCGTGGACGTCCCAGCCGTCCAGCAGCCGCCGCACGGCGAGCTGGTCCCGCCGCAGCAGCGCGACATCCACGTCCCCGTGCTCGCGATACGGATGGCCCACGGCCAGCTCGATCGCGTACCCGCCGGCCACCCACCACGGCGCCGCCAGCCCGCGCATCAACGCGACGACCTCGTCAAGCGGCGCGGCCTCCCAGGGCCCCCACGGCGTCTCGATCCTCGTCATCCGAAGATCATGCATGACGGCAGCCTCTGTCGTCGCGCCCGTGGGATCTGTAAATCCAGTTACGGTTGTGAGCGTAAATCAATTCACAGATCCATGTCGACGGCCCACGTCGTCGGGATGCCATCATCGGTCGGCCTGGTCGAAGGCGTCTCCTGGCGCTCCCGAACTCAAGCTTTCTCAGGCCAGCGGCCCTCGATGTAGTGGCAGACCAGCGCGGCATGGGAGAGCGGGGTGGCGGGGTCGTCGACGTCGCCGTTGGTCGTGTAGTCGAGAAGAACCACATCGCCGCGGTCAGCGAGCCGCCGCAAGCGCTTCACGAGACTGCTCACCCTGTTCTCCAGGACCCAGCGGTAGGCGGGAAGGTAGATGCGGCGCCGGGCGGTCGGGTAGTCGAGCAACCGGCTGCCGTAGAGGCCGTCTCGGTGGCCGCGCACCAGCCCGTGCTTCCGCACGGTGCGTTTGAGGCCGGTCATGTTGGTGATGTCGAGCTTGGTGGGGTCGACGTCGGCGGTCTCGAAGACCTTGAGCGCCTGCCAGATCCCCTCGACCGTCTGGCTGTAGACGCCCGGGGTCTGCGGGACGGGGATGCCGCCGTGCGGGAAGAACGGGCTCATCCTCACCCATGGCTCACCTGCCTTGGAGGTCACGTCGATGATCTCGGCGCCGGGATGGGCCTTGGCGAGCGAGGCGGCTGAACGACGGCGGCCGGCGACCTGAATCGGCACGGTGACAACCCTTCGGTCAGGAACGGACGCGGTACAGCTTGGCCGAAGGGGGCGACACTTTCGCTTTCGCGACCGCCGGAGCGGGCTGGGGCCTTCTGAGGCGACCTTCGCGCGTTTCCGGCAGCATGAACCCCATGCTCATCGTCATCGGCGGCCTCCCCGCGACAGGCAAGACGACGCTCTCCCGGCTCCTGGCCACCCACCTCGGCGCGGTCCACGTGCGCATCGACACCATCGAGCAGGCGATCGTCCGCTCCGGCCTGGCCCGCCAACCCCTCGGCCCCGCGGGCTACATGGTCGGGTACGCACTGGCCGAGGAGCACCTGCGCCAGGGGCTGGGCGTGGTCGCGGAGTCGGTGAACCCCCTGGCCGCCACCCGTGACGCGTGGCAGGAGGTCGGGGCCAAGGCAGGCGTACCGGTGGCCGAGGTGGAGGTCGTCTGCTCCGACCGGGAGGAGCACCGCCACCGCGTGGCCTCGCGTTCGATCGACATCCCCGACCTGCGGCCGCCCACCTGGCAGGAGGTCGTCGACCGCGAATACGAGCCGTGGGAGCGCGAGCACATCGTCGTGGACACCTCCGGACAGACGCCGGAGGAGTCGCTCGGCGGCCTCCTCCGGAGCCTGGATCAAGGCAACTTCAAGATTCGTAACATCGGATAAGTGACCTATCTCGCCGAAGGGACCCGTGTCGGGATCCGCCGCATCAGCCGCCAGGACCGGGCCGAATTCCTGGCCCTGAACCGGGAGAGCGCCGACCTCCTCGCCCGCTGGATGCCCGGCGACCCCATCACCACCGACGAGGTCTTCGAAGGGTACGTGGCGCGCTTCGACGAACCGGCCAACGAGGGCTTCGTGATCTGCCGCCTCGACACCGGAGCCATCGTGGGCCGGGCCAACATCAACAACATCGTCAGGGGCACGCGCCAGGACGGCACCCTCGGGTACTGCGCCTACTCCTCCACGACCGGGCGCGGCTACCTGACGGAAGGGCTGCGGCTGCTGGTCCGGTACGCGTTCGGCGAGCTGGGGCTGCACCGCATCGAGGCGAACATCCAGCCCACGAACGCCCCCTCCCTGAGCCTGATCAAGCGCGTCGGCTTCCGGCGAGAGGGCTATTCGCCGAACTTCCAGTACATCGACGGCGCGTGGCGGGACCACGAGCGGTGGGCGATCACCGCGGAAACGGCCGGTACGGGCCCGGATGACGCATAGCCCAGACGGTGCCGCGCACGATGGCCTCCTTGAAGGCGGCTGAGAGCCGGCCGGTGAGTACGGCGTCGGCCGGGCTGTCGTCGCGCCGGGTGAACTGGGTGACCCCGTCGTGCCGGCCCAGACTGATGTTCTGCCAGACGTACCGGAACCTGGCGCGCCGCGGCTTACGCCCCGTCAGCAGGTCGGCCACCGCCTCGCCCCCGTACATCCCCATGGGCAGGCCCGTCTGGCAGGCCATCCGGGTGGGCCGCCCGCTCCGGTCGGCCGCCGCGGCGTCGCCGATGCCGAACACCTCCGGATGTGACACCGACCGCAGTGACCGGTCCACGAGCATGCGCCCGTGCCGGTCCGTGGCCAGTCCCGCCGCGGCGGCGAGATCGGATACGCGGAACCCGCCCGCCCACACCACGGTCTCGGAAGGCAGCTCATCCCCGGACTCCAGCAGCGGGCCGCCGGGCCCGATCTTGGCGACCGGCGCGTGCTCGCGTACGGCGATGCCCATGCGGGAGAAGGCCCGGTGGAGGTGGCGGCGGGCCCGTGCGGAAAGCCCCTCCCCGATCAGGCCGGCGGAGACGAGGGAGACGCGCAGCCCGGGGACGGTCTCGGCGAACTCGGTCGCGGCCTCGATGCCGGTCAGCCCACCGCCGATCACGGTCACCTCCCGGCTCTCCGCGAGCCGCGCCCGCAGCCGGACGGCCTCGTCGGCGGCGGCCAGCGTGTACGCGTGCTCGCGCACCCCCGGCACGGCGTCCAGCTCGGCGGCACTCCCGAGCGCGTAGACCAGCACGTCATAGGAGAGGTCGTACGGAGCCGCGTCCAGGCGCACCGTCCTCGCCTCCAGGTCGATCCCGATCACCCGGGCGACCACCAGCTCGATGCCGGTGCCGGCGAGCAGGCCGGCCAGCGGCAGGTCGGGCAGCCGCTGGCCCGCGGCGAGCTGGTGAAGCCGGACGCGTTCCACGAAACGGTCGGTCGCGTTGACCAGCGTCACCCGGACGTCCGCGCGCCGCAGCCGCCAGGCGGCCCGCTTGGCCGCCCCCAGCCCCGCGTATCCGGCGCCCAGCACCACGATGTGGTCGGTCATGGTTCCTCCAGAGTCCGAAGTCCCCACTTGAACCGGCGAGCCCGCCCGTCCGTGACACGACCGCCCTGTGATCGCGCTCACACCGCCCAACCCGGGCAGCGGGATCAGGCGAGCTGGACGGCGGCGAAGGCGAGTTTGGCCGGGCTGACCATGGTCCGGATCGCGACGACGCGGTCCCCGGCGATCTCGAGAGCCATGATCGCCAGCACGTCACCGTCCGGCTGCCGAACCAGCACCGCGGGCTCCCCGTTGACGTCCAGGATCTCGGCCCGCACCCCGGCCGCCTCCGGCCGCGAGGGCAGCCCGCGCAGGTAACGGATCACCTTGGCCGGTCCGAGTACGGGCCGGCGTGCCGCGGTCGCGCCGCCACCGTCCGCCCAGGCGACCACGTCCGCGGCGAGCAGCCGCTCCAGGGCGGCGACGTCCCCGGTCACGGTCGCCTCCAGGAAACTCTGCACGATGCGGCGGTGCTGCTCCCGGTCGCTCTCGAACCGCTTGCGCGGCTCCCCCACGTGCGCCCTGGCCCGCCGGTGGAGCTGCCGGGAGTGGGCCTCGTCGATGTCCAGGATGTCGCCGATCTCCGCGTGGCTGTGCCCGAACGCCTCCCGCAGCACGAACACCGCCCGCTCCGTCGGCGTCAGCCGTTCCAGCAGGATCAGCACGCCCAGCGACACGGATTCGCGCTGCTCGACGGTCTCCAGCGGACCGAGCGCGCCGTCAGCGGTGAGCACCGGCTCCGGCAGCCACGGCCCCGCGTAACTCTCCCGCTGCCGCCGCGCGGAGGCGAGCTGGTTGAGACAGAGGTTGGTGATCACCTTGGTCAGCCACGCGGCGGGCACCTCGACGGGCCAGGAGGCCCGGCTCCACCGCAGGTACGTCTCCTGCACCATGTCCTCGGCCTCGGAGGCGGAGCCGAGCAGCCGGTACGCCAGCCCGAACAGCCGCACCCGCTGCCCCTCGAACACCTCCACCGATCCCGCGTCCGCCCCATGGCCGTCCATCCGATCGATGCTAACCAGACGCCGTTCCGCCCTGGTTCGCGGCACCGGCGCACGGGGCCGCTAGAGGAGGGTGCCGAGGGGGCCCAGGTCCAGGTTGAGGTCCTCGGGCGCCAGGTCGAACCGGTCGCAGAGGTCGGTCATCGCCTCCTCCAGGCGCATCAAGGTCACCCCGAGCGCCTCGATCTGCTCGTCCGACAGGCTCCCCTGCTCCATACGCCGTACGCACTGGCGCTCCACGAGCTGGCGGATCAGCTCGACCAGCGTGAGCACGAGGCGGCTCAGGTCGCGCTCGATCGTCTCCGAGTCGGCGGCTATGCGCAGGCTGGGACGGTCGACGCTCACGCGGCCTCATCCCCCTCGATCGACACGATGATCGTACGGAGGGAGATGCGTACGAGGTCCACGTCCGCGATCGACAGGACGAGGTCGCCGGTCAGGACGACGCCGCCCTCCAGCAGCCGGTCGAGGAGGTCCACGAGGGCCACGCGTTCGGGCGGGATCCGGTCGTCGGCCACCACGTCACGTCTCAACACGCCTCCATCACCGTGAAGGAGTACGGAGCCCAGGGGCCGGTGAGACGCACCTCCACGCCGTCCCCGCCGAGGCTGCCGACCGTCGCGGCGAACTCCTCGTCGCGACCCTCGTCCACGAGGTAGGCGCCGTTCAGCAGCATCGCCTCGTTCCGGCCGGAGAGCTGAGGGTCCTGGGCGCGGTGGCGGCAGCTCGCGACGGCGAGCGACGACAGGGCGGCGTGAATGTGCTCGGCGCGGCCGGCGATCTGCCGGCGGAGCCGCTCCCGGCCGCGCAGGCTCGCCTGGCGGCGCTGGAGATACGCGGTCCCGGGCTTCCGGACGCCGTCCCCGGCCCTTGGATCGCCGTCCCCGGCCCTTGGATCGCCGTCCCCGGCTCTTGGATCGCCGCTCCCGGTCCCCCGGTGGCCGTCCCCGATCGCCGGAGACGACGAAGACGCGCTCGGGCTGACGTACGCCTTGACGCCCCACTCCCTCCTCCCCGTGACGTGCGAGAGCACCTCCAGGAAGTCGTCCCTGCGCCGTTCCAGCAGGTCCCGCACCTGCGCGTCGTCCGCGTACACGGTGACGAGCCGGACCGGCGCCGTCGGGGTGGCGGCCGCCACGGCCTCCACCACGCGGTGGTGGGCGCGGGCCGTCACCGCCAGCCAGTCCAGGTCCTCCAGGGAACGGCGCAGGGGTCCCTCTCCGAACTCGCCCAGCGGCACCGTGCTCACGTAGGCCACCAGGCCGGCCCCGGCGATCGTGCGCACGGGCGCGACGCCCTCACATGGGCACTCGACGGCAGAGCGGGCGACCGCGTACACGTACGTGCCGGTGCCGGTCATTCCTCGCCCCTGGCGGCGAGCTGGCGGCGCAGGCGGCGGTTCTCCTCGATCAGCTCGCGGTCGCGCCCGGACAACCACGGATCGTGCTGCCACCAGTCGATGCCGAGTTCCCTGGCCGTGTCCACCGAGGCGATCAGCAGGCGCAGCTTGATCGTGAGCAGCTCGATGTCCAGCAGGTTCACCCGGATGTCTCCGGCGATCACTACACCTCTGTCGAGCACGCGCTCCAGGATGTCCCCGAGATTGGCCGGCTCGCGGCTCGTGCCCCCGTACGGCTGGCGCACCACAGGGGTGGCCGTTCCTGCCCTGTCCACGTCACAACGCCTCACCGGTGTCGGCGTTGGAGCGCCGGTACCGCCGTAGCCTCCGATATGACAGCAAGTTCCCCTCCGTGTCCATCTCGGTCTGATAAAGGGCGAGGATGTCGCCCGATGAGGGGATGCGGCGGTCTTCGACGACCTCCACGCCGACCTTCCAACCGCCCTCTACCGGTTCGACGGCCGTGACGCCCTCGATCTGCTTCGTAGTGAGATCGGCGATATGTTGGAGCCCTGCCTCACCGGCGGTCGCGGCGGTCAACCCCCTCCGCCTTGGCTCACGGACTTCACGGGCCTCACGCGGCCGGGTGGACGTGGGGCGCTTCTCGATCATGCGATTACCTCCGCCCCGCGGCCATGAGCTGGAGAACCCGCTCGACCGCCTGGCTCTCCTCTTCCTCGGTGATCTCCCCGGCCTCCCTGGCCGCCTCGATCTCCTCCAGGTGCCGCCTGACCGAGGCGGGGTTCCTGGTCTCCATGTCGACCTGCTCCTGGAACAGCTCGGCGAGCCAGAGCAGCCCGCGGAAGGGCGCGAACGGCAGCCCGAAGATCAGCCCAAGCAGTCCCATGACTCATACCCCCGGCTCCTGCGCGATCACGAAGTCGTAGGGCGCGAGCGGTCCGAGCAGCCGGAGGCTCACCCGTCCGTCCCAGGTCTCGCCGAGCTCGCCGAGCGCCTTCTCGAGCGCCCGCTGCCCGCCGGTCCTGGCGAGCATGGCCACGTGTACGGCGTCCTGCTCGTGCGACGGCGGGCGTATCATCGCCGTCGAGTAGTGCGAGGAGAGCGCGTCGAGCAGCGTGCGGGTGTCCAGGTCGCGCTTGGCCTCGATCGCGGCCGCGATGAGCTCCCCGAGCCTGATCCGCTCGTTCCTGGTCACGTCCTCCGCCTGGCCGCGGATGGCCTCGCGCAGGCCGGCGGCCTCCGGGTTCTCCGCCAGGATCTCCCTCATCAGCGCGGACTCCACGTAACGGCCCTTGACGATGTACTCGGCCTGCCCCTCGAGATCCTGCAGCGCTCCCAGGAACTCGTCGTGGAACGGCGTGAGCAGCTCCTCCACGATCGCCTCCGGGCTCGCCAGCACCGCGCCGAACCGGAACGGCAGCACGGGCCCCTTGGCGGCGACGGAGTCGAGCAGCCGCTCGTAGGCCAGCAGGTCGCCCGGCCGGCCCAGGGGCTGGTCCACGTTCACGTCGCTCACGAGGGCGGCGACCTCGCCGTGCCGTACGAGCTGGACCTCGCCTGGCGGGTCACCGAGCCCGCGATCGTCCGAGGCGAGCTTCAGGTCCGCGGGCACGACCCCGTAGAGGTATGACGCGATGTTCTGCTGCCGCTGCGCGGCCTGCTTGGGTACGGAGCCGCCGGAAACCTTGGTGGATCGTCCCATCTGCCTCACTCTTCCTCTTCGCGCCGGCGAGGGGCCTTCTTCTTCATGCCGTGGCTCTCGACGATGTCGGTCAGCTTCTCGTCCGCCGCCTCCAGGACCCCCTGGACCACCTTCTTGGTTCGGTCCACGCTGGGAGCGCCCTTCGTGGTCTCCAGGACCTCGGGCAGTCCCTGCTCGCCGGTCTCGGCCATGTCGAGCCGGTTCGCGGCCTCCGCGAACCGCAGGTACGTGTCGACGCTGGCCACGACGACGCGCGCGTCGATCGTGAGGACCTCGATGCCGACGAGCGAGACCCTGACGTAGGCGTCGATCACGAGACCCTTGTCGAGAATCGTGTCGATGACGTCGGCCAGGCCCGTCGGAGACGGACGTCCGGCCATCTGGCCGGTCGCCGCCGGTTGCACAGACGTAGTCATCATCCCTCCCCTTGCCCTCGCCAGCCTGCCCCCAAAAGCGACACCGAACCACATAGAACCCAAAAACGGATAGGGCTTGACGTAGTCGACTCGCTACGGTGTGCAACCTTTAGGCGAAGGGGAGGTTCGCGTCAGGTGCTGGCGCGGACCGCGAGGAGGGGAGTGAGCAGGGTGGAGTCGGGCACCACGCGGCCCTCCAGCTTCTCCATGACCAGGCGGACCGCCTCGCGGCCCACTTCCTCCGCGGGGATCAGCACCGAGGTGAGGGGCGGGCCGGCGCGCTCGGCCACGTCGTCGGGGCAGATCGCGACCACCGCCACGTCGTGCGGCACCCTCCGGTCGAGCTGGCGCAGCGCGGCCAGCACGTGGCCGACCGCCGCCTCGTTGTGCACCACCAGCGCGGACAGGCCGGGATGGTCGAGGAGCAGGTCGCGCACGGTCTCGTAGACCTCGTCGAACGTCTCCTCGCACGGCAGCGCGACGCCCTTGAGCCCGTGGGCCTCCACCGCCTCCACGAACCCCTCGCGCGTCCGCCGGGCGAACCCCGTCCCCCGCTCGTACACCACCGACGGTGCCCCGAGCAGCGCGATCTCCTCATGACCGCGTTCGGCCAGGTGCTCCACGCACCGCGCGCCCGCGGCGGCGAAGTCGAGGTCCACGCACGTCAGCCCGGCCGGCTCGGCGGGGAAGCCGATGAGCACGCTCGGTTCGGGCAGCTCGCGCAGCAGCGGGACCCGGCGGTCGTCCAGCTCGACGTCCATGAGCACCAGCGCGTCCACCATCGCGCTCGCGGCCACCCGCCGGATGCCGGCGGTGCCCTCGTCGGCGGTCAGCAGCAGCACGTCGTGGTCGAAGCGGCGCGCGGCCGTGACCACGGCGCTGGCGAAGCGCATCAGGACGGGCACGTGCATGCCCGCCCGCAGCGGCAGCACCAGCGCGATCACGTTGGAGCGCTTGCTGGCCAGGGCACGGGCACCGGCGTTGGGGTGGTAGCCGAGCGTGCTGATGCTCTCGAGCACCCGCCGCCTGGTGTCGGCCGAGATCGTCCGCTTGCCGCTGAGCACGTAGGAGACCGTGCTGACGGCCACGCCCGCGTGCTTGGCGACCTGGGCGATCGTGACCGTGCGCCCGCTCAAGCCCCGGCTCCGAAGTCGAGCTGGGCCAGTGTCACGCCGTCGTTCTCGAACACCACATACAGATCGTGCACCCCGTCCACCTCCGGGAGCGAGGCCGTGATGGCGTGATAGCCGTAGCGGTCGGTCCTGGGTACCGGGAACGTGGCGAGGGCCTGACCGTAGAGGGGGTCGCCGCGGCGGACGGTGATCACGCCGCCCTCCGTGCTGCCCGCCGTCGCCACGCAGGTCGTGGCGGCGCCGAGGTCCACCTGCCGGAACAGGATCCACGCGCCCTCCGCGTCGGACCTGACGGCGTCACCGTCCACCTTGGTCTCGTCCACGAACGTGATCGCGTCGTACTCGTCGTGGGCGGCGGCGCGCAGCAGCCCCGACTGGGGCGGGACGGTCTCGCCGTCGACCTCGAAGCGGGCGCTCAGGCGCAGGTCGGTGGCGCTGCGGCCGACCATGAGCTGGTGCGGCGCGCTCTCCACGACGAACCCGCCCCTGGTCACGTCCCAGAAGGCCAGCTCGGAGACGGGCAGCGTCAGCGTGACGGCGCGGCTCTCGCCGGGCGCGAGGCGTACCTTCTCGAAGCCGCGCAGGCGGCGCAGCGGCTGCTTGACGCGGGAGCGCTGCTGGTGGGTGTAGAACTGGACGACCTCGACGCCGGGCCTGGTGCCGGTGTTCGTCACGGTGGCCTCGGCTCTGACCACGTCGCCTTCCACGTGTACGCGCAGGTCCGCGTAGTCGAAGGTGGTGTAGCTGAGTCCGTGGCCGAACGGGTGGAGCGGGACGCCGCGGAAGTACAGGTACGTGGCGTCGGAGGCGATGATGTCGTAGTCGAGCAGGTCGGGCAGCTCCTGCTCCGAGCGGTACCACGTCTGGGTGAGGCGGCCCTCCGGGTCGGCGTCGCCGAAGAGCACCTCGGCCAGCGCGTGGCCGTACTCCTGACCGCCGTGCGCCGACCAGAGCACGGCCGGGATCTCGTCGTCGGTCCAGGTCAGCGGGTAGCCGCTGGTGATGACCATGACGGTGCGCGGGTTCGCCTTGCGGGCGGCCCGCACCACGGCGTCCTGGGCGGGGGCGAGGGCCAGCGTCATGCGGTCCTCGGTCTCGCGTCCGTTCACGAGCGGGTGGTCGCCGACCACCACGACCGCGACGTCGGCCGCGGCGGCCAGGCGGGCGGCCTGCTCGGTGCCGCTCCTGACCACCTCCATGGCCAGCCAGACCGCCTGGTCGGCGTCATCAACCAGGCGCAGCACGCCGTCGTCGCCCGCGCCGACGTAGCAGCCGGTCGAGATGTGGCGCAGGGCGAGCGTGCCGCGCGGCCGCTCTTCCATCCTGAACGTCTGGCGCACCTCCCACCCGTTCGGCCCCGGCTGGTCGTTCACCAGCGTGACACCGTCCACCGACACGAACCGGCCGGTCGCCACGGCTCGTAGCGCGTAGGCCCCGCCGCCCCAGTCGAACAGGTCGAACGTGCCCGCCTCGGCGGCCCCCACGCTCAGCGGCCCGCCCGCGGGGTCGGCGGCCACGGGCCCGGACTCCGACGACAGCGTCACCCGGTCCACGGCCTCGCAGAAGACGGTCTCGCACCGCTCGCCCAGCCCCTGGCGGGCGGTGACCGCGTACGGGAGGGTGCCGCTGTACCAGTCCTCCATGAGCGCGTCGCCGAGCTGCCCGATCACCGCGATCTTCGTCACGCCGTCGAGCGGCAGCACCCCGTCGTTCTTCAGCAGCACGAACGAGCGCCGCGCCGCCTCCCCGGCCAGCGCCTGGTGCTCGGGGCAGTTGACCACGTTCCCGTTGACGTCGTCGTACGGCGTCCCCGGGTCGAACTCCCCCAGCCGGAACCTGATCGACAGCGCGTGACGGACGGCGCCGTCCACGTCCTCCTCGCTCATCAGGCCCTTCGCGAGCGCCTCGCGCAGGTGGCCGAGCGTGACCTCGGAGCGGTCGTCGTCCTGGGTGAAGCTGTCGAGCCCCGCCTTGATCGCGTGCGCGTACGCCTCGGGCAGCGTGTCGTGATAGCCCTGGAGCGCGGTGAGGTTGCCCGGCGCGTACGCGTCGCTGACCACCAGCAGGTCGTCGGGCGCCCACGCCCGCAGCACCTGCCCGATCAGCGGGCTGAGGTGCGCCGGGCGGCCGTTGACCAGGTTGTACGACGGCATGACCGCCACGGCCACGCCCTGCTCGATGGCCGGCCTGAAGGCGGGCAGCTCGTACTCGTGCAGCACCCTCGGCGGCAGGTTGCTGGAGGTCGTGCAGCGGTCGGTCTCGTTGTTGTAGGCGAGGAAGTGCTTGAGCGTCGGGGCGGTCTTCAGAATTTCGGGAGCGCTCCCACTGAGTCCGCGCGCATAGGCCGCGGCCATGACCCCGGTCAACCACGGATCCTCGGAGTAACCCTCCTCGTTCCGCCCCCAGCGGGGGTCGCGCAGCGGGTTCACCACGGGGGCCCACACGTTGCGGCCCGCGCCCGCCGGGTCCTTGTGGTGGAAGGCCAGCACCTCGTCACTGGTCGCCTCGCCCACCCTGCGCACGAGGTCGGGGTCCCACGTCGAGGCGAGCCCGACGGCCTGGGGGAAGACGGTGGCCGTGCCGAGCCAGGCCAGCCCGTGCAGCGCCTCGGTGCCCGTGCGGAACGCCCCTACGCCCAGCCGCTCGACCGGGGCCTGGTACTGGTGCAGCAGACCCACCTTCTCCTCGAGGGTCAGCCGGCACACCAGGTCGTCGATCCGGTCGGGAATCGGAACAGCGGGGTCGCGGAAGGGTTCTTGCATGGTCATCCCTCTGAGAGTGTCGAAGCGCTTCGACGACCGGCCTCGGGAAGTTACGCGGACATTTCGGTGGATTTACTGAAGAGTGCCCGCCCCCGTGACCCAGGTCAAGGGACTCGGGGCAATCTTCCTGAATCTATGGAGTCCAGCACTCTCGCTGCGCCGCCGAGCGCCGCCGCGTCATGGCCCAGCGTCGAGGCCACCACCTGGCAGCCGCCGGCCTCCGCGGCGATCACGCGGTCGGCCATTTCGTCCTGGACGGCGGGCAGGAGCCACGGCGTCAGCGGGACGTAGTAGCCGCCGAGGATCACCACCTCGGGATTGAGCAGGTTCGCCAGGATGGACACTCCTTGGCCGAGACTGCGGCCCACCGACTCCAGCGTCGCCAGGGTGGCGGGGTCGCCGGCGCGGGCCAGCCGTACGGACTCCTCGATCTCCACCTGGATCTCGGCCGGCGACGGGTCCCTGCCCAGCACGGCGCCCAACCCCGCCATGACCTCCAGGCAGCCGCGGCGCCCGCAGTGGCACTCGGGGCCGTCGGGGTCGAGCTGGACGTGGCCGATCTCGCCGCTGAACCCGAGGCGCCCACGGCGCAGCCGCCCGTCGAGGATGATGCCCGCGCCCACGCCGATCTCGCCGGTGAGGTAGATCAGGTCGGAGGCGCCGGAGTGGGCGCCGAAGCGCTGCTCGGCCAGGGCGGCGAGGTTGGCGTCGTTGTCCACCTGGATGGTGAAGCCGGGGTCGCGCAGCGCCTTGGCCAGGTCGCCGCTCAGGTCCGCGTCACGCCAGCCCAGGTTGGGCGCGAACCGGACACTTCCGGCCGTGTCGACCAGCCCAGGCACGGCCACGCTCAGCCCGAGCACCTGCCGCTCCTGCTTGGCCATCCGGTTGACCACCCGGCGCACGACGGCCGCCACCGTGGCCACCCCCTGCCCGGCGGGCTCCGCCGAGTCGAAGGAACGCCGCCATGACAGCAGCCGCTCCCCCGCCAGGTCGACGGCCACGGCCGTGATGTAGCCGACGTTGATCTCCATCCCGATCGCCGCGTACGGCGAGCCGTCCAGGACCAGCATCGTCGCAGGACGCCCGACCCGGTTCTCCGTCAGCCCGATCTCGCGCACCAGCCGCCGGTCGATCAGGTCGGCCACCAGGCTGGAGACGGTCGCCTTGTTGAGTCCGGTGGAGGCGGCGATGTCCGCCCGGGAGCAGGGCGCGTGCTCGCGCACGAAGCGCAGCACCACCGCGAGGTTGGTGGCCCGGACGTCGGCGAAGTCCGCCGGCCGTGGGTTGGTGGAAGAAGTGATCAAATCAGCCCCGTTCCCCGCTCTGGCGTGACCATAGGATGCCGCATCGCGGGCCCGGCCACCAATCGGGCGCGATCCCTTGTGGCGGCGGGTCACCCTCCGTTAATTTGTTTGATTGATAGACGAACTAACTCTAGCTCGGAGTCCCCCCACCCCGGAAGGGAGCACGCCGTGAGTTCCACAACTCGGCGCGGATTCCTCACCCTGGCCGGCGTGACGCTGATGTCCGCCGCCTGCAGCCAGCCCGTGGCCCGCAAGGGCACTGGGAAGGCCGAGGCCGTCGACAAGCTGGCCCAGCTGCTGCCCAAGCACATCCCCTACAAGGGCGTCACCCCCGACGTGAACACGCCGATCGCGATCGGCTTCAATACCTACCCGAAGAACCTGGTCAAGGCCGTCCCGCAAACCCCCGGAGCCGGCGGGAGCTATACGGCGATCACCCCGCTCTGGGGGCCGCCGCCGCCAAGTCCGAACCCCTACTACGACCTGGTCAACAAGTCGCTCGGGGCCACGGTCAAGTTCCAGATCATCGACGGCAACAGCTTCGCGGACAAGATCGCGCCAATCCTCGCGGCGGGCAACGTCGGTGACCTCACCGCCATCCCCGCCTTCGTCCTCCAGAAGCTCGGCGACTTCAACCGCCAGGCGGACAAGCTCTTCCTCGACCTCGGCCCCTACCTGTCCGGCGACAAATCGGCGCAGTACCCGATGCTCGCCGCGATCTCCGAGGAGGCCTGGGCGTTCGGCGTGTGGAACGGCAAGCTCATGTCCGTCCCACACCCGGGCCAGGGCCCGGCCCGCATGACGTACTACCGCAAGGACATCTTCGACACGCTCGGCGCCAAGCTCTGGAACAACGCCGACGAGCTGTTCGAGCTGGGCAAGCAGCTCACCGACAAGTCCAAGAAGCGCTGGGCGTTCGCCACGCTCCACCAGGAGATCGAGCGGGCCTTCCGGGTGCCGTCGAAGTGGCGGTTGGCGAACGGCAAGCTCGAGCACAAGTACGAGACGAAGGAGTACGCCGACGCCGTCGCCTTCATGCGCAAGCTGTTCGAGGCGGAGCTGGTCCACCCCAGGGTGGTCGCGGCGGGATCGGCCAACGACCCGAGCAAGGAGCTGTTCGAGGGTGGCCAGGCACTGATCTTCGATGACGGGACCGGCGCCTGGCACGAGGCCATCAGCCGCCAGGCGCCGGTCAACCCCGCCTTCAACATGCAGCCCCACAACTGGACCGCCGACGGCGGCAAGCCCTACGGGTGGTACTCCGACCCGGCCTGGATGTTCGTCTTCCTGAAGAAGGACCTGCCCAAGGAGAAGGTCGAGGAGCTCCTCCGCATACTGAACTGGCTGGCCGCGCCCATCGGCACGCAGGAGTACCACACCTGGAAGTACGGCGTGGAAGGCACGGACTGGAAGGACAAGGACGCCAACGGCTTCCCCGTCTACACCAAGAAGGGCCAGCAGGAGGCGCAGCCGGCCACCTACTTCTTCCTGGCCAACCAGGTCGAGCCCATGGCTCCCTACACGCCCGACTACATCAAGACGTACGGAGACTACCTCGACGTCTGGTCCCAAAGCGTGGAGGACTACCCGTTCAAGGGCCTGCGCACCCAGGACCCGTCGCGGATGGCCGCCGCGCAGCAGCCGCTGGAGGACAAGGTCCTCGACATCGTCAAGGGCCGCCGCCCCCTGTCCGACCTGTCGACCGTCGTGCAGCAGTGGCGGGACGCGGGCGGCGAGGAGGCCCGGACGTTCTACACGAAGGTGCTGAAGGACAATGGCCGCATCTAGCGGCCAGACAGCTGTGGACACCGCCGTTCCCGCCGCGGCCACCACACGCGGGAGGCGGAAAGCCGGGGCCCTGCGCACCAGGCTGCGGCGGGACTGGCAACTGCTGCTCCTGACGCTTCCGGCCCTCGCGCTGCTCCTGGTGTTCCACTATGTCCCCACGCTGGGGAACGTCATCGCGTTCCAGGACTACTCGACGGTGGACGGGATCCTGGGCAGCCCGTGGGTCGGGTTCGGCAACTTCGTCTACCTGCTCGGCGATCCGGCCTTCTGGCACGCCGCGCGCAACACCCTCACGATCACCGCGTTCCAGCTCGTCTTCTACTTCCCCGTGCCGATCGCGCTGGCGATCCTGCTCAACAGCGTGCTGCGGCCACGGTTGCGGGCGCTCATCCAGAACGTCGTGTACCTGCCGCACTTCTTCTCCTGGGTGCTGGTGGTCACGGTGTTCCAGGACATGCTGGGCGGGGCGGGGCTGCTCGCGCAGGAGCTCGACAAGCACGGGTTCGAGGGCTTCGACCTGGCCACCCAGCCCAAGACGTTCCTCCTCCTGGTGACGGCGCAGTCGGTGTGGAAGGACGCCGGCTGGGGCATGATCATCTTCCTGGCCGCACTCAGCACGATCGACCCGAACCTGTACGAGGCGTCGGCGGTCGACGGAGCGTCCAGGTGGCGGCGGATGTGGCACATCACGCTGCCCGGCCTCCGGCCGGTCATCATCCTGCTGCTGATCCTGCGGTTGGGCGACGCGCTCAACGTCGGGTTCGAACAGTTCCTGATCCAGCGGTCCGCTGTGGGCGCCGACGCGGCCGAGGTGATCGACACCTACGTCTACTGGCTCGGCCTGCAGACCGCCGACTACAGCATCGGGGCGGCGGCCAGCCTCTTCAAGGGCGTGATCGGCCTGACCCTCATCCTGATCTCCAACAAGATCGCACACCGGCTCGGCGAACAGGGAATCTATCAGCGCTCATGACAGTATTTCCCAATTTTCCCGACGGCCTCCTGCGCTCCGCTCCTCGTCCGCTGGCGCTCCCTGCGATGCTCACTCCGGAGGCCGTCTCATGACGACCATCACACGCTCGCGGCTCCGGCCCACCTGGGACGACGAGCCGTCCATCGCCGGCAAGCTCACCAAGGCGGTCGGCCTCGTCATCATGGTGCTCGTCGTCGTCTTCCCGATCTACGTCGTGGTGCTGACGAGCATCTCCTCCGGGAAGGCCATCAACGAGGCGGGCGGCCTCGTGATGATCCCCGACGGGTTCAGCTTCCAGGCCTACGCCGAGGTGCTCGGTGGCGGCGTGGTGGTCAAGGCGCTCCTCGTCAGCATCGGCGTCACCGCCGTCGGCACGGCCATCAGCCTGAGCGTTACCGCCATGGCCGCCTACGGGTTGTCGCGTCCAGGCTCGTTCCTGCATCGGCCACTGCTGTTCGCGGTGTTGGCGACCTTCCTGTTCGGACCCGGCATCATCCCCTCATACCTGCTGGTCAACAGCCTGGGCCTGATCGACAGTTACTGGTCGCTGATCCTTCCCGGCGCCATCTCGGCCTTCAACCTGGTCGTGCTGCGCTCGTTCTTCATGGGCATCCCCGGAGAGGTGATCGAGAGCGCCAAGATCGAGGGAGCGAGCGACTTCCTCATCTTCCGCAAGATCGTGCTGCCGCTGTCCAAGGCGGCGCTGGCGGTGATCGGCCTGTTCTACGCGGTGTCGTACTGGAACGCGTTCTTCAACGCCATGCTCTACCTCAATGACAGCGCCAAGTGGCCCTTGCAGCTGGTGCTGCGGACCTACGTGCTGGACGGCGCCCCCATGCAGACCGCCTCGGGCACGGTGGACGCCAGCAGCCTGGGCCTGGCCGCCGTCCCGGTCACCTCCGTCCGGATGGCGGTCCTCGTGCTGGCCATGATCCCGGTCGCCGCCATCTACCCGTTCGTCCAGCGCCACTTCATCAAGGGCGTCATAGTCGGCGCGGTCAAAGGCTGAGCCCGTCCCGGGGCCGAAAAGCACGGGGCCTCCGCCAGGGAGGCGCTTCGCGCGAGTCGGCTCCGGACCGCGTTCTCCAGGGGGCTCACGCCCCCTTCTACCCCCGTACCACCCCGCTCGCCGTCCCCATCCGTTGGCCGGTCACCGGGCAAGCCTGCTGGAGCCCACCCCAAGCCCCGGTTCGCTTGCCCGCCAGCACCGGCGCCCCAGACGCGCGATCTCCCGTAGCACGTCCGGGTGGGGGAGCGTGGGGGTTGGGGCATCCGTCATCGGTGTAGTCCTTCGATCGCCGCGGCCCGGCGACCCCGACAGGCGGCGCCACGCGAACATGAATGACCTTCTCGAATACGCTCTGGACGGTTGATTAAGCGAGGCGTTTTCTTCGGTATATGGGATAATGACGGCATGGCCAGGATCTTGCGCTGGGGCGCGGGCATAAGTGGGGTAATTCTGGTCGGTTTCGGCGTCTGGCTCTTCTTCAGCGTCGGTCTCGACAAATCAGACAAAATCGCCAGCAGTGCCGGGCTGTTCGTCGGAGTCGCGGGCCTGGCCGTGTCGATCTACAGCGTGATCATCGCGCGTCGCCAGGCGGCAGCCCCGCCGACGACGCCGGCAGGGGGACAGCCGAGGATCGAGGCATCCGGCGAGGGTTCCGTCGCCGCCCAGACGATTTTCGGCAACGTCGTCACGGGTGATCACAACCACCTGAACACGAATTAGCCATTTCCGCGGAACGGTCGTCAGCGGTTAACGTACGCTCGGTCCGCGAATAAGGTGTACAGCTGGCTGAAGGAATCGATGTCCGAGCTCGATCTGGTTGTGCATTATCTAGAAGAATGGGCGACCGGAAATCCGGGACGCTCGAACACCCCCGTCTCGCGGTTGCTCGATGCGGCTCTGGAGCGGTTGCACGTCATTGTGACCGATCGTCTCGGCCGGTCCCCCACCACGGCCGCGTTGGCGGCCGAGGCCGCGGCCGATCCTGTCTTCGCCGGCAAGCTCGCCGTCGCGCTGGGAGAGATCAACGCGCTCAGAGCGGCCCAGAAGGCGGCGGCCGTCGAGGCGGACCCGAAGGCATTTGCGCAGCCAGGCACCGAGGTGCGGCAACCCGTGACGGCGCAGGGCGGCGGGCCGACGATCGTCGCCGCGGGGCAGCAGTCCGTGGCGGCGCAGAACGTCGGCGCGATCTTCATCCAGCAGCACATCGCCGCTCCGGACCCGAGGGAGCGGGAGATCCGGGCGCAACTGCTGGCCGTCGTGCGCGCGTACTGGGTGGACGGCGTCCTGGCGGACGTCCGGCGTGCGCAGCCCCATTGGCTAGACCTCGGTGCCACCCTGCGTAACAGCGCCGTCGACCACCCCTTCGGCGCCTGGGTCCGCGAGTACGACCAGCCCGACCAGCCGCTTCCGGGTACAGCCTCGCTGCTGGAGATCGCGATGGGCTTCAACGGCCACCTGCTGGTGCTGGGCGAGCCGGGCAGCGGCAAGACCGCGATGCTGCTGACCTACCTCAGCGACCTGCTACGGCAGGCCGAAGAGAACGCCGACTGCCGCATCCCGGTCTACTTCCAGCTCGCCACCTGGACGGCGGCGAAGGGCGCGCTGGCGACGTGGCTGGCCGACGAACTGCGCGAACGGTACGGCATGCCGGCGGAGACGGCGACCAAGTGGGTGACGGAAAATCGCTTCGCCGTGCTGCTCGACGGGCTCGACGAGGTGGTCTCCGAAGACCGCGAGGCCTGCCTGCAGGCGATCAACCAGTACAACAGAGATCACGGCATGGTCCCCCTGGCCGTGTGCAGCAGGACCGCCGACTACGAGTCGCTCACCGGCAAGCTGCGGCTCAAGGGGGCCGTGGTCATTCACCCTTTAGCACCGAGCCAGATCGAGGAGTTCCTCCAGGCGGGTGGTGACGCGCTCGCCGGCGTGCTGGCCGCCATTCGCTCGGATGCGCAGCTCGCGCAGATCGTCTCCTCGCCGCTGATGCTCTCCCTCGTCGCAGCGATCTCCGCCGGGCCCGGCCCCGTATCCGTCCCCGGGCCGGGAGACCTCGAGGAACGGCGTGCCGCGATCGTCGCCACGTACGCCGAACGCATGCTGGCACGCCCCCGCGGGGCCGTCGAGGCGCTGCGGCGGCCCGAAGACCGGCCCTACCAGCCGGATGACTCGCATCGCTGGCTCAGCTGGATCGCCTGGGAGCTCCACCACCGCAACCTGGTCGACTTCTATCCCGATTGGATGCAGCCCAACTGGCTGCCCGACCAGCGCGGGGCCAGGTGGCTACGACTGGGGCTCCCGGTGCTCGAGGCGGCGGTCCTGGGCCTGGCGGGAGCGCTGCTCATCTGGCTGATCTCCGTCACCGTGAGCCCGCCGTACGCCAGTTCGATCACCGGGGCGCTGCTCGCGCTGGACCTGGTGCTGATCTTCATGGCGCAGCGCGGGATCGAGCCGGTCGAGCCGATCCACATCAGTACCGAGCTGTTCATGCGGCGCCAGCGCTGGCGGGCGTCGCTCTTTCTGATCTGGACCGGCACGGGGACGGCTTGGGGGGTGGACCTCGTCACGGCGCTGATCACGGCGGCGCTGGTGACGGAGCTGGCGATACTGTCCATGTCCGCCGACGCGTCACCGGCGTTGCGGCCGCAGGTGCCGGGAAAGGGCATCCAGGCCGCCGGAAGGGGCGGCCTGGTTCGCGGGGCGCTGCACGGTCTCGCGGCCGGGATCATGAGCGGGGTCTGCTACGAGGGCCTCGAGCCCGGCACCGGCCTTCCACTGGGCGGGCTGACCGCACTCCTCACCGGCCTGGCCTGCCTGTTCAGTGTCGGCGGCAACTCCTACCTGCGTCATCGCCTGCTGGTCCGGCGGCTGCGCGGCGACCGGCTGATCCCCTCCGACATGGTCGCCTTCCTCGACCACGCGACCGATCACCTGATCCTGAACCGCGTCGGTGGCGGCTACCAGTTCGCCCACCGGATCATCCGCGACCATTTCGCCGGCCGCGCGGAGGCGATCGGCGGCGACGCGCTCCAGCTCTCCCGGTTGCCGCATCCCGAGCCCGTCTTCCG
This sequence comes from Nonomuraea helvata, assembly GCF_039535785.1. Taxonomy (NCBI): domain Bacteria; kingdom Bacillati; phylum Actinomycetota; class Actinomycetes; order Streptosporangiales; family Streptosporangiaceae; genus Nonomuraea; species Nonomuraea helvata. The sequence goes on from NZ_BAAAXV010000009.1 coordinate 397,977, forward strand.
GTCCGAACGCCTCGGAGGCGTCGTGATCAGCCTGGCCTTCTCCCCGGAGGGACGCCACCTGGCCGCCGGTAGCCGCGCCGCCGAAGCGGTGCTGTGGGACACGGCGGAGGGGGACGAAGCCGCGCGATTCTGGCACGGCATGGCCGCCACCAAGGTGCGGAGGATCGACGCTGTGGCGATCAGCCCGGACGGGCGGACCCTGGCGACCGGATCCTGGGACCGCCAGGTCATGCTCTGGGACATCTCCGACCCGCGCAGGCCCACCCGCGGCTCCTCGCTCAAGGGACACCGCCGGCCGGTGGCCGGTCTGGCCTTCCACCCGGACGGATCGCTGCTCGCGACGGCCAGCCAGGACAGGACGGCCGGGCTCTGGGACCTCTCGGACCCGTTCACGCCGACGCGCGTGGCCACGCTGACCGGGCACGGCAGGGCCGTGCGCACGGTCGCGTTCAGCATGGACGGCACGTGGCTGGCGACCGGCGGCAGAGATGGAAACGTGCTGCTCTGGGATGTGCGAGAGCCGTCGGAGCCGGCCGTGCGCCACCGCCTCCGCTGTCGTTCGGGGTGGGTGTTCGCCGCGGTCTTCAGCCCGGACGGGCGGTTGCTCGCGGTCGCCGGGCGCGATGCGACCGTGAGCATCTGGGGGCTGGGCGACAACCCCACCCAGTTGGCGCGGATCACCGGTCAGACGCGGCTGGCGAGCGACGACGCGGCTCTCACCACCGCCTTCAGCCCGCAGGGACACCTGCTCCTGACCGGGACGTCGGTGTCGTGCGCGATCCTCTGGGACATCTCCGACCCACGCAACCCGGTACGGGTGGCGACGCTCGGCGGTCAGGGGACCGCCACCGCGGCGGCCTTCACCCCGGACGGTCGCCGGCTGGCCACAGGCAGCCTTGACCAGACCGTCGTCCTGTGGGACCTCGAGGAGGACCGGTGAACCTTCGACTCGTCAGCGCCCTGCCCGGTGAGCACGGGCGGATCAGCGTCGTCGTCTTCAACGCCGCCGGTGACCTGCTGCTGGTGGGCGCGGGCCGGCAGACCACCCTGTGGGGTCTGAGCGCGGGGGACGGTCCGGTCGCCCGCGGCGCCGTACGGCCCGGCACCGGACCGCAGTCGGTGACCACGGCAGGCTTTCACCCCGGACAGCCGGTGGTGGCGACCAACGGCGGCAGGATGCGCGTGGCGTCGGTGTGGGAGTACCCGGGCTCCGGTCCGATCCGGTCGCTCTACGTGCACAGGTGGTACGACCGCTCGACGGCGTTCGCCACAGGAGACGTGAGCGCGGCCTTCGCGCTGGCCTTCCGCCCCGGCACGGGCATGCTGGCGACCGGCCACGCGGGCGGGCGGCTGCGGATGTGGGACTTGGGAGAGCCTGCCTCGCCGCAGAAGCTCACCGAGACGAAGATCAAGGCGCCCACCGTGGACGCGCTGGCGTTCTCACCCGACGGGGCGTTCCTGGCCTGCCCTGACAGGCGCGGAGCGGTCTTCGTGTGGCAGGTCACGGAGCGCGGCCGGCTGAGCCTGGCGCAGACGTTGGAGACGAACAACGGCCGGGCTCGCTGGCTCCGCTACAGCACGGACGGCAGGCTCCTGGCCGCCAGCACGGTCGGCGGGGTCTGCCTGTGGGATCTGCACGAGCCTCGCCGCCGCGAACCCGTGGCGCACCTGGCCCGCGACCGCGTCCGCCCAGGGGTGTGGCGCAGCACCGACTTCCACCCGTCCGAGCCGCTGGCCGCCACCGGAGACACCCGTGGCGGCGTCGCCTTCTGGGATGTCTCCGATCCCTACCACCCCAGTCTCCTCGCCGAGGGCGCCGTCCATCGCAAGGCCGTCACCACGCTCGCCTTCGGCCCGGACGGCCGCCACCTGGCCACCGGCTGCAAGGACGGCACCGCTTCTCTCTGGACGCTCTGAGAAGCTATCCGAGGCCGAGAGCCTTCATCGACCGCTGGACCGCGGCGAGGAGGTTCGCGGCCCTGAGGTCCGGCACGCCTTCCAGGACACGGTTCATGACGTAGCCGAACGCGAGCCCGGTCGCCGGGTCGGCGAAGCCGATCGATCCGCCGCGGCCGGGGAAGCCGAAGGCGGTGGGCGAGTACCAGAACGCGTCCGGTGTCGGGAGACCGAAACCGGTGCCTATGCGGACGGGTACCCGCAGGATGCGGTCGATGCCGCTGACCTGTTCCGTGGTCGCGGCGGCCAAGGTCTCGGCGGTGAGAATGCGGTGCCCGTCGACCTCGCCGATGAGCGCGGCGTAGAAGCGGGCCAGCGCGCGGGCCGTACAGATGCCGTTGGTCGCGGGCATCTCCGCGGCCTGCTCCTCCGGCCTGTCGTGGTCCAGCGGGGGCGTGACGACGGCGAGCGAGCGCCTGGTCAGCGAGGCCGGATCGGCGTAGGCCGCCATGACCTCGCGCAGGGGTTCGGGCAGGGCGTTCAGGTCGATCCTGGCCATGGCCTCCCAGTCGGGCGGGGGCGCGATGATCCGGCTGACCCGGTGCTGCTCGGTCTTCGGCAGCCCGATCCACAGGTCCAGCCCGAGCGGTGCGGCGATCTCCTCCGCGAGGAACGTGCCGATGCTGCGGCCGGACACCCGTCGGACGACCTCTCCGACGAGCCAGCCGTACGTGAGCCCGTGGTAGCCGTGGTCCGTGCCCGGCTCCCAGTACGGACGCTGGGCCGCCAGCGCCGCCACCATGGGCTCCCAGGCGATCGCCTCCTCCGGCGTGACCGGGTGATCGAGCGCGGGCAGCCCGGCCTGGTGGGTGAGCAGCCAGCGGACCGGGAGGCGGTCCTTTCCGTTGGCCGCGAACTCCGGCCAGCATTCGGCCACGGGCGCGTCGAGGTCCAGCTCTCCCCGCTGGGCCAGCAGGAGGGCGCAGGTGGCCGTGACGGCTTTGGTGGTGGAGTAGACGAGTTGCAGGGTGTCGCGTCCCCACGGGCGGCCGGTCTCAGGATCGGCGATACCGCCCCACAGATCGACGACCTTCCGTCCGTGCAGGTAGACGCTGACCGCGGCTCCTATGTCCGCGCCGCCGGCCAGGTTGGCCGCGAACGCCTCACGTACTGCTTCGAATCCCGGTGCGGTGTTCCCGCCGACTGTTGGGCCGATTTCGGGCATGCGTCATCGCCTTCCGTGCTGATGAGGTGCTGATGAGGTCTGGCGGAAGGGCTAGCTACGCCATTTCCCGACGAGCCAGGCGCAGAGCTCCGGCTCGGTCATCTCGGGAAACTCTTCGGTGAACGTGGCGAGCGTGCGTATCGCCTCGTCACGGGTCAGGCCACGCGCCGCCGCTTCCTTGAGGTACTCCTGACGCGCGAGGGAAGGACGCCCCCCGCCCGCGCCGCGTCCGGGCAGCCCCTCACGCCACTGCACGATCTCCGTCAGCCGTTCCGGCCGCCAGCCGGGAGCCCCGTCGACCTCGACGTCCGGCACGGGGAACGGGTGATCGGAGTCGTCCGAATAGCGGCTGCGCCACTTGTGCACCGCATGCCTGGTCACGCTCAGGGCCTCGGCGATGCCGAGGACACCGAGGTAGCGCTGGGTCATGGGTGCCCCTGCTTGTCTGTCCGGCCTCCTTCGCGGATTCCCAGTACTACCACGCCCGACGCAGGGTTCCTCCAACGTCGTCTCCGTCGAAGACAACGTTAGCGCGCGAAAGAAACATCGTCTACAGAGGAGACGACGATTCTTTAGTTGACTAACTTTTGAAAATCGTCATATAGTCACGACTCGTCAGCCACATCACCCGAAAGCAGGAGCAACTGATGGACACGCACGACAAGACCGTCCTCGTGATCGGCGCCACCGGGAACCAGGGCGGCGCCACCGCCCGCCACCTGCTGGCCGACGGCTGGCGGGTCCGTGCCCTCGTTCGCGACGACACCGTGCCCGCGGCCGTCGAACTCGCCGCCGCCGGCGCCGAACTCGTCCGCGGCGACCTCGACGACCGCGCCTCCATCACCGCGGCAGCGAGCGGCGCGTACGGCATCTACAGCGTCCAGTCCGCCAACGACAACGAGATCGCCCAAGGCAAGAACGTCGCGGACGCCGCCAAGGCCGCGGACGTGCGGCACTTGGTGTACTCGTCAGTCGGCGGCGTCGAGAGCCAGAACCGGTTCTACGTGGAGCACGGCTGGGGCGCCATCGACAAGTGGCAGATCGAGAAGCACATCCGCGACCTGGATGTGCCCGCGACGATCCTGCGCCCCGCGGGGTTCATGGAGGACTTCACCAGCCCGGCACGGTTCTTCCAGAACGGCTCGCTCAACGTGCCCTGGCGGGACGACGTGGTCATGCAGCTCGTCGCCATCGACGACATCGGGGCCGTCGCCGCGCTGGCGTTCGCGGACCCTGCCGCGTACCTGGGCAAGGCCGTGGACGTCACCGGCGACAGGCTGACCGCCCCGCAGATCGCCGACGCGCTGAGCGCGGCGGCCGGCCGGCCGGTGCCGCACACGCGGATCCCGCTCGAGGTCCTGTGGGAGCACGATCCCGAGGTGGCCAAGGTCTTCACCTGGGCCGACGAGACCTACTACGACTCCGACCTCGGGCCTCTGCGAGAGGCCCACGCCGGCCTCATGGACTTCGGCACCTGGCTGGACCGATCGGGCAAGGCGCGGCTCCTCACCCAGCTGGACTCCCTGCCGGCGTGACCGCGCACTCCCGCTCGCCGGCTTCACGGTCAGGCTGCGGGAAGAGGGTCCTGGCCGAGCAGGCGCCGCCCGTTCTCGGCAGAGGTACGTACGGCGGCGAAGCCATAGGCGACCATCGCGGCCTCGTACTCGGCCAGCGCCGCAACGAGCGGCCTGCCGGCGGCGGCCTCGCCGAGCGCGGCGGCGAGCGCGCCCGCGTCCCGCAGCGCGGTGTTCGCGCCGACCCCGCCCGCGGGGCTCATCGCGTGAATGGCGTCCCCGAGCAGCGTGATGCCGGTCGTCGGCCAGGGCTCGATCGGCACGCTGGTACGGAGGGCCAGCGGGAAGACCGTGGACGTGTCCCAGTGGTCGATGATCGCGCGTACCCCGGGATGCCAGCCGTCGATCATCCGCAGTGCCATGGCACGCAGCTCGGCCCCTGACATCGCGCGCAGTTCGTCGTCGGGCGGCAGGAGCTCGCGGCGGGCGCCGAAGGAGCAGGTCATGTAGTCCTCGGTGTCACGCAGTCCGACCTCGGGGGCGAGCCTGGCGGCGGCCTGCCGTACGGGCTCGGGATACTCCACCGGGGCGACGCCGACGAAGCTCCCGTCCGGGCCGACGATCGGCGTGAACACGGCGAACATGTCGTCCAGGAACAGGTCGCGGGTCTGCGGCGTGAGCGGCACCTTGCCGTACAGCTGCCGCAGGCCCGTGTCCACCACGCGCGCGTGCGGCAGGTACTGCCTGCGCACCGGGGAGTTCACGCCGTCCGCCGCCACGAGCACGTCGCCGGTCGCGGCGGTGCCGTCGGAGAAGTACGCGGTGACACGGTCGCCGGCACCGACACGGTAGTGCGTGAAGCGTCTGCCGAACCGGACCACGTCCTCCAGGCCCGCGAGCAGGATCTGCCGCAGCGTCAAACGGTTGACCGCCAGGTGCACACCGTCGTCGGACGGCTCCAGGACCGCCAGCCGCTCGAGCCGGTGATCGAAGACCGGGGTGCTGGTCCGCGGCACTCCGGCGGTGGCCCGGAACAGCCGGTGCAGCTGCGCGGGCAGATTGGCGGCCAGGGCCCGGTCGCCGTGCCCGTCGATGTGGATCCGGTAGCCCTGCCGGCGGGACGTGAGCGAGGCGTCGCTCTCGTACACGGCGACGTCGATGTTCCTCTGTCGGAGCCCTTGAGCCAGGCACAGTCCACCCAGCCCGGCACCGATGACGATCACCTGCATTCCAGCCGTCCCTTCGCGAATGTTCCCTAGCACTGCAAGGCGTACCCTAACACTGCTAGGGATTCCCTTGCAGTGCTAGATTGGGGACGCGCAGAAACAAGGGAGCCCGCATGGCACGTCAAGATCCCGGCTTCCCAGGCGGCGTCGGGGAGGCGGAACCTCGGCTGGACCGCGCCCAGATCGCTCAGGCGGCGCTCGACCTACTGGACGAACAGGGCTTCGACGCCTTCAGCATGCGCAAGCTCGCCGTCGCGCTCGGCATCAAGTCGCCGTCGCTCTACTGGCACGTACGCAGCAAGGACGAGCTGTTCGATCTGCTCATCGACGTGGTCGTGGGCAAGTGCCCGCTGTCGGACGACGACAGCCGGCCCTGGGACGAGCGGCTGGTCGGCATCGGCCTCGAACTCCGGCAGGTCCTCCTCGCCCACCCCGCGGCCACCCGCCTCCTGCCGGGCAGGGTCCCCTTCGGCCCCAACGGGCTGCGGCTGGCCGACCACATCGTCGGCATCCTGCGCCAGGCGGGGTTCGACAACCGGCTGTCCGGTTACGGCTATCTGCTCCTGCTCTTCTACGTCGTCGGCTTCGCCGGTCAGGAGATCGCCTTCGGCAAGGGTCCCGCCAACCACGCACGCCTCAGCCAGATCACCGATTTCCTGCGCGAGCTGCCCGCCGACCGCTACCCCCACCTGACGGCCGTCGCGGACGAGCTGACCGCCCGCCCTGGCCTCACCCACCGCTTCGAACTGGGCCTGGTCGGCATCCTCGGCGAACTCGACCGCCGGCGTCTTGAATGACCCGGTCATGCGCTGGCCGCCGCTCCCGAGGGAGCGGGCGGCCAGGGTGGCTCAACGACGACTGCGACGATGCCGGGAACGACTGCTGCTGTCGCTGTTGATCCTCTTGCGCGGATGCACCGGATCCGGCCCCGGCCCAGCGGGCACGAGCAGGCAGATTCTCGCGGCGGACATGTAACGCGGGAAGGTCATGGCTTCGCCCCCTTCGAGAAATCATGGGCGTATTCACGACCCACCAGGGCGATATACCCCCACAAGCTCGCATTACGCCCAAAGCGGACATCGCCGCATGCGCCGCGCCATCCCCGGAGCCCTTCAAGAGCAGCTCCGACTCCTTGGGTGTGACGTACGGCGTACGCCGTCCGGCACGCGCCGCCGTCGGGTACCACAGGGAGACCATGAGCTCCCTCGTCTTGGCCGCGGGGACCCACGGGTCGGGGCGGGAGGTGTCGGTCAGGTGCAGTGATGTCGTGCCGCCCCGGTGGGGGGCCGGTCGGCTTCGGGAGATACAGCGTCCTGGGTGCCCGCGGCAGCGGCGGGGGCCGGCGCCCAGACGATGGGGGCCGTGAGGGCGAGCAGTCCCGCGACGGCGGCCAGAAAGCGCTCCTTATGATCCTTTAACATCTAGGCATCTAAAGTACTAGGAGACTAGATAAATGGAGGAGCCGTTGATCGAGTTCCATCTGGACGGCAGGTCGGGTGTCTCGCCGTACCTGCAGCTGGTTCAGCAGGTACGACACGCGCTGCGGCTCGGTCTGCTGCGTGAGGGTGACCAGCTCCCGACCGTCAAGGAGGTGGTGGCGCAATTGGCGATCAACCCCAACACGGTGCTCAAGGCCTATCGGGAGCTCGAGCACGAGGGCCTGGCGGCCGCCCGGCCGGGCGTCGGGACATTCGTGACGAAGACGCTGACCGACACCTCGCTGGCCGCGCACGGCCCGCTCCGTCAAGACCTGCGGCGCTGGCTGGCCAGGGCTCGCCGGGCCGGACTCGACGACGAAAGCATCGAGGCCCTCTTCATGGCCACCTTTCGGACCAGCTCACAAGAGGAGGACATAGCGTGACCGCTGTCTTAGAGGCCCAGGGGCTGGGCAAGAAATACGGCCGACGCTGGGCGCTGCGCGATTGCACCATCGACATCCCGGCGGGGCACGTCGTCGGGCTGGTGGGCCCCAACGGCGCCGGCAAGACCACGCTGCTGAAGCTGGCCGGCGGCCAGCTGAACCCCACGGCCGGCGGCATCACCGTGCTCGGCGGCCGTCCCGCCGACGGTCCCGGACAGCTGGCCAAGGTCGGCTTCGTCGCCCAGGACACCCCCGTCTACGCCGGGCTGACCGTCGCCGATCACCTGCGGCTGGGAGCTCGGCTCAACCCCCGCTGGGACGCCACCATGGCGCGGGAACGGATCGCGCGACTCGGTCTCGTCCCCACCCAGCGGGCGGGCAGGCTTTCGGGCGGTCAGCGCGCTCAGCTCGCCCTCACCCTGGGCCTGGCCAAGCGTCCCGAGCTGCTGATCCTGGACGAGCCGGTCGCCTCGCTCGACCCGCTCGCCCGCCGCGAGTTCCTGCAGGGGCTGATGGAGGCGACCGTCGAGCACCAGTTCAGCGTCGTGCTCTCCTCCCACCTGGTCTCCGACCTGGAACGGGTCTGCGACTTCCTGATCGTGCTCGTCGACTCCCGCGTCCAGGTGGCGGGAGAGGTCGACCAGCTGCTGGCCACTCATCACCGGCTCACCGGCCCGCGCCGCGATCCCGACCGGCTCCCCGCCGACCAGCACGTGATCTCCGCCCGGCATACCGACCGGCAGAGCACGTTCGTGATCCGTACCGACGCCCCGATCCACGACCCCGCCTGGACGGTCACCCAGCTCAACCTGGAGGACCTCGTCCTGGCCTACATGGACAAGCACACCGCCGATAACCGGCGCCTCGCCCTGGAGGTGCAGCGATGATCTGGCTGACGTGGCGCCAGCTCCGCGCCTCGGCCGCGATGGTGGCCGCCCTGCTCGTCATTCTCGCCATCGCCCTGGCTGCGACCGGACCGGGCCTGGCCTCCGGCTACTCCGCCGGGATCGCCGGCTGTATCCAGGACGACACCTGCGGCCGCTTCTACGACCGCTTCTTCGGCCAGTACGACCTTCCCTTCATGGCCGTCAGCCTCGTCGTGCTGCTCCTGCCCGCTCTCGTCGGGCTCTTCTGGGGAGCACCTTTGATCACCCGCGAGCTGGAGACGGGCACGCACCTGCTGGTGTGGAACCAGAGCATCACCCGCGCCCGCTGGCTGGCGGTCAAGCTCGGGCTCACCGGCCTGGTCGCCGTGGCCGCCACCGGCCTGTGCGGCCTCGCGGTGACCTGGTGGTCCGAGCCTCTGGACAAGTCGGCTCCGGGGGACCTGGCCCTGATGGCGCCCCTGGTGTTCGGCGCACGCGGCATCGCCCCGATGGGGTATGCAGCCTTCGCCTTCGTCCTGGGCGTGACCGTGGGCATGCTGGTGCGCCGCACGCTGCCCGCCATGGCCCTTACGCTGGCCGTCTTCGCCGCGATCCAGCTCGCCATGCCGCTGCTGATCCGTCCCCACCTGATGCCCTCGATCACCGCGACCTTCGAACTCGGCCGGGCGAACGTGGACAGCATCAACATTCCACGGGACGGAGGCCGATATCCGAGGATCACGCTGAATTCGGCCGTTCCCGGCCACGCGGGCGCCTGGGTCCTGACCAACAATCTGCTCGACCCATCCGGACGCGCGATCGCCGGTGGTGATGGTGGAGCATCCATCCGGATCTCCACGACGTCGGGACCCTGTGCACCATCGGGATCGGCCGCCGGTCAGGACGGCTGCTTGGCCGAGATCAACCGGCTCGGCTACCGGCAGCAGGCGACCTACCAGCCCCTCGAACGTTTCTGGCCCTTGCAGTGGATCGAGACCGGGATCTACGCCATCCTCACCCTCGCCCTCACCTGGTTGTCCTTCTGGTGGATCCGCAGGCGGCTGTCATGACCGTCATCAGGACCGCCACCGCGGGGCTCGCCCTCCTCCTGGCGGCGGCCTGCACGGCGCCGACGCCCCCGCGCAGCCAGGCGAGCACGGCGGGCGGCACGGTCTGCACGGCGCCCCAGAGCGCTCCCGGCGAGGAGAAGCCCACCACGATCGACGTGGTCGAGCAGGCTTACTTCTGCATCCTCGCCAACTACTACAGCGGCGCCACGCTGGACGCCCGCTCACTGCTGATCGCCGGATTCATCGCCTTGACGCAGGAGCTCAACCGTAACGGGCACGACGTGCCCGAGGCGACCATGCCGGCGCTGAAAGGTGACCGCAAAGCCGACTGGACCGCTTTCGAGGCCACCTTCCGGAAGGTCACCGATCAGGTCCCCGACCTGCACGTCAAGCTGGCCGTGGCCACCCTGGAGGCCATGGTGGCCAGCCTCGACGACAACCACGCCTCCTGGGCACACGACGTCAAAGGGCGGCACCCCGACTACTACGAAGGCGACGGCTACGGCCTGGGTCTGCAGGCGAACGTCGATGGCGACCGCAACCTGGGGGTGGCCCTGCCTCCGCTGTTCGTGACCACCGTGCAGGGTGGCGCGGCGCAGAAGGCCGGACTGCGCCCGGGCGACATCATCGAATCGATCAACGGTTCGGCGCCCTTCATCGACGGGAAGGCCACGCCCGCGATCGCCGCCCTCTTCCCGCGATACCCGCAGGATCCTCCGGTCCGGCTGGGGATCTTGCGGGAAAGCACCGGCCGCCGGTGGAGCGTGTCGCTCAAGCCCGGCCTCTACCAGCGGGACCTGGCCACCCTGCAAACGGTGCAGTCGAAGCTGCTGAAAGACGTCGCCTATGTACGGCTGCGCGGGTTCGCTCCCGATTCCGCGAACAGGGTGCTCAAGGCGATCTCCAGGTTGCGCACCAGCCGGACGCTCGCCGGCGTCGTGCTGGACCTGCGCGGCAACAGCGGCGGCCAAATCACGGAGTCGACCCGGCTGCTGAGCGCGTTCATCCACGGCAAGGTCACCCACTACCTGTGCACCGTGGACGACAAATGCGAGAGCCTGCGGACTGACGACACCGTGGAGCTGCTCAACCTGCCGCTGATCGTGCTCACCGATCGCGGCTGCGTCTCGGCATGCGAGCACGTCAGCTCCGCGGTCAAGGACCTGCGCATCGGCAAGCTGGTCGGCACCAGAACCGCCGGTCTCATGTCCGGCCCGGCGCAGCCGTACCTGCTCAGCAACAACACCGTCCTGGCCTTCCCCTCGAGGCACGGCCTGGGGGCCGACCGCGAGGAGATCAACCGGATCGGTGTGGCTCCCGACCACCACGTGCCCCTGGCCCCGCAGGACGCGGCCGCCGGGCGCGACCCCGCGCTGGCCAAGGCCCTGACCCTGCTGCACAAATGAAGGACTCCTCGATGAGACTCCTCCTGGCAGCCGCCGCCGGACTGGCCGTCCTGACCGCGTCCGCCTGCTCCGCGCCCACGCCGCCTCGCTCCGCTGTCCCGTCGGCCACGCCCACCGGCCCCGCCGTCCTGCCCGCGCCCACTGGCGCCCATCCGGTCGGCACCACCGTCCTGCATATGAAGGACACCTCGCGCCCCGATCCCTGGAACCTCGACGTCGATGCCAGGGAGCTCAAGGTCACCCTGTGGTATCCGACCAAGCAGCGCGACGGGCGGAAGGCGCCGTACATGTCGCCGAAGGAGTCGGAGCTCGTCCTGAGGGGGTGGGGGATCGGCGGCGTGCCGGACGACACGCTGAGCAAGACTCGAACCAACGCCGTCAAAGACGCGAAACCCGCGGGGCGCAAGATTCCGCTGGTGGTGCTCTCCCCCGGCTTCACCAGGCCGATGAGCATGCTCACGTCCCTGGCCGAGGATCTGGCCAGCCGAGGCTACGTTGTGGCCGGCATCGACCACACCTACGAAAGCTACGCCACGACCCTGGCTGACGGGCAGGTCGCCGAATGCCTCGCGTGCGACAGCGACACTGACACGGGCTTCGGCACCGGGGTGGTGACGGGCCGGGCGGCCGACGTCTCCTTCGTGCTCGACCAGCTGACGACGAAGTGGGACGGTTCCGGCCTGATCGACCGCTCCAAAATCGCGATGGCGGGCCAGTCGATCGGCGGTGCCAGCGCCATGGCGGCCATGATCAAGGACTCTCGGATCCGCGCCGGGATCGACATGGACGGCACCACCTACGCCCGCATCCCCAAGAACGGGTTCTCCCGGCCGTTCATGTTCCTGGGTTCGCCGCCGCACGTCCCTGGCGGCCGCGACAACTCGTGGGAGCGTGACTGGAAGCTGCTGACCGGGTGGAAACGCTGGATCGTGCTGTCGGGCTCGGAACACCAGTCCTTCACCGACACTCCGCTGCTGGGGGACTCCCTCGGCATCAAGCCCCTCCCCGGTGTCCTGCCCGCCGCGCGCGCCGCCGAGCTCACCCGCACCTACGTGGCGGCCTTCCTCGACCAGCACCTGAAGTCGCAGCCGCAGCCCCTCCTGGACAAGCCGTCATCACGCTACCCCGAGGCCACGTTCTGCCCCGCGACCTGCGCTCACTCCTGAGACGCGAGAGTCGGTTTTGTCGTGTTTTTGTGGCGATAGGTCGATGTCCAGCCGTGCGGAAAGGAGTATCCCGATGTCGGAACGTGAAGGGAATCTCGTACAGGCTGAACGGACAGGAGCGGTGGGCGGCTCTCGCCGAGCCGCCGCCGCATCCGGTCAGGCGACGGAAGCCGCGTCCCAGACGGGGCGCAGGATCGCCGCAACCTGCAGGGCCTGTCGGACTCCGGCGCGGTAGACGGGTGTCCATGCCTCCCGGTTGCCGAGGTCGGGGCCGAACGCCGCCAACGCCTCGGCGTCCGGGCCGATGCGCATGCCCTGGAGTTCGCTCGCCGGGGAACGGTCGGCCAGCGGCTCGATGAAAATGCGGGTCACGGCGGTGGCGGCGAGGTCGGCGTTCACGCCGTCGCGCAGAGCGCCGTCCATGTAGCGGCGGCCGTGGACGGTGATCGGAGCGACCGTTCCGGGGAACGCGGAGCTCGACGCCACGGCCTCGACCAGGGTCGCCTCGCCGTCGCGGTCCCACACCTTCGGTTCGCCGGTCTCGGCATCCACCGCGGTGATCAGCAAGGGACGGTCGGGCCACGTCTCGGTCTCGACCAGGGAGGAGATCCCGGCCAGGTGTCCCTCCTCGGACGGGGCCTCGGCAGCGAGCGCGATACGTCCCGCCCGGCGGCGTTTGTCGTCCGGTTCCAGAGTCGGGTCGCCCAGCATGGCGAACGCCTGCCCCATCGCGGCCAGGTCCGGTGACCCGGAACGCCCGGCGCGCGCGGACGGCAGCACCTCCACATCGGCCAGGTCCCGGCCGGTGGTGAGCATCGCCGCGGCGATGGCTCCGGCCGAGGTGCCCACGATGAGGTCGGCGTCGGCGAGGTCGATGCCTGCCCGGCGCAGCCCTGCGGCGAGCCCCGCCAGCCAGGCCGTGCCGACAAGTCCGCCGGCACCGAGGACCAGCGCTTTCCCGTACTGAGGAGAGGTCATGCCGCCATCCTGCTTCCTCAACCATGCTTGAGGTCAACACGCCAGGAGACTCGATCGTGCGGAACGAGGGCCGAGGCAGGCCAGGCGCGTACGGCTACGCGCGCATCACGGTGACGTCGTCGATCAGGGCCGTCGCCGGCAGAGTCCCGGATGCCACGTCTCCGACGAAGGGGCCGCCGACCCGTACGGACAGCAACAGGAACATCGGCTGGTCGAAGACCCAGCCCGCGACGCCGGTGTCGGCGGGTGTGCGCGTGTCAGCGCGCCGGCCGTCGACGAACCAGGTGATCGTGTCCGGATCGCGGGTCCACCGCACGGCGAACGTATGGAACCGGTCAGTGTAGGGCCGCCTGTCCGGCGCGGCATAGACGGTGCCAAGCCCGAACGGCGGTGCCGTCTCGTGGCAGGTGGGGCACTGGATCGCGGTGTGCACCTGATCCGGTTCCCGGCCGAGCTGTTCGGCGATGTCGATCTCGCCGTTCGCGGGCCAGCTCGCCACGTCGTCGCCCCAGGTCCACATCGACGTGGCGACGCCGGCGCCGGGGGCGACCCGCACCCGGATCGCGATCGTGAGCGAGCCGTGCGGTGGCGGCAGCAGGTCGTGCGCGACGCTCAGCAGGCGCGCCGACCAGTAGTGTCCCGACGCGTCGCGGGTCGCGGTGATCCGAAGGTGCCCCCGCCCGTCCAGTGCCACGTTCTCCGGGTCGTCACGGTAGACCTCCAGATCGCCGACCTCGTGATGGCCGTCGCCGTCAACCTGCCAGCGCCGCGGATCCGGACGTGTGCCCGCCGGACCCGTGAAGTCGTCACGCCAGACGACTGCCGGCCCATCCGGCCGTGCGCGCGCCGACCGCGTACCGTCCGGTTGCGCACCCGCCGCCGGTACGCAGATCGCGAGCGGCAAGCCGAGCGCGGCAACCGCGGCGAGTGTGGCCCAGCTCCGACCGCGTAATGTCATGGGGTCTCCTTCCACCAGGGAAGCCGGCGGGGTTGCGGTGGGTCGGGTGGTGGCGTGGCCTCGGCCAGCCGTCGGGTCAATGTGGTGTAGGCACGCACCTGCTCGACGTCCCAGTCCTTGACCAGCTCGGCGAACACGGCCAGGCCCTGCCCGGCAAGCCGGTCGAGCTCCGCCCGGCCGGCGGCGGACAGCGCAACCCGGTAGGACCGGCGGTCCCGCGTGCCGGGCATGACCATGATCCAGCCCAGGTCGTCGAGCGCCTTGATCCGGCGGCTGACCGACGATGCCGGCGCCGCCAGCGCCTCGGCCAGCTCACTCGGCGCCAGCTCTCCCCGGTCGGCCAGTGTCTCCAGCACGGCCACCAGCTCCGGATTGAACGTCTTCGCCTGACCACGCCGGATCCGATTCACCAACGTCATTACCGCGCCGGCCAGCGCGGCGATCTCATCCTCCGGTATAGGCACACATTAGATGCTACCGCATAGCAACTATTCTCCGCCACGCCGCGATTGCCTGCGGCCCCGCGCTGAACAGCAACAACATCAGGTGGCGTCATCCAACTGTTCGGCCAGCCGCTCCAGGCCGCCCTTGATGAGCAGCCCATATTCGTCATCGCCAAGCGCGCCGATCTTGGCCCGCGCCTGCCGCAGGTGCTCACGGGCGCGACCGAGATCGCCCAGCTTGCGGTAGCACTCGCTCACGTTGAGGTGCAACGACGGATACAGGCCCGCGACCGAAAGCGTCACCCCAGCCTGCGCCACCCGCTCATCGGTGACCAGATCGGCGGCGGCAAGCGCCCGCAGATCCCACATCAACTCCTCGTGCACGTCGTCCTGCACGTCGGCCATCGCGTGGGCTAGAACGCAAACATGCAGCGGGTCGCCTTCCTCGCCGCCGATGTCATCCCAGATCTGTGCGAACAGGTCGCGAGCGGCTTCACGCTGACCTTGGTGGTGATGTAACTCCACCCCCTGGCCGATCCGGGTGATCGTCGGGTCGATGATCATGAGCAGCCCTTCGCCGGCGCGACACGTGGGGCCAGGTTACTTGCCTGACCGACCGGCGCAGGGGTGAGGCAGTATCGAAGCCGATGACCTGATCGCCCTGGAGAAGCCGTGATGACCACGCCTGAGCACATCCCCACCTGGCGCGACGCTCGCTACGACATGCCCGTCGGTCGGCAGCTGGAGCGCTACAACGAACTGGCCGCCAAGCACGCATCGGCTCGCGCCCGGACGGAGTTGGTGGACCGAGGGATCTATGACCCCGCCCGGCATGGAGCTGATGACCGTCCTCCACTCACCGTGGCCGAGCACATCGAACTCCTGGCGCTGGCGGAGTGCATCGCACGCACCGTGCGCCATCCCGCCAACGTTCACCACGCGTTGCTGGCCGGGGTCACCTGGGCCGATATCGCCCACGTCATCGACTCCGACGAGCTCACCGTTCGGCGGGACTACCGGCGATGGGCCGACGACCAGCACGACCTGAACCGCCACGACCCCAACCTCGGCATGACCGCCGACGAGCACGCTGCCGAGACCGCCAGAGCATCGGAGGGCATGAGAGACACCTATTTGCGGGCTGAGACGCCCACAGATCTGCCTCATGACCGATGAGAGGACCGCATCGATCTTCCTCATCCATTCTGAGGCACTGCAGCCCAGGAATGCCCCACACAAAGGGCCGGCTCCCATGGCGACGATCTGATCAGTCCGGATCAGCTCATGCCCATGTTCAGTCACGGGCTTGATCCAGGCAGGCGTCGGCGAAGCCGATGAGCGCGGTGGCGGCTTCATCTTGAGGAAATCCGCAGGAGCCCATCCGGTCGCCCCGTCGGCTGGAGAGCACGGCTATCGGGGACGGCGGGTGAGAACCTCGTGGACTCTGCTGTGCCGTTCCACCATTTCGGCCAGACCGACGTCAATGAAGCCGAGGCATTGCAAGATCGCGTCGTGATCGGCTACAGGTGGCGATGGTGGATCGGCCCATGATGGGCGATCTTGTTGCGGAAAACACGAAGGTAGTCGACTTTTCGGTGCAGGTCGCGACGGGGTCCGCGGTAGCCGGGGAACGCGCGGTACAGGCCGGGGCGCCAGAGCCGTTGGTCATAGTTCTTGCCACGCCCCAGCAAGGCCACGTAGAAGCCGAAGGAGAGCTCCTCACTGATCAACTGTGGATCGGCGGGCAAACCGGTGCGCTGTATCTGTTGCGTTGCCTCGCCGATCCTCTGGCAGGCGCCATAAGTGAGTACTGCCTGGGGATGGGACCACCAGTCCGGACGCCCGAACATGGCCGACAGTTCCCTCGTCATGGCGGCGCGTATGGATATCTCCAAGTATTGGAGCGGCCCGAAGAACGCTTCGCTGATCTCGGTGTTCCAACAGTGCAGACGCAGGGCAGCAACAGAATCGCCCGAACAGGGCGTTTCATATTCGGCCAGGCGAGCTGGGGAGAGCAAGTCCCTCAACCGCTTGGCTTCTGCCTCCTGCATCCTGACTGACCTCTTCATGACGTGCTACGGTTAACGCATAAGCCCCGGTGTTGCCTCTGCAGAGCAAGCAGCCGGGGCACAGCTTTGCCTCGGGCTGCAACCGGTTCGGCCTGCCGCCCTGACGCCTCCCATTGCCCCGGCATGGACGCGAGCGTGGCGGCAGGGGAAGCGCAATCAACACGCTCCGCCATCTCCTATGGACTGGACGTGTTGCCCAATCGTGCCACCCGCGTTGTCCCTGGCGCACGACTTTGCGACTCAATGTGACTGAGCGGGACCGGAGAGTCTCACACAATCCCCAGAGTGGAGGCCGAACGGAGTAGCCTCAGGCGACCGGCCTAGGGCATCACGATCAGTCACGTCAGGCTGCGTCCGAGCGCCGGCGAGTTGCGTTCGGGGTGGGCTCCAGCAGGCCAAGCCGATAACCCGGTCACGGGTGGGCGATGGCGAGCGACAGCGAGCGGGGGTTTCGGGGATCGAAAGGGGCGGAGCCCCTTGGGAGGTGCTGTCTGGAACCCCTGCGCGAAGCGCCCTCGTGGAAGGCCGTGCTTTTCCCTCGGGCGCCCCTGGGAGGCGGCATGTGGCCTCCCAGGGGCGCTCCCTTACGCCGGGGTGCAGGTGAGGGTGGTGGGTGGGGTGTTGGTGCCGGTGTAGGAGCCCGTGAATCCGAACGAGGTCGTCGCGTTCGGCGCAAGGGAGCCGTTGTAGCTGGCGTTCACGACACTGACGTTCGTGCCCGTCTGGGTCGGGGTGCCGTTCCAGAGCTGGGTGATCTTCTGGTTCCCGGCCCAGGTCCAGGTGACCTTCCAGCCGGAGATCTGCGCCGTGCCCGTGTTCTTGACCGTGACCTCAGCCTGGAAGCCGCCCGACCAATCGTTCACTCCCTTGTACGTCGCCGCGCAACCCGACCCGGTGGTCGGCGTCACCGTCGGCGTCACCGTAGGCGTGACCGTGGGTGTGACAGTCGGCGTGACGGTCGGGGTGACAGTCGGGGTGACCGTAGGCGTGACGGTCACCGGTGGGCCCGTGCGGTCGCCGTACAGGATGCCGCGGCCGTTGGTGCCGACGTAGACGCGGCCGTACACGCGCGGGTCGCCCGTCAGCGCCTCGCCCATGTTGCCCCACTGGTGCTTGTCGTCGTTGATGCGCACCCAGCTCCCCCCGGCGTCGTCCGAGCGGTACAGGCCCGTGACCCCGCCGATCGTGGCCACCGTGAAGACCGCCATGTAGGTCCCCCCGGGCGCCGCCTTGCCGAAGCCGACGTTGACCGAGCTCGTGATCCCGGAGAGCTTGGTGAACGACGCGCCACTGTCGGTGGAGTGCCACAGGCCGCCGTCACCGGCCAGCCACAGATCACCCTCCTTGCCGGGGAGCGCCTTGAACTTGCCGCTGGTCGGCAGGCCCGTGGCGGCGGTGGCGGTGAAGGACGCGCCGCCGTTCGTGCTGACGTAGAGACGGCCGCCGCTGAGGCCGTAGAACTTCGACGCGTTGACCCGGTCCGACTCCACGATCGCGTCGGTGGGCAGGCCGGAGGCCTGCTGCCAGGAGTTGCCGTACCCCACCGAATAGACCGGCGTGGCACCCTTCGGCGCCCAGACGAAGCGGGAGCCGTCGGCGGCCGCCGCCACCGTGCCGCCCTCGTCGATGCCGCCCGGCTCAGTGCCCTGGAACCAGTTGGCGCCGCCGTCCGTGGAGAAGGCCACGTGGCTGTCGTTCGGGCGATCGGAGTCCTTGAAACTGCCCGCCCTGACCATGATCGACGGCGACTTCTCGGCGTAGTCCAGGCTGGTGGTCGTGGTGAAGATCGGCGCCGTGAACAGCATCGACGGTACGGCGTCCAGGTTCGTGTGGCGGAAGCCGCCGATGTCGCCCAGGGCGCTGACCAGGGACACGCCGCTCGGCGGGCTGATCAGGTCCAGGACGGCCGTCTCCTCCAGGCCCTTGGCCATGGGCTTGATGGTGAACTGGCCGCCCGAGTCCCACTTGGCCAGGTCCTCGGTGCCGTAGACGGTGGCGCCGGTGCCGTACAACATCCGGTTCGAGTCGAACGGGTCGATCTCCAGCGACTCCGTCATCCAGCCGAGCTTCGGCGTGACCTCAGGGGGCTGCGGGTTGGCGCCGAACGTCAGCCACGGGTTCTCCGTGATGTCCTGCTTGTAGCGGAAGCTGCGGTTCGGGTACGAGGTAAAGTCCCACACGCGGGTCCAGGTCGCGCCCGAGTCCGTGGAGCGGAAGAAGATCACGTCCGGCCACCACGAGACCTGCGTGGCCACCATGATCGTGCCGGGCTTCTGCCGGTCGATGGTCAGGCCGCTGTAGCCGAAGGTGTCGTCGGAACTGGAGGAGGGGACGGGGCTGATCCGGGTCCAGGCGCCGGTCGCCGTGTTGTAGCGCCACACGTCGCCTTTGGCTCCGTCGTACGGGCCGCCCGTGTCGCTCGTCGCGATGTAGAGGTAGCCGTTGGCCGTGTCCAGCACGCCCTTGTGGGCGAGGTAGCCGGTCGGCTGGCCGGCCACGCGCGACCAGGTGGCGCCCGCGTCGGTCGTGCGGTAGACGCTGTTCTCCTTGTCGGCGACGCCCACATAGATGGTCTTGGTGGTGCTGCCCTTGGCGGACGAGCGCGGGTCGTAGGTCACCCAGACCACGCCCGGCTTGTGGCTCAGGTAGCCGGTGGAGTCGTTCGGGTCCTGGGCGTAGTTGCCCGCGTTGGGGAAGCTGGCCACCTTGGACCAGGTGGCGCCGTAGTCGGTGCTGCGCCACAGCCCGTTGCCGTTGGGGGCGCCGAGGTAGAGGACGGCGTCGTTGTTCGGGTCCACCGACAGGGCCTCGCCCATGCCCCGGCCGGGCATGTTCCCGCCGAGCTTGAACGGCAGCGGCGTGACCTGCCAGTTGTCGCCCTTGTCCGTAGAACGCAGGATCGCGCCGTTGTTGGGGTCCCAGCTGTTGGTGTACATGCCGACGGCGGCGTACACGCGGTTGGTCTGAACGGGGTCAGTGGCGAGGCTGATCACGCCGTTGTAGCCATACTTGTCCCATCCGACCCAGTCCAACAAGGGCGTCCAGGACTTGGTCGACTGGTTCCACCGGTACGCCCCGCCGATGTCGGTGCGGGCGTAGATGAGGTTCTTCTCCGTGGGGTTGAAGATGATCCCGGGTACGAAGCCGCCGCCGTCGATCCTGACGTTCTTGTACGCGTACGGGTCCGAGGCGACGGCCGAGACCGGCGACATTCGCACGACCGCCGCCACCAGCAGGGCGGCGGCGATGGTGAGCATGACGAATAATCTTCTTCGCATGCGCGGCTCTTCCTTTCCAGGCACGCCGACAGGCGCCCCCAAAGGCTGCAGATGACCGCCATGCACGAGCAGAGTGCAGGACCCTGACCGTCGCCGCGCCTTCGCGCATGAGCTCTACCAGAAGGCTCACACACGGGTGTGGCGAGGGTCAATAGTTTGGACAGGCGACGAATTAAGGGGGCCGATGGCCGCCCACAGCGCGATGGCGATGTAGAGGATCTGCTCGGGGATCCGCTCCCACAGCGGCGTCACGGCCTGGCCGGCGAGCGCGGCGTACACGTTCGCCGGGAGCAGGCCGACGAAGAGCAGCGCCAGGCAGATCCCGGCGGCCCTCCGGGTCCTCTCCAGCACGAGCCCGGCCGCCCCGGCCAGCTCGAGCACGCCGGTCAGGTAGACCACCAGGGCCGGGAACGGCACGAACGGCGGCACCATGGCCACCATGTCGGCGTGGTTGGGCATGAAGGTCACGCCCGCAGGGACGAAATGCGCGCTGGCCGTCATCACCAGCATGACGGCCAGCCCATGTGCGGCGCTCACCCTCCAGGAGCCGAACCGCCGCACACCCAGGACACCCAGCAGCCGGAACGCCGACATGGCGACCAGCAACACGATCACAACCACCGCAAGCCTCCATTGGATAGCGAAACTATCTAGTAATTAGATAGCACAACTATCCATACGAGGCAAGAGGAGTTTCGTGGCGGCCACGACCATGCTCATGGCCGCCACGAAACGTCATCGGGTGAGGGCGAAGTCCTTGATCCGCAGGTCACCCTTGAACACCAGGTACAGGCTGCCGCTGCCCGCCTTGACGGAGGCGGTCGCCGTACCCCACTGGTAGATCCCGCCGGTGGCGGGCACCTGGACGGTCCCCAGCAGGGCGCCGGTCGGCGAGCCCGAGCGCAGCTCGATGGCGCCGCCGCTCACCGACGACACCCCGGCTGTGAAGCGGGAGCCGAAGGAGGCGCCGGTGAAGGAGATCCAGTCCCCGGCCGACCCTTCCACGGCCTCGCCGCCGGTCTTCGTCTCGTCCGCGAACGTCACGCCCGCGTAGTCGTCGAAGTCCATGGCCCGGGTGGTCCTGGTCAGGTCGCGTACGGGGATGGTCTCGCCGGACACGCGCAGCGTCGTGGACACGCGGATCCTGTCGGAGGAGGAGCCGACGAGCACGTCGTGGGTGGCGTTCTCGACGGTCCACTTGCCCCGGGTGTAGTCCCAGACCGCCAGGTCCGACTTCTTCAAGGGGAAGGTCACGGTACGGGTCTCACCGGGGTTCAGCGTGACCCGCTGGAAGCCGCGCAGCTGCTTGACGGGCTGCTTGAAGCGGGACTGCTGCTGGTGGGTGTAGAGCTGGACCACCTCGTCACCCTTCACCTTGCCGGTGTTGGTGACCTTCACACTCACCACGTTGCCCTTGACGCTCAGCCCCTGGTAGCCGAACGTGGTGTAGCTCAGGCCGTGCCCGAACGCGTAGAGCGGCTTGTCCTTCCCGTACAGGTACGTCATCCCGGTCTTGGCCAGGTCGTAGTCGTAGATGCTCGGCAGGTCGTCGGTGGCGGGCCAGGTCTGGGTGAGCCGGCCGGCCGGGTTGACGGCGCCGAAGAGCACGTCGGCGACCGCGTGGCCGGTCTCCGGGCCCGCGTGCGTGGTCCACAGCAGGTTCGGTGCGTCCACGATGACCGGGTAGCTGGTCTCCAGGACGACGACCGTGCGCGGGTTGGCCTTGCGCACGGCCTCGATCAGCCGGCGCTGCCCCTCGCCGAGCTGCAGGTTGGGGCGGTCGTGGACCTCGCGGCCCGCGACGAACGGGTTGCTGCCGACCACCACGACCGCCACCTCGGCCTTGGCGGCCTGCGCGGCGGCCTCGGCGACGCCGTCGGAGACGACCTCCTTGCCGAACTTCGCCGCCTGCTCCTTGGCGCCCAGGCCGAGCGTGCCG
This sequence comes from Nonomuraea helvata, assembly GCF_039535785.1. Lineage (NCBI taxonomy): Bacteria > Bacillati > Actinomycetota > Actinomycetes > Streptosporangiales > Streptosporangiaceae > Nonomuraea > Nonomuraea helvata. The sequence continues at coordinate 419,872 of NZ_BAAAXV010000009.1, forward strand.
TCGGCGGAGACCGTGACGTACGGCTCGGGCAGGCCGTACCAGCCATCGCCGGTCTCGTAGCCCGCGTACCTGATCAGGTAGCTGCCGTCGGCCTGTGCTTGGAGCTCGAATTGCTGCTGCACGTACCAGCCGTGGGGCTCGTCGTCGTCGGTGTCGAGCGAGCGCCAGTCGCCGCCGAGCAGCTTGCCGTTGCCCGCGTTGCGCAGCGTGGACACGCCGCCGGTCCAGTCGGTCAGGTCCCACTGGGAGGCCGCGGTGGGCGCGGTGTCGACCAGGGCCGCGTTGTCGTCGGGCCCGGTGCCGGTGGCGGTGATGTACTTGCCGGAGGCCAGGTGCTTGAGCGCGATCCGCTCCAGCCCGGTTCCGGTGCTGACGTCGGCGACGCGCTCCTTGATCCCGTCGAGCGGCGTCACCTGGTACGGCATGGTGCCCCCGTACCAGTCGTGGTACAGCGTCCCGGCCAGCGGCCCGACCACGGCCGCCGACTTCGGCCCCTTGAACGGCAGGGCGCCGGAGTTGCGCAGCAGCACCGCCGCCTTGCCCGCCGCCTCCCGGTTGAGCTTCTGGTTGGCCGGGCTGTTGATCACGTCCTTGGTGATCTTCTTGTACGGCCCGCCGTCCGGGTCGAAGTGCCCCAGCCGGGTGCGGATGGTCAGGACGTTCCGTACGGCCCTGTCCACGTCGGCCTGCGTGATAAGCCCCTGGTTCAGCGCGGCCGTGAGCTGCTCGGCCAGCGGCCCCGGGTTGTTGTCGTCGATCGTGAAGCTGTCGAGCCCGGCCTTGAGCACCGCGGCGAACGCCTCAGGCTTGGTGTCGTAGTACTTCTCCAGGTCGGTGAGCGCGTGCGGCCCCCAGGCGTCGCTGACGTTGTAGAGCGTCTTGTCCGTCCACGACCTGATCGTGGTGCCGAGGTCGGGGTTGACGTGGTTGGGCCGCCCGTTGACCAGGTTGTACGACGCCATGACCCCGGTCGCGGCGTTGGCCGAGATGGCCGCCTTGAACGCCTGCTCGTAGTACTCGTGCCTGAGCTTCGGCGTCAGGTTGGAGGAGCTGAGGCTGCGGTTGGTCTCGTTGTTGTACGCGAGATAGTGCTTCAGCACGGGCGCGGTCTTCAGGTAGAAGGGGTCGTCACCCTGCAGGCCCTTGCCGTAGGCCGTGGAGATCGCCCCGGTCAGGAGCGGGTCCTCCGAGTAGCCCTCCTCGTTGCGGCCCGCCCGCGGGTCACGCAGCAGGTCCACGACGGGGGCCCACACCTGCAGACCCCACAGGGTCGGATCCATGGCGTTGTAGCCGCGCGCCTCGTCGCCGACGGCGGACCCCACCTTCTTGATCAGCGTCGGGTCCCACGTGCTGGCCAGCCCCACGGCCTGCGGGAACATGGTGCCGCTTGCGAGCTTCTGGCTCCACTTGTCGTTGAAGTCGTTGGACCATGCGACGCCGTGCAGCGCCTCGGTGCCGTTCTTGTGGTAGGCGATGCCCAGCCGCGGGATGGCCGCCTGCGACTGGTGCAGCAGCCCCAGCTTCTCCGGAAGCGTGAGGCGGCCGAGCAGGTCCTCGACCCGCTGCTCCACCGGCAGGGCCGGGTTCTGGAACGGGTAGTCGGCGGCCTGGGCGGGGGGCGCGGCCAGCAGCGCGGCCGCGAGGGTGAGGGTGGCCAGTATCGGGATTTTTCGCATTGGGGGGTTCTCCATCACTTGATGGCGCCGACCGTCACACCACGGGTCAGCGTGCGCTGGAAGATCAGGAAGAAGGCGACCGCCGGCACGACGCCGAGCAGGGCCGAGGCGCTGGACATGGTGGCGTCCATGTACTTCTCGCCCTGCAGGACGCCGAGTGCCACAGGCACCGTCTGGGTGTCGTTGGAGATCAGGAAGATCAGAGGAAGGAAGAACTCGTTCCAGGTCCAGATGAAGAAGAAGATCAGCAGGACGTTGAGGGTGGGCCGGCTGATCGGCACCACGATCCGGAACAGCGACCGCAGCCGCCCCGCGCCGTCGATCGCCGCCGCCTCCAGGATCTCCTTCGGGAACTGGCCCAGCACGGCGCTCAGCAGGTACGTGCCGAACGCCGCCTGGATCACCGTCATGACGATGATCACGGCCAGCTGCGTGTCGTACAGCCCGACGGCCTTGGCCAGGTAGTAGAGCGGGTAGGCCAGCGCCTCCTGCGGCAGCGTGTTGGCCACCAGGAACAGCACGAGGATGGACAGCCGGCCCTTCACCCGGCCGATGCCCAGCGCGTACGCGTTGAGCACCGACAGCACGACGGCGAGCACCGCCACGGAGGCGCTGATCAGCAGGCTGTTCCAGAGCTTCGTGCCGAACTCGACCCGGTTCCAGAAGTCGATGATCCCCTGGAGGTAGAGCCCGTCAGGCAGGCTCAGCGGGCCCTGAGAGCTGTACTCGGCCGGCGACTTGACCGCGTTGATCGCCACGATCGCGAACGGGAACACCATCACGACCGCCAGCACGACCAGCGCGAACAGCACCGCCCAGCGTCCCGGCCCCCTCATTGCTCACGCTCCTGGACGCGCAGGAACAGGAACGTCACCACGATGATGATCAGGGCCAGCACCGTGGCGATGGCGGAGCCGTACCCGACGTTGCTCTTCTGGAAGAAGTTCAGGTACGAGAAGTACGACGGGACCATGGTGGCGTTGCCGGGCCCTCCGCGGGTCAGCACGAAGATCGGCCCGAACACCTTCAGCGCGGCGATCGTGCAGGTCAGCAGCACCACGAAGATCTCCGGCCGGATCTGCGGCAGCGTGATGTGCCAGAACCTGCGCCACCACGAGGCCCCGTCGATCTCGGCCGCCTCGTAGTAGGCCGGGTCCACGCGCTGCAGCCCCGCCATGAAGATCACGACCGGGTAGCCGAGCTGGAACCAGACCATCACCGCCATGACCGTGGCCAGCGCCAGGTCGGGATCACCGAGCCAGTCGAGGTCCAGGCCGAAGATCTGGTTGACCGCGCCGTACGACGGGTGCAGCATCCAGCCCCACACCACGCCGGCCACCGCCACCGGCAGCACCTGCGGCAGGTAGTACATGGCCCGCAGCGCGGAGGCCGTACGCGGCCCGAACCGCTTGCCGATGTAGTCGAACAGGGCGGACGCCAGCACGAGGCCGATCGCGGTCGGCACGATGGCCATGGCCACGATCAGGCCCACGTTGTGCTGGAACGACTGCCAGAACCGCTCGTCCTTCAGCAGCCTGGCGTAGTTGTCGAACCCGATCCACCTGGGCGTGCCCACCCCAGACCAGCGGGTGAAGCTCGCGCCCACGTTCATGAGGAACGGCACGACGATGACCACCAGGAACAGCAGCAGACTGGGGATCAGGTAGAGCCAGTATCCCCTCGTGCGCACTCTCATCTAGTTGCCAATGTCGGCGAGGTTGTCCTCGTACGGCTTGGCGATCTCGTCCAGCACCGCGGCGGGCGCCTTGCTGCCGTTGATGAGGTTCTGGACTCCGGCGACCAGCACGTCGTAGTAGCCGGGCGCGGGCCAGTCGGGGTAGAAGGCCAGGCCGTCGCCGCTGGTCACCTTGTTGAAGGTCTCGATGAGCTCCTTGCTCTTGGCGTCGGTGATCGCGGCCGGGTCCGCGGCCACGGGGACGCCGCCGGAGTTGCCCAGCAGGTTCTGGATGTCCTTGCTCATCGTGATGTCGATGAAGTCGTAGGCCAGGTCCTTGTTCTCCGACTTCTCGGGCACCACCCAGATGTTGCCGCTGGAGCCCGGGTACATCGTGGCGCCGGGGAAGAGGAAGTGGCCCCACTCGAACTTCTTGATCTCCGAGGCGAAGCGGCCGTACCACCAGCTACCGCTGATCATCATGGGGAACTTGCCGTTCATGAACGCCACGCCCATGTCCTCGGCCTTCACCCCGGAGGAGTTCTTGGCGATGTAACCCTTCTTCACCCAGTCGGCGAACGTGTCGGCGCCGTAGGTGAACTCGGGACCGTGGAAGTCCACCTTGCCCTTGTAGGACTGGAAGGCGTCGAGCCACGGCTTCTGCGCCTTGGAGAGCGCGAGCTGGTAGAAGATCTGCTGGGCCGGGTACTCGGCGCCGGCGGTGGCGATGGGGGTCATCCCTGCCTTGACGAACGTGTCCATCGCGGCCGTGAACTGCTCGAACGTCGTCGGCACCTGGACCTTGTGCTTCTCGAACAGGTCCTTGTTGTAGTAGACCATCACGAACTCGCCGTAGTTGGGCACGCCGTACCACTTGCCCGAGCCCATGACGCCGCGGTCGTCGTACTTGGCGGTGGTCTGCAGGCCGCCGGGCAGCAGCTTGTCCCAGCCGCGCTTGGTGACCTCGTCGCTGAGGTCGGTGAGCAGGCCCTGCTTGGAGAGCAGGCCCGCGGTGGCGTTGCCCTTGTTGTACTCCATGATGTCGGGCGCCTCGTCCGAGTTCAGCACCATGCTGGCCGTCTTCTGGATCTGTTCGAAGCCCTTCTCCTCGAACTTGACGGTCACGTTCGGGTGCGACGCCTGGAACTTCTTGATCGCCTCGGCCCACGCCTTGCCCATGGCGCTGTCGGCGGACTCGTAGTGCCAGAGCTTGAGTGTGCGCGGCTGACTGCTGTTCTGGGCGGCCGGGGTCTCCGAGCCGCCGGAACCGCACGCCGACAGAACCAGGACCGCAGCGGCCAGCACCGCCGCGGCTCTTGACTTGACCATGATCCCTCCAGGGGGGTGTTACTGGATGACGGCCCGTGCGGGAGCTCCGGTCACCGGGGCGATCTCGACCCCGGTGACGCGCTTCGGGCCGGTGACGGCGACGCGCAGCACGTCGCCGTCCCTGGTGACGACGGCGACCGTCACGCCGTCCTCGTCGTGGATTTCCACCGTCGTGTCGCCGCCTCCGAAGGCGACGAGGGTGATCTCGGCCGGCACGTCCACCGTGTCTCCCGGTGTGGTGGCGACCGGGATGATCGCACCGTGCCGTACGAAGAGGGGGATCTGGTCGAGCGGCTTGCTGACCGTGACGTAACGGGAGCCTTCGAGCACCTCGCCCGTCCAGTAGTCCACCCACTGGCCGCGCGGCAGGTACACCTGGCGGGTGCCCTCGGGCGCGGTCATGGGGGCGACGAGCAGGTCCCGGCCGAGCAGATACTGCAGGTCGGCCTGCCAGGCCACCGGGTCGTCCGGATGGTCCACGCACATCGCCCGCATCATGGGCGCGCCGGTGCGCGCGGCCTCGACGGCCGCCGAGTAGATGTACGGCATCAGCCGGTAACGCAGCTTCAGCGCGCCGACGGCCTGCTCCTCGACGGCGGGGAACTCCCACGGCTCGCGGGTGGTCGTCCCGTGCAGGCGCAGCAGCGGGGAGAGCGCGCCGAACTGGGTCCAGCGCACGTACAGGTCGTCGGTGGGCCGGCCGGTGAAGCCGCCGGCGTCGTGGCTCCAGAACGGCACGCCGGACAGGCCGTGCGCGAGGCCGCCCCTGATCGTGCTGCCCATGGCGGCGTAGCTGGTGTAGGTGTCGCCGCCCCACTGGGCGCTGTGGCGCTGGCCGCCGAGGTAGGAGGAGCGGGCCCAGACGAGCTCGTGGCCGTGCACCTCGCGGGTGACGGCGGCGACGGCGTCGTTGAACAGCAGCGTGTAGACGTTGTGCAGGTCGGTGCCGGTCATGCCGTTGAAGGCGACGGAGTCGGCGGGCACGCCCTCGGCGAAGTCGGTCTTGAACGCGGCCACGCCCTGGCGGAGCAGGTCTCTCAGCAGCCCGGTGAACCACTCGACCGCCTGCGGGTTGGTGAGGTCCACGATCCCGCACGGCGGGAAGGACCCGTGCCAGCAGTCGGCGACGTAGGTCTCCCCCTCCTGATTCTTCAGGAAATATCCGGCTTCAGCGGCCTCGGAGAAGGCGGGGCTCAAGTGGGAAATATAGGGATTCATCCACAGACAGACCTGGAACCCCATGCCCTTGAGCTCAGCCAGCATCCCCTCCGGGTCGGGGAAGTTCACCGGATCCCACTGCAGGTCCGACCAGTGCCCGTCGGCCTGCCAGTACGTGTCCAGGTGCAGCACGTCGCACGGGATGCCGCGCTCCCTGATCGTCCGCGCCCTGGCCAGCACCCGCTCCTGGCTGTCCACGCAGAACCCGGAGGAGATCCAGGTCCCGAACGCCCACTTCGGCGGCAGCGACGGGCGGCAGGTCAGCAGGTCGTAACGGTCCAGCACGTCGGAAGGCGTCGGACCGGCGATCACGTAGTAGTCCATCACGTCGTCGGGCACGATGATCTGCACGACGCTGTGCGTGGACTGGCACACGTCGAACTCCGTCGGGGCCCCGCTGTCCACGAGGACGCCGTAGCCCCTGCTGGAGACGTACAGGGGGATGTTCTTGTACGCCCGCTGCGACTCGGCGCCGAACGCGTCGAAGTTCCACATGAGCGGGCGCTGGCCGCGCTTGTCGAGCCGGGTGAACGACTCGCCGAACCCGGCGAAGGCCTCGTCCGGGGCGGCGGCGAAGCTCTCGTGGTAGGCGACGGGGGCGCCGTCGGAGCTGGAGCGGCCGAAGGGCAGCGTGCGCAGCCGCCCGCTGATGTCGGTGTGCCCGCGGTCCTGCTCGACCAGCGTCCTCCCGGTGGCGTCGGTGAAGCGCAGGTGCCACGGCGCCAGGCTGATCTCGGCCCGCAGCGAGCCCGCGTCCACGACGATCGGCTCCCCTGGCGCGGCCCCGACACGTGCCCCTCGATACGTGCCGGGGGTCACCAGCGAGATGGCGCCTTCCGAACGCGGCCTGGCGGTCGCGTCCTCCGACAGCCGCACCCGGATGACTCCCTCACCGGCCACTCCCACCTGGACGACCAGCGTCTCCTCCGCCGTGGTGACGGCTTTCACCATCACCTCGGCGCCGTCGGCCGCGACCAGCTCCGCGGCGGTCACCGCCGACAGACCACCCTCGCCTCGTGCGCGAACCGGCAGCTCGGGCGGGTCTGCGACGAAATACTCGTGCGCGACCAGTGGGGGGCGATAGGGCATGGAAGCTCCTTAACGAACGGCTGCGCCAACTCGTGAATTAGTTTGCTGTCCATACCAACAAACGTCAACGGTCAGAGCCCTACTTCCCCCTGAGAGCGGTGGGCGGGCATGGCAAGGAGCGCCTCGGCGCGCGGAGGCGGAGGCGGAGGCGCTGAACGAGAGTTAGATGGACACGCCCGGCTGCATCAGGCGGCGGGCCGCCTCGGTGATCGACCCGGACAGCGACGGGTAGACGGCGAACGTGTGGGCGAGCTGGTCGACGGTCAGCCGCTGCTGCACCGCCACCGACACCGCCAGGATCAGCTCGGAGGCGCGCGGCGCCACGATCACGCCGCCCAGCACGATCCCGGTGTGCGGCCGGCAGAACAGCTTGACGAACCCGTCGTTGAACCCCTGCATCTTGGCCCGCGCATTGGTGGCCAGCGGCAGCTTGACCACGTTCGCCTCGACCTCGCCCGCCTCGATGACCTGCTGCGCGACGCCGACCGCCGCGATCTCCGGATCGGTGAAGATGTTGGAGGCCACCGTGGACAGCCGCAGCGGCTGGACGGCCTCACCGAGCGCGTGCCAGACCGCGATGCGCCCCTGCATGGCCGCCACCGAGGCGAGCATCATCACGCCCGTGCAGTCGCCGGCCGCGTAGACGCCGGGCGCGGACGTGCGCGAGACCTTGTCGACCTTGATGAAGCCGCCCCGGTCGAGCTGCACCCCGGCCTCCTCCAGGCCGATGCCGGAGGTGTTGGGGATCATGCCGACCGTCATCAGCGCGTGGGTGCCCTCGGCCGTGCGGCCGTCCTCCAGGGTCACGACCACGCCGTCGGCCGTGCGCTTGACACCGGCGGCACGTGAACGGCCCATGACGTTCATGCCGCGGCGGCGGTAGACCTCTTCGAGCACCTCGGCGCCGTCGGCGTCCTCGTTGGGCATCATCCGGTCGCGGCTGGAGACCAGCGTGACCTCGGAGCCCAGCGAGCGGTACGCGCCCGCGAACTCCGCGCCCGTCACGCCCGAGCCGACCACGATGAGGTGCTCGGGCAGCTCCTCCAGGTCGTAAAGCTGGCGCCAGGTGAGGATGCGCTCGCCGTCGGGCTCGGCGGTGGGCATCACGCGCGGCGTCGCGCCGGTGGCCAGGAGCACCACGTCGGCCCTGATCGTACGGTCGCCCGCCTTGACCACCTGCGGCTCGACCAGCCGCCCGCGCGCCCTGATGATCTCGACGCCCTCGGCCTCCACGCGCGTGGCGATGTCGGCCGACTGGGCCTGGGCCAGCTCCTTGACCCGTTTGTTGACCAGGGGGAGATCGACCCCGACCGTGCCCGTCTCGCCGTCGGGCCCGCCGTCGAAGGAGATGCCCAACGACGGCGCGTCGTGCAGCGCCTGCTTGCGCACAGAGGTCGCGATCAGCGTCTTGGACGGCACGCAGTCGGTCAGCACGCACGCGCCACCGGGGCCGTCCTGTTCGACCATCGTGACCTGCGCGCCTAGCTGGGCGGCCACCAGAGCCGCCTCGTAACCGCCCGGTCCGCCACCAATGATCACGATCCTCGTCACATACACCATTGTCCCGCATGAGCTGGGTAAGGCGGCAACTGACCCATGGGATCTCGGGAGAACGCGCGGAGCTTTGATCACGAAGCGTGACACGTCGTCCTCCGGTGTGCAGCCGATGGACCGAGACGGCCGGCCGGCGTGACAGGATGGCGCGGTAGCTGAATGACGAGCGGCACCCGGTGAGAGGGGTGGATCGTGGCGTGGCTTTCAGGTCCTGCAGGTAAGCCGAGTGATCTCCGGCTTTATGCCGCGTACGGCTCGAACATGGACCCGGAGCAGATGGCCATGCGTGCCCCGCACTCCCCGATCTGGGGTGTCGGCTGGCTGACCGGATGGCGGCTGACGTTCGGCGGATACGACCCCGCCTGGGACGGCGCGCTCGCCACGATCGTCGAGGACCCCGACGAGCACGTGTTCGTGGTGCTCTACGACGTGCCCGACTGGGAGGAGACCTCGCTCGACCAGTGGGAGGGCGCGGTCCGCGGGGCCTACCACAAGGTGCGGCTGCGCGTGCAGACCCTCGAGGGCGAGGTCGTGGCCTGGTTCTACGTGCTCGACGGCTACGAGGGCGGCCTGCCCTCGGCCCGCTACCTCGGCAGCCTGGCCGAGGCGGCGGAGCGGGCGGGCGCCCCCGACGACTACGTCAAGGAGTTGCGGGAGCGCCCCTGCACCTCTTACGGCGGTTAGCTCAGCGGCTGGTCCTTGGTCTCCTTCAGCACGAAGATGTAGACCAGCGTGGAGATCAGCGCCAGCGCCGACATGTAGTAGGGGAACACCTCGACGTTGCCCGCGTCCTTGAGCGCCGTGCCGAGGAGCGGCGCGGTGCCGCCGAAGAGCGCCACGGTCAGCGAGTACGGGAAGCCCGCGCCGGCCGCGCGCACCCTGGTCGGGAAGAGCTCGGAGTTCACCGCGGCCGAGATCGAGGTGAAGCAGCCGAGGAAGAGCATGCCGATCAGCTGCACGGCCAGCAGGCTCCCGAACGAGTTGCCCAGCGTGCTGAGCAGCGGCACCGGCAGCACCACGAAGGCGACGCCGAAGGTGATCAGCATGGGCTTGCGCCCGATGCGGTCCGACAGCATGCCGAGCAGCGGCTGCAGCACCATGAAGAAGAACAGCGAGACCGTGCCCACCTGGAGCGACTGCGCCGCGTCGAACTTGACCGTGATCTGCGCGTAGATCGGCAGGAAGCTCGTCCAGGTGTAGTACGCCACGGTGCCCGCGATCGTGATGCCGACGATCGTGGCGGCCGCCTTCGGGTAGCCCACCAGGAACTCGAAGAGCTTCGGCCGCTTGGCCTCACCGCGCTGGATCTCCTCCGCCACGGCCGAGGTCTCGTCCGCACCCTTGCGGATCCACAGGCCCACGAGGCTGATCACCGCGCCCACGATGAACGGGATGCGCCAGCCGTACGAGCCCATGTCCTCCTTCACGAGGTTGGAGGCGAGCAGCGCGGCCAGGCCGGAGGCCAGGAGCTGGCCGATGGTGGTGCTGACGTACTGGAAGCTCGAGAAGAGGCCGCGCCGTCCCTGCGGGGCGGACTCCACCAGGAACGTCGTGGCGGCGGCGAACTCGCCGCCCACGGACAGGCCCTGGATGAGCCGGGCGAGGGTCAGGATGACCGGCGACAGGAGGCCGACGGCCTCGTACGTCGGCGTCAAGCCGAGCAGCAGCGACCCCGCGCCCATCAGCACGATCGTGAATGTCATCGCGGCCTTGCGCCCGAACCGGTCGGCGAACGCGCCGACCAGCAGGCCGCCCAGCGGGCGCATGAAGAAGCCCACCGCGAACACCCCGTAGGCGCTCAGCAGCGCCACGAGGCCGCCCTCGCTCTTGGGGAAGACCTGGGCGGAGAAGTATGTCGCGAGGAAGGTGTAGGCGTACCAGTCGTACCACTCGACGACGTTGCCGATGCTGGCCGCCATGAGCTGGCGGACACGACTCTTGGGGATGCCGACTGGCGAATGTGTCACGGGGGAGGTCGCCACGGGGGGCTCCTTTGCTGCAATGTGCGGAGATGGCTTACTGTGCAGTTGGACGACCGAAACAGTCAAATCTCTGGCCAGATATTTACAAACCCGACATAGAACAGGTTGCAGGTGGATGATCTCGACCGGCGCCTCGTCGCCGCGCTGCAAGTCAGTCCGCGCGCCTCATGGGGCGAGATCGGCAGAGCGGTGGGCGAGCACGAGCGCACGGTCGCGAGGAGGCTGCAGCGCCTGATCTCCGAGGGGGTCGTCCGCGTCACGGCCATCTACGACGACCTGCGCACCGGGCACGGGCGTCCGGTTCACCTGCACGTCCAGGTGCGTCCCGGCACGGCGGGCAAGGTGGCCGAGGCACTGGCCGACCGGCCCGACACGCGCTCGGTCTACGCGCTGACCGGCGCCGCCGACATCGGCTGCGAGCTGGTCCCGCCGTCGCGCGAGCAGCTGCACCACATCCTGTCCGCACAGGTCTCCGAGATCGACGGCGTGCGGCAGACGCAGGCCATGGTGGTGCTCCACACGTTCAGGACCGTGGCCGAATGGCACGCGCCGTACCTCAGCGAGGAGGAGGTGGCCGAGCTGCGGCCCGCGCCGCCCCCCGAGTGCCGGCCCGACGAGGAGGGCCTGTCTCCTCTGGAGGAGGAGATCGCCCACCTGCTCGCCGCCGACGGCAGGATCGCGTTCACGACCGTCGCCGAGCGCCTCGACGTCTCCGTGCCGACCGCGCGCAGGCGGGTGACCTCGCTGATCGAGCGGCGGCTGCTGCTGCCCCGCGCCGAGGTGGAGCCCGCGCTGCTCGGACTCGAGGTCGAGGCCATGCTCTGGCTGAAGGTGCGTCCGTACGGGCTGGACCTGGTCGGTCAGCGACTGGCCGCCCACCCAGACGTACGCTACTGCGCCGCCACCTCGGGCACCCACTCGCTGATCGTGCAGGTGGTGGCCGCGCACGAGGCGGACCTCTACCGCTTCATGACCCGCGTCGTCGGACAGTTCGACGAGATCACCGACAGCGACCTCACCCTGATCACCCGCGCCTACAAACGCGGTCATCTCCATAAGTCCGGACTGCTCACGTTGGATCACCGTTGGGAGAAAACGCCATGACACCCGCCGAAAAGGAAGTCGCCGACCTCTGCGTGGAGCTGATCCGCGCCGACAGCAGCAACTACGGGGACGGCAGCGGCCCCGGCGAGCGGGCCGCGGCCGAGGTCGTCATGGCCAGGCTGGCCGAGGTCGGGATCGAGTCCACGTACATCGAGAGCGAGCCCGGCCGCGGCAACGTGATCACCCGCGTCGAGGGCACCGACCCGTCACTGCCCGCCCTGCTCGTGCACGGGCACCTGGACGTGGTGCCCGCCAACGCCGCCGACTGGTCCGTCGACCCCTTCGGCGGTGAGGTCCGCGACGGCTACATCTGGGGCCGCGGCGCCGTGGACATGAAGGACATGGACGCGATGATGCTGGCCGTGCTCCGCCAGCTGAAGCGCGAGGGGCGCAGGCCGCGCCGGGACATCGTGTTCGCGTGGGTCGCCGACGAGGAGGCCGGCGGCGTGTACGGCGCCAAGTACCTCACCGCGAACCACCCCGAGCTGTTCGAGGGCGTCACCGAGTCGATCAGCGAGGTCGGCGGGTACTCGCTGGAGGTCGACCCGTCGCTGCGGCTCTACCTGATCGAGACGGCCCAGAAGGGCCTGGCCTGGATGAAGCTCATCGCCGACGGCACGGCGGGACACGGCTCGATGCTGAACGGCGACAACGCCGTCACCGAGGTCGCCAAGGCGGTGGCGAGGATCGGCGACCACGACTGGCCGCTCACCTACACGCCGACCGTGCGGCGGTTCCTCACCGAGGTCGCGGACGCGTTCGGGATCCCGTTCGACGAGGACGACCCGCAGCCGGTCCTGGACAAGATCGGGCCGCTCGTGCGCTTCGTCGGCGCGACGCTGCGCAACACGGTCAACCCGACCCAGCTCGACGCCGGCTACAAGTCGAACGTCATCCCCGGCCAGGCCACGGCGGTGATCGACGGGCGGTTCCTGCCGGGGTTCGAGGAGGAGTTCTTCAAGACCGTCGACTCGCTGCTCGGGTCGAAGGTGCGGCGCGAGTTCGTGCATCATGACATCGCGCTGGAGACCTCGTTCGACGGCGCGCTGGTCGAGTCGATGATCGCGGCGCTCAAGGCCGAGGACCCGGCGGCTCGCGCGATCCCGTACTGCATGTCGGGCGGCACCGACAACAAGACGTTCTTCGCCGACCTCGGGGTGCGCGGGTTCGGGTTCGTGCCGTTGCGGCTTCCCGCGGACATGGACTTCGCGTCGATGTTCCACGGCGTGGACGAGCGGGTGCCGGTGGACGCCCTGCAGTTCGGCGTGCGGGTACTGGACAGGCTCCTCATAAACTACTGAGTTGTGACCATCGACGCATACACCCTGGCCTCCGAGGCGGCCGCCGCTCTCCGCGACGCGACCGGCCTCGACACCTTCGACGTGGCACTCGTCATGGGGTCGGGGTGGGTGCCCGCCGCCGACGCGATCGGCGAGTCGGTGAGCGAGGTGCCGTTCACCGACCTGCCCGGGTTCCGCGCGCCCGCCGTGGCGGGGCACGGCGGCAAGATCCGCGTCGTGCGCACCTCGGCGGGGCGCCACGCGCTGGTCTTCCTCGGACGCACGCACCTGTACGAAGGGCTCGGGGTGGACGCGGTCGTGCACGGCGTACGCGCGGCGGCGGCGGCCGGCGTGCGCACGCTCGTGCTCACCAACGCGGCCGGCGGCCTGCGCCCCGAGACGCAGAACGTCGGCGACCCGGTCCTGATCAGCGACCACATCAACCTGACCGGGACCAACCCGATCACCGGCACCACGTTCATCGACCTCACCGAGGTCTACTCGCGCCGCCTGCGCGCGCTGGTGCACGAGATCGACCCGAGTCTGGCTGAGGGGGTGTACGTGGCCTTCCGCGGGCCCACGTACGAGACGCCGGCCGAGATCCGCATGCTGCGCACGCTGGGCGGCGACATGGTGGGCATGTCCACCGTCCTGGAGGCCATCGCCGCCCGCGAGGCCGGCCTGGAGGTGCTGGGCGTCTCCCTGGTCACCAACCCGGGCGCGGGGCTGTCGGGCGAGCCGCTCAACCACGAGGAGGTCCTGGAGGTCGGCCGCGCCACGGCCGCCCGCATGGGCGTGCTCCTGTCCAAGGTGGTGGACGAGCTGTGACCCTGGAAAGGGCGGTCCGTGAGTGGCTGGCCCAGGACCCGGACCCGGAGACCCGCGCCGAGCTCTCCGACCTGCTGGAGCGCTGGGACCTTCCCGCGCTGCAGGACCGTTTCGGGACCAAGCTGGAGTTCGGCACGGCGGGCCTGCGCGGCGAGCTCGGCGCGGGCCCCAACCGGATGAACCGCGTCACCGTCATGCGCGCCGCCGCCGGCCTGGCCAAGGTGCTCGGGCCCGGCAAGCACGTGGTCATCGGTTACGACGCCCGCCACAAGTCCGACGTCTTCGCCCGCGACACGGCCGCCGTGCTGACGGGCGCCGGACTGCACGCCTCCCTCCTGCCCGGCCCGCTGCCCACGCCCGTCCTCGCCTTCGCCGTACGTCACCTCGGCGCGGACGCCGGGGTGACGGTGACGGCCAGCCACAACCCGCCGCGGGACAACGGCTACAAGGTCTACTGGGGCGACGGCTCCCAGATCGTGCCGCCCGTCGACCGTGACATCTCGGCCGCCATCGACACCGTGGGCCGCGTGGACCTGCTCCCCCTCCACGGTCCCGGCACGCTGACGGAGCTCGGCGAGAGCATCGTCGACGACTACATCACCGCCGTGAAGTCCCTGCCCCTGGGCGACGCCCGCGGCCTGCGCGTGGCGTACACACCGCTGCACGGGGTGGGCGGCGCCACACTCACAGGCGCCTTCCTCGCCGCCGGCTTCGAGAACCCGGTGGCCGTCGAGGAGCAGCGCAACCCCGACCCCGACTTCCCCACGGTCTCCTTCCCCAACCCGGAGGAGCCCGGGGCGATGGACCTGACCATCGCGCTGGCCGCCAAGCTCAACGCCGACCTGGTCCTGGCCAACGACCCGGACGCCGACAGGTGCGCGGTGGGGGTGCCGCTGCCGGACGGGACGTGCCGCATGCTGACCGGCGACGAGGTCGGCGGCCTGCTGGCCGAGCACGTGATCAGCCACACCACCGGCGACCGCATGGTCGCCACCACCATCGTCTCCTCCACCCTGCTGAGCAAGATCGCCCGCGCGCACGGCGTCCGTTACGGGGAGACGCTGACCGGCTTCAAGTGGATCATCAAGGCGGGTCCCGGGCTGGTCTTCGGCTACGAGGAGGCCATCGGCTACAGCGTCGGCTCCGACGCGGGCCTCCCGGTCCACGACAAGGACGGCATCGGGGCGGCCCTCACGGTGGCCGGCATCGCCGCGGCGGCCAAGCGCTCGGGCCGTACCCTGCTGGACCTCCTGGACGACCAGGCCCGCCGCTACGGCCTGCACGCGACCTCCCAGCTGTCGTTCCGCGTGAGCGACCTCTCCCTGATCAGAGACGCCATGACCCGCCTGCGCACCCACCCACCGTCCGCTCTGGGCGGCCGGGCAGTGGTGCGTGCGGACGACCTGACGGAGGGCGACGGGGGCCTGCCGCCGACGGACGGGCTGCGGTACCGGCTCGCCGGCGACGCCCGCGTGGTCGTCCGGCCTTCCGGTACGGAGCCCAAGCTGAAGTGCTATCTGGAGGTCGTCGTTCCGGTGAGCGGTGAGGTGGCGGAGGCGCGCGCCCAGGCCGCCCACGACCTCGACGCCCTGAAGAGCGACCTGTCCGTCACTCTGGGTCTGTAGCCCGGTTCTCGGTTGGTCTCATCGCCGAGACAACCAATGATGGTGCAACCACATTTGGTTGCACCGCCCCGTCAAGGTCATCATGCGGAGGACTAGGTCTCATTCGTGAGACCAAACCCTCAGTGAGGGCCACGAAGACCATGCGTTGATACCAACGCTTCAGTTAGTCTCATTCATGAGACTAACTGGAGGATCGATGGAACCGTTCATCGGCAGGCGCCGCGAGCTCACCGTCCTGCGGCGAGCTCTCGAGAAGACGGCGCGTCAGCGGTTCGACCGACCTGGGCGTGCGCTGCTCATACGGGGGCGCCGCCGGGTCGGGAAGTCCCGGCTGGCGGAGGAGTTCATCCGGCAAGCACAGCTGCCCCACGTCTACTACACAGCCACCGGTCAGACGCTGGGCGAGGAACTCCGCACCTTCGTCGAGGAGGCGCGCGCGTCGAACCTGCCCGCCGCGTCGGTCTTCGATGACAAGCAACCCGGATCATGGCATGACGCTCTCTCCCTTCTGGCTCGGGCTCTGCCAGAGGACTCCCCCAGCATCGTGGTCATCGACGAGCTTCCCTACCTCATCAAGGCGGACCCCACGTTGGAGGGGGTGCTCCAGAAGCTCTTCGACAAGGAGTTCTCCAGACGGCCTGTCCTGTTGCTCCTCATCGGCTCTGACCTGTCCATGATGGAGGCGATCAACACCTACAGCCGCCCCTTCTACCAGCGGGCCGCTGATTTCGTAGTTCACCCTCTGACGCCATATGACATCGGAGAGGCACTCGACCTTCCCCCCGCAGAGGCGTTCGACGCACATCTGGTGTCGGGCGGGCTGCCGATGATCTGCGAGGAGTGGCCCAAGGGCGGTTCCCTCTGGACGTATTTGGAGCAGGCACTCGAGGACCCGCTCTCGGCCTTGATAGTCAGCGGAGAGCGGGCCCTGGCTGCTGAGTGCCCGCCTGAAGCGCACGCTCATCAAGTCCTCAACGCCATCGGCTCCGGGCAACGCACGCACTCCAATATCGCGACCGCCACCCAGGGCATCCCCCGTGCGACGATGAATCGCGCACTCCAGCTTCTTCTGGAAAAGCGCATGATCGCCGTGGACAGACCGCTGTCGACGCGCCCATCCCGGGACTCGCGATATCGCGTGATCGACTCGCATCTGCGATTCTGGATCCCCTTCATCGGATCCCGCCTGACCGACATCGAGCGCGGCCGTGGAGACAGAGTCCTGGAGCGGATCCGCCTGTCCTGGACATCGTGGCGAGGAATGGCCATCGAGCCCCTGATCCAGGAGTCGTTCCGCCGCATGGACGGGCTGCCCGAGCCGACTGGCGCCATTGGCGGTTACTGGACACGCAGCAACGATCCGGAGATCGACATCGTCGGTGCCGACCGGGAGCCGATCGCGAAGCAGATCACCATGCTCGGCTCCATCAAGTGGCTGGAGAACCGGCCATTCGATCAACACGACATGAAAGAACTCATCGTCCACCAGTCAAAGATGCCGGGAGCAGACACGTCCACGCCGCTCTATGCGGTCTCCCGAAGCGGATGCGATGTGGCGGGCATCACGCACATCACGCCGGAGAAACTGCTGGACGTCTGGCGATAAGGGCGCTCTTGGTCTCACCGATGAGACCTACTTGAGGACACGACGGCTGCGGGAAGCCCACAACCTGCCGCACCCAGGTGAGCCGCCAAAATCGGATGATCGAACTGAGCGGCGACGGTCGAGCAACGTCCCTGGCGCCCGACCTACGCTTTGGCACAGGTCATCCCGGCGACGGCTGCTCCGCGCTGCCGCAGAACCCCGCGCCCAGATACCGGCGCAGGGCCTCTCGACCGCATGGAACGAAACGCCACTGATCAACGACCTCGGCCAGGTCGGTCTCGGTCAGCCAGCCCAGCCAGGCGATCTCGGACGGGTCCGGGACCAGCGGTTCGGTGAGGACGGCCTCATGCACGCCGAACCAGACGGGACTGACCCCCTGCCCGCACAGAAACTTGAAAAGGAAACGCACCGGGACACCGACGCCCAGTTCTTCGGCCAGTTCCCGGGCCGCTGCCACCTCATACGACTCGCCCACGCCAACACCGCCACCGACCAGAACGTCATAGTGACCGGGAAAGCGGATATGCCGCTCCGAACGGCGCAGCACCAGGATCCGCCCCACCTCGTCGCGGCAGATCGTCGTCGCGATCCGATGCAACCAGCCTCGACGCACCGCCTCGCCTCGATCCACCACCCCCAGCACACGGTCCAGATCATCGACGCGCTCGATCGACTCATCCACGGAGAAACAATCTCAGCCCCCACCGACAAGCCACACCCACCTCGCGTTGACCCAGCTCAACAGCCGCAGCTCGTAGAAATCCCCGGCCCGCCTTCATGACGGCATTCCCGACTGTCGCCGCGATGCCGGACGGAGCAGCAGCCCATGCTCCGCCGACGGAGATCCAGTCCGTTGACGGATGGTCGTGGAAGATCACCTGTTCTGCTGGATCTCCGTTCTCATGCCTCCGGTTTCCGGGCCGATACCTTGGCCAACCGCCGATGACCTCAACTTCCCGGCATTGGGGCCTGCCATGCGGCGGAGCGGGTCACCTTCCCTGGCGGGCGGCCTTGCCACCGGCGCCGAAGAAGAAGATGGCCGCGGCCACACCCAGCACGACGACGAGCACGTCGGCGACCAGCGTGAGCGTGGGCAGGGTGATGAACAGGTCCGCCGCCTTGAACAGGACGGAGATGATGACGATGATCGTGGCGAAGATCCGGACGACGCCGCCGCCGCGCAACGCCAGCCAGGCGAGCAGTACGAGCACGAGCGACCAGAAGATCGTGCTGTAGGCGAGCCCAGAGTAGATCATCTGGAGCCCCTCGAACCGGTCGCTGTGGATGTCGACCTCGGCGGGGTTGATGGAGGCAGAGCCCATGTCCGAATTCGCGGCGATCTGTTCTTTGATCGCCTCTGCGCCGGAGATGATGAGTCCGATGGCGCTGATCACGTTGAGCGTCGCGGCGGCGATGGCTGCGTACACCGCTCGGCTTAAGTTCGCCGGCCTCTGAGGGGCCTCGGCGGCGCGCCGGTCTTCGAAGTGGGCGGGTGCTTGCCGTTCGTACATGGACATGCGGATCTCTTTCCGGAACGTTGTGCGTCTCGCACGATGCGGTGTTCAACGACCTGTGTCAGGCACTCCGCGATCGTTTATGCGCGCGCATTTCGCGCGGCCTTGAGAGGTATACCAGATTCGCCCGGACTTCGAGGGCGGCGGCGAATTATGGGAGCGCCCACGACAACAATCCCCTCCGTTCGACCGGCGGCGGAAAAGTGGCTTCCCAGGCGACAATCCCATCGCTCACCTGCGACGGAAGAGGGACGGAAGAAAAACGGAAGGCGAGTACTTTAATGTCCTGCGAAGTCGGACGGGCCCGTATCGCCACCCGCGACGACCACGGACTACAAGCAGGAGATGAAACTCAAGACGATTATTGTGTTTCTATCCGAAGCCTCTTCGGAGCCGTGGTTTTCGGCGTCTCCGCCGAGTCGAGCTTGCGGAAGAATGACACGCGATAAATGTCCCCAGGGCGTTCTGTCAGGGTCCTTCGGAGAAACCGGTCGGCGGCTTCGTCCTGTGGGGGGCCGCGCCCCCCACAGGGCGTTGTCCGAAGCTCTCGACGCGCGGAGCGCGCCTTGTGAAGGCGATGCTTCAGGTGTCTCTGTGCGCTTTCGAGGTCAGGCCAGGCGGAACTGGAGTTCGGTGTCCCAGTTGTTCATGTCGGGCTCCTCCAGCGGATTGGTCTTGTAGAACTCCAGGCGGCAGCCCCAGAGCTCGGTGCCGTCCTTCTCGGTCATGTCCCAGGTCAGCCCCTGCTCCTCGCCCCACTTCAGCACCGAGGAGATGACGCCGGCCAACTGGTCCGGGTGGCCGTGGTGGGAGGCCGTGACGTAGCGGCCCGCGGGGAGGACGTCGGCGAAGATGTCGTCCTCTCCCTCCACCGGCGTGGCAACCGGCACCCCGGCCTGTACCACCAGCCGGTCCTCGGCCATGTTGATGCTGTCGTACCTGAGGAACGGGGCCGCGGTGGGGGCCGCGCCGCGCTCGGCGAGCCAGCCGATCAGGCCGGCGATGCGGTCCCCGACCAGGCCGAAGCTGGTCATGGTGATGGTCCTGCGGATCCCGATGTAAGGACGGTCCGGGACATCGATGATGTGTGGCATGTTTCCTCCTTCACCCCTCAGTACGGAGCGCGTGGGCGAAACTCATCGGCAGGTCGAAGAAGGGGAACAGGCCGGGATCCAGGTACGTGGTCACGCCCGTGATCAGGCCGCCCGCGACGTCCAGGACGACCAGGGCGAACGCCCGGCCGTCCATGTACTGGCCGAGGGCCGGCGAGCCGTTGGCGCGGGTCGGCAGGAGGCGGGCGCCGGCGCACGGCGCGTCCGACGCGAGCAGCACCGCCCGGATGCTCTCGCGGCCCCGCAGCCACCACGTGAACGGCGGCATCGACATCGTGGCGTCCTCGTGCAGCAGCGACACCAGCGCGGACACGTCGTACCGCTCGAAGGCGGACACGTAGCGGGACAGGAGCTCCTCGTCCACCTCCAGGTCGGCGGGCTCCACGGCGGGGAGCTTGGCGCGGGCCCGTTGCAGGGTGCTGTTGACGGAGGTGACCGTGGTGGACAGCAGAACGGCGGTCTCGGCGGCGCTCCACCTGAGCACGTCGCGGAGGATGAGGACGGCGCGCTGCCGGGGCGGGAGGTGCTGCAGGGCCGCCACGAAGGCCAGGCGGACGGTCTCGCGGGCCACCGCCAGGTCCTCGGGGCTGACGCGACTGTCCGGGATGGGGTGGATCCAGCGTTCGGGAGGGAGGGGCGCGCCCAGTTCGGCGCCCGGGACGGCGGCCGGGCCGAGGTCCATGGCGCGGGCTCGGCGTTGCGGGCCGCGCAGCATGTCGAGGCAGATGTTCGTGGCCAGGTGGAACAGCCACGAGCGCAGCGGTCCGCGCGAAGCGTCGTACGTGCGCCACGCCCTGACGAACGTCTCCTGCACCGCGTCCTCGGCCTCGAACCCCGAGCCCAGCATGCGGTAGCAGTAACCGGTCAGCTCGCCCCGGTGCCACTCCAGCTCCGTCGCGTCCACTACGCCGGAGTCACCTCGATCTGGAGTTCGGTCACCCATTCGTCCAGGTTGTCGGGGCAGTAGAGGGAGATCTCCCTCGCCAGCCCCAGAGAACGGTAGCCGTTCTCCTCGATCCAGTGGGCCAGCGCCTGGAACGTCGGCAGCGCCGCGTCCATCGACCCATGGTGGATGATCGTGGCCGCGGTCGGCATCGCGGGCAGGTCCACCACCTGGAAGTCGTACGGGTCGCCGGACGTCACGGCGGCCGGCAGGCAGGCGTGGATCATGACGGACCCGTCGTCCTCCTCTTCGTAGTACGCGAGCCCCGGACCGGTGATCCGGACGGAGGCGGCCTCCAGCCGGCGGCAGAGCTCGCCGAAGAGCGGTGTGATCACGGGGCCTATGTGCTCGCTCTCATAGCCGGCCGCCCGGGCGCTCAGCTCGGCGACCCGGACGGGACT
This sequence comes from Nonomuraea helvata, assembly GCF_039535785.1. Taxonomy (NCBI): domain Bacteria; kingdom Bacillati; phylum Actinomycetota; class Actinomycetes; order Streptosporangiales; family Streptosporangiaceae; genus Nonomuraea; species Nonomuraea helvata. The sequence continues at coordinate 440,808 of NZ_BAAAXV010000009.1, forward strand.
CACCGACTTGAGAACAATCTCCGCCGTCCGCAAGTGGCCCTCCCTTTCGATGGTGCGCAATCGCGCCTCGACGCCTCGGAGCCTGGCCAGGTCGGCGTTGATCTGGGCTTCGAGCTGGGCGCGGCGCATGCGTACCATGCCGTGCAGCTCCTCCGCGCTGACCTTCTCGTCCAGGATCGCGCTGACCTGCTCCAGCGTGAAGCCGAGGCCCTTGATCGCGACGATCCGGTTGAGCCTGGACAGCTGTGCGGCCTGATAGGAGCGGTAGCCCGTGACCGGGTCCACGTGCGCGGGGCGCAGCAGGCCGATGGCGTCGTAGTGGCGCAACATCCGCACCGACACCAACCCGAGCCTGGCGAAATCTCCGATGCTGAACATGACACCTCTAGGTGTAGGGCCTCACACCGTGTCAGGGTCAACCTATGGCGATACCTAGGCGATGACGATCGCCGCGACCACCAGCACCACGGCCACCACCAGCACCGCGATGGCGTCGTAGGACCACGTGACCCGGCCCGGCGCCGCCTCCTGATCGCGGAATCTGGCCGACTCGGCGCGCTCGCGGATCTGCTCGCCCACCCAGTCGGCGTGCGTCTTGCCCGCGAACGCCTCCGCCGCCGCCTGCTCGGCCTTCGACAGCGTAGGCTCGGTGCGGTAGCGCCCCCGCGTCTGCCTGGGCGCCCCGCGCCGCTGCGCCCTGGCCCGCTCCCGGGCGCTGCTCATCGGCGTCCAGAGCCGCAGCACCTGCCCGTCGCCGTACTCGACGTTGATCGAGTGGGACACCGTCACGTCCCCTACCGAGGCCCACGGCAGGAACGTGGTGCGGAGCGGGTTGCGACCGAGCAGGCCCTCCTCCGTGAACACGGTGGCGGGGCGCATCGCGACCACGTAGACCAGCGCCGTCAGCGCGCCGAGCACGGCCAGGGCGACCAGCGAGGACTTGCCGGTGTAGTGGGCGATCAGGTCCCACACGTTGAAGGCGACGAAGGCCAGCCAGACCCACCCCAGCACGAACGCGGTCCTGGACCGGTAGGTCTGCTTCACGGCTGCCACTTGAGCTGCGCGAAACCCGGCTTGATCACGCCGTTGATCAGCGCCAGCCGCTCGTCGAACGGGATGAACGCCGACTTCATCGCATTGACCGCGAACCACTGCAGGTCATCCCAGCCGTAGCCGAACGCCTCGACCAGCTTGGCGCACTCCTGCGACACGCTGGTCGCGCTCATCAGCCGGTTGTCGGTGTTGACGGTGACCCGGAAGTTCAGCCGCCGCAGCAGCCCGATGGGGTGCTCGGCGATCGACGCGGCGGCCCCGGTCTGCAGGTTGGAGGTGGGGCACATCTCCAGCGGGATGCGCTTGTCACGCACGTACGCCGCCAGCCGCCCCAGCTTGGCGGAGCCGTCCTCGGCCACGGAGATGTCGTCGATGATCCGCACGCCGTGCCCGAGGCGGTCGGCGCCGCACCACTGGATCGCCTGCCAGATCGACGGCAGGCCGAACGCCTCGCCCGCGTGGATGGTGAAGTGGGCGTTCTCCCGCTGGAGGTACTCGAACGCGTCGAGATGCCGCGTGGGCGGGTAGCCCGCCTCGGCTCCGGCGATGTCGAACCCCACCACGCCCACGTCGCGGTAGCGCACGGCCAGCTCGGCGATCTCCATGGAGCGCGCCTTGTGCCGCATGGCCGTGAGCAGCGTGCCGACGCGGATGCCGCGCCCCGCAGAGCCCTTCCTGAACCCCTCGAGCACCGCCTCGACGACCTCGTCGAGGCTCAACCCCATGGTGGTGTGCTGCTCGGGCGCGAAACGCACCTCGGCGTAGACCACGCCGTCGGCCGCCAGATCCTGGGCGCACTCGGCGGCCACGCGCTCGAGCGACTCGCGCGTCTGCATGATGCCGACGGTGTGCTCGAACGTCTCCAGGTAGCGCTCGAGCGAGCCCGAGTCGGACGCCTCCTCGAACCACTGGCGAAGGTTGTCGGGATCGGTGGTGGGCAGCCGATCGTAGCCGGTCTCCCTGGCCAGCTCGACGATCGTCTCGGCGCGGAGCCCGCCGTCGAGGTGATCGTGCAGCAGCACCTTGGGAGCCCGCCGGATCGCGTCAAGCGTGGGACTCATCTGGCCATGATAAGGGCGTCCACGTGGTACGGCTCAGTCGCGACCGGCGCTCTCCGGCGAGAAGGCGGGCAGGCACACCGCGATGTACTCGGCGCCCTCGGGGCCGGTGCTGTAGCGGACCTTCTCCCCCGGCGACGTCACCACCGACTGCCCGGCCGCGACCTCCGTCGTGCCCTCGGCGTGCTCGACCAGCACCAGGCCGCGCAGGACCACGGTGTACTCGGTGAACTCCGGCGTCTGCGGCGGCTCGGTCCAGCCGGGCGGAGCCGTCATGTGGGCTATGGAGATCGCGTCGTCACCACTGTTGACGCGGCCGACGTGCTCGTCGATGAGCTTGCCGCCGGGAACGGGTATGCGGGCCGGGGCCTCGATCTTTCTCACCACGAGGTCAGTGTGCCACGTCGATGATCAGGCGGCTGGGATCGCCCTGCTCGTTGAGCTGGAACGCGGCCTGCCTCGCCAGCACCAGCCCGATGCCGACATGGCCCTCGAAGTCGCCGGTCCTGACGACTTCGGTGAGGTTCTCCAGGTTCGCGGGGAAGACGGGGCCGCCTGTCCATGTGGGCTTGCCGTCGGCGTCGTGGGCGTCGGCCGGGGAGAGCGTGACCTGGAGGTACGTCCCGCCGCGCACCTCGATGGGCTTGCCCGAGCCCTCCTCCAGGAACTGCTCCACCCACCTGACGGTGTATCCGGGGACCTCGCCCTTCAGGTCGACGACCACGCGGTCGTAGGTGTCGTGGGCGGCGTACCGCACGCCTGTCACGACGGCGGGCTCGATGCCGTCGCGCTGGACGTCCACCTCGGCGGTGCTCGTCGGCGCGCCGGGCTCGTGCCCGGCAGACCCGCTGACGGACGGGCTGTCCGTCAGTACGGCCTGCGTGCCCGTGCCGCAGGCGGTGAGCAGGGCCAGGCAGGCCGGCAGGACGGCCGCGCGGCAGCGGGCCGATCGGCGCGCGGCCGGGGATGACGAGCGCATGCCCGGTAGATGCCCAGGTTACGGGCCTGCAAGCAACGGATCGGCGCGGGTTTCCCGGCCGCCGTTCGCGACCGGGCCGGAATGACGCGGCCGGGCCCCGCCGGGTGCGACGGGGCCCTGTCGCGTCGAGATGGCGGTCAGACGGTCTCGTAGACCTTGGCGTTCTCGCCGGCCTCCGCGACGGCCGGGGCCTTGCGGGCGCGCAGGCCGGTGGCCGCGATCGCCAGGCCGACCACGGCCAGCACCAGCGACACCACGATCGCCGAGCGCAGCGAGCCGATCGAGAGCGTCTCGCCGCCGCCCGAGGTGAGCACGGCGGTGACCACGGCCAGCACGATCGCGCCGCCCACCTGGCCGGAGGTGTTGAGCAGCCCGGAGGCCAGCCCCTGCTCGTCGTCGTCCACGCCGGTGGTGGCCTGGATGTTCAGTGAGGGGAACGAGAGCGCGAACGCGACGCCCATGAGGAGCATGCCCGGGATCACCATGCCGGCCAGGCTGGGGTCGCGGTCGATGCCGAGGAAGATCGCGTACCCGCCGGCCAGCGCGGCGGAGCCGATGACGATCAGCTTGCCGGTGCCGAACCTGTCGGCGAAGTCGCCCATCTTGGTCGAGGTGACCGCGACGAGCAGGCCCGCGGGCAGGAACGCCAGGGCGGTACCCAGGGCCGACCAGCCGAGGAGGTTCTGGAAGTACTGCATGGCGACGAACTGGAAGGCGACGTACGAACCCATGAGGATCAGCAGCCCCAGGTTGGCCCGGACGATGTGGGCGGAGCGCAGGATGCCGAGCCGCACCAGCGGGTGGCGCATCCGCAGCTCGGCGAGGACGAACAGGCCGAGCAGCACGGCCACGCCCACCAGCGAGCCGATGGTCTGCAGCGAGGCCCAGCCGGCCTCCGGCGCCTGCACGACCGTGAACACCAGCAGCAGCATGGACGCGGTGATCAGCACCGCGCCGATCAGGTCGTGGCCGCCCTCGGCCCGCTCGTCACGGCCGCGCAGCACCTTCGGAGCGGCGAGCAGCGCGAGGATCGCGACGGGCACCGGCATCAGCAGCGTCCACCGCCAGCCGATCTCAGTGAGCAAGCCGGACAGCACAAGGCCGAGCGAGTAGCCGCTGGCGCCACAGGCGGTGAAGATGCTCAACGCCTTGTTGCGCTCCGGACCCTCGGGGAAAGTAGTCGTGATGATCGACAAAGCCGCGGGCGCGGTGAAGGCCGCGGACACACCCTTGACGAACCGGGCCGCGATCAGCAACCCGCCGTCGTTCACAATGCCACCCAGCAACGACGCCACGGCGAAGACGCCCAAGGCGGCCAGGAACACCCTGCGCCGTCCGAGCAGGTCGGCGGTCCTGCCTCCCAGCAGCAGAAGACCGCCGTAGCCGAGCACGTAGCCGCTGACCACCCACTGCAGAGAAGAGGTGCTCAGGCCCAGTTCGTGCTGGATGGCCGGCAGGGCGACGCCGACCATCGAGACATCCAGGGCATCAAGAAAGACCACTGCGCAGAGCACGACGAGCGCGCCCCAACGGGATGAGGAAGAGGACATGGAACAGAACACTACATGCAAGCACATCTAATGCAAACGCATTTAATGCCGTTGCATAAGTTTTAGCGAAGTGGTAACCTCCGCGACATGGACGAGGAGTTCGTGGTCGACACCTGGCATTACGTCCTGGCCAAGCACGCCAAGGCCATGTGCGCGCTGGAGCGCGAGCTGGGCGATCGGCACGGGCTGGGGCCGAGCGAGTTCGAGGTGCTGGACCGGATCGTCCATCACGACAGGAAGCTCCGCATCCAGGAGCTCTGCGACGAGGTGCACCTGAGCCAGAGCGCCCTGTCCCGGGTGGTGGCCCGCCTGGAGAAGGCCGCGCTCGTGTCGCGCGGGGTCTGCGACGCGGACCGGCGCGGGGTGTTCGTCTGCATCACGGACGAGGGTCGCGCCCGCCACGCCGAGGCCCTGCCCACGCAGCGCGCCGTCCTGGCCGAGATCTTCGCCGACGCGCCGGCCCTCGCCCGCTGACGAGCCCGCCACAGGCGGGCGCAGCCGCTACGAGGCCGTGATGCGGTCGATGACCAGGGGAAGCAGCTCCTCGCTCGCCTCGCCCACCGCGTAGGCACCCTCCAGCGCCTCCAGAGCCCGCGGGAAGCGCTCCGTCTCGTCCGCGTGCAGCGTCATCAGCGGCTGCCCCGCGCGCACCAGATCGCCCGGCTTGGCGTGCAGCATGATGCCGGCACCGAACGACACGGGGTCCTCCTTGCGCGCCCGCCCGGCCCCGAGCCGCCAGGCCGCCAGACCCACCGCGTACGCGTCCAGCCGGGTCAGCACGCCGGACGACGGCACCTCCACCGTCAGCGTCTCCGCCGCACGGGGAAGCAGCCCATCGGGATCCCCGCCCTGCGCGCTGATCATCCGACGCCAGGCGTCCATCGCCGATCCGTCCGCCAGAGCCTTGGCGGGGTCCTTGCCGGACACCCCCGCGGCCTCCAGCATCTCGTTGGCGAGCCGTACGGTGAGCTCCACCACGTCAGCGGGCCCTCCGCCGTCGAGCACCTCGACGGACTCCGCGACCTCCAGGGCGTTCCCCACGGCCCGTCCCAGCGGCCGGTCCATCGCCGTCAGCAGGGCGACCGTGCGCACCCCCGCGTCCGTCCCGAGGGCCACCATGGTCTCGGCCAGCTCGCGGGCCGTCTCAGGGGTCTTCATGAACGCGCCGGAGCCCACCTTCACGTCGAGGACGAGCGATCCGGTGCCCTCGGCGATCTTCTTGGACATGATCGACGAAGCGATCAGCGGGATCGACTCGACGGTGCCGGTGACGTCGCGCAGGGCGTACAGCTTCTTGTCGGCCGGCGCCAGGCCCTCCCCGGCCGCGCACACGACCGCGCCCGCCGAGCGCAGGACGTGCAGCATCTCACCGTTGGAGAGCGAGGCCCGCCAGCCGGGGATCGACTCGAGCTTGTCGAGCGTGCCGCCGGTGTGCCCGAGGCCGCGGCCCGAGAGCTGCGGCACGTACGCGCCGCAGGCCGCCACCAGCGGGGCGAGCGGCAGCGTGATCTTGTCGCCGACGCCGCCCGTCGAGTGCTTGTCGGCGGTCGGCCGGTCGAGCTCGGACCAGTCCATGCGCTCGCCCGAGCGGATCATGGCCTGCGTCCAGTCGGCGATCTCGCGGCGGTTCATGCCGTTCAGGAGGATGGCCATGGCCAGCGCGGACATCTGCTCGTCGGCCACGCCGCCGCGGGTGTACGCGTCGATCACCCAGTCGATCTGGGCCGTGGTCAGCTCCCCGCCGTCACGCTTGGCGCGGATGACCTCAATGGCGTCCATTCAGGCGCTCCGGCTGAGGTCCTGCGGACCGAACGCGTACGGCAGGATCTCAGCCATCCGCTTCGGCCCGTCCACGGTCTCGACCAGCAGGTCGTCGCCGCCGAACTCATAAAGGAGCTGGCGGCAGCGCCCGCACGGCATCAGCAGCTCGCCGTGCCCGTCCACGCAGGTGAAGGCCACCAGCCGGCCGCCGCCCGACGACTGGAGCGCCGACACCAGGCCGCACTCGGCGCACAGGCCCACGCCGTAGGAGGCGTTCTCGACGTTGCAGCCGGTGACCACCCTCCCGTCGTCCACCAGAGCCGCCGCTCCCACGGGGAACTTCGAGTACGGCGCGTACGCGTTACGCATGGCCTCCGCGGCCGTGTCCCGCAGGCCGTCCCAGTCGATGGCGGTCAATGCTGCTCCCCCCGGCGATAGCGCACGCCGTCGGCCTTGGGCATCCGCAGCCGCTGCGAAGCCACCAGGAGCACGAGCAGCGTGAGCACGTGTGGTGTGATGAAGACGAATTCGTTAGGCAGCTGGTCGACGGTCAGCCAGAGCCAGAAGAGCACGACCGTACCCGCCGCGGCGGCCGCCATCAGCGTATATTCCCTGGCGCTCCTGGCCGCGAGCTCGGCGGGCCGCTCGGGCGACAGCATCCGGCGGACCCTGATGATCAGGTAGGCGAGCAGCAGTACCGCGCCGAACAGGAAGAACGAGGTGATCGCCCCGGTGCTGCGCAGCTGGAGCCCGCTGGCGTAGCCGAACAGCGAGGAGCCGATGGCGAGCCCGCCGGGACGCCAGTTGCCGAAGATCATGGCGGCCAGGCCGATGAAGCCGCGCCCTTGCGTCTGGCCCTCGACGTACTTGGTGGAGACGAAGACCAGGAACACGCCGCCGAGCCCGGCGAACGCGCCGGAGATGACGACCGCGATGTACTTGATCCGGTAGACGTTCACGCCCAGCGACTCGGCCGCCCACGGGTTCTCGCCCGCCGAGCGCAGGCGCAGCCCGAACGCGGTGCGCCAGAGCACGAAGTAGGTCAGGGGCAGCAGCAGGACCGCCAGAATGACCAGCACGTTCACCTCGTGCGTGAGCCCGCGCAGGATGCCCGCGAGGTCCGAGAGGAGGAACCAGTGGGTCCCCTCCAGCTTGCCCAGGAGGTCGGGCCCGTCGGAGAGCAGCGGCAGGCTCGGCGACGGCGCGGGCGAGGTGATCGCGGGCGAGCCGGTGAAGCCCGCGCCCGCGTCCGCCGCGGCGGTGCCGTCCTTGTAGAACACCTCGGACAGGAAGCGGGTGATGCCGGGGCCGAGCAGGTTGATCGCGACGCCGCTGATGATGTGGTCGACACCGAACGTCACGGTCGCGACGGCGTGGATGAGGCCGCCGAGCGCGCCCCCGAGCAGCCCGGCCAGCAGCGCGGCCACCGCGCCCCACTGGTATCCGGCCCAGCCGGCGAACCAGGTGCCGAGCACCATCATGCCTTCGAGGCCGATGTTGACCACGCCGGCCCGCTCGGCCCACAGGCCGCCGAGGCCGGCCAGGCCGATCGGCACCGCCAGCAGCAGCGCCGCGGCGAACGTGCCGGACGAGGTGATGTCGTTCTGGCCGGACACGACCCGTACCAGCGACATCAGCAGGATGAGTGCGGCGACTCCGAGGAGCGCCACGTGGTACTTGCCAAGCCTGGTCATGCTGCCACCTCAACCGGGGTGTTCCTGCCGAGCTCCTGGGCGGCCCGCCGCTCTTCGAGTCTGAGCGCGAGCCGGTTCGTCACCTCGTTGGCCACGACGACCAGCAGGACGATGACGCCCTGCATGATCGTGATGACGGACGGCGGGACGTTCGCGATCTGCAGCGCGCCCTGCGCCCGGTCGAGGAAGGCGAACAGCAGCGCGGCGATCGCGATGCCGACGGGCTTGTTCCTGCCGAGCAGCGCCACCGCGATGCCGAGGAAGCCCAGGCCGGCGGTGAAGTTGGAGTTGAACGCACCCTTGTCGCCAAGGATCTCGGGCAGGCCGATGAGCCCGGCGATCGCGCCGGACAGCACCATCGCCGCGATGACCATCGTCTTGGGGTTCACACCTGAGGCGAGTGCGGCCGGGCCGTTGAGGCCGCTGGCCTTGACGTTGAAGCCGAACCTGGTCCGCTCCAGCAGCACCCAGACCACCACGCCGAGCACGATCGCCACGATCAGGAAGCCCCACAGGCCGCCACCGCGCGTGGGCGGGAGCAGGCCGAACCCGTCGAACAGGAAGTTCAGGTTGGGGAACATGGCCGACTCGGGCAGCTGCGGCGTGGTCGTGGTGAGCTGGCCCGCGGCACGCTGACCCGCGAAAGGGCCGCGTACGAGGTAGGACGTCAGGTTGATCGCGATGTAGTTCAGCATGATCGTGGCGATGACCTCGTTCACGCCCCTGGTCACCTTCATGACCGCGGGGATCAGCGCGTAGAGGCCGCCGACGGCAGCGGCGACCACGATGATCACCGCGATCTGGATCGGCGCGGGCGCCTGGAACGTCGAGCCCACGTATGCGGCGACGATGGCCGCGAGCCGGTACTGGCCCTCCACGCCGATGTTGAAGAGGTTCATGCGGAAGCCGACGGCGACCGCGAGACCGGCGATGAACAGGGGCACGGCCCGGTTGAGGAAGGTCGCGATGCCGTTGGAGACGGCCCGCGGGGTCGCGCCGAAGTCGAAGAAGGCGGCGAACGCGTCGAGCGGGCTGGCGCCCGCCGCGATGATCGCCACGCTGGAGATCGCGATCGCGAGGACGATGGCGATGACGGCGCCCGCCACGGTGAACAGCGCCCGGTTGAGACCGGCGGGCATCACGTCTCCTCATCGCCGGCGATGGCGCCGGTCATGTAGCCGCCCAGCCGCTCGGGCGTGATGTCGGAAGGGTCGAGCGCGGCCACGAGCCGCCCGCGGTAGATCACCCGGAGCGTGTCGGACAGGCCGATCAGCTCGTCGAGGTCGGCGGAGATGAGCAGCACGGCCAGCCCGGCGGCCCTGGCGTTGCGCAGGTGGTCCCAGATGGCGGCCTGCGCGCCGACGTCCACGCCTCTGGTGGGGTGGGCCGCGATGAGGAATCTCGGCTCGCCACTCATCTCCCGGCCCACGATCAGCTTCTGCTGGTTGCCGCCCGACAGGGCCAGGGCCAGCGTGTCGACGCTGGGCGTGCGTACGTCGTACTCCTTGATGATGCGCTCGGTGTCGGCCTTGGAGGCCCGGCGGTCGATCCAGATGCCGCTGCGGGCGGGCTTCCTGGTCTGGTGGCCGAGCACGCGGTTCTCCCACAGCGAGGCCTCGAGCAGCAGGCCCTGCCGGTGCCGGTCCTCCGGGATGTAGCCGATGCCGGACTCCCTGCGCCTGAGCGTGGACCATTCGCTGATGTCCTGGCCGTCCAGCTCGATGCCGCCGTGCGCGGGCCGGATGCCCATGATCGCCTCGATCAGCTCGGACTGGCCGTTGCCCTCGACGCCCGCGATACCGAGGATCTCGCCCCGGTGGATCTCGAACGACACGTCGTCGAGGAGCAGCCGCTTGCCTTCTTCGCGCAGCTTGGCCAGGTCGGCGGCGGCGTGGTAGCCGTCGGCCTCCATGGTGACCTGGGCGACCCGCAGCGTCACGACGTCGGTCACCGTGGACTCGCGAGTCTCGGGCGTGGGCAGCTCACTGCCGACCATGAGCTCGGCGAGCTGGCGCGCGGTGACCTCGCCGGGGTCGACGCTCGCGACCGTGGTGCCGCGCCTGATCACAGTGATCGCGTCGGCGATGCCGAGCACCTCGTCGAGCTTGTGCGAGATGAAGATGACCGTCAGGCCGTCGGCCTTGAGCTCGCGCAGGTTCTGGAAGAGCTCCTCGACCTCCTGCGGCACCAGCACGGCCGTCGGCTCGTCGAGGATCAGGATGCGGGCGCCGCGGTAGAGGACCTTGAGGATCTCCACACGCTGGCGGTCGCCGACGCCGAGGTCCTCCACGAGCCTGTCGGGGTCGACCCGCAGTCCGTGGTTCTCGGCCAGTTCGGTGATGCGTTTCCTGGCGGAGGCCGTGTCGAGCCTGCCGCCCTTCTTCGGCTCGGCGCCGAGGACGATGTTCTCCAGCACGGTCAGGTTGTCGGCCAGCATGAAGTGCTGGTGGACCATGCCGATGCCCACGTCGATGGCGTCGCTGGGCGTGCGGAAGCTCACTTCCTCGCCGTTGACCCTGATGGTGCCCTCGTCCGGCTTCTGCATGCCGTACAGGATCTTCATCAGCGTGGACTTGCCCGCGCCGTTCTCCCCGACGATGGCGTGCACGGTGCCCTGCTGGACGGTGATGCGAATGTCGTGGTTCGCAATGACACCGGGGAAACGCTTGGTGATGCCCTCCAGCTCTACGGCGGGTTTCACCGTGGCCAGGGTGTCAGCACTCATTGCCTCTCCTAGCGGGGGGCGGGAGATAGACAGAAGGCCCGAAGTCAAGGACTCCGGGCCCTCAGCTGTCACTCCTACCCCGATTACGGCTTCGACGGAACCGTGATTTTGCCGTCGACGATGTCCTTCTTTGCCGCGTCGAGCTTGTCCTTGATGTCGTCGATCTCGCCACCGGTGGTGGACAGGCCCACGCCGTCGACCTTGAGGTCGTACGTGATGTTGGTGCCACCCTTGGCGCCGCCCTGGAAGGCCTTGATGAACTCGAAGACACCGACGTCGACGCGCTTGAGCATCGAGGTCATGATGACCGGCTGCAGGTCGGTCTCCTTGACCGTCTGGCGCTGGTCGGAGTCGACGCCGATGGCCTTCTTCTTGGCCGCGGCCGCCGCCTGGAACACGCCGAGGCCCGAGTCGCCGGAGGCGTGGTAGACGATGTCGGCGCCGTCCTGGTACATCTTCTCGGCCGCGACCTTGCCCTTGTCGGGGGCCTTGAAGCCGGAGAAGTCACCGTCAGGGGTGAGGTACTTGATGTCGATCTTGTCGTCCGGCTTGACCGACTTCACGCCGGCCACGAAGCCCGCCTCGAACTTCTTGATCAGGTCGTTCTCGACGCCGCCGACGAAGCCCACGTGGTTGGTCTTGGACTTGGTGGCCGCCGCGACGCCCGCCAGGTAGGAGCCCTGCTCCTCGGCGAACAGCAGGCCGGTCACGTTGGGCCCGTTGGAGGCGGAGTCCACGACCGCGAACTGGATGTCCGGATATTCGGCCGCCGTCTTCTTGATGTCGTCGCCGTACGCGAAGCCGACGCCGATGATCGGGTTGTAGCCCGCGTCGGCGAGCTGGCGCAGCAGGTCGCCGCGGTTGGAGCCGTCGGCCGCCGGGCTCAGCTCCTTGATGTCCGCGTTCAGGTCCGTCTTGGCCTTCTCCAGACCGGCGTAGGCGGCGTCGTTGAACGACTTGTCACCCCGGCCGCCGACGTCGAACGCCAGACCCACCTTGAGGCCGCCCTTCGGCGCCTCGCTGCCGGCGCCGGCGCTGGGCGCCTCGCTGGCCGTGGTACCCCCACCACTGCCACCGCAGGCCGCCGCTGCCATGAGCATGACGCCGGCCACGGAGCCGATCGCCATCCTGCTGAATCGCTTGCCGAGCAAGGCGACTCCCTTCCATTTCCCCGTCGTCCTCGCCGCTGTCAGGCCCAAAGAACGTACGGCACCTGCACGGAAGATAGTTGCTTGACCAGGGCGAACCAAACTGGCGCACAGGGTCGAAACCGCTCCGTTATCGACATCACTCGCGTCCGTGACCTGAGGCACGATTCGGACACGTATGTAGGCACCAAGAAAGATTTGCCCAACTTTGACCTCTTGTGCCGGGCCCGATCATGACGGAGATTCCGACAGACGGTGGAAGTCTTATCTCGGAGCACTGAATGCACCCTTGGAAGGCCTTATCCATGCCCATGGCCGCGCTGCTCGTCGTGGCTCTGAGCGGCACCGCACCCGCCAGGGCCGACACCCCGGCCGTCAAGATCGAGAACAACGCCACCCAGCCGGTCTTCTCCCGCGCGGACGCCGTCAAGCAGACGGTGTTCGTCGAGGTCGAGGGGATCGACAGCGACAACGACGGCCGGCCCGACCGGGTCGCCGTGGACATCCTGCGGCCCAAGGAGACCGACCAGGGGCTGAAGGTCCCGGTCATCATGGAGGCCAGCCCCTACTTCGCCGGCGGCAACGACGTCGCCAACCACCCCGTGGACGTGGACGCGACCGGCCATCCGCTGCCCGCCATGACCGCGATGGCGGACAAGGTGGCCGCCGAGCCGTTCGACGGCTACTACGACAACTACTTCCTGCCCCGCGGGTACGCCGTCGCGCTGGTGGAGAACCTCGGCAGCGGCCGCGCCACCGGCTGCCCCACCTCCGGCGACCGCAACGAGACGGCCGGGCCGAAGGCCGCGATCGACTGGCTGAACGGCCGCGCCAAGGGCTTCGACGCCGACGGAAACCCCGTCGAGGCCACCTGGTCCACGGGCAAGGTCGGCATGATCGGCGTCTCGTACAACGGCACGCTGCCCAACGCGGTGGCCACGACGGGCGTCGAGGGCCTGAAGACGATCGTCCCCATCGCGTCGATCTCCAGCTGGTACGACTACTACCGCGCCAACGGCGGCGTCCTCGCGCCCGGCGGGTTCCAGGGCGAGGACCTGGACGTGCTCGCCAAGTACGTGCTGACCAGGGAGAACGGCCAGAATGCGTGCGGCGCCCTGATCGACCGGATCACCACGGCCCAGGACCGCCTCACGGGCGACTACAGCGCCTTCTGGGACGCCCGCAACTACCTGAACGACGTCGGCAAGGTCAAGGCCAGCGTCTTCCTCGTGCACGGGCTCAACGACTGGAACGTCAAGACCAAGCAGTTCGCGCAGTGGTGGAACGCCCTGGCCAAGCGGCACGTCCCGCGCAAGATCTGGCTGCACCAGGGCACCCACATGAGCCCGTTCAACTTCCGCACCGCCGAGTGGCTGCGCCAGCTGCACGGCTGGTTCGACTACTGGCTGTACGGGATGGACTCGGGCATCATGCGCGAGCCGCAGGCGGACGTGGAGATCGCGCCCGGCCAGTGGGGCCGGCACGCCTCCTGGCCGCTGTCCGGCTCGGCCACGGTGCCCCTCTGGCTCGGCTCCGGCTCGAAGCTGGGGCTGACGCCGAACCCGCTTGCGGCCAAGGAGACGTTCACCGACCAAAAGATCAGGACGGCCGAGCAGCTGGTGGAGGCCACGGGGGCCGATCCGAACCGGCTGGCCTACCTGACCGGCGACCTGCCCGCCGACGTGCGGATCTCCGGCACGCCCACGGTGTCGGTGCGGGCCTCGCTGACGGACGGCGCGTCACCGTACCTGACGGCGCTGCTGGTGGACTACGGCACGGACGTCCGTGCGAACGGCACCCTGCTCTCGACGGGCGAGACCTACTGCTACGGCCAGGGCATCCCGGGTGACACGGGCTGCACGACGCTCAGGAGGCTCGGCACGGCCACGACGCCGTACAAGATCGTCACGAGGGGCTGGCTGGACGTCCGCAACCGGCACCGCCCGGACCGGACGGAGGCACTCCGCGCCGGCAAGGAGTACACCTTCACCTGGGACTTCCAGCCCACGGACTACCTGTTCAAGAAGGGCCACCGGCTGGGCCTGGTGATCATCTCGACCGACTACGACTACACCCTGCGGTACCCGCCGGGCACCCGGATCACGGTCTCGCCGGGGCGCTCGTCGCTGCGCCTGCCCGTCGTTCTCGGCAGAATGCCGCAGCTCTAGGCCGCTTTTCCGCAACAAAAGCCCCCCGCCGGAGTGGGGCGGGGGGCCGGGAGCAGGGGATCAGGCCAGCGCGGTGGTGACCGGGTCGAGCGGGCCGATCTCCCACAGCGCCGTCAGCGCGGTGGCCGCCATGACCCGCACGCCCATCGCGATCGCCTTCTCGTCGATGTCGAACGTGCCCTGGTGGATGTCGTACGTCATGCCGCCCGGCGAACGGGTGCCCAGCCGGGCGAACGCTCCGGGGATCGACTCGAGGTACCACGCGAAGTCCTCGCCGCCCAGCGACTGCTGGGTCGGGACCACCGCGCCCGCGCCCAGCACGCGCTCGGCGGCCTCGGTCAGCATCTCGACGCTGACCTCGTCGTTGACCACCGGCGGCACGCCGCGCGCGTAGTCCATCGTCGCCTCCACGCCGTAGGCGCCGGCCACCGACTCCAGGAGGGACTTGATCAGGTCAGGCGCGGCGTGCCAGGCGTTCTCGTCGAGGCAGCGGACCGTGCCCTCGGCGACGCCGTCGTCGGGGATCGCGTTGGCGGCCGTGCCGGCCTCGACCCGGCCCCAGACGAGGCTGAGCGAGGAACGGGGGTCGACCCGGCGCGACAGGGCGGCGGGCAGCTCGGTGAGGATCTTGGCCAGGGCGAAGACCAGGTCGGCCGTCAGGTGCGGCCGGGCGGTGTGGCCGCCGGGGCCCGAGACCCTGACGGTCAGCCTGTCGCAGGCCGAGGTGATCGGGCCGGGCTTGAGCCCGAGCTGGCCGACGTCCACGCGCGGGTCGCAGTGGAGGCCGAAAATGCGGTCGACGCCGCTGATGCCGCCCTGCGCCATGACCTCGAGCGCGCCGCCGGGCAGCTCCTCGGCGGGCTGGAAGATCAGGCGCACGCGGCCGGGCAGCAGCCCCGCCGCGGCCTGCTGCGCGAGGAAGAGCGAGGTGCCGAGCAGGACCGTGGTGTGCACGTCGTGGCCACAGGCATGGCAGGCGCCGGCCACGGTCGAGCGGTACGAAACGTCCTTCTCGTCCTGCAGGGGCAGCGCGTCGATGTCGGCGCGCAGCGCGATCGTCGGGCCGTCGCCGCTCCCCACGTCACAGATCAGGCCGGTGCCGCGCGGGAGCACAGAAGGGGCCAGGCCGGCGGCGGTGAGCCGCTCGGCGATCCGCTGCGTCGTGCGATATTCGGCGAAGGCCAGCTCGGGGTGCATGTGGATGTCGCGGCGAAACGCCACGAGATCCTCTTCGGTCTCCGCCAGGAACGCGTCGAGTTCCCCCCGCAGCTCACGTCCCCTCATAAGTCACCATCCCGTCCATGCCGCGCGCACCAATATGTCTGACCACCGCGGCTCATGCGCTGTGGAAGCTCATCCGTCCGCCGTGGCCCCCCGGTCGAGCGGCCGCTCGGCGAACCAAAAAACACACCCACCTGGTAGGGGTGCGCGAGATCGTCAGCATGGGCCAGCGCGTCGTCAGCCGCGAGTGCCGCTGCAGCCCGGGAGCACAGCGGTCGGCCGTGAGCCCGATGGCGATGCTTCGACTTTATCGCCCCCGCGAGAGTTCTCGCCGAGGGATATGCCAAAAACTCCCCCCAGCATGGCCCCTAAACCGCAGGTGACCACGCTCCGTGAGCAGACGCGTGATCCGGAAATAGTTACAACGGATCAGTAGATCGTGACCCGATGTCGCCACTTCCAAACGTGGTCGGCGATTCCGAATCCTGTCACCTTCTGTCATGGTCATCACACTTCGGCGATGGCTGCATTTGAGAAGAATGCGTGTTTCACTCGCAATATGATCACTAATATCCCGTTCGGGGAGAAGTATGCCAGCTTGAGCATCTTCGAGCCGAGCGAGGGGACCATGGTGGTCGTACCCTCGCTCTCCCTTCCGCAGGATGAGCTCCGCCGGATCACGGCAGCCAGATCGTACGAGGAACGCCTGCTGTTCCTGCTGCTCACCCTCCGCGAACCCGGGGTCAAGGTGGTCTACCTCTCCTCGACCCCCATCGATCCCGACGTCATCGACTACTACTTCGGGTTCCTGCCCGACCCGGATGACGCCGCCAAGAGGCTCACGCTGATCAGCCTCGACGATCCCTGGTCCCAACCGCTGACCAGGTCCCTGCTCGCCCGTCCCGACGCGCTGGAGCAGCTGC
This sequence comes from Nonomuraea helvata, assembly GCF_039535785.1. Classification (NCBI taxonomy): domain Bacteria; kingdom Bacillati; phylum Actinomycetota; class Actinomycetes; order Streptosporangiales; family Streptosporangiaceae; genus Nonomuraea; species Nonomuraea helvata. The sequence continues at coordinate 457,088 of NZ_BAAAXV010000009.1, forward strand.
GCGGTGCCATCGAAGGCGATGCCTGGCTGGTGCCGTTCGTCCTGAGCGAGCTCGAGGAGGAGCTCGCCTCGTTACTCAACGTTCCCCTCTACGGTCCCGCCACCTCCCTGTCCTATTACGGCTCCAAGAGCGGGGCGCGCGAGGTCGGCCACGAGGCGGGCGTGCCGATGGCACGCGGCTTCGGCGACGTGCGGAACGCGATCGAGATCGAGGAGGCGATCGAGGCCCTGCCGGGCGAGCGGGTGATCGTCAAGCTGAACGACGGCTACTCCGGACTCGGCAACGTGATCGTCACCAAGGCCGACAGGTCGCAGACCAGCTTCTCGGCGGCGGGCGAGACCTGGGCCAGCTTCACCGCGAAGATCCGGGAGCGCGGCGCGGTGGTCGAGGAGTTCATCGAGCACCGGCCGCTGTACTACCCGAGCGCGCTGGCCTGCATCACGCCCAGCGGCGACGCGCAGGTCCTCGCCACGCACGACCAGGTGCTCGGCGGGCCGAACGGCCACGTCTACCAGGGCTGCACGTTCCCCGCCGCGCCCGAGTACCGCGCCGAGGTGGGCGCGTCGGCCGAGCGGATCGCGCGCGTCCTGGCGGACCGGGGCGTGGTGGGACTCTTCGGCATGGACTTCTTCGCGCTGAAGGCCGACGCCGGGTACGCGGCGCTGCTGTGCGAGATCAACCTGCGGATCGGCGGCACCACGCATCCGTTCGGCGCGGCCGTGCTGACGACCGGGGCCTCGTACGATCCGGCCACCGGCCTGCTCATGACCGGAGATCAGCCGAAGTTCTACACCGCGACCGACAACTGCTCGTCCTCCTGCCTGCGCGGGCACACCCCGGGTGAGGTCGTGCGCATGGCGGAGCGGCTCGGGGTCGGCTTCGACGCCGAGCGGCGCACCGGGAACGTCTTCCACCTGCTCGGGGCCATCCCCGAGTACGGCAAGCTGGGCTTCACGTCGATAGGCGACTCACGCGAGGAGGCGGACGAACTGCACGCCCTCACCCGGCGTCTCCTGTGCGGCCCCTGACGGGGCCGCCCTGCTTCGCGGCCCCTCGGAGGCCGCGCCAGCCGATGATCCCCAACACGACGGCAAGAACGATGTTCACCGCGATCAGGATGCCGTGCACCACGTAGAAGCCGGTCGGATGCCCGTCGGCCAAGTTAAAACCCAGGTTCACCCATTCAAAGATCATAAATACGCCGAGAATGATGAGGAATGCGGCGATCTTTCGCGACATCTGTGCCTCTCTAGCATCAAAGGTGGATCTTCAGGGGATGTGTCGCCACATGGGCATTCACTCGAAGCTACGCTGAGATCGCCATGTGGACGAAACTCGTGCCGGTCACGGCACTCATCGCCTCGGCCTCGCTCACCAGCGGGACCGCATACGCCGCACCGACGACACCCGTCGGCGGCGACGCGCTGGGCAGCCACGGTCTGGTGGCGCCAGAAGGTGTCAAGAAGCCGCCCAAGAACGAGGCTACGTCGTTCGTCATCGCGGACGTGGACACGGGTGATGTGCTCGCGGCCAAGGACGCCCACGGGCGGTATCTGCCGGCCAGCACGCTCAAGACGCTGACCGCGGTCACGCTCATTCCCAAGCTCGACAAGAACCGCAAGGTCCGGCCCAGCGACAACGCCTGTAACCAGGAGGGCACGGCGGTCGGCCTGTCGCCCAAGACGACGTACAAGGTCGACGACCTGTTCAGGGCGCTGCTGATGTCGTCGGGCAACGACGCGGCGATGGCGCTGGCCGAGACGAACGGCGGCGTGGCCAGGACCATGAGCGACATGAACGCCGAGGCCAAGCGGTTGCAGGCGTACGACACCGTGGCCAAGACGCCCAGCGGGCTGGACAAACCCGGGCAGAGCAGCTCGGCGTACGACCTGGCGCTGATCGCCCGGGCCGGCCTCGCCAACCCCGCGTTCCGGGGATACATCAGCACCAAGACCGCCAACTTCCCCGCACCCAAGGGCCACTACGAGATCAGCAACCACAACAAGCTGCTCTGGCGCTACAAGGGCATGATCGGCATCAAGAACGGCTGGACCTCGAAGGCCCTGGGCAGCTTCGTCGGCGCGGCGACCCGCGACGGGCACACGATCGTGGTGAGCATCATGCGGCACGAGGGCTACTTCTGGGACGAGGTGGCCAAGCTGCTCGACTGGGGCTTCTCGGTCAGGGGCAAGGTCACGCCGGTCGGGAAGCTCGTGGACCCGCTCCCTGACCCTCAGGCCATCCCGCGGGCTTCGGCGCCGGCCTCGCACGTCACGCCGGCCGCCCAGCCGCCGCTGCTGGACACGGCCGGCCGCAAGCAGAGCGACTCCACCAAGCTGATCGGGGCCGCCGTGATCGGCGGAGGGCTGCTGTTCGGGCTGATCTGGCTCGGGTACGGCATCCGCCGCCGTCGCCGTGGCGGCTCACGCGTCTGAGCCGCCCGGGCGGGACCGCGTGCCCGGCGCCCGGTCCGGGCCGCATGCCTCGCCCACCTCCGGCGCCTCTCCCGCCCGCGCACCCGAGTACGGGATCGGAGTGGGGGCCGGCGGAGGGCAGTAGCCGGCGGTGTCCGTCCAGGCGGCGACGTAGAGGATCAGCCTGGCCGAGAAGTTCATCCACAGGAGCAGCCCGACAATGACGGCGAACGTGCCATAGATCGGGTTGCTCAGCGTCTGCCCGAGCAGCAGCGTCGCCACCTGCTTGAGCAGCCCGAACCCGATCGCGCCCAGCAGCGCCCCCTTGGCGATCGTCCGGAACGGCCGGGTCGGCCTGGCCACCCACCCCAGCAGGATCAGGAACAGCAGCCAGTCGGCCCCCACGCTCGCCGCCACGCCCGCGGCCCGCAACCCGTAGCCGGCCAGCATCGACTCGCTGCCGAAGACGAAGTGCATGACCTTGTCCGTGGCCGTGGTGGCGAACCCCGCGACCAGCACGGACGCGATCATCGTCACCCCGATCAGGATGAGCGAGGCCAGGTCGCGCAGCTTGCCCAGGAAGAAGTTGAGCGGCGGCGTGGTGCTCATCGACACCTCGCGCAGCGCCTCGCGCAGCGCGTCGAGGGCGCCGAGCCCGGCGTAGAGGAGGCCGAGCAGACCGATGATCCCGGCGGTCGCCTTCGCCTGGCCGATGGCCTCGAGGTTGAGCTGGGTGGCGATGCCGGGCAGCCGTTCGACGATGGCCTGCTCCAGGGCCTTCCTGGTGGCCTCACTGGTCGCCACCACGAACCCGAGCACCGCGTACGAGAGGGAGACCAGCGGGAAGAACGACAGGAACGCGAAGTACGTGACCGCGCCCGCCAGCCGGTCACCCCTCTGGAGCTGATAGCGCTGGACCGCTCTGATCAGATGGTCGAGCCACAGCCTGCGGACCCGCCATGAGTCCACCTTGCCGAGTCCCCATGCCTTGATCGCCTCGATCCGCCCCATCAAGCTCGCCATCACGCCTCCTGGCCACCCACTACCCGGCGATCACGAATCCACGACCGCACCCGCCGATTCTGTAAGAGCCGTGACGACCGCCGCCAGGTCGTGGTGGAGCAACTGCCCGCCACGCTTGACCACACGCCCCGCGACCAGAACGGTGTCCACCGAGCCGGTGTCGGCGTTCAGCACGACGGCGCCGATCGGGTCGTGGGCGGCGGCCATGCCGAGGGTGTCCGTACGCAGCAGCACCAGGTCGGCCTGCTTGCCCGGCCGCAGCGAACCGATGACGTCCGCCAGGCCGAGCACCTCGGCGCCCTCGATCGTGGCCATGCGCAGCGCGTCGCGGGTGGTGAAGCCCATGCCCGCGCCGTCGGGGCGGCCGCGTTCGAGCAGGTGGACGGTCCGCATCAGGCTGAACATGTCGCCGGGCGAGCACACCACCGTGTCGGCGCCGAGGCCCGCCGGGACCCCCGCCGCCCTGGCACGGCCCGCGGCCGGGTAGCCGAGCCCGAGGTTCATCTCGTCCACGGGGGCGAACGAGGCGGTGCCGCCGGCGGCGGCGATGCGCTTGAGCTCCTCGTCGGTGTAGTGCAGCGCGTGCACGAAGGTCGTCGGGGTGGCGAGCAGCCCGTTCGACTCCAGGAACGCGAGCCCCCGGGCGGCGCTCTCGGGGCCGTGGCCGCCCAGATGGGCGGTGACCGGCAGGCCGAGCTCGGCGGCCACGCGCCACTCCTCCAGCGCCCGCTCCTCCCCCGCGATCTCCGGGCCGAGGGCGGCGAACGCCATCGTGACCAGCCCGGACTCGCCGGAGAGCAGCTCGCGCACCCTCCGGGTCTCCTTGGCCAGCTCTGCGGGGTCACCGCCGTGGCAGTAGCCGAACACGGCCCTGATGCCGGACTCGCGCAGCGCCCGCACGGTGGCGTCGGTGTGGCCGGGGCTGAACTGGATGTGCGACCAGTCGAGCAGCGTGGTGACGCCAGCGTCCAGGCACTCCAGCGCGCCCGCCAGGTTGCCCGCGTAGACGTCCTCGGGGCGATAGCGGGGCGCGAGCTCGTTGAGGATCCGGCGCAGGTAGCCGTCGAACGCGATGTCGGGCGCGACGGCCCTGATGCCGGCCTGCCAGGTGTGGCGGTGGGTGTCCACGAAGCCGGGGAGCACGATCCGCCCCGTCGCGTCGATCACCTCCGCCCCTGGGACCTCGGGCAGGCCGGGACCCACTTCGACGATGACGCCGTGCTCGATGCGCACGTCCACCCGGCCCAGCACGACGGGCTCGGGCTCGGTGTCGACGACGACGCCGTTCTTGATCAGGGTGGTCGATGTCATGGCCAAAAGCTTAGAGAAAAGCTTTCTTAAAAGCAATCTGCTGCTCGGTATGCTCGATGGCGTGAAACCCGATGAGATCGACGCGATGGTCCCTCGGTGGGAGCAAGCAGGGCTGTCGCCGTCCCTCATCGCCGCCCTGGAGCTGGGCAAGCGGATGTCGCGGCTCCATCTGGCCTTCGAGCAGGCGGTCAAGGCCGAGCTGGCCGAGCTGGGGCTGACGTACGCCGAGTTCGACGTGCTGGCCGCGCTGAGCCGGGCGGAGCCGCCGCACCGGATGAAGCCGAGCGAGCTGACGAAGGCGCTGTTCTACACCTCCGGCGGGATCAGCAACGTGCTGCAGCGCCTGACGGCGGCGGGATACGTCGAACGCGAGGCCAACCCGGGTGACGCGCGCAGCCGCTGGGTCCAGCTCACGGACGAGGGACGGCGGGTGACGGACGCCGCGATGGAGGCCGCCGGGAGGGCCCATGGCGACGTGGCGGCCGGGATCCCGGACGAGGTCGTGCGCGAGGCGGCCGACGCGCTCCGCGAGGTCCTCGCCCACGTCGGCCGCCGCCGCTACCGCTGAGCGAGGTCCTCTCACGCGTCGGCCGCCGCTACCGCCGATCAGCCCTTCCGCATCTCCCGCAACCCCTGACGGACCGCCCAGGCCTTGAGCGCGGCCGCGATGGCCTCGGGGCGGTCCTCCTGGGCGTGGTGGCCGGCCGGGCCGCAGTGCTCGATCTCCAAGGCGGCGATGTTCTCGGCGCACCAGGCCGCCAGCTCCTCTCCGATCAGCAACGTCGGTGAGGAGTCGAAGGTGAGCAGCAGCTTGGGCACCTCGACGCTGCCGGCCAGCCACTTCCCGTAGCCCTCCAGCCGCTCGGCCACGTCGGCGGGCTCGCCGTCGAGCGGCACCGACCGCGCCCACTCCAGCAGCGGCCGCCGGCTCTCCCTGGTGGGGTACGGTGCCAGGTACGGCTGCCGCTCCTCCTCGCTCAAGCTCATCAGCACCCCACCCGTGAACGCGGTCTCCACGAGGAAGTTCTGATCGAGCACCAGCGACTCACCCTTGGCGCTCCTGATCAACTCGGCGCGGGCGCGCGGGGCTTCGCCCAGGTCGTCCCAGCTCATCGGGCGGACGAAGGTCTCCATGAGCGCCACGCCACGCACCCGCTCCGGATGCCGGGCCGCCCAGTCGAACCCGAGCGCGCCACCCCAGTCGTGCCCCACCAGCACCACCTCGTCCAGCCCGAGCGCGTCGAACCAGGCGTCGAGGTAGCGGGCATGGTCACCGAACCGGTACGGGATGCCCGGCTTCCCGGAGCGCCCCATGCCGATGAGGTCGGGAGCCAGCAGCCGGCCCTCCATCTCCGCCAGCACCTTGCGCCACGCGTGGGAGGAGGCCGGATTCCCGTGCAGGAACACGAAAGGCAGGCCGGAGCCGCGGGAGTCCTCGTAGTACATGGTCGAGTCGAGCACGCCGATCTCAGGCATGATGATCTCTCATTTCGTAAGTCTTACTAACGTTCGTCGCACTAACAAAAGTACATCGTTAGTGGCACTAACGCAACCGGCTAGGATCGGGGACATGAGGGACGACACACCCGCCACTCCGGCCTCGCTGCGCCGCCTGCCGAGCAGGATGCTGGCGGGGGTCGCGATGCACACCGACCGGCTGGTGACCGAGGGTCTCGCCCGCGCCGACGCCCGCAAGTGGCACTACGCTGCGCTCGTCGCGCTCCACGAGGCCGGCCCGGCGAGCCAGGCCGAGCTGAGCAAGCGCACCGGCATCTACCGCAGCGACCTGGTCACCGTCATCAACGAGCTGGCGGAGCGCGGGTTCGTGGAGCGCGCCCCGGACCCCGCCGACCGCCGCCGCAACGTCATCACCCTCACACCGGAGGGCCTCGGTCAGGTACGACGACTCCAGGAGCTCATCGCGGAACTTCAGGACGAGGTTCTGGCCCCTTTGAGCCGACCGGAACGCGAGCAATTCTCGGGATTCCTGGCCCGCCTGCTGGAGCACCATGCGGGCCGCGGCAGCTCCCCTGAGCAGGGCTGAATCCATGGCAGGCGATCTTCTGGAGCCCTAGCCTGATGTGACGTCGGGACCGACCCAGGAGGCGCCACGCCCATGGCCGAAATCAGCACCGGGCAGATGATCCGGCTCCAGCGCGAACGAAGAGGCATGAGCACCACCGCGCTGGCGACCCAGTCCGGCTGCACCCCCAGGCACATCGAGCTGATCGAGCACGGCAAGCGGACACCCTCGCTCCCCCTCCTCCGTGAGATAGCCAAAGTGCTGGGCGTGCGCACGGCCGTGCTCCTGGGAGAGGCGCCGCGCGACTCCCACGAGCCCAGCAGGCCGCAGATCAGCGACATCGAGCGCGCCCTGTTCACGTGCCGCTCGCTGGCGCCCGACATCGAGCCGCCCGACGCCGACCAGCTCGCCGAACGGGTGGCGTCGGCGCGCAACGCCTGGTTCACCTCGACGCGCCGCTACTCGATCCTGATGTCGGCCCTGCCGTCCCTGATCAGTGACGCCGAGAACCTCGCGCTCGAGGGCACGCCGCAGGCGCACAACGTGGCGTCGGACGCGTACATGCTGGCCAGGGGCGTGCTCAAGCACCTGCGGCGAGTGGACCTCGCGCACCTCGCGGCCGACCGGGCCATGCGCTTCGCGGAGGAGACGGCGGATCCGCTGATCCGCGCGTGGGCGTACTGGAATCTGGGACAGTCGATGCTTTCTGATGACATGCACCAGATCGCGTACGACGTCGCCCGGCGCGGCCTCGAGATCCTGGAGCCGCACGTCGCCGACGGCGACGACCGCCACATCAAGGCGCTCGGCGCGCTGCACCTGCTCGCCGCGGTCAGCGCGGCCCGCGGGGGCAACGACGACGAGGCCAGGGAGCGCATACGCGGGACCGCGGCGCAGCTGGCGCAGCGCGTGGATGACGCGTCCGGCGTCTACGACCTGGCCTTCTTCGGACCCACCAACGTCGCCATCCACATGGCCAGCATCGAGAGCGACACCGGCCGCCCGGAGGCGGTGCTGCAGATCGCCGACGACATCGACCTGCGGCGCACGCCCTCCGTCGAGCGGCGCACCGCGCACCTGAGCCAGGTGGCCCGCGCCTGCGAGGACGTGGGCGACGACGCCGCCAGCCTGCTCCACCTGCTGCGGATCGAGCGCGAGTCCCCCGAGGAGCTGGACCACAAGCTCCTGCTGCGGGAGATGGTGCGCTCGCTGGCCCGGCGGGCGCGGCCGTCGTGGGCGCCGGAGGTCCGTCAGCTCGCCGAACGCCACGACATCGCGAACTAATCGCGAACTAGGAGTTCGGCCTCGACGAACAGGGAGATCTCTTGCTCGAGTTCGTCACGGAACGGGTCCGGAGTGACACGCTGCGCTCATGACCAGTGCGCCGAGTGCCGATTTCGTCATGGAACGACTGCTCCAGGAGGCTACGCGGGAGTTCCCAGGGTGGTCGTTCCAGCGGGATCATTCAGGCTGGACCGCCACCCACGGGGACACCCGGCTCACCCGGTCCACCCTGGCGGCCCTGCGCGCGCTGCTGCGGCTTCACCGGGGGGCCCGGCGGAACTGACCGGGGAGCCTCAGCGGCCGGCGAGGGCTCGGCGACTTCGACCCCTCAACGGCCGGCAGGGACGCGGCGACTTCGGCACCTCAACGGCCGGCAGGGACGCGGCGACTTCGGCACCTCAACGGCCGGGTTGGTCGAGCACCTTGGCGGCGAAGGCGTCGATGACAGCGGCGACCCGGCCGGGATCCTTGGCCTGGGCGGCGTGCCCCTGCCCGCGCAGCACCACCCGCTCCACCTGCGGCATCACCCGCTCCAGCGCGTCGAGCCGCTCACCGAGATGCGCCGGACTGCGATCACCACCGAGCAGCACGGTGGGCACCTCGATCCCCGAGTAGGCGTCGAGCCGCACCCCGAGCGAGTCCATGCCCGCGTTGTCCTCGATCTGCGACGGAACGAGCGCCCGCATCCTCGGCACCACCGTCACGAACACCCCGGCCAGGAACGCCACCCACGCGGGAACCCGCACGGAGCCCCGCAGGAAAACACTCAACGCCTTCCCCGGCCGACCCGCCGCGATCGCCGCCCTGGCCCGCTCGTGAACCTCACCGTGCGGCCCGCCGAGCGGCGCCCCGATCACCGTGGGCGGCTCGTACAGGACCGCCCCCGCGAACGCCGACGGGTCGGCCACCAGGGTCTCCAGCGCGATCACGGCACCCGAGGAGTGCCCGACGAGCACCATCGGCCCGCCGCCCAGCGCCGCCACCACCGCCAGGACGTGCTCGACCTCCTGAGCGACCGTGCAGGACGCGCCGCCGAGATCGAGCCGGTACCGGCGGCGGTGCAGCCGCACGACCCGGTGGCGCGTGGTGAGCCGGGCGGCCACGTCCCGCCAGGACGAGCCGTCGTCGAGGCCGGGGTGGAGAACGAGCACGATCGGGCCCCGTCCGTCGTCAACAGCCTGCGCCTCGGTGCCGTCGGCCGTCATCACCTTGATCACCAGCTACCTCCTTAGCGACGCTAAGGTGAACTTAGCATCGCTAAGGGATGGCGGCTACTGCTCGTCCGGTGGATTCTCCTCGGTTCGCAGGCGGTGCGGTTAGGACCATAGGCCCACTCCCGTCATCCTCCCGAAGGACCCGCCAATCCATACTTCCGCCCGATTTTCAGCCGCTCGGAGCCGGTTGAAGATCAGTTCATGCGAAGATTCTCCGCATTACTGTTCGGGCTCATAGCCCCTCTCGCCCTTCTCACCCCGGTGGCCTCAGCCACGGCGCCGGCCGCCTCGGACACGATCTCCTGGACACCCTGCCAGGAAGACCCGGCCGTCGAATGCGGGACGCTCGCCGTACCTGTCGACTGGAGCCGGCCGGCGAGCGGCACATTCGACGTGGGCGTCGCTCGCCGCAAGGCCGCCGATCCGGCCGCCAGGATCGGCTCGCTCGTCCTCGGGGCGGGCGGCCCCGGCGGCTCGGGGGTGAACCTGGTCCTCCAGAGCACACGGATGCTCACCCCCGAGGTCCTGCGCCGCTTCGACATCGTCGGCCTCGACCCGCGCGGCACGAACCGCAGCCACCCCGTGGTCTGCTCCACCGACCTGCTCACGCAGGCCCCGGAACCGATCTTCAAGAGCCAGGCCGACTTCGACCGGGCACTGGACTACAACGAGCGCCTGCGTGCCGACTGCAGGGCCCGCACCGGCCCGCTGTTCGACCACGTCGACTCCCTCAGCACCGCGGCCGACCTCGACGCCTTCCGCGCCGCGCTCGGCGAGGAGAAGCTGACCTTCTACGGCGGTTCCTACGGCACCCTCCTCGGCCAGCTGTACGCCGAGCGCTACCCGCAGCGGGTCCGCGCCTTCGTCCTCGACAGCACGATGGACCACAGTCTGGGCACGCAGGCGTTCATGGACACCGAGACCTGGGGTGCGCAGGACGCGTTCAACGAGTTCGTGGCCTGGTGCGACCGGGACAGCCGCTGCCTGCAGCACGGGAAGGACGTCCGTGCGTTCTGGAGAGGCCTGCTGGCCCGCGCCGACCGCGGGGAGTTGCCCATGCCGGGAGAGCCCGGCACGCAGGTGACCGCGTTCATGCTCATCAGCACCGCCAGGGGCCACTTCTACGATCCGGCCAACTGGCAGCCGTTCTCGCAACTGCTCGCCGATCTCGACAGCGGCCGCGCGCCGAGCCCCGGTGCTCTGCCCATGGCAGTCGGCACCACGGCAGTCGGCACCACGCAGGAGGTCAGCCCCAACCCGTTCCAGATCTTCTGCCTGGACTTCCGGCTGCCCGTCCGCGACTACAAGGAGTACGCCAGGCACCTGCGCCGGCTGGCGAAGATCGCGCCCGACATGCGTTACAGCTCTCTGGCGCTCGGCCCGGTCGTCTCGTGCCTCGGACAGCCTGATCCGATCCCCAACCCACAGCATCGCCTGAAGGTCCGTACGGACACGCCGGTGCTGGTGGTCAACTCCCTGCACGACCCGGCCACCACGTACCCGTGGGCACTGAGCACCGCCGGCCAGCTGGGCCGTTCGGGCCGGCTGCTCACGTACGAGGGCTGGGGCCACATCGCCTACCGCCGCGGTACGTGCGTCACCGAGGCCGTCGACGCCTACCTGATCTCGCGGACCCTGCCGTCGCCGGGCGCCCGATGCCCGGCCGTCCCGCCTGCCGAGGTCCAGACGTTCCACGAGCCCGTCAGACCGATTCCCGGCACGCCGGGGTGGATGTTCTCCGGGCTCTTCAGCTGATCTCCCGATGACCTCCGGATGATCTCAGGATGAGGTGCGGCTCGTGCGCGTCGTGTGCGCGCACGAGCCCGCGCGCTCGGGACCTCAGGAGTCCGGATGAGCCAGGCGGCTGAGCAAGGCCAACGCGTCGTCACGTGCCACCGGCTGGAAGAAGGACGCGTCGACGCTCTCGACGGCGGCGATGGCACGCGGAGCCAGCTCGGCGCCGGCATCGGTGACACGCACCCGTTTGGCGCGGGTGTCGGCGAGGTCGACCTCGCGTTCGACCAGACCTTTGGCTTCGAGGGCACGCAGCACCTGGGAGGTCATCTTGACGTCGGTCCCGGCCTGACGGGCCAGGACCAGCTGGTTGGGCTGCTCCCCGTGAGTGTTGAGCCACCAGGCGCAGGCGAGCAGGACGAACTGGACATGGGTCAGGCCAAGAGGGCTGAGGGCGGCGGTGATGTCGCGCTGCCAGCGCAGGGTAGCGTGCCAGAGCAGGAATCCGGGGCTGTCGCCGGGGTTGAGGGCCATCAGCCCTGCGCCACCTTGACCAGAGCTGCCATGGTTTCAGGCCAATCGGCGGTGACGGCCGGGCCGATGTGCGGGCCGATCTCGTCGGCCGCGGGGCCGGTGATCTCCATCCGGTACACGACTCGTGTGCGGTGCTGGTCGATGCAGTCGAGTCGGTGGACGGTACGAAGGAGCAGGCCGTCGATGTCGGCCTCGTCGACGAACAGTTCGTTGACGGTCGCCTCGGCGATGCGCAGCCGCACCGGGTCCTGCCCGCGCGGTGTCATCGTGATCTCGGTGCCCGCGGCGAACGGGCCGCTGATCTGGATGTCCTCGATGTCGGTGTTCCAGGACCCCCAGTCGGCTATATCCGCCCACCTCTGCCAGATCGCCTCGGGGCTCGCGCTGGTCTCGACACTGTGCTCATAGGTCCACATGGGGGACGTCCTTTCAACCGGCCAGTTAATCTCCGCAGAGACTATCTGTGCGACCACCATCTGTCCACACTTGTACGGCCAGTTGGAGCTCGACACGAGCAAGCCCCTGGACCTGGACGAGCAGAACGCGGTCTGACTGGATCATCTACCGCCGGACCAGGGCGATGTCGCGCCCACCGAAGAAGGCGCCGAACATCTCGACAGACCGCTGGGCGCGGCGGCGCTGCCCGAGTCGGGCGCTGCCACCGGAGGGACCGTTGCAGGGGACGAGGACAGAGTGCGAGCAGCCGGCGTGATCGGTGGCACGGCTACGTCGGACCGCTCCCCGCGCTTCGGGCGGAGAAGTCAGGGCGGTCCGAGCACGTCCGGGGTGATCAGGGCGCGGGCGGTGGCGGCGAAATAGTCGCCGGGGGCGGCGTCGGCGAGGCCGAGGATGACACCTTGGCTGAGGCCGACCAGGAGTGCGCGCAGCGCCGTGGCCAGCCGTTGCGCCTGGCGCGGTGTGAGTGCGTTCCCGTCCTGGAGCCTGCCGGTCAGCAGCGCGGTCAGGCGCTCCTCGTGTGCCCGGACGGAGGCGGCGAGCCTGGGGGCCAGTTCGGGGTCGCGCAGGGCCAGGTCCTGCAGGCTGATCTCGAACGACAGGTGCCGCAGCGCGTCGGGCTCGTCGCACAGGCGGCGGTAATGGCGGGCGAAGACCTCCACCGCCTCGATCAGGCCCATGCCGGCGGGGACGGCCTGCTCAATGCCGTCGTAGTGCGGACCGAGATAGTCGGTGACCAGGGCGACGAGCAGTCCGTTTTTGCTACCGAACAGTGAATAGACGGCGCCGGTGGTCAGGCCGGCTTGCTCGGCGATCTCCTCCAGCTTGGCCCGGTGGCCGTCGCGGGCGACGATCAGGCGCGCGGCGGCCAGCAGGGCCCGCCGGTTGTGCTCCTTGGCCTCAGCCCTTGTCTTTCGCATAATCTTATTATTACCGTAATCTCGTTATGAATGTTGCTGATTACATGAACCGTGTCCCCGGCTGTGCCGTGTTCCCGGCCGTCGACGCGCTCCAGGCCGAGCTGCAGGAACTGGCAGCCGCCCATCCCGATCTTGTGCGGTCGCGCCGCATCGGCGCCTCGCGGCTGGGCGAGCCGCTGCACGCTGTCACGGTCGGCGACGGGCCGGCGGACGCGGTGGTCATCGCCGGGCCGCATCCCAACGAGCCCGTCGGGGCCTTGACCGCCCTTACGTTGATCAAACTGCTCTGCGAGGACTCGAAACTGCAGGCAAAGCTGGGCCTTCGCTGGCACGTCGTGGCGTGCGCGGATCCGGACGGGGCCCGGCTGAACGAGGGCTGGTACGGCAGGCCCGGCGACCGCCGCGCCTACGCCAAGCACTTCTACCGCCCCGACCTGGCCGACCAAGTCGAATGGACCTTCCCCCTGACCACAGGGGACTACTGCTTCGACCGCCCACTGCCGGAAACACAGGCGCTGATGCGCCTCATGGACGAGGTCCGCCCGTCGCTGGTCTGCTCGCTGCACAACGGTGAGTACCAGGGTGCGTTCTTCTACCTCGACCGTCACGATGCGACGCTGGCGCAGCGGCTGGCCGCCCTGCCCGGCCTGGAAGGCCTCTCCCTGCACCACGGCGAGCCGGAACTGCCCGGCGCCGAACCGATTGTCCCCGCTGTCTACCTGACCCCGCCCGGATCGCAGGTGGGCAAGGCCTTTGGCGCGGGCGGCAGCAGCGCCGACTATGCGGCCGCTTTCGGCGCGCTCCACATGGTCACCGAGGTGCCGACGTGGGCCGACGAACGCGTGGCCGACCAGAGCCCGACCGGCCGCACCTACGGGCAGGTCCTCGCCGAGGGAGCAGCGGCCCGGCGTGCGCTGATCGACACCATCCAGGCGGGCATGCGGGCTGTCGCCGGCGACCTTACTGTGCGCTCGCCGTTCCGCCGCTCGACCGAGAACACCATGGAGACCTTCCGCAAGCTCGGCGAACTGGAAGAGACCATGCCCGGTCCGAACCGCCCGGCCACGGTCGCCGAGGAGTTCGGCAACCGCCAGATGCTGCACCTGATGCGGCTGCGCCTGCTCGGGACATTCCTGCGCATGCTCGACGCGGAGATCGCCGCGGGCAACCTGACTCCGGCCATCCGCGAGCAACGACGCCTGCTCGTCGAGCGCTTTGAGACGTGGTGCGGCCAGGCCGAAGCGGACCCTCCCGGCCCGCCGGTCGAGTTGCGCAAACTGGTCGCCGTCCAGCTGGGTGCCGTTTTGACCGCCGCCCTCCACCTGGCAGAACGGACGGCGTGATGCGGTTCGCGTCAGACGCGCTGACCTTCCTCCTCGATGGCTGAGCAACCGCCGACCTGGTCCTGGCCACCGCTGATCGTGGCGAGCCAACCGATCACGGAGCGGCCAGTAGGTGCACTGAACTCCCAAGAAAGAGCGCAACCATGGACATCACCACCGCAATCGCGACCGAACGCCGGGAACTGGCGGCGATGCTGGACAGCCTGGCACCCGCCCAGTGGGACGCACCGACCTTGTGCGCCGGATGGCGCGTACGAGAGGTCGCGACTCACATGTCGATGGGGTTCCGCTACACGCTGCCCAGGATGGTGCTCGAACTCATCAAGGCGCGGGGTGACGTCAACCGGATGGCAGACCGGCGAGCCCGCCAGGACGCGGCCGTCCTGTCCACGGCCGAGTTGGTCAGCGCGATCCGCGACAACGCAGACCATCCCTGGAAACCACCGGTCGGCGGCATCACGGCCGCCCTGGGCCACGACGTGATCCACGGCCTGGACATCACCGTCGCCCTCGGCATCGAACGCCGCGTCCCGGAAGACCGTGTGCGCCTCCTCCTGGAGCACGTCACTCCCCGGACCCTCAAATTCTTCGGAGCCGATCTCGACGGCGTCGAACTGCGCGCCGACGACCTCGACTGGTCCTTCGGCACCGGCACACCCCTGACCGGCGCCGCCCAGGACCTCCTGCTGGCCGCCTACGGCCGCAAGCTCCCGCCGGGACACCTCCACGGCACGGCACGGGAACGATACATCGCCGCGTGAACGGATAGGCGGATCGGGCGGGACCACTCTTCTACCGCCGTGCAACGGACTCAGCCTGCGAAATCACACCTTTGGCGCGGCCAGTTCTTCGCCCTCCGGCCGACCGTGGACGGCGGTTACGAGGAGACCGCAAGAGGCCTGTTCGCTCGCGCTGCGCGGGTGTTCACCGAACTCGCCTCACTGCACCGATGCCGCCGATGCCCTTGAGCGGGTCAGCGCAGCCAGAACATGAGCGGGATCCCAGCCGAACGTGCGCAGGACGGCGGCACCATCACGACCCGCCCACTGGCCGCCGGTCTCCTCGGGCGACAGGGCGGCCGAAGGCCGTCCGAGGGAGGGCACCTGAGCGACAGCGAGGACCGCTCGGGACGGGCTGTATCCCCAGCCGCCTCGGTGGCGAGAGCCCTGTGGACGAGATCCTCGTCTCCGAGCGCGACCGCCCGGGAGGTAAGCGTGCCGTGGTCCGGGGCGATCCCGTGACCGCGGCACGCACTCAGCCGGTGGTGGCCACCGCCGCGGCCAGGGCGGCGTGGGCGTTGTGGACGGGTTCACCGTGGCCGACGCATGCCAGCGACACGTCGATCTCCGCGAGCCGGCGGAAGGAGCGAAGCATCTGCGCCGTGTCGAGATTGAACACCCCGGGCATGACTTGCCCGTTGACGTGCGCGACCGTGTCCCCGGTGAACAGTACGCCGGCGCGGGGCAGGTGGAGGGCGATGCTGCCGTCGGTGTGGCCGGGGGTGTGAATCACCTGTGCTCCGCCGCCGAAGTCGATCGTGTCGCCGTCCTCCAGCTCGCCGTCCACCCGGCAGGCAGGTGCGGCCGGCAGCAGGTGGGCACCGAGACTGCGGTGCAGGGCGCGCTCCTGCTCGGTGAGGTTCGGCGGCGGAGCGGGCTGCTCACCCCGGATCACCGCGGCCTCCAGTCGGAGGGCCAGCACAGTCACCTCTCCCCAGCCGCTGATCTCGGCTGCCCCGCCGCAGTGGTCCTCGTGGAAATGGGTGAGCACCACACGCTTGACGTCGCTCTTGCGGTGGCCGAGCTCCTCGATCGCGGCCGCGATCTCCCCGCCGGAGGTGGCGATGCCGGTGTCGACGAGGGTGAGCGCGCCTGCGTCGTTCCACAGATAGGACTGGCCGAACTCCAGCATGAGCAGCCACAGGTCGGGACGGATCTCCACCGTTTTCATGTCATGGCCCCTTTCAGCAGAAGCCAGCCAACCCGCCACGGGGCGGGGGTGTCCAACAGCGATAGGGGCCGAATTGACAACCAACGGTGGTGAATCCACGCTCAGCAGATGGAGGCGGACATCGAAGGTTTGCGCGCGTTCATCATCACCGCGCAGGAACTGCACTTCGGGCGGGCCGGCGAGCGGCTGTTCATCAGCCAGCAGGCGCTGTCCAAACGGATCCGCCGGCTGGAGGTGGCACTGGCGGCGCCGCTGTTCGCGCGGACCACCCGCGCCGTGGAACTGACCGACGCGGGACGGCGGCTGCTGCCGCACGCCGTCGAGGCGGTGTCCGCCTTCGACCTGGCGGTCCTGGTGGTGCGCCCGGCCGACGAGCCGCTGCGGGTTGATGTCTACGACGAGCGATTCACACCGTTGCGGATCGTCCGCCGCGCGAGCGAACTCGACCCCCGGATACGGGTCGAGCTGAGTATGCGGCAGGGACTCTCGGTGGCGCTGCCCGCGTTGCGGCGTCAGGAGATCGACGCCGCCTTCGGCCGGGTGCACGACACACCGGCGCCCTGGCCCACCGACCTGGCCTACCGGCTCGTACATCTGGAACCGTTGCACGCGTTCGTGCCTGAGGACCATCGGCTGGCGGACAGGGACGTCCTGCGACCGGCCGATCTGCGGGAGTCGGGCATCGCGATGCCCGACCCGGCAGGCGCGGTGGAGTGGCGCCGCTATCTCGAACGGCTGGCCGCCCGCTTCGACGTGCCGTTGCGGTTCAACGCCCCGGCGATCGGCCAGCGGCACCTGGTGGAGCAGTTCCTGGCGGAGAAGGCGGCGGTGGGGCTGGGCGAGATGAGCATCGACCCAGGGGACAGCGGCCTGCGGCGCATCCCGATCGTCGATCCGACACCGCTCATGCCCTGGTCGGTGGTCTGGCACCGGCACAATCCGCGACCACTGCTGCGTACGTTTCTACGACAGCTACGTACGCCGGCCTTGCCGGCGCCGTCCGACGCGCGGGTGTGGGTTCCGGAGATCGATCTCCTTCCGTCATGGAGATAGGGGTGGTGGTTGATGTAGTCCTCGGCCGCTCCGTTTCCGTTCGAGTGTCAGGGGTCAGGCGGGCAGCGGCTGGGCTTGGGCACGCAGCGGTGCCAGCGCCGCAGACCAGGCGATGATCTCCTCCAGCATCCGGCTCAACGCGTCGGCGTGGTGCGGGGCGGGAGTACAGGTGCCCGGCTGGGTCGGGTCGGTCGGGTCGGTGAAGGTGAAGTCGGCGAACATCGACAGCGCGACCTGGGTGGGCACGTCAGCGATTCTCAGCTCTCCCATGACCTGGCGTAGCTGTTCCACGGCGCGGGTGCCGCCGCTGGTGCCGTAGCCGACGAACCCGGCGGCCTTGTCCTGCCATTCGGCGTACAGGTAGTCCAGGGCGTTCTTCAGCGCGGCAGGAAAGGAGTGGTTGTACTCGGGGGTGACGAACACGAACGCGTCGAACGCCGCGACCGCCGCTGCCCAGCGGCGGGTGTGCGGGCGGGTGTAGGCGCCGAAGGCGGCCGGGACCGGCTCGTCCAGCAGCGGCAATTGGAAGTCGGCCACGTCGAGGAGGTCGAGGACGGCGCGGCCACCCGCGACGGCTGGGTGGGTGGCGGCCGTGTCCAGGACCCAGCGGGCCACGGCGGTGCCGCGACGGCCGGGGCGGGTACTGCCGACGACAAGGGCGATGCGGATCATCAAGGTCTCCATGGGCTGGTGG
This sequence comes from Nonomuraea helvata, assembly GCF_039535785.1. NCBI lineage: Bacteria > Bacillati > Actinomycetota > Actinomycetes > Streptosporangiales > Streptosporangiaceae > Nonomuraea > Nonomuraea helvata. The sequence continues at coordinate 475,041 of NZ_BAAAXV010000009.1, forward strand.
TGGAGCGGCTTCACCGGGACTGGTAGGCGCCGGCGTGCTCCAGGTGGTTCACGGTCGGCGGTTGGGCACAGATCTCGTTCAGCGCGGCCCGGTAGCGCCGGAAGGAGGGCAGGTGGTGGTGGGCGGCTTCGGCCGGACCGCCGTCGGACTCGATGATGGCCATGAACTGGCCGGTGCCCTCCAAACGGAAGGTCTCATAACGCAGCCGTGGCGGTCGGTAGCGTTCCAGGTCCGCATAGACCTGTCGAAGCAGCTCGAGGCTGTGGTCGACCAGTTCGGACCGAACGGTGTAGGTGATCATCACGCGCATGGAGGGACTCCCGAAGGCAGGACGGGCTCATGCCATATTTCATCGGACAGCATGTCTTTCGATGGACATGATGTATTTCGATGAACATACTGTCAAGTGAAGTGGTAGGCTCCTATGCATGCCTCCCACCCGCAAATACGAGCAGCGGCTACGGGCCAAGGCCGCCGACCAGACCCGGCGGCGCATCCTGGACGCCGTCTACCAGTGCTTGATCGAGGCCCCCTCAGAGCAGGTCGGCATGGACACGGTGGCCAAGCTCGCCGAAGTGTCCCGCTCGACGATCTACACCGTGTTCGGATCACGGGCGGGGCTGTTCGATGCGCTCGGCATGGACCTGCTCCACCGCGGAGGCTTCGCCGACATGGTCAACGCCGTACTGCAACCTGACGCCCGGCGCGGACTTCGCGACGGGATCACCGGAAACGTGCACATGTACGCCGCGCACCGCGACGTACTACGCACCCTGTTCTCCATGGCGCAACTCGACGCCGACGCCGTCGGCGGCACCGTACGCCGCCTGGAGGACGGCCGCGCCCAAGGCATGAACGATCTGGCCCGACGCCTCCACGATCAAGGCGCGCTCCGCGACGAGGTCACCGTGGACCACGCCGGTCACCTGCTCTGGCTTCACACCAGCTTCGACGCCTTCGACCTGCTGTTCAGCGGACGGTCACTGCCGACCGACGCCGTCGCCACTTTGCTGGCCGACGCCGCCGAACGCGCCCTATGCCGCCCCACGTGACCAGGTCAGCGATCCAGCAGGTCCTGCACATTTACTCACATGCCGCGGACTTGCCGGTCTTGACCTGGCCGATGAGATCCCTCAACTGCCTTACAGTGTCGGCGAGCGGCTGACGTGTGTCGATTTCCATCGTCGCCGATGCGCGGAGCAGCGGCTCGACCTCGGCCGTGTCTTTGATGATCCTCTCGCGTTCGTCGAGGGTCTTGCCGAACGGGTTGGTTTCACGGGTGGCGATGCGCTCGAGCATCACCTCAAGGGGTGCGCTGAACAAGATGACATGGTCGAACCTGGGATAGAACCTGCCTTGGTTCCTGGCCGTTCCGGCGATGAAGAGTGGGCCGCCGATCTCCTCGGGCGACAGGGCGGCCTTGGGCGATAGCGCGGCCGAAGGCCGCCTGAGGGAGGGCAGCCCGAGCGACAGCGAGGACCGCTCGGGGCGGGCTCCAGCAGGCTCACCCGGTAACAGGGCAACGGGTGGGTGGAGCCGCGCGACCTACAGCGTGGGGAGGAAGCCGACCTTGTCGCGGACGTCGGCCATGGTCTGCCTGGCCACCGCCGACGCGCGTTCCGCGCCGATGGCGAGCAGGCGGTCGAGCTCCGCCTCGTCCGACAGCAGCTTCTCCGTGCGCTCCCTGATGGGCGTGAACGTGTCGGCCACCGCCTCCGCCACGTCCTTCTTGAACGTGCCGTACCCCTGCCCCTCATAGCGGGCCACCAGCTCGGGGATGGGCGTGCCGGTCAGCGCGGACTGGATGCGGAGCAGGTTGGAGATGCCGGGCTTGTTCTCCTCGTCGAAGATCACCTCGGAGCCGGTGTCCGTGACCGCCCGCATGACCTTCTTGCGCAGCGGGCCGGGCTGCTCCAGGACGTCGAGGATGCCGGCGGGGCTCGAGGAGCTCTTCGACATCTTCGCCGTCGGGTCCTGGAGGTCGGTGATCTTCTCGACCTCCTTGAGGATGTACGGCTCCGGCAGCGTGAACGTCTCGCCGAAGCGGTGGTTGAAGCGCTGGCCCAGGTCGCGGGTGAGCTCCAGGTGCTGCTTCTGGTCGGCCCCCACGGGGACGCGGTCGGCCTGGTAGAGCAGGATGTCGGCGGCCTGCAGGATCGGGTACGTGAAGAGGCCGACGCTGGCCGCGCTCTCGCCGAACTTGGCCGACTTGTCCTTGAACTGGGTCATCCGGCCCGCCTCGCCCATGCCGGTGAGGCAGATCAGGATCCACGCGAGCTCGGTGTGCTCGCGTACGTGCGACTGCACGAAGACGGTGGACCGCTCCGGGTCGAGGCCGGCGGCGAAGAGCTGGGCGGCGGCCACGCGGCTGCGGCGGCGCAGCGCGGCGGGCTCGGTCGGCACCGTGATCGCGTGGAGGTCGACCACGCAGTAGAAGGCGTCGTGGGTCTCCTGCAGCGTGACCCACTGGCGGACCGCACCCAGGTAATTGCCCAGGTGGAAGGAGTCCGCTGTGGGCTGGATGCCGGAGAGAACACGAGGTCTGGCCATAGCAGCCAATTGTGTCAGGAATCCCGCTCAGGCGGCGACTCGGTCACGGAACGTCGTTTCACTCTAACCCTGGAGATACGGCGGCCGTCCAGCTCGGTTACTGTCATCTCAAATCCCGTTATTTCCACCTTTTCCCCGACGGCTGGCACATGCCCCAGCATCGCCATGACGAACCCGGCCAGCGTCTCGTACGGGCCGTCCGGCAGCCGGAGGCCGGTCTCGCCGGCGAAGTCGTTGAGGTTCGTGAGGCCGTCGATCTCGATCTCCCCGGCGGGCAGGATCACGACGTCCTCCTCGACGTCGTACTCGTCCCTGATGTCCCCGATCAGCTCCTCGACCAGGTCCTCCATGGTCACGATGCCTGCCGTGCCGCCGTACTCGTCCACCACGATCGCCAGGTGCTGCCCCTCGTCGCGCATCTCGTTCAGGGTGCTGAGCAGCCGCTTCGACGCGGGCACGAACTTCGCCGGCCGGATCGGCACCACCGCGCTGATCGGCTCGGTCCGCCCGTTGAGCTCGGGGTCCAGCAGGTCCCGTACGTGCACGAACCCGATGACCTCGTCGTACGTGTCCCGGTAGACGGGGAAGCGCGAGTGCGGCAGCCCGGCGGCCAGGCGGGCCGCATCGTCCAGCGGCGTGTCGGCGTCCATGAACTCCACCTCGGTACGCGGCAGCATCACCTCCCTGAGCTGCCGCTTCCCCGCCGCGAACACCTCGGCGATCAGCTTGCGCTCGTCAGCGGTGAGATCGGTGTGCCCGACCACCATGTCGCGCAGCTCCTCGGTGGTGACCTCCTCACGGCCGGCCTCCGGGTTACCGCCGAGCAACCGGACCACGAGGTCGGTGGACTTCGACAGCATCCAGATGATCGGCCGCGACAGGGACGCGATCCGGTCGAGGAACGGGGCCACGTACAGCGACAGGCCCTCGGCCCGCTGCAGCGCCAGGCGCTTGGGCGCCAGCTCGCCCAGCACCAGCGACGTGTACGAGATCGCCAGCGTCACCAGCACGAGCGCGAGCACGGGCGCGACGGCAGCGGGCACCCGCCACTGCTCGAGCAGGGGCACCAGTTGCCCGGAGAGCCGGTCGGCGCCGAACGCGGCCGACAGCATGGTGGCCACGGTGACGCCGATCTGGACGGCGGACAGGAAGCGGTTGGGGTCACGGGCGAGCTTGGCCACCCGCTCGCCCCGTCGGCCCCGCTGCGAGAGTTTGCGAACCTGGCTGTCCCGGAGGGAGACCATCGCGATCTCGGCGGCGGCGAAGAAGCCCCCGATCAGGATGAACAGCAGAACCAGGGCGATGTTGGCCGCGACGGTGTCAAACATGGTGGTTGGCAGCGTACTCGGCGACTTTCCCGCGTATGCTGAACGGCAAGCCGTACAAAATCAAACATATTTGAACAGGAGCGCACATGAGGCTACTGGTCACCGGAGGTGCCGGATACGTCGGCAGTGTCGTCGCGGCACAGCTCATCGAGGCAGGGCACGACGTGACCGTACTCGACGACCTGTCAACGGGACATCAGGACGCGGTCCCGGAAGGTGCCAGATTTGTCCAAAAAAGCATCACGGAGGCGCATGACGCGCTCGACGGCATGGACGCGGTGCTGCACTTCGCGGCCAAGTCGCTGGTGGGCGAGTCCGTGGAGAAGCCGGGGCTCTACTGGTCCAACAACCTCGGCGGCACGCTGGCCCTGCTCGACGCCATGCGGGACAAGGGGGTGGGCAGGATCGTGTTCTCCTCGACGGCGGCCACGTACGGCGAGCCCGAACGCTCCCCGATCGAGGAGGACGACCCGACGCGCCCGACCAACCCCTACGGCGCCTCCAAGCTGGCCGTGGACACCGCGCTGAGCGCGTTCGCGGGGATCCGGGGCCTGGGAGCGGTGAGCCTGCGGTACTTCAACGTGGCCGGGGCCTACGGCCGCTACCGCGAGCGGCACACGATCGAGACCCACCTCATCCCGAACGTCCTGAAGGTGGCGACCGGCGAGCGGGAGTCCGTGAGCGTCTTCGGCACCGACTACGCGACGCCCGACGGCACCTGCGTGCGCGACTACATCCACGTGGTCGACCTCGCGCGGGCGCACCTGCTGGCGCTGGAGGCGATCGTGCCAGGCCGGCACCAGATCTACAACCTGGGCAGCGGCAGCGGGTTCAGCGTGCAGGAGGTGATCTCCGTCTGCCGCGAGGTCACCGGGCACGAGATCCCGGCCGTCGTCGCGGACCGCCGCCCCGGCGACCCGGCCGTGCTGGTCGCGTCGTCCGCGAGGATCCAGCGCGAGCTGGGCTGGAAGGCCGAGCGGCCGTCGCTACGCGACATCGTGTCCGACGCGTGGGACGCGCTTTCCGCAAATGCGTGATACGGCACCCAGAAATGTGCTGTGATACCGAAATGTGAGGAACTTTTCACCAAGGGTCACGAAGCTGCTCTTCGGTGTCCTCATCGTGACCGGTAGCCTGCTGGCCTCCGCGGGCGTGATCTTCGCCACGCCGCAGGCCGCACCCGCCGAGCAGCGCGTGTCCTGTCCACCCTGAAGCCCCCCGCTCTCTGCGCGGGGGGCGGGCAGGGCATCAGATCAGGCCGAGCTCCTTCACCGCGTCGCGCTCCTCAGCCAGCTCGCGCACGCTGGCGTCGATCCTGTCGCGGGAGAACGCGTCGATCTCGAGCCCCTGGATGATCTCGAACTTGCCGTTCGCCGCACGGACGGGGAACGACGAGATGAGCCCCTCAGGAACCCCGTAGGAGCCGTCGGAGACGACGGCGGCGGAGGTCCAGTCGGTGCCGTTGACCCAGTCGTAGACGTGGTCCACGGCCGCGTTGGCGGCCGAGGCGGCCGAGGAGGCGCCACGGGCCTCGATGATGGCGGCGCCGCGCTTGGCGACCGTCGGGATGAACGTCTCGCGCAGCCACTCGGGGTCGACCTGCTCGGCCGCGATCTTGCCGCCGACCTCGGCGTGGAACAGGTCGGGGTACTGCGTCGCGGAGTGGTTGCCCCAGATCGTCATCTTCTTGATCTCGGTGACCGGGACCTGCAGCTTGGCGGCCAGCTGGGACAGCGCGCGGTTGTGGTCGAGCCTGGTCATCGCGGTGAAGCGGTCGGCAGGCACGTCGGGCGCGTTCTGCTGGGCGATGAGGGCGTTGGTGTTGGCCGGGTTGCCCACGACCAGGACCTTGATGTCGTCGGCGGCGTGGTCGTTGATCGCCTTGCCCTGTGGGCCGAAGATGCCGCCGTTGGCGCCGAGGAGGTCGCCGCGCTCCATGCCGGCCTTGCGCGGCATGGCGCCGACCAGCAGGGCGACGTTGGCGCCGTCGAAGGCGACGTTGGGGTCGTCGGTGATCTCGATGCCGGACAGCAGCGGGAACGCGCAGTCGTCGAGCTCCATGGCGGTGCCCTCAGCGGCCTTCACCGCCTGCGGGATCTCCAGCAGGCTGAGCTTGACCGGGACGTCGGCACCGAGCAGCTGCCCCGACGCGATGCGGAACAGCAGTGCGTAGCCGATCTGGCCGGCTGCTCCGGTGACGGTCACCTTGACGGGCCCCATGGCCTTCCCCTCACTCGCGGGATATTCGCTGACGCTTTGGGATGTTACCCGCTTGTCATCAGCAGGTTTCCATCGCGGGGACCTTCAGCTCGGGTTTGAAGTCGACCCTGGCGAAATGCCTGGTGAGGAGCTGCTTCATGAAGCCCGTACGGTAGAGGTCGGCGATCACGGCCTTGACCGCCTTGCAGGTCTTGACGTCGCCGTTCCTGATGCCGACGGCGTAACGCTCGTTGTCGAGCTTGGCGCCGAGGATCTTGTAACGCATGTTCTCGCGGGCGGCGAACCCGGCCAGGATCAGGTCGTCGCCGGGGACCGCGTCCACTTCGCCGCTCCTGAGCCGGTCCATACAGAGGGCGTAGTTGCCGGCGCTGACGGGTTCGACCTTCACCTTGTCCTGTACCTCGCCGACGGACGGGCTGTCGGGCGCGCAGAGCTTCTTGCCCTCCAGGTCGTCGAGGGAGTCGATGCCGCTGCCCGCGCGGACGAGGACGTCGTGGTGCGCCAGGTAGTACGGCCCGGCGAACTGCGTCTCGCTGTTGTCGACCGAGTACGTGGCCACGACCAGGTCGACCTCGCCGTCGGCCAGGGCACTGGCCCGGGTGTCCCTGGTGACCTGGACGAACTCAGGATCCTTCGCCCCTAACTCCGCGGCGATGCGCCTGGCGACCTCGACGTCGAAGCCCTCGAAGCCGCCGCTGTCCAGCAGGCCGACGCCGGGCAGGTCGGCTTTGACGCCGATCGCGATTTTGCCGGTCTGTGCAACCTTGTCGACAACTGTGGCGAACGTGCCGGGAACCTCCTGATTGGCCGTCTCGCTCGGCTCCGGCTGCTCGCCTAACGCCAGGGGCCAGCCCTTCATCGCCAGCGCGACGGCCGCCGCAGCGAGCAGGACGATCGCGGTGGCCAGCGCGATCCACACCTTCGCGCGGCGCGACCGCGCGGGGGCGGCGGGCTCGGTCAGCTGGTACGGCGCGGCCTCCGGCGGCGTCGTCACGGCCGCCTCGTTACGCCCGGGCTCGTTACGCACGGGCTCGCCACGTACGGGCTCGTTCGGGGCGGGTTGGTTACGTGCCGGCTCGTTGGGGGCGGGTTGGTTACGTGCCGGCTCGTTGGGGGCGGGTTGGTTGGGGGAGGGCGGCGCCGCCGGGGCGGCGTCCTTCCGGGAGGGCAGGTCCGTGATCGACCCGGCGGACACCCTGCTGAACGGCGTGGTGTCGTCACTGGCCACCTGCACGCCCCTGGTGAGCACCGCCGTGGACGCCCCCACCGTGGACGGCTGGCCGAGCAGCCGCAGCAGGATCTGGTCGGCGGAGGGCCGGTCGGCCGGCGACTTGGCCAGCGCGGAGCGCACCACGCCCTGCAGCGGCTCCGGCATCATGCCGACATCGACCTGGTGGTTGAGGATGCGGTTGAGCACCACCGCGATGGAGTTGCCCTCGAACGCCTGCTTCCCGGTGGCCGCGAACGCGATGGTGGCGCCCCACGAGAACACGTCCGTATACGGCCCCACGTCGTCGCCGGCGATCTGCTCCGGCGCCATGTAGGCGGGCGTGCCGATGGCCCGGCTGGTGATCGTGCCGGTGGAGTCGATGATCCGGGCGATGCCGAAGTCCACGACGCGCGGCCCGTCGGCGGCGATCAGCACGTTGTCGGGCTTGAAGTCCCGGTGGACGATCGAGGCGTGGTGGATCGCGGTGAGCGCGGTGGCGGTGCCGATGGCCAGCCGGTCGAGCACGGTGCCGGTGAGCGGCCCGTCGGTCTCGATGATCTCCCTGAGCGGCCGGCCGTCGATGTACTCGCTCGCGATGTACGGCGTGTTGCCGTCGAGATCGGCCTCCATCACCCGGGCCGTGCAGAACGACGCCACCCGCTGCGCCGCCTTCAGCTCCCTCGCGAAACGCGACCTGGCGATCGTGTCACCGCTGAACTTGACATGCAGGAGCTTGATCGCGGCGCGCTCCCCCTTGTCGTTGACGCCCAGGTAAACGATGCCCTGACCGCCTTCTCCGATCCGTCCGGACAACCGGAAGGACCCCAGATGGGCGGGATCGCCGGTGACCAGCGGCGAGATTTGCGGCATTCGTCATCCCCACGTGTGCTGAACCCCAATCACGCAAACTTTACGACGGTCAGCAACTTCTCAGGGATCCGTTAACCGTTCGTGACGTCACGGTTTTACTCGACTCGTCGGGTGTCCGGCCGATCTACGTGGCAGGGTGAGGATCATGGACCGCCCGTACGACATCGTGCTCTTCGGAGCGAGCGGCTTCACCGGCGCGCTCACCGCCGCCTACCTTGCCGCCGCCGCGGGCCCCCGCACGCGGTGGGCGCTGGCCGGGCGGGACCGCGCCAAGCTGGAGCGGCTCGGGCTCGACGTGCCGATCCTGCTCGCCGACGCCACCGATCCGGCCTCGGTGGCCGGGCTCGCCCGTCAGACGCGCGTCCTGGCCACCACGGTCGGCCCCTACGTCACGTACGGCGAGCCGCTGGTGGCGGCCTGCGCCGAGGCCGGCACGCATTACCTGGACCTGACGGGCGAGCCCGAGTTCGTGGACCTGGTCTACGTCCGCTACGGCGACAGGGCGGCCAGGAGCGGCGCCAAGCTCGTGCACGCTTGCGGCTTCGACTCGATCCCGTTCGACCTGGGCGTGCTCCACACCGTCGGCCATCTGCCCGAAGGCGTCCCGCTCAAGGTGCGGGGCTTCCTGCGGGCGCGGATGAGCCCGTCGGGCGGCACGCTGGCCACCATGGCGTCCATCGTCGGCCGCGCCCGGCAGGCGGTGGAGCAGGGCACACAGCGCCGCTCCGCCGAGCCCAGGCCCGTCGGCCGCAAGGTGAGCTCCCTGCCCGGCGGCGTCCGTTACGTGGGCGGCTGGGCGCTTCCGATGCCGACCGTGGACCCGTTCATCGTCGGTTACTCCGCCCGCCTCCTCGACCGCTACGGCCCGGACTTCACCTATCGCCAGCACTACGCCGTCAGGACACTCCCCGCGGCCCTGGCCACGGCGGCCGGTGCGGGCGCCTTCGCCGCGCTCGCCCAGATCCCGCCCGTACGCGGCTGGATCCAGAGCCGCGTACGGCCCGGCGACGGCCCTTCAGCAGAGCAGCGCGCGCGGAACTGGTTCAAGGTCACGTTCCTCGGCGAGGGCGGCGGCGAGCGCGTGGTGACCGAGGTCGCGGGCGGCGACCCCGGCTACGGCGACACGGCGAAGATGTTCGCCGAGTCGGCCCTGTGCCTGGCCTTCGACGACCTGCCGGACCGGGCGGGCCCGCTCACGACGGCCTCGGCCATGGGGCAGCCGCTCATCGACCGGCTGCGCGCGGCGGGCATCACGTTCACCACCCGGAACGCGCGCGTCCGTCAGTAGGGCAGGCCCCACTTCGCGAACGTCTTGCGCAGATACGGCGTCTTGAACTTCGGATACGCCACCGTGGTCACGTCCCCGTCCGAGGTGTACCGCATGTCCGGGTTGCTCTTGAGCCAGTCCAGCCAGGCCTCCGAGCAGAACTGCTTGCAGTCGCCCTTCTTCTCCATGACCTTGATCCGCGGGATCGCCACCGGGTCGAACGCCTTGCTGAAGGGCGACGCCGCGGGCGTGTACCCCGCCAGGAACGCGCCCTGGTGGTTGTACTCCTTGCCGCCGTGCATGGCCCACTCCCTCTGGGTCGGCGCGTTGCCGTACGGCAGGGCGATCGTGGTCGGGTTGATGCCGGTCAGGGAGTTGATCTGCTTGGCGATCGAGCCGATCTGCTCTTCGACCTCCTTGTGCGAGCGCCCGCGCAGGTTGATGTGGTCGCGGGTGTGGTTGCCGATGTCGAAGCCGTTCTCCTTGAGCCAGCCCAGCGTCTCGGCCTGCTCCTCACGCACGGTCTTGCCGAACATGTCGCGGGTCACGTAGAACGTCGCCTTCGGGCGGAAGCCAGGGTTCTTGGCGGCCACGTCCTTCAGGATCGCGACGGCCGTGTTGGGCGCGGGAACGCCCACCTCGTTGAGGGTGAGCTGCGAAGGGGACGAGTCATCAAATGTCAGGACCACGGGGTGCTTGCCGGCCGGGATGTCGATCTTGCCGGTCACCATCTCGGTGGCCGTGATCGGCACGTACCCCTCCCGAGCCAGCCGCTCCAGGTCCGCGCGGAACTGCTGCGGCGTCCTGTCGTCCGTCGTGGACGGCTTGTCGATGACCCGGTGGAACATGAGCACGGGGATCTGCCCCAGCTCGTTCGCCTTGACCTTGGCGGCGAACTGGGCCTTGGCGACCTTGGCCGCCTTGAGCTTCGCCGCGGCGTCGACCTTGGTGTCGGCCATCTTGACGGTGCTGGGCTGCGAGTCGCACCCGGTCAGGCTCGCCGCGGCGGCCAGCAGGCCCAGTCCACTGAGAATACGCAGTCGCATCCGAACCCCCCGAGACACGTACGACTGTTGCTGTGGGGGCTCTTACCCAGCTGATCAACTACGGCACGCCGCGCCACCGTCAAGAGATGGTCTGGGAACCACGCAGGTCAGGGAGGGGGTCGCGGGCCAGGATGAGTTTGGTGGTCTTCGCGGCATATGCGGTCGGGGCGTCGTCCCAGTCGGCGGTCAGGGTGGTGACGCGTTCGGCGGGGAAGCCGGTGCGGTGGACGAAGTCGAGCAGGGCGGGCAGGTTCGCGCGGGCGTGGGAGACGCCGACGCGGAGGGTGGCGTCGGTGGCGTACATGCGCATGAGAGGCAGGCGGGTGCCGGTGGCCAGGTAGTAACCGACCGCGGTGCAGACCCCGCCGGGCGCCAGCGAGCGCAGCGCCGTCCGGAGCCCGCCGGCCCGTGAGATCGCCTCCACGACGACGTCGTACGCCCGGCGCGGCCGGCTGCCGGCGTGGGCCCGCGCGCCGAAGGACTCGGCGATGCGCCGTCGCGCGGGGTCGTCGTCGAAGTAGTCGACGAGGTCCGCGCCGAGGGCCACGGCCAGCCCCGCGGCATACAGGCCGATGCTCTTGGCGCCGCCGCCCAGGATCAGCACCGTGCCGCCGTCCCGGGCCAAGGGGGCGACGGCCCGCCAGGCGTCGGCGAGGTTGTCACTGGCCGCCGCGACGCGTGCGGCGGGGATGCCGTCGGGGACCGGGACGAGCATGTGGTCGGCGAACGGGACGCGGATCCGATCGGCGATCATGCCGCCCCAAGAGCCGCCGGCCGGTCCACACCCGTAGGCCGCCAGCACCTCGCCACCGACGCTGGTGGCGCATTTCGCCGGTGGAGTCGGTGTAGTAGGAGCGGGCCCAAAAGCGACCCTCCCACAGGTATGCGCGGACGTGCGCGCTGGACTCCTGGCGCAGATACAGCAGCATCGTCACCGTCTCTGCTGCCACACCCATACCGCAGCAACGATCGAGATCCCGGAAAGCTACGGGTTATTCCGCTGCAGGCCCTAAGGATGACAAGAACCCTGCGATAGAAGACGGTTACGCACGGTGCCGCGGGAGCCCCTGGGTGAGACTCCTGCGGGCAACCAGACCGGCAATCACAGCCTATTCAGGAAGCACGAATAGAAGCCCCGAAATAGCGATACCCAAGATAGCCGAAAAAATCTGCATGACGCGCGATCGAACCGGCAGAGCACAAGAGACAATTGCAGGAATATAGGCCGACTGCAGCATCCAACGGACGATTATTAGCATATCCTCGTCTATCTTGCCTGGAGACATGTCATCCCACCATGCATATTCGTAAACGGGAATTAGCTGGCTGGATACGGCGAGCAGAGAAGCCACCAAAAAAAGCAACACCCAGAGGACTCTCCAGACGACCAACCCTGCGGTACCGCCGGGTCGAATCCCGTTAACAGGCGTAGTCACATAACCCTCCTCAGATGCTCACAGTGGCACCGTAGATAAGGTGCTTTACAGTCGGCAAGGACTTCATGAAGCGATCACCATACGCACGTGCGTCCGGACCGGAGCCATTATAGGCCGTTGCAACTCGGCGCAGCTCCGACTCCGTCCAGGCGCCGCCCTTTTGGTCGTGCAGGTTCCTCAAATTCTTAGCGGCAAGGAACAGACCCCCCGCCGGACTCTCAAGCAGATCCATGATCTGCTCCGCCAGGGTCGCATCCACTGATTTATAGCCCAAGAGAGATTTCGCGAGCCTGAACTGAATGGAGAGCGGACCAAAAGATGTATTCAAAGCCGCCTCTTTGTTGCCCGTGAGCGTTCGAATATTGAAAGCCTGCCGATCGAGCGGAGGCGCCCCGCCTACTTCTTGATAGGCAATACCAGCGAGAACATAGCCCGGCACGCCCCAGTAGGCGGCCGCACCAGCAATGACATTCTTGTACGCTTTGATCCATCTCTCTTTGAAATCCGTCACGTACTTACGAGCCTTCTCCTTACTGCCGATCATCAACCAGTTTTTATACTTGGCCGCATCCCAGCTGGTCCACTCCGGCCCCTCCACCTTCGCCCAAAGGCGCGCAAACTCATCGGCCGCTCGATGCTCAGCCGATTTCGAAGTGCTGACCGGGGGACCCTCCGCGCAAGTTATATAACAGCCGTCTGGGTGTGTCGGAAATTGGTTGTGATATGCGGCAGTAATTGCCCACATAACTCCGAGAGCTTCATCGTCGACGCTCGGATCATACTTGCTCATGAAGTCGAGCTGAGCTGCCCAGTTGGCGTCCCAAAAGTCGATGACCAGCCCGTCCGCCCTCTTCGGCACGGGCCGGCCGTTGGGCATGACTCTCATGCCCAACCTCGCGATTTCGTCGTCGCCAAGCCAGAATTTCTTTTCGTTCTCCAGTTGGATCATGTGGGACCAGCTTGGATCGACGACGGCGCCAGCACAGCCCCAGATGTCGCAGGCCACAGCCCCACCCCCGATTTCTTCTCTGCCGCAGGGGCCGATGCACTGTCCGCCTCCCAACGAGCCGGAGCTGCTGTAGCCGCCTGCAGGGATGGTGGTGTAGCTACCATTCGATCCGGAGTAGCTGGAGCCACCGTAGCCAGATCCGGCGAGCGAGCCGCTGTCGATGACGGTGTAGTGGCCGGTGGGGTCGATGCCGGTGAGGGGTGAGGCGTTGGCGTAGGTGTAGCGGTTGGCCTGGATGGAGGGGTTGGGGTTGAGGGCGGCGGTGTCGCGGCTGGTGAAGGTGCCGGTGTTGGGCTGGTACCAGCGGGCGTGCATGTTGACCTTGCCGGTATCTGGGTCGGTGTATTCCCCCTGGTAGCCGAGGCCGACCTTGGTGCCGGTCTGGGCGGTGACCGTGCCGAACGGGTCGTAGGCGGTAGAGGTCTGCAGGCTGGTGGTGAAGGTGGCCACCAGGTCACCGTGTAGGTCGCTGAGCGCCGCCACTGCCGCGCTGGTGCCTTCCTTGAGACCGAGCAGTCCGCCGCCGGCATCGCGGGCGTACTTGGCCTGGACGGCGCCGCTGCTATCGATGATGGCGGCCAGGTCGTTGCTCAGCCCGGCGTAGGCGAAGGTCTGCTTGGTGGTGCCGCGGATGCGGCTGGTCGTCCGGTTGAGGGCGTCGTAGCTGTAGAGGCTGTCGCCGTCGGCGATGAGCCGGTCGAAGGCGTCGAAGGTGTAGTTGGTGGTGGCGCCCGCCTTGGTGCTGGTGGCCAGGGTGCCGCGCGGCGTGTAGGTGTAGTCAGTGCCGTCGCCGCTGGTGAGACGGTTGCGCTCGTCGTAGGTGAACGTCGCGTTACCGGCCTTGGTGCGGTTGCCGGCGGCGTCCCACTCATAGGCGGTGGTGGCGCCGCCGGGGGCGGTCCAGGAGGTGAGGCGTCCGGCGTGGTCGTAGCCGTAGGTGTTGGTGCCCGCCCCGGCCAGGCCCGTGGTGGTCTTGGTGGTGAGGTTGTCGTCCTTGTCCCACCCGTAGGTGATCTGGGCGAGCTGAGTGCCGGAGCCGTTCTTCAGCGTCTGGCCGGTGACGCGGTCCATGTTGTCGTAGTCGATAGTCTGGGTGCTGGCCGTGCCGCTGGTGGCGGTGATGGTCTTCAGCCGGCTGGCCGGGTCGTAGCCGTAGGTCAGAGTACGGCCGGTGACCGGGTCAGTGGCGGTTTCGAGGCGGTTGGCCTTGTCCCAGGTGAAGGTGGAGGTACCTGCGGCGTCGATGCGCTGGTTGGGGTTGCCGAGTTCATCGTATCCGTAGGCCGTCTCCTGTGTGGTGCCGCGGGAAACCTTCAACGGCAGGCCACGGTCGTTGAAGTCGACCGTCAAATCGCCGGCAGTCGTTGGGCGGTTGGCCAGGTCGTAACCGAAGGTGCGCTCCGCTGTTGTGGCGCCGCCGCCTGCGCCGGTTTCCTTGGTGAGGCGGCCCAGGTGGTCGAAGGTGCGGTCGATGCGTACGCCGCCGGGCTGGACAGTGGCGACCTGGTTGCCTGCCTTGTCGTAGATCTGGGTCCAGGTGCGGTCCGCCGGGTTCGGGTGGGTGGCGGTGGACGGTTCGGTCACCGTTTCGACCAGGCCGAGGGTGTTGTAGCTGGTCCAGGTGGCGTTGCCGCGGCCGTCGGTGAGCCGGGTGCGTGCGCCCGTGGCGTCGTAGCCGAAGCTTGTGGTGATCTGTTCACTGGCCGAGACCGGTTCGATGAGTGAGGTGGTCCGGTCCAGCGCGTCGAAGGTCTGGGTGGTGACGTGGCCCTCGGGCGATGTGGCGCTGATCTGGTTGCCCGCCGCGTCATAGCCGTAGCCGAAGGCGCGTAACACCGCGCCGGTTGAGTCCAGGTCCTTGACCGCGGTCTTGCGGCCGGCCAGGTCGTATTCGGCGGTGATGGCGTTACGGTTCGGATCGGTGGTCTTGATCAGACGGCCAGCCAGGTCGTAGTCCATGCTGGTCTTGTTCGTCAGCGGGTCCGTCACGGTTTTGACCTCGCCCGCGGCATTCACGGTATAAGACGTTGCCTTGCTGCCCGGTGCCGTCTGCTTGACCAGGCGGCCGGCGTCGTCGTACTCCATGGCCGTGGTGTAAGCGGCGCTGGCGGGCTTGCGTTCGATCTGCGTGGCGGTGATCTGCCGGCCGAGATCGTCGTAGGTGGCCTCGCTGCGTGCGCCAGTCGGGTCGACGGTGGCCAGCTTCTCCCCAGCCAGGTCGTACTCGCTCACCCACGTGCCCGCCGTCTGCCCCTCCGGAGCAGGGTCGGTGATGCGGACTTGGCGGCCGAGCTTGTCGTAGTCGAACGTGGTCGTGTAGCCGCGCGGATCGGTAGAGGAGATCAACTGCCCGGCAGCGTCGTAGGAGTACGAAGTGGTGGGAGTGACCGCGGTGCCGCCGGGTGGAGTGTAGCTGGGAGCGCGTCGGCCGGTCAGACGTCCGGCCTTATCAAACACGGAGGTTACGGTACGGCCTTCGGCGTCCGTCTCGTTGGTCTTGGCACCGAGTGTGTCGTAGCCGAAGTGGACCGTGGGGCGTGCGTCGGTAGCTTTACCAGCCTTTTCCACCTTGACCTGCGGACCTGTGGCCTCGACCAGACGTCCCAGCGCGTCATAGCGCATCTCGGTGGTGAAGTCGGCCTTGTTGGCGCCGTCAGCGTTTCCGCGAGGGTCGGTGGAGGCGGTGGCTAGACCGCGGTCGTCGTAGGTGACGGTGGAGACGAGGTCCACGTCGCCGTTTTCGACGGTCGTCCTGGTGAGCAGGTTCGTCTTGTTGTAGGCGTACTCGGTGATCTCGGTACGGGTGGATCCGGTGCCAGTACGGGTGGTTTTGATCGTGTTGTCGTTGGCGTCGTAGGTGAAGACGGTCTTGCGGTTCAGGTCGCTGGGGTCAAGGGTCTGCGAGGTCAAGCGACCGGCCGCGTCGTAAACGGAGCCGGTCGTTACCTTTCCGCCGCCCGTGACCAGCTTGGTCTGGTTCCCGGCGTCGTCGTAGGTGTGGTCCTCCAGGACCACATCGCGTGCAGCGGTGGTGGAGCCGTTCAGCTTGACAGCGGTAGCGGTCTTCTGGGCCAGCAGGTTGTTGTCGAAGTAGGTGAACGTGGTCTTGCGGCCCATGGCATCAGAGTGCGCGGCCAGGCGACCGCCGGGATCATAGCTGAACGACTCCAGCACCACGTCCTTGGCCGGCTCCGGATTGACCGGGCTACCGGTCCACTCCTTCAGCGTCTTCGACGCCAGCTCACCACGCTTGCTGTAGCCGTATTCGACCACCGCACCCTTGGCGTCGGTCACCGTTGCCAAGCCGCCGATGGCGTTCCAGCTCTGGCGGACGACACCGCCCTCGGGGTCTGTGGCGGTTTCGACTCGGCCGTGGGTGTCGTAGGTGTAGGCGGTGGCGCGCTCGACGTCTCCGCCGGTCAGGTCGCTGATGGTTTCGCTGAGCCTGTTGTTATCCGGGTCATAGCCGTACGTGGTGCGCTTGGTGTGAGTGACGCCGGACACCTCGTTCTTCACACCCGGCTCGGTCTGCGTTACCACTCGCCCCACTTCGTCGTAGGTGATGGCGGTTTTGACCCCATCCGGATGGGCCTGCGACACCTCCGACTTCTCCCGCAGCCGACCCAGCGCGTCGTAACTCAGCTTGACCAGAAGCCCTTCGGGGTCGCGCTGCTCAGCCAAATCACCGGCAGCCGTATAGCGGTAAGTCCACGTGTTGTCCCTAGGGTCCGTCTGCGAGGCGATCAAGCCAGCCGGCGTGGTGCCACCGCCGACCGCCGGCTCAGTGCCGTCGGTGTAGGTGACGGCGACCGAGCGGCCGTTCGGAAAGTCCGCCGTGGCCGGGGTGGTCTCCTTGGTCTGCTCGCCGAAGCTGTTGTAGGACCAGCTGGTCATGTAGGTCTCATCGCTCGCCGACGCCGATCGGCCATCGCGATGCCTAATCTTGAGATCGTTGCGCGGGTCGAACGGGTCCTCGGCGTTGACGTAGTAGGAGAAGTACTCGCTGGCGCAGACGCCCGCCGTACGACATGTCTTCTTGGACAGCAAGTTGCCGCGCGCGTCGGAGGCCATCTCCACCACGTTGTCATTCGGGTCATACACCTTGGCCAAATAGCCGCCGGTGTCGTAGCCGTAGCTGGTCTTCATCCCGAGCTGATCGGTCGTCGAGACCTGCCGGTTGCCGCGATCGGCGTCAGCGACGTAGGTGATAGTCCCGTTCAGCGGATCGGTCACGGTGACGGTGGCAAACGTGGAAACCGTGGTCTCCTTGATGTAGACCGGCGCCGACAGCTTCCACGTCCCATCGTTGCTGTCGGTGTGCGCGGTCAGGCGCCCACCGTCGGCGTTGTAGGTGTTCTTCGCATCCACCCGCCCGGACGGCAGAGTGGCCTGGGTCAGCTGAGGCTGCGGCAACCGGGCCGCGTAGTGGGTGGCGACGACGGCCGCGCCCAGCGGCTTGCCGTAGACCGCCACCTCGTCGATGTCGCCGTTGAACGGGAAGATCGCCGTGGAACTGGTCGTGTACGGCCAGGACGACGAGCCATACCCGGACCCGATCCTGGTCTCCCATTGGTCGCCCTGCTTGATCTCACCCGCCAGGGTGCCGGCAATCTGGCCGTCCAGGAACAACGTCTGGGTGTTGAACGCACCCGACAGGACGACATGGTGCCACTGGCCGTCATTGACCGTGGCGGCCGAGGTGATCGGGGTATGCGCGCCGGTATAGAACTGACCGCGCAGCTTCCCATCCGTCCCCACATACACCACAGGGGTGAACGCCGAGGGGGTGTTGGAGGCCGAGTTCTGCTCCCCGATCACGGTGCCGGACGTGGTGGTCTTGAACCACGCCTCCACCGACAGGTAACCACCCTTGCCGCTGAGCGTCGCCTGCGGCAGCGCCACATAGGTGGAGCTGGTCGTGCCCTTGAAACGCATCGCCGTATCCGGCGAGCTGCTCAGCGCACCCGGCACCTGGGCAACCAGATCAGCCGTAGCGCCGGTGAGCTTGGCCTCTTCGCTGGTGATGTTCCATCCGGCCGAGTTCGCGATCTTCGTGCCAGTGGCCGTCGCGGTCTCGCCCAAGCGCCAGTAGCCTTCCGGTGCTGTGTCGATGACGGCGCTGCGGTAGCGGGAGGCGTCGGTGTAGGCGTAGACGGTGCAGGCCGTGCTGGAGGTGGGCGGGCAGACCTTGACCAGCTTGTCGCCGTCGTAGCTGTAGCTCCAGGTGATCGGAGTGCCGTTGACCGGATCGGTGGACACGCTGGTGACGTGGGCGCCGGTCCAGGTGAAGGTCAGCGATCGGCCGCCAGTGGCGGTGGCCTTGGCCAACTTGCCGTCCGCACCGTAAGACAGATCCTGGCTGCGCCCCCGATTATCGGTGATCTTGGTGAGGCGGCCCGCCGAATTGAACCAGTAGGAGGTGGCGGACTTATCCATCAGCCGCCAGCCGCCCCCCGTCTGCGCGGCCAGAGTGGCGAAAGTGCCCGCAGGTGATGCGTAGCTACCGTCGCTCTTGGCGGCGAAGCGCATCTGCTCACCGGACGGGTAGGTAATCAATAGGCTGGAGGTCTGTGGCTCCGGCTCCAGCCGCATATCCCACCGCGTCGACCAGCCCGCACCGAACACGCCCGTGCTTCGCGGGTCCAGACTGTTGTAGGTGCGCGTCACCGACAACGGCGGACCCACCACCGGCATCGACACATCCGTGGCCGTGGTGGCGTAGTTACCGGAGGAGTAGTTGAAGTCGCGGTTCTGAGTACCGCCGGCAAGCATCGAGTTGATGGTGCCCTGCTCCGGCGCCGGAGTGAACGTCCGCCAGGCCGAGGTCACTTCGGTGGTACTGGTCGCCGC
Organism: Nonomuraea helvata; assembly: GCF_039535785.1. Taxonomy (NCBI): domain Bacteria; kingdom Bacillati; phylum Actinomycetota; class Actinomycetes; order Streptosporangiales; family Streptosporangiaceae; genus Nonomuraea; species Nonomuraea helvata. Next base: position 493,827 of record NZ_BAAAXV010000009.1, read on the forward strand.
CTTGGCCATCCACCAATACGTCTTACCCCACGTCAGTTTGCCATCGGGCACCTGCCAGGCGCCCGTGGTCGTCCAGTTGGGAGAGCTCTCACACCACGTCCAGTTCGGCTGGGTGCCCTCACACACCTGGAACCAGTACTGCACCGGCGCCTCGTTGATCGGCCGGGCGTGCGCCGACAACGTCGGGGTCAGGCTGCCGACCTGGGAGTTGTTCTCAGGTGCGAAGGTCTCAAACGGCAGCGCACTGATACGCGCGTACACCCAATCTGACCACACCCCACTGACCCCAGAGGCGGTCGTTGCACGTGCTCGCCACCGAATCAACCAGCCGTCCTTCAGCTTGTTGGTCGGCACGACCGCCCAGGCATTCGTCCCAGTCGCGTACTCCTTATCGGATGAGCCGGCCCAGATCTGACCCGTCCCCTGGCTCGCAACGGCTGGATCGTGCTCCACCTCGACGTCTAGCTTCATCTGCCGGTTTTCCGGGTCGGTGAACTTCGCATACAGCCAAGGCGTCAAGGTGCCCGCGGTCCACGATGCCGTTCCGCGGACGGCCGGATCCATGCCCAGCCCCTCCACAGTGGGCTTTTTCAGGTCAATCTTGGTGGTCTGCCAGTCCGACCACGGGCCGGTCACGCCGGAGGTGGTCTTGCCCTGCACTCGCCAGCGCACTAGCCACCCGTCCTGCAGTTTGCCGGCCGGGATCTGCACCCACGCCTTCGAACCCGAGTCAGCGGCCTGCGTGCCAGCGCCGGCGTAGATCAGCCCAGTGCCCTGAGTAGGCATGCTCGGGTCATGCTCGACCTGCACGCTGAGGTACGACGAGCGGCTTTCTGGGTCGGTGACCTGCGCATATGCCCATGGCGTCAACGACGAGACCGTCCACAAGCCCGCGCTTTGCGTACCCGGTGTGACTCCGAGACCCGCCACTGTGGGCTTCTTCAGGTCAACCTTGGATGATTGCCAGTCCGACCAGACACCAGCCACGCCATTGGTGGTAACACCCTGAACCCGCCAGCGGATCAGCATGCCATCCACCAGCTTGCCGGTTGGCACCTGCACCCAGGCGTTGGAGCCCGACGCATACGCGGTCGTACCCTTGCCCGACCAGATCAGGCCCGATCCCTGACCACTAAGAGGGTCGTATTCGACCTCCGCAGCAAGATAGGACGCTGCACCGTTAGCAGAGACCACCTTCATGTAGAACTGCGGGGTCAGCGAGGAAAAGGTCCAGGCGTCTGAGCTCTGGGTTGCCGGTATCGCTCCTAGGCCTGAGCCTGCGGGCTTGCTGATCTCAATCTTGCTCGTTTGCCACTCCGACCACGGGCCCGTTATCGGCGAAGTCGTTCCGTTCTCGCCCGCCAAGCCACGTACTCGCCACCGAATCAACCAGCCGTCCTGCAACTTCCCCGACGGCACCGCCGGCGAAGTAATCACACTGTTGACCTGACTCGTCGTCACCGGCGTCTGCGCCGACCAGATCAACCCCGAACCCTGACCCGCCGCCGACGGATCATGCTCCACCTCAACACCCAAACCAAAATACGGAACATTATTCGGATACGACACCACCGCACTGAACAACGGCGACGTCCCCGACAACGCCCACACCCCCGACGCCAACTGCCCCGGCGTCGCATTCAACGACGACACCGTCGGCTTGTTGATATCGATCCGCGCCGCCTGCCACTCCGACCACGGGCCCGTTATCGGCGAAGTCGTTCCGTTCTCGCCCGCCAAGCCACGTACTCGCCACCGAATCAGCCAGCCGTCCTGCAACTTCCCTGACGGCACCGCCGGCGAAGTAATCACACTGTTGACCTGACTCGTCGTCACCGGCGTCTGCGCCGACCAGATCAACCCCGAACCCTGACCCGCCGCCGACGGATCATGCTCCACCTCAACACCCAAACCAAAATACGGAACATTATTCGGATACGACACCACCGCACTGAACAACGGCGACGTCCCCGACAACGCCCACACCCCCGACGCCAACTGCCCCGGCGTCGCATTCAACGACGACACCGTCGGCTTGTTGATATCGATCCGCGCCGCCTGCCACTCCGACCACGGGCCCGTTATCGGCGAAGTCGTTCCGTTATCACCCGCCAGACCACGTACTCGCCACCGAATCAGCCAGCCGTCCTGCAACTTCCCTGACGGCACCGCCGGCGAAGTAATCACACTGTTGACCTGACTCGTCGTCACCGGCGTCTGCGCCGACCAGATCAACCCCGAACCCTGACCCGCCGCCGACGGATCATGCTCCACCTCAACACCCAAACCAAAATACGGCTCATTGTTCGGATACGACACCGCCGCACTGAACAACGGCGACGTCCCCGACAACGCCCACACCCCCGACGCCAACTGCCCCGGCGTCGCATTCAACGACGACACCGTCGGCTTGTTGATATCGATCCGCGCCGCCTGCCACTCCGACCACGGGCCCGTTATCGGCGAAGTCGTGCCGTTATCACCCGCCAAGCCACGTACTCGCCACCGAATCAGCCAGCCGTCCTGCAACTTCCCTGACGGCACCGCCGGCGAAGTAATCACACTGTTGACCTGGCTCGTCGTCACCGGCGTCTGCGCCGACCAGATCAACCCGGAACCCTGACCCGCCGCCGACGGATCATGCTCCACCTCAACACCCAAACCAAAATACGGCTCATTGTTCGGATACGACACCGCCGCACTGAACAACGGCGACGTCCCCGACAACGCCCACACCCCCGACGCCAACTGCCCCGGCGTCGCATTCAACGACGACACCGTCGGTTCATCGACGGTTAGCCGCAAATGCCGTTCACCAGCCGCTCGGACTGCCATGACAGGCCGTGGCAGCCCCGCGGCGCTGGCCGGCGATGTGGATGGCGCCTTGGAAGTTGCTGTGTTTGCTGCGGAACTCTGCGCCCATGCTGGTTCCGGAGAGACCCCAGCACCGTGCTTCTCCCGGGCAGAAGGTTTCGGCTCCCAGGTCAACGGTGGGGGCGTCTTCAACCCACCCTTAGCGGGTTCCTCAGTCACAACGTGAGGACTTTCCAGCGGCAATGCGCCCTTGGGTCGCTTCGGATCCCGTTTGGCCGATCTATCGACGGCTTTGGTTGCCTGGGACGAAACCAGCGTCGGCAAGGTCTTCGCGGACCCGAAAGCCTGTTTCGGCGTCTCCGGAGCGCCATGGAAACCGACGGCCGCAACCGATTCAGCCGCATCGGCAACCGCTGGTAAAGGCTGCAAACTCAGCAGCCCGGACACCAGACTCACCAGGATCGCCGCCACCACGGCAGACGTCCACCCAGAACGAGCCCACGACAAATACCGGCGCATACGCCGTCACACTCCGACCCACAACGAGGGGCACCCACGAGGGGTGCCAGACGTCGCTCCACCCCACCCGGCAGGAACGCGCGCCCTGACTCGTGCGGCTCGGAGCAGTTACCAAACGGGCAAAGCGTAACTTTGCAAAGATCTTGCTACAAGAGCGATTTTCGACATCAGATCGGCACGGAGTGCGACGTACCGGATGAACGGGCGCGTGGTCCGATGGCTGTTGATCACGGCCGCTATGCCGGACCGCCGAACTTGATCATGATTCTTGGCCTGATCAGGAAGCGCTCGGTGAGTATCACGCTCGGAGCTGGAACGCTGGGCCGTCCTTGTCAGTGCCCTCGTTGCTGGGTGAGGGCAGCTCCGCGGCGTCCACCTCTCGCCATGCCGACCGCCTACGCCGCTCAGCGTCGTCTATGCGCAGAATCCGCAGAATCGTTCCCCTGAGGGAAAGTGCACAGGTCGGCCTCCGGGCAGGGCCACGCTCCTACGTAAGCCGGCCCAATCCGCAGAATTCCACAGAAACGTCCAGCGCTATTCGTCGCCTCCAGGGCACCGAACGACCAGCTCGATGCGGTCGCCACGGAGCACTCGACGGTGCTTGCGCGGCCCAGGGATGATCTCGAAGACCGGTACCCCTTCGGGGATGCCGCCGAACTCCCGCAGCTCTCCTGAGGTCGCCAGTTCCCGCCGCTCGTCCGGCGTCGGCATGCGAGTGATCACCCGGGCTCCGTCCGGCACGTCGTACGGCTCCCGCGTCGGCTCAACGGCCACCATGGAGCCTCGCTTGCGAACCGTCGTGATCCGCCCCTCTGCCCGCAGATAGGCCAGCGCCTCGCGAACTGTGTCGCGGCCAACCTCGTACTTCTGCGCCAGTTGAGCCTCGGAGGGCAGCCACGCTCCGGGCTGGTAGCGGCCAGCCGTGATGTCGTCGCGGATCGCAGCGGCGACCTGTCGGTAGACCGGCACCCCAGAGCTGTAGTCGATCACAGCACACAAGTGTCACAGGGCTATATTGCCATGAGGCTTGTGGCCATGAGGCCCTAGCATCTACGTGGGCAAACGTTCAACAGAGAAGATTTTCGGCGCACCAAGTATCCGAAACGGTGACAGAGGACGCAATCTCACATGACTACTGCACGCAAAGCCCTGTCCGCTCCTGACCTGCGTGGGGCCTTCAAGCGGTTCTACGTCTGGCGCGACTCCGCCGGCAGATGGCACGCGAGGCCACTCCCCAAGCTGACACGCGGAGAGATCGCCTATGACATCCAGACGGAGCTGGTCGCCGACTCACCTCTCCACCTGGCCTACAAGTGCACATGGCAACGCAGCCGCCGCAAGGTCTACCGCTACCTGGAGAAGTACGCCGAGAGGAGCGCGACCCTTGAGTCAGCCTCCTGAGATCGAGATCCCCGGACTGCGGTGGGAGCCCTACCAGCGCCCACCTAGGGATCGCATCCGAATCACGGAAACCTCCTGCTGCGGCGCGTACGAATGGGCCTGCCAGGGCGGGCAGTTCCTGATCCTCCGCTCCCAGGAACCTGGCCGCTACGAGGAGGCAGCCAGGGGCTTGTACCGCCAGGCGCGCCAGATCTGGCAGGCGCTGCTCGTCCTTCATGAAGAGGAGCACAGGCGAGAGATGCAGGCCAGTGCCGCTGCTGAGGCCAAGCGTCGTAAGCGAAAGCTCCGTCGCGGACAGGCGGTCGCATGATCGTTCGGAAACGTGCCGTACTGCCCGGATGGCGCTGATCCGAATCTGCGACCCTCAGCGAGTATCTCGGGCACCACGATCCGGGGTGCACCCTGCGGGCCTACGCCCACCAGATCCGGTCAGGCGACGCGCTGCCAGGTGTCCCCGAAGTCGGCGATGACCTTCATTTCTCCGCCCAGGGCATGGATGTACAGACTGAGGGTGGCCAGTTCGGCGATGGACCCGTTCTCGATCGCCGAGACGCGCTGCTGGGACACCCCCATCGCCTGGGCCACCTCGGCTTGGGTCAGCCCGACCTTCTTGCGCATGTCGGCCAGGAACCCCCCGCGTACCTGGGCCACCCGGCGCTCCCGCGCCTCCTGCAACGCCTGGCGGTCGTCGGGGTGGACGAACTCGGCGATGAACTCCTCACGCGTGTAGGAGTGAAACTCGGTGCTCATGGCAACTCCTTCAGATACGCCTCATACCACTGCTCAGCCAGCGGGATGGCTTGCCGGTACCACTGGCTCCATTGTCCGGACTTGTCGCCCGCAATCAGCAGGACCGCATTGCGGAGGGGATCGAAGATGAACAGGATCCGTACTTCGCTGGTTCCGCTGAACCCGGGTCGCAACTCTTTGAGATTGTGCAGGTCGGAGCCGCTGATCCGAATCCACCAAGGGGCACCCTAGGGCCGGGCCCTCATCCAAGAGCCGGTCGATGGCCTCGGCCACCAGCCTCCGCGTCACCGAGTCTCCAGTGCGCAACTCGTGAAGCCAGTCGCGTACCTGGGTGGTCAACACCAGTCGATATGCCATCCGCCCTCCAGACACAATAATACTATTGTACTCCCGGGAGAGGCGAAGGAACACGCTCGTCGCCCGCCGAGCTGCACGACGCACCTCCGGTATCGGAGGCACCTGCCCCGCTCTACGCCTCGGTGCCCCTGGACGCCGGGGAGAACATCAAGTCCCTCAGCGAGCATCTCGGGCACCACTCCCCGGGGGTTCGCCCCACGGACCTACACCGACCTCATGCCGAGCAGCCAGGAGCGGACGTGGAACGCCGTCGCCGCCGTGTTCGCGCCCGATCCGAAGCCATAACGGCCCAGGCATGCGAAACGGCCCCTACCTAGCGGCGTAACCGCAGGTAGAGGCCGTTTTCGGCGTTCAGGCAGACATCTTCTTCTTGAGGTTCTCGTCCAGCGCCGCCAGGAAGTCCTGGGTGGTGAGCCACTTGGCGTCGCCGCCGACCAGGAGCGCCAGGTCCTTGGTCATCTGGCCGCCCTCGACGGTCTCGACGCAGACCTCCTCCAGCTTGTTCGCGAACTCGGTCACGGCGGGGGTGTTGTCGAGCTTGCCGCGGTGGGCAAGGCCGCGCGTCCACGCGAAGATCGAGGCGATCGGGTTGGTGGAGGTGGGGTTGCCCTTCTGGTGCTCGCGGTAGTGGCGGGTCACGGTGCCGTGCGCGGCCTCGGCCTCGACGGTCCGGCCGTCGGGGGTCATCAGGACCGAGGTCATCAGGCCGAGCGAGCCGAAGCCCTGGGCCACCGTGTCGGACTGCACGTCGCCGTCGTAGTTCTTCGCGGCCCAGACGTAGCCGCCCTCCCACTTCAGCGCCGCGGCGACCATGTCGTCGATGAGGCGGTGCTCGTACGTGAGACCGGCCTTCTCGAAGTCGGCCTTGAACTCGGTCTCGAAGACCTCGGCGAAGATGTCCTTGAAGCGGCCGTCGTAGGCCTTGAGGATCGTGTTCTTCGTGGAGAGGTAGACCGGGTAGTTGCGGGCCAGGCCGTAGCGCATCGAGGCGCGGGCGAAGTCGCGGATCGACTCGTCCAGGTTGTACATCGCCATCGCGATGCCGCTGCCGGGGAAGTCGTACACGTCGAGCTCGATCGGCTCGGAGCCGTCCTTCGGCGTGAACGTCAGGGTCAGCGTGCCCTCGCCCGGGATCTTCAGGTCGGTGGCGCGGTACTGGTCGCCGAACGCGTGACGGCCGACGACGATCGGCTTGGTCCAGCCGGGCACGAGGCGCGGCACGTTGGACATGATGATCGGCTCACGGAAGATCACGCCGCCGAGGATGTTGCGGATGGTCCCGTTGGGGGACTTCCACATCTTCTTGAGACCGAACTCCTCGACCCGCGCCTCGTCCGGGGTGATGGTGGCGCATTTCACACCGACGCCGTACTTCTTGATGGCGTTGGCGGCGTCGATGGTGACCTGGTCGTCCGTCGCGTCCCGGTGCTCGATGCCGAGGTCGTAGTACTTCAGGTCGACGTCGAGGTAGGGAAGGATCAGCTGGTCCTTGATGAATTGCCAGATGATCCGGGTCATCTCGTCGCCGTCAAGCTCGACGACCGGACCCTCCACCTTGATCTTGGGCATGCGAATGGTTCCCCTTCAATGAATCGATGCGTTGAGGCTATCGGACCGTCCGGTCAACGGGCGAAAAGGGACAGGATCAGCGCCTTGAGCTCGTTGTTGTAAAGCAAGAGTGACGTCAGGACCAACACGAACCCGAACCCGGCAAGGGTGATGACGTCGATCCTCTTGCTGCGCACCGACAGCGGCCCGCCGTAGCCGGCGAAGCGGAGGGCGGCGGCCAACATGATCACGCCGCCCAGCACGAACCCGCCCCAGTTCAGGTCCACGAGAAGGATCACGAGCACGCCGATGACCGCACCCGCCAGTATCAACGGGTACGGTCCCCAGCTGTCGCGCTCAGTCCGATGATCGCTCAACTCTCGACGCTTTCGCTCAACGCGCGTGCCGATGGTCGCATTCGCTGCGGGCCTCCGTTGGCATCGTGCCTCGCTCTCTCCGGCCCAGGCTCATCGCTCGTCGATCGGCTTCCACTTCTGGTCGGTCTCTCCGATGTACTCACTGTCGGGCCGGATCAGCCTGTTGTCCGCATGCTGCTCGATGACGTGGGCCGTCCAGCCGGACATCCGGCTGACCGAGAAGACCGGCGTGAACAGGTCCGTCGGGATGCCGAGATAGTGGTAGACCGAAGCCGCGTAGAAGTCGACGTTCGGATAGAGGCCCTTGGTCTCGAAGACGACCTCCTCCATTTCCTTGGACATCCGATAGTAGGTGTCGTCGCCGCTCGCCTCAGCCAGTTCGGCGGACATCCTGCGCAGGTGGGTAGCGCGCGGGTCCTCGGTCTTGTACACGCGGTGACCGAAGCCCATGATCTTCTCGTGGGCCGCGAGCTTGTCGCGTACGGTCTGGGCCACCTGGCCGGACGGGATCGACTCCAGCGTCTTCATGACCTGCTCGTTGGCGCCGCCATGCAGGGGGCCCTTGAGGGTGCCGATGGCCGCGACGATCGCGGAGTGCATGTCGGAGAGGGTCGCGGCGCAGACTCGGGCGGCGAACGTGGAGGCGTTCATGGTGTGGTCGGCGTGGAGCACCAGGCACTCGTCGAAGATCTCGACCTCACGGGGGTCGGGAACGCGGCCGGTGATCTCGTGCAGGAAGTTCGCGGCGATGCTCAGGGACGGGTCCGGCTCGGGGACGCTGCCGCCGGTGCGGGCGGCGTGGTAACGGGCCACCAGGAGGGGTTGCTGCGCGGTCAGCCGGGCCGCCTTGCGCAGGTTGGCGTCGGGGGCGATGGAGTCCTTGTCGGGGTCGTCCGCGCCGGAGAGCGACACCAGCGAGCGCAGCGCCTCCATCGGTTTCTGTTTCTCGGCGATCTCGGCGATGTTCGCGGAGACGAGGGCGCCCAGCTCCCGGCCCTGCGCCAGCTCCTCGCCGTAGGCGCCGAGCTCGGACCGGTTGGGCAGCTTGCCACGCTGGAGCAGGTGTGCGGTCTCCTCGAACGTCGCACGTCCGGCCAGGTCGTGGATGTCGTATCCACGGTAGAAGAGCCGGCCGGCCTTTCCGTCAATGTCGCTCAGCGCGGTGGACGCCGCTACGACATCGGCCAGACCTTTCGTGGGCTTGTCCGCCATGAGTGTTTCCTCCGCTTATCTTCGTCCGAAGTCTACCCGTGAGCAGGCAAAACCGTCCGCAAAGGTCCAGACCAATTTCACGCCGGATTCTCCTTTCAGCAAAGGCGATTCCGCATCCCCTCGTTTGGGTAAGCCGGAGCTGTAGTAATAGTTACGGCGGGCTACCTGGGGAGGAACTGCCGTGCCCAGGAGGAGGCGTGCCGTTCATACGCTGCCTCACAAGGGGAGGAACCGCCAGTGGAGGGGCCGTTCATACGCATCGAGGACACTGGCGAGGTGGTCCCGTTGCGCCCCGAGATCACGACGGTCGGGAGGGGCCGGGGAGTCGACATCCGGCTCACCGATCCCAGCGTGTCCCGGCTCCATGCCGAGTTCGTCAGACGAGGACCCTACCTGTACGTCGTCGACCTGGGTCTGTCCAGGAACGGCACGCGGGTGAACGGCAGGCCGATCGCCCGGAGGGTCCTTGACGACGGCGACGTCGTCTCGTTCGGCGCGGCGCGGGGTCGCATCGGTGGAGTCCCCCGTGAGGACTTCACCCCTGAGGTCGAGCTGCGCAGGGCGGCGGCGCCCGAGCTGACCAGACGCGAGGTCGACGTGCTCACCTCGCTCTGCAGGCCGGCGCTGTCGGACGAGGCGTTCGTCGCTCCGGCGACCGCACGCGAGATCGCCGACGACCTGGTCGTGACCGAGGCCGCGGTCAAGCAGCATCTGCTGCGGCTCTACCAGAAGTTCAGGATCCCCGAGGGCACCAACCGGCGCACGCGCCTCGCCAACGAGGTCGTCGCGCTCGGTCTGGTACGCCCGACCCCCGTGGTGCCACCACAGCGGTCGTCGGGCACCTCGACCGAGCAGCCATCGGCGGCTGGGCGAAGGGCATCTTGAGGACGGGCTTCTTCAGGAACGGTTCTTAGGGACCGGGTCGCGACCGGGGCTTCGGCGAGGGGTTCCGGCAGCGTCGGAACCCCTGGTGCAACCACCGTGCCCCCGCAAAATTCACGGGCGGCGGGCAGGTCGCCGGCCGGGAGAACCGGCCGGCGACGCGAGCAGGCGTAGCGCGCTCTCAGATCCAGGCGCAGTGCGCTCTCAGATCACCCTGAAGCCGTTGCTCGGCTTGCTGGTCCGGTTGGCCCGGTCCACCGCCACCACGTAGTAGTGGTCGCCGCGCTTCCCGTCGGGGTCCGTCCAGCGGACCTGACGGTCGCCGGGCACGATCGCGACGAGGTTGCGCGCGTCGGCGAACGCCTCCAGGGAGGCGTGCCCGTCGAAGCGGAAGATCGCGAACAGGAACGGCTCCTTCCTGCCGGTGGCCACGGCCCGCACCTCGACCCCGCCGGAGCGGCGCAGCGCGTACGCCAGCACGGGCCGGTGCGGCGGCTCGCCGTCCGCCAGCCTGTGCAGCACGGGAGCGAGCGCCGGCCGCTGGTAGTGGTCGTTGACGGCGGTCGTGATGGAGCCGATCCTGTCGACCTTGACGTCGTTGGCGTTGTACCAGATGTCGCCGCCGACCTCGGGGTGGTCCCGGTTGAGGGTCAGGTGACTGGACAGCTCGCCGGGGGCCTGCCACTGGGCCGCCTGCGCCGGGTCGCCCGCCTTGTAGGCGGCCTGGCCGATCCAGAGCTGGGTGTTCGTGCCGCTCGCCACGTCCGACCACCAGGGGACAAGCTTGGAGTAGTCGGCCGGCGGCTGCCCGATGTACCAGTAGAGCTGCGGCGCGATGTAGTCGAGCCAGCCCTTCTTGACCCAGCCGCGGGTGTCGGCGTGCAGGCCGTCGTACGACTGGCCGCCGCTGGTCTCGGACCCGAGCGGGTCGCTGGCCTTGTTGCGCCAGATGCCCGACGGGCTGATGCCCCACGCGATGTCCGGCTTGGCCTGGAGGACCCGCTGCTGCATCTCCTGGACCATGAGGTCGACGTTGTTGCGCCGCCAGGAGGCCAGGTCGGGGAAGCCGGCGCCGTACTTGGCGAACGCGGCACTGTCGTCGAAGGCCGTGGTGTTGGTCGGGTAGAAGTAGTCGTCGAAGTGCAGGCCGTCGATGTCATAGCGGGTGACCGCGTCCATCATCGCGTCCTGGCAGAACTTCCGCACCTCCGGCAGGCCCGGGTTGTAGTAGAGCTTGCCGCCGAACGGCAGGATCCAGTCGGGGTGCTTGCGCCCGGGGTGGTCGGGGTGCAGCTTGGCGGGGTCGGCCTGCATCGAGACGCGGTACGGGTTGAACCAGGCATGGAAGGCCAGGCCGCGCTTGTGCGTCTCCTCCACGGCGAACCCGAGCGGGTCGTAGCCGGGGTTCTGCCCCTGGGTGCCGGTCAGGTACTGTGACCAGGGCTCGAACGGCGACGGCCAGAACGCGTCCGCGGTCGGCCTGATCTGCACGAACACCGAGTTGAGCTTGCGCTGCTGAGCCACGTCCAGCCAGGCGAGATACTCGGCTTTCTGCTGCTCCGCGGTCAGCCCAGGCTTCGAGGGCCAGTTGATGTTGACCACGGAGGCGATCCACATGCCGCGCATCTGGTGCAGCGGCGGAACGTAGTCCGCCGCCTCTGCTAACGCGGGCAGCGGGACGGCGACGGAGGCGGCGGCGAGCGCGAGACCCTTGAGGAGAGTCCTTCTGCTGGGCATTGGGGGGTGGCCTCTCGAAAGTGGTTGTATCGAAGGCGACGATGACAGAAAATTACCTTCAGATCAACAACCGTGAAGGAAAATGCCGATGAGCGGTGACCTGTCCAGACTGGCGATGACCGTGCTGCATCCAGGGTACGAGGGGGTCTCCACTCCCGACTGGCTGCGGCGCGCCCTGGGCGAAGGTCTCGGCGGGGTCGTCCTGTTCTCCCGCAACGCCATCGACGCACAGCTCGTACGGCACATACGCGCCGAGAACCCGGCGGCCGTCATCGCCATCGACGAGGAGGGCGGCACGGTCACCCGCCTGGAGGTCCAGGACGGCAGCTCCTTTCCCGGCAGCCGGGCGCTGGGCGTGGTGGACGACGTGGCGCTCACCGAGCGGGTGGGCCGCCAGATCGGCAGGATGCTCGCGGAGCTGGACATCACGCTCAACTACGCGCCAGACGCCGACGTGAACTCCAACCCGGCCAACCCGGTCATCGGCGTCCGTTCGTTCGGCCCCTCCCCCGAGCTGGTCTCCCGCCACACGGTCGCGTACGTGAACGGCGTGCAGGGCGCGGGCGTGGCCGCGTGCGCCAAGCACTTCCCCGGCCACGGCGACACGGTCACCGACTCCCACCTGGCGCTGCCGACCGTGCACGCCTCCCGCGAGGTGCTCTTCTCGCGCGACCTCCCGCCGTTCCGGGCCGCGATCGACGCCGGGGTGCGCGCTGTCATGTCGGGCCACCTGCTCATTCCCGCTCTCGATCCGTCGATGCCGGCGACGCTGAGCCGTACCGCGATGACCGAGCTCCTCAGGGGCGAGCTCGGCTTCGACGGCATGCTCGTCACCGACTCGATCGACATGCAGGCGGTGGCCGCCATGTTCGGCCCCGGCGAGATCGCGGTGCGAGCGCTGAACGCGGGCGTGGACGCCATCTGCGTGGGGCAGGGCTCCGAGGAGATCGTGTACGAGATGCGCGACGCGATCGTCGCCGCCGTGCGCTCCGGGGAACTGCCCGAGGAGCGGCTCGCCGAGGCGGCCGCGAGGGTGCTGGCGCTCTCCGAGTGGTACGGCGCGCAGGCGGCGCTGCGCGACAAGGCCAGGGGCGACGTGGACGAGAGCGTGGGCCTGGCGGCGGCCAGGGCGGCGCTGACCACCTCGGGCACCGCCACCCTGGACCGGGCGCCGCTGGTGGTCGAGGTCAACACCCGCTTCAGCAAGGCCGTCGACGCCGCCACGCCGACCGGCATCACGGCGGCGCTCACCGCCCTGCTGCCGAACACGGCACGCCTGCAGCTGGACACCTCGGGAGAGCTGCCGGATCTCGCGAGCGACGAACGGCCGGTCGTGCTGGTGGTGCACGACGCAGCCCGGCACGATTGGGTGCGCTCGACGGTGACCAGGGCCCTGGCGATGCGGCCCGACGCGATCGTGGTGGACACCGGCGTGCCCGCGCCCCCGGGTGCGGCCGTACACGTGGCCACTCACGGGATCTCCCGCGTGTCCGCGCAGGCCGCGGCCGAATGGCTGACTCAGTGACCGCCGAACCCGCCAACCCGGTCGCCGCCGTACGCGCCGTGCTGCCGTCGCTCACGCCGGCGGCGCAGGGCATCGCCCGCATCATCCTGGACGATCCCGGGCTGGTGGTGCGGAGCACGATCACCGAGTTCAGCGCGGTCTCCGGGACGAGCGAGGCCACCATCGTCCGGACCGCCCGCGCGCTGGGCTTCTCGGGGTACTCCCAGATGCGCTTCGCGCTGGCGGCGGCCGTGGCCAAGGAGCCGGAGCGGCTCGTGCCCGGCGACCTCGCGCCCGACGACCCGCTGACGGACGTGATCGCCAAGGTGGCGCGGGCCGAGTCCGAGGCGCTGGCCGACACCGCCGCGCAGCTCGATCCCGATCAGCTGGGCGAGGTGGTCAAGGCGATCTCGCTGGCGCGGCGGGTGGACGTGTACGGGGTCGCGGCCTCCGGGCTTGTGGCGGCGGACATGTCGCAGAAGCTGCTGCGGATCGGGCTGTCGAGCCATCCGTTCAGCGACGCGCACCTGGCTCTGACCAGCGCCGCGCTGCTCCGGGAAGGGGACGTGGCCGTCGCGATCAGCTGCAGCGGTGAGACGCCTGACGTGCTGGTGCCCGCTCGGACGGCCGCCGAGACCGGGGCGTTGATCGTGGCGATCACCAACAACCCGCGGTCCTCGCTGGCCGAGCTGGCGGACCACACGCTGGTGTCGGCGGGCCGGGAGACGGCCTTCCGGCCGGGGGCGCTGGCCAGCCGGATCAGCCAGCTGCTGATCGTGGACTGCATTTTCGTGGGGCTGGCGCAGCGGACGTACGACTCGGCCGACGCCGCCATCCGCGCGACCCGCGAGGCCACGGACCGCTACCGCAACCGCTGACTCTTCCCGCCGTCGGTGGTTGCTGTCCCCCCGGAGGGAGAGGGTGCGGAAGGACGCCACGCCGACGCCAACGTGCCCACCATCAGGGGGACGGGGCGCGGGCAAGAGGCCGGTCAGGCGCGGGCGGCCGACAGGGCCGCGAGGTCGGCTTCGATCTTGGCGGCCGTGGCCAGCAGCGGGGGCAGCAGGTCGCGCCGGGCCGCCTGGAGAGTCGTGCGGCTGGCGTGGGTCGAGACGTTCACCGCGGCCACCGTACGGCCGGACCGGTCGCGGATGGGCGCGGCGATCGAGCGGAGCCCCTCCTCCAGCTCCTGGTCCACCATCGCCCACCCCCGCCCGCGCACCTTGCCCAGCTCCGCGCGCAACGCCGCGGGCAGCACGATCGTGTGGGAGGTGAGCCGGCGCAGCGAGGCGCGCTCCAGATAGGCGTCCAGCGAGTCCGGTGGGAGGGCGGCGAGCAGCACCCGCCCCATCGACGTGCAGTAGGCCGGGAACCGGGTCCCGATACTGATCGTCACGCGCATGATCCGGGCCGTCGCCACCCGGGCCACGTACACGACGTCCTCCCCGTCCAGCACCGCGACCGAGGCCGACTCGTGCACCTCGGCGGCGAGGCGTTCCAGGTGGGGATCGGCGACCTGGGGCAGCGACAGGCTCGACAGGTACGCGTACCCCAGCTCGAGCACCCGGGGCGTGAGCGCGAACAGCCGCCCGTCGCTGCGCACGTATCCCAGGTCCTCGAGCGTGAGCAGGAACCGCCGGGCCGTCGCCCTGCTCAGCCCGGTCGCGCGGGCCACCTGGCTGAGCGTCAGCTCGGGCTCGGCGGCGCTGAAGGCCCGGATCACCGCGAGCCCTCGCGCCAGCGACTGCACGTGATCAGCCATGGTGATCCCCTTGACATGGGCGGGTGAAGGCGTAGGTTCCGCGGTACGGGGCTGTTCGGTCAGAGAATACCTGTGCGCATCGCGAACACATAGGAGTCGCCGTGCGTCGCGCTCCGGCAGATCAAGCAGGAGAGAGGCGAGCGGTGACGACGGTCAGGGACGCCACGTTCGACGTGCTCAGGCGGTACGGGCTGACCACGGTCTTCGGCAACCCCGGCTCGACCGAGGTGACGCTGCTGACCGGGCTGCCGGACGACCTGCGTTTCGTGCTCGCCCTCCACGAGGGTTCGGTCGTGGGCATGGCCACGGGGTGGGCCATCGGGCAGGAGGCGCCCGCGCTGGCCGTCCTGCACACCACGGCGGGGCTGGGTAACGCGGTGGGGGCCGTCGCCACCGCCCGGGTGAACCGGGTGCCGCTCGTCATCCTGGTCGGGCAGCAGGATCGGCGGCATCTGGCGCTGGAGCCGTTCCTGACCGGGCGGATCCACGGGCTGGCCGGGGATTATCCGGTCTGGGTGGATCAGCCGGTACGGGCGCAGGACGTGCCTGGGGCGGTGGCGCGGGCCTTTCACGAGGCGACGACCTTCCACGGGCCCGCGCTGGTGGTGGTGCCGATGGACGACTGGGAGGCGCCCTTCTCAGGGGAGACGGTGGCGGCGCCTGTTCAGGTGATGCGGCCGGTCGCCGTCTCGGACGGGGACCTGGCGCCGCTGGTGGAGCTGCTGTCCGGGGCCCGGTTCCCGGCGATCGTCGCGGGGGCGAGAGCGGGATGGGAGTCGCTGGTCCTGCTGGCCGAGCGGCTCGGGTGTCCGGTGTTCCAGGAGCCGTTCGGCGGTCGTGCCGGGTTCCCGCAGGACCATCCGCAGTACGCCGGGGTGCTGCCGGCCGACCGGGGCCGGCTGCGGGAGGCGCTGGCCCCGCATGACGTGGTGCTGGCCGTGGGGGCGCCGGTGTTCCGGCAGTACCCGTACGCGCCCGGTCCGCTGGTGGCGCCGGGGACGTCGGTCGCTGTGGTCACGGACGACCCGGCCGAGGCGCATCGGAGCCCGGCCGCCCTGGCCTACCTCGCCTCGCCGTCGGCCGTCTGCGCTAGCCTGGCCGCCCTGCTTCCCGCCCGGCATCCGGTGGCGCGGCGTTCTGACGTACCCGACGTTCCCGGTCGGCCGGCGGAAGGGCGGCCGTTGCGGGCGGCGCACGTGCTGAAAGAGCTGGCGCTGCGGCTGCCCGCCGACACCGCGCTGATCGAGGAGACCCCGTCCTCCCGCCCCGACCTGCACCGGCTCGTACCCGCCAGGACCCCGCTCGGCTTCCTGTCGGCGGCCATGGGCGGGCTGGGGTTCGCCGTGCCCGCCGCGGTCGGCCTGCGGATGGCGCTGCCGGAGCGTCCCGTGGTCGCGGTCGTGGGCGACGGGTCGGCGCTCTACGGCGTGCACGCGCTCTGGAGCGCCGCGCACTACCGGGTGGGCGCGCTGTTCGTGGTGCTCGCCAACGGCCGGTACGCGATCATGGACCGGCTGGCCGACAAGCAGGGCGGCAAGGCGCCGTGGCCGCCGTTCACCGAGGTGGACATGCGCGGCCTGGCGCGGTCGCTGGGCTGCCCGGCCAGGCGGGTGGACACCTACGACGAGCTGACGGCGGCGCTGGACGAGGTGCTGCCGACGCTCTCCACCCGCGACGAACCGCTGCTGCTCGACGTGACCGTGACCGTGGACCCGGATTACCAGCCTTAGGAGGCTCACCATGACGTTCCTCGACCCCAAGATCTGGACGGGATCGGTCTTCGACGGCGGATGGACGGCCTCGCGGGCCGGTGACGCCCCGGTCATCGAGCCCGCGACCGGCAATGAGCTCGGGCGCGCGGGCACGGCCGGCGCCGATGACGTGGCGGCGGCGGCCGTACGGGCGCGGCAGGAGCAGCGGGCGTGGGCCGCGACGCCGTACGAGGAGCGGGCGGCGCTGCTGCGGCGGGCCGGGCGGCTGTTCGAGGAGCACGCGCAGGAGATCCAGGAGTGGATCGTCCGCGAGTCCGGCGGCGTGCCGGGCAAGGCCGGGTTCGAGACGCACGTGGCGGCGCAGGAGTGCTACGAGGCGGCGGCGCTGGCCTCACAGCCCCTTGGCGAGGTGCTGCCGACGGCCCGCAAGCGGCTCAGTTTCGCGCGGCGGGTGCCGGTCGGGGTGGTGGGGGTGATCGCGCCGTTCAACTTCCCGCTGATCCTGGGCATCCGGTCGGTCGCTCCGGCGCTCGCTCTGGGGAACGCGGTCGTGTTCAAGCCGGACCAGCGCACGGCCGTCTGCGGCGGGTTCGCGATCGCGCGGGTCTTCGAGGAGGCCGGGCTGCCGGACGGGCTGCTGCACGTGCTGCCCGGCGGTCCCGAGGCCGGTCAGGCGCTGGTCGCCGACCCGAACATCCCCGTGATCTCCTTCACCGGCTCCACCGCCGCCGGGCGCCGGGTCGGCGAGGCCGCGGCGCGCCTGCTCAAGCGGGTCCACCTGGAGCTGGGCGGGAACTCGGCGCTGGTCGTGTTCGACGACGCCGATCTCGGCCCGGCCGCCTCGGCGGGCGCGTGGGCGTCGTTCTTCCACCAGGGGCAGATCTGCATGACCTCGGGGCGGCACCTCGTGCACGAGGCCGTGGCCGAGGAGTACGTCGAGCGCCTGGCCGCCAAGGCCGCGGAGCTACCGGTCGGCGACCCCGCCACCGGGCAGGTCGCGCTCGGGCCGCTCATCGACGCGGGGCAGCGTGACCGGGTGCACCGGCTGGTCACCTCCAGCGTGGAGGCCGGGGCCCGGCTCGCGGCCGGGGGGACGTACGAGGGGCTGTTCTACCGGCCCACGGTGCTGGCGGAGGTGCCGGTGACCGCGCCCGCGTACGCGGAGGAGGTGTTCGGGCCGGTGGCGCCGGTGACGACGTTCTCCACGCTGGAGGAGGCGGCGGCGCTGGCCGCGGACTCCGAGTACGGGCTCTCGCTGGGCATCCTCACCCGCGACGTGATGAAGGGGCTGGCGCTGGCCGACCTGGTGCCGACGGGGATCGTGCACATCAACGACCAGACCGTGGACGACGAGGCCGTGGCGCCGTTCGGCGGGGTGGGGGCCTCGGGGACGGGGGCCCGGTTCGGCGGCACCGGGGCGAACGTGGACGCCTTCACGGAGACGCAGTGGGTCACGATGCAGGGGGACATCGCCGCGTACCCGTTCTGAGGCGTTGCGTGGGGGTGCGGGCGGCGGGGTCCGCCGCCCGCGGAAAGGTGCCGCGTGGCTCAGTGGAGGCGCTCGGCGGCCTCGACCACGTTGGACAGGAGCAGGGCGCGGGTCATGGGGCCGACGCCGCCGGGGTTGGGGGTGAGGAAGCCCGCGACCTCGGCCACGTCCAGCGCGACATCACCGGCGATCTTCCCGTTCACGCGGGAGACCCCCACGTCGAGAACGGCCGCGCCGGGCTTGACCATGTCGCGGGTGATCAGGCCGGGCACGCCTGCCGCCGCCACCACGATGTCCGCCCGGCGAACGTGGCCGGCCAGGTCCTGGGTGCCGGTGTGGCAGAGGGTCACGGTGGCGTTCTCGCTGCGGCGGGTCAGCAGGAGGCCGAGCGAGCGGCCCACCGTGATGCCGCGCCCGACCACGGCCACCTCCGCGCCCTTGATCGGCACGCCGTACTCCTGCAGGAGCAGCACGATGCCGTGCGGGGTGCACGGGAGCGGGGCGTCGACCATGTGGACGAGGCGGCCCAGGTTGACCGGGTGGAGGCCGTCGGCGTCCTTGGCCGGGTCCATGCGCTCGAGCAGGGCCATCGTGTCGAGGTGCTTGGGGAGCGGGAGCTGGACGATGTAGCCGGTGCACTCGGGTGAGGCGTTGAGCTCGTCGACGGCCGCCTCGACCTCGGCCTGGGTGGCGGTCGCCGGAAGGTCGACGCGGATGGAGGCGATGCCCACCTCGGCGCAGTCACGGTGCTTGCCCGCGACGTAGATCTGGCTGCCGGGGTCGTCGCCCACCAGCACGGTGCCCAGGCCGGGCGTGATGCCGCGTTCCTTGAGCGCGGCCACCCGGGCCGTGAGGTCTGCCTTGATCTTGGCGGCGGTCGCCTTGCCGTCGAGTTTCACTGCGCTCATGCCGCAATCCTTCCATGTCCCCCGGCGCCCTCGGCACGCCGCCCGACCGCGTCCGGCGTTCGCCGCGGGTGTTGCGTACGCCGGCCTCCCGGGCGAAGAGTTATCCACAGACGCCAGGCAGCTAGGCCGAGTTATCCACAGGCAATCGTTGACATCGTTGTCATTGATCTTGGAAGGGCTTAGTGTTGCGGGCGCCAGCAACATGCTCAGGAGGTCCCCTTGCCTTGCCGCCTGTTGTCCGCAGAGTCGACCGATCTGTTCGTGGGCTCCCACGACGCGCCCTGCCAGGTGCTGAGAGTCACCGTTGCCGAAGGAGAGCACGAGTCGTCGCTGGAGCTGAGCGGCGAGGGCGTGCGGCTGGCCGAGCCGGTGACCGTGCCCGCGGCCGCCGCCGTCCTCGAGGTGCCCATGGCCGTGTCCGCGCCGTCTGGCAGCACCGTGCCCTGCGTGCTCACGCTGGGCGAGGAGTCGCTGGAGGTCACGGTCACGGCCGAGGAGCCGGGCTGGACCATGTACATGGTGTCCCACTTCCACTACGACCCGGTGTGGTGGAACACGCAGGCGGCCTACACCAGCCCGTGGGAGCTGCTCTCCGGCGACGGCACCACCAGGCCGCTGTGGGAGCGAAACGCGTTCGCGCTGGTCGAGGCCCACATCGAGCTGGCGCTCCGCGACCCCGACTACCGTTTCGTGCTGGCCGAGGTCGACTATCTCAAGCCGTTCTTCGACACCCATCCCGAGCGGCGGGCCGACCTGCGCGCCCTCATGGCCGAGGGCAGGGTCGAGCTGATCGGCGGCACTTACAACGAGCCCAACACCAACCTGACCGGTGCCGAGACGACGATCCGCAACCTCGTCTACGGCATCGGCTACCAGCGCGACATCCTGGGCGGCGATCCGCGCACCGCGTGGCAGCTCGACGTGTTCGGCCACGACCCGCAGTTCCCGGGCTACCTGGCGGCGGCCGGGCTGACCGGCAGCGCGTGGGCGCGCGGCCCCTTCCACCAGTGGGGCCCGATCGGCAAGAACTTCAAGCAGGCCAAGAACGACGCCGCGCTGATGCAGTTCCCGAGCGAGTTCGAGTGGATCTCGCCGTCCGGCCAGGGGGTGCTGACCCACTACATGCCCGGCCACTACTCCGCGGGCTGGTGGATGGACTCCTCGCCGTCCCTGGAGGAGGCCTGCCAGGCGGTCTACGGCCTCTACCGCTCGCTCAAGCCGGTGGCCGCGACCAAGAACATCCTGCTCCCCGTCGGCACCGACTACACCCCGCCCAACAAGTGGGTCACCGACATCCACCGCACGTGGGCGAGCCGCTATGTCTGGCCCAGGTTCGTCTGCGCCACTCCTCGAGACTTCCTCGACGCCGTCCGCGCCGACCTGTCGTCATTCAGCCCCCAGACCCGCGACATGAACCCCGTCTACACCGGCAAGGACGTGTCGTACATCGACACCAAGCAGGCCCAGCGCGCCGCCGAGGTGGCCGCCCTGGACGCCGAGCGGCTGTCGACGTTCGCGAGCCTGCTCGGGCTCGGCCGTTATCCGCACACGGCGCTCGACAAGGTGTGGCGCCAGCTGGCCTACGGCGCGCACCACGACGCGATCACCGGCTCGGAGTCCGACCAGGTCTACATCGACCTGCTGACCGGCTGGCGAGAGGCGTACGACCTGGCCACGACCGCCCGGGACAACGCACTCAGCGCCCTGACGGGCCGGATCGGCGTGGACGCGGCGAGCGTGGTGGTGACCAACACGCTCCCCTTCGCCCGCGACGGCCTGGTCCGCGTGCGCCTGCCGGCCGGGCAGACCCTGGCCGATCCCTCGGGCGCCCATGTCCCCGCCGTCCGGGAGCACGGCACGCTGACGTTCCTGGCCCGCGACGTTCCGTCCATGGGCTGGCGTACGTACCGGATCGTGAACGGCTCCGCCGCCACCTGGCACCCGACCGCCGACCCGACCGGTGGCCCGATCACCATCGAGAACGACCGATGGCAGGTCACGGCCGATCCCGCCCGAGGCGGCGCGCTGACCTCGATCCTCGACCGATCCACGGGGCGCGAACTCCTCACCGGGCCCGGCAACGAGCTCCGCCTGTACGACGAATACCCCCAGCACCCGGACATGGGCGAGGGCCCCTGGCACCTCATCCCCACGGGCCGGGTCGTGGGCTCCGCGGACACGCACGCCGCGACCGCACGCGCCGACGCCGGCCCGACAGGCCGGCGCCTGACCGTCACCGGGCAGGTCGGCGAGATCGCCTACGAGCAGACCGTCACCTTGCCGGCCGGCTCCGACCGGATCGAGTTCACCACCCGCGTGCTCGACCACACCGGCGCCGACCGCCTGCTCCGCGTCCGCTTCCCGGCCCACGTGGAAGGGGCGCTGCCGGTGTCCGACGTCTCGGGCGCCGTGGTGGGGCGCGGCTTCGCGCTCCCCGACGTGGACTCGGCCGAGCACCCGTGGACGCTCGACAACCCGGCCAACACCTGGTTCGGCCTGTCGGCCACGGCGAAGGTCGACCTCGGCGAAGCGGGCGCCCGCGCGTTGGGCGTGGCCGAGGTCGTGGTGCCCACCCTGGAGGACGCCCCGGAGGCCCGTGACCTGGTGGTGGCCCTGGCCCGCGTGGGCGTGACCGCCACCACGTCCTCCGCCCCAGGCACGAGGTACGGCTGGCTCGACGTCGACTCTAACCTTCCGGACGTACGCATCGTCCTCGGCGGCCCCGACACCAATCCGCTGGCCGCCGAGATCCTCTCCCGGGCGGACCCGGTCTACCTGGACGCCCTGAAGTCCGGCGAGTCCCGGGTGTGGATCCCGGCCGAACACCCGCTCCCGGCGGTCTGGCAACCGAGCGCCGACCTACGTGACGTACGCGCCCTCCCGGCCCTGATCGTCGCAGGCCCGATCGCCGACCTCGTGACGGACCTGGACGACGCGACGATCGAAGCGGTGTGCCCCCTGGGCACGGAGCACCTCGACGACCGCACGGTCGCCCTGCTCGCCTACGGCCTGCCCGGCTTCGCGGTCGACCCATCGGGCGCGCTGCACCTGTCGTTGATGCGCTCCTGCACGGGCTGGCCGTCCGGCATCTGGCTGGACCCACCTCACCGCACGACGCCGGACGGCTCGGGCTTCCAGCTCCAGCACTGGACGCACGAGTTCTCGTACGCCCTGGTCGGCGGCGAGGGCGACTGGCGAGCCCAGCGACTCCCCGCCAGGGCTCAGGAGCACATCACTCCTCTGCTCCCCCGCACCCTCACGACGCCCCAGGCCGGCGACCTCCCCCAGACCCACTCCCTCCTGACCATCACCCCCGCCCGGGACGTCCTCCTGGGCACCCTCAAAGCCACCGGCAATCCCCACGCCCACGGCCACACCACCGGGCCCGACCAAGGCGTGACGATCCGCCTGGTCGAAGCCACCGGCCTGGGGTCCACAGCGGAGATCAGCTCCCCGCTCCTCCCTCTGCACTCCTTGACGCACTCCAACCTTCTGGAGCACCGCGGCGCCCCGGTCACGAGCCTCCGTCTGACCGGCTCCGAGATCGCCACCTACCTGACCACCACAGACGGGGGCACTCCGATGGAATCCGGCACCGCGCCTCCCGAGCTCGGCCCCACCGCGGAGCAGGCCCAGCCGGTCTTCACCCGCTACTGGCTCCACAACAAGGGCCCGGCTCCGCTCGGCTACCTGCCGATCTCTCTTGCGATCAGTCCCGGCCTGGTCACGCCGTCGGGCGAAGAGCCCTTCGAGGTGGACGTGGTGCTCTCCTCCCACCTGACGAACGATGCCCACGAGGGCCTGGTCACCCTCCACGTCCCGGAAGGCTGGACCGCCTCCCCGGCCCAACGCGCCTTCCGTCTGCCGCCGGGCGGCCACCTCCGCTTCCCGGTCACGGTGACTCCGTCGGCCTCTTCCGGAAACGCCCACCCTGCCACGGGCCTGCACTTCGTCTCCGCCCGGACCTCGGCAGGCGGCCAGGTCATCGAAGACGTCACCACAGTGGCACTCAACCCCACCCCCGAGCTTCCGAGCCAGGGCACACCCGATGCCTCCACCAGGGCCGACCGCGGCACCAAGTCCGCCGAGGGCCGCCCCACAGGGCTGTCCGTCTCCCCCGTCACCGACGCCCTCGCTCTCCGTACCGGCACCAGCACCTCCCTCGTCCTGAGGCTCACCAACACCACCTCCGATGAGATCCGCGGCGAGTCCCAGCTCGCCTCGCCCTGGGGGACGTGGCACCTGCTCCCCGAGGTCATCCAGGGCTTCACGGTCGCAGCAGGCGAAACGGTGGACGTGTCGTTCCGGGTGGAGGTCCCCGAGGACGCGCCTGAAGGCCACGCCTGGGCCCTGGCCAAGGTCATGTGGTTCGGCCGCTGCCAGTACAGCCCGGCGATCCGACTGGAGGTGACCCGATGACGACCCGCGTGCAGCGTCTGGAAGGCGGCCGGGCTTGGGGCGGGCCGGTGGCGGAGGGCGTGCGTCCGGCTGCCACGGGGGCGGCCTCGGCGCCCGGCATCGGGGCGGTGGCCGGGTGGGTCGACGGCCGTCCGATCCCCCGCGAGCGGCTCGAACGACGCCTCGCCGACCTGCGCGACGGTCCCTTCCGCGCGACGCTGCCCGTGCCCGGCAGCTCGGAAGACCGTCAACTCGCCAGATGGCTGACCCAGGTCATCCTCACGGAGGCGCTGTGCGAAGCGGTGGCAGCGGATCTGGGGCTCGATCCGGTGGAGGCCGAGCCGTTCGACGGCGTGGCGGCCGTCGAACTGGGCTCCATCAACACCGCCGCGTACAACGGCAATCCGTGGGTGCGTGCCGTGTTCGAGCACGTCACCGCCGATGTGGCAGCCCCACCGGAATGGCGGTCCATCGCCCGCGTCGAGCGTTCCCCGCAGTACCTCATCCGGCACCGCCTCTTCCCGGATCAGTCGAGCGCCCAGCGCGCGACGCCCGACGCCCTCGACCCGCTCGGCCCGGCGGCCTCGCTCGACTTCCTTCCTACGGCGATAGCCGAAGCGCTCCAGCGCCATCCACACGGCACTCTGGTAGGCCCCGTACAGGATGCCTTGGGCTGGCATGTCGCCATCGTCACCCCCGTCAAAGAGCGAGGAGCCGCCCTTCGGCCACCACCAACCGCCATCCCACCCCGGCAAGACCGGAGTGGAGCGACGCTGCTGGATGCCGCGCGGCGGAGGGCCTTCGCGCGCCGGCTGGATGACATGCGCGCCAAGAAGGTCGAACTCGTGCCCGGACTCGAACACCCTGGCGATCCCCGCCAGCCCGACAACCACCACAAACATTGATGAACTACGTACTTGCCATTGACATCGGAGGAACCAAGCTCGCCGCCGCACTGGTGGACGAAGAGGGTTCCGTATTGCGTTCCGGTACGCGGCCCACGCCACGTACGGACGTCATGTCCGCCCTGACCGCGCTCATCGCGGAAGTGACCGAGGACGGCCCGCCACCGGAGGCCGTCGGGATCGGCTGCGCCGGACCGCTGGATCTGACCGCCGGGACGGTGAGCCCGGTGAACATGCCCAGTTGGCGCGGCTTCCCCCTGCGCGAGGAGGTGCGGAGGCTGACGGGGCTGCCCACCGTCCTCGCGGGCGACGCGCAGTGCTTCGCACTCGGGGAGCACTGGCTGGGGGCGGGCCGAGACAGCAGCTCGCTGCTCGGGATCGTGGTGTCCACCGGGATCGGCGGCGGGCTGGTGATCGACGGCAGGCCGCTGCTGGGGACGACCGGGAACGCGGGGCACGTCGGTCACATGTCCATCGATCCCTATGGCGAGCGGTGCGAGTGTGGCGGCCGGGGCTGCGTCGAGCGCTACTCCAGCGGCCCCAACCTCGCCCGCTGGGCCCTCGACAACGGCTGGTCGCCCTCCTCAGGCCAAGCGGATGAGAAGGCGGACGCGCGAGCACTCGCCAGAGACGCCGCAGCAGGCGATCCGATCGCGGTGGCGGCGTTCGAACGCGGCGCGCGGGCGCTGGCCGGGATGATCGCCTCCACGGCGGCCGCAGTAGAGATCACCACGGTGGTCGTCGGTGGTGGCGTGTCGGCGGCGGGAAAGGTGCTGTTCGACCCGCTGGAGCGCATGCTTGACGACGTATCAGGGCTGGCGTTCGTCCGGGCGGTACGCGTCCACCAGAGCACCCTGGGCGTGCACGCGGCCCTGGCGGGAGCGGCCCGGTTAGCCTGGCAGCGCACGCCGGCGGCCCCCTGGTGATGTGACCGGACGGCGGGGCCCGCGACCTCGTGCACCCCGCCGCCGACGTCGGGCGTCGCCGTGACCAGCCTCATCTTCGGGATCATCGGACTCTTCGGGAGCTGGTGCCTGTTCGGCTTCCCGTCCATCGTGGCCGTCGTCCTGGGCCATGTGGCCACCACGAAGACCAAACGTGGCCTCAGGGCCGGGCACGGCCTGGCGGTGGGCGGACTCGTCCTCGGATACATCGTGCTCGTTCCGGCACTCATCGTCTCCGGGGTCATCCTCACGCACCCGGTGACGCTGGCTCAATGGCTCAACGACTTTTTCGATGGTTTGTCTGGCTGACGAGCCCTATGGAGCCTTTCGGCCACCGCTACTCCTAAAGATCAATTTCTTCCCCATGCGGGATCCATGCAGGATCCATGCGCACGGCTGCCACGCTGCTGCCAAATCCCATCTCAGAGATTGGCTGATGCGGCGATGAGGCCACGACTCAAAGGCATCGCCTGGGAGCGGGTCGGGGATGTGCTGCGGTTGGTGTACGACCCACGCGACCAGCTGATTCTGACCGACCCCGACGGGACGGTGGAGAGGTGAACCCGGGCGTCAGCGCGTGCCGCGCCTGCGCCGGGCCGGCGGACTCCTCTGAGGGTGCGGTCCCCGTAAGTTACTCGCGCTCGAGGGCCTGCGCTTCGCGGCGCTCGATGATCCGGCGGGTGAACGGGATGATCTCGACGACGCGGCTGCCGAGATAGGCACCGATGAAGGCGAGCACCAGGAGGACGGCGGGGCTGGTGGCGATGCCGTTCATGGTGACGAATGCGCGCAGGATCGGCTCGAGCAAGGCGAACTCCGTGAGGATCGGCAAGATGGGGGAGCATCAGGCTAACCGCATCCCGCGGATGCTCGGCCCCGAAACCGGACACGGCACGCCCAGGGATGCCCGCGTCCGGTGGTCCGAGTCCACGCCGACGGGCCACTCGTCCTCAGGCGGTCTCCGCAGCGGGCAGCCCGGCCGCCCCTGTAACCGGCGGCTCGGCCGTCACGCAGCCGGCGGCCCTGATCCCATGTGATGGGTGGGCCGAGAGCTGCCGTGGTAGCGGTCCGAGCGCGCTCGTGGGGGCGGTCCGGGTGGCCTCTGGACGGGTCGAGGATCAGTGGAAGAAGTGACGGGTGCCGGTGAAGTAGAGGGTGACCCCGGCCTTCTCGGCGGCCTCGATGACGAGTTCGTCCCGGATCGAGCCGCCCGGCTCCACGATGAAGCGTACGCCGGCGTCGATCAGCACCTGCGGCGCGTCCGGGAACGGGAAGTACGCGTCCGAGGCCGCGACCGCCCCGGCCGCCCGGTCCCCCGCCCTCGCGACCGCCAGGCGGCACGAGTCCACCCGGTTGACCTGGCCCATGCCCACGCCCACGGTCGCCCCGTCGCTGGCCAGCAGGATGGCGTTCGACTTCACCGAGCGGCAGGCGCGCCAGGCGAACTCCAGGTCGGCCAGTTGCTCGGGCGTGGCGGGCGCGCCGGTCTTGAGCTCCCACTGCGCGGCCGAGTCGCCGGTCGCGTCCACCTTGTCCACGGTCTGCGCCAGGAGCCCGCCGTCGATCTCTCGGAACTCGGTCGTCCGCGACGGCCCCTCCGGGCAGCGCAGCAGGCGCAGGCTCTTCTTGCCCCGCAGCACCTCCAGCGCCTCCTCCTCGTAGGACGGCGCGATGACGACCTCGGTGAAGATGTCGAAGATCTGCCTGGCCAGCTCGGCTGTGACCGTGCGGTTGACGGCGATCACTCCGCCGTACGCCGACACGGGGTCGCACGCGTGCGCCTTGCGGTGCGCCTCGGCCACGTCGGCGCCGATCGCGATGCCGCACGGGTTCTGGTGCTTGATGATGGCCACGCACGGCTCGGCGAAGTCCCAGGCGGCCCGCCACGCGGCGTCGGAGTCGAGGTAGTTGTTGTACGACATCTCCTTGCCGTGCAACTGCTCGGCGTTGGCCAGGCCGTCCGCCCGACCCACGTAGAGCGCGGCGCTCTGGTGCGGGTTCTCGCCGTACCGCAACGTGGCCTTGCGCTCATAGGCGGCCCCCGTGAACTCGGGGAACCCGCCCTCCCCGTACGTCCGCGCGAACCAGTTGGCCACCGCCACGTCGTACGAGGCCGTGTGCGCGTAGGCGATGCCCGCCAGCCGCTTGCGCTCGGTCAGCGTGAAGCCGCCCTCGGCCAGCGCGTCGCGCACGTCGCCGTAGAAGGCGGGGTCGACCACGACGGCGCAGGTGTTGTGGTTCTTCGCGGCGCCGCGGATCATGGCCGGCCCGCCGATGTCGATCTGCTCGACGCACTCCTCGTCGGACGCGCCGGAGGCCACCGTCTCCTGGAACGGGTAGAGGTTCACCACGACGAGCTGGAACGGGTCGATCTCCAGCTCCTCCAGCTGCGCCACGTGGCTGGGCTTGGTGACGTCGGCGAGCAGTCCGGCGTGCACGCGCGGGTGCAGCGTCTTGACCCGCCCGTCCAGGCACTCAGGGAACCCGGTGAGCTGCTCGACCTTCGTCACCGGGATCCCGAACGACGAGATCGCGGCGGCGGTGCCACCGGTCGAGACGATCTCCACCCCTGCGCCGTCGAGGGCCCTGGCCAGCTCCTCGAGCCCGGACTTGTCGTAAACAGCGATCAGCGCGCGCCGGATGGCGATGCGAGTCACGTGGATTCCCCTCCTGTTTGGTTGCCGATGCGGACGATGCGTCCGCTGACCGTCCAGCCCTCGCGGACCATCCGGCCGACCATGTCGACGAGCAGGCGCCGCTCGACGGTCTTGATGCGTTCGTGCAGGACCGCCTCGTCGTCGTCCGGGAGCACGGGCACCGCCTCCTGGGCGATGATCGGCCCGCTGTCGACGCCCTCGTCGGCCAGCATCACCGTGCAGCCGGTCACCTTGACCCCGTGGGCCAGCGCGTCCCGCACGCCGTGCGCGCCGGGGAACGACGGCAGCAGCGCCGGATGAGTGTTCAGCACGGGAAAGGCGTCCAAGGTCGGCGGACCCAGAATCTTCATGAAGCCCGCCGAAACCACCAGGTCAGGCTCGTACTCGGCGATCCTGGCCGCGATGGCGGCATCCCATTCCGCCCTCGTCGGGTAATCGCCCAATTTTTCGACAAAAGTTGGTACGTTCGCCCTCGCCGCCCTGGCCAGCCCCTCGATCCCATCCCTGTCGGCGCCGACCGCGACCACGCGAGCACCGTACGACGGGTCGGCAGAAGCGTCCAGCAGGGCCTGTAGGTTGGTTCCAGAGCCGGAGACGAGGACGACGAGCCGCCCAGCCTTAGACACGCGCACTCCAAAAAGGAAACAGGGTGGGGCTGACAGGGTATCTGTTCCTCACCCGGCGACGCAGAGGAGGTCAGGTGTCGACACCGGTGAAGGCACCGGCAGGCCAGCAGCCCGCTGATTCGGCGGGCCGCCGAGCGATCTGGTTGTCCATCGCAGCGCTGGCCATGACGTTCATGTTGCCGCTCGCCGGACTGGTCATGGCGTTGTTCGCGCTGATGGCCGGGATCCGGGCGTTCCCGCTGCTCAAGGCCTCGGGCCGGACCACAGGCGCCGCTGTGGGCGGCATCACCATCTCCTCGATCGCGCTGGCGCTGTCGGCCATGGCCACGGGGATGCAGCTGTACCTGATGGACGAGTACTCCGCCTACCAGGAGTGCATGAAGGGCGCCGGCACCGTTTCCGCGCAGGGCGAATGCTTCACGCAGTTCAGGGACGCGGCCCAGCGCAAGCTCCCCGCCGACGTGCTCGAGGTGCTCGGGGCCATGCAGCCCTAGCCTCCTGGCCTAGTCGCGGTCCCAGGCGTACGGGTCGACGTAGATCACATGGCCGCCACGGTCGTCCGACTCGTCCACGATGTCCTTGCGCGGCGGGCGCGCCGCCGGCTCCGGTGGGCGCGGGCGGGCCTGGGCGAGGGTCTCCGCCTCTGCCGAGGCGTGCTCGTCCTGCCAGTCGTCCCTGATGACCGGGATCTCCTGGGTGTCGGCCTCGGTCGCGTCCATCCAGTGGCCGGGCAGGGGGCGCGGGTCGGACTCGGCCAGCCCCACCTTGCTCGCCGCCTTGGCGATGGCGGCGCCCGCCTTGCGCACCGGAGCGGCCGCCTTGTCCAGCGGCGTACGGGCCCGCTTGTTGAGCAGCAGCAGGTTGGTCACCCCGGCGGAGATGCCCGCGGCCACGCCGACCTCGAGCGCCACCGACAGCGCCACCTCCCAGGGCGAGGGCCCCACTGTGGCCAGCCGGCCGCCGCCGATGGGCCCGCCGGACAGCGCGGCCAGCACCCCCGCCACGAGCCCGGTGACGACCCCGCTGAGGAATCCCCAGAGCGGCGCGGCCTCATAGGACGGCGACGGCGAGATCCTGGCCACCATCACCCCGGCCACGGCCCCCGCCGCGAACGGCAGCGCGATCACCGCCATCATCCACACCGGAACGGGCCCGCTCTCCGGCAACGCCCCCAGCAGCGGCAGGCTCGGCACCGTGCCGAGCTGCACCCCGGTGGGCGCGACCAGGGTGTCGGCGCCGATGGCGAACCCGGGCCCGGCGATGTAGGAGGAGGCCCAGATGACGGCGTTCAGCAGGTAGAGCACCTGCAGCAGCAACAGCAGCACCCCGCCCACGAACCCGGGCGAGAGCACGCTGGACAGGTCCTTGACCTGCCCGAAGTTCAGCACGACGGCGACCAGCACCAGCGCGAGCCCGGCCACGAGCAGCACGGCCGTGGCGACCGCCGTGCCGACGGTCAGCGCGCGTACCCGCTCGGGCAGCAGCCGCAGCATCACCCGCCAGGGACCGATCATCCGCGCCGTCGCCAGCGACCCCGCCAGGAACGCCAGCACGAAGTGGCTGAGCAGCGCCTCGCCGATGTAGGGCTGGGTGATCTCGTTGCTCGCCGCGAGCGCGATCAACCCCGCGAGCAGCGCGTACGGCGCCGCCAGCGACACCCCGGCCTGCACCACCAGGATGAGCTGGGCCCGCCGGCGGGCCCTGGCCTGCTCCTTCGGGCTGTTCTTCGGCAGCCGGGCAGGCAGGCGCAGTCGCAGGTCCGCGTCGCGCGCCATCCACCGGGCGGCGCGATAGAGCAGGACGGCGGGCAGGATCGTCAGCCCCAGGGGCAGCAGCCCGACCCGCCCGCCGGGGATCGCGAACCCGGCGTGGTGCGCGACCAGCCAGAGCTGGGCCGCGGTGCGGAACACGCCCGGCAGCCCGACGCCCAGCGTGCCGCCCGGCGCGGCGATCCAGCCGACGAGGGTGAGTGTGGTGAGCGCGGCCAGCCCGACGCCCAGGGTGGCGGCGGCGGCCAGCATCCCCGACACCGGCAGCGGCCGCCTCGTCTCGTCGTCGTCGCCCGGGACACCGGGGAGCTTGCCGAGCATCGAGCGGGGGGCAGTCCGCAACTGGTCGAGAATCGCCGTCACAGTAGGCGATTTTCTCAAGGTTTCCCGACCAGCGCTTGGTTGACGCGCCGCCCCTTGCCCACTTTGTGAACCCGGATGGGGCGCGGACGCGGCCCACGGGGGTCCGGTCGCCGCGGGAGAGCCATGGGAGAGGATGCGCCCGCCGGCGCGGCTGTACACGATGATGAGTCCTGCAACAGACCGACCGACGCTGGGAGCGCGGATGCGTGTATTGGTTACCGGAGGGGCCGGATATATCGGGAGCACTGTCGCGTCCGCGTGCCTCGATGCCGGGATCGAGCCCGTCATTCTGGACAGTCTCGTCACGGGCAGGCGGGAGTTCGCTGAGGGGCGGGTGTTCTATGAAGGGGATATCAGCGACGGGCCGCTGATCGACAAGATATTTACCGAAAATCCGGATATTGAGGCTGTCGTCCACTGTGCCGCGCTCATCGTGGTCCCGGACTCCGTGGCCGACCCCGTCGGCTACTACCGCGCGAACGTCGCCAAGAGCCTCGAGTTCGTCGATCACCTGCTCCGCAACGGCTGCACCCGGATGATCTTCAGCTCCTCTGCCTCCATCTACCGCACGGGCGACGACCACACCGTTGACGAGGAGTCCCCGCTCGACCCCCAGAGCCCTTACGCGCGGACCAAGGCGGTGTGCGAGGCCATGTTCGCCGACATCGCCGCCGGTCACCCGATCAGGATCCTCTCCCTGCGCTACTTCAACCCGATCGGCGCCGACCCCCAGATGCGCACCGGCCTGCAGCTGCGCCGCCCCAGCCACGCCCTGGGCAAGATGATCGAGGCGTACGAGGACGGGGTGCCCTTCCAGATCACCGGCACGAACTACCCGACCAGGGACGGCACGGGCATCCGCGACTACGTCCACGTCTGGGACCTGGCCACCGCCCACGTGGCGGCGCTGCGCCGCTTCGACGCGCTGGAGGCCGACGTGATCAACCTGGGCACCGGCGCGGGCACCACCGTCCGGGAACTGGCCGAGGCGTTCAATCGCGTCGTCGACCGCCCGATCGAGGTCGTCGAGGCGGCCCCGCGCCCGGGTGACGTGGCCGGCGCCTACACCCGCAGCGACCTGGCCCGCCGCCTGCTGGACTGGCAGGCGGGCCACTCCATCGAGGACGGCATCAGGCACTCGCTCGAATGGGCGCGCATCCGGGAGTCCCGGCTCGGCTAGACCGGCGCCGCCTGCCCGATCGCGGCCGGGCTGACCGCCAGGATGCACGCCGTGCTCGGCCACCTGCAACCTGCGCTCGATGCCCGCGCGGAGGCAGGTGGGCCGGCGCGCGGGCTGAAGATCACCTATCGGGTGGCGAGCGCCTCGTTCGGGATGACCTGGATCTCCTCCAGCACCTCGTCGAGGGCGGCTTCGGCATCCTTGATGTCGATCACTTGGTCCTCTGGAGGAGCTTCGATCGTCACCTTGTGACCCCAGGCGGTGTATCGGCTGTCAGTCGTCTCTCGATACCAGCCCAACGTGCCGTAGTCGGATTTCGAGCTGGTGTGAAACCGGCTGGGCAGGCCCGTGGAGCTGACGCTCAGCCGATAGTCGAATGCCTGGCGCTCCCTGTCCCCATGGAACGAGCCGCGGTAGAGGCCGCCCTTGGCCGACTTGGCATGCGAGAGCAGGCTCTTCAACTTCCCGGATCGGAAGATGTCGATGGGCTGAGTGGTGGCGGACGCATTGGACGCGTCGTCCAAGAGCAGCCATGACTTCCCTTCGGGAAGTTCGCGCTTGAACCCCGCACTCTGGGCGTAGACCTTCTTCCCGATGATCAGGAAACGGAGGGCGGCTTCCGATGAGGGCTTGAGGGCACCTCGAAGGGTGATGTCAGAGGCGACCACGCCCGACTCGCCGAACGCGAAAGTGCCGGTCATTCGGAGATACTCCAGCTTCTTGCCCTCCTGTTGCGTTCGGGAGACTTCTGAAATCGTGACGCCGTGGCCGGCGACGAACTGCTTCTTCAGAGCCTTGACCGGATCGACGGCCGCCTGTGCGGGCGAGGCGGTGACCAGTGCCGCGGCGGCCACCGCCGCCGCGAGAACTCGCTTCATAGGCATCCTCATCACAAAAGGGCCCCCTCCTGCCCGGCAGGGCGGGAGGAGGCCGGGTACGGGCTAGTTGGCGAGCGAGTTCAGCGCGCTGTTCGGGATCTCCTGCGGGACGTTGCTGTCCTCACCGAGGTTCGCGACGTCGATCCACTGGTCCTCGGCCGGAGCCTTGATCTTGACCTTGGAGCCCCAGCCGATGTACCGGGTCTCGGTGACAGAGCGGGTCTTGCCCAGGATGCCGAGATCCATGGTCCAGCCCGACGTCAGCTGAGTGGCCAGGCCCTTGGAGTTGACCTGCAGGGCATAGTCGATCTTGATATTGGCGATCCGGCCGCCGATCTTCTGCCCGTACGCCTTGGCCAGATCCTTGTAGGTAAGGGAGCCCTTGTACGTGCCGCCCTTGAAGCTCTTGGCGTGGGAGACGATCGCCTTCAGCACCTTCGGCTCGAAGATGTCGAGCGTCTGGTTGTAGGTGCCACCGGAAGCCTCCCCGGTGTAGCGCACCCACGTCTTGCCGTCGGGCAGGTTCTCACTGAACAACCCGCCCTGGACGTAGCTGTAGCCGCCGACCGTGACGACGCGCGGCGGGCCGTACGCACCCGCCAGGGACTTGTCGCCGCCCGCCCCGTGGCTCTTGATGTCGGAGGCGACAATGCCCTTCTTGCCGAACTCGAACGTTCCAGAGGTCCGGGTGGAGGCGCCGGCGCTCTTGCCGTCCAGGGTGAGCCGGGTCGTCTCGGTGATCCGCACCCCGTGCCCCGCGACGAACTGCTTCTTCAGCGCCTTCACCGGATCCACCGGCGCGGCCTGCGCGGCCGGGGTCGCAGTCACGAGCGCGGCGACCGTGGTTAACGCCAGGCCCGCGAGAATTCGCTTCATTCGTATTCCTTCGGATTCAAAAGGAGAGGGAGCAGAATCCTGCCAATAGAAGATCACGAACATATCTCGAGAACCGTGTCAGAAGCCGCCAAAACCGTGTATTTTTCGTGCAGTACGGGTTCTGGAGAAGTGAGATCACCGTCACACAGCGAGAGAACCATGCCCCGATGACCTGGGCAGGTCAAGCTTCGGGCTAGGCTTTACCGGCGGAAACGCCCGGCACGCACCCCTGAGCGTAGGAGCTCGCCGCGAGAGGGCAACGAACGATGCCAACGAGCGGCGAAGCGGATGCGACCATCAGCGCAGTTGCCCGGGCCGTCGAACATCAGTCGGAATAGCAGGGCGCGAACCCGACAGAGGGCGAGCGACCAAGTGGAAGAGGACGGACCCTCGTGGACCTGTTCGAACATCAGGCGAAAGAGCTCTTCGCCGACTACGGCATCCCGGTGCCACGCGGCATCGTCGCACACAACGTGGAGGAGGTGCGGTCGGCCGCCGAGGAGCTGACCGGCCGCGTTGTCGTCAAGGCCCAGGTCAAGACCGGCGGCCGAGGCAAGGCCGGCGGCGTGAAGGTGGCCGACGACGCCGCCGACGCGGTCAGCAAGGCCGAAGCCATCCTCGGCATGGACATCAAGGGCCACACGGTCCACAAGGTCCTGGTGGAGGAGGCCAGCGCGATCGCGGAGGAGTACTACTTCTCCTTCCTGCTCGACCGCGCGAACCGTACATTCCTCGCCATCTGCTCCGCGGCGGGCGGCATGGACATCGAAGAGGTCGCTCACACCTCGCCCGAGAAGGTCGCCAAGGTGCCGGTCTCGGCGCTGACGGGCATCGACCGCGCCAAGGCTCGCGAGATCGCGGTGGCCGGCGGCCTGCCGGAGAAGGCGCTCGACGGCGCCGCCGAGCTCATCGAGAAGCTCTGGTGCTGCTTCGTCGACGAGGACGCCACGCTCGTCGAGGTCAACCCCATGATCCTGTCGGCCGACGGCCAGGTGAAGGCCCTCGACGGCAAGGTCACGCTCGACGAGAACGCCTCCTTCCGCCAGGCCGACCACGAGGCGCTCGCCGACAAGGCGGCCGAGGACCCGCTCGAGGCCAAGGCCAAGGAGAAGGACCTCAACTACGTCAAGCTCGACGGCGACGTCGGCATCATCGGCAACGGCGCGGGGCTGGTCATGTCCACCCTCGACGTGGTGGCCTACGCGGGCGAGCAGTTCCCCGGCAAGCCGTCCCCGGCCAACTTCCTCGACATCGGCGGTGGCGCCTCGGCCGAGGTCATGGCCGCCGGTCTGGAGATCATCCTCTCCGACCCGAGCGTCAAGTCGATCTTTGTGAACGTCTTCGGCGGCATCACCGCCTGCGACGCCGTCGCCAACGGCATCGTCTCGGCGTTCAAGCTGCTGGAGAGCCGTGGCGAGGCCGTGACCCACCCCCTTGTGGTCCGCCTCGACGGCAACAACGCCCAGCTCGGGCGGCAGATCCTGGCCGACGCCGCACTCCCGCGGGTCGAGCTGGTAGACACGATGGACGACGCGGCCAAGCGGGCCGCCGAGCTCGCTGCGGTAGGTGCGTGACCCATGGCCATCTGGTTGACTGAGAACAGCAAGATCATCGTTCAGGGCATG
This sequence comes from Nonomuraea helvata, assembly GCF_039535785.1. Taxonomy (NCBI): domain Bacteria; kingdom Bacillati; phylum Actinomycetota; class Actinomycetes; order Streptosporangiales; family Streptosporangiaceae; genus Nonomuraea; species Nonomuraea helvata. The sequence continues at coordinate 529,020 of NZ_BAAAXV010000009.1, forward strand.
ACCGGCGGTGAGGGCACCAAGCACACCCGCCGCATGCTCGCCTCCGGCGCCAAGGTCGTCGGCGGCGTGAACGCCCGCAAGGCCGGCATCACCCACGAGGGCCTGCCCGTGTTCGGCACGGTCGCGGAGGCCATGGAGAAGACCGGCGCGGACGTGTCGGTCGTCTTCGTGCCGCCGGCGTTCACCAAGGACGCGGTCAAGGAGGCCATCGACGCCGAGATCCCGCTCTGCGTCGTGATCACCGAGGGCGTGCCGGTGCACGACTCGACCGAGTTCTGGGCGTACGCGGTCGCCAAGGGCAACAAGACCCGCATCATCGGGCCCAACTGCCCCGGCATCGCCTCCCCCGGCGCGTCCAACGCGGGCATCATCCCGGCCGACATCACCACCGCCGGCCGCATCGGCCTGGTCTCGAAGTCGGGCACGCTCACGTACCAGCTGATGTACGAGCTGCGTGACTTCGGCTTCTCGACCGCGGTCGGCATCGGCGGCGACCCCGTGATCGGCACGACGCACATCGACGCGCTCCAGGCGTTCCAGGAGGACCCGGGCACGGACGCGATCGTGATGATCGGCGAGATCGGCGGCGACGCCGAGGAGCGGGCCGCCGCGTACATCGAGCAGCACGTCACCAAGCCGGTCGTGGCCTACGTCGCGGGCTTCACAGCGCCGGAGGGCAAGACCATGGGGCACGCGGGCGCGATCGTGTCCGGCTCCGCAGGCACCGCCCAGGCCAAGAAGGAGGCTCTGGAGAAGGTCGGCGTCCGCGTCGGCAAGACCCCCTCCGAGACCGCCCAGCTCATGCGGGAAATCATGCAGGCGCGTTGATTGCTCGCGTTTCAAAGCCCCGTGCGGTTCGCGCCGCGCGGGGCTTTCTGCGTATGGTGCGTGAGGTCGGATCGACGCGGCTCTGGTCTTGTCGGTTCTGACGTGGCACATTTCCTGTTATGGGCAGGGACGTGCCAGTCGTCGTGTTCAGTCGGGAAGATCGCCGGAAATATCGGGAAAAGGTGCGTCGATGTCTCGACGTCTTCGCCCAGATGCTCCGCGAGTCCCGCTTCGAGTTCGAACGCCCCCTCGCCGGCCTGGAGATCGAGCTCAACATCGTGGACGCGTACGGCGAGGCCGCCATGCGCAACGCCCAGGTGCTGGCCGCCATCGAGCAGCCGGACTGGGCGACGGAGCTGGGACAGTTCAACATCGAGATCAACATCGAGCCCCAGGAGCTGAGCGGCGACGGCGCGTTGCACCTGGAGAACGACGTCAGGGCGCGGCTCAACCACGCCGAGGAGCGCGCCCGCTCCCAGGACGGCCACCTGGTCCTGATCGGCATCCTGCCCACGCTGCGCGAGCAGGACATCGGCGAGGGCACGCTCTCCGCGAACCCCCGCTACCGCCTGCTCAACGAGCAGATCTTCGCGGCCCGCGGGGAGGACCTGCATCTGTGCATCGAGGGCGTCGAACGCCTGGACACCCATGCCGACAGCGTCGCCCCCGAGGCCGCGTGCACCAGTGTGCAGCTGCACCTGCAGGTCAGCCCGGAGGCGTTCGCCTCGCACTGGAACGCCGCCCAGGCCATCGCGGGGCCCCAGATCGCGCTCGCGGCCAACTCCCCTTACCTGTTCGGCAAGGAGCTGCACCGCGAGACCAGGATCGCCCTGTTCGAGCAGGCCACGGACACGCGGCCGGCCGAGCTGAAGGCGCAGGGCGTGCGGCCCCGGGTGTGGTTCGGGGAGCGGTGGATCACGAGTGTTTTCGACCTCTTCGAGGAGAACGTCAGCTACTACCCCGCCCTGCTGCCGCTCTGTGAGGACGAGGACCCGCGTACCGAGCTCGAACAGGGACGCATCCCGCACCTTCATGAGCTGACCCTGCACAACGGCACGATCTACCGCTGGAACCGGCCGGTGTACGCGGTGGTGGACGGGGTCCCGCACCTGCGCGTGGAGAACCGCGTGCTGCCTGCCGGGCCTTCCGTGGCCGACATCGCGGCCAACGCCGCGTTCTACTACGGGCTGATGCGCGTGCTGCCGTACGCCGAACGGCCGATCTGGAGTCAGATGTCGTTCCAGGCGGCGGAGGACAACCTCGCCGCGGCGGCCCGGCACGGGCTGGACGCGCGGCTCTACTGGCCGGGAATGGGAGAGGTGCCCGCGGCCGAGCTGATCCTGCGCCGCCTCCTCCCCATGGCGCACGAGGGTCTGGCCAAGTGGGGCGTGAACGGTCCCGTCGCCGACCGGCTGCTCGGCATCATCGAGGGCCGCTGCCTGACGGGCCGTACGGGGGCGAGCTGGCAGGTGGACCGCGTACGCGCGCACGGAGGAGATCGGCATGAAGCGTTGCGATCCATGACACTCGGGTACATCGAGCGGATGCACTCGAATGAGCCCGTGCACATGTGGGACGTGTGACTTCCGTGAAGCGCATCCTGATCATCGGCCTGGTCCTGCTCCTGGGCGCCTGCGGCCTCGCGAGGCCGCGGTCCATGGACGCGAGGGGGGCCGACTCGTTCGAGGACGACGTGCGGACCGCTCGTACGCTGACGGAGGAGTTCTGGAAGCAGTACTTTCAGCGGCTCGGGCGCACTTATCGGCCTATCGCTGACTTCGTCCCCTATTCCGGTAATTCTGGCCCTAAGTGCGGCAATGAGCCCGCCGTCCCGAACAACGCCTTTTACTGTCCTGTCGGACACTTCATCGCCTACGACCAGGATTGGATGGAGTCGCTCTGGAACGAGATGGGTGACGGGTCGGTCTATGTGATCATTCCGCATGAGCTCGGGCATGCCGTGCAGGCACAGCTCCAGACCGATTTCCAGCTGAACGTACAAATGGAGCTGCAGGCCGACTGCTACGCGGGCGGCACCCTCTCGTCCCTGGTCGGCTCGGGCGCGCTGGAGACGCAGCCGGGCGACGAGGACGAGCTGCTCCTGAGCCTGGAGGCCGCCGGCGACCCGACGGACGACTGGCTGAACCCGTCCGCGCACGGGACGGCCGAGCGGCGCCAGGCGTCGTTCGCGACGGGTTGGAAGAGGGGGGTGAGCGCCTGCTGAGCATCGCCCTCCTGGGATGTGCACATTCGTGCCTGGGTCCAACTCGGGGATGTACGCACGGGTCAACCCAGAGGATGATGTGTCTGATCATGACCACGCTCTACCTTTGACCCATGCCTTTGGAGGAGATCGGCTGGCTGCGCAGGGGTGCGTGCAGGTCCAGCGACCCTGACCTCTTCTTCCCCCTAGCCCCCACCCCCTTGCAGGAGGCCCGCGCCAAGGCGGTGTGCGCCCGCTGCCAGGTCATCGAGGAGTGCCGCTCGTACGCGTTACGTGCGGGCGAGTCGGAGGGCATCTGGGGCGGCCTCACCCCGGAGGAACGCCGCCGCACCCGCTTCCCCACCGGCTGGCGCCGCCCCGCCGCTTCGTAGCTCCTTCACCCCGCCCGGGGCGGAGGCGCGACGTAGCCTGCAAGGGTGTTGATCCGCTCGATCGCCATACTCACCGCCGCCAACATCATGAACAACAAGGTCGCCCCTCGCCTGGCGCCCCTGACCTCGGCCGCGGCGACCGCCGCCCTGGTCGCGATGGCTCGCCGGTCCGGCCTGTCGTGGCAGGAGCTGGGGTTCGAGCACGGCCGCCGGGGCGCCCTGACAGGAGGTGCCCTGGCGGCGGCGGTGGCCGCCGTCTACACCGTCGGCATCGCGAACCCCCGCACCAGGCCGCTTTTCCTCGACGAGCGCGCCCTGTCGCTCTCGCGCGCCCGCGCCCTGGAGGAGGCCCTGCTCCAGGTCCCGATGGGCACCGTGCTGCTGGAGGAGGTGGGCTTCAGGGGCGCCCTGTACGCCATGCTGCGCCGGCGTCACGGCACGGTCGCCGCCACGGCGACCTCCTCGGCGCTGTTCGGCCTGTGGCACATCCTCCCCGCGATCGACATGGCCCGCGCCAACCCCGCGCTGGGCGCCCTGACGTCCGCCGAGTCCTCCACCCACCTCGACACCGCACGGGTGGTGGCGGGGAGTGTGGTGTCCACGGCGGCGGCCGGGGTGCTGTTCTGCGAGCTGCGCCGTCACGGCGGTCTGCTGGCCCCCACCATGCTCCACGTCGCCACCAACTCCTTCGGCTACCTCTTCGCCCGGATCGCCGCCAAGCGAAAGTAGGGCTTTTGCCCGGGTTGGCTACGGAGAGTGGGTAACGTCCGGTGGATCTTTGGCATGCCGGGCGTGAGGTTTCTCCTCCGCCGGTCCAAGTTCCTTCATCTTCAGATGGAGCGTTCCATACCCGTCTTCGCCTGGTGCTTTACCGTCTCTGCCGCGGGCTTCTCAGGGCCGGTGCCGCCCTGAGAAGTGCGTATATCAAGATCATCAATTCTGATATACGATAGGAGCAGAGAGGTGATACTGCATGCGTACAGTAATCGACATCGACAAGGACCTTCTGGAGAGGGCGCAGCGGAAGCTGGGCGCCCCGACCATGAAGGAAACAGTTCGCGCGGCGCTTCAGGCGGTCGTCGACAGGGACGCGGAAAGGGCGAGCGCAATCGAGGCGTTCGAGTTCTGGCGCACGGAGGGGAGCCCGGACCTGCTGGATCCGGAGATCATGAAGCATGCGTGGCGGCGACTGGAGTGATGTATCTCCTCGACAAGAGCGCACTGGCTCGCATACGCACCAGCGATGTGGTCGCCAAGGCTCTTCATCCGCTCTACGCGGCCCGCGTCGTGGCGACCTGCGCCATCATCGACCTGGAGGTGCTCTACAGCGCCCGCGACTACGCGCACTATCAGCGCATCCTGCACGCCCAGCGGCAGTGCGTATCCCTCCCAGTGGACCAGGAGGTCCAGGCGAGAGCGCTGGACGTGCAGAGACAGCTCGTCGAACGGTCTCAGCACCGCGGCCTCGGGCCGAACGATCTGCTGATCGCCGCCTGTGCGGAGGTGCACGGGGCGACGATCCTGCATTACGACCGCGACTTCGACGTCATCTCCGAAGCCACCGGTCAGCCGTCGCTCTGGGTGGTGCGCCCAGGGTCCGTGCCCTAGAGACGAGCCCTGGGCAGAGGTCAGGCCGTGGGGACGACCTGGAACGCCTCCGCGTAGTGGCCGGCGGGGAGGCCGGCCTCTTCGCCCCAGGCGGCGAAGCGGGTCTTGACGAAGTCGATGAAGCCCTCCACGTGGGCGACCTGGCTCACATGTGACTGCAAGGCCGCGAGCTTGCGGTCCATGGCCTCGGTGATGTCCACCCAGTGGTTGGGGGACGAGCCGCCGGTGAGCCACACCTCGCGTACGGTCCACGCCGCCAGGCCCTCGTCCTTGACCAGCTCAGGGTAGGCGTAGGGGTTGCGGGCGTCCGGGTAGACGGCGTCCAGGGCGCAGCCGCCCACCGCCCGGTGGTCGGGATGGCTGGGGGCGACGTGCTGGTAGTTGCGGTCCGGGTGGTGGGTGATGACCAGGTCCGGCCGGACCTGGCGGATGACGCGTGAGATGTCGCGCCTGAGCTCCAGCGAGGGCACCACCTGCCCGTCGGAGTAGCCGAGGAAGCGCACGTCCGTGACGCCGACCGCCTTGGCGGCGGTGCGCTGCTCGGTCCTGCGGAGCTCGGCCATGCCGGAGTTGTCCAGAGTACGTTCGTTGCCGCCCGCATCCCCGTCCGTCACCAGCAAGTACGTGACCTCGACCCCCTTGTCGACGAACAGCGCCACGCTGCCCGCCGCTCCGAAATCGACGTCATCTGGGTGGGCGGTCACCACAAGGACCCTGTTGATCTCGGCTTCCGGCAGCATGGCTCCCCTTTCTGATGTTCTACGAAGGACAACCGCGGGCCCCTCGGATGGCATTCCGGTCAACGATTGTCGGTGGGGCGTCTTAACCTAGGTAGGTGCCCACCCAAGTCTCTGTAGACCACCCCCTGCTGGACGGCCTCAACCCGCAGCAGCGCGAGGCCGTGATCCATCATGGCAGTCCGCTGCTCATCGTCGCGGGGGCGGGATCCGGGAAGACGCGGGTGCTCACGCATCGCATCGCGTACCTGCTGGCCGAGCGCGACGTGCATCCGGGCGAGATCCTGGCGATCACGTTCACCAACAAGGCCGCCCGCGAGATGAAGGAGCGCATCGACAAGCTGGTCGGGCCGCGCTCCAAGGCGATGTGGGTGATGACGTTCCACAGTGCCTGCATGCGCATCCTGCGGCGGGAGGCCAAGCGGCTGGGGTTCCCGTCGAGCTTCTCGATCTACGACCAGGCCGACTCGCAGCGGCTCATGGCGATGGTCTGCAGGGAGATGGAGCTCGACCCCAAGCGCTACCCGCCGCGCTCGTTCTCGGCCCAGGTCAGCAACTTCAAGAACGAGCTGATCGACTACGAGACCGCGCTCGACAAGGCGGGCTCGCACCTGGAGAAGACGCTCGCGCAGGCGTACAAGGCCTATCAGCTCAAGCTGACCGAGGCCGGCGCGATGGACTTCGACGACATCATCATGAACACGGTGACGTTGTTCCAGCTCTTCCCCGACGTGGCCGAGCACTACCGGATGCGGTTCAGGCACGTGCTGGTGGACGAGTACCAGGACACCAACCACGCCCAGTACATCCTGATCAGGGAGCTGGTCGGGCATCCCGAGCTGCGCACGACCGACGGCGAGCTGGTCAGGTCGGGCGCCGACATGTCCGAGCTGTGCGTGGTGGGCGACGCCGACCAGTCCATTTACGCCTTCCGCGGCGCGACGATCCGCAACATCCTGGAGTTCGAGCGCGACTACCCCGACGCGCGCACGATCCTGCTGGAGCAGAACTACCGCTCCACCCAGAACATCCTGGCCGCCGCCAACGCGGTCATCGCCCGCAACGAGTCGCGCAAACCCAAGAACCTCTGGTCCGACCAGGGCGACGGGCCCAAGATCGTCGGGTACGTCGCCGACAACGAGCACGACGAGGCCATGTTCGTGGCCCAGGAGGTCGACCGGCTCAGCGACGAGGAGGACGTCAGGCCGGGCGACGTCGCCGTCTTCTACCGCACCAACGCCGCCTCCCGCGTGTTCGAGGAGATCTTCATCCGCACCGGGCTGCCGTACAAGGTGGTCGGGGGCGTGCGCTTCTACGAGCGCAAGGAGGTCAAGGACCTGCTGGCGTACCTGCGCGTGCTCGCCAACCCGGCCGATGTGGTGTCGCTGCGCCGCATTCTCAACGTGCCCAAGCGCGGCATCGGCGAGCGCGCCGAGGCGATGATCGAGGCGCTGTCGTCGCGCGAGCGCATCTCGTTCTGGGACGCGCTGCGCCGGGCCGACGAGGCGTACGGGATGGCCACCCGCTCGCTCAACGCGGTACGCGAGTTCGTCGCGCTGGTCGAGGAGCTGATCGCCAAGGGCGAGGGCATGCCGCCGTCGGCGCTGGCCGAGGAGGTGCTGGTGGCCACCGGCTACCGCGCCGAGCTGGAGGCGTCCGAGGATCCGCAGGACGAGTCGCGGCTGGAAAACCTCAACGAGCTCATCTCCGTCGCCTCCGAGTTCGAGGAGGCCAATCCGGAGGGGACGCTGGTGGAGTTCCTGGAGCAGGTGTCGCTCGTGGCCGACGCCGACCAGATCCCCGAGGCGGACGGCGGGCAGGGGGTGGTCACTCTGATGACCCTGCACACGGCCAAGGGGCTGGAGTTCCCGGTCGTCTTCCTGACGGCCATGGAGGACGGGGTGTTCCCGCACATCCGGTCGCTCGGGGAGCCCAAGGAGCTGGAGGAGGAGCGGCGGCTGGCGTACGTCGGGATCACCCGGGCGCAGAAGCGGCTCTACATCACGCGGGCGGCCGTGCGCAGCTCCTGGGGGGCGCCCTCGTTCAACCCGGCCTCGCGGTTCGTCAACGAGGTGCCGGGGCAGCTCATCGACTGGCGTACGGACCCGGAGAAGTCCGCCTGGAGCGCGGCCACCCGGCGGGAGCCCGCCGCCCGCCCGGCCCCCGCCAAGAGCGGTGGGCGCAAGGTGCCCTCGCTGGCGCCCGGCGACCGGGTGACGCACGACGCGTTCGGCCTGGGCACGGTGGTTTCCGTGGACGGGGTGGCCGAGAAGACCAAGGTGAAGATCGACTTTGGCGGTGGCGGGGAGAAGACGCTGCTGCTGGCCTACGCCCCGCTCGAGAAGCTCTGACCCTCGTGCCCCGCCCCTGGAGGGAGGGGGCGGGGCACGGTAGCTCGGTGGGGGTCAGCTCTTCAGTGCGCTGCCCTTCTTCCACTCGGTCCAGTTGAGCTGCCAGTAGCTCCAGCCGTTGTTCCACTGCAGCTTGCGCTTCGTGCCGGTGATCTTGACGACGTCGCCGCGCTGGGCGATGCCGTAGAACCACTTGGCCCCGGCCGGGGTGGCGCGCACGCAGCCGTGGCTCTGGTTGGAGCGGCCCAGGAACTGGTAGTAGCCGGCGCTCTGGTGGACGTACTCACCGCTGTCGGAGATGCGTACCGCCCACGGGATCTCCTCCTTGTAGTAGCGCGGGTCCTTGGGATCCGTCACGCCCATCCAGGAGGAGGTCATGGTCTCCACGGGCTTCTTGCCCATGGTGAGGTGGACGCCGCTGGTGGTGAGGTAGACGTCCACGCCGTTCCTGACCAACCCGCCCCGGCCGGCGCTGATCGGGATCTTCTTGGCCAGCTTGCCGTCGCGGTACACCTTCATCTGATGGCTGCGGGTGTTGACCACGGAGATGTTCTTCGTGCCGACGGCGAAGCGCTGGGACACGTCCTTGGCGCCGGTGTTGCCGGGGAGCTGCGACAGGCGGGCGGTGAAGAGCACCTTCTGGTGGGGCTTCCAGTACGTCTTCGTACGGTAGATGACCTTGCGGGCCGACACCCAGCGCCACGCGCCCTCGGTCGGCCGCTCCGCCTGGACCTCCAGCAGGCCCTCCACGGCCGCCTTGTCTTCGACGTCGTGGTCGAACGTGACGATGATCGGGAAGCCGACGCCTACCTTCTCGGACTTCTCCCCCATCGGGGTTATGTCGGCTATATCAAGCTTGATCTTCTTCGCCGGTGCCGTGACGCCTGCCGCACCGACGGCCTGCACCACCGGGGCTTGCACTTGCGGGACGTGGCCGCTTTCGGCCGCACATGCCGTCAGAGCGGCCAATGCGACCAGGGCCGGCAGCATCCGGGGGACGCGATTCAAGGGGGCACTCCTGGACTATGAGTTTTTCTCCTTCATGTGTGACAACTGAGACAGGAGTTTTGTGGGCGGATCGGTGATAACTATCACGTAACGTTCCACTCCCCACATGGGTGACCGACCACCCAAAAGGGAAACGGCGGTCAGACCAGGCGGCGGGCGGTGGCCCAGCGGGAGAGTTCGTGGCGGTTGGAGAGCTGGAGCTTGCGGAGGACCGACGAGACGTGGGTCTCCACGGTCTTGACCGAGATGAAGAGCTCCTTGGCGATCTCCTTGTACGCGTACCCGCGCGCGATCAACCGCAGCACCTCGCGTTCCCGCTGCGTCAGCGAGTCGAGCTCCGGATCGATGGACGGCGCCTCCGACGAGGCGAACGCGTCCAGGACGAAACCCGCCAGCCGCGGCGAGAAGACCGCGTCGCCCTCCGCCACCCGCCGGATGGCGTCCGTGAGCTCCTTGCCGCTGATGTTCTTGGTCACGTACCCCCGGGCCCCGCCCCGGATCACGCCGATGACGTCCTCGGCGGCGTCCGAGACCGACAGGGCGAGGAAGCGCACCTGGGAGCCCGCGCCCAGCACCCGGCGCAGGACCTCCTGGCCCCCGCCCCCGGGCATGTGCACGTCCAGCAGGACCACGTCGGGCTGGTGCTCGGCGATCGCCTTGACGGCCGTCTCCACGTCCTCGGCCTCGCCGACCACCTCGATCGAGTCGCCCAGCTCCGCGCGTACGCCCGAACGGAACAGCCGGTGATCGTCGACGATCAACACGCGCGTCATGCCTTCTCCACCTTCATCGTCAACATCACTTCGGTGCCCTCGCCGACCGAGGTACGCACCCTGGCCACGCCCCCGTGACGCTCCATTCTCCCGATGATGGACTCCCTGATGCCCATCCTGTCGAGCGGCACCGCCTCGAGGTCGAAGCCCTTGCCCCGATCCTTCACGAAAATCGTGACTTCTTCACCCTCTACTTCCGCATAGACGGAAATGGAAGGACTCTCAGAGTATTTGGCCGCATTGACCATCGCCTGCCGCGACGCCTTGAGCATGGCGGCCAGCCTGCCGGTCGAGTCGAGGTCGATGTCCCCCACGCAGACGACCTCGATGGGCACCCCGTGCGCGTCCTCCTCCTCGGCCGCGATCCTGCGTACGGCGGCCGCCACCGTGGCGTCGGCGTCCTGAGCGGGCTGGTAGAGCCAGTTGCGCAGCTCGCGCTCCTGCGAACGGGCCAGCCTGGCGACCTCGCGCGGGTCGTGGGCGACGCGCTGGATGAGGGTGAGGGTGTGCAGCACCGAGTCGTGCACCATGGCGGCCACCTCGGCCCGCTCCTCCTGCCTGATGCGCTCGCGCCGCTCCAGCTGCAGCTCTTTCCACAGACCGGCGAGCCAGGGTGTGGCGATGACCGCCAGGCCGCCGACCACCACGACGGTGAACAGCAGACCAGGCCGCGCCTGGGCCAGCTCGCCCTGGACGTACAGGAAGCCGGCCGCGCCGATCACCACGAGCGCCACGCCGAGCAGCGTCCGAACCCGGTTCTTCCTGATGCTCGTGGTGGCCCCGCGGACCCAGTTCTTGCGGCGTTCAGGATCTGCCTGCTGCCAGAGGATCAACGCGCCGATGCCGCCCACGGCGAACGGCAGCATGCCGATCCCGCCCTTGGAGGCCCCCGTGAGCCAGCCGAACGCGAACAGCGCCACCCCGATCGCGCTGAAGGCCGCGAGCTGGCTCCAGTCCCGCTGCGGCGGCTGCCCCTCGTACGGCTGCCGCGGCGCGATCATCCACAGCACGGCGTACGCCACCACGCCGACGCCGTCGACCACGCTGAGCAGCATGAACATCAGCCTGATCACTACGGGATCGAGCGAGAGCTGCGCGGCCAGCCCCTGGGCGACACCGCCGAGCAGGCGGCCCTCCATGGGGCGCATCATGCGCCGGTAAGGCGCGTCGCCGGTCGGCTCGGCGAGAGTCTTCTGGTCAGCCATAACATGGCCATAGTCACATGTCGGGGCCAGTGCGGGCATCAGGGAACAACCCCCGGGTCTGCTCAGGGGTGTCCCGGATGCGGGCACACCGCCCGTGGGTCCACGATGGTTCCATGACAGAGGCTCCACCCAGAGAACCGGCCGCCCCGCCCCGGGCGCTGCGACGCAGCAGCGAAGGGCGCTTCCTCATGGGCGTCTGCGCCGGTCTCGGGCGGCACACCGGCATCGACCCGGTGGTGTTCCGCGTGGGCTTCGTCGTGCTCCTGGTCGGCTCCGGCATCGGGCTGTTCCTCTATCTGGCGGCGTTCCTGCTGATGAAGGAGCCGAACGGCAAGCCGGGGATCATCGAGCAGTGGACGCGCCGCGACTTCGACGCCGAGGCCGTGATGGCGCTGCTGACGGCGGTGCTGGCGTTCGGGCTGGCGCTCAACCTGGCCACGGTCTGGCTCGACACCGGCTCGCTGGTGGTGGGCGTCTTCCTGGCCGTCTCCCTGCTCGCCGCCCACTCGAACGGGGTGGACCTGCTGGGCCTGGCCCGCTCGATGCCCGAACGCCTGAGCCGGAGGCGCACCGCCCCTGTCGGCACCGCCCCTGTCGGCACCGCTGCGAGTGACCCCCCGAGTGCCTCCGCCTCGGGGGCGCCGCCGGTCAGGGCACCGGCGCCCGAGCCGGTCAACAAGCGTCCCGTCTCAGAACCGGTCTGGGGCCGGGGCGAGGAGCGGGCTGAGAGCCCCGCCCAGGCCCAGGAGCCGCCGATCGGGGTGGACGAGGCCACCGAACAAGCGCACGCCGCCGAGGCAAGAGCCGCCGACGTAAAAGCCGCGGACGCAGAAGCCGCCGACGTAAAAGCCACCGACGTAAAGGCGGACGAGGACGTCAAGGCGACCGCCCAGCACCCCGTCCCGCCGTACCGGCCACAGCCCAGAACTCGCGTCGACTACACCCCGTACGGCGAGCCCTTCGCGCCGAACGGGCCCTACCGTCCGCTCGACCCGGCCAAGCGGGCCGGCCACTCGCCGTACGACCCCACCCTGTACGGCCGCCCGATCCCCAAGACAGAGCGGAAGCCGCGTCCGAGGTCGTTCATCGGCGGCATCACCATCCTGCTGGCATTCATCATTGGAGGGATCGTCGTGGCGGTCCAAGCCAGGTCGGCCGCCGGAGTGAGCCCGACCATCGTCGGTGGCGCCATGCTCATCACGATCGGCGCCGGGCTGCTGATCGCCGCCTGGTGGGGACGCGGCGCCGGGCTGGTGGCCTGGGGCACCATGGTCGCGGTCATCGTGGCCGTCGGCCTCGTGCTCGGCGGCGTGCCCCGGAACGTCGGTGAGTCGGCATGGGCCCCGACCAGCGTGGCGGAGGCGAGCATGCTGTACGACGTGGGCGTCGGCGACGGCCGGCTGGACCTGTCGGAGCTGCCGCTGAGCCCGGGGAGCACGGTCACGTTCAAGGCGTCGGTCACGGTGGGCGAGCTGGTGGTGATCGTGCCGCCGACGGCACGGGTGGAGGTGCACGCGACCAACAAGGTCGGCGACATCAAGCTCGACCACTCGGTGAAGGGCGGCGTGGACGTGCGCTGCGACAAGGTCCTGGAGCCCGAGGTCAGGCCGGACAAGAAGGTCTCCACCATCGTGCTCAACCTGCGCGGCGGCCTCAGCGACATGGAGGTGCGGCGTGCCGCGTGACGTCGAAAAAACTCGGCGCCTGCACAGGACCGACTGGATGGCCCTGCTCAGCGGTGTGCTCTTCATCGTTCTGGGCATCCTGATTGTGACACGCGCGATCACGGATCCGCTGGTCCTGGTCGGGGTGTTGGTGCTGGGGTTGGCGTTCGCCGGGCTGGTGGCGATCATCGCGAGGGTGTTCCGCGGTAAGTAACCCCTTGACCGGGATAAACACCGGCGTAGGTTCGGGTGTGTCCGCCGATCCCCTGCTCCTGAGGGAGGACGTATGCCCCGAATCACCGTCACCGTCGACGGGATCAAGTACGAGGAGGATGTGGAGCCGCGGCTCCTCCTCGTCCACCTGCTACGAGAGCGGCTGGGCAAGACCGGCACACCGGTCGGCTGCGACACCAGCAACTGCGGCGCCTGCACGGTCATGCTCGACGGCAAGAGCGTCAAGAGCTGCTCCGCGCTCGCCGTGCAGGCCGACGGCTGCGACGTCGTCACGATCGAGGGCCTGGGCGCCAACGGGTCGATGCACCCGATGCAGCGGGCCTTCCACGAAGAGCACGCCCTGCAGTGCGGTTACTGCACGCCGGGCATGGTCATGGCCGCGATAGACCTGCTCAGGGAGAATCCCGAGCCGTCGGAGGAGGCGATCAGGGAGGGCCTGGAAGGCAATCTCTGCCGCTGCACCGGCTACTGCAACATCGTCAAGGCCGTACGCCGAGGCGCGCAGGAGATGGGACGGGCGGTGACCACGCCATGACCGTCCAGCAGGAGATCGGCCGGCCGAGGAGGCGCAAGGAGGACGCCAGGCTGCTGACGGGGCGTACCCAGTGGACGGACAACCTCTCCCGCCCGGGCATGCTGCACGTGATGTTCCTGCGCAGCCCGATGGCGCACGCCAGGATCGCCAGGGTCGACGTGTCGGGGGCGCGCGATCTGCCCGGGGTCGTGGCGGCGTTCAGCGGGCAGGACTTCGCCGCCGAGCAGGGCAGCCTGCCGTGCGCGTGGCCGGTGAGCGAGGACGTCGTCATCCCCGACCACCCGCCGATGGCGGTGTCCGAGGTCCGGTACGTCGGCGAGGCCGTGGCCTGCGTGATCGCGACCGACCGCTACCGCGCGGCCGACGCCCTTGAGGCGATCGACGTCGAGTACGAGCAGCTGCCCGCGGTCCTCGACATGAACGAGGCGCTGGCCGAGGGCAGCCCGAAGGTGCACGAGGCAGGCAACAAGGCGTTCAGCGTCAAGATCAACTCCGGTGACATCGAGGCCGCGTTCAGGGACGCGCCCGTCGTCATCGACCGTACGTACCGGCAGCAGCGGCTCATCCCCAGCGCGATGGAGCCGCGGGCGGTGCTGGCCGACACCGACGGCGAGGCGTTCACGCTCTGGTCGTCCACCCAGATCCCGCACGTGCTGCGGGTCATGCTGGCGGTCGTGACCGGCATCCCCGAGCACCGGCTCCGGGTGATCGCCCCCGACGTGGGCGGCGGGTTCGGCTCGAAGCTGCAGGTCACCGCGGAAGAGGTGCTCTGCCTGCTGCTCGCCCGCAGGCTCGGCAGACCGGTCAAGTGGACCGAGTCCCGCTCCGAGGGCAACCTGACCGTGCACCACGGCCGCGACCAGATCCAGCACATCCGGCTGGCCGCCGACGCCGACGGACGCATCCGCGGGCTGCGGGTCGGCCTGCTGGCCGACATGGGCGCGTACCTGATGCTGGTGACGCCGGGCATCCCGCTGCTCGGCGCGTCGATGTTCAACGCGATCTACAAGATGGACGCGTACGAGTTCGGCTGCACGGGCGTGTTCACCACCAAGATGCCCACGGACGCCTACCGGGGCGCGGGCCGTCCTGAGGCCACGTTCGGCATCGAGCGCGTGATGGACGAGCTGGCCGCCGAGCTGAAGATGGACCCGGTGGACGTGCGCAGGCGCAACTGGATCAAGCACGACGAGTTCCCGTACACCACGATCTCGGGCCTGACGTACGACTCGGGCAACTACGAGGCGGCCACGGAGAAGGCGCTGGCGCTGTTCGGCTACGACAAGCTCCGCGCGGAGCAGGCCGACCGGCGTGACAGGGGCGACCCGGTGCAGCTCGGCCTCGGGGTCAGCACGTACACGGAGATGTGCGGCCTGGCGCCGTCCAGGATGCTCGGCGAGTCCAACTACGGCGCGGGCGGCTGGGAGCACGGCTCGGTACGCATGCTGCCCACCGGCAAGGTCGAGGTCATCACCGGCACCTCGCCGCACGGGCAGGGGCACGTGACCTCGTGGAGCCAGATCGCGGCGGACGCGCTCGGCGTGCCGTTCGAGGACGTCACGGTGCTCCACGGCGACACGGCCATCGCGCACAAGGGCATGGACACGTACGGCTCCCGCTCGCTGGTCGTCGGCGGCGTGGCCGTGCTCAAGGCGTGCGACAAGGTCAAGGAGAAGGCCCGCAAGCTGGCCGCGCACGTGCTGGAGTGCTCGCCCGACGACCTGGAGTTCGCGGCCGGGGCGTTCAAGGTGCGGGGCACGGACCAGCAGAAGACCGTCCAGGAGCTGGCCTACGCCGCGTTCACGGCGCACGACCTGCCGGAGGGCGTGGAGGCGCGGCTCGACTCCGACGCCACGTTCGACCCGGAGAACTACTCCTTCCCGCACGGCACCCACCTGTGCGCGGTCGAGGTGGACACCGAGACGGGCATGGTCAAGATCCGCTCGTACGTGGCGGTGGACGACGTCGGCAAGGTCGTCAACCCGCTGATCGTCGAGGGCCAGGTGCACGGCGGCATCGCGCAGGGCATCGCGCAGGCTCTGTTCGAGGAGGCCGTCTACGACGCCGAGGGCAACCTGCTGACCACCACGATGGCCGACTACCTGATGCCGTCGGCGGCGGACCTGCCGACGTTCGACCTCGACAGGACCGAGTCCCCGGCGACCAGCAACCCGCTGGGCGCCAAGGGGGTGGGCGAGGCGGGCACCATCGCCTCGACCCCGGCTGTCGTGAACGCCATCGTGGACGCCCTGCGCCCGCACGGCATCCACGACGTCGAGATGCCGTGCACGCCCGAACGCGTCTGGCGGGCCCTACGAGAGCGGGCGCAGGAAGAGCGGGCACAGGAAGGGGTGCGGCAATGATCCCCGCGCAGTTCGACTACGTGCGTCCGGACTCGCTGGACGAGGCCTGCCGGGCGCTCGCCTCCGACGAGGACGCCAAGGTGCTGGCGGGCGGTCAGTCCCTGCTGCCGCTGCTGCGGCTGCGGCTGGCGTACCCGTCGACGCTGGTCGACGTGGGCCGGCTGCCCGAGCTGAAGGGCGTGCACGACCGCGGCGACCACGTCTTCATCGGCGCGATGACCACGCATGACGAGGTCGTGCGCTCCGGCGTGGTGCGGGCCGGCTGCCCGCTGGTGGCGATGGCCGCCGCCACGGTGGCGGATCCGGCGATCAGGCACCGGGGCACGTTCGGCGGCTCGCTGGCCCACGCGGACCCGGCCGGCGACCTGCCCGCCGTGGTACTGGCGCTGGACGGCGTGTTCGTGGCCAGGTCGGCGCAGGGCGAGCGGGAGATCCCGGCCGCCGAGTTCTTCGTCGACTACCTGGAGTCGTCGCTGGACGCCGGGGAGATCCTGGCCGGGGTGAAGATCCCGAAGCTGGGCGCGGGCTGGGGCTTCCACTACGAGAAGTTCCACAGGACCGCGCAGGCGTGGGCCATCGTCGGCGTGGCCGCCGCCGTCAAGCGCTCCAACGGGTCGATCGCCGAGGCCAGGATCGGGCTGACGAACATGGGCCCGACGCCGCTGCGCGCCCGTGCCGCGGAGGCCGCGCTGGAGGGCGTGGAGCTGGGCGACCGGGTACGCCAGGCATGCGAGGAGGCCGCCGACGGCGCCTCGCCCCCGGCCGACCTGCACGCCCAGCCCGACTACCGCCGACATCTGGCCCAGGTCCTGACCCACCGAGCCGTACGCACCGCGGCCGGAACACCCTGAGCCGGTAAGAGGGGGCGCCTCTTCCGGGGCGCCCCCGCCCAGACATAGTGTCGCAACCACCGGGAAGGAGCGTATCGATGGCGATGCGGTTCGAGCACGAGTTCACTGTTCCAGTCCCGATCGAGCAGGCGTGGGCGGTGCTGCTCGACGTCGAGCGGGTCGCGCCGTGCCTGCCGGGGGCGACGCTGGACATCTTCGAGGGCGACGAGTTCACCGGCAGGATGAAGGTCAAGGTCGGCCCGATCATGGTGACCTACAAGGGCTCGGCCAGGTTCGAGGACGTGGACAAGGACTCCTACTCGCTCACCATCCAGGCGTCG
The DNA here is from genome assembly GCF_039535785.1 of Nonomuraea helvata. Taxonomy (NCBI): domain Bacteria; kingdom Bacillati; phylum Actinomycetota; class Actinomycetes; order Streptosporangiales; family Streptosporangiaceae; genus Nonomuraea; species Nonomuraea helvata. The sequence goes on from NZ_BAAAXV010000009.1 coordinate 546,092, forward strand.
GGCAAGGAGGCCAGGGGTTCGGGCACGGCCTCGGCCACGGTCAAGGCGCGGATGACGCCGAGCGACGAGGACACCACGGTGACCGTGGAGACGACGTTCAACGTGACCGGGCGGCCGGCCCAGTTCGGGCGCGGCGTGATGGCCGAGGTCGGCGGTAGGCTCATCGACAAGTTCGCGGCCAACCTGGCCGGGCTGCTCTCCGAGTCCACGGTCGAGCCCGCCCCGTCCGGGCCGCTGTCCGAGCCCGAGCCCGCCCCCGCCCTCGCGGCGAGCCACGAGGAGGAACGACACCTGAGCGCGGTGCCGCCGCCCGAGCAGGAGTCGCGGCCCGCGGGCACCATACGCACCTCGCTCACGCCCGAGGAGGAGGCGCTCGACCTGCTGGAGGTCGCGGGTCAGCCGCTGCTGAAGCGCCTGGCACCCATCGCGGGCGCGCTCGCCGCCCTGGTGGTCATCGCTTGGGTGATTCGTCGGCTTATGCGCTGATTTTCGGGCAAACAGTCCATCAAGTCCGGACACTTCCCCCGGCCTGGGGGAAGTGCCATTCCCGCAGGTGAATGGAGCCGCGGGAGGTTGGGATGCCGGACTGCACCGTTGTCGTGATCTCCTACAACGACGCGGCCCGCCTGCCCAGAGCCGTGCGTTCCGTGCTCGGGCAGTCGCTGCGCGACCTCGAGGTGATCGTCGTCGACGACGCCAGCACGGACGGCACGCCGGACGTGGCCGCCGGGCTCATGGTGCGCGATCGCCGGGTCCGGTACCTGCGCAGGTTCGCCAACAGCGGGGGCTGCGGCGCGCCCAGGAACGACGGGCTCGACGCAGCGGCCTCGCCGTACGTGATGTTCCTCGACAGCGACGACGAGCTGCCCAGGCACGCGTGCAAGAGCCTGCTCACCGAGATCGAGCGGACCGGGGCCGGCTTCGTGTCGGGGCAGATCTCGCGGCTGATCGAGCCGGAGGGGCGGCTGAAGCCGTACTATCCCTCGCTCTTCGCCCCGCGGCGGGTGGTGGCGGGCATCCGCCGGGAGCCCGAGCTCTTCCTCGACTGCTTCAGCACCAACAAGATCTATGACACGCGCCTGCTGCGGGAGCACGCCGTGCGCTTCCCCGAGGACATCCTCTACGAGGACCACGTCTTCACGGCCGAGCTGTACGCGGTCGCGCGCAGGTTCGCGATCGTGCCCTGGACGGTCTACCACTGGCACCGGGCGCCGGTGAGCGACTCGATCTCGCAGCGTGTCGACGACCTGGACAACGTGCGGCAGCGGGTCCTCGCCGCCCGGCTGAGCGACGACGTCCTGCGGGAGCACGGGGCCGCGGACCTGGTGCCGCACCGGCAGCGCCGCTTCCTCCGGCAGGACCTGCGGGTCTATCTCAACCCGCTGCCCGCGCGGGATCTGGTGTGGGTCAAGGAGTTCGCCTCGATCGTGCGGCCGTACCTGGAGGAGATCCCCGGCCGCGTGCTGGACGGGATGGAGCCGCTGGACCGGGTCTGCTGCCGGCTCATCCTGGCGGACCGGGCCGAGGAGCTGCTGATGGCGGCGGGCTCGCTCACCGGGGCGAGGGCCGCGCCGCGGGCGGCGGTGCAGCTCCACGGGCGTACGTACTGGGGGACGTCGGCCTCGCCCGGCATGGACATCACGAAGCTGCGCCTGGCCGAGCTGCCCTTCTCCGAGTCCAGGCTGCGGCACGAGGCGTCGGACCTCTCCTCGGACGGCGAGCGGGTGCGGATGGTGGTGCGTACGTACGACCCCTTCGGGGCGCTGCCGCTGGACTGGACGGCGTTCCTGCAGCTCGGAACCCGGAAGATCCCGATGCGGCTGGAGCCGTCAGGCGAGGGCGGGTACGTCGGCGAGGTCGTCTTCACCCCTACGGGCAAGTGCGAGCCGCGCATCGGCTTCACCAGAGCCTCCGACGGGCACACCACGACCGACCGGATCATCGCCGACCCGCGTACCGAGCCGATCGAGCTGCCCGGATGCACGGTGGCGGTCGAGGGGTACGCCGGGTACCTGTGCGTGCGGCCCGGCCCCTGCCCGCTCCTGCGGCGGGCGGCGCGGGCGCTGATGAGGCGGTTCAGCACGCCGGAGAACAAGCTGCGCGCCTACAAGCTGATCGTCAAGGTGCTGCCGCCGCGGCGGAACCTCGCGCTGTTCGAGTCGGACGTCGGCAAGAGCTGCGGCGGCAGCCCGCGGGCCGTCTACGAGGAGCTGCGGCGGCGCGGGCTGCCGATCGACGTGGTCTGGTCGGTGGCCAAGAGGCGCGGCGACCTCCCGCCCGGCGCGCGGCTCGTACGCAGGGGCAGCTGGGCCTACATCTGGACGATGGCCAGGGCCGGGATCTGGGTGGACAGCCACGGCTTCCCGCTCGACCACCCGAAGCCGCGCGGCACCCGATACCTGCAGACCTGGCACGGGCAGGGCATCAAGTCGATCGGGTTCGACGCGCCCGACCTGCGTGCCGACTTCGACCGGCCGCGCGCGCAGTGGCGGGCCGCCGTCGCGCGGTGGGACGCGCTGGTCTCGCCGAGCGCGGAGTTCTCGCGGCTGTTCCTGCCCGCCAACGGCTACACGGGCAAGGTCTACCGGTACGGGACGCCGCGCTGCGACGCGCTGGTCAAGGGCGAGACAACCGGTGATGTCCGGAAGCTGCTGGAGATCCCGCGCGGGCGGAAGATCCTGCTCTACGCGCCCACGTACCGGGATCGGGAGATGGGCCGCGGCACATCCGTCCGGGTGGATCTGGAGCTGCTGGCCGCCGAGCTGGCCGACGAATGGGTGCTGGTGCTGCGTACGCATCCGGTCGAGCGCTGGTCCCCGCCCGAGCATCTCAGGCACTTCGTACGGGATGCCGGGTCGTATCCCGAGATCAACGACCTGATGCTGGCCTCGGACGCGCTGCTGACCGACTACTCGTCGGTGATGTGCGACTACGCGATCACCGGCAAGCCGATGGTGTTCTTCATCGACGACTGGGACGACTACCGGCTGTCGGAGCGCGGCGTCTACCACGACCTGCCCGCGATCGCCCCAGGGCCGTGCGTCACGACCACCGAGGAGCTGGTGGCCGCGATCAGGCGGCTGCCCGAGACCCACCGGGCCTTCGCCGGACGGTACGCGGCCTTCCGCGCCCTGTGGTGCGCCGACGAGCGCGGCGACGCGTCCGCGCGCATCGTGCGGGACTTCTTCTCATGAGTGTCGTGTTCGCCTGCCTGGACGCCGACACCCTGGGTGGCGTCCAGCAGGTGACCCACACGCTCGCCCAGGGGCTGGCCGGGCGCGGGCACGAGGTGCACGTGATCGGGCTGGAGCGGTCCCGCTCGCCGTTCCGTTACGTGGACCGGCCGCTGTACCACCGCCATGTGACCGGGACGAGGCGGCGGCTGAGGAGGCTGCTGGGCGCGATCGAGCCGGGCTACGCCGTCATGACCTCGCCGTCCGTGGTGGCCCGGCTGTCGAAGCTGCTGCCCCCGGGGTTCCGGCCGATCGGGCAGTACCACGGCTCGTACGACCACGCCCGCGGCTGCTGGCACCTCGCCTCGATCAGGCGCCACTACCTCCACCTCGACCAGGCGGTCTTCCTCACCGAGGACGACGCCCGGCTCTTCTCCGAGCACGCGCTGCTGCCCAACGTCTGGACGCTGCCGAACCCCCTGCCCTGCTGGCCGGAGCGGCTCTCCACGCTCACCGCGCCCCGCGTGCTCGGCGTGGGCCGCCTGGAAGGGGTCAAGCGGTTCGACCGGCTGATCAGCGCGTTCGCCCGCTCGCGCCTGCCGCCGCCGTGGGAGCTCCACCTCATCGGCGACGGCGGCGAGCTGGAGCGGCTGCGCGAGCACGCGCGCCGGGAGGGCGTCGGAGACCGGGTGGTCTTCAGGGGGCCGGTGCCGGCGGCCCGCATGCCCGCCGAATACCTGGACGCCTCCGTCCTGGGCCTGACCAGCGAGCACGAGGGCCTGCCCATCGTGCTGCTGGAGTCGGCCGCGCACGGGGTGCCGTCGGTGGCGTTCGACGTGTCGGGCGGCGTGCGCCGCGCGGGGCCCGTGCTGGTGCCGCCGGGGGACGTGGACGCGTTCGCCGCCGTGCTGGCCGAGCTGGCCGGCTCCCTGGGCGAGCGGCGGCGGCTGGGGGCCGACGCGCGCGCACGGGCCGAGGCGTTCCGCCTCGACCACGTGCTGGACGGCTGGGAGCGGCTGTTCGCCCACATCGAGCGCTAGCTAGACCGTCTCCGTCAGCTCCGTACGCTGCTGGGGCACGCCCGCCAGGGACCGCTGGCCCGAGGTGAGCATCGCGGCCACGGGGCTGGGCTCGCGCAGCCGGTTCAGCCGGTCGCGCATGTGCTTGCGCAGGCGGCTCGCCCTGCGCTTCTGCATCGTCTTCTGGCAGGCCGTCACGTGCTCCTTGGTCGGCCTGGGGGCGCCGGTGAGCTCGTACCCCATGGACTCCAGCCGGTCGCCGAGCATGTGCTCGGCCAGTGCGATCTCCCAGTCGTCCAGTCGCGTGGCCCAGCTCCCCACGCGGCTGCGGGTGACCTCGCCGTGGGTGTTGCTGTGCCAGACCTTGTGCTGCGGCACCGCCACGACGGCGGCCTCACGTGGCGAGATCATCGCGGGCGAGTAGTCCTCGTCCAGGAAGTGGCAGAGCTTCTTCAGCTCGGTCGCCGGATCGTCGGTGAGGTCCTCGTAACGCAGCTCGTAGTACGTGTCATCGCTCAGCGTGCGCCTGAGCCGGCCGCCCGCGTCGATGGCCTCGGCCCAGGTGGAGATGGCGTGGAAGGAGTCGAGCGTGTACCAGGGCATCTCCTTCAGCGAGGCCACGCAGTCGCGGCCGTCCCTGATGAGGTGGACGAACTGCGCGTCGGGGAAGAGCCTGAGCAGCAGGTCCACCTGCTTGACGTAGCTGGGCCGCTTGTCGCCCCAGCGGACCTTGTCGAACCGGTCGGCGTACATGCGGAAGGCCGTCCCGAACACCGAGCCCAGCGAGCCGGGCCCCTCGACGACCTGCCGGACGAACTCGTCCTTGTCGATCTTGAGCTCGCGGAACTTCGTGCTGCGGTCGGTCGCGATCCACTGCGCGAGGGCGCGGCGGCGGGAGACGACCCGCAGGTCGCCCCACGTGCGGCGGCGGTAGTAGGCGGGAATGAGGAAGCGCGTCTCCGGTGGCACCGCCATGCGGGGGTGCGAGTGGAGCATGAGCTGGAGCATCGTGGTGCCGGACCGCGGACATCCGATGACGAAGACTGGACGGTCGGACATTTCTTAGTAACCCCCGAAAACTTAGACGAGAACGTGCTCTCGGCTCTCCTGAGCGGAGGCGACGTCGTGCCTGCGCGTGAAGCGCCACAGCCGGTAGACCAGGAAGACCTCGTTGACCAGCAGCAGCGCCCCGGCCAGCGCGGCGAGCGGGATCAGCGCCCATGCCCCCGCAAGGGGCGCGACCACGAACACCGCCGCGTGGAACTCGATGCCGCTGATCAGGTGCGAACGGACCCGGTGCCGCGCCAGGAACCGGTTGAACCGTCTGGGAAAACTGCGCGGCCGCCGCGTCCTCTCGGCGAGCGGCACCCGCTCCAGGGGTTCGGCGAAGTCCTCGTCGGGCTCCCGCTCCCCCCGTTCCTCCCTGACGATCTCGCGTACGCGCTTCATCTGCGGCGCGTTGACGTACCTGAACAGGTCCAGCACGGCGACAGCCGCCCCGAGCAGGATGTGGCGCACATCCGAGGTGAGGTCGTACTGCCCGTATGCCAGCCCCCCGGCACACAGGACCACCCTGACCCGGTCCCCCACGTAGTCGAGCCAGAGGCCGAACGGCGTGCCCGTGCCCTTGAGCCGGGCGATTTTGCCGTCCACACAGTCGATCATGAAGCTCAGATAGAAGACGATGGCGCCCGCTATGAGCTGGTTCGTCGCGAAACAGGCGGCCGACACAGCGCCGAGGACCAGCGAGAACACGGTGAGGCCGTTGGGCGTCAGCCGGGTGTGGTTGGCGACCTGGAGGGCGACCCGGCAGGCGACCGGATCCACGAAATACACGGTCCACCACGAGTCTCTCCGCTTGCGTGTCTCGTAGACGTCATCGAGCGAATAGGTCCTCATGGACCCAAGCATGACCACGCGACGCGCCGGAGTGATTACTCTCTGGAACTACTGGGGCATGTCCATGCCGCTTCTTGACCAACCCGGCACGGACAGCCGCCACGCGGAGTTCGCGTCGCCGTCCCTGGCCCAGCTCTTGAGCACCAGGCCGCGGACCTCGCCGCGCACCTGGAGACGCCAGCTCGGCCCGCCGCCCTGGAGCCGCTCGGGATCGACGGTCGCGGCCATGCCGTGGCGGCCCGTCCGGCGCACCTCCAGCGGCACCCGGCGACGGCCGTCGCTGAGCCACAGGTCGACCTTGCTCACCTTGCGGTCGACCCGGTGGAACGCGACCTGGCCGCGCAGGTGGTACTCGGCGCCGGTCCAGGTGCACTCCTCGACCCTGGCGACCAGCCTGACCTCGTCGCGGGCGTCGAACACCTCGTCGGGGATGCGGAGCCGGCGGCGTTTGCGGAAGAACGGGTAGTCGCCGTACCAGTTGGTGGTGCGCCGGCCGCGCGGAACGATGCGGGTGCCGTCCTCGCAGGCGCGCCGGAACTCTCGCACCTGCCGCAGCTCGTCCACCATGCCGCGCCTGATCAGGTGCAGCTCCAGGCGGCGCAGCGACGGCGCGGTGGCCAGCGCCCTCGGGCTCAGCGTGGTCAGCCACGCGTCGGCCAGCTGCAGCAGCGGCCCGCTCTCCTCGCACGCCTCCAGCGCCTGGAACAGGAAGATGATGTCCTTCTCCAGCACCAGCGCGTCGAAGCCGTCGAGCAGCTCGGGCGCCCGCTCGTCGAGGAAGGCGCGGACCGAGCGGATGGCCGCCAGGCGCTCGTACAGGTTGGGCAGCTCGGCCCGGCGCTGCGTGATCGAGGTCTCCCCCGCGTCGCGCTTGCGCCAGTGGTAGACCACGTCGCCGATCATGTCCACGCTGGTGGCCAGGACGTGCGCCTGCATGGCGACGGGCACGTCCTCGTAGATGCCCGGGGCGAACGCCAGACCGCCGCGCTCCCAGAAGTCGCGCCGGTAGACCTTGTTCCAGACCGTGCGGTCCCTGACGAGGACCTGCTTGTCGGTGATGTGCGTGCACAGCTCCGGCCGCCTGAACGCCTTCTCGTGCAGGGTCGACTCCTCCAGCACGCCGTCCACGAGCCGCCCCACCGCACCGCACGCGAGGTCCGAGCCGGTCTCCGCGAGCGTGTCCACGAGCCGCCGGTACGCGTCCGGTGGCACGACGTCGTCGCTGTCGGCGAAGGCCAGGTACGTGCCCCGGGCCTGCCTGAGCCCCGCGTTGCGGGCCGGCCCCGGCCCCAGGTTCCGCTGCCCGAGCAGGACGAAGCGGTCGTCCTGCGCGGCGAAGTCCTCGGCGATGCGCCGGCTGCCGTCCGAGGATCCGTCGTCGACCAGGACGACCTCGATGTCGTCCAGCGTCTGCGCGGCCAGCGACTTCAGGCATTCCGTGATGTACGGCTCCACGTTGTAGACCGGGACGACCACGCTGAGCAGGGGGATCATTCCGAATTGCTCCTTGGCTCTCGGGACGGGTTCAGGGGCAGCATGCCCCGGCCGCCCGGCGGATTCCGCAGCCCTGATCAGCTCTTTACCGGACGCATAATCCGCTACGTTGTGCAGTGAGTCGAGCACGAACAGTAGGGGGAGAGGTGCTGAGAAGCGTCCGGGACGACGATCTGCCGGTCATGCGCCGATGGCGCAACCATCCACGCGTGCGGGCAGCCAGCTTCACCACGCACGAGATCTCCGAGGACGAGCACGCCCGCTGGTGGGAGATCACCCGCGCCGACGCGCGCAAGCTTGTGCTGATCTACGACCACGAGGAGGGGGCCGCGGGCGTGGTCACCTACTCGGGCCTGTCGTCCGAGAGCGCCACCTGGGGCTTCTACCTCGACCTTGACGGGCTGGACCAGTCGGGGGCGCTGCTTCGGGTGTGGGTCGGCCTGGAGCGGGCGGCCATCGAGTACGCCTTCGGGCCGCTCGGGCTGACGACGCTCCGCGGCGAGGTGCTGGCCTGCAACGAGGCGGCCCGGCGGCTGCACAGGCGGTTCGGGTTCGTGGAGGCCGGGGCCTACCGGCGGGACGTCGACGGGGTGCCGCGAGACGTTGTGACCATCAGGCTCAGTAAGGAGCACGCATGATCTCCATCGGGGGGCGGGCGATCGGGGTCGACCAGCCGCCGTTCGTCGTCGCCGAGCTGTCCGGCAACCACAACGGGAGCCTGGAGCGGGCGCTGGCCATCGTGGACGCGGTGGCGGCCAGTGGGGCGCACGCGCTGAAGCTGCAGACCTACCGGCCCGACACGCTGACCATCGACTGCGACGGGCCCGCGTTCCGCGTGGGCGACGGGCACGAGCTGTGGGGCGGCGAGACCCTCTACCAGCTCTTCGAGCGCGCCCACACGCCCTGGGAGTGGCATGAGCCGATCTTCGAGCGGGCCCGCGAGCACGGGCTCATCGCGTTCTCCTCGCCCTTCGACCCCACGGCCGTCGAGTTCCTGGAAGGGCTGGGCGTGCCGGCGTACAAGATCGCCTCTTCGGAGATCGTGGACCTGCCGCTGATCCGGCTCGCGGCCGCCACCGGCAAGCCCCTGATCATCTCCACGGGGATGGCGGAGATGCGTGAGATCCAGGCCGCGCTGGGCGCCGCCCGCGAGGCGGGCTGCACCGAGCTCGCCGTGCTGTCCTGCACGGCCTCCTACCCGGCCTCTCCGTCCGAGAGCAACCTGCGGTCGCTGCCGCGGCTCGAGGCGCTCACGGGCGCGGTGATCGGGCTGTCCGACCACACGCCCGGCATCGGGGTGCCGCTGGCGGCGGTGGCGCTGGGAGCGCGCCTGATCGAGAAGCACGTCACCCTGTCGCGTGCCGAGGGCGGGGTGGACGCGGCCTTCTCGCTGGAGCCCGCCGAGCTGGCCGCGCTCGTGGTGGAGAGCGAACGGGCGTGGCAGTCGCTGGGGGGCGTGGGCATCGGGCCCCGGCCGTCCGAGCAGGAGGGGCTGCGCTTCCGCCGGTCCCTGTACGTGGTGCGCGACGTGCGCGCCGGCGACGAGGTGAGCTCGGAGAACGTCCGCTCGATCCGGCCCGCGGGCGGCCTGCCTCCCGACGCGGCCAGAGAGGTGATAGGACGGCGCTTCACCTGCGATGTGCCGGCCGGCACGCCGCTCAGCTGGGATCTGGTCTGAGGAGGGCGTCCGCGACGCGTTCCCTGCCCAGGCCGTCCACGAGGCCGCTGCCCCGCCACCCGTGCTCCTCGCGGGCGGCGGGGTCGGCGAGCAGACGGGCCAGCACGCCGACGGCCCGGGCGTCGGCCTCGCGCCCCAGCCCGGCCGCGACGCCCCGGCCCACGAGCTCCTCATAGCCGATGAGCTGGTTGTCGGCCACCCAGCTCAGGGCGGTGGGCACGCCGAGGTAGAGCAGCTCCCAGATGGCCGACCCGGCGGCGGTGACCACGAGATCGGCCTCGGCCATGAGGTCCGGCAGCCGGTCGGTCGGCGGGATCACGGTGATCGGCCCGTCCGCCTCGAACGGCTCCGGGCTGACGACCGTGGCCTCGAACGCCGCCCCGGTCGCCCGCAGTGCCCCGGCCCAGGCGGAGGCCACTCCCGCGCTGTCGGTGCCGCCGAAGAAGCAGAGCACGCGCGGCACCGGCCCGGCACGCCTGGCCCGCCTGCGCCGCCGCACGCTGTCCCGCAGGAGTACGTAGCGCGCCCCGGCCAGGCGCGGCGCGGGCCGGGGGAAGGGGCGGCGCTCGGCGCCGAGGTTCTGGTCGAGGTAGAGATCGGCCTCCTGGCCCAGCGGGTCGCCGTCCACGATCGCCAGCACGCGCGGACCCGCCCCCCTGAGCGCCGCCCCCGTGCCGTCCGGCAGCTCGTACGAGTCGAGGACCACGGCGTCCAGCCGGAGCTCCCGGACCAGCCCTGCCAGACGTGCCGGCCGCCCCGGAGCGGGCACCAGCGGCAGCCCGCGCTCGCTGAGCTGTGCCCGCGCCCAATCGGAGCCGCGCACCTCGCCGAGGAACACCACCGGCACGCCCCGCGCGCACAGCTCCTCGGCCAGCGCCACGCACCTCACCAGGTGGCCGACGCCGCTCCTGACGCCAGCGTCGCACCGGAAGCCGACCCCGCTCACGCGTCCTGAAGTGCCTTCTGCCGCACGTGGGCGTTGAGCCCGCACACCTCCGGCCGCTCGCGCAGCCAGCCCACCACCGTCCCGAACGGCAGGCACCGGTCGCCCAGCGCGTCCACCACCCGGGAGATGAGCCGCCAGTCGTCCTCCGTGTCGAGCGTGATCCGCAGGTCGTCGGCGACCGGCTGGTAGGCGAGCCCGAGCAGCCGCGCCTCACCCGGGTGCGAGTAGACGTAGGAGGTCACGTGCGTGCGGTGGAACCCCGCGGCCTCGGCGTCGGCCCGCTCGAGCGCGGCCCTGCTCACGATCTCCACGTCGAGCCCGCGCGGCAGCGTGCGCGCCAGGCTCGTGCTCAGGTAGCCGAGCCCGCGCACGGCACGGAACACCAGCGCCGCCTCCCTGATCACGGCGGGGTCCAGCAGCGGACAGTCCGCCGTGAACCTCATCACCGCGTCCCCGCGCCGCCCCGCCAGCGCCTCCATGAACCTCGTCAGCACGTCGTCCACGGGCCCCCGGTGCCACGCCACGCCGAGACGGCGGCACTCGGCGACCACCGCGTCGTCGGCCTCCTCGGTCGTGGTGGCCACCACGAGATCGTCGAGCGCGCCGGCCTCGCGTACGGCGCGGACCACCCACCCCAGCACCGACCTGCCGCCCAGCTCCCGCAGCACCTTGCCCGGCAGGCGGGTCGAGCCCATGCGTGCCTGGACAATCCCGACAATACGCATCGAAGCCCCATTCCCCCGTGTGGCTCTGCGTGCCCAATCGATCGCGCTATGCTACCGAACTGCTCGAACGACTACAGCGCGTCAGCGCGATTTCAGGGGGCCACGTGAGCATTCTCAGTGGATCGTCGATTCTGATCACCGGAGGCACGGGGTCCTTCGGCAAGGCGTTCATCCGCCACGCGCTCGACTCGCTGGGGGTGCGCCGCCTGGTGGTCTTCTCACGCGACGAGCTCAAGCAGTACGAGCTCAGGCAGCTCTTCAGCGACGACGAGCGCCTGCGCTGGTTCATCGGCGACGTCAGGGACCGCGAGCGGCTGGCCCGCGCCATGCACGGCATCGACCACGTGGTCCACGCGGCGGCGCTCAAGCAGGTCGACACGGCCGAGTACAACCCGTTCGAGTACGTCCGCACCAACGTCGCCGGATCCCAGAACGTCGTCGAGGCCGCCATCGACTGCGGCGTGCGCAAGGTGGTCGCGCTCTCCACCGACAAGGCCTCCAGCCCGGTCAACCTGTACGGGGCCACGAAGCTGGTCGCCGACAAGCTCTTCGTCTCGGCCAACCACTACGCCGCCGCCCACGAGACCCGATTCTCCGTCGTCCGCTACGGCAACGTGATCGGCAGCAGGGGCTCGGTGGTGCCGTTCTTCCTGCGCCTGGCGGAGCAGGGCGCCAGCCTGCCGATCACCGACAAGCGCATGACCAGGTTCTGGATCACGCTCGACCAGGCCGTCAGGTTCGTGGTGGACTCGTTCGACCTCATGCGGGGCGGCGAGCTCTACGTGCCGCGCATCCCGAGCATGCGCATCACCGACCTGGCCGAGGCGCTGGCGCCCGACAGCACGATCTACGAGATCGGCATCCGGCCGGGCGAGAAGCTGCACGAGGAGATGATCGCGCCCGACGACGGCCGCAGGACGCTGCGCCTGCCCGACCGGTACATCGTCCAGCCCACGATCGCCACCTGGGGCTACACGCCGCCGGGCGGAGAGGTGCTGCCTGAGGGGTTCACCTACCGCTCCGACACCAACGACCGGTGGCTCTCGGTCGCCGACCTGCGCGCCATGGCGACCGGCTGATGCTCCCCTACGGGCGGCAGTCGATCGCCGATTCCGACGTCGAGGCCGTCGCCGGGGTGCTGCGCGGCGACTGGCTGACCACCGGGCCCGCCGTCGGCCGGTTCGAGGCGGAGCTGGCCCGCTGGACGGGCGGCGTGCCGTGCGTGTCTGTCACGTCGGGGACTGCCGCGCTGCACGTCGCGTACGTGGCGGCCGGGGTGCGGGCGGGCGAGGAGGTGGTCACCTCGCCGCTGACGTTCGTGGCCACGGCGGCCACGGCCGTGCTGCTGGGCGCGCGGGTGCTCTTCGCCGACGTGCAGCCCGACACGGGCAACCTCGATCCTGACGCCGTCGCCGCGCTGGTCGGTGAGAGGACACGGGCGGTCACGGCGGTGGACTACGCGGGCCATCCGGCCGACTACGACGAGCTGCGCACGGTCGCCGACTCGGCCGGGGCGGTGCTGGTGGCCGACGCGGCGCATTCGATCGGGGCCGCGTACAAGGACCGGCCCGTGGGCGCGCTCGCCGACCTGACCACGTTCTCCTTCTTCCCCACCAAGACCGTGACGACCGCCGAGGGCGGCGCGGTCGCGGCGGCCGACCCCACGCTGCTGCTGCGGGCCGACCGCTTCAGGAACCACGGCCTGGTCAGGGACCCGGCCGACCAGCGCGAGCCGGACGTGGGCGGATGGCATCAGGAGGTGCACGAGTTCGGGCTGAACTACCGCCTGCCCGACGTGCTGTGCGCGCTGGGGCTCAGCCAGCTCGGGCGTCTCGCGGCCTTCCGCGCGCGGCGGTGGGAGCTGGTCGCGCGCTACAACGCGCTGCTGCGTGACGTGCCGGGGCTGACGCTGCCGACCCAGCGCGCGTACGTGCGGCCGAGCTGGCACCTCTACCCGGTCAGGGTCCAGGACGGCCGCCGCCGCGAGGTCTACGAGCGCATGCGGGCCGCCGGCATCGGCGTGCAGGTCAACTACGTGCCGGCGTACTGGCACCCGGTGTTCGCGGACCTCGGCTACCAGCGCGGGCTCTGCCCCCAGGCCGAGGCCTACTACGCCGAGCAGCTGTCGCTGCCGCTGTTCCCCGATCTGACCGACGCCCAGCAGGACCGCGTCGTGGAGACGCTCGCCGGCATCCTTGCCTGACCGGCGCTGCCTGACCGGCGCTGCTCAGCGCTCGGCCAGCAGCAGGCAGCCGTCCTCGCCCCGGTCGACGAGGAAGCGCCGGTCCGCGACGGTCGCGACGGGCCGCTGCCTGGTCCGTACGAGCGGCCTGATGGGTTTGCCCTGGTCGATGACGACCTCCCACCACGACTCGTGACCGACGCACTCGTCGATGTCGGCCAGCGGCACCCGCGCCTGGAAGTCCTGGCCCGCGAGCGTCACGGGGAAGTACATCTCCTCGCCGTCGCTCCTGCGCCGCAGCCTGACCACCGGCTCCCCGTCTCCCAGATCGGACAGCTGCCCCGAGAACACCAGGTCGCCGCCGTCCACCCGGCACTCGCGGATGATCGCCTCCGCCGTGCGAAGACGCAGGCCCCACGCGCCCCTGGGACTGCGTACCGGCACCAGCCACACGCCCCTGCTGAGGCGCGGCGCGGGGATCAGCGGCGGCAGCCAGCGCGGCCCCGCCACCCGGCCGTCGAGCTTCAGCCCGTGACCCCTGAGGCGCACGCACAGGTCCCAGCGGCCATGCCTGGCCAGCTGCGCGGGCGTCAGCGCGGCCGGGTCGAACGCGAACCTGAACGGGAACGCGTGCTCCGGCAGCGGGCCGCCGTCCTCCTGCGCGACGCTCTCCCAGGTCGGCACGCTCTCCTTGTCGGAGAGCAGCACCTTCGCGCCGGTCCTGCGCTCCTCGAGCCAGACCTTGACCCGCATCCGGCGCAGCTCACCCACCTCGAACCTGCCCAACCCCACGCGGCCCACGCCGTGGAGCACGCCGTCGCGCCAGTCGAGGCTCACCAGCCTGGCGGTCACGGCCAGCTCGTCGGAGACCTCCGACAGGCGCTCCGGCATCATCGGGTGCCTGCCGTACCAGCGCCTGCGCAGGAGCCCGGCCGCGCCCACCCGGGGCTGCAGCTGCCCGCAGCGGTCCTGGGCGAAGACGTACGCCAGCTCGGACAGGCGGCGCTGGTGCAGCAGGTGGACCTGGAGGCGCAGCGGGTACGGGATGCTCCGCCAGGCCTCCCGTGACACACCGTCGAGGTATCGGGCGGCCAGGTCCAGCAGGGCCGGGTCCGCCGCCGCGCCCATGGCGGCCATGGCCTCCACGGCGACGGACATGTCGATGTCCAGCGTGTCGCGGTCGAAGTCCGTCTTGAGCCCCGGCGCCCCCCGTTCCAGCAGGGCGGCGGTCTCCAGCACGGACAGGAGGCGGTCGCGCAGGTTGCCGGGCTCCAGGCGGCGCTGGGTGATGGAGGCGGCCTCCTCGTCGCGCTGCCGCCAGTGGTAGACGATCGCGGCCAGCACGTCCACCTTCTCCGCCCCCACGTGGGCCGCCATGGCGACGGGCTGGTCCTCGTACATGCGCTCGGGGAAGCTCAGGCCGAGGCGGTCCCAGAACGAGCGGCGATAGACCTTGTTCCACAGCATGCGGTCGCGGACCAGCAGCGGGTGGCGGGTGATGTGGGTGCGCCTGATCGGCCGGGCGAACGCCTCCCTGTGCGCCCACGACGGCATGAGCAGGTTGCGGTAGAGACGCATGACGTTTCCGCAGGCCAGATCGGAGCCCGTGGACTCGAGCGAGGACACCATGCGTTTGAACGCGTCGCGCGGCACGGTGTCGTCGCCGTCCACGAAGGCCAGGTAGCGGCCGGTCGCCCGGCCCACCCCGACGTTGCGGGCGTGGCCCACGCCCTGGTTGTCCTGCCTGATGAGGCTGATCCGGCGGTCATCGGCCAGCCTGGACCCGACGACGGCGGCGCCGCCGTCGCGGCTGCCGTCGTCGACGCAGATGACCTCCAGGTCGTCCAGCGTCTGGGCGGCGATGGAGTCCAGGCAGGGCCCGATGTACCTCTCGACGTTGTGGAACGGGACTATCACCGAAAGAACCGGCACACGCTCTCCTCTTTCTGGGTGGTTATCCGTTTCTCCATGGCTAGCCGGACAGCAGCCGGATGACCCTGCGGGCGACCTTGCGGGGGCGGGCCAGGCGGCGGGAGAGGCGGTATCCGAGCGTCTTGCGGTAGGCGGAGGCCTTGCGCTGGCTCCTGCGCAGCTTGGCCTTCGCCCGCACCAGCTCGCGCTCCCGGTAGGAGAGCTTGGTCTCCAGGCGCGAGATCCTGGCCAGGGCCCCGGTGAGCTGGTCGGCCAGGCGGTCGCGGACCCCGAGCAGGTCCCGGTACGTGGGCACGTGCTCCTCGCCGGGGCAGCCCAGCTCGGCGTCCAGCTTGCGGGCGCGGTCGAGGTCGCCCTGGCCGCAGGGACGGTCGGCCATGCCGCACAGGGTCAGCGCGAGCTGGTCGGCCTCCAGCGGCCACGGCCACGGGTGGTGATGGCCGGCCGCCAGCAGCCTGACCGCGAACCGCCACAGGATCCTGCACAGGACGATCCTCGGCTCGGGCGGGGTGGACGGGCCCGCCGGCGGGCTGATGGCCGCGAACCGCTCGCCGTCGTACACCAGGCAGTCCGTCGCGGCCGACACGTCGCCGCCCGCCTCCAGCCATGCGGCCAGCTCGCGCAGCAGCTCGCGTACGGCCCGGACGTCCTCGCGGGCGCAGGCCTCGACGAGGATCTCCTCCACGACCCGGCCCGCCGGGATCGGGCGCTCCTCACCGTCCGGGAGGCGCCTGGCGCCGTCGCCGGTGAGCTCGTACAGCGTGGCGCCCTCCTCGACGAGCCCGAGCGGCAACCCGGTTCCGTCGTCGTCGGTCGTGCAGAGCCCGTGCGGCGGGCGTGTCGCAACCGCTTCGGTGTCGTGCGGCGGGCGTGTCGCGATCGCTTCGGTGTCATGCGGGGAGCGTGTCGCCGCCGCTTCGGTGTCGTGCGGGGGGCGTGTCGCCACCGCGAGCCACAGCGGTGCGAGCTCCTCCCCCAGGCGGTGCCGGAACACCAGGCGGGTCAGCTGGAGCGGGTCGGCCACCAGCATGCGCTCGCCGCCCCGCGCGCTCAGCGGGAACGTGAGCGCGTCCGGGAGGTCGGCGGCCAGCGCCTCGCGGGACAGCAGCGCGCGGGGCGCCTGCCTGGCCGGATACGCCGCATAGCACCGCCGCACGCTCAGCCCCGCCGACTCCAGCCCCCTGTCGAGGGCCGCGGGACCGCTGGGGTAGGTCGGGTCGAAGCCGTGCGGCGCCCACTGGTCGTCGCCGCCCTCCCGGTCCGCCGGCCTGGCCTCGAGGAACCGGTCGACGCCCAGGTCATTGCGTACGCCGAGCACCAGCAGCCCGCCGGGCGCGGTCAGCCCGGCCAGCGCCCCGAGCGACTCGCGCCAGGCCGCCGCGGGCGCCTCGGCGGAGTGCGTGCGCAGCAGCCCGTCCAGCGCCAGCACCAGGTCGTACGGCTCTTCCGCGGCGAACACCTCCAGCCGCCCGCAGAAGACCGCCAGCCCCGGATGCCGTTCGCCGAGAGCGCAGGCGTCGGGGTAGGAGCGCAGCAGCACGGCGGCCGACGTGGCCTGGGAGACCACCTCGTCCACCAGCCCCTGTGGATGCGGCCCGACCAGCAGCACCCGGCCGCTCGCCGGGATGAGCCGCCTGATCAGCTCGAGCGCCGCGCCCCGCCAGTCCGTGATGCCGCCCATGTTGGACATGTCGGACCACAGCAGCATCTCTCCGCCGATCAACCGAACATTCTCGGGCAAATCAGTCGTGTTCATACAGCCCGTGCCCGCTTCCATCCGAACATTCGCAGTAGCTCCTCCGGTGTCGCCTGATATTCGAATCCCAGCTCGCGCCGCGCCACCTCCGCCGCCAGCTCGCGGTCGACGTGCGTGCCGTGCAGCTCGGGCCAGAGGCGCATGCGGCGCGCCGTGCCGCCGTACTCGGGACGTTCGTCCTCGAACTGCATCGGATCCCCGTACACGGCCACCTCGCACCCCACCGAGGCGCCGTAGAACAGCGCGCTGCCGAGCCGGTTGGAGGCCACCCTGCGGTGGCGCCGCAACTGGACCAGCTGCTTGCGCAGGAAGTCGCGGCCCTTTCCCTCCCAGCGGGAACCGCGCTCGCCGTGGCAGATGACCCGGAACCCCCTCGATTCGTACGCCCGCCGAATGTCCGGATTCGCGAATTCCAACCAATAAAGGCAGACCGTGACACGCTCGGTCTCGACATTTCGGATTTCGTCGGCCAGCCGGGCATGGTCGCCAATGACGGAGTGCTTTTCCCAGCCATGAAAGGGATACCAGATCGTACCCTTGCGCTCGGGCACCGTGCCCAACTCAGGCTCCAGGTGAAGCAGGTAAATCCAGGGCGCGCCGATGAGGTAGTGCCCCCTGCGGCCCATGGACCAGCCCCGGCGGCGCAGCACGTCGGACCAGATGAAACGGGGATATCCGGGGCTGCACCAGTGGTCGTCGGGCGGAAATCCGTGGAGATAGTTCCAGCCGTGCTGAAGGAAACCCTGGATGCGTTTCGGCGACTCCTCCGGCAGGCCGCAGTATCTGCTGAGTATGCGCGAGTGCCCGTACCAGTGATTGGATTCGTCCATCATTCCCCCCGTACGGTGGACCGTGTCCGTCCGACATTCCCAGTCCTCAACGGGCGCCACCCGCCGTTATACGGTTCCATTACTGGAGACGGGGGCTTGGTTTTTCCTCATCCCGCAGATCCCGCTACACTGTGTCGCGGCTTGAGGACAGAGAGTGAGTGATCATGAGTCATCTCGACCGCCTGCGGGCCGTCTTCCGCGGCGCGCTCAACCTCCCGGCCGACGCCGACGTCGACGGGCTCGAATACCGCGCCATCCCTCAGTGGGACTCACTGGCCCACATGGCACTGATCGCCGCGATGGAGGACGAGTTCTCCATCATGATCGACACTGACGAGATGATCGACATGAGCTCGTTCGCCAAGGCGGCCGAGCTGCTGGAGAAGCATGGCGTCGGCGCCGCCGTCTGAGGCCCCGGCTGAGCGCAGGGTCGTCCTCGTCACCGGCTCGACGGCGGGCATCGGACGGGCCGTCGCGGCCACGCTGGCGGCGACCGGCTTCGACGTCGTGCTCCACGGGCGCGACCAGGAGCGGACCGCGAAGGCCGCCGCCGAGGTCGCCGCGGAGACCGGCGGGGTCACCGACTCCGTCGCCTGCGACGTGGCCGACGCCGGGGCCGTGTCGGCCGTGATGCGGCAGATCTACCAGCGGCACGGCCGGCTCGACGCGCTCGTGGTCAACGCAGGTGTGCACGCCGGCGGCCCGCTCGGCATGACCCGGCACGACACGGTCGACCGGCTCTTCCAGGTCAACGCCGTGGGGGCGACGTACACGCTGCAGTCCTCGCTCAGGCTGCTGCGCCGCGGCACCTCTCCGGCCGTGGTGCTGGTCTCGTCGATGATGGGCCGCATGGGCGGCGCGGGCCAGGCGGTCTACTCCGCCACCAAGGCGGCCCTGATCGGCCTGACCCTGGCCGCGGCCAAGGAGCTGGGGCCCACCGGCATCA
Organism: Nonomuraea helvata; assembly: GCF_039535785.1. NCBI lineage: Bacteria > Bacillati > Actinomycetota > Actinomycetes > Streptosporangiales > Streptosporangiaceae > Nonomuraea > Nonomuraea helvata. The sequence goes on from NZ_BAAAXV010000009.1 coordinate 564,672, forward strand.
GGGTCAACGCCGTGGCCCCCGGCTACATCAAGACCGACATGCTCGCCACGCTCGACGAGGAGGCCCGCGCCGCCACCGTCGCCGCGACCCCGCTCGGGCGGCTCGGCACGCCGGCCGACGTCGCCGGCGCCGTCGCGTTCCTGCTCTCGCCGGCCGCCGCCTTCGTCACCGGCCAGGTCATCGGCGTGGACGGCGGGCTGGTGCTGTGATGTTCCCGCACCCACAGGCCCGCCTCGTCATCGCGGGAGAGCCGGCGAGCCTGGGCGGCGACGAGCTGCTCCACCACGTCAACCGCACCGCGGAGGCCCTGGCCCGGCTGCGTCCCGGGCCGCTGTTCTGCGGCATGCGCAACAACCTCACGTCGGTCCTGCGCTATCTCGCCGCCTGGCGGTCGGGCCGGCCGGTCGCGCTGCTCGACCCCGACCTGTCGCCGGGGGCGCTGGCCGAGCTGGTGGGCCGGTTCCGGCCGACGGCGCTGCTCGGCTTCACGCACGCGGCCGACGGCTCGCCGCCGCCACGCCACGACGCCCCAGAGCCCCATCCCGACCTGGCCGTGCTCCTCGCCACCTCGGGCTCGACGGGCAATCCCAAGCTCGTACGCCTGTCGCGCCAGGCCGTGTCGGCCAACGCCGCCGCCATCGCCGCGGCGCTGTCCATCACCTCCGACGAGATCGCGCCCACCAGCCTGCCGTTGCACTACAGCTACGGGCTGTCGGTGCTCAACAGCCATCTGGCGGCGGGGGCGACCGTGATGCTGACGGAGGCGGGGCTGCTCGAACGGTCGTTCTGGACGCATCTCGACGCGCACCGGTGCACGTCGCTGGCCGCCGTACCGTACCAGTACGAGATGCTGCGGCGGCTGCGCTACGAGCGGTCCGAGCACCCGACGCTCGTCACGCTCACCCAGGCCGGGGGGCGGCTCAGCCCGGAGCTGGTCACGGAGTTCGCGGGCAAGGCCGACCGGTTCTTCGTGATGTACGGGCAGACGGAGGCCACTGCCCGCATCGCCGTCCTGCCCCCCGACCGCCTGGCCGACAAGCCGGGCTCCGCCGGGCCGGCCATCCCCGGCGGGCGGCTGTCCGTCGACGAGGGCGAGATCGTCTACCACGGGCCCAACGTCATGATGGGCTACGCGGAGACGGCTGCCGACCTGGCCAGGGGCGACGATCTGGGCGGCGTCCTGCGTACGGGCGACCTGGGGCGGCTCGACTCCGAGGGGTTCCTCTACATCACGGGGCGGCTCAGGCGGATCGGCAAGGTCTTCGGCGTGCGGGTCAACCTCGACGACGTCGAGCGCCTGCTGCGCGGCCCGGTCCCGGTGGCGGCCACCAGCGGCGACGACCGGGTGACGGTGTGGGCCGAGGGCCTCGACGCGGCCGGCTGCGCGGTCCTGGCGCGGCGGCTTGGGGCCGAGCTGCGGGTCCATTGGAGCGGGTTCGACGTCCGCGGCATCGACAGCCTGCCCTTGCTGTCCACCGGCAAGGTGGACTACCGGGCGCTGGAGTCGCGCACATGACGGCCGGCGAGCGCCCCGCGACCCGCCGTGGGGTGGAGGGGGGCAGGTGAGCGTTTTCAGCTTGGCCGAGCGCGAGCGGGAGGCAGCCCTGGCGAGCGAGCTGGCGGCGCTCACCGAGCGGCACAGGCAGGCGTGCCCGCCCTACCGGAGGATCCTCGACGCCATCGCCGCGCGGCCCCCGTACGAGCGGCTGGTCGAGCTGCCCTGGCTGCCCGTGCGGCTGTTCAAGACGCACGAGCTGCGCAGCGTGCGGGAGGACCAGGTGTTCAGGGTGCTGACCTCCAGCGGGACCACCGGGCAGCAGCCCAGCCGGGTCTATCTCGATCGCGAGGCGGCCGCGGCGCAGACGCGGATGCTGGCGGCGACGCTCAGGGAGGTGCTCGGCGAGCGCCGGCTGCCGATGCTGATCGTGGACAGCCGCTCCGTCGTACGCGACCCCACGCTGAGCGCCCGGGGCGCCGGCGTGCTCGGGATGATGAACTTCGGCAGGGACCACACGTTCGTGCTGGATGACCAGGGCGGGGTGGACGCGGAGGCGGTCGAGGCGTTCCTGGCGCGTCACGGGAGCGAGCGGTTCCTGGTCTTCGGGTTCACGTTCATGGTCTGGCTCCACCTACGCGGCCTCGGGGCGGACCTGTCGCAGGGGGTGCTGATCCACTCCGGGGGGTGGAAGCGGCTGGCCGAGCAGGCGGTGGACAACGCCGAGTTCCGGAGGCGGCTGGCGGCCGAGTGCGGGCTGAGCCGGATCCACAACTTCTACGGGATGGTCGAGCAGATCGGCACCGTCTTCCTGGAAGGCCCCGAAGGCGATGGGCTGTACTGCCCCGATTTCGCCGATGTCGTGATCCGTGATCCGGAGAGCTGGCAGGAGGCGGCCGTCGGCGAGCCGGGGCTGATCGAGGTCGTCAGCACGCTGCCCACGTCCTACCCCGGCCACGTGCTGCTGACCGAGGACCTGGGCGTGGTGCGCGGCGTCGATGACGGGCACTGGCCGGGAAAGCGGTTCGAGGTCCTGGGCAGGCTGCCCAGGGCGGAGGCACGCGGCTGCAGCGACACCATGGGGCAGGGCTGATGCTGGACGACCCGAAGCTCGATGTCCGCTTCCCCGCCGGGGCCCACGTGCCGGTCGAGGAGCTGCTCGGGGAGCTGGGCGGCGGGCTCGACGTGGGTGACGAGCGGGTCCGCGAGTTCCTCTCCGCCTTCGGCAGACGGCTACTGCGGCCCGCGCTGGCGCGGCGCCACCCCGAGCTGGGCTCGCTCGGCTTCTTCCTGCGGCCCAGCGAGCTGGCCCGCACCCTGGAGGGGCTCGGCACCGAGCACGTACGCGTGCCGCGCGGCCTGGTCTTCCACATCCCGCCCGCGAACGTCGACACCGTCTTCGTCTACTCCTGGGCCCTGTCAGCCCTGATGGGCAACCGCAACATCGTGCGCCTGTCGCCCCGCTCCGGCGCGGTCGCCGAGGTCATCCTGGACACCCTGCACGAGGCCCTGACCGACGCCGATCCGGTCATAGCGGCCACCCAGCGCATCGTCTCCTATGGCCGCAGCGACGGCATCACCGCCGCGCTCTCCGCCGCCTGCGACCTGCGGGTGGTGTGGGGCGGCGACGGCACCGTACGTGAGATGCGGCGTCACCCGCTGGCCCCGCACGCCCGCGACCTGGTCTTCCCCGACCGTTCCTCGTTCGCCGTCGTGCGCGCGGCGGCCTGGTTGTGCGCGCCCAGGGCGGCGCGGGTCACCGTGGCCGAGGGGTTCGTGAACGACACCTACTGGTTCGACCAGGCCGCCTGCTCCTCGCCCAGGACCGTGTTCTGGGTGGGCGCGGAGGGCGACTGCGACGCGGCGCGGGCCGACTTCTGCGAGCACGTGGCGCGAGTGGTGACCGTACGCGGGTGGGGGGTCGATGCGGCGATGGCCGTGGAGAAGCGCGTCTCCACCTACGGCCTGGCCGCCGACGGGCTGGCGGAGAGCATCGAGTTCCGGGGGAACGCGCTGGCCAACGTGACGCTGGCGGCGGCGGCCACGGCGCCGAGGCAGTGGCTGGGGGCGGGGACGTTCGCGCACGCGAGGCTCGGGTCGCTGGCGGAGCTGGTCATGCTGGTCGAACGGCGGGACCAGACGATGACGCACTTCGGGTTCGCCAAGGACGAGCTGGAGAGGCTGGCCAGGGAGCTCGCCGGGCGCGGGGTCGATCGCATGGTGCCGGTCGGGAGCGCGTTGAGCTTCCACCGGGTGTGGGACGGGTTCGATCTCCCTGCCGAGTTCACGCGGCTGGTGACCGTCATCAAATGACGCTTGGCTCGCGAGATGGGCGTATTCAGAACGAGACGCCCTGGCATGCGCGGTCTGGGGATATTGGCCCTAGGCTGTGATCCGTGGTGTTTCATGCCCTGCTCGCGGTGACGCTGGCCATGACCTCGCTGCCCGCCCAGGCGACAACGGTCGACTGCGCCCGGGTCAAGTGCCTGGCCCTGACCTTCGACGACGGCCCAGGCCCGAACACGCCCGCCCTGCTCAAGACGCTCAAGCAGGCAGGGGCCAAGGCCACGTTCTTCCTGGTCGGCAAGCAGGTGGAGAAGCGGCCGCAGGTGGCCAGGCAGGAGCTCGCGGAGGGGCACGCGATCGGCAACCACACCTACTCCCACGCCTCGCTGCCGTCCCTGTCGGACGAGCAGATCCTCGACGAGATCAAGACCACCCAGAGCGCGATCCAGCAGGCCACGGGGGTGCGGCCGACGATGTTCCGGCCGCCCTACGGGGAGACCGACGACCGCGTGCTCGGGCTGGCCGACGAGCTGGACCTGGCGCAGGTGCTCTGGACGGGCACGACGCTCGACTGGAAGCTGCGTGACACCAAGAAGATCAAGGCCGCCGTGCTCAGGCTGGCCAAGCGCGACGGCATGATCCTCATGCACGACGTGGTCCCCGCGACCGTGAAGGTCATGCCCGAGATCCTCAAGGAGCTCAAGAAACGCGGCTACCACCTCGTCACGGTCCCGACGCTGCTACGCGGTAAGGGGCCGAAGCCGGGAGTCAGCTACCCCTGATCAGGATCATGGGCAAGCGGAGGCGATGGGTCGCACTCGCGACTTTCGTGGTCATCCAGGCCGTCCTCGGCTGCTGGTGGGCCGCATTCTACCCGGGCCTGTTCAGCCGCGACTCGGTCCTGTACCTCAGCCACACCGTCGTCGGGCCCTGGGTGAGCGACCACTCGGTGCTCTACGACGCGCTGGTGTGGCTGAGCTTCACCAAGACCGGTGACCTGGGCGCGGTCACGTTCGCGCAGACCACCGCGATGGCGGCGGCGCTGACGTATCTGGCGCAGTCCCTGAAGGCGCTCGGCGCGCCCCGCCTGCCGACCACTCTCGTCGCGATGCTGATGCCGCTGGCGCCGCCCGTGGGCGCGTTCTCGGTGACGTTGTGGAAGGACGTGCCGTTCACGATCTGCGCGATCGCCATCGCGGGCGTGTGCGCGCGGATCGCGGCCAGGCGCGCTGTCACCGTGCCCGCGCTGGCCGGGCTCGGGGTGCTCTTCACGCTGCTCGGCCTGTTCCGGGCGAACGGCTTCCTCGTCGTGGGCGTCGCCGTCCTGGCGCTGCTGGTGATCGTCAGGACCATGCGCGTGCGGCTGCTCCTGGCCGGCACCTTCGCCGCCGCCCTCCCGCTCGTGCTCACGAACCTGGTGTTCCCGAACTTCGGCATCGCGGCCCCGTCCAAGACGTACGTGTACCACACGGCGTTCGGCGACATCGCGGTGGCGTACCGGGACCATCCCGAGCTGTTCAGCGAACAGGACAAGACGCTGATGGCGTCGGTGGCGCCCCTGACGCGGTGGCAGGAGGGCGGGACCTGCTACACGGTCAACCCGCTGATCTGGCGGCGGGACTTCAGCTGGCAGCAGGCCGACGCGCATGCCTCCCAGCTGCTCGACCTGTGGAAGCGGCTGCTGCTCTCCGAGCCGCGCATGATCCTGGACACCCGCCTGTGCCGGGGGGCGATCGCCTGGAGGCCCGTGCAGGACGATCTCACGATCGGGGGGATGACCTACCGGTTCTCGCGACGGCCCAACGCCGACACCTACGTGGGGCCGAACAAGGTGCCCGACTTCCCCGGGCGCTGGGTCTACTCGCTGCGGCCGCTGTCATGGGAGCTGAACCGGGTGGCCGACCCGTGGCTGGCCGACGCGCTGGCGCCGCAGTACGACTGGGCGCTGTGGCGGGGGGCGCTGTGGGCGTACCTCTCGTATCTGGCCGTGGGGTTGGCGGCCTGGGCCCTGCGGAACCGGTACGTGCTGGGCGTGGCCGCCGTGGTGGCCGGGCAGCAGCTGGCCATCCTGGCCAACATCTCGGCGCAGGACTTCCGGTACATGGCCTCGCCGATCCTCATCGGGGTGCTGCTGGTGCCGCTGCTGCTGGGGAGCGTGGGGCGGCTGGTGGTGGCGTCGGTACGGCGGGGCGGGCGCGCGCTGCGTCCCGTACCGGCGGAATCTGAGACGGTCACGTCCTCACCGGGCGAGCCCGCGCCGAGCGAACGTTCGCCGAGTGAGCCCCCCGCGCAAGACGAGCCGGACGTACCTGGACACGGACCCGGCTAGACGCCGACGGCGACGCCAGGACGTCGTGGCCACTGGCAGTTGCCGCCTGTGACAGGACAAATGTCCAGGGAGTACTCGCGGTCGGTGAGGATTCGGGAGCGGCGTTGAGCCCCGTCCATTCCCAATGACCTGGAAGAACCGCCGCCAGAGTAGCCAGTGGATGGGTGCCGGCTCGTCCTCGAAGTGAGGGAACCACCGTCACGCCCGTGACGTGCCTACGCGCACCGACATCGAGGCACGATGCATGGACATTGGCGAAACCCAGCAGAAGAAGGAGTAACCGCTGATAAGAGGGGTTGCGGAGCCGCTGGGCTCCGTCGGGCATTGGATCCTTGTAGCGGTACATGTCCCGGTCCGCCTGCGTGCCCACGACAGCGTAGGTCAAAGGAACGACTCGCCGTGCGACAGGCACACTCCCCTTGTGGGCATCCGCGTAGCAGCGGTAGCACTTCGTGTACTGCGAGGGGACAGGAGCCGTACAGATGTCACATGTGACATTCGGTATCCGGGTGGGATTCGTCATGATCGCGCCAAGCCGATCTCGAATCATCCCCCGAAGCACAGGCGATGCCTCCGCCATTGAGTCAGCCGATCCTCGTGAGCAAACTCTCCAACTGCTTGGGACGGTCCAGCAGGGCATCGACGATGACCATCGCCTCGCGAGCGCTTCGAGCCACATGGACATCGGGCTTGCCCGCCGTAACCCGGCCCCACTGGGTGCGGTCAATCACGGACTGCATCAAGATCACCGGTCGACCGTGTTCCACGGCCTTGCGCGCCTGGATGCGGGTCCCGCTCCGCTCGCTGGCCTCGACAATGATCGTCGCCAAACTGTAGCCCGACATCGTGCCGTTCCGCAGTGGGAACGTCGTCTTGTCCGGCCCTCTGTCCGGCCAGAACTGAGAGAACACGGCACCTTGCTCGGCAACCTCTCGATGGAGGTCACGATTCTCTGGGGGGAAATGTTTACAGATCCCGGTGCCGATGACGGCCACCGTCCGACCGCCGGCTGTGAGCGCGGCCCGGTGAGCCGCAGTATCGACACCGGCGGCCAGACCCGAGACAACTGAGAGACCGCGCTCCACCAACCGCGTGGCCAGCTCAGCCGCCGTAGATCGACCTTCCGATGAGACCACCCGTGAACCGACCACCGCGACCCCATTGTCCTCGTCAAGGACCGTCCCACGGGCGAACAGCAGCGGAGGTCGATCGAACACGTCCCGCAGCCGGTGCGGATAGCGATCGTCTCTCAAGGCGATGACTTGGATGCCACTCTGCTCCCAGGAGGCGATCTCCTCTGCGGCCTGGGCTATCGCTTCGTCAACTGGATCCGAGAACAGATCGACGGGTGCCAGGCGTTCGCGCAAGAGTGCCACAGCTGAGGCCTCTTCGGCGAGTTGCTGAACAAGCTCACGCTCGCCCTTCTCCGTAGCGGTACGACGAAGTAGCGCCACCATTGCAGCGCGTTCCCTGTCGTCCCACCGGCTCACAGCACAAGAGTAGTGGCCCGACCATCCCTCCGTCACCCTAGACATCGAACACATGTCCAAAACGCACCAACAGCATCGCGGGCGCTGGTGACCATCGGGACGGCCTGCCCGACGGACACAGCGCCACGACCACCAGCGCGGGGATGAACCGCCACCAGCGACTCCTCCAAGCTCGAGGCTCGGGCAGCCAGGAGCGACGCCACGCAGCGCGGCCCTGGCATCGCTACTGGCCGCGGGGCTGGCGGCCTGTGCCCTGCGGCTCGGCGCAGGACTTCCGGTACAAGGCCTCGCCCATCTTCATCGGGGCGCTGCTGGGGCTGATCATTAACCGAGAGAACCCTCCACCGGCGAGCCCTCGCCGACCGAACCCCAGCAACGTGGCTCCCGGTTTGGGCATCGGACCTTGCTCATCTGCTGTCTTATCGGGAGCCTCCTCTCATCCGCCACCGCTCTCCGCCGAACCATCGTGACCAGGGCAATCAGGATGCTAAGAGTTCAGCGATGCAGCTATTGGAACGCTGCCTCTGCCTTCGTGTAGGCCTCCTGGGCGATCTGAGGCAGCAGCTTGGCAGGGTCGTCATGAGGGCGCGGTTCCCCCGGCTGATCTTGGTGGGTCGATGAGCGTGAACGGCGCGGGACACCAGGACGCCGAGCTTTGTTGCGGGCCTCCACGATGCCCAGCGACTCTATCGTCATGTCTTGACGATACGCAGAGCATGTACATCCTCACGCAGCGAACGCGAGAGCGTCCAGGGGGCAGGCCTCGGCGTGGGTGAACGTCGGCAGTTCGAACCAGATGGCCTTGCCGCGAGGCGTGCGGACACCGCCCCAGCAGCAGGAGAGCGCGTCGACCAGGAACAGCCCGCGCCCGCTCTCCGCGGCCGGGCCGGCGGTGCGCATGTGCGGGAGCTCGGGATTCTCGTCCTCGACCTCGCACCGCAGCAGGCCGTCCTCGGCGAAGAGGCTGAGGCGGACCTGTCCGTACGCGTGCTCCAGTGCGTTGGTCACCAACTCGCTGACGAGCAGCTCCGCGACCTCCGTCTGGGCCTTGAAGCCCCAGTCGGCGAGCTTGTCACGGGTGAGCCGGCGCGCACTGCGCACCGAGCCGAAGTCGTCAGCGGGCAGCCACCACGAGGCCGTCCGGCCCGCCACCGGGCGACGGCCGGTCGCCGCTGTCCAGATCCTGCTCCACGAAACCATATTCATTGCCCTGCACCCCGAGTGGCAGCTGAGGACGTGATGCTGCCTTTCGGTTTCCTGCTGTCCCCTCTTCAGGTGAGCGTGGATTGCTCACACCTTGAGAATGCCTCAGTGAGCCCCTGGATGAGAGGTGAAAAATCCCCGTATAGATACCTATTTCGGACTACGTAGGTACTGCCATCACACGCAGCGTCGCCGTACGGGGGGGCGGCACCCCCGTACGGCGACTTGACGCGTTACCAGCCGCCCCGGTGCAGCTGGCCGCGCACCGCGCCGCCGGGGAACTCACTCGTGTGCAGGTTGGCGTACCAGCCCTTGGGGTTGTGCCTGATGCCGTCGGCGACCTTGGCCGTGGTGGTGCCGGTGCCGGCGATGCCGTTGACGCCGGCGGGCAGGCCGTTCTTGGCGGCGAAGAAGTCGACGACCACCGGGCCGTTCTTGCCCTTCACGCCGCGGTGGATGTGGCCGTTGGTCGGCTGGGCGATCCGCTTCCAGGCCGTGGCGAAGTGAACCTTGGTGCCCTGCACCCAGAGGAGCCAGGCGGCCCGCCCGTCCTTGTCGCCGACCTTCGTACCGGGCGCGGGCACCTCCTGGCGGCCGTCGGCCAGTGCCGTGAGCGTGCTGTGCGAGCCGCCGGCCAGCACCGACTCCAGTGACACGGGGTGGATCCGGTGAAGCTGGGCACGGACGGCGCCGCCGGGGAACTCGCTGGTGTGCAGGTTGGCGTACCAGCGCTTCGGGTTGTTCGCGATCCTGCCGAGCAGGGCCGGATCCTTGACCGTGACGGTGCCCTTGACGGCGTCGAGCGAGCCGGGCAGCGCCTCGCCGAAGAACGGGATCTTGACGTCGCCGTTCTTGCCGGCCTTGCCCTGGTGGATGTGGAACGCGGTCGGAGCGGCCACCTTCTGCCACCGGATCGCGTAGTCGACCTGCTGCCCGTGGATGCGGAACACGGCGATCGCGCTGCCGTTCCTGTCGCCGACCTTGGCACCAGGGGCGGGCACTTCGTTCTTGCCCAGCAGCGTCGCCGCCAGGTACACGTCGGTGCCCGTCTCCGCCTGCGCCATGGCGGGGCCGAAGGAGGCGGCGACCAGCGTGGCGGCGAGCGCGAGGCCGGGGACGGTGAGGATGCGCTTCGTCATGATCAACCCTTTCAGTCGCCTCGGGTGTGAGGCGCGTAGCGGTGTTCGTCGCACGGTTGTACGACCCGCGTCTCGCGCCGGGTTCAATCCTCGAATGTGCATAAATACGCATTCGTGCTGGTCAGCAGGGGTCCGTCCGCCGCCCTGCGTCCGAGTTGATCATCGCCGGATGAACCCCCCGATCCGGACCCGCGTACCTCTCGAAGATCGGACTCCTTGCCCACATCACGAAACCGGAGGGAGTGGTCGCATGCGAAGTCCATCGGGGGGAAGACGATTCAGGCCCTGGTTGGGGGCTGCCTCCCTAGGCGGGAGCATCGCCGTCGTCCTGTGGGGATCTCCGCTGTCCGCGCAGGCAGGCACGGTGAACGTCTACCTCGGTACGGCCGCGGCGCAGTCCATCGTCTGCCCCAGCGTGACCGGCAAACTGCCCGGCATCCCCGCAGCCGCCCAGGCCGAAGTCGACCGGAACCTCGCACTGCTCGACAAACAACTCCAGGAAGCCAACGACCGACTCGCCCGATCGACAGGACAAGGCGGCCCCAACTTCGTCCAGAACGCCATCCTCGGCCCACTCGCCGACAAACGCGCCGCCACCCTCGACCGCATCGCCATAGCCATCGGACGCGCCGCCCAACGCCCCACCGGCCTCAACCAGCTCGCCACCTGCACACTCGGCGGCTCTTCAGCGCAGAACGCCGGCCCCTCGGCCGAGGACTTCGTCGACATCCGGAAGGTCCCCGAGACAGAGCAGCCACAGGCGGACGAGAACGGCTCAACCGGCACGTTCGTCTCCCGATGCGGTACGACCGGCTCAGGCCATTCCAACGCCGACGACCTCATCCTCGCCCCGGGCATGTCGGACGGAGCCCAGCTCCAGCTGGACTACGTGGGCAACATGTCCACCGACGCCTTCTCGACCAACGAGACCCTGGCCGAAGCGGACACCAGCTGCCGCACGGCCGCCGACCGGTCCGCCTACTTCTGGCCCACCCTGCGCGTACGCGGTTCCGATGACGAGACCGGCTCGAACAACGTCGGCACCCCCGTACAGCCGTCGTCGGTCCGGCTCGAGTACCGCGGCAACCCCACGTCGCAGGTCACGGCCGCACCGAGGTTCCTCAGGATGGTCTCCGGCGACGCCAGGGCGGTCACCAACGGCGGCGCCGACGCCCGGCCGACGTGGACCTGCACGGGTTTCACCGACCGGCTGACCGACAAGTATCCGATCTGCCCCTCCGGCAGCGACGTGGTCCGCGTCTTCGACATGCCGAGCTGCTGGGACGGCCAGAACCTCGACAGCGCCGACCACCGTACGCACCTCGTCTTCCCTGACGAGACCGGCGCCTGCCCGAGCGGCACCGAGGCCGTGCCGCAGCTCCGGATGACGCTGACCTACGAGAACCTGCCCAGCACGGCGGACGTCCCCTTCGCGGTGGACGCGTTCGCCAGCGAACAGAACGACCCGGGCACCGACCACGCCGGCTCCATCGGGGTGATGTCGGAGAAGCTCATGCGCACCGTCGTCCGCTGCGTCAACAGCGGCAGGACCTGCTGACACCTGACCCACCCGTCGAGGGGACACCGCACCGGCCGGTGCGGTGTCCGCTCGTGGATTCGGATCGAGGCGGTCGGGAAGCAGGTGGGCATGGCTCGGAGAAGCATGCCGACGGGGGCCTGCGGCCGGTGACCGCCGATGGAGTACGACCCGCTGGTGGAGGCCGCCCAGTGGTCCGGTGTTGAGGATCCGCGACTGCTGGCCGCCATCGCCACCACGCCACGTGACCGGTTCGTGCCGCCACGCTATGCCGCACGTGCTCCGTGCGACGAGCCCATCCCCATCGGCCACGGGCAGCCCACGTCACAGCCGTCCCTGATCGCACAGATGATCGACGCCCTCAGGCTGTCGGGCACTGAGACGGTCCTGGAGATCGGCACCGGGTACGGGTACCAGACCGCCCTGCTGGCCCGCCTGGCCCGCCAGGTGTATTCGATGGAACGCCACGCCGACCTGGCCGAGCACGCACGGGCCAACCTCGCCGCGGCAGGGGTGGCCAACGCCGAGGTCATGGTCGGCGACGGCACCGCCGGCCTCCCGGAACACGCGCCCTTCGACGCCGTCGTCGTCTCCGCCACGGCCCGTACGGTGCCCGCCCCGCTCGCCGGCCAACTGGCCGAGGGTGGACGACTGGTCATGCCGATCCAGGAGGACCTGAACGAGATCGTCACACTCTTCGGCAAACGGCGGGGCCACCTGGTCCAGGAGCGCCTGCTGACTCCCGCCCGTTTCGTCCCCCTGATCGGCGAGCACGTGGACGTCCCGGGCGACGAGCCGCCCGGGCGCTAGCGCCCGATCACTGCCCCTTCTTGGCGCCCTCGACGAGAGAGCCGCAGGTGAATCCCTTCTCCCGCTCGGGCTGGAGCTGGATGTCGACCAGGATCGTGCTCTCCGAGAACTTGCGGAAGGTCGTCATCCTGTCGCAGTCGTAGAAGGCGTAGCCGCCCTCGAACTCGCCCAGCAGCATCATCCAGCGCCCGTCGTAGAGCGTCTTGCCGCCGCTGTCCTGGAGCGTGGCCCACTGGTCCTGGAAGCCGAGGGTGTCGAGGAGGGTGTTGGACCGGCCGGTCTTGTACACGTCCACCGCGCCGAAGACCATCTGGAGGATGAGCAGGTATCCGAGCCCGATACCCGTGAAGGCGCCGATCAGCACCTTCATGCCGGCGCGGCCCACCGACCTGCGGCGCAGCAGGCGGAAGGGCACGACGTAGGCCAGCACGCCCAGCACGACCGCGAAGACGACGTCCCCGCCGTCCAGTTGCTCCGCGTCCCCCGCTGACACGTACGAGAGGAAGCCCAGGTAGGAGAGTCCGGCCCAGATTCCGGCGATCACCGCGACGATCCACGGGCGTTCCCTGAGCGCCCCGAAGAGGCGCCCTGCCCAGCCGCGGGTGATCAGGTTGAGCAGCCAGGCGAGTCCGACGAGGAGGCCGATGCCCGCGGCGAGGAGCAGGAGCAGCGGGATCAGGGTGCCCAGGAGCCGTCCGAGCAGCACGGCCTGGTCGAGCCCGGCCTGCTCGGGCGTGATGCCGAAGACGGCGTACATCTGCTGGAAACCCATGTACAGCAGCGCGTAGAGCGTGACGCCGGCCGGGACCACCACCGAGCCGATCTTCTCGAGGACGTCCAGGACCCCGCTCCGGTCCGCTTCCTCCTCTACGGCGGCCTCGGCCGACGGTAAATCAGCCGGACCAGCCGGAACCTGCTGATCTAACGGATAAGACTGAAAAGTCATGGTCAATTGGATCCCTTGGCGTGTTCGGCCAAGCGATGCGTGCCGTATAGGACCCCGGACATGTCGCACCACACCGCCTATGCCCCGGTCGAGGCATGGAGCGTAAGTTACGAGAGCATCCCCGGGACCGGTCCCGGGGATCACGGCGAACCCGGGGACCGTGCAGGTCTACCCGGCGAGGGTTACTCCCACTCGATGGTGCCGGGGGGCTTGCTGGTCACGTCGACGACCACGCGGTTGACCTCGCGGACCTCGTTGGTGATCCGGGTCGAGATGCGCGACAGCACGTCGTAGGGCACCCGCGCCCAGTCGGCCGTCATCGCATCCTCCGACGTCACCGGCCGCAGCACCACCGGGTGCCCGTACGTGCGCCCGTCTCCCTGCACGCCCACCGAGCGCACGTCCGCCAGCAGCACCACCGGGCACTGCCAGATCTGCCGGTCCAGGCCGGCCCGGGACAGCTCCTCGCGGGCGATCGCGTCGGCCTCGCGCAGAATGTCGAGGCGCTCGCGGGTGACCTCGCCGACGATGCGGATGCCGAGGCCGGGGCCGGGGAACGGCTGGCGCCACACCATGGCGGCCGGCAGCCCGAGCTCCTCGCCCGCCCGGCGGACCTCGTCCTTGAACAGCGCCCTGAGCGGCTCCACCAGCTTGAACTGGAGATCCTCCGGCAGGCCGCCGACGTTGTGGTGCGACTTGATGTTGGCGGTGCCGGTGCCGCCGCCCGACTCCACCACGTCGGGGTAGAGCGTGCCCTGGACCAGGAAGTCGACCGGGCCGTCGGCCATGATGGCGCGCTGCTCGTCCTCGAAGACGCGGATGAACTCGCGGCCGATGATCTTCCGCTTCTCCTCCGGGTCGGAGACGCCGTCGAGGGCCTTGATGAAGCGGTCGGCGGCGTCGACCACGCGGAGCTTCACGCCCGTGACGGCCACGAAGTCGCGCTCCACCTGCTCGGCCTCGCCCTTGCGCAGCAGGCCGTGGTCGACGAAGACGCAGGTCAGCCGGTCGCCGATGGCCCGCTGCACGATCGCGGCGGCCACCGCGGAGTCGACGCCGCCCGACAGCGCGCAGATCGCGCGGCCGTCACCGACCTGGCGGCGCACGGACTCGACGGAGTCTTCGACGATGTTGAGCATCGTCCACGACGGGCGGCAGCCGGCCGCGTCGAGGAAGTGCTTGAGGACCGTCTGGCCGTGCTCGGAGTGGAGCACCTCGGGGTGGAACTGCACGCCGTACAGGCCGCGCCCAGGGTGCTCGAAGGCGGCGACCGGCGTCTCGCGCGTCGAAGCGGTCACCGTGAAGCCCTCGGGGGCGGCCGAGACGCTGTCGCCGTGTGACATCCAGACCGTCTGGGCGCCCGGCAGGCCGGCGAAGATCACGCCCTCGTTGAGCACCTCGAGCGCGGTGCCGCCGTATTCGGCGACGCCCGTGCGGGCCACCTCGCCGCCCAGCGCCTGCGCCATGGCCTGGAAGCCGTAGCAGATGCCGAACGTGGGGACGCCCGTGTCGAACAGCCCGTGCGGCGCGGGCGGCGCGTCTTCGGCGTAGACCGAGGAGGGGCCGCCGGACAGGATGATCGCCTTGGGGTTCTTCGCCATCATCTCCTCGACCGGCATCGTCGAGGGAACGATCTCGGAGTAGACGTGGCACTCGCGGACGCGCCGGGCGATCAGCTGCGCGTACTGCGCGCCGAAGTCGACCACCAGCACTGTGTCGAATTCAGACACCGTGAGAAACCCCCCAAAGGCGAAATGCGGTAACCACAGTCTATCGGCCCTGTGCATTACACCTGGCCTGCAGGCGGCACTCGTGCTAACACAGAACGATGGATCTTGTCTGGCCGGTGACGGCGTGGGCCCTGTGGGTGACCGCGCTGGCCGCCGCCTTCAAGGCGTCCAGCCGCGAACGACCCCGGCAAGCGCCCCGGTACGAGGTGCCCGCGCCCGTGGCCGAGCTCTTACGCGGGATGCGGTCTCAGGATGTGTTCCATTCGGCGCTGCTCGACCTGGCGGGCCGCGGCTGGGTCACGGTCGAGGGCGAGCGCCTCTCCTTGGCGGCGAGAAGGCAGGAGCCGCTCCGCCCCTATGAAGGGTGGGTCCTGGAACGGGTGGCCGCCCGCCTGGGCGGCAGGCCGAACGCGCCGGTGATGGCGCTCATGCCCGAAGGCTCCGACCTGGACGGCGACCTCGTCCCGCTCGTCCGGCGAGCGGCCATCGAGCTCGGCCTGGCACGCAGGCGCTGGCGGACCATGATCGTGCCGCTGCTCCTCGCCATGGGGCTCGTGGTCCCCTGGTACGCCACCCTCTCGGCGGCCGGGCTGTCGTGGCCGGGGATGATCGCGACAGTGGTGTCGTTCGTGGCCGGTGTGAGCCTGCTCATGGCCGGAAGGGGTTTCCTGCTGACCGAGGCCGGGCGGGAGATCGCCGGGTCCGAGGGCGCGCCGGTGGACCCTCGGCAGGAGTGGATCTACACCGGCAGCGGCTGGCGTGGCGTCGAGATCGAGGATCCCGGCTCGTCCGGTCCCGTTCCCAGCCGGCAGGAGGTCTCCGGTTACGTCGTCAAGCGCTGGGCCGTCATCGACATGGACTCCGACTCGCTGAGCAGCAGGCGCTGCCACTACCTCGCGCTTCACGACGGCAGCTCGGAGAAGGCCACGTCATACCTGGTCAAGGAGGGCGTCTATCACGACGTGCTGCCGGGTGACTTCGTCCGGCTGCTGGTCAAGCCGCGTACCGGCAGGGTGAAGCGGGTGCTGGCCCACGAACGTCACTGGTAGGACGGCAGGTTGCCACCGAGCAGGGTCTCGGTCTGCAGGCGCAGCCGGGCGGCGTAGCGGGGATCGGTCAGCACCAGGAACCGCTCCTCCCTGATGGCCTCCACGACCAGGTCGGCCACCTGGGACGGCTCGATGCCGCGCTCCGCCGACCTGCTGACGGACTCCTGGACCTCCATCTCGTCCTGGGTGGGGGTGTGGACCAGGGTGGGCGGGCGCACGCGCGCCGAGTCGGCGATGCGCGTCCTGACCGCGCCGGGGCAGAGCGCGGTCACGCGGAGCTTGGCGCCAGCGGCGGCCAGGTCCTGGGCGAGGGCCTGGGACGCGGCCAGCGCGGCGTACTTGGTGACCGCGTACCCGCCGGCCCCCGGTGTGGCGAACAGCCCGGCCACCGACACCGTGTTGACGATGTGCCCCTCGGTGTCCTGCTCGATCATGCGCGGCACGAACTCTCGGACGGCGTGCAGCACACCCCACAGGTTCACGCCGAGCAGCCAGGCGAAGTCGTCCTCGCCGCGGGTCCACATGTGGCCGCCCTGGAAGACGCCGGCGTTGTTGCAGAGCACGTGCACGGCGCCGAGCTCGCCGAAGCAGCGGTTGGCCAGGTGTCGTACGGACGCCGCATCGGAGACGTCGGTGACCTGCGTGAACACTTTGCCGTCGCCTGCCTGGGCGGCCGTCTCCGCGAGGCCGCCGGGATCGACGTCGGCGAGCATCAGCGTCATGCCCTCGGCCGCGAACCTGAGCGCCAGCGCCCGCCCGATGCCGCCGGCCGCGCCCGTCACCACGGCGGTCTTGCCAGAGAGCTCCCGCACAGGCCCAACCTCCCTCGCTCGCGACCGACGCTACCTGAGGTGTCGTCGCCGCTCCAGGAAATGCGTCCGCACGGCGCGGGAGCTCCCCGTCAGCTTTAGAGGACGCGGTCGATCAGGCCCAGGGGCGGCGAGCCGAGGTCGAGCAGCGCCTTGTGGAAGCGCTGCAGGCTGAAGCCCGCGCCCCACTCCTTGCGTGCCCGCTCCCGCAGGTCGAGGATGAGCAGCTTGCCCCAGGTGTAACGCCCGTACGTCGGGTCGAACGACGCCCGCCTGGCCTCCGAGAGCGCCGCGGGCCCGGCCAGATGCGTGTCGGCCTCGAAGCGCCTGGCCCCCTCCTCGACCGTCATCTGCCCGGTGTGGACGCCGATCGCGCAGGCGAGCCGCGTGACACGGATCAGCGCCTCCACCCACACCCCGATCTCGAACCGCGGGTCGTCCGCCTCGAAGCCCTCCTCCACGCAGAGCTCCTCGGCGTAATGCGCCCACCCCTCGATGAACGCCATCGACTGCAGCAGCCTGCGCACGTCGGACTTCGCCCGCCGGAGCGCGCGGGCGTGCGAGAAGTGGCCGGGCGCGACCTCGTGCACGTTGATCGCCGGCAGCGTCGTCCGGCTGAAGACCTCCAGCCACTCCTCCTGGTCCTGCTCGGGCCAGGAGGTGTCCGGCGGCGTGATGTAGTACCAGGACGGGCCCTCGGGCTCGCCGGGCGAGTTCCACGCCATCATGGCCATCGCCCAGCGCCGCGACTCGGGCGCCAGCCCCACCAGGCACTCGCCGTCGTGGTAGGGCACGAGATCCTTCTCGCGGGTGAACGCGATGGCCTTCTCCGTGCCGATCCGCGCCGCCTCGATCACGCCGTCCGCGTCGGGGTGGTCCTTGACCAGCTCGCGTACGACGTCCAGCGGGGCCCGGTCCGTCTCGCCCAGCTTGGCGCAGGACTCGGCGAGCAGCGCCATCAGCCGGTCCCGCTCGGCGTCGGCCCGCTCGGCCAGCCTGCCCAGATCGACCGGCAGGCCCTCGCCCGTGCCCATGAGCCTGGCCAGCGCCTCGCCGCCGAGCGCGGCGTCGGGGTCGCCCTCGGCCGCGGCCCGCTCGACGTGGGCGACGAGCCGTCCGTGGGCCTCGAGCGCGGCCTCGTCCGTGACCCCGGCGGCCAGGCCCTTGACCGCCGCGAGCAGGGACTTCGCGACCGGGGCCGGGACCTGGTCGAGCGAGGCGATCGCCTGGTCCACGGCCTCGGGCCAGAGCCCGAGGTGGGCCGCCTTGGCCGCGGCGCGCTCCGCCTCGGGGGCGTAGTCGCGGTCGTAGCAGGCGAGGTCGAGGTTCGAGAGGTGGATCAGCGGGTTCTTGCGGTGCAGCTCCAGCTCGCCGAACTGAGTACGCAGGCTCTCCTCGAACACCTGTAGGTGTTCGGCGTCATGCGCGTCCTCGGGCGCGGGTCCCTGGCCGAGCCGTGCCAGCCCGGACCGCACGCCCTCGGGTGAGAGGTCCTGGATCCGGCCGTCGTACTCGTGCCTGCCGCCGCCCTCGCGCGCCTCGGCCACGATCAGGTCGGTGATGGCTCGCAGCCTGGCGTCAAGTTCTGTCATGCGGCCGACGGTAGCGCACGGTTTCTCGCCCGGATTATTCGTGCGCGTACCGGTCGGCCGTAATGTGAAAATGATCCGCATGGCTATCAAGATCACGACGCTCGCGGAGCGTCCCGAGTTCGCGCCGTCGCTGTTCGAGATGGACCATACGTGGCAGGAGTTCGTGCTGCAGGACCCGATCGCGGACCTGTTCTATCCCTTCGCCACCACGACCTATGCCGAGTACGTGCTGGTGGCCGATGACGAGGCGGAGCCGGGGCGGCTGGTGGCGCGGGGCAGCATGATCCCGTTCCTCTTGGAGGGCGCCGAACTGCCCGACGACGGGTGGGACGGCGTGATCAGGTCGGGCTGGCTGGCCCGCGAGCGCGGCACGCGACCTGACAGCCTCTCCGCCCTGGATATCAGCGTCCGCCGCGACCTGCAGGGCATGGGCCTGTCCTCGCTGATGCTGGCGGGCATGCGCGACCACGCTGCCCGCCTCGGCTATTCCGAACTGGTTGCGCCCGCCCGGCCGAACAGGAAGCATCTCGAACCGCACACCCCCATGTCCGAGTACGCCTTCAGGACCCGCGCCGACGGCCTGCCCCATGACGCCTGGTTACGGGTGCACGTGCGGGCGGGCGGAAAGATCCTCAAGGTCGCGCCCCGCTCGATGGTGGTGGCGGGCACGCTGGCGGAGTGGCGGAAGTGGACGGACCTGCCGTTCGACCGCTCGGGACCGCTGGAGGTGCCGGGCGCGCTCACCCCGGTGCACTGCGACGTGGAGCACGACCACGCGGTGTACGTGGAGCCGAACGTCTGGGTCAGCCACCCCCTGATCTGAGACTTCAGCCTGAGCTTTCAGACGCCGGTACGGCTCCGCAGCTCCTCCGTGTACTGCCCGGCGTCCAGCCCCTTTCCGGCAGCCCAGGCATCATCGTGATATGTCGCCAGATGACGGTCGGCGGCATCCCCGAGCACCGACACCACCGTGCCGGTCTCGCCCCTGGCGCGCATGCGCTCGACCAGCTCCAGCGCCGCCCAGAGCGCCGTGCCCGACGAGCCGCCCACCGGCAGCCCCGTGACCTCCTTGATGTGCCTGGCCGCCGCCACGCTCGCCGCGTCGGGCACGGGAACGACCAGGTCGACGAGGTCAGGCCGGAACCCGGGCTCGACGCGGGGCCGTCCGATGCCCTCGATCCGCGACGGCATCCCGGTCGCGTAGTCGGGCACGTCGAGCGTCCATCCTGGGAAATACGCAGAATTATCAGGATCCGCCACCGCGACCCGGCACTCCACCTCGTGGGCACGGATCCAGCGGCCGAGCGTCGCGGACGTGGCGCCCGTGCCCGCCCCCGTCACCACCCAGTCGGGCCGCACCTGTCCGAACAGCTCCTCCCCCAGGTCATGCTCGGCCGCACGCCCGAACTGGTCGAGGAAATGCCCCGGGATCTCGCGCGCCGCATCGTAGATCGCCAGCGGCGGCGTCACGAACCTGCACTCTCCGCCCAGCGCCTCCACCGCCCGGGCGCGCGCCTCGCTCCGCTCGCCCGGCATGACCACGATGTACGGCAGCCCGAGCCGCCGGGCGAACCACGCCTGCGCCACCGCCGCGTTGCCACCCGTCGCCTCGACCACGGTCGTGCCCTCGGCGACCAGCCCGTCGAGGATCGCCCGGCGGAACAGCGCCCTGGCATGCCGATGCCGCAGGCTCCCCGTGGGCTGCGCCGACTCGTCCTTCAGCAGCAGCCTGATCCCGGGCGCCTGCACCGGAAAGTCGATCAGCGGGGTGGGCTCCCCCGCCGCCAGCACGTCGAGCGCTCGCGCGTTCCAATTCACGCCTTCACCCTGCCAGGCGCGGGCCGGACGGACTGCCCGTTTCGCCACGAGCCGAGCCACCGCCCGTAGCCGCGAGCACCCGGGTCAGGGGAGGCGCGTGGTCTCGCCCGGCGCCAGCAGCCGCAGCCGGTCGCCGAACCCGGCGAACGCCTTCTCCACCGTCTCCCGCCCCTGCGTGAAGTGCGCCCAGTGCTCGAAGTGCAGCGGCACCACGTACCGCGCCCAGGATCTCGGCGGCCGTGACCGCGTCGTCGCTGTTCAGCGTCAGAAACCCGTCCACCAGCGGGGTACGGGCCCCGCCCGCGAACAGCAGGGCCACGTCCACCGGGCCGACCCGCTTCACGACCTCCCGTACGACGTCGAGCGAGGCGTTGTCCCCGCTCACGTAGACGGTCGGCAGCCCCTCACCGCTGAGCACGAACCCGGTGACCTCGCCCACCAGGTGCTCGGTCCCGTCCGGGCCGTGCTGCGCCGGGACCCCGGTCACCGTCAACCCGTCGCCCAGCGTGACGGACGTCCAGTTGGGCAGGGCGCGCACCGAGCCGCCCAGCCGCGCGGCCGCCGACTGCGTGGACAGGGTCAGCGGCACGGACGCCAGGTGGTCCCGCCCGGCCTGGTCGAGGTTGTCGGGGTGCTGGTCGTGCGAGAGCAGCACGGCGTCCACCGGTCCGAGCGAGGAGACCTCGACGGCGGGCCCCGTCGTCTTGGTGAGCGCCCTGTTACCGATCGGGTAGTCGCCGGGTGCGTCGAACGTGGGGTCGGTCAGCAGGCGCACCCCGCCGATCTCCAGGACCGCCGTGGGCCCTCCGACGTAACGAATCTCCATGCTTGTCAACGACATCGCGCCATGACCGGTTATTCCGCGCAAGTCGGCCTCGCACCGCACGCTGACGCGTCGGCGTCACTTCAGGTGGAGGCGCCGCATCGCCTTGAGCGTGGTGGCCAGGGTGGCGGCCCACTTCTCGTACGGCAGCCCGAACGGCGGCTCGAACCCCAGCCAGCCCGCCTGCGAGGCCACCGTCTTGGACTCGGTGTAACGCAGCAGCCCCTCCGCGCCGTGCCGGCGCCCCAGGCCGGACGCCTTCATGCCGCCCATGGGAGCGTCGTAGGAGGCGTAGGCCGAGGCGTATCCCTCGTTGATGTTGACCGTGCCGGCCCTGACGCGGGCGGCGAGCGCGCGGCCGCGCGGCAGGCTGGAGGTCCAGATGGAGGCGTTCAGGCCGTAGATGGTGTCGTTGGCCAGCTCGACCACCTCGTCGTCGGAGGAGAACGGATAGAGCGCCACCACCGGCCCGAACGTCTCGTTGCGGCACAGCTCCATCTCCTCGCCGACGCCGGTGAGCACGGTCGGCTCGTAGAACAGCGGGCCCAGGTCGGGCCTGGCCTTGCCGCCTGTCAGCAGGGTCGCGCCCTTGGCCAGGGCGTCCTCGACGTGGGCGGTGACCGTGTCGAGCTGGCGCTGCGAGGTCAGCGAGCCCATCTGCACCGACCAGTCGTGGCCCGCGCCCAGCTTGAGCCCCCTGACCTGGGCGACGAAGCGCTCGGCGAACGCGTCGAACACGGACGCGTGCACGTACAGCCGCTCGATCGACAGGCAGAGCTGGCCGGCGTTCGTGAAGCAGGCCCGGATGGCACCCTGTACGGCCACGTCCAGGTCCGCGTCGTCGAGCACCACCATCGGGTTCTTGCCGCCCAGTTCGAGCGAGCAGCCGATGAGCCGCTTGGCCGCCTCCTCGGCGATCTTCCTGCCGCCGCGCGTGGAGCCCGTGAACCCCACGTAGTCGGCGTCGTCGAGCAGCGCGTCGCCGATCTCGGCCGGCTCGCCGAGCACCACCTGCCAGATGTCGCGCGGCATGCCGAGCTCGGCCAGCAGGTCGATGGTCCACAGCGCGGACAGGGCGGTCTGTGTGTCCGGCTTGTGCACGATCGCGTTCCCGGCCAGCAGCGCGGGCACCGCGTCGGTGACGCCGAGCGCGAGCGGGTAGTTCCACGGGGAGATCAGTGCCACCACACCCTTGGGCTGGCGCAGCTCCGCCACGCGGGTGGCCACGGGGAAGATGCCCTTGCGGGCGCGCGGGGCGAGCAGGCCGGGCGCGCGGCGGGCGTAGTAGAGGCTGCAGCCCGCGACGTCGAGCACTTCCTCGAAGGCGTGCTTGCGGGCCTTGCCGGTCTCGTTCTGGACGATGTCGAGGATCTCGTCCCTACGGTCCAGGATCGCGTCGTGCAGCCGCAGGAACGGTTTCGCCCGTTCCGCCGCGGGCCTGGCCGCCCAGTCGGCCTGGGCCGCCCTGGCCTTCTCGTACGCCCGGCGGACGTCGCCAACGTCCGATATGGGCAGCTCAGCGAGGGTTTCGCCGGTAAAGGGAGCGATGATGTGCCGTGTCCTACCGCTGGACGTCACGTGCATGGCAGAAGGATATTCCGCCCGGCTACCAGCGGGTAGTTTTTGCGGATGCGCGCCATAGGGCCAGAATCCCTACATGGCAACCTTCGCTCCGCTACGCCCCGGGGATCCACAGCGGCTAGGGGGCCTGGATCTCCTCGGCCGGCTGGGCGAGGGCGGTCAAGGCGTCGTCTACCTGGCCCAAGGCCACAATGACTCACGGGTCGCGGTCAAGTGGCTACGGCCCGACCTGTCGGGCGACCAGGTGAGCGTCGAGAGGTTCCTGCGCGAGGTCCAGGTGGCCCAGCAGGTGGCGCCGTTCTGCACCGCGGCCGTCCTCGGCACCGGGGCCGAGCAGGATCGGCCGTACATCATCAGCGAGTTCATCGAGGGGCCCTCCTTACACCGGGTCGTGCAGGAAGAGGGGCCGCGCACGGGCTCCGTCCTGCACCGGCTGGCCATCGGCACGGCCACCGCGCTCGCCGCGATCCACCAGGCGGGCATCGTGCACCGCGACTTCAAGCCGGCCAACGTGATCATCGGCGCCGACGGCCCCCGAGTGATCGACTTCGGCATCGCGCGGGCGCTGAACGCCACCGCGACGATCAGCAGCATGGTCGTGGGCACGCCGGCGTACATGTCGCCCGAGCAGATCATGGGCCACACGGTCGGGCCGGCCTCCGACATGTTCGCGTGGGCCAGCACGATGATCTTCTCCGCCTCCGGTCAGGCGCCGTTCGGCAGCGACACGATGCCCGCGGTGATCAACCGCGTGCTCAACCACCATCCCGACCTGAGCGTGCTGGACGGCCAGCTGCGTGATGTGGCGGCCGCGTGCCTGGCCAAGGACCCGGCGCAGCGGCCGACGGCCGAGCAGGTCATCATGCGGCTGCTGCGGCACCCCGCGCCCGGCTCCGCACCGAGCTCCGCGCCGAACGCCGGCATCCTCGCGCAGGCCGCGGCCGAGGCCGCCCCCACGCCCGCGCCCCCCTTCTCCTCGCCGTCAGGACCCGCGTCGGGGCCCGTCTCGGGGCCCATGTCGGGACCGTACGCGGGTCCGCCGGCCGGCCCCTATCCGCAGGGACCGCCGTCCGGCCCCAACCCGTACTCGGGCCCGGTCCCCCACACGGGCTCCGTCGCGCCGTCCGCCCAGCCCTCGTGGCAGCCTCCGGGCCCCTACGGGCAGCAGCCCACCCATCCGAGCTGGAGGGAGCAGCCGCGCCCGCCGCAGAAGAAGGGCCGGGGCCCGCTCGTCGCCGGCATCACGGTGGCGGTCGCGCTGCTGATCCTGGCGGGCGTGATCGTGTACATCCAGGCCGACAAGGGCACGCTGGCCGACCCCGCGCACTCCCCGACGCCCCGCCCGACCAGATCCAGGACGACCACCAGCCAGTCGCCCAGCCAGCCGGCCGTGCCGGCGACGGGCGAGAGGGTGTCGATCCCGGGCGCGAGCGGCATGTACCTCTACGAGGACCCGCGCGACGCGGTCGTCCTGACGTCCTACGAGGTCTACGACAAGAAGAAGGACGACTGGATCGACTTCGCCAGGGGCTCCCTGCACGGCTCGTACACGAAGTACGCCGGCAACTGGGAGTCCATGGTCTCCCCCGACGGCCGCTATCTCGCGACCAGGGGCAGGAGCTACAGCTCGGACGACTTCGACTTCGTCGTCATCAGCGACAGGCAGAGCGGCGGCCGTACGACGATCAAGACCGTCAAGGAGCCGCTGATCAGCAGCATCAGGGCCTGGTCGAAGGACGGCTCCAAGATCCTGCTCAACGTCGAGAAGAAGACCGGCGACGACTGGATCTACCTCGGATTCGTCCTGATCGACGTGCCCAGGAAACACGCCACCACCGTGAACGTCTCCGACACCTCGGTGCGCCAGACGGCCTTCGGCTTCGACGGCGCCGAGGACGGCGCGGTCAACGTCTACGGCAGCGAGAAGAACCGCAGCCTGCGCTTCTTCGACTCGGAGGGCAAGGCCACGCACTCCATGACGGGCATCGGCACGCTGTCCGCCGGCACGCAGGACATCTTCTCGCCCTCGGGTAAGACGTTCGTCACCAACTGCCCCAACGGCGGCGACGGCGACCACTGCGTCTGGGACTCCAGGTCCGGCGAGCGGGTGCGCACGTTCTCCTCCGACTGCGACAAGGTCCTCGGCTTCTACGACGAGACCCACCTCTACTGCTGGGAGCAGAACAACGGCACCAACGACGAGGTCCAGGTGGTCGACTTCACCGGGAAGCTGGTGCGCAAGCTCTTGGAGGTGCCCGACAAGATCGACTTCAGCCCGGTCTTCACCGTCAATCCCAACAGGCGGTCCTGAACCATCCGGCCGGGAGAGCCGTCAATGAGGGCATGAAGACGCTGATCCGTGCGGCCGCGACCGCCGCTGCGCTCGCAACGGTAACGGTCGCCTGCACCTCCACGGCCGCGGAGCCGCCGCAGAAGCCGAGGACGAGCCCGCTCGGCGCGATCCGCCTGGTGGCCTACACCAGCTGCGACGACCTGCTGTCCGGGCTGCGCGAGCACGCCGCCAGGAACGTCGGCGCGTACGGCTTCGACGGCGGCATCCTGCCCTACGCGGCCCTGGCGAAGGACGCCCGCGTGGCCTCCGAGCAGGCCGACGCTCCCGAGCACTCCACGACGAACGTGCACGAGGCCGGCGTGGACGAGCCCGACGCGGTCAAGACCGACGGCAACCGGGTCATCACCGTCCAGAACGGCATCCTGCGGGTCATCGACACCGCCACCAGGAAGGTCACCGCCTCACTCAAACTGACGGGGAAGGACCAGCCCGGCGTCTCCGCCGACCTGCTGGTCTCGGGCGACCGCGCGCTGGTGCTCATGCGCGGCGGCGACATCATGTACAAGGCGAGGGACTTCGTCCGGCCAGGCGAGACGAAATACGTGCTGGTCGATCTCTCGGGGCAGCCCAAGGTGCTGAGCACGATCAAGACGCAGGGCTCGTACGTGGACGCCAGGATGGTCGGCTCCACGGTCAGGCTGGTCACCCGCAGCCAGCCGGACATCACGTTCCCCGTGATCAACGGGGAGGTCCCGGAGGCCGAGCGCCTCAAGCGCAACCAGGCCGCGGTGCGCAAGGCCCCGGCCGAGGCCTGGCTCCCCAAGACCGAGATCACGGACGCGTCGGGGACGGTCAAGAAGGACTCCGTGAAGTGCGAGCGGATCAGCCACCCGGCCGACTACACCGGCACGTCGCTGCTCACCGTGCACACCATCGACCTCGCGCAGGGCCTCACCGCGGCCGGCACCGACCCGATCAGCCTGGCGGCGGACGGCGACATCGTGTACGGCACCGGCAGCAGCCTCTACGTGGCCAGCAACCCGCGCTGGTGGATGCCCCAGCCGGTGGAGGACACCCCGCAGACGAACCCGGAGGCCACGGCGACCACGCCGCCCTCGGAAGGCGTCGCCCCGGCCGAGGAGCCCACGCCAACGGACCCGCAACCAACGCAGGCCTCCGAAGAACCAGCGCCCACCCCGTCCGAGCTCACCTCGTCCGAGCTCACCTCGTCCGAGCTCACCTCGTCCGAGCTCACCTCGTCCGGGCCCAGCCCGACGCCCACCATCCCGCCGGAGGAGACGGAGGTCCACCGGTTCGACATCTCCTCGCCCGGCGCCCCCGCCTACGTGGCCTCGGGCAAGGTCCCCGGACGGCTGCTGAACCAGTACTCGCTGTCGGAGTACGACGGCCACCTCCGCGTCGCGACCACACTCACCTCCCAGGACGGCGAGAACAGCTCCAGCGCCGTGTACGTGCTCAAGGCCGACACCCTGGTCAAGACGGGCGAGGTCGGCGGTCTCGGCCGGGGCGAGCGCATCTACTCGGTCAGGTTCATCGGCCCGGTGGGCTACTGCGTCACGTTCAAGCAGGTAGACCCGCTCTACACGCTGGACCTGCGCGACCCGGCGGCGCCCAAGGTGACGGGCGAGCTGAAGATCACCGGCTACTCCGCGTACCTGCACCCCGGCGCCGACGGCCGCCTGATCGGCATCGGCCAGGAGGCCAGCGAGAAGGGCCGGACGCTGGGCACGCAGATCTCGCTGTTCGACGTCAGCGACCCGGCCAGTCCGCGCAGGCTGTCGCAGCTGTTCCAGAAGGACTCGGGCTCGACGGCCGAGTGGGACCCGCACGCGTTCCTGTACTGGCCGAAGACCGGCCTGGCGGTGATCCCGCTGTTCCAGCAGACCGAGTCGGGCGCGCTCGTGCTGAAGATCGACGACTCCGGCGTGTCGAAGCTCGGCATGATCAAGCACCCGTCGAACGAGGCCGGGATCGACCGCGCGATGGTCATCGGCGACTCGATCTGGACGGTCTCGTACGACGGTGTCCAGGTCAACGACATCGCCACCCTGGCCCAGCAGGCGTGGATCCCGCTGCGCTAAAAGCAAGAAAGGTGCCGATTTCGTATGATTGGCACCTTTATCCATGGACAGCCCCCCACTCGTGATGAAAACTTTACTAACCATGTAATGTCGGATTGGTGGGGCTTGTAATCCCACAGGCCTCTCCAGACCCATCACAGGAAGGGCCCACGCGCCATGCGATCACGCACCCCCCTGCTCGCATTGCTCGTCAGCGCATTGGCGTTACCCCTGACGCCGCCGGCCGCCTCCGCCGCCACGCAGGCCGCGCAGGAGACGTACATCGTCCAGCTCAAGCCGACGCTGCGGGCGGCACCCCGCTCCGCCGCCCAGGACCAGGTGTCGCAGTACGGCGGCGAGCTCGTCGGCGTCTACGAGCACGCGTTCAAGGGCTACACCGCCCGCCTCAGCGCGACCGCCGCCGAGCGGCTCAAGCAGAACCCGAACGTGCTCAGCGTCGAACCCGACGCCGTGGTGACGACGTTCGCCCAGACCACGCCCACGGGCGTCAGGCGCATCTTCGCCCCCGCCAACCCCAATCTGGACATCGACGGCGTCGATGACGTGCGCGTCGACGTGGACGTCGCGGTCGTCGACACCGGCGTGGACTACACCCACCCCGACCTGAACGTGGTCGCCCGCGCCAACTGCGTGACCGGCGTCTGCCTCAACAACACCGGCACCGACGACAACGGCCACGGCTCACACGTGGCGGGCATCATCGGCGCCAAGGACAACACCATCGGCTCGGTCGGCGTCGCGCCCGGGGCCCGCATCCACGGCGTCAAGGTGCTCAACTCGGCCGGCTCCGGCACCCTGTCGGCCATCGCGGCCGGCATCGACTGGGTGGTGGCACGGGCCTCCACCATCGAGGTCATCAACCTGAGCCTGGGCTGCAGCGGCTGCTCGAGCAGTGCCATCAGCACCGCGATCACGAACGCCGTCAACAAGGGCATCGTGGTCGTCGTGGCCGCGGGCAACAGCCACGCGAACACGTCCTCCTTCTTCCCCGCCAACCACCCGGACGTGGTCACGGTCTCGGCGCTGACCGACAACGACGGCCTGCCCGGCGGCGCGGGCGGCAGCACGCTCTCGTGCCGCAGCGAGACCGACCAGGACGACACCTCGGCGTTCTACTCCAACTTCGGCTCCACTGTCGAGATCACCGCGCCGGGCACCTGCATCTACTCGACGTGGATGAACGGCGGCTACAACACGATCAGCGGCACCTCGATGGCCAGCCCCCACGTGGCGGGCGCGGCCGGCATCCTCACCTCGGGCAGCCGCAAGCCGACGACCAGGGCGGGCGCGCTGGCCGTACGCACCAAACTGATCGCCACCGGCAACTCCAACTGGACCGACGACTCGGGTGACGGCGTCAAGGAGCCGCTGCTCGACGTGCACGACTCCACGCAGTACTAGAGGACCATCCTGGAAGGGCGGTACGCGGATCCCGCAGCGCCGCGTGCCGCCCGCCCCTCTTCTCAGCTTTCGGCCAGCTCCCGGGCGATGTCGAGGTGCCCGGCGTGCCGCATGTACTCCTCCAGGACGTGGAACATGATCCATGCCAGCGTCGGAGGCTCCTTGGGCGGCTGGAACCTGCCGATCCGCGAGGCCACGTCCGACAGGCTCGCCTTCGCCACGATCTGCCTGGACCGCTCGCACTGCGCCAGGTAGAACCCCTTGAGTTCCGCCGGCGACTCCCCCGCGACGAGCGCGCCGTCCTGGTCGCGGTCTCCGTTCGCATCCGGCACCTGCTCGCCGGCGAAGTCCCACTGGAACCAGCGCCGCTCCATGAACGCCAGATGCTTGAGCATCGCCGCCGCCGTCCACCCGGACGGCACCCGGCTCACCTCGGGCTCGGGGAACCCGTCCAGCTTGCGCAGGATCTCCTCGCGGTAGTGATCGAGGTAACCCTCCAGCAACTGCCGGGGGTCGGACAACTGCTTCGAAGGTTCGCTCACGTGTCTGATTATTCGCTCGCTGCGCTCGCTCATGGTCAATGCTCCGGGACGACGACGGGGACGATCTCCGGCGCGCCGAGCCTGATCGCGTCGGCCTCCTGGTCGGAGTCCTGCTCCTGCGAGCGCCGCTCGGCCTCGACCCGCTTGGCGTAGTATTCCACCTCCCTCTTCACCTGCTCGCCGTCCCAGTCCAGCGGCCCGGCCAGCAGCTCGGCCGCCTCCTGCGCCACGGCCAGACCGCGGTGGAAGGTCTCGATGGAGATGCGCGTACGCCGGGTCAGCACGTCGTTGAGGTGCCTGGCCCCCTCGTGGGTGGCGGCGTAGACGATCTCGGCGCGCAGATAGTCGTCGGCCCCCGACAGCGGCCTGCCCAGCGACGGGTCGCGTTCGATCAGCTCCAGCACCTCGTCGATCAGCGAGCCGTAGCGCTGCAGCAGGTGCTCGATCCTGGCCACGTGCAGCCCCGAGGTGTGGGCCAGGCGGTGCCTGGAGTTCCACAGCGCCTGGTAGCCCTCCGCGCCGGCGAGCGGGATGCGGTCGGTGCACGAGCCCGGCACCCGCTGGCCGAGCCCGTGCACCACCGTGTCCACCGCGTCCTTGGCCATGACCCGGTACGTCGTGTACTTCCCGCCGGCGATCATCACCAGGCCCGGCACCGGGTGCGTCACCACGTGCTCCCTGGACAGCTTGGACGTCTCGTCGGACTCGCCCGACAGCAGCGGCCGCAACCCCGCGTAGACGCCTTCGACGTCGTCACGGGTGAGGGGGACGGACAGGACGGCGTTCACGTGATCGAGCAGGTAGTCGATGTCCGTGCGGGAGGCGGCCGGGTGAACCTTGTCGAGCGTCCAGTCCGTGTCGGTGGTGCCGATGATCCAGTGGCGACCCCAGGGGATCACGAAGAGCACCGACTTCTCCGTACGCAGGATGATCCCGGTCAGCGAGTGGATCCGGTCCCTGGGCACCACGAGGTGGATGCCCTTGGAGGCGCGTACGTGGATCTGGCCGCGGCCGCCGACGAGCTGCTGGATGTCGTCGGTCCAGACGCCGGTGGCGTTCACCACCTGCTGGGCGCGTACCTCCAGCTCGTCGCCGAGCTCCAGGTCGCGCACGCGCACGCCGGTGACCCGCTCGCCCTCCCGCAGGAACCCCACCACCTGCGCCCGCGGCGCGATGAGGGCGCCGTAGGTGGCGGCGGTGCGCAGCAGGGTCGTCACGTAACGGGCGTCGTCCACCTGCGCGTCCCAGTACTGGACGGCGCCCGTGAAGGCGGTCTTCTTCAGCGCCGGAGCCAGCCGCAGCGCCCGCGACCTGGACAGGTGCCGGTGGCCCGGCACGCCGCGGGCGATCCCGGTCGCCAGGCCGAGCGTGTCGTAGAGCGCCACGCCCGCGCCGACGTACGGCCGCTCCCAGGCGAAGTGGGTCAGCGGGAAGAGGAACGGCACCGGCCTGACCAGGTGCGGCGCGATCCGCTGGAGCAGCAGCGCGCGCTCCTGCAGGGCCTCGCGCACCAGCTCGAAGTTGAGCTGCTCCAGGTAGCGCAGGCCGCCGTGGATGAGCTTGGACGAGCGGGAGGACGTGCCGGAGGCGAAGTCCCTGGCCTCGACCAGCGCCACGTCGAGCCCCCGGGTCGCGGCGTCGAGCGCGATCCCCGCCCCCACGACGCCGCCGCCCACCACGACCACGTCGAAGTCCTGCGCGGCCATGCGCTCCAGCGCCTCGGTCCGCTCCGCGGGCCCGAGCCGAGCCACACATCTTCCCGGCGTCATATCTCCCCCTGGTACGGCTTTGTCGCCTGCGCTCCATACCTACCCTCGGGCCCCTCGCCCTGTAACGCCACCGCCCAAGTGCGGGCCTCGCCGGCGTCGTGTGAACCGCCGCACGCGTCCAACCCACCGGCCCTCCTCTTCCCCTCCAAGAGGACAGAAGAGACATCGGTGGGACAGCCGTGTGCGACCTTCGCCCTAGGGGACGGACGCCGGGTCAGGCGCGGACGACCTTCACCCCCGCGTCCGTCAGCTCCCCGGCCAGCGCGTCGGAGAGCTGGTCATCCGTGACCAGCGTGTCGATCTGGCCGATCGGACAGATCCGCGAGAAGGCCCGCTTGCCGATCTTGGAGGAGTCGGCCACCACGACGACCTGCGCCGCCCGGCTGATCAGCAGGTGGTTGACGCTGGCCTCCCCTTCGTGATGCGCCGAGGCCCCCACCTCGACGTCCAGCGCGTCCACACCCAGGAACGCCACGTCCAGCGTCACCTGCTCCAGCACCCCGGTCGCCAGCGGCCCGATGAGCTCGTACGACTGCTGCCTGGCCACCCCGCCCGTCACCACGATCTTGACGTGCTGCCGTACGGTCAGCTCGGCCGCGATGTTCAGCGCGTTCGTGACGATCGTGAACCCGCTCTCCAGCGTCGGCGTCGTCGCGAGCGTGCGCGCCAGCTCCGACGTGGTGGTGCCGCCGTTGAGCCCCACCACAGCCCCGGGCGTCACCAGCTCGGCCGCCGCGGCGGCGATGCGGTGCTTCTCGCCGGCGTGCCTGGCCGTCTTGTACCGCAGCGGCAGGTCGTAGCTCACGCTCTGCGCGACCGCGCCGCCCCGCGTGCGCATGAGCATCTGCTGCTGCGCGAGCTGGTCGAAATCCCGCCGGATCGTCGCGGTGGAGACGTCGAGCGCCCGGGCGGCCTCCTCCACCGACAGCCTGCCCTCCTGGGCCAGCAGCTCGAGGATGGCGTTCCAGCGGTCGTAGCGGGACACGAGGCCTCCTAGGCGATGGCGACAAGAGCGGGTGGCGACAAGAGCAGGTGGTGACAGGGGACAGGTGGCGACAAGGGCAAGCGTGGCACAACGGCACAGGACAGGGCCACCGGTGTCCATTAATGCTCCTTCCTGATATAAATCCAGCAGAAACAATCAATCTCCGGGGAGGCAAGTGGTGACCACCCACACCGAGGCCGAGATCGCGTCCCAGCCGTCGTGCTGGCGGCGCGCCGTCGCGAGCGTTCCCGCCGACGCGCTGCCGCGCCAGGGCGAGCGGGTCGCCGTCGTCGGCTGCGGCACGTCGTGGTTCATCGCGATGGCGTACGCCGTGCTGCGCGAGCGGGCCGGCCACGGCGAGACCGACGCCTTCGCCGCCTCCGAGGCCCCGATCGGCCGCTCGTACGACCGCGTGCTCGCCCTGAGCCGCTCCGGCACCACGACCGAGGTGCTGGAGCTGCTCGCCAGGACGGACACGCAGACCACGGCCATCACCGCCGACCCCAACACGCCGATCATGAAGGCCGCCGACAAGGTCGTCGTGCTCGACTACGCCGACGAGCGGTCGGTCGTGCAGACCAGGTTCGCCACCACGCAGCTCGCCCTGCTGCGTGCCAGCCTCGGCGAGGACCTCACGCAGGCCGTCGAGGACGCCGAGGAGGCCCTGGCCGCGCCGCTGCCGGACGAGCTGGTGGGGGCCGAGCAGTTCAGCTTCCTCGGCACCGGCTGGTCGGTCGGGCTGGCGCAGGAGGCAGCGCTGAAGATGCGCGAGGCGTCCCGCTCGTGGACGGAGGCGTACCCGGCGATGGAGTACCGGCACGGCCCGATCAGCATCGCCGCCCCCGGGCGCGTGACCTGGATGCTCGGCACCGCGCCCGAGGGCCTGCGCGCGCAGGTCGAGGAGACCGGCGGGACGTTCTTCGAGACCGCGCTCGACCCGATGGCCGAGCTGATCAGGGCGCAGCGGGTGGCCGTCGCCCGGGCGTTCGCGCAGGGGCTGAACCCCGACGAGCCCATGCACCTCACGCGATCTGTGATCCTTTCTTCATGAGCCTTACTCTTGCCGACGCCAGGATCGTGACCCCCGAGGGAGTTCACGAGGGGTGGCTGACCATCGAAGACGGCCGCATCACGCATGTCGGCCGCGGATCCGCACCGGGTCAGGGCCTGAGCGTGGGCGGGCGGCACGTCATCCCGGGGTTCGTGGACATCCACAACCACGGCGGGGCGGGCGGCTCGTTCCCGACCGGCGAGCAGGACAAGGCACGTGAGGCCGTCGAGCTGCACCGCCGCCACGGCACCACCACGACGATGGCGAGCCTGGTCACCGACTCGCCCGACGGCCTGATCCGGGCCGCGTCGGCGCTGGCCGAGCTCTGCGAGGAAGGGCTGCTGGCCGGCATCCACTTCGAGGGCCCGTACATCTCCAAGGCCCGCTGCGGCGCGCACGACCCGACCCTGCTCAGGGAGCCATCGCCGCGGGAGTTCGCGACGCTGGTCAAGGCGGGGCGCGGGCACGTACGCATGGTGACCATCGCGGCCGAGCTGCCCGGCGCCCTCGACACGATCCGCATGGCCGCCGCCGAAGGCGTGATCGCGGCGCTCGGCCACAGCGACGCCGACTATGACACGACGATCGCGGGCATCGAGGCGGGCGCGAGCGTGGCCACCCACCTCTACAACGCGATGCCGCCGCTCGGCCACCGCGCGCCCGGACCGGTGGCCGCGCTGCTCGACGACGAGCGGGTGACGGTGGAGCTGATCAACGACGGCGTGCACGTGCACCCCGCCATGCTGCGCCTGGCGTACGAGGTGGCGGGCCCCGGCAGGACGGCGCTGATCACGGACGCGATGTCGGCCACCGGCCTCGGCGACGGCGACTACGTGCTCGGCCCCATGCGGGTGCGCGTGGACGACGGCGTGGCCAGGCTGGTCGAGGGCGGCTCGATCGCGGGGTCCACGCTGACCATGGACGTCGCGTTCCGGCGCAGCGTCCAGGAGGTCGGGATGTCACTGCCCGACGCGGTCCAGGTGGCGTCCTTGACGCCCGCGCGGGTGCTGGGGCTGGCAGACAGGCTTGGCTCGATCGCCGTGGGCAAGGCGGCCGACCTGGTGGTGCTGTCCGACTCGCTGGAGGTGGCCGGTGTGATGAAGGACGGCGCCTGGGTCACGGAGCCCCGATGATCCTCACCGTGACGCTCAACGCCGCGCTCGACGTGACCTACCAGGTCCCGGAGGTGGACTGGGACGGGGTCAACCGGGTCGGCGCGGTCCACAGACGGGCGGGCGGCAAGGGCGTCAACGTGGCCCGCGTCCTGGCCGCGCTCGGCCAGGACGTGCTGGTCACCGGGCTGGCGGGCGGGCCCACAGGGCGGGCGATCGAGGACGACCTGCGGGAGGCGGGCCTGCCGGGCGAGCTGTGCGCCATCGCCGCCGACTCCCGCACCACGCTGGCCGTCTCGGAGCAGGCCGGGACGCGCACCGCCCTCTTCAACGAGCCGGGGCCCGAGGTCACCCCCGCCGAGCTGGCGGGCTTCGTACGGCACTACGCATCGCTGCTCGCCACGGCCGACGCGGTCGTCCTCTCGGGCAGCCTCCCCCGCGGCGTCCCCGCCGACACCTACGCCCGGCTGGCCTCCATCGCCGCGGACCACGGGGTCCCCGCGATCGTGGACGCCGACGGCGACCCGCTCCGCCACGCGCCCAAGGGCCGTCCTTCCGTGGTCAAGCCCAACCGGGAGGAGCTGGCCAGGGCCGTGCCCGGCGGCACCCCGGCCGAGGGCGCCCAGGCGCTGCGCAGCCAGGGCGCCGAGGCCGTGGTGGTCTCCATGGGCGCCGACGGGCTGCTGGCGGTCACCGGGGAGGGGACGTTCACGGCGCGCATGCCG
This sequence comes from Nonomuraea helvata, assembly GCF_039535785.1. Classification (NCBI taxonomy): domain Bacteria; kingdom Bacillati; phylum Actinomycetota; class Actinomycetes; order Streptosporangiales; family Streptosporangiaceae; genus Nonomuraea; species Nonomuraea helvata. The sequence continues at coordinate 599,289 of NZ_BAAAXV010000009.1, forward strand.
TACACCGTGCGCGGTAACCCGACGGGGGCGGGCGACTCGCTCGTCGCCGGGCTGGCGCTGGGTCTGGTGGAGTCGGCGCCGTGGCCCGACAGCCTCCGGAGGGCCGCGGCCCTCGGCGCGGCCGCCGTGGCCGCGCCCGTGGCGGGCGACTTCGACCCCGACGTGTACGCCGACATACATCCCCAGATCATCGTCACGTAAGGAGCCCGGCATGCCCCTCGCCGCCATCGGCGACATCGTCAGCCAGTCGCCCGCCGGGGTGGGCGCGTTCAACGTGATCCAGCTCGAGCACGCCACCGCCATCGTGTCCGGCGCCGAGGCCCTGAGCCTGCCGGTCGTGCTGCAGATCAGCGAGAACTGCGTCCGCTACCACGGCGCGCTCGAGCCCGTCGCGCTGGCGGCCCTGGCGATCGCCAGGCGCGCCGAGGTGCCGGTCGCGGTCCACCTCGACCACGCCACCGACCGGGCGCTCGTGGAGGAGGCGGTGGGGCTGGGCCTGGGCTCGGTCATGTACGACGCCTCGGCGCTGCCCGACGAGGAGAACGTCCGCACGACCGCCGAGGTCGCCGCCTGGTGCCACGAGCGCGGCGTGTGGGTGGAGGCCGAGCTGGGCGAGGTCGGGGGCAAGGACGGCGTGCACGCCCCCGGCGCGCGCACCAAGCCGCACGAGGCGGTCGACTACGTGGCCAGGACCGGCGTGGACGCGCTGGCCGTGGCCGTGGGCACCTCCCACGCCATGACCACCAAGGACGCGGTGCTGGACCTGGAGCTCATCGCCGAGCTGCGGGCCGCGGTGCCGGTACCGCTGGTGCTGCACGGCTCGTCAGGGGTGCCCGACGACGTGCTGCGCGAGGCCGTGCGGAACGGCATGAAGAAGATCAACATCGCGACGCACCTGAACAAGGCGTTCACCGGCGCCGTGCGCGACTACCTGGCCCACGACGAGCGCGTCGTCGACTCCCGGAAATACCTCAAGGCCGGGCGCGACGCGGTGGCCAGGGAGGTCAGCCACCTCCTGGGCGTCCTCGCGGGCTGAGCCGCTTGCGCATCATCACAGCGGAGCGGCCCTCGACCCCCTGCCGGCCGGTCTCGACGTAGCTGCTCGACGGCGGCCTTGTCCGCCGCTCCTGCCCGTCTCATGCGCCCAATGTTGCCAGCACGCGTTCGACCTGTCGCCCGAAGGTGCCCGGCGGATTGCGCGGGTGCTCGTGCGAGAGCAGGAACAGCCAGACCAGGGCGTGCACCTTGCGGCACTCGCGCAGCCGCCGCTCCACCGGCGGGCTCAGCTCGAACCGGTGCGCGATCTCCACCTCGCCGTCCACCCACATCGACACGTGCTCGGCCATCTCCGCCAGCTCGAAGGCCAGGTCGCTGCGCCCGGAGTCCTCGTAGTCGACGATCCGGACGCGTACGCCGTCCCACAGGAAGTTCGCCAGGTTGCCGTCGCCCGCCCCGAACACGGGCGTGACCCCCGACTCGCCCGGCGACCAGCTCTCCAGCCACCGCAGGCCCTCCCTCACCGCCCGGTCCGCCGGCGGGTCGCGCGGCTCCCAGCTCGCGCCGCGCCGCCGCACCCAGTCGGCGACCGCCTCGAGCTGCCACGGGCGCAGCGGGACGGCCCTGAGCACGTCGGGCGGCACCGCCGTGTGCAGCTCGGTGAGCGCCTCGACCAGCGCCGTGACGTGTACGGCCGTCGCGAACAGCCCGCGCAGCGGCACCCCGTCGATCCGGGACATCGTCACCACGCCCGCCTCGTAGCCGATCGGCTCGGGGGCCAGGCCGGGGGCGTACTCGGCCAGCAGGTTCAGCGCGCGCCACTCGCGCTCGGCCGCGCCGGGCTTGCTGTCCATGTAGCGCTTGATGACCACGTCGCCGGCGAAGGCCAGCTCGTGCGTGTGGCGAAGGTCGGCCATGCCCGCATGCTAGGGCACCGGTCTCCCGACAGCCCCGGTGATCACCGCCGATTGGCCCCCGTGACCACGCACACCCTCGTCATGCCCCCACCCGTTTCCGCAGGAAAGTCCGCTCGACCTCGTTGCCCGCCCGCGCGATCGCCGCCTCGTACGCCGCCACGGCCTCCGCCTCGCGTCCGAGCCGCCGCAGCAGATCGGCTCGTACCGCATGGAACAGGTAGTAATCATCGGGCCCTTCGAGCAGCCCCAGCGCCGCTTCCGGCCCCTCCACCTCGGCCACGGCCACCGCCCGGTGCACCGCCACGACCGGTCCGGGGTCGAAGGCCGTCAGCAGGTCGTACAGCCGCACGATCTGCCGCCAGTCCGTGTCCCGCGCCTCCGCCGCATCGCTGTGCACGGCGTTGATCGCGGCCTGGATCTGGTACGGGCCGGGCGCGTTGCGCCGCAGGCACCGCCGTACGAGCTCCTGTCCCTCTTCGACGAGCGCGCGATCCCACAGCCCCCGGTCCTGCTCGGCGAGCGGCACCAGCTCGCCCCTCTCGGAGGTACGGGCGGCGCGCCGCGACTCGGTCAGCAGCATGAGCGCGAGCAGCCCCATGATCTCGGGTTCGTCCGGCATGAGCTCGGCCAGCAGCCGGCCGAGCCGGATGGCCTCGGCACACAGGTGCTCCCGGACCAGCCGATCGCCGGAGCTGGCCGTATAGCCCTCGTTGAAGATCAGGTAGACCACGGCCAGCACCGCCCGCAGCCGCTCGGGCAGGTCGGCCTCCTCCGGGACGCGGTACGGGATGCGGGCGGCGCGGATCTTGCTCTTCGCCCGCACCAGACGCTGCGCCATGGTCGGCTCCGGCACCAGGAAAGCGCGGGCGATCTCCGCCGTCGTCAGCCCGCCGAGCAGCCGGAGCGTCAGAGCGACCCGCGCGTGCATGGCGAGCGCGGGATGGCAGCAGGTGAAGATCAGCCGCAGCCGGTCGTCGTGTACGGGCCCCACGTCCTGGGGCCCGTCGGCGGCCTGCAGCAGCGCGGCCTGGGCGTGTTTGCCGGGCCGCGCCGACTCCCTGCGCAACCGGTCGATGGCCCGGTTGCGCGCGGTCGTGATGATCCATCCGGCCGGGCTGGGCGGCGCCCCGGCGGACGGCCACTGCCGCACCGCCACGCTGAACGCCTCCTGCACCGCCTCCTCGGCGAGGTCGATGTCGCCGAAGACCCGCACGAGCACGGCGACCGCCCGCCCGTACTCCTCGCGGAACACCCGCTCGACCGCGGTCTCCGGCATGAGCGTCAGCGCTGGATGGGGGCCACCACGACCTCGACCCGCTGGAACTCCTTGATGTCCGAGTAGCCGGTGGAGGCCATGGTCCGCTTCAGGGCGCCCATCAGGTTCATCGAGCCGTCCGCCACGCTCGACGGCCCGTGCAGGATCTGCTCGAGCGTGCCGACCGTGCCGAACTCCACCCGCCGGCCCCGCGGCAGGTCCGGGTGGTGCGCCTCCGACCCCCAGTGGAACCCGTGGCCGGGCGCCTCGACCGCCCGCGCCAGCGGCGAGCCCACCATCACGGCGTCGGCCCCGCACGCGATGGCCTTGGCGATGTCACCGGAGGTGCCCATGCCGCCGTCGGCGATCACGTGCACGTAGCGGCCGCCCGACTCGTCCATGTAGTCGCGGCGCGCCGCCGCCACGTCGGAGATCGCGGTGGCCATCGGCACGGCCACCCCGAGCACGTTGCGGGTCGTGTGCGAGGCGCCGCCGCCGAAGCCCACCAGCACGCCCGCCGCGCCCGTGCGCATGAGGTGCAGGGCCGCCGTGTACGTCGCGCAGCCGCCCACGATGACCGGCACGTCAAGCTCGTAGATGAACTGCTTGAGGTTGAGCGGCTCGGCCCGGCCCGACACGTGCTCGGCCGACACGGTGGTGCCGCGGATGACGAAGATGTCGACGCCCGCGTCGATCACGGCCTTGTGGTACTGGACCGTGCGCTGCGGCGACAGCCGCACAGCGGCGGTCACGCCGGACGCCCGGATCTCCTCGATCCGGCGGCCGATCAGCTCCTCCTGGATGGGCGCCGCGTAGATCTCCTGGAGCCGCTTGGTGGCCGCCGCCGCGTCGAGTGCGGCACACTCCTCCAGCAGCGGAGACGGGTCCTCGTACCGCGTCCAGAGCCCTTCGAGGTCGAGCGGCGCGAGACCGCCGAGCCGGCCGATCTCGATCGCGGTCGCCGGGGATACCACGCTGTCCATGGGGGCGACCACCACCGGCAACTCGAAGCGGTAGGCGTCGATCTGCCAGGCGATCGAGACCTCCTCCGGGTCCCGGGTGCGCCGTGAGGGAACCAGGCCGATCTCGTCAAGCGAGTACGCCCGCCGCCCGGCCTTACCCCGGCCGATCTCCACCTGCTGAGTCATGAACTTACCTTCTGTGATAGTTCGGAGCTTCCACGGTCATCTGGATGTCGTGGGGGTGGCTCTCCTTGAGGCCCGCCGCCGTGATCGGCATGAGCTCGCAGTCGGTGTGCATCTGCGTGATCGTGCGGCAGCCGGCGTACCACATGCCCTGGCGCAGGCCCCCGACGAGCTGGTGGGCGACGGCCGAGACCGGGCCGCGGTAGGGCACCTGGCCCTCGATGCCCTCGGGGATGTACCTGTCGTCGCCGCCGACGTCGGCCTGGGCGTAGCGGTCCTTGCTGTAGGAGGTGCCACCGCGCTCGCGGTTGCGCACCGCGCCGAGCGAGCCCATGCCGCGGTACGACTTGAACTGCTTGCCGTTGATGAAGATCAGCTCACCCGGCGACTCCTCGCACCCGGCGAGCAGCGAGCCGAGCATGACCGTGTCGGCGCCGGCGGCGATGGCCTTGACGATGTCGCCGGAGTACTGCAGGCCGCCGTCGCCGATGACCGGCACACCCGCGGGACCACACGCCCTGGAGGCCTCGTAGATGGCCGTGACCTGCGGCGCGCCGACCCCGGCCACCACCCGCGTGGTGCAGATCGAGCCGGGCCCGACGCCCACCTTGACCGCGTCGGCGCCCGCGTCGACCAGCATCTGCGCCCCGGCCCTGGTCGCGATGTTGCCCGCGACGACCTCGACCTTGCTGTTGGCCTTGATCTTGCCGACCATGTCGGCCAGGCCCTTGGAGTGACCGTGGGCCACGTCGATGACCACCACATCGACCCCGGCCTCGATCAGCGCCTTGGCCCGCAGCTCCGCGTCGCCGCCGACGCCGATGGCCGCCCCCACGATCAACCGGCCATCGGCGTCCTTGGTGGAGAGCGGGTACTGCTCGCTCTTGGTGAAGTCCTTGACCGTGATCAGGCCGCGCAGCCTGCCGTCGGAGTCGACCAGGGGCAGCTTCTCGATCTTGTTCTGCCGGAGCAGCGCGAACGCCTCGTCACGCGACACGCCCACCGGGGCGGTGACGAGCGGCATCTTGGTCATGACCTCGCGGACGAGGCGCGAGTGGTCCGTCTCGAAGCGCATGTCGCGGTTTGTCACGATGCCCAGCAGCGTGCCGTCCACGTCCGTCACAGGCACACCCGAGATCCGGTACGTGCCGCAGAGCCGCTCGACGTCGGCCAGCGTGTCGTCCGGGCTGCAGGTCACCGGGTTGGTGACCATGCCGGCCTCGGACCGCTTGACCAGGTCGACCTGCTGGGCCTGCTCGTCGACCGACAGGTTGCGGTGGAGGATGCCGATGCCGCCCTGGCGGGCCATGGCCACCGCCATGCGGGCCTCGGTGACGGTGTCCATGGCCGCGGAGACCAGCGGGATGGAGAGCGTGATGTTGCGGGACAGGCGCGACCTGGTGTCGGCCTCGCCTGGCTGCAGGTCTGAATACGCGGGCACCAGCAGCACGTCATCGAAGGTCAAACCTGTTTCGGTGAACTTGGACATGCTGCGGCCCCCTCCTGCCGTTGCGCTGATTGAAGCAAGTCTAGGCCCTGCCTCCAAACCGCGTCGCAGCACCCATGGCCCCACCTACCTCGGCTGCTTCCCAAGTTTTCGACATGGGGATGCCGGGGGCACGATGACCCCCACGGTCCGTCGTACCCCCGGCATGAAAAGTGCCGGGGGATGGGCCGGTCGGTGATCCGTCCCATCCCCCGGCCACCGGCACCCGGGTGTGGCGGCGCTCCACGCCACCGAACCCCCCTCCGCGTCCTGATGGCCGGTGCCACCGCAGCCCTTGCAGGATGCCGACGCTAGGTAAAGAGTGCGTTACGGAACGGAACAACGCAATGCGAAAAGGTGCAAGTTCATGAAGTTGCACCTCGCCCCCGCCAGTCATGACAACGGGGGGACACGAGCGTATTGCGGGGTTATTCTCACGGCACGCCCGTGTCCCCCCGACGGAGCCGCCCCGCATGCGCAACCAGTCGCCTACAGTGTCTGACCCCTTCGAGACGCTGGGCCTAGACCCGGCGCAGACCGCCCTGTACTCCGCGGTGCTGCGCCTGCATCGAGCGACCATCACCGATCTCGCCCTGGCCATGGACGGTCCCGTCGAGAAGGTCGGCCGCCAGCTCGACGACCTCGTCAAGCTGGGCGTGATCGACGAGCAGTCGGGGGAGTACCTGGCCAGACACCCCGCGGCGGCTCTAGGCCGGATGATCGCCGAGCGGCTCGACCGGCTGGCGGAGGAGAGCCGCAGGATCGACAGCGCGCTCGGCTCGATCCGGTCGCTGATCCGCGATTACGACGCCGGGCGCGACTACCAGAGCGGCACCTTCACGGTGGAGATGGTGAACGGGGCGGACGTGCTGTACGAGAGCGTGGTCGGCCTTGCCGTGCAGTCCCCGCCGGCGGAACTGATGACCGCCCTTCCGGACGAGCGCACCATGACCGACTTTGCCCGGAAATTTGCGGATACGTGGATTGATGCGCAGAAACGAGAGCTTCTGGCGGTTCATGCGATCGTGCCGGTGTCCACCCTGGTGCTGCCCGGCGTACGCGATCAGCTCACCCGCCTGCTCGACGCCGGCGGCAAGGTACGCACGCTGGACCGGGTGCCGAGCTGGTTCATGACAGCGGGGTCGGAGGTCGCGGGGCTGCCCCCGTTCTGGGGCGGCAACCTGCCCGATCACGCGTACAACTTCTATCTCGTACGCACGCCCGTCGTCGTGGGCCTGCTGCGGACCCTCTTCAGGGAGCTGTGGGCCAGGGCCGTGCCGCTGCCGTGGAGCGGCCGCAGGAGCGAGGGGATGGTCCAGGTCCTCCGCCTGGCGGCCCAGGGCATGTGCGACGACTCCATAGCCCGCCAGCTAGGTGTTTCGGTCCGTACGGTCAGGGCGAGATTCGCGGACGCCATGACGGAATTGGGCGCTCAATCCCGCTTCCACGCAGGCGTGGAAGCCGCCAGACGCGGATGGCTGAGGTAATGTCCACCGCTCGGGCCGCTTCGGTCATATGGTGGGAAGGTGCTGGAAGACGTCCCCCGCGACCCGTTCGCGGACGACCCGAACGACCCTTCCTCGGCGATGGGCGCGCTCGACGACGCCGAGCCACTCACCGCGGCCGAGCGTGACGAGGCCATCACGGACCTCGCCGACGTCGAGGTCTTTCGCTCCCTGCTCGAACCGCAGGGAGTGCTGGGTCTCGTACTCGACTGCCCTGAATGCGGCGAGCAGCACTTCTTCGACTGGGAGCTGCTGCGCGGCAACCTACGACAAATGATCGAGAAGGGCCAGCCGCAGGTCCACGAGCCGGCCTTTCACCCGGACCCGGCGGACTACGTCAGCTGGGAGTACGCCAGAGGCTATGTCGACGGCGTCATCGACACGGAGGAGCGCCGCTGACCGACATCATCGAGCAGCGCGGCCAGCAGCCGCGCCGCTGGATCGCCTGAGTCAGGCATCTCTCCACGACCGAGCGCATCGAGCAGCGCGTCGGTCTCTTCCTCTGGCGTCAAGCCGACTCCAGCTCGGCCATCTGCCGCAACCTGGCCAGCGCCCGATGCTGGGCGACGCGGACCGCACCCGGTGACATACCGAGTACATTACCGGTCTCCTCGGCAGACAACCCCGACACCACCCGCAACAGCAGCAACTCGCGCTGATTCTCGGGCAGCCGGGCCAGCAGCCGCCGCGCGTGCTCGACCTCGATGTAGCGGACCACCGTCTCCTCGGGCCCCGGCCCGTCGTCCGGGCCGTCGGGCAGATCCTGAGTAGGTACGGCCGAGCGCACCGAACTCCGCAGCGCGTCGGCCACTTTGTGCGAGGCGATCCCGAACACGAAGGAGGCGAACGGCCGCCCCATGTCCCGGTATCGCGGCAGCGCGGACAGGACCGCGATGCACACCTCCTGGGCTACGTCATCGGCAATGTGATATTGCCCTGAAACCCTGCCCAGCCGGGCGCGGCAATACCGCACCACCATCGGACGCAACTCACCGAGCAGAGATTCGATCGCACTGCGATCCCCCTGCACGGCGAGGCTCGTCAGTTCCCTAAGGTCGGAGTCATCCGTCCGTGCCGGAAGTCTCGACGCGAGCCTTACCCCAATTTTGGCGTCGGCGACGCTTCCCTCGCTCACGATAGGCATGATGCCCGCACTGATCCGACCTGTCGTCATGGCGAACGGCTACGGATTGGTCACATTGACGCGACGATAACCACGAGTAATCAACTGACCACACTAAGCCTTAATCGCTGACATAATGTTTCATCCCATAACCCGCAATGTACGACAATTGTCAGATCGCAGACGCTTATCCCCCACTCCCGGTTTACTCCAATATTCCACCTTTTCCCCCACTTCTCCCCAAGCCGCCAGAACCAATCCGCCCGGCGCCCGGGCACCCCAGGAGCGCCCGGGACGGAAACCCACGGCCCTCCGCACGGGATGCGCTCCGCGCAGCGTGGGCTCCAGGCAGCGCCTCCCAAGGGGGCACGCCCCCTTTCGATCCCCCAGAGGCAAGTCCTCGCTTGGGGCGCGCTTCGCGCGACAGGAGCTCGGGCAGGGGGTTGATACTGGTGAGGCCGCCTATTCAACTGTCGCAAGTCATCGTTGAAGATGAGCTCCGCCGTGACGGTGCGTGCTCTCCGGCGGCGCATCGGTCCATGCGCCGCCGTTCTCGTTGAGGGTTCGAGGTGGCCTTGTCGTGGTAGCCAGTGCCGTCTGCGAGCCACGTCTTCGTGCGTGTTCCCACGTCATAGCACCGTGATGCCCTTCATGATCCCGCTGCAGATCACGCGCCGCGTAGTCACCACGACGGCCAGGCCGAACTCGGGCATCCAGCGGTCATCGCCGGCATCGTGCAACGACCCCTGCTGTGGGGCAGGAAGGTCGTGGTCATATCGCCCCGGGAGGACCGGGCATGGCGATACCGAAGATGTCCTGTGCCCTGAACGTGGTCAGTTTCCTCGCCTCGCCGGTCCTGACGTTCACCGCGTAGGCCGTGAAGGTCAGGTAGGGCGGCGCCGTCTCGTCGTCCGGCACCTCGGAGGACGGTCTGCAGTGGACGGACGTCGTCAGGGCCGTCACCTCGTCGGCGCTGCGCCACGTACGCAGGTAGATCTGACTGACGTCAGGCGACAGGCCACGGATGGGGGCGGTCTTCCGCTTCTTGCCGGTGAGCGGATCCAGCAGGACGAGGTCGCCCATCTGGCAGGGTTTCTTGGCGGTGCTGTGGTCTTCGACGGCTGCGACGGTCTTGCCGTCCGGCGCCAGCGGGCTGAAGGCGTAGTGCTGTGGCAGGATGACCGCCGTGGAGTTGCCCGGTGAGGTGGGCGGCCAGAGGTTGGAGATCGTGCGCAGCTGGGAGTTGGGCGAGTACTCCGCGAGGGTGATGGTGGCTCCATCCGGTGACAGGCCGATGGGGACCCAGCGGGCTGGAAGTTCGCGGACGACCCTGTCGTGCATGTCGAAGAGCAGCGCGGGATCCTTGAGATCGGGGACCTTGCTGAAGGCCAGGTACCGTCCGTCGTCCGACAACATCAGCCGCGTGATGCTGTACAGCCACTTCTTCGGGGGCAGCTTCATCGGCGCCGTGGTCTTCGCGCCCGAGGCCAGATCGCGAACCTGGAAGGTGCCTTCCTTCGCGCTGTAGTAAGCGATCTTGCGGCCGTCCCGGCTGATCGCCAGCGGGCTGTCCTGCAGGCTGCGGCTCGGCAGCGCCTCCCGCACGTGGTAGGTCCTGCCGCTGCGGGTGACCACTCGCCAGCCCCCGTCCCGGCACTTTGACGGGGCCTTTCCGCTGGTCGGCTCGCAGAAGGTCTTGTAGGCGTAACTCAGCGGCCCCACCCCACGCGGGGGCAGGTCGTCCTTGCCCGAGGTGGCCGGCGCGGGCGCTTGCGGCAGCAGCCGCACGGCGAGTGTCCCGCCGAGCGCGGTGACCACGACCATGGCCGCCGCGAGGAGCGAGATCGCGGTACGCCGCCTGCGGTCGCGCGTGGCGATCGTGCGTTCGGCCAGGTCCACCCGTGGTGACTCGGCGGCCAGATCGACGAGCACATCTCGCAGCCAGGTCATCGGTAGGCCTCCTCGGTCTCCAGGCCGGCGAGCTTCGGCGCCAGGCCCGGCGCCAGCTCGCGCAGGCGGGCCAGCGCGTAGTGGGTCTGGCTCTTCACCGTCCCGATCGAGCAGTTCATCAGCTCAGCGGTCTCCCGTTCTGTCCGGTCCTCGTAGTAACGCAGCACGATCACCGCCCGCTGTCGAGGCGGCAGCCCCATGAGGGCCTGGCGCATGACCAGCCGTACGAGGGTGGAGTCCTCGCTTGAGTACGGCTGGTCGGGCGGGTCGGCGGTCGGGAGCTCCGTCCTGACCCGGCGCCGCCGCCACGAGATGTGCTGGTTCACCAGCGCCTTACGCGCGTACGCCTCGGGGCGCTCTACGTGCGTTAACCGGGACCAGCGCCGCAGCACCTTGAGCAGGACGCTCTGCAGCAGGTCCTCGGCCTGGTGGGCGTCTCCCGTGAGTAGGTACGCCGTGCGCATCAGCGCTTGCTGATGCGCGGCGACGAACTCACGGAAGCTGTCATTGGGATCCAAGACGACTCCTCTCGACCGTTACCGACGCCGGAGAGGAGTGGAAAGGTTCGATCCGCGCTAGAAAGGGTGCCGGTAAGGACCACTGTCACGAGTGGTCGACAACGTCAAGCCGATTGTCACTGTCTCTTGCTCTCCTGCGAGCCTTCCACGTGTCGACGACGCGTGAATTCGGCCGTCGTTGGCACCACGTGCCGCTGCCCGCCCAAGTGGGCTTGCGGCAATAGGGCACATGCCATCGCGAGGCTTCTTGAGCTTACGGCCGGGTACTCGGTTCCTGAACTCAAGCCCTGGAAGCGCCCTCTGCTGGTCTCTTCCCTCCGGTTCGCGCCCAAAGAGCCTTCAGAATGCACGAACTCACGGGGGATCATGCCTGGGCAGCACAGAGACGCCTCAGCTACACAATTCTTTTAGAGCCTGCCGACAAAGGGCTATCCACCTCCTCCGCCGGCATCGGCGGCCTCTCCGGTCGAATGAAAATTTCACCCATCACGCCGGCATTACGGCTCCGCAGGAGCGACCCTCGACCTGGTGGCACGCCTGGCCTGCCCTCGCGAGAGCCGCCGGTGCAAGTTATCGCCGAGCCGAATCAGTGGCTCTCGATCGTCTCTCTGGACGCCTGGAGGCCCCCCACAATAGTCTCCGTGCGCGCCCCGCCGACATCACGAAAGAGATGAGGTTGGAATTGACACCTTCCAAAGCACGTCGTGCGGCCAGCTCTTTCGCCATCGCCATCGCAACCGTCGCGGCAATCCTGGTGCCCGTCACTCCCGCGCACGCCGCCTACGGCCCAGACCAGTCCGTGTCCGTCACAGTGACCTCGAACGCCGGACCGCCGATCATGCTCGCCCAGCTGACCGGCACGCTGGCGTTCGACGACGGGAACACGAAGTTCAGGTACACGCTCCGGCTGTGCTGGGGCACCGGGTCGTACCCCAAGCCGAACTTCTACGTCTCCGTCAACGGCAGCACCGTCTTCTATCCGACCCAGACGGGCACGGCAGCCGCTCCCCCCGGATGCCAGCTGTCCCTATTCCTCTACGACGGTGAATACACCCACTCCGCCACCGTCACGAACGTCACCTTGTACGTGACGGGCGGCTGGTTCTATCCAGGCCAAACTTACAACAGCCGCACCAAATCCGTGACCTACGACAACCCCTACAACTGAGCCGTCCGAAAGCCGCGACCACACCGCCACCCGGCGTACGCGGCTGGGACACAACCCCGTCCGCGCAGGACGGTAACCGAAAGTGCGCTCGCGCGCTGGACCACTTCTGGGCAGGCACCGTGCAGCCTCGCTGAGGCAGCATGCGCAGACAGCGTGCCGCGGGGCGGCCACCTGCTTCCGGCGGCCAGTCCCGTCAGGACGGCGGGGCCGCAGACGCGGCGAGCCCTCCGCGGTGCAGGGCGGCGGTCGGCGCTGTGGGCGGGGCTGCGGCCCACACCCCAGCCCAGGCCGCCCGCGCGCTGGCCGCCGCGCTGATCGCGATCGCCGCCGATCGGCCGCCCGCTGCGGCGGCGCAACCGCGACAACGAGACCGGACGCGACCCCGCTTCGGGAGAGACCACGACCGGCGATTGCCCGCGCGCCTGCGCTTTCGACGTGCCCGGCAGGCCGTGCCCGCACCGGATCGGTGAAACTTTCAGCCGATCGGACGCCGCATCGTGGGTGAATGCGGGGGCGATCAACCGAATCTGGCGTGGCCGCGCTTACGGATCTACGTTGACGTCGCGGCGCGCCAGGCGCCGCGACCCCCCTACGTCCGACGAAATGGAGAGGCCAGATGGAATCTCGCACAGGCCGCCGCAGGAGAGCGCTCCTTTGGCGCGTATCGGCCGCGTCCCTTGTCACGGTGACGGCGCTCGGTCTCGGCGCCGTGACAGCCGACGCCGCCACCGATCAGTCCGCCATGTCCTACACGGTTCCGCGTTCGGCGAGCGCGGTGGGGCAGGGCCGAACCTCGGACGTGGCCAAGCACAACGGCGCGCAGGAGGCCGGGGCGGCGGTGCTGGCGGCGGGTGGCGACTGCACGAACTGGTCGCAGAGCGATCGCGCTCTCTTCATTGCGCCGGACAGCTCCTGGTGGGTCTACGAAGTGACCGTCTCGGCCCTCTGCGTGCACTGACCCGTCGGACGGGCGAGAGCGGCTCTGGCGGCCATACCGCCGCCCGCGTCGGCTTCGAGCCGAACGCGGCTGCACCGATCATGCGGAACCAGAACATCGTCCACCTGGTCACCCCATCACCGGCTGGTACCAGACGGTCCCCGTCGCACTGTAACCGGCCACGTAACTCACGAAGGGCGTCCTCCGCGGGAGCGACACCCTTCGCCTTGGATCAGCAAGATCTTTCTCACCGCCAATGGCTGTTCCCACCAGGGGGCAGACCAAGCACATGGATCTCGTACGGCTGATGGCTGACGCGCTCCAGGGCGGCCGCGACCTGCCTCTTAGTTCGAAAACCACCGATGACACCGAACTAAAGTGAACGCCGGCCGCCTCCTCCGCGGCCAACCAGGCCGTGGTGCTCCCGCTCTCGGCGGCGAGCCGGGGAGTTCGGGTCGCGGCCCGCTTACTGGGCGGCGGTCTGCCTGCTGCCGTCGTCGGTGTACGTGGCGACGCTACGCGACCTGGGCTGGTGAGCGGCACCAGTCGTCAAAGGGCAGGGCGGGAACCGGTCGCCATAAATGCCGCACGGCCCGCACCCCCTGAAAGGTGCGGGCCGTGACGAGCGGAAGGGGACGGATCAGTGGCCGTGGCCGTGACCGTGGCCCTGGCCGGCGGCCGGAGCCTCCTCCTCGGGCTTGTCCACCACGAGCGCCTCGGTCGTGAGCAGCATGCCCGCGATCGACGCCGCGTTCTGCACGGCGGAGCGCGTGACCTTCACCGGGTCGATGACACCCTGCGCGATCAGGTCGCCGTACTCGCCGGTCGCGGCGTTGAGGCCGTGGCCGGCCTCCAGCTCGGCGACCTTGTGGGTGACCACGTAGCCCTCGAGACCGGCGTTCTCGGCGATCCAGCGGGCCGGCTCGACCAGGGCGCGGCGGACGACGCCGACACCCGTGGCCTCGTCGCCCGTCAGGCCGAGGTCGTCGAGAGTCTTGGAGACGTGGATCAGCGCGGAGCCACCGCCGGAGACGATGCCCTCCTCGATCGCGGCGCGGGTCGCGGAGATCGCGTCCTCGAGGCGGTGCTTCTTCTCCTTCAGCTCCACCTCGGTGGCGGCGCCGACACGCAGCACGCACACACCGCCGGCGAGCTTGGCCAGGCGCTCCTGCAGCTTCTCGCGGTCCCAGTCGGAGTCGGACTGCTCGATGGCGAGCCTGATCTCCTTGACGCGGTCCTCGATGGCCTGCGCGTCACCGGCGCCGTCGACGATGGTGGTGTTGTCCTTCGTCACGACGACGCGGCGGGCCTGGCCGAGCACCTCGAGACCGACGTGCTCCAGCTTGAGGCCGACCTCCTCGCTGACGACCTGGCCGCCGGTGAGGATGGCCATGTCCTGCAGCATCGCCTTGCGGCGGTCGCCGAAGCCGGGGGCCTTGACCGCCACGGAGGTGAACGTGCCGCGGATCTTGTTGGTGACCAGGACGGCCAGGGCCTCGCCCTCGACGTCCTCGGCGACCACGAGCAGCGGCTTCTTCGTCTGGGCGATCTTCTCCAGCAGCGGCAGGAAGTCCGCGATGGAGGAGATCTTGCCCTGGGTGAGCAGGATGTAGGCGTCCTCGAGGACGGACTCCATCCGCTCGGGGTCGGTCACCATGTACTGCGACACGTAGCCCTTGTCGAACTGCATGCCCTCGGTGAACTCGAGCTCCATGCCCATGGCGTTGGACTCTTCGACGGTGAGCACACCGTCCTTGCCCACCTTGTCGAACGCCTCGGCGATCAGGTCGCCGATCTGCGCGTCCTGAGCGGAGATCGTCGCAACGTTGGCGATCTCCTTCTTGTCCTCGACCGCGCGGGCGCTGGCGAGCAGCTTGTCGCTGATCTCCTTGGCGGCCTTGTCGATGCCGCGCTTGAGCGACAGCGGCGAGGCGCCGGCGGCCACGTTGCGCAGGCCCTCGCGGACCATGGCCTGGGCCAGGACGGTCGCGGTGGTGGTGCCGTCACCCGCGATGTCGTTGGTCTTGGTGGCAACTTCCTTGGCGAGCTGGGCGCCGAGGTTCTCGTAGCGCTCCTCCAGCTCGATCTCACGAGCGATGGTGACGCCGTCGTTCGTGATCGTCGGTGCACCGAACTTCTTGTCGATGACGACGTTGCGGCCACGCGGGCCGAGGGTTACCTTCACGGCGTCCGCGAGGGCGTTGACACCGCGCTCAAGCGCGCGGCGGGCACCCTCGTCGAACTCCAGGATCTTCGCCATGCTGAAAGTCCTCTCCTAGCGTCGAAAGCCCCGGCCGCCCTCAAGAGCGCCCGGGGCCCGACACACCGGCTTACTTCTCGATGATCGCGAGAACATCGCGGGCGGAGAGCACGAGGTACTCCTCGCCGCCGTACTTGACCTCGGTGCCGCCGTACTTGCTGTAGAGGACGATGTCGCCCTCAGAGACGTCGAGCGGAATCCGCTTGTCGCCGTCCTCATCCCAGTTGCCCGGGCCCACCGCGAGGACCTTGCCCTCCTGCGGCTTCTCCTTGGCGGTGTCCGGGATGACCAGGCCGGAAGCGGTGGTCTGCTCAGCCTCAAGCGGCTGGACCACGATGCGGTCGCCGAGCGGCTTAACGGGAACCTTAGTGGCGGTCGTCACGATCGGACCTCCCCTTCAGATTTGAATGATCTAGAAGAGGCGACCAGCTGGGCCTGCCGTCGCGGGTGTCAGACCTGCCTCGTCGCACGTTGGCACTCTCAAGGGGAGAGTGCCAACAGGAAACATATGCAAGAGGGGCTTGACAGTCAACACGAACGCGTCTGCTGAGAGCGATCAGCACCCCAACTGCTCTTTCCCACAGTACGCCCGCGGCCCAACCTGCTCGGGCATGGCACTAACGTCGGGTGATGTGGACCTCGACGCCTTCAGGGAGCTGCTGACCCCCCGCGGACAGCGGGCCCTCGCGGAGGCCGGGGAGCTGGTGGGGGCCGATCCGGTCGTCGCCGCCACAAAGCTGCGCAAGACGTACGACGCCGTCCTCACCTCCGCCGCGCTGACCCAGGCCGGGCTGAGGGAGCGCGCCAGGGCCAAGTTCGGCGAGGACGCCGCGCGGATGTACTTCACGCCGCACGGCCTGGAGCAGTCCACCCGGGCGGAGGTCGCCGAGCACCGCGCCCGCCGCCTGACCGGATCATGGCCGGGTACGCCCAGCGTGGTAGACGCCTGTTGCGGCATCGGCGGCGACTTCCTCGCGCTGGCCCGCGCCGGCTGCACCGTGACCGCCGTGGACACCGACCCGCTGACCGCCGCCGTGGCCGGGGCCAACGCCGAGGCGCTCGGGCTGGGCGACAGGGTGACGGTGTCCGTGGCGGACGCGGCCGAGATCAGGCCGGAGGAGTACGACGTACTGTTCGCCGACCCGGCCAGGCGGACGAGCAGGGGCAGGACGTTCGACCCCATGGCCTACTCGCCGCCCTGGCCGGTGGTGCTCGACCTGGTCTCCAGGGCCTCCCGCGCGTGCGTCAAGGTCGCCCCGGGCATCCCGTACGAGTTCATCCCGGACGGCGCCGACGCCGAGTGGGTGTCGTACAAGGGCGAGGTCAAGGAGGCCGCGCTCTGGACCGGCCTCCAGGAGGCGACGCGGCGCGCCACCCTGCTGCCCGGCGGGCACACGCTGACAGCCACAGGAGTCGAGGCCCACGTCGGCCCGGTCGGCAGGTACGTCTACGAGCCGGACGGCGCGGCCATCCGGGCGCACCTCGTGGGCGAGGTGGCCGAAATCGTGGGCGGACGCCTGCTCGACCCGTTGATCGCCTACATCACCGGGGACGAACCGATCGACACCCCATGGGCGGCCAGATATGAAATTTCAGACGTCATCCCGTTCTCACTGAAAAGGCTGCGAGCGCTACTCCGCGAGCGGCAAATCGGGAATGTCACCATAAAAAAGCGTGGCTCCGCCGTCGACATCGAACGCCTCAGATCGGACCTACGGCTGAATGGCGAAAAGTCCGCGGTAATAATCCTTACCAGGATCATTGATAAGCCATCAGTCATCATCTGCGATGCTACCCCACCTGCATAAACCGGGCATTCTTCCGTTACGCACGATCTTTCAATTCGCCGCTTCCTGACCTTGATCGAAGGACTAAGGTGGGCGGGCGGGAGTTCTCCCCCTGATGCGGTTACCCGTGTTCTCGCTTCCATCTGCAAATCGGACCTATCCCCACCGCTGCGCGGCAGACCGTCGGCGAGCCAAAGGAGCTTTCGGTGGACCATTCCAACCACACCACCCTTCTCCAGGCAGGAGGCCAATCCGGCATCTCGGAGAGGATGCGGGATCTGCTCGCGCGTGCCGCGCAGGATCACGTGTACGAGCAGCGCACACAGGGGGCAGTGCTGGACGAGATCCGCCAGCGACTCGAAGGCATGGAGTGGCTTCTGCGGGAGGTGCGCGAGCGCGAGCTCGGCGGCCTCAGCGGCACGCTGCATGCGGTCAGCGGGCGGCTCGACGACCTCGCCGCCAAGCCGCCGATGTGGGCGGAGGGGCTGGCCCAGCACGTGGAGGCGGTGCGCGACCACGTGGACGCCGTCGGGGAGAAGGTGGGCCACGTGGACGCCCACGTCGCCCCCGTGGCCGAGCTGCCGAACCTCTGGGCCGACCTGGGCACGGTGGGCGACAGCGTGGAGGAAGCCCTCAACCGCCTGCAATCGGTGCTCGACACCACTGATGGCATCACAAGGGGAATGTCCGACTTCGCCACCAAGCTGGCCACCCTCAACTCCAGCATGGAGGCCGCCGCCAGCCGCTTCACCCGGCTCGACAAGTCGATGGCCGAGCTGACCACCCGTACCGACCGGGTGGAGGTCGTGGTCGGCGACCTGTCCGAGCAGCTGACGGTCCGGCTGAACGAGCAGGACGAGCATCTCACCACGCGCCTGGACGAAACCGATCAGCGCCTGAGCACGAGACTCGACGAGACGGACCAGCGCCTGACAGCCCGGTTCGACCAGACCGACCAGCAGCTCACGGCCCGGTTCGACCAGACCGACCAGCAGTTCACCGCGCGACTCGACCAGACCGACGAGCGGCTCACCGCCCGCATGGACGAGACCGACCAGCGCCTGGCCACCAGCCTTGTCGAGGCGGACGAGCGGCTCGCCGGCCGCCTCAAGGAGTCCGACGATCGCCTCTCCAGCCTCCTGTCCGACGTCGAGCTGCGCCTCGCCACCAGGCTCGACGAGGCCGACCAGCACCTCGCGGTCCAGCTCGGCGAGAGCGAGCAGCGCCTGAGCGCCAGGCTCAGCGGCGTGGACTCCCGGCTCGACCGGGTGGAGGGCAAGCTCTTGGGCCTCGACTCCAGGCTCACCGGGTTCGACAGCCGGCTGGAGTCCGCCGATGAGTGCCTGGCCGACATCGACACGAGGCTCGACGGGATCGACGGCAGGATGGGCGGGGTCGACAAACGGCTCACGTCCGTGGACAGCCAGCTCGGCGGGGTCGACAAGCGGCTCGGCACGGTGGACGGCCATCTGGGCCGCCACGACGACCGGTTCGACGCCCTCGACGTACGCATCGACGCCCGCTTCACCGCGCTCGACGAGCGCCTGGTGACGACCGACCAGCGGCTCAACGAGACGGCCACCCGCAACGAGGGCCGCTTCAACAAGCTCGACACCCAGATCGACGCCATCGACGAGCGCCTGATCGAGGCCGAGGAGCACCTGAGCAGCCGCTTCGACGGCATCGACACCCGCATGAACGGCTTGGCCGCCCGTGCCGAGCAGACCGGCGCGCACCTGGAGACCTTCGACGACCGCATCGAGGCCGTCAGCGAGCGCATGGGACAGCTCCCGGCCACCCTGGCCAGCCAGGGCGAGCTGCTCCAGACGCACGCGGGAGATCAGGCGGAACGCCTCGCCGCCGCCACGGACGCCCTCACGGAGCTCGTCACCTCCCGCCCCGACCGCGACCAGCTCGCCGAGACGGTCACCGGCATCGTCCAGCCCGCGGCCGACGACCTCACCAAGCGCCTGGGCGCCCTGGAGGAGACCATGCTGGCCCTGGCCGAGGCTCTTCTGCGCCCGAGCCGGTCCAAGGACTGAGGCAGGCCCACGGAAGCGGGGCGCGCCGCGCTCCGCCTCCGTGGGGTGCCCCGTTACGCGCCCGCGGCTGCCGCGCACGGCAACGGCAACGGCGTCGGCGTCGACACGCCGCGGCGCCCCAGAACAACGCCCACGCGCCACCGGCGCGTTCGGCGAATGGCGCTGCGCTCTGTGCCGGCTGCGGGGCTGCACGACGCCGCCTCCGCCGCCGTGGCCGCGCTCGAGCGAGGACGCTGGCCGTCCCGCGCCCGGCTCCGGCTGGACAACGGCAGGGCCGGGCGTGAGCCCGCCTGGACCCGCGTACGGGGCCCAATATGAGCTCCCCTGGGCAGCGGCAGGGCCCAGAGTGAGCTCGCCTGGCCCCCGCCTACCCGAGTCCGAGTGTGCGGAAAAGACTCAGACGTGAACCGTCGTGATCGGCAGCGACGAGTCGGCGGGGATCTCCAGGGTCGAAGGCGAGATCCCTGCCGCGACCAAGTTGGAGCCCAGGGCGGCGACCATCGCGCCGTTGTCGGTGCACAGCCCCGGACGGGGCACCCGCAGGCGTACACCGGCCGCGTCGCACCGCTCCTGGGCCAGCGCGCGCAGCCGCGAGTTGGCCGCCACGCCGCCCCCGATCAGCAGGTCGTGCACGTCGTACTTCCGGCACGCCTGCAGCGCCTTGCGGGTCAGCACGTCGACCACGGCCTCCTGGAACGAGGCGGCCACGTCGGGCACGTGGACGGACTGCCCTGACGCCTCCCGTGCCTCGACCCAGCGGGCCACGGCCGTCTTCAGGCCGGAGAAGGAGAAGTCGAGCGTGCCGTCGTCGATCTTGCCGCGCGGGAACGTGATGGCCGTGCCCGAGCCGTCGCGGGCGGACCTGTCGATGTGCGGACCGCCGGGGAACGGCAGCCCCAGCACCCGGGCCACCTTGTCGAACGCCTCACCGGCCGCGTCGTCGACCGTCGAGCCGAGCGAGATCACGTCCTGGGCCACGTCGGGCACGAGCAGCAGCGACGAGTGGCCGCCCGACACCAGCAGGGCGATGCACGGCTTGGGCAGCGGCCCGTGCTCGAGCTGGTCGACGGCGACGTGGGCGGCCAGGTGGTTGACGCCGTAGAGCGGGACGCCGAGCCCGAGCGCGTACGACTTGGCCGCGGCCACCCCCACCAGCAGCGCACCCGCCAGCCCCGGGCCGGCGGTGACGGCGATGGCGTCGATGTCGGAGAACCTCAGGCCCGCCGCGGCCAGCGCGGCCTCGACGGTCGGCGTCATGGCCTCCAGGTGTGCGCGCGAGGCCACCTCGGGCACCACGCCGCCGAAGCGGGCGTGCTCCTCCATGCTGGAGGCGATGGTGTTGGCCAGCAGGGTGTGGCCTCTGACGATGCCGATGCCGGTCTCGTCGCAGGAGGTCTCGATGCCCAGGACCAAGGGTGCGTCAGTCACCAAGCTTCCTTCTCATCATGATCGCGTCGGTGCCGTCGTCGTAGTAGCGGCGGCGGGTGCCGATCTCCTCGAACCCGTAATGCCGGTAGACCGCCTGCGCCTGCGGGTTGTCGGCGCGTACCTCCAGGAAGACCTCGCGGGCCCCCCTGCGGCCCGCCTCGGCCAGCAGCTCGGTCAGCATCGCGCCACCGATGCCCGTGCCCCGGTGCTGCTCCAGCACCGCGATGGTCTGCACATCGGCCTGGTCGGCCGCGGCGGCGAGCCCGGCGTACGCGACGATCTCGCCGTCCACGAGCACCACCACGTAGTGGCGTGAGCGCGGCATGTCGGCCAGCTCGCCGCGCATCATGCCCTCGCTCCACGCGTCGAGCGGGAACGTGGTCCGTTCGATCGCCATGACCGCCGGCAGGTCCGCCTCGGTCATCTGCCTGAGTCTCACGCCGTCACCTTCTTGGGAGCCCCGGGCACCACGGCGTCGGGCCTGCGCAGGTAGATCGGGCGCGGCGGGCCGAGCGGCGTGCCCTCGGCGAGGCGCTCGGCCGCCAGCGCGGCCAGGGCTCCCGCGTAGGGGTAGGGCGGCGCGTCGTTCTTCCCGAGGACCTCGGCGTAGAGCGCGGCGCCCGCGCCCACCACCGGCAGCCCCTCCACCGGCACGTCGGCGGGCCGGTCGACGAAGGGCCCGTCGAGTCTGGTGCGCAGGTCCGCGTAGCGCGCCCAGAACACCTCTTTGCGCCGAGCGTCGGTGGCCACCAGGAACGGCTCGGACAGCCCGCTGCCGTACGCGACCGCGTCGAGCGTGCAGATGCCGTACGCGGGAACGCCCAGCGTGGTGGCGAGCCCCTGCGCGGTCATCAGTCCGACGCGCAGCCCGGTGTAGGGGCCGGGGCCGCTGCCGGCCACGATGGCGGTCACGTCGCGCAGCGCCACGCCCGCCTCGCGCACGACGCGCTCGACGGTGGGCACGAGCAGCTCGCCGTGGCGCCGGGCGTCGATCGTCGTGTGCTCGGAGAGCACTCGATCGCCGTCGTGGAGCGCGGCGGTGACGGCGGGTGTCGCGGTATCAAAGGCCAGGACCAGCACGGCTGTCTAGCCTACCCGCCGAACGGGTCAGACCCAGCCCGTACGGAATTTCAGCCAGTCGAGCGCGACCACTCCCTGGGCACGCTGGAACGCCCTGACCGTCGGAAGCCCCGGCGGGTCGGGCAGGCGGCAGTGATGCACGAAATAGCCGGTGATCGCGGCCACCACCGCGGTCACCGCGGGATCGGGGTCGTCGAACAGCTCGTGCGGCGCGGGTCCGCCCTGCATGCCCACCGAGGGCAACATGCACAACCGGTCCAACCACGAGGCGCCCACGCAGGCCCACGGCCAGTCCACGAAGTAGACCCGCTCCTCGGTGAGCAGGATGTTGTCGGCCCGCACGTCGGCGTGGACCAAGGTGTCCCCCGCCGCCGCCTTGGTCCACCCGGACTCCAGCTCGGCCAGCTCGGCGAGGTGCCGCACCGCCCACGGGTCGAGCCCCTCGGTGTCCTCCTCCAGCAGGTCGCGCCAGCCGTGGAACGACGAGCCGAACATCTCGCCGACCGGCGGCGCGTCGATCGGGGCCGGGGTGAGCACGGCCGACATCTCGTCGACGGCCTCCAGCACCCGGTCGAGCTGGTCACGCCGCCACGGCATCGCGGGGTGCGCACCCTCGACGTCCTCGAAGACCAGCACGACCCAGCCCTCCAGCTCAAAGCCGGTCAGCAGCCTGGGGGCGGGCGCGGACTCCGGGAGAGCGGCGGCGATCTCGAGCTCGGCGCGGTAGAGGCGGACGGAGTCGGGGTTCGGCTCCGGGCCGACGGCCTTGACGAAGGCACGTCTGCCGTTCTCCGTGCGGAGCCGTACCGCGGCCGCCGGGGAGAAGCCTCCTGACTGGGTGACCGCCTCGGCCACACGCCCTCCGAGGAACTCCTCCACGGCCGCGCGCACCGGCGGGTGCACCTCGTGCCAGGGCACCCGTACGCCGGCCGCGGGCGGGTTCGTATCTGTGCTCATGCCTCCATGGTCTCGGTAGGCACAAGTGTTTTTCAGGCGCGGGAGGCGTACACGATGATGTTGTCCAGGTACTCGCCCTTGGCATAGTCGAACTTGCCGCCGCAGGTGACCAGCTTGAGCCCGTCCTCGACGTACACGCGCCTGGTGGGGAAGCTGTCCTTGTGCACCTGCTCGATCGCTTCGACCTTGAAGCTCACGACCTTGCCGTCACTGCGCTCGACCTTGACGGTCTCGCCCTTGCGTAGCTGCCTGAGCCGGTAGAACACGGCGGGGGCCGTCTTGGTGTCGACGTGCCCGATGATCACCGAGGCGCCCTTCTCGCCGGGCACGGCGCTGCCGGAGTACCACCCGGCCACCTTCGGCTTCTCGTACGGCGGCAGCTCGACCTCGCCGTCCTTGGACAGGCCGAGCTTCATCAGCGGCGCCTCGACGTCGATCGCGGGGATGTCGATGCTCTCGGGCACGACAGCGGCGGCAGGGGTGGTGTTCGTCTGCATGCTCTTGCCGAACGCGACCAGCACCAGGCCCGTGACGGCACCCGCGAGCACCACCCGTCCAGGGCGGGCCATCGACTATGCCCGGCTGCGACGCTTGACCGCCACGCCGATGCCCACTGCCAGCGCCAGGCCGATGAGCACGCCCGCCGGGCCGATGGGGACCGAGGAGTCGTCGCTGAGGTCCATGCCGTACGTGCCGCCGCCGCCCGCCTTGGGGGCCTTGCTCGGCACGGTGGACGACTCGGGCTCGGCCGCACCGACCCTGAGCGTGGCCCGGCCCATGTCGTTGGTGCCGTCACACTTGACGTCGACCCGGTAGGAGCCGCGCCGGACCGTTCCCGAGACCTGCGCCTCGCCGCGGACCCAGGGCGAGCCGCCGGAGGACGCACCCGTGGCGGTGGGGGTGGCCGACGCCGCGGGGACCGGGTTGAGCACGACGCCGTTGATGAACGCCTTGGACGTCGCGGTGCCGGTGTGCGCGGGGCCGCCGGTCGGGACGGGGCAGTTGGCCAGGATCCAGACCTTGGACGTCTCGCCTGCGGTGACGCGGTCGGGGTTGAGCTGGACCGAGATGGTCTGCCTGGTGACGGTGGCGGTCGGGCTGGGGCTGCTCGTCACGGTGCCGGTCGGCGTGCCTGTGCCGCTGGCCGTGGGGGTGGGCGTGCTTGTCGGATTGGTTTCGGCGGAGGCCGCGCAGCCGGTCAGACCGACCATGACGATGGCTCCCGCGTAAGCGACTCGCCTGATCCCGAGCACCGGCCGCACCCCACTTTGCCGTCCTGCTACCCAGCATCCACCAGAATTATGGATGTCGCCCCTCCTGATACCCAGAAAATCTGGGCCAATCCCTGACCAACGATCATGTTTTATGTCGCCGGCCTGGTACGTCAAGGGTGCCAGGGTCACCGAGAATTGACGGGACTTTTACTCTTCCGGCGGCTCAGACGGCGTGTCGGCCCACCTGGGGCCCACGCCGCGCAGGGTCACGAGGCGGACCTCCTCGCCTGCCTCGCGGTCGATGTGGATCTCCAGCCGGTCCTCGGCCAGGCCCTCGACCAGCCCCTCGCCCCACTCGACGACGGTGACGGACTCTTCCAGCGAGGCGTCCAGGTCGAGGTCGTCCACCTCGAGGTCGCCGCCCAGCCGGTACGCGTCCACGTGCACGAGCGGCGGCCCCTGGCGCAGCGAAGGATGCACCCTGGCGATCACGAACGTGGGCGACGTGATCGGGCCGCGTACCTTGAGCCCTTCGGCGATGCCCTGCACGAGCGTGGTCTTGCCCGCGCCGAGCGGGCCCGACAGGATGACCAGGTCTCCCGCGCGCAGCCGCGCGGCCAGCCGGGCGCCGTACGCGCGCATGTCCTCTGTGGTCGGGAGCCTCACTGCAGTTCCACCCTCTTCACCAGGTCGCGCAGCGCGTCGTTGACCACGCCCGGCCGCTCCAGCTGGATCAGATGCGACGTGTCGGGCACCTCGGTGAGCTGCGCCTTCGGCAGCGCGGCCGCGATGGCCCTGCTGTGGTCCGGCGGGGTCAGCCAGTCACGGTCGCCCACCAGGATCGCGGTGGGCACCGGGTCGAGGACGTGGAGCGCGGAGAGCTTGTCGTGGTTCATCAGCGCGGGATAGAAATCGGCGACCACCTCGGTCGGGGTCGCCCTGATCATGGACTCGGCGAAGTCCACCACGGTCGGGCTGACGTTCTTGGAGTCGCCGAAGCCCATGTAGCGGGTGATCAGGAACGCGATGTCGCTGCCCACGCTCCGGGTGCGGTCGACCAGCGCGCCGCGCCGGCCCAGCATCGAGACCGTGGTGGGCGCGACCTTGTGCACCGCCTTGGACAGCATCGCGGGCAGGCCCAGCGTGAGCTCGGCCAGCTTGCCCGCCGAGGTCGAGATGAGCGCCACACCGCGGATCTTCTCCTCGAACAGGCCGGGATGGCGATCGGCCAGCGCCATGATCGTCATGCCGCCCATGGAGTGGCCGACCAGCACGCACGGGCCCGGCACGAACCGCTCGATCACCTCGGCCAGATCCTCGCCGAGCCGGTCGATCGTGCTGTCGTCGGCGCCCGCGCGCTGCGAGCGTCCGTGGGAGCGCTGGTCCCAGAGCACCAGGCGGTAGTTTTCCCGCAGGTCCTTGCGCTGGTAGTGCCAGGACTCCAGGCTGAGGCAGTAGCCGTGACAGAGCACGACGGTCAAGGGCGCGTCGTGCTCATGGTCGCGACCGCTTCGGGGCTCGTTGGCATCGTTACTCTCGCTCTCTCCCCCCGAGCTCCTTCGCTCCTCCGGCCCGTCGATCTCCACGTGGAGCGCCTTGCCGTCGGAGGTGATGAGCGTGCGCTCCCGGCCCCGCAGCTCGCCGAACGGCTCGCTCGCCTCGGTGTCGGGGCGCAGCCTGATCCGGCCGACCGCGTAACGCTTGGCCAGTGCCGCCGCCGCGACCCCGGCCGAAGCCGCACCGACGAGCGCGCCGGCGATTCCCACCCTGCGCCGTGTTGTCGTCGTCGTCATGTCCCCGATCCTTCTCCGCTCATGCCCGCCGGGAAGTGCCCGTCGTCACTCCGAACGCCTGTGCTCGTAGACCCGCGGCACGCGCGAGCCGATCCTCGTCACGATCTCATGCGTGATCGTGCCGAGAGTATCCGCCCACTCCTGAGCGGTCGGCTCGCCCCCGTCGCCTGGCCCGAACAGCACGACCTCGTCCCCTGCCGACAGCGGGTCGTCACCCATGTCGATCATGAACTGGTCCATGCACACGCGGCCGGCGATCAACCTGCGCTGCCCGCCCGCCAGCACCTCGGCCCGCCCCGTCGCGTGCCTGAGAATGCCGTCCGCGTATCCGAGCGGCACGAGGCCGAGCGTGGTCTCGCGCTCGGTGACGTAGAGGTGAGCGTATGACACCCCCGAACCCTCCGGCACCCGCTTGACCAGCCCGATCCGCGCGACGAGCGTCATCGCCTGCCGGAGGCCGAAGTCGCCCAGCTCGGGGATGGGGCTCAGGCCGTACATCGCGATGCCCGGCCTGACCAGGTCGTAGTGCGCCTCGGGGAGGGTCACGGTTGCGGCGGAGTTGGCGAGGTGCCTGATCACGTGGGAGCCCGCCGCGCCCGCCTGCTCGGCCAGCTTCAGCGCCGTCCGGTACGCCTCCAGCTGCTGCCCGATCGACGGGTGGCCGGGGATGTCGGCGCAGGCGAAGTGGGACCAGAGCCCGACGATCTCGATGACGCCCTCGGCCCGCAGCCGCATCGCCCGGTCCAGCAGCCCCGGCCAGCCGGCCAGCGGGGCGCCGCCCCTGCTCATGCCGGTGTCGGCCTCCAGGTGCAGCTTGGCGACGCATCCCGTGCGCCGGGCCGCCGCGGCGATCTCCTCAAGCAGATTCTCGTCGGAGGCCGACAGCTCGACGTCATGGCTGAGCGCCTCGTCCAGCGGCTCGCCCGGCGTGATGAGCCACGCCAGGATCGGCGCGGTCACGCCGCCCTCTCTCAGCGCGAGCGCCTCCCTGACGAACGCGGTGCCGAGCCGGCTCGCCCCTCCCTCCAGCACGGCCTCGGACGTCGGCACCAGGCCGTGTCCGTACGCGTCGGCCTTGACGGCGCCCATCAACTCCGCGCCGCCGGCCCGTGCTCTGAGCAGAGCCACGTTGTGCCTGATCGCGTCCAGGTCGACCCGCGCCTCGGCGGGGGTGGCCATCGGGGAGTACATCCTTCTAGTGTGGCAGCTCACACACGTGGTCGAGCGCGATTCGCACCCCTGACGCACCCTTGACGGACGACTTCCTTTCTCCCGCACCTCCGGTGCGCCGCGTGGCGCGAGACGCTGCACAGTGTGACCCGACGGAACGCGCCCACCCGCCACACCGGGGCGGGCCGTGTTCACGCGCCGTCGGCGCTCACCGCACGAATGGCCGCCGGAACGGCGGAGGCCACGTCGGCGGCGGCCAGCGGGGCGCCGTCGGCGGCGAGGCGGCCCGCGAGCCCATGCAGGAACGCCCCGCACGACCCCGCGTCGTAACAGCTCAACCCCTGGGCGAGCAGCGCCCCCGCCACCCCCGACAGCACGTCCCCGGTCCCGCCGGTGGCCAGCCAGGACGTCCCCGTGGGATTCACCCGCACCGGCCGGGAGTCCTCGGCCACCACCGTCGTGGACCCCTTGAGCAGCACGGTCACCCCGAGCTCGTCGGCGGCGCGCCGAGCGTGCTCCAGCCGGGCCGACTCGATGGCGTCGCGGTCGGCGCGCAGGAGCCGTGCCAGCTCACCGGCGTGTGGCGTGATCAGGACAGGCGCGGACCGCCGCAGCAGGGCCCGGTCCCGCGACACCAGCGTCAGCCCGTCGGCGTCGATCAGCACGGGCACGTCGGAGGCGAGCACGGCGGTGGCCAGCTCGTGCGCCCACTCCCCGGTGCCCAGCCCGGGGCCGAGCACCCAGGCCTGCACCCGCCCCACGTCGTCGATCGACGGCCGGTCCAGCTCGGTGATCACCGCCTCGGGCCAGTGCGAACGCACCTGCGTGACCGGCTCGCTCGGCCCGACGTACCGCACCATGCCGGCCCCGGCCCGCAGCGCGCCCCCCACGGCCAGCACGGCGGCTCCGGTGAACAGGTCACTGCCCGCCGCGACGCCCAGCACGCCCCTGCGGTACTTGTCCGACTCGTTGCCCGGCCGCGGCAGCAGGACGTCCACGTCGGCGGACGCCAGCGCCGCGACGTCGGGATCGGGCAGGTACGCCCCGAGCCCGATGTCCACCAGCTCTACCCGCCCCGCGTAGTCAGCGCCCGGATCGACGAGCAGGCCCGTCTTGTACGCCCCCATCGTCACGGTCACCCGGGCCCGCACCGCCGCGCCCTCCACCCGCCCGCTGCTCGCGTCCACTCCGCTGGGCACGTCCACCGCCACGATCGGGCCGCGGACCGCGTTCGCCTCCTCCACCAGCTCCCTGTACGGCTCCCGCAGCGCCCCCGAGGCCCCGATCCCGACGAGCCCGTCGACGATCAGGTCCGCCCCCTCCAGCGAGCCCCGGTCGACGACCCGCCCACCGGCCTCGCGGAACGCGGCCAGCCCGGCCTCGTGCGTCTTGGACCCGGCGAGGATCGCCCCCACCCAGGCACCGCGCCTGGCCAGGCGCTCACCCGCGTAGAGCGCGTCGCCGCCGTTGTCGCCGCTGCCGACGAGGAGCACGACGCGTTTGCCGTACACCCTGCCCAAGAGGTCGGCGCAGACGGCGGCGAGCCCGGCGGCGGCGCGCTGCATGAGCGTGCCTTCGGGCAGCCGCGCCATCAGCTCATGCTCGGCGCCCCGGATCTGGTCGGCGGTGTAGGCGGTCTTCATGATCCGAAGCTATCCCTCCGCGATCACATAGGCCACGGCCACACCCGCGTCGTGGCTGAGCGAGATGTGCCACCGTTTCACCCTGAGGTCGTAGGCGACCTCCGCGGCACGGCCGGTGATCCGCAACTCCGGTCTGCCGCCCTCGCCGCGGCGCACCTCGGCCTCCCGGTGGTCCAGCCCCGCCGGCGCGCCGAGCGCCTTGGCCACGGCCTCCTTGGCGGCGAACCTGGCGGCCAGCGACTGCACCGGCAGCCCCCGCTCGCCCTCGGTGAACAGCCGCTCCATGAGCTTCGGCGTGCGCTCCAGCGTCGCCTCGAAGCGGGCGATGTCCACGACGTCCACGCCGATGCCCAGAATCATCACCCCAGCGTACTCAGAACAGGCCCCGCTCCCACGGCCCCCAGATGGCGAACGACCGGCCCTGCTTGGCCTGCACGTTGACGTACAGCGTGTGGCCGTCGGGCCCGAACGTCGAGCCCGCGAACTCCGCGCCTGGATCGCCGGAGATCGGCTCCAGGCGGCAGAAGTCGAAGATCTCCGCCGACTTGGTGAGCCCGCGGAGGTAGTTGTCGCCGTCGCCGTCCTCGCACAGCACGAGCGTGCCCCGCTTGCTGGCGGTCACGTTGTCCGGCAGGTCGAGCGTGGCCGAGCGCGGCGACTCGTAGACGAGCTTCAGCCGCCCGCTCCACGTCTCGTACGCCCAGACCTGCCCCCGTCCCTTGCCGAACCCGGACGGCGGCGTGTCACCCGGCGCGGTGTCACCGCCCTGGGTGGAGACGAAGTAGACGACGCCCTGGTGGAAGACGGCCCCCTCCAGCCTGGAGAAGACGGCCGCACCCTCCTCGCGCCCCTGCCGGCCCACGGCCTGCACGGCCTCGTCGTAGGCCGGCCTGCCGGTGAAAGCCGGGTCGGGTTCGTCGATGTCCACCCAGACGGTCTCGTACGTCGTCCCCGCGCGCTGCCCGACGGACAGGTCCTTGCGCTTGGCGCCCTTGACGGCGAGCATCTGCAGCCTGCCGCCGTCGAGCAGCCGCCCGGCCTGTACGGGATGCTTCGGCGGCAGGTAACGGTAGAACCCGGAGGCGAAGGAGAAGTTGTCCTCGGTCATGTAGAGCGCGCCCGTCGAGGGGTCGAACGCCACGGACTCGTGCGGGAACCGGCCGGCTGACTTGATCGGCCTGGCGGTCGCGGCGCGGCCGACCGGCACCTCGAAGATGTAGCCGTGCTTCCGCGTGAGCTTGGCGTTGTCGCCGCCGGAGAAGTCGTCGGCCACGTCGGGGCCGTTGACCGTCTCCTCGCAGCTCACCCAGGCCCGCCACGCCATGGGGCCGCCCGAGCAGTTCATCATGGTGCCGTTCAGCGAGGGAGCGCTCTGGATCACCTCGCCGAAACGGCTGACGCGCAGCGTCGAGGTGCCGCCCCCGGCCATCGGGTCGTACGCCTTGTCCTTGTCGCCGAACGCGCCGACGGGGCCGTTGACCTCGTGGTTGCGGATCAGGATGGCGCTGCCGTCAGGTCCGGAGAACGCCGCCATGCCGTCGTGCCTGCCCGGCACGGTCGAGCCGTCGCTGAACCTCTCGCCGGCGGCGCTGAACGAGCGGTACTTGAACCCGTCGGGCAGGTGCAGCCGCACCTTCCCGTCACGTAGGTCGGCCACGGGCCTCAGCCGCCCGTACCCCGGCACCGGCTTGACGCCGCCCTGCGCGCCCGCGCAGGCCACCCCGGCGAAAGGCCCGGCGACGGCGATCACATTGGCGATGAAGCGACGACGGTCCATGAGACCTCCCAGCCTCGAACAGTAGCCGCCGGCGCATCCTCGTATACGTCATTCGCCGAAGCGACTCTTCCTTCCCCGAACAGAGTCTCGGTAATCCCACGCCTTTATCCACAGGCTGTGGATCACGCCGGGAGTGCCCCGACCATGATCCGGTTTGTCCCTCATCGCTACGCTGCCTAGGTGAACAACGGCTACGTGGAACTGAGCAGGGAGCAGTGGAGCGAGCTCCGCAAGAACACGCCCTTGACTCTCACCGCAGACGAGCTGGAAGAGCTTCGCGGCCTCGACGATCCCATCGATCTCACCGAGGTCACCGACATCTACCTCCCCCTCACCCGGCTGCTCAACCTGCACTTCACCGGGTCCAAGCAGCGCAGCAGCGTGCTGAGCGCGTTTCTCGGGCATCCCGAGCAGCGCGTGCCGTACGTCCTCGGCATCGCGGGCAGCGTCGCGGTGGGCAAGTCGACGACGGCGCGGCTGCTGCACACGCTGCTGGCCCGCTGGCCCGAGCACCCGCACGTGGAGCTGATCACCACCGACAGCTTCCTCTACCCGAACGCGGTGCTGGAGTCCAAGGGCATCATGCACCGCAAGGGCTTCCCGGAGAGCTATGACCGCAGGGCGCTGGTCAGGTTCGTGGCCGAGGTGAAGGCGGGGTCGGCGGAGGTCCGCGCGCCGGTCTACAGCCACCTGGAGTACGACATCGTGCCCGGCGCCACCCAGATCGTGAAAAATCCGGATATCTTGATCATCGAGGGGCTCAACGTCCTCCAACCGGCCCCGCCCACTTCCCTCGCGGTCAACGACTACTTCGACTTCTCGATCTACGTGGACGCGAAGGTCGAGGACGTCCGCACCTGGTACGTCGACCGCTTCCACAAGCTCCGCCGCACCGCCTTCGAGGACCCGAAGTCGTACTTCCGATACATCGCGGAGCTTTCGTACGAGGAGGCCACCGACTTCGCCGTCAACGTCTGGCGCGACATCAACGAGCGCAACCTGGTCGAGAACATCGCCCCCACCCGGGGCCGCGCCGACCTCGTGCTCCAGAAAGGCGCCGACCACTCCGTCAGACGAGTACGCCTCCGCCAGACCTGACCGGCCCCGACACCACATGGACCACAATGTGGTCTGTGTTGCATCTCCGACTGATCAGCCCCGCCACCCGCACAGAAGAGGCGACGGCGGTGTTGGAGGACTGCCCAGGCGTCACCAACATCGTCGTCCTGCCCGGCGCCGCCCGCGAGCCGGCCGGCGACGTGATCCTGTGCGACGCCGCGCGCGAGTCGGCGAACGAGGTGCTGGGCAGGCTCAAGTGGGTGGAGACCGAGGGCTCCATCGCCATCGAGCAGGTCGACTTCTCGCTGTCCAGAGCGGCGGACCACGCGGTGGACGAGGCGCCCGGCGATCCCGACGACGCCGTGGTGTGGGAGGAACTGGCGCACAAGGTGCACGCCGACTCCCGCATCACGTGGGCGTACCTCACGTTCCTCGCCATCGCCACCCAGCTCGCGGGCATCGGCGTGCTGCAGAACTCGCCCATCCTGATCGTCGGCGCGATGGTGCTCGGGCCGGAGTTCGGCGCGGTCGCGGCCATCTGCTTCGGCCTGCTGCACCGCAGGTGGCACCTGATTGTCACCTCGTTCAGGACGCTGGTCGTCGGCTTCACGGTGGCGATCGCGATCACGTTCGCCTGCGCGCTGGTCTCGAACTGGCTCGGCTGGATCGACCTCGGCCATCTCAGGGGGAACGAGGAGGTCCAGTTCATCGTCAAGCCGGACCGGTGGTCGTTCATCGTGGCGCTGCTGGCCGGCGCGGCGGGCGTGCTGTCGATCACGGCGGGCAAGTCGTCGGCCCTGGTCGGCGTCTTCATCTCGGTCACCACGGTGCCCGCGGCCGGCTACGTGGCCGTCGCGCTGGCGCTGGGTGACTGGGAGGAGGTCTCCGGTTCGGTGTCGCAGCTCGCGGTCAACATCCTCGGCATGGTCATCGCGGGCACCGGCACGCTGCTGGTGCAGCGGAAATTCTGGCCTCAAGTAGGACGGCGTTCATCCGTCTGAACGAGGCGGCGGCCCCCGGCCCGGCGATACGGTCGGGCACATGCACATCCTCGCCACCGAGGGGCTTACCAAACGCTTCCCCACCGTCACCGCGGTCGATCAGCTCTCGGTCACCGTGGGACCCGGGGTCACCGGCCTGGTGGGGGCGAACGGCGCGGGCAAGTCGACACTGATCAAGATCCTGCTCGGCCTGCTGCCGCCCACCGGCGGCAGCGCCAAGGTGCTCGATCTGGACGTGACCGCGCAGGGCGCCGAGATTCGCCGGCTCGTCGGCTACATGCCCGAGCACGAGTGTCTCCCGCCCGACGTCTCCGCTACCGAGCTGGTCGTCCACCTCGCACAGATGTCCGGCCTGCCACGCACGGCCGCCCGCGAGCGCGCGGCCGACGTGCTCCGCCACGTCGGCCTGGCAGAAGAGCGCTACCGCGCCGTCGGGGGTTACTCCACGGGCATGAAGCAGCGCGTCAAGCTGGCCCAGGCTCTGGTGCACGACCCCAAACTGATCTTCCTCGACGAGCCCACCAACGGCCTCGACCCGCGCGGCCGCGACGAGATGCTGACGCTGATCAGGCGCATCGGCACCGAGTTCGGCATCAGCGTGCTGGTCACCTCCCACCTGCTGGGCGAGCTGGAACGGATCTGCGACCACGTGATCGTCATCGACGCCGGGCGGCTGCTGCGCTCGTCCGCGATCGGCGAGTTCACCCAGGCCACGCAGACCGTCACGGTCGAGGTCGAGGACGGACTGGAGCCGCTGGCCGCCCGCCTGACCGAGGTCGGGCAGACCGTCTCACGCCAGGGCCGCCTGCTGGTGGTCAAGGTGCTCGGCCCGGAGACGTTCGACGCGATCAGGGACGCCGCCGTCGAGCTGGACCTCTGCCTCATCCGCCTCGAACAGGGACGCCACCGCATCGAGGACGTCTTCAGGGAGGAGGTCGCGGGTGTCTGAGATCTATGACATCGGTTACCGCCACTACGACGGCCCCCGGCTCGGCCGCGCCTACGCGACCAGGGCGCTCACCGTGCACAGCCTGCGCGGCATCTTCGGCCTCGGGCGCACGGCCCGCAGCAAGATCATGCCGTTCTCCCTCTTCGCCATCATGCTGCTGCCGGCCGTCGTGGCCATCGCGACGATGGCCCTGGCCCAGCAGCGCATCCTCCCCTACAGCGGCTTCGCCGTCATCATGCAGGCCGTGGTGGCGGTCTTCCTGGCCTCCCAGGCGCCCACCGTGGTCGCGCCCGACCTGCGCTACCGCGTGCTGCCGCTCTATCTCTCGCGTCCGGTCTCGATCGCCGAGTACGTGGGCGCCAAGGTGGCGGCGATGACCCTGGCGCTCTTCCTGCTGGTGGCGGCGCCCCTGACGTTGATCTACATCGGCGAGGTGGTGGTGGACATGCCGGGGCCGCCGGCCACCGGCGAGTTCCTGGGCTCGGTGCTCATGGCGCTGCTGCTGGCACTGCTGCTGTCGGCGTTCGGGCTGGCGCTGGCCTCGTTCACGCCGCGGCGCGGGCTCGGCGTCGCCTCGGTGATCGTCGTCTACCTGCTGTCGGTGGGGTCGGTGCCGTTGATGTACACGACGCTCTACTCCTCCGGCTACGAGTCCGCGGCCGCCTGGGCCTGGCTGGCCAACCCGTTCTGGTTGGTGGACTCCGTACAGTCCTGGCTGTTCGACACTCCGCCGCACATCCCCGAAGGCGACTACCCGAGCGGCCCCGTCTCGGCCACGGTCCTCGTGGTGCTGGTGGCTCTCGCCCTGGCCGCTCTCGCGCTGCGCTACAGGAAGGCGGCCTCGCGGTGAAGATCGAGCTGTCTCAGGTTTCCCGCTGGTACGGCAACGTGGTGGCGGTCAACGACGTCACCATGACGATCGGCCCCGGCGTCACGGGCCTGCTCGGCCCCAACGGGGCGGGCAAGTCCACGCTCCTCCACATGATGGCCGGCTTCCTGGCCCCGTCGGGCGGCTCGGTCACGCTGGACGGGAATCGGGTCTGGAAGAACCACCACATCTACCGGAACATCGGCCTGGTCCCGGAGCGGGAGGGCGTGTATGGCTTCCTCACCGGATGGCAGTTCGTCCTCTCCGCCGCCCGCCTCCACGGCCTGAGCGACCCGGTCGAGGCCGCCCGCAAGGCCCTGGCCACGGTCGAGATGGAGGAGCCCAAGGACCGCCGCGTGGAGACGTACTCGAAGGGCATGCGCCAGCGGGTCAAGGTGGCCGCCGCGCTCGTCCACGACCCGCCGGTGCTCCTGCTCGACGAGCCGTTCAACGGCATGGACCCTCGCCAGCGCCTCCACCTCATGGACCTGATCCGCGCCATGGGCACGGCGGGCAAGACGATCCTGTTCAGCTCCCACATCCTGGAGGAGGTCGAACGGGTAGCCCAGCACATCGAGGTCCTGGTGGCGGGGCGGCACGCGGCGTCGGGCAACTTCCGCGAGATCAGGCGGCTGATGACCGACAGACCCCACCTGTTCATGATCCGTTCGAGCGACGACAGGAAGCTCGCCGCCGCCCTCATGCGCGACCAGTCGACGGGCGGCATCACCCTGCGTCCCGACGGCCTCGAGGTTCAGGCCACCGAGTTCCGGCGCTTCGCCTGGCTGCTCCCCCGGGTGGCGCAGGCGGAGGGCGTACGCCTGCACCAGGTCTCCCCCGCGGACGAGGACCTGGAGAGCGTCTTCGCCTACCTGATCAACAGGAGCACCTGATGAATCCAGTCGTTGCAGGTATCACCTACCGGGCCCTGCTCGGTAGGCGCCGCATCATCCTGCTGCTTCTGCTGCCCTTGGCACTGATCGGCCTGGCCGTGCTCTTCCGCGTGCTCAGCGGAGGCGACCAGCGCGCGGCCGTGGAGCTGATGCAGAAGTTCGCCATCGGCACCATGCTGCCCCTGCTCGGCCTGATCGCCGGCACGGGCGTCATCGCTCCGGAGATCGACGACGGCACGATCCTCCATCTGATGTCCAAGCCGATCTCCCGCCCGGTCATCGCCCAGACCAAGTTCCTGGTGGCTGTCTCCCTGATGGCCCTGTTCGGCGCCGTGCCCACCTACCTGGCGGCCTGGATCATGGCCGGCAACGAGGACGGCATCGCCCCAGGCTTCGCCCTGGGAGCCCTGGTGGCCGGCATCGCGTACGCCGCCCTCTTCCTCCTGCTGGGCGTCATCACCCGGCACGCGGTCACGATCGGCATCATCTACGCCATCGTCTGGGAGAGCGTGGTGGGTGGCTTCATGCCGGGCGCCCACAAGTTCTCGATCCAGCAATGGGGTCAGACGATAGCCAAACAGATCTCCGACTCCACCTTCATCGACGCGGACGTCGCGCTGAGCTTCGCCCTACCCGCCCTCATCGTCGTCACTGTCGTCGGCGTGCTCTGGGCGGGAGAGCGGCTGCGGGTCTTCTCGCTCACCGGGGACGAATAAGCGAACGGCCCGCGGGATCATCCCGCGGGCCGTCACTCAAGAGACGCTCAGGCGCAGACCTTGCGTACGACGTCGGCGAGGCGCTCCGCCACCTGGGTGGCGTGCTCCTCCGACGCGGCCTCCACCATGACGCGGATCATCGGCTCCGTGCCGCTCGGCCTGATCAGGACCCGGCCCGTCTCGCCCAGCTCGGCCTCCGCCTCCGCGACGGCGGCCAGCAGGTCGGGCGCCGAGGCCTTGCCCTTGTCCACGCCCTTGACGTTGATCAGGATCTGCGGCAGCGGCGTCATCACCGCGGCCAGCTCCTTCAGCGGCACGCCCGACTTGGCCACCACGCCCAGCAGGTGGAGCGAGGTGAGCAGGCCGTCGCCGGTGGTCGCGTGGTCGAGCATGATGACGTGGCCCGACTGCTCGCCGCCGAGGTTGAAGCCGTCGGACTTCATCCGCTCCAGCACGTAACGGTCGCCCACCGCGGTCTCCACCACGGTGATGCCCGCATCGCGCATGGCCAGCTTGAAGCCCAGGTTGGACATCACGGTCGCCACCACGGTGTCCTTGGCCAGCAGGCCCTCGCCATGCATGGCGGCGGCGAGGATGGCCATGATGCGGTCACCGTCGATGATCGCGCCCGTGTGGTCGATCGCCAGGCAGCGGTCGGCGTCGCCGTCGTAGGCCACGCCGAGGTCGGCCCCGCGCGACACGACCACCTGCTGGAGCTTCTCCAGGTGGGTGGAGCCGTGGCCCGCGTTGATGTTGAGGCCGTCGGGCCTGGCGCCGATGGCCTCGACCCTGGCGCCCGCGCGGACCAGCGCCTCGGGAGCCACCATGTGGGCGGCCCCATGAGCGCAGTCGACCACGATGTCGAGCCCGTCGAGGGCCGCGTTCATCGTGGTCAGCACGTGAGAGATGTACCGGTTGGCCTCACCGTACGCGTCCCGCACCCGGCCCACGCCGGAGCCGACGGGAAAGGTCCACTCCTCGCCCAGGCGCCGCTCGATCTCGTCCTCGACCGCGTCGGACAGCTTGAAGCCGCCACGCGCCAGGAACTTGATGCCGTTGTCAGGCGCCGGATTGTGCGAGGCCGACAGCATGACGCCGAGATCGGCGCCGAGCGCTGCGGTGAGGTGGGCGACGGCCGGGGTGGGCAGCACGCCGAGGCGCAGCACGTCCACACCAGACGCCGCAAGGCCGGCGACCACTGCGGCCTCGAGAAATTCTCCCGAGGCACGCGGGTCCCGGCCTACGACAGCCACCGGTCGGCGCCCGGTGGCTGCGAACGCGCCTGCATCGCCGAGGACGTGAGCCGCCGCGACCGCGAGGTCCATGGCGAGCTGCGCCGTGAGGTCGCGGCCGGCGACCCCACGGACCCCGTCGGTGCCGAAGAGGCGCGCCAATTTAGCGCTTGCTGTACTGCGGAGCCTTGCGGGCCTTCTTGAGGCCGTACTTCTTCCGCTCCGTGGCGCGGGCGTCACGGGTGAGGAAGCCGGCCTTCTTCAGCGGCGGGCGGTTGACCTCGACGTCCAGGATCGCCAGGGCGCGGGACAGGCCCATGCGCAGCGCGCCGGCCTGGCCGGTCACACCGCCGCCGTCGATGCGCGCGATGACGTCGAACGCCTCCTCGGCGCCGAGCACCACGAAGGGCTCGTTGACGATCTGCTGGTGGACCTTGTTCGGGAAGTAGACATCCAGCGAACGACCGTTGATCGTCCACTTGCCGGTGCCGGGGACGATGCGCACGCGGGCGATCGCCTCCTTACGGCGGCCGGTGCCGTACGAGTTGCCCGTGGTGACGGGCTTGCGGACGGGCGCGTCGGCGCTGGCGGCGGACTCGGTGGTGTACTCGGACGGGAAGTCCTCGCTGGAGATGTCCTCCAGCTCGGCCTCGACGACGGCCGTCTCGACACCGGTGGGCTCAGCCACGGTTCTCCTCTAAATCTTTCGAACTACTACTGGGCGATCTGGGTGATCTCGAACGGCACCGGCTGCTGGGCCTGGTGCGGGTGCTCGGAACCCGCGTAGACCTTCAGCTTCTTCGCCATCTTCCGGCCGAGGGAGTTCTTGGGAAGCATGCCCTTCACGGCCTTCTCGACGGCCTTGTCCGGCCGCTTCTCCATGAGCTCGCCATAGCTGACGGAACGCAGACCGCCCGGGTAGCCCGAGTGGCGGTACGCCTTCTTCTGCTCAAGCTTGTTGCCACTGAGCGCGACCTTGTCCGCGTTGATCACGATGACGAAGTCACCGGTGTCGACGTGCGGAGCGAAGATCGGCTTGTGCTTGCCGCGGAGCAGGGTCGCGACGTGGCTGGCCAGCCGGCCCAGCACGACATCGGTCGCGTCGATGACGTACCACTGACGCTGGACGTCGGCGGGCTTCGGTGAGTACGTGCGCACGGTCGTAGCCTTCTTTATGCTCGCGTCTTCGGCGCTGTCGGAAGTGACAGCTAACATTGGTCGGTCGGTGCGGGCACACGACGGCCCGGACCTTCCGTCTCCGCAACACGGGAGATGACGCCGGACGCGCCGCGCATTGGTCTCACGGACCTATGCACACAACGAACCTAAGCTACCCGCCCATAGGCGCGCAGGTCAAAATGACGGTAACCCGGTGTGTGAGTCTACCTGACCGCAGAACGGTTCGGTTTCGTTTCCCTGGGACCTCTTCTTTCCCAGGACCAGACATCCCTATCGTTAGCGGCGGTATGTGGCAGAACTCTCACTCCCGGCAAACCCAGCAGGGCGCTCGGCGCCGGAATCACCTGGGGTTGCTCGCCTGCCTCATGGCCGTGCTGTTCACCGGCGTACTGATCGGCCGGCTGAGCGACGAGGCCGATCCGGCCCGCCACGTATACCTGAACGAGACCGCCCCGCCGGCCGCCGCCACCGCCAATCCCGCGCCGACCTCGGCCAAGAAGGCGCAGCAGCAGGCCGAGATGATCCCCAGGAAGCTCACCACCAAGACCGTGCCGCGCGGCAGGACCACCCCCCGGGCCACGAAGACGCCCGAGGGCAAGATCCCCGGGTTCAACAGCCAGGACAACCCGGCGCTGCTCAGCGACGGCAGCACCGGCGTGCAGATGATGCCCGGCCTGGCGGCCAGGGTCGTCTCGCTCACCAACTCGGCCAGGGCCAGGCACGGCTGCGGGGCGCTCCGGGTGGACAGGGGGCTCACCAGCTCCGCGCGTACGCACTCGCTGGAGATGGCGACCTCCAGGCAGCTCTCCCACAACTCCCCCGACGGCTCGTCACCCTGGGACCGGATGGAGCGCGCCGGGTACCACTGGGGCGCCGCCGAGAACATCGGCGCCGGGTACAGCACACCCGAAGAGGCGGTGAGCGGCTGGCTCGGCAGCCCCGACCACCGCAAGAACCTCCTCGACTGCGACCTGAAAGCCATCGGCGTGGGCGTCGCGTCAGGCCCGGACGGGCCATGGTGGACCCAGGACTTCGGAACCCGATGACGAACATCACGGTAATGTCGCCGCATGGGTTTTCCCGAAGGACGTGAAAACGGCGCCCCCTACGGGATGGGGAGCATGTTCCAGCCTGCGGGCAACGGTCAGGGTGGTCAGGGCCGTCGCCGCGCGCCGGGCGATCCGGGTGGCCCCCCTGCTCAGGGTGGTCCCGGCTTCCCCGGCGGCCCCGACGGTCCGGGCTTCCCGGGCTTCCCCGGCGGTCCGGGCTTCCCCGGTGGTCCCGATGGTCCTGGCGGTCCGGGTGCTCCCGGCGCGCCCGGTGGTCCCGGCGCTCCTGGCAGTTCCGGCGCGCCCGGCGGTCCCGGCGGTCCTGGCGGTTCCGGCGCGCCCGGTGGTCCTGGCGGTCCTGACGCGCCTGGGGCTGCCGAGGCCGACGCTCCGAGGGGTTCCCGCCGTTCCCGCAGGGGGCGCGCCGCCGACGACTTCGACCAGCCTGACATTCCGGGCAAGGAAGACAAGCCTGACAAGGCCGACAAGGCGTCGAAGGGCCAGTCCGAAAAGGCACCGCAGAGCCGGGTCGGCTGGAGCCCGTACGACGAGGGCCCGCGCTCGCGCGCCCCGCTGTGGTTCGCCCTCGGCGGCATCGCGGTGCTCGGCCTGCTCGGCGGCGGCCTCGCGCTGATGTTCAACGCCGATGACCCCGCCACCACCCAGGCCTCCGTCCCGACCCGGACCTCGGCGCCGCTCCCGTCGGCCCCGGCCGGCAAGTACGGCTTCGCGGCCGAGCGCTCCTCGGACCCCGAGCCGATCACGGTGAAAGAGATCTTCGGCAAGGAGAAGAAGATCACCGTCTCTGGCCGGTCGTACGAGATGACGATCACCAGCAAGGACAAGAAGTGCAGTGACGGCGCCCTGGGTGACGCACTGAAGAAGGCCCTCAAGGCCGGCAAATGCACCCAGCTCGTACGCGCGAGCTTCCGTGACAAGGCCGGCAAGGTGATCGGCACGATCGGCGTGGCCAACCTCAAGAGCAGCAAGTCCGCCACCAAGGTGGCCAAGGTCGGCAGCACGAGCAACTACGTGAAGCCACTGGCAGGCAAGGACAGTGTCACCAAACAGCTCGGCTCGGGCGCAGGCGGGGCCAAGATCTGGACGCACGGCCACTACGCGATCATGGTCTGGTTCCAGAACAAGGACGGCACGAAGCCGGACAAGAAGGGCTCCAAGCAGCTCTTCTCCGCGATCAACGACATCACCAAGGCGACGGTCTTCAAGGCTCTGGACAACCGCTCACTGACCGGTGTTCCCCAGTAGCGAAACGGGCTTCGTACGCGTTAGGCGGCCAAACGGGATGCCGGATCCCTCTGGGAACGCGCATACCGACATAACGATCTCGCTGCTCTCGCTAGGCTCCCCCTTATGCGTGGCCAGGAACCCGGGTCCGAGCCCGATCGCAGGGAAGCCGACGGCTCGTCCGCACCGGCGACGCCACCGCCGAGCTTCGGGCAGACCGGCGGGCGAGACATGCCATCGGCGTTCACGCCTGCCGACGAGGCGGCACACGACTCCGCCGAGGATGTGACACGTGATGCCGCCGAAGGCGCCGTACGCGGCCCCGCCGACGGCGGGATGCGTGGCTCCGCCGGTGGCGGCGTGCGTGGCTCCGCCGACGAGGCGGCGTCCGCGTCCGCCCACGACGCGGCGCACGCGTCACCCGGCCGATCGACGTCCGGCGAGGGCGCGGCGCACGCGCCATCCGGCCGATCGACATCCGCCCAAGACGCGGCGCACGACTCCTCCGGCCGATCCACGTCCGCCCAGGACGCGGCGCACGCGCCATCCGGCCGATCGGCGTCCGCCCCCTCTGGCGGTGCCGCAAGCGCCGGCGAGCGCCCTGCTATCCCCGTCTTCCAGGGCCCGCCACCGAACCTGCCCGACCCCGACGACCCGCCCGGCACGCAGCCGTGGGAGGTCGCCGGAGACGACGCCGCGGAGTACGACTGGTTCGCCGACGACGACGTCGAACCCACCCGGCCGGGCGAGCTACGGCCGTACATCCCGCTCTCGGACACGACCCGCCCGGCCCGCCCACCCCTTCCGCCGGCCGAACCGGTCGTGCCAGGCGCGCCGCCCTGGGAGCCCCCGCCGGCGTTCACCGCCGCCGCGGCGGGCATGCCCGCGTGGCCCGCGCCCATCAGCGACCCGCACGCCATGCCGCCCTGGCCCGCCGCCACGGGCGAGCTGGTGGCCGAGCCCGACAACGACGAGCCGAGCACCCCCTTCGACCCGAACGCCACCAACCCGGAGGGCTTCACCCACCCGGCCCACTACTTCGACCCGGAAGCAGCGCGCAGGGAAGCGTCCCAACGAGCCGGCGCCCAGGCGGGATCCGACGCACCGCAGCAGCAACGGGAGGACGCGCAGCGCCCCGCCGAGGTGGACGACGCCCCTCCGTCCAAGCAGGCGAGCGCCCCTCCTGCCAAGCAGAGGAGCGTTCCACTGTCGGCCCCCGTCGCCCCGCCGCAGGAGGAGACCCGGCCGCTCGCCCATGAGGGCGCCGCGCAACCACCCCACGACACCAAGCAACCGGCCCACTACTTCGACCCCAAGGCCGCCAGGCGCGACCACCCGCCGGTCTCGCTCTCCGACCCCGCCAACGTTCCGGTCCACCCGGCGGAGCCCGGCGACGTACCCGTCTGGCCGCCCACTCCCCCGGCCGAGGCCAAGCTGCCCGACCTTCCGTTCCCCAGGGACACCTGGGGCCAGAAGTCCCTCCCCCCGGGCGGCGGCCCCGCGTTCCCGAGTGGAGCGTTCAAACAGCCCCCGTTCCAGACCCCGCCCCCGCCGCCCGCTCCGCCCGGGAAGAGCAGACGCGCCCTGTTCGTCACGTTGGGTGCCCTCGCCCTGGCCGGGGTGGCCACCGGCGGCTTCTTCGCCTACCAGGCGGTGAGCTCCCCCGCCCCCACCACGACCGCCGCCCGGCCCAGCGCGTCGGGACAGGCGAGCTCCGAGCAGCCGCCGTCAGCCGAGCCATCAGACGCCCAGCCCCCGGACGCGCCCGACGGCACGTCGATCCTCAACTCCGAGCAGACCGACCCGCAGAAGCTGTCGCTGTCCGAGGCGTTCCCGAAGAAGAAGGTGAGCGCCGCGGGCACGACGTTCGCCAGGGTCAAGGCCGACATGGAGACGAGCTGCGACAAGGCCGCCGTGGGCGCCTTCGCCGACGCGCTGCGCGAGCGGAAGTGCGGCCGCGTGCTCAGGGCCACGTACGTCGACAGCAAGCGCCGCTACGCCGTCACCACGGGCATAGCGGTCCTCCCCGACAAGGACGCGGCCGCCGCCGCCGACAAGGCCAAGAACCTGTCACACAACATCTGGTTCCGCCCGCTCCCCGGCGCCGCGGGCTCGGGCAGCGAGCGCGTGCACATCGCCGGCGGCTACGCGTCCGGCCTGGTGTGGGGACGCTACATCGTCTTCAGCTACGCCACGTACGCCGACGGCCACACGCCCGACCCGAAGGACAAGACGCTCCCCAAGGTCAGCGGGGCGCTGCGCGACCAGACCTCACTCGTCCTGGAACGCCGCGTCACGAAGGGGTGACAACTGGGATGGATCCGCAGCGAAGCGAGGACATCCATCACAGTCCGCCGAGCGGAGCTCGGCGATCAGACGCAGTTCGCACTCGCCGCGTGGCCGAGGCCCGCGCGGCGAGCTGCGCCTCCGCCGGGTAGCCGACCTCCTCCAGGCACAGTCCGTGCGCGGGCGCGACGTGCACCCCGGAGTCGCGTACGGCCCGCGTCAGCACCTCGCCCGGCCACTCCACGGGCCGGCTGCCGTCGCCCGCCGCCAGCAGCGACCCGACCAGCGCCCGCACCATCGAGTGGCAGAACGCGTCCGCCACGACGGTCGCCACCAGCACCCCGTCCGGCTCGCGTACCCACTCCAGCCGCTGCAGCTCCCTGATCGTGGTGGCCCCTTCGCGCTTCTTGCAGAACGCCGCGAAGTCGTGCTCCCCGAGCAGCCGCGCCGCCGCCGCGTTCAGGGCGCCGACGTCCAGGGACCGGTTGTGCCAGACCACCTCACGCCGCCGCAGCGGGTTGACGCCGCCCACAGCGTCGCTCACCCGGTACGCGTACCGCCGGAACATCGCCGAGAAACGCGCGTCAAAGCCCTCAGGAGCCACGGAGACGCGAAAAACACGTACATCCGGGGGCAAGACCCCACCCAGACGCCGGACGAGCGCAGAGAGCCGCTCATCGACACCCAGCGGCCCGCGGTTGCCGTCGAGCTCGGCCAGCGAGCCGTCCGGCACGTCCACGTGGGCCACCTGGCCGCGCGCGTGCACCCCGGCGTCGGTACGGCCGGCCACGGTCAGCATGGCGGGCCCTTCGAGGCGCAGGATCCGGCCCAGCGCCTGCTCGATCTCGCCCTGGACCGTACGGCGCCCCGGCTGCCTGGCCCAGCCGGAGAAATCGGTCCCGTCGTACGCGAGGTCGAGGCGGAGCCGTACCACGATGATCCTCCTTCAAAACTGAAAAACGGGCCCGCACCCCCGCAGGGGTCCGGGCCCGTCTCATGCGGCCTGAGAGATCAGGCCTCGTCCTTCTTCGCCTCAGCCTCGGCGGCCGGAGCCTCCTCGGCGGCGGCCTCGGGAGCCTCAACGGCCTCCTCGGCCTTGGGGGCCTCGGTCTCCTCCGCGGCGGGCGCCGGGGCCGTAGCGGCGGCCGGGGCCTCGGTGCGGCGGGTCGTGACGGCGTTCAGCGGCTCGGTCACCAGCTCGATGACCGCCATCGGGGCGTTGTCGCCCTTACGCGGACCGACCTTGGTGATCCTGGTGTAGCCACCGGGACGCTCGGCGAACGTCGTCGCGATCTCGGTGAAGAGGTGGTGAACGACGCCCTTGTCCTTGACGACGGTCAGGACCTGGCGACGGTTGTGGATGTCGCCCTTCTTCGCCTTGGTGATCAGGCGCTCCGCCAGCGGACGCAGGCGCTTGGCCTTCGTGACCGTCGTGCGGATCTTGCCGTGGCGGAACAGATCGGTGGCCAGGTTGGCCAGGATCAGCCGCTCGTGCGCCGGGCTGCCGCCAAGACGTGCACCCTTGGTGGGCTTGGGCATGGTCTTTCTCCTCCTGGATTAACCCGCCCCGGCCGTACCAGGTACCGGAGTCGGGCCGGATCGCCGTCGCTTTGTGTGCGATCCGTTACTGTGGCCCCGCGCCATGACACTGCGCGGGGCCGCTCGAAAAGCGGGATCAGTACTGCTCGGTCTCGACGTACGCGCTGTCGTCGTCGTCGTAACCGCCACCGGCCACCGCGCTCGGGTCGAACCCGGGCGGGGAGTCCTTGAGGGCCAGCGACATCTCGTGCAGCTTCTGCTTGACCTCTTCGATCGACTTGGCGCCGAAGTTGCGGATGTCCAGCAGGTCCTGCTCGCTGCGGGCGACAAGCTCGCCCACAGTGTGGATGCCCTCGCGCTTGAGGCAGTTGTAGGAGCGAACCGTGAGGTTGAGCTCCTCGATCGGCAGCGCCAGG
This sequence comes from Nonomuraea helvata, assembly GCF_039535785.1. NCBI lineage: Bacteria > Bacillati > Actinomycetota > Actinomycetes > Streptosporangiales > Streptosporangiaceae > Nonomuraea > Nonomuraea helvata. The sequence continues at coordinate 643,872 of NZ_BAAAXV010000009.1, forward strand.
TCGGCGGCCAGAGCGGCGTCGGTCGGCGACGGGCCGATGTCGATGCCCTCGGCCTCGACGTTGAGCTCGCGGGCCAGGCCGAAGAGCTCGACGAGGGTCTTACCGGCGGAGGCCACCGCGTCGCGGGGCTTCATGGCCGGCTTGGTCTCGACGTCGAGGATCAGGCGGTCGAAGTCGGTGCGCTGCTCGACTCGGGTCGCCTCGACCTTGTAGGTGACCTTGAGCACCGGGGAGTAGATCGAGTCGATCGGGATGCGCCCGATCTCCTGGCCCGGCTGCTTGTTCTGGGCGGCGGAGACGTAGCCGCGACCGCGCTCGACGGTCAGCTCCATCTCCAGCTTCGCCTTGCCGTTGAGCGTGGCGATGCGGAGCTCGGGGTTGTGCACCTCGACACCGGCCGGCGGCGCGATGTCGGCGGCGGTGACCTCACCCGGGCCCTGCTTGCGCAGGTACATCACGACCGGCTCGTCGTGCTCGGAGGAGACGACCAGCTCCTTGAGGTTGAGGATGATGTCGGTGACATCTTCCTTGACCCCGGGAACGGTCGAGAACTCGTGCAGGACGCCCTCGATCCGGATGCTCGTCACGGCCGCGCCCGGGATGGACGACAGCAGCGTGCGGCGGAGCGAGTTGCCGATGGTGTAGCCGAAGCCCGGCTCCAGCGGCTCGATGACGAACCGGGACCGGGTCTCGTCGATCGACTCTTCGAGAAGAGTCGGGCGCTGAGCGATCAGCATGTGTGGGTCTCCCCTTGTTTCGTGTGACGCCCGCTATATGACGCCACTCCGATAAACAGCGTAGCTGAGGTGCGGAAATCCGCACCTCAGCCAAGGCTCACTTCGAGTAGTACTCGACGATGAGCTGCTCCTGGACCTGGGTGTCGATCTGCTGGCGAACCGGCAGCTGGTGCACCAGGACGCGGAGCTTGTCCGGCACGACGCCGAGCCACGCGGGAACCGTGCGCTCGCCCGCGGTCGCCCTGGCGACCTCGTAGGGCATCAGGTTGCGCTTGGTCTCGCGGACCTCGATGATGTCGTGCTCGCGCACGCGGTAGGACGGGATGTCGACCTTCTTGCCGTTCACCAGGAAGTGCCCGTGACGGACCTGCTGGCGGGCGGCGTCGCGCGACTGAGCGAAACCGGCGCGGTAGACCACGTTGTCGAGCCGGCTCTCCAGGATCTGGAGCAGCACCTCACCCGACTTGCCGGTCTTGCTCGCGGCCTCCTCGTAGTAGTTGTGGAACTGCTTCTCGAGGACGCCGTAAATGCGGCGGGTCTTCTGCTTCTCGCGAAGCTGAAGCTGGTACTCGGACTCCTTGGGGCGTCCGCGGCCGTGCTCACCCGGCGGGTAAGGACGGATCTCGATGGGGCACTTGGCGGATTCGCACTTGCTGCCCTTGAGGAAGAGCTTGGTCTTCTCGCGACGGCAGAGCTTGCAGTCCGCGCCCGTGTAACGAGCCATTTCTCTGTATCTCCTGGGCTAATTCAGACGCGGCGGCGCTTCGGCGGGCGGCAGCCGTTGTGCGGAACCGGGGTGACGTCCTGGATCGAGCCCACTTCGAGGCCGGTGGCCTGCAGCGAGCGGATCGCGGTCTCACGGCCGGAGCCGGGACCCTTGACGAAGACGTCGACCTTGCGCATGCCGTGCTCCATGGCGCGGCGGGCGGCGTTTTCCGCGGCCATCTGCGCGGCGAACGGGGTGGACTTACGGGAGCCCTTGAAACCCACGTGGCCGGCGCTGGCCCAGGAGATCACGTTCCCGTTCGGGTCGGTGATCGAGACGATCGTGTTGTTGAACGTGCTCTTGATGTGGGCGTGCCCGTGAGCGACGTTCTTCTTCTCCTTGCGGCGCACCTTCTTCGGGGCGCCCTGACGGCTCTTAGGAGGCATTGCTTGCCATTACTCCTGAGGTCTTCGGTCCGCGGCTGTGGACTACTTCTTACCGGGCTTCTTCTTACCGGCCACGGTCTTCTTCTTGCCCTTGCGGGTGCGCGCGTTGGTCTGCGTGCGCTGACCGTGGACGGGCAGGCCCTTGCGGTGCCGGATGCCCTGGTAGCAACCGATTTCGATCTTGCGACGAATGTCGGCCTGGACCTCGCGGCGCAGGTCACCCTCGATCTTGAAGTTCGCCTCGATGTAGTCACGCATCGGGACGAGCTCGGTGTCGCTGAGCTGGTGCACGCGGAGGTCGCCGCTGACACCGGTGGCCTGGAGGATCTCCTGGGCGCGGGTGCGGCCGATTCCGTAGATGTAGGTGAGAGCGATCTCCAGCCGCTTCTCGCGGGGGAGGTCGACGCCAACCAGGCGAGCCATGGTCGGGCATTCTCCTTCTTTGTGGCGGAGGTCTTGCGCCGCACTACCCCTCCCCAATGCCCGGGGTGAGGGCCCCGGCCTCCGACCGGGGGTCTCCCGAATGGTTCGGGCCTTGCGAAAAGGCCCGCCTGTTCAGGTGTGGGACGCGATTACTGACTCAGGCTCCTCATGCGTCGAGCCCGCTCCCTGATTTCGGGGCGGACTCGGAGAAGCCTTGCGGCGACTAGCCCTGGCGCTGCTTGTGGCGCAGGTTGTCGCAGATCACCATGACGCGACCGTGCCGGCGGATCACCTTGCACTTGTCGCAGATCTTCTTGACGCTCGGCTTTACCTTCATTGTCCTTCGTGATTCCTCAGACGTCTTACTTGTATCGGTAGACGATCCGCCCACGACTCAGGTCGTAGGGGCTCAGTTCAACGACTACCCGGTCGTCAGGCAGGATCCGGATGTAGTGCATCCGCATCCGACCGCTGATGTGGGCCAGGACCTTATGGCCGTTGTCGAGCTGCACCCTGAACATGGCGTTCGGGAGCGACTCGACCACAGTGCCCTCGATCTCGATGGCGCCGTCTTTCTTGGCCAAAATTCCTCGCGTTTCACTGATCGATCGTCTGAGGCTCGGGTCACTAGCAGCCGCGACCTCACGCTTCGGAGAGAGCGGCGACCGGCAACGGTCACCGACGCGTGATAGTCATAGTGAGCCGACTAAGGAGTGTACGACACCTGGGCCCAAAACGCGAAACGCGTGCCAGGCGTCCTGACACAACCATGTAAGAGTTTACCCTACCTTCTCCGCGCACTGGGCCACACAGCGAAAGGCCCGCCGGAGGAGCGTTCCCGGCGGGCCTTTCAGGGGGAAAGGGGCCTCAGTAGATGCGGTGCACCGGCCCGCAGTACGTCGACGGACCGCCCCAGCAGGTGTACGTGTACAGCTTCTTGATCCCGTGCTTCGACCAGGTCGCCTGGTACGAGCCGTCCCAGCCCTGGACGAACCTGTGCCAGCTCCCGCCGGAGTAGTACTTGAACCACACGTACCCCTTCTTCGGGGTGAACTCCTTGCCGTACCAGTGGGTGTAGACCTTGCCGTGCTGCTTCCAGGTCTTCCCGTAGGTGTAGGCCTTGTGGTTCTTCGAGTAGAACTTGCCCCAGCTGCTCACCGAAGCGGTGGCCGCCTGGGTCGTGGTGGCCGCCTGGGCGGCGGGGGCGACGGCGAGGCCGGTGACGGCGATGGAGCCGGCGAGGGCGGCGGCTGCGAGGACCTTGCGCATTTCGGATTCCCTCCGTGAGTCGTGTTCTCGACACCACTCACGCTAGAAATCCAGACATATCCGCACTGCGGAGGAATGCACACAGTGCACTAGTGCACAGAGCCCTACCGGTACTTCTTGGGCGGCGGACCGCCGAAGACAGTGCTGATCAGGAGGATGACGCCCCACGGGCCCATCACCCACAGCGGCCAGGGATAGACCACGTGCTCGGCCGTGATGCTCACGATCAGCCAGATCACCCAGTTGATGCCGCTGGCCGTGGCCCAGGCGCCCCAGGCCGCCTTCATGCCGGGATGCATGCCACCCCGCCGTTCGGGGCTCTGGGACACCTTGGCGGGGGCCTGGCGCAGGTCCACGTCCGGCAGGTCGGCCGTCAGCCTGGCCAGCTCTCCGTACGTCCTGCTCTTGTAGAGCTGTTCGAGCCGCTCGTTGAACTCGTCCATCGTGATGCGGCCCTGCGCGGTGTGCTCGCGGAGGATGGCGGCGACGCGGTCGCGATCGGCGTCGGAAGCTCGCATCTCGGGGCTGTTCGCCATCCCACCCACTCCCGGGGGTCAGTTCTGCGGTTGGGACAGGCGCTCTTCGCCCCCATCCAGGGCGGTAAGCACCCAAGGACCATTATGTGTCACCGCGACGCTGTGCTCGAAGTGGGCGGAGTGCTTGCCGTCGATCGTCACCACGGTCCAGTCGTCGGCCAGCACGCGGGTGCGCTCGGTGCCGAGGTTCACCATGGGCTCGATGGCCAGGCACATACCCTCTTCCAGCACCGGGCCCTTGCCGGGCCTGCCGTGGTTGGCGATCCACGGGTCCATGTGCATCTCGGTGCCGATGCCGTGGCCGCCGTACTCCGGGGGGATGCCGAAGCGGCCCTGCGACCTGACGTACCGCTCCACCTCGTAGCCGATGTCGGAGAGGTGGCGGCCGACCTTCAGCGCGGCGATGCCGCGCCACATGGCCTCTTCAGTGATCCGCATCAGCTCGGTCAGCTTCGGGTCCACCTCGCCGACCGGGACCGTGACGGCCGAGTCGCCGTGCCAGCCCTCCAGGATCGCGCCGCAGTCGATCGAGATGATGTCGCCCTCGCGCAGCTTGCGGGCGTCGGTCGGGATGCCGTGGACGACCTCGTTGTTGACCGACGCGCAGATCGTCGCCGGAAAGCCCTGGTAGCCCTTGAACGACGGGATCGCGCCCTCGTCCCTGATCGCCTTCTCGGCGATGACGTCGAGGTCGAGCGGCGTCATGCCGGGCTCGACCGAGCGCTTGAGCAGGTCGAGCGTGCGCCCGACCACCAGGCCCGCCGCCCGCATCTTCTCCAGCTGCTCCGGCGACTTGATCTGGATGCCGTGTCTGTTCCGTTTGAACATCTTGTGCCCCCCTGGGTCACTCAACGGGCCACGCTGGGGGCCCAATTCCCCCACAATAACCGCGAGGTGGCACGGAATCCCGTGCCACCTCCGCAAATCGGTCGTACGTGGTACTAACCCATATACGGGCGGATCTGCTCCATGGCCCGCTGGGTGACCTCCTCGACCGGACCCGTCGCGTCCACCCCCACGAGGATGCCCTCGTCGGCGTAGTAGGAGACCAGCGGCGCCGTCTGCTCCTGGTAGACCTCCAGGCGGTGCCTCACGGTCTCCTCCTTGTCGTCGTCACGCTGGAAGAGCGCGCCCCCGCACGCGTCGCACCTGTCGTCCTTCTTGTCGTCGAACTCGACGTGCCAGATGCGGCCGCACTGGCTGCAGGTGCGCCGGCCGGCCAGCCGCCTGACCACCTCGTCGTCGTCGACGACGAGCTCGAGTACGAGGTCGAGCGCCTGGCCCCAGTCCTTGAGCATGTCGCGCAGGATCTCCGCCTGCGCGACGTTCCTCGGGAAGCCGTCGAGCAGGAACCCGTCCTGCGCGTCGGCCTCGGACAGACGGTCACGGACCATGGCGATGGTGACCTCGTCGGGCACCAGGTCACCACGGTCCATGTACGTCTTGGCCAGCTTGCCGAGCTCCGTGCCCCCCGAGACGTTGGCACGGAAAATATCACCTGTCGAGATCTTCGGGATGGACAGGTTGGATGCGATGTACTGGGCCTGCGTCCCCTTACCCGCTCCGGGGGGCCCGACGAGAACGAGACGCACTACCGCAGGAAACCTTCGTAGTTGCGCTGCTGCAGCTGGCTCTCGATCTGCTTAACGGTGTCCAGGCCGACGCCTACCATGATCAGGATACTCGTCCCTCCGAACGGGAAGTTCTGGCTCGCACCGGACACCGCGAGCGCGATGATCGGGACCATGGCGATGAGACCCAGATAGAGCGAGCCCGGCGCGGTCAGACGAGTGAGCACGAAGTTCAGGTATTCAGCCGTCGGCCGTCCGGGGCGGATGCCCGGAATGAAACCACCGTACTTCTTCATGTTGTCGGCGACTTCAGTGGGGTTGAACGTGATGGACACGTAGAAGTACGTGAAGAAGATGATCAGCACGAAGAACGTGGTCATGTAGATCGGGGTGTCACCCGTGGCCAGGTTCTGCGAGATCCAGCGGATCGCGGCGTTGTCAGACGTCTGGAAGAGCGACGTGAGCAGCTGCGGCAGGTAGAGCAGCGAGGACGCGAAGATGACCGGGATGATGCCGGCCTGGTTGACCTTCAGCGGGATGTACGTGGACGTGCCGCCGTACATCCTGCGCCCGACCATCCGCTTGGCGTACTGGACCGGGATGCGCCGCTGCGCCTGCTCGACGAAGACCACGGCGGCGATCATGAAGATGCCGACCACCATGACGACCGCGAACGTGAAGGTGTTGGCCTTGAAGATGTTGGTCAGCTCGGCCGGGAAGACCGCGACGACCTGCGTGAAGATCAGGATGGACATGCCGTTGCCGACGCCGCGGTCGGTGACGAGCTCACCGAGCCACATGATCACCGAGGTGCCGGCCGTCATGATGACGACCATGGTGACGATCATGAAGATGTTGTCGGGGTCGATCAGCACGTCCTGCTGGCAGTTCGGGAAGAGCTGCCCGGTGCGGGCCAGCGCGATGAACGCGGTCGACTGCAGGATGGCGAGGCCAATGGTCAGATAACGCGTATACTGCGTGATCTTGGCCTGACCGGCCTGCCCCTCCTTCTTCAACGCCTCGAGACGCGGAATCACGACGACGAGCAGCTGAAGAATGATGCTCGCGGTGATGTACGGCATGATGCCCAGCGCGAACACCGACAGCTTCAGGAGCGCACCACCGCTGAAAAGCTGCACCATCCCGTAGATGTTGCCGGCGGCTCCGTTACGGGCCTGCTCGAAACAGGCCGCGAGGTTCTGGACGTGAACTCCCGGAGTCGGAAGAACCGAGCCGAGACGGAAAAGCGCGATGATGCCCAGGGTGAAGAGCAACTTCTTGCGCAGGTCCGGTGTCCGGAACGCCCGGGTAAACGCGGTCAGCACGGTCCCTCCTGCGCGCCTTTACGGCGATGTGAGTATGCGATGGTGCGGGGATCTGCCATCTCAAGTCTTAGGTCTTACGAGCCGGACAGAATCCTGCCGTCTCGCGAACTCTAACGCACTACGGGCGTGGGGGCATTTGTCAAAGCCCCCACGCCGCGTAATAGCTCTTACAGCTCGGTAACGGAACCACCCGCAGCGGCGATCTTCTCCTTCGCGGAGGACGAGAAGGCGTGAGCCTGAACGTTCACCGCGACCGAGATCTCGCCGGTGCCGAGCACCTTCACGAGCTGGTTCTTGCGAACAGCACCCTTGGCGACCAGCGCCTCGACGGTGACCTCGCCACCCTCGGGGAACAGCTCACCGATCCTGTCGAGGTTGACGACCTGGTAGGTCGTCTTGAACAGGGCGTTGGAGAAGCCCTTGAGCTTCGGCAGACGCCTCTGCAGCGGCACCTGGCCACCCTCGAACCCGAGGGGGACCGTCGTACGGGCGTGGCTGCCCTTGGTGCCGCGACCGGCGGTCTTGCCCTTCGACGCCTCGCCACGACCCTTGCGGATCTTGGCCTTGTTGGCGCCGGGGGCGGGACGCAGGTCGTGAATCTTGAGCGGAGCCTTGTCAGTCATGACTAGTCGACCTCTTCCACCTCGACGAGGTGCGTCACCACGGCGACCATCCCGCGAATCTCGGGCCGGTCCTCCTTGACGACGACGTCGCCGATTCGCTTCAGGCCAAGCGAACGCAGCGAGTCACGCTGGTTCTGCTTGCCACCGATCTTCGAGCGAACCTGAGTGATCTTCAGGCGTGCCATGACTAGCTCACCGCCTTCGCGGCCGCCGCCTCGGCGAGACCCTCACGCTGAGCCTTCAGCATGCGGGCGGGAGCGACGTCCTCGATCGGCAGGCCACGGCGGGCGGCGATCTCCTCGGGCCGCGAAAGACCCTTCAGAGCCGCCACGGTGGCGTGCACGATGTTGATCGGGTTGTCCGAGCCGAGCGACTTGGACAGCACGTCATGGATGCCGGCGCACTCCAGCACCGCACGCACCGGGCCACCGGCGATGACGCCGGTACCGGCCGAGGCCGGCCGCAGGAAGACGACACCGGCCGCCTCCTCGCCCTGCACGGTGTGCGGGATGGTGCCCTGGATCCGAGGCACCTTGAAGAAGTGCTTCTTCGCCTCTTCGACGCCCTTGGCAATGGCCGCGGGCACTTCCTTGGCCTTGCCGTAGCCGACGCCGACCAGGCCGTTGCCGTCACCGACGACGACGAGGGCGGTGAAGCTGAAGCGACGACCACCCTTCACGACCTTGGCCACTCGGTTGATCTTCACTACGCGCTCGATGTACGAGACGCCCTTGTCGGCGGCGCCACCGCGGCGATCGTCACGACGGTCCCGCCGCTCGCCACCGGTGCCGCCACCGCGACGCGGAGCTGCAGCCATCAGTGGTTCCTCTTCTCAGTTGCCATCAGAACTCGAGCCCGCCTTCGCGGGCGCTGTCCGCCAGAGCCGCGATGCGGCCGGCGTAGCGGTTGCCACCGCGGTCGAACACGACAGCGGTGATCCCGGCTTCCTTGGCCCGCTGAGCGAGGAGCTCGCCGACCTTCTTCGCCTTCTCGGTCTTGTCCGCCTCGAGCGCGCGCAGCGAGGGGTCCATGGTGGACGCGCTCACCAGCGTGTGGCCGACGGTGTCGTCCACGATCTGGACGAACATGTGACGCGTCGAACGGTTGACGACCAGGCGCGGACGCGCGGTCGTACCGACGACGTTCTTGCGGACGCGGCGGTGACGGCGGGCCCGCGAGACGGTGCGGGCAGCCGTGTGCTTGCTGAACGCAGTCTTCGGAGCCATGCCTACTTACCAGCCTTTCCGACCTTGCGGCGGATCTGTTCGCCCTGGTAGCGCACGCCCTTGCCCTTGTACGGGTCAGGCTTGCGCAACTTGCGGATGTTGGCCGCGACCTCGCCGACCTTCTGCTTGTCGATGCCGTCCACGTGGAACAGGGTCGGCTTCTCGACGCGGAAGGTGACGCCCTCGGGGGCGTCCACGATGACCGGGTGACTGAAGCCCAGAGAGAACTCCAGCTGCGTCGGGCCCTTGGCCTGGACGCGGTAACCGACGCCGACGATCTCCAGGGACTTGGAGTACCCCTGGGTGACGCCCTGCACCATGTTGGCGATCAGCGTCCGGGACAGACCGTGCAGCGCACGGACCTTGTTCTCGTCGTTGGGCCGGGTGACGGCGATGGCGCCGTCCTCGTCGCGAGCGACCGCAATGGGCGTCGCGACCGTGTGAGAAAGCGTGCCCTTCGGGCCCTTCACCTGGACATCCTGGCCGTCGATCGTGATGTCTACGCCGCTGGGCACAGGGATGGGCAGCCGTCCGATTCTCGACATGCTGGGTTCCTCCCCTCTACCAGACGTAGGCGAGGACTTCCCCGCCCACACCACGCTTGCCGGCCTGCTTGTCGGTCATGAGGCCGTGGGACGTCGAGATGATCGCGACGCCCAGTCCGCCCAGGACTCGAGGCAGGTTGTCCTTCTTTGCATAAACCCGCAGACCGGGCTTGGAAACCCGGCGCAGGCCCGCGAGCGACCGCTCACGGGTAGGCCCGAACTTGAGCTCCACCACGAGGTTCTTGCCAACCTTGGCGTCCTCGACGGTCCAAGCCTGGATGTAGCCCTCTTGCTGGAGGATCTCGGCGATGTGCGCCTTGATCTTCGAGTACGGCATCGACACGCTGTCGTGGTACGCCGAGTTCGCGTTACGCAGACGCGTGAGCATGTCTGCGATCGGGTCGGTCATCGTCATGGCCAGTGGCCTTCCTCGCCGCGGTTTCCAGTCGGCCAAGCAGCGCTCTGCCGGTGGACCTTCGGCGTGGTCATGGGCGTTCAGAGAGAACGTCCGGTTCTTACATGAAAAATATGATCACCTGAGGGGCGACCTGAGGCCGCCCCTTAGGGTATCTACCAGCTCGACTTGGTGATACCGGGCAGCTCGCCCCGGTGCGCCATCTCGCGGAAGCACACGCGGCAGAGCCCGAACTTGCGGTAGACGGCGCGCGGCCGGCCACAACGCGAGCACCGGGTGTACGCCCGGACCTCGAACTTCTGCTTGCGCCCCGCCTTGGCGATCAGCGACTTCTTCGCCATTGGATCAGGCCTCCTTGAAGGGGAAGCCGAGGAGCTTCAGCAGCGCCCGGCCCTGGTCGTCGTTCTTCGCGGTGGTCACGAGCGTGATGTCCATACCCCGCGGACGGTCGACCTTGTCCTGGTCGACCTCGTGGAACATGACCTGCTCGGTCAGACCGAACGTGTAGTTGCCGTTCCCGTCGAACTGCTTGGGCGACAGGCCGCGGAAGTCCCTGATGCGGGGCAGCGCGAGCGCCAGCAGCCGGTCGAGGAACTCCCACATGCGGTCGCCTCGCAGCGTGACGTGCGCGCCGATCGGCATGCCCTCGCGCAGCTTGAACTGGGCGATGGACTTGCGCGCGCGAACGACGGCCGGCTTCTGGCCGGTGATCACGGTGAGGTCGCGGACAGCACCCTCGATGAGCTTGGAGTCGCGAGCCGCCTCGCCGACGCCCATGTTGACCTTGATCTTGGTCAGCGCCGGGATCTGCATGACGTTCTCGATGCCGAACTGCTCGCGAAGCTGGGCCGCGATCTCCTCGCGGTACTTCGTCTTGAGTCGCGGCGTCGGGCGCTCGGTCTCAGTGGTCGTGGCAGTCATCAGCTGTCCTCACCCGTCTCGTCGGCCTTCTTCTCGTCGGCCTTCTTGTCGGCGGGCTTCTCGTCCTTGAGCTTCTTCACGTTCGAGACGTGGATGGGGGCCTCCATGGTCTGCACGCCGCCGGTCTTGGCGCCGCGCGGGCCCTGGTGGGTCTCCTTGGAGTGCTTCTTGATCATGTTGATGCCCTCGACCACCACGCGGTCCTCGCGCGGCAGCGTGGCAATGACGCGACCCTTGGCACCCTTGTCCTTGCCGGCGATGACCTGGACCAGGTCACCCTTCTTCACATGCAGCGACTTCGGCATCACAGCACCTCCGGGGCGAGCGAGATGATCCGCATGAACTTCTTGTCACGCAGCTCGCGGCCGACCGGGCCGAAGATACGAGTGCCGCGAGGGTCACCGCTGTCCTTGATGATGACGGCGGCGTTCTCGTCGAAGCGGATGTAGGAGCCGTCGGGCCGGCGGCGCTCCTTGACCGTGCGGACGATGACGGCCTTGACCACATCGCCCTTCTTGACGCCAGTGCTGCCGGGCAGCGCGTCCTTGACAGTGGCGACGATGACGTCGCCGATACCGGCGTAGCGTCGGCCCGAGCCACCGAGAACACGGATGCAAAGGATCTCCTTCGCGCCCGTGTTGTCGGCGACCTTGAGCCGCGACTCCTGCTGGATCACGTTGAACTCCTGTTAGTCGCGCCGGTTCTCATTTCTGAGCCTGGCGGAACCGTCGTTGTCTTGTTCCCACGGCCACAGCACCCGTGAGCGCCGCACCGCAGGCGACGCGAGACCACATGTGGCCCCGCGTCCTTGGACGCCGTCATGGGGGCTCTGAGAGCCCCCACGAGGCGCGGTATATGTCGAGAAGGAAGGGTTACTTGGCCTTCTCGAGGATCTCCACGACCCTCCACCGCTTGGTGGCAGAGAGAGGGCGGGTCTCCATGAGCAGCACGCGGTCGCCCACGCCACAGGCGTTGGCCTCGTCGTGCGCCTTGTACTTGGTCGTACGGCGGATGACCTTGCCGTACAGACGGTGCTTCACGCGGTCCTCGACGGCGACGACGACGGTCTTGTCCATCTTGTCGCTCACGACGAGGCCCTCACGGACCTTACGGAAGTTCCGCTGGTCGGTGGTCTCGGTGGTCTCGGTCTCAGCCATCGCTCGTCTCCTTCTCGACCGTGACGATGCCCAGCTCGCGCTCGCGCATCACGGTGTAGATACGGGCGATCTCGCGGCGGACGGCGCGCAGCCGCCCGTGGCTCTCCAACTGACCGGTCGCCGCCTGGAAGCGGAGGTTGAACAGCTCCTCCTTCGCCTCCTTCAGCTTCTGGACGAGAGTGTCCTCGTCCTCGAGCCGCAGCTCGCCGGCGGTCAGGCCCTTAGCCATCACGCCTCACCCACTTCACGCTTAACGATCTTGCACTTCATCGGGAGCTTGTGGATCGCACGCTGAAGCGCCTCGCGAGCGATCGGCTCCGCCACGCCGGACAGCTCGAACATCACGCGTCCGGGCTTGACGTTGGCGATCCACCACTCCGGCGAACCCTTACCGGAACCCATGCGGGTCTCGGCAGGCTTCTTGGTGAGCGGACGGTCGGGGTAGATGTTGATCCACACCTTGCCGCCACGGCGGATGTGACGGGTCATGGCGATACGAGCGGACTCGATCTGGCGGTTGGTCACGTAGGAGTGCTCAATCGCCTGGATGCCGAACTCGCCGAACGTGACCCTGGTGCCGCCCTTGGCGGCTCCGCTGCGGTCGGGCCGGTGCTGCTTGCGGTGCTTGACCCTGCGCGGGATCAGCATGGTCAGCTCCCTTCAGCACCCGGCTGCGCAGCCGGGCCGGTCTCGGGGGCGGCCTGCGAGGCCGCCTCAGTGCGGGGGGCGCGGTCGCCACGGCCGCCACCACGACGGGGACGGTCGCCGCCACCACGACGCGGACGGTCGGCGCCGCCACCACGACGGTCGTCGCGCTCGCGACGCTGGCCGGCACGGGCGCCGGCAGCGGCCGCCTCGCGCTCGGCGCGGCTGGTCGGAGCCTCGCCCTTGTAGATCCAGACCTTCACGCCGATGCGGCCGAAGGTCGTACGGGCCTCGTAGAAGCCGTAGTCGATGTCCGCGCGGAGGGTGTGCAGCGGCACGCGGCCCTCGCGGTAGAACTCCGACCTCGACATCTCAGCGCCGCCCAGACGACCGGAGCACTGGACACGGATGCCCTTGGCGCCGGACTTCATGGCGGACTGCATCGCCTTGCGCATGGCGCGGCGGAACGAGACACGGCTGGACAGCTGCTCGGCAACGCCCTGCGCGACGAGCTGCGCGTCGATCTCCGGGTTCTTGACCTCGAGGATGTTGAGCTGGACCTGCTTCTTGGTCAGCTTCTCCAGGTCGCCACGGATACGGTCCGCCTCGGCGCCGCGGCGGCCGATCACGATGCCGGGACGCGCGGTGTGGATGTCCACCTGCACGCGGTCCGTCGTGCGCTCGATCTCGACCTTGGAGATGCCGGCCCGCTCCATGCCCTTCTGCAGCATGCGGCGGATCGCCACGTCCTCGGCGACGTACGACTTGTACAGCTTGTCGGCGTACCACCGGCTCTTGAAGTCGGTCGTGATGCCGAGGCGGAACCCGTGCGGGTTAACCTTCTGGCCCACTATCGGGTCCTTCCCTTCGGCTCGCGGGACTCCACGATCACAGTGATGTGGCTCGTCCGCTTGTTGATCCGATAGGCACGACCCTGGGCACGCGGGCGGAACCGCTTCAGCGTCGGGCCCTCGTCGACCCACGCCCGGCTGACGACGAGCGTCTGCGGGTCGAGGTCGAAGTTGTGCTCCGCGTTCGCCATCGCGCTGCTGAGCACCTTGTAGATCGGCTCGCTCGCCGACTGGGGAGCGAACTGCAGCACGGCCTGCGCCTCCGAAGCGGGCAGCCCGCGAATGAGGTCCACCACACGGCGGGCCTTCTGGGGCGTGACACGGACGAACCGCGCCTGAGCCCTGGCTTCCATCGCTTTCTCCTACTTCCGGGACGCTTACCGCCGGCTGCGGCGGTCTTCCTTGACGTGGCTGCGGAACGTACGCGTGGGGGCGAACTCTCCGAGCTTGTGACCGATCATCGACTCGGTCACGAAGACCGGGACGTGCTTGCGGCCGTCGTGCACGGCGATCGTGTGCCCGAGCATGTCGGGAACGATCATGGAGCGCCGCGACCACGTCTTGATGACGTTCTTGGTGCCCTTCTCGTTCTGGACATCTACCTTCTTCTGAAGGTGATCGTCCACAAAGGGACCCTTCTTAAGGCTACGTGGCATTTCGGCTGCTCCTACCGCTTCTTCCTCTTGCTCCGACGCCGGATGATCAGCCGGTCGCTGGCCTTGTTGGCCTGGCGGGTGCGGCCCTCGGGCTTGCCCTTCGGGTTCACCGGGTGGCGACCACCGGAGGTCTTGCCCTCACCACCACCGTGCGGGTGGTCGACGGGGTTCATCGCGACACCGCGAACGGTCGGGCGCTTGCCCTTCCAACGCATACGGCCGGCCTTGCCCCAGTTGATGTTGGCCTGCTCGGCGTTGCCGACCTGGCCGACCGTCGCGCGGCAGCGCACGTCCACCATGCGCATTTCGCCGGAGGGCATACGCAGCGTGGCGTACGTGCCTTCCTTGGCGAGCAGCTGGATCTGAGCGCCCGCGGAACGGCCGAGCTTGGCGCCACCGCCCGGACGGAGCTCCACCGCGTGGATGAAGGTACCGGTCGGGATGTTGCGCAGCGGCAGGCAGTTGCCCGGCTTGATGTCGGCAGCGGGGCCGTTCTCGATACGGTCACCCTGCTTGAGGCCCGTCGGCGCGATGATGTAGCGCTTCTCGCCATCGGCGTAGTGGAGCAGAGCGATGTTGGCGGTGCGGTTGGGGTCGTACTCGATGTGAGCGACCTTGGCCGGGATGCCGTCCTTGTCATGCCTACGGAAGTCAATGATCCGGTAGGCGCGCTTGTGACCGCCGCCCTGGTGGCGAGCGGTGACTCGGCCGTGTACGTTGCGGCCGCCCTTGCTGTGAAGGGGCGCAAGCAGCGACTTCTCGGGCGTGCTGCGGGTGATCTCGGAGAAGTCCGAGACACTCGACCCGCGGCGACCCGGAGTCGTCGGCTTGTACTTACGGATGCCCATCTTTTTCGTTCATCCTTCGTCGGTTACATGGGTGAGCCCGCCGCACCGAAGTGCGACGGTCTCAACCCCGCGCAGGCCATGCGGCCCGCACTCACTTCTATGGCTGCTAGCCGATCTGACCGAAGATGTCGATCCGATCGCCCTCGACCAGGCTCACGATCGCGCGCTTGGTGTCGGGACGCTTGCCGTAACCGGTACGGGTGCGCTTGCGCTTGCCCTGCCGGTTGATCGTGTTCACGTTGGTGACCTTGACCCCGAAGATCTGCTCGACGGCGATCTTGACCTGGGTCTTGTTCGCGGTCTTCTTCACCAGGAACGTGTACTTGTTGTTCTCATCGATCAGGCCGTAGCTCTTCTCAGAGACGACCGGCTTGACGATGATGTCGCGCGGGTCGGCGATCTTCTCCATCAGGCCTCTTCCTTCCCGCTTTCGCTCAGGCGAGCGACGACCTGGTCATACGCCTCCTGCGTGAAGACCACGTCGTCGGCCACGAGCACGTCGTACGTGTTGAGCTGCCCCGCGTCCAGGAGGTGGACCTCGGGAGCGTTACGCAGGCTCATCCAGGTCAGCTCGTCGGCCTCGTCGACCACGACGAGAACGCGCGGAGCCTGGGTGACCTTGCGCAGCGCCTCCAGGGCGGCCTTGGTCTTGGGGGTCTCGCCGGTGATCAGCGAGCTGACCACGTGGACGCGACCGCCGCCGGCCCGGTCGGAGAGGGCGCCACGCAGGGCGGCGGCCTTCATCTTCTTGGGCGTGCGCTGCGAGTAGTCGCGCGGCACGGGACCGTGGACGGTCCCACCGCCGGTGAACTGCGGCGCGCGGGTCGAGCCCTGACGGGCGCGGCCGGTGCCCTTCTGCCGGTACGGCTTCTTGCCGCCGCCGGAGACCTCACCACGGGTCTTGGCCTTGTGGGTGCCCTGCCGACGAGCGGCGAGCTGGGCCACGACCACCTGGTGGATCAGCGGTACGTTGACCTTGGCGCCGAACACGTTCTCCGGCAGCTCTACGGTGCCGGCCTTCGCGCCGCTGGCGTCGAGGACGTCAATGGTGGTGCTCACTTGGCAGCCCCCTTCTTGGCAGAGGTGCGAACGAGGACCAGGCTGCCGTTGGCGCCGGGGATCGCACCCTTGATCAGGATGAGACCGTTCTCGACGTCGACGGAGTGAACCTTGAGGCTCTGCACAGTGGTGCGGACGTTACCCATCCGACCAGCCATGCGCAGACCCTTGAAAACGCGGCCCGGGGTGGCGCAGCCACCGATGGAACCCGGCGAACGGTGCTTGCGCTGCGTACCGTGCGACGCGCCCAGACCACCGAAGCCGTGCCGCTTCATGACACCGGCGAAGCCCTTGCCCTTGCTCTTGCCCGTCACGTCGACGAACTGGCCGGCCTCGAAGGTGTCGGCCAGCAGCTCCTGGCCCAGGGTGTAGTCGCTCGCGTCGTCGGTGCGGATCTCCGCGAAGTAACGGCGCGGGGTGATGTCGTGCTTACGCAGGTAGTCGCCGAGCGGCTTGTTGACCTTCCGGGGGTCGACCTGCCCGAAGCCGAGCTGGATGGCGGAGTAGCCGTCCTTGTCGGCGGTGCGGACCCGGGTCACCACGCACGGACCGGCCTCGACCACGGTCACCGGCACCATCCGGTTGTCCGCGTCGAAGACCTGGGTCATGCCGAGCTTCTTGCCCAGGACGCCCTTGATCGTCTTAGCCATGTCAGTGCGTTCCCTCAGAGCTTGATCGAAATGTCGACACCCGCGGGGAGGTCGAGCCGCATGAGCGAGTCAACCGTCTTGGGGGTCGGGTCGATGATGTCAATCAGCCGCTTGTGCGTGCGCATCTCGAAGTGCTCGCGGCTGTCCTTGTACTTGTGCGGCGAGCGGATGACGCAGTACACGTTCTTCTCGGTCGGCAGCGGCACCGGGCCCGCGACCTTCGCGCCAGTCCGCGTCACCGTCTCGACGATCTTCTTGGCCGAGCTGTCGATGACCTCGTGGTCATAGGCCTTAAGCCGGATGCGGATCTTCTGTCCCGCCATAGTGGCCTCGGTGTCCTTCGCTGTCGTCTGAAAAAGTATCGTGCGGCCTGTTGCCGCTAATTTGGTGCAGGTCGAAGCCTGCTTAACCCCACGAGACAGACGTAGTCGATCTGCCTTTTCTTCCGTGATCCGGCAGTGACTTCGGTCACAAGCAGCTGGCCGAAGCAACTGCTGGATCACGGCGCCGTACGTGAGGTCCTCACGCGTTGCGGCGGTCGGCTCCGAGGTACAGGGCCGACCGCCGCCCCGACGGTCTAGCTACTTGATGATCTTCACGACCCGGCCGGCGCCGACGGTGCGGCCACCCTCACGGATCGCGAACTTGAGGCCTTCCTCCATGGCGATGGGCTGGATCAGCTCAACGCGCATTTCGGTGTTGTCGCCCGGCATGACCATCTCCGTGCCCTCGGGGAGGTTCACGACACCGGTCACGTCAGTCGTACGGAAGTAGAACTGCGGGCGGTAGTTGTTGAAGAACGGCGTGTGGCGGCCGCCCTCGTCCTTGGACAGGATGTAGACCTGGCCGGTGAACTCGGTGTGCGGGGTCGTCGTGCCCGGCTTGATGATGCACTGGCCGCGCTCGACGTCGTCGCGCTTGATGCCGCGGAGCAGCAGGGCGGCGTTGTCACCGGCGTGACCCTCGTCGAGCATCTTGTTGAACATCTCGATGCTGGTGACGGTGGTGGTCGTCTTCTCCGGCTTGATGCCGATGATGTCGACCTGCTCGTTGACCTTGACGATGCCGCGCTCGATACGACCGGTGACGACGGTGCCGCGACCGGTGATCGAGAAGACGTCCTCGACCGGCATGAGGAACGGCTTCTCCGTCTCACGCGGGGGCTCGGGGACGTTCTCGTCGACGGCGTTCATCAGCTCGATGATGCTGTCGGCCCACTTCTCGTCGCCCTCAAGAGCCTTGAGCGCGGAGACGCGGACGACCGGCAGGTCGTCGCCGGGGAACTCCTGGGCGGAGAGGAGCTCGCGGACCTCGAGCTCGACGAGCTCCAGGATCTCCTCGTCGTCCACCATGTCGGACTTGTTGAGAGCCACGACGATGTAGGGGACGCCGACCTGGCGGGCCAGGAGGACGTGCTCCTTCGTCTGCGGCATCGGGCCGTCAGTGGCGGCGACCACCAGGATGGCGCCGTCCATCTGAGCCGCACCGGTGATCATGTTCTTCACGTAGTCGGCGTGACCGGGGCAGTCGACGTGAGCGTAGTGACGCTTCTCCGTCTGGTACTCGACGTGCGCGATGGAGATCGTAATACCGCGAGCCTTCTCCTCCGGCGCCTTGTCGATCTTGTCGAACGGGGTCGCCTTGTTGAGCTCGGGGTAACGGTCGTGAAGCACCTTGGTGATCGCCGCGGTCAGCGTGGTCTTGCCGTGGTCGATGTGTCCAATGGTGCCGATGTTCATGTGCGGCTTAGTCCGCTCGAACTTGGCCTTGCCCACTGGTTCTCTCCTTGAGAATCTGACTGACTTTCGTCTACACACTCGGGCCCGGGAGCTCCCGAACCCCTAGGCGGTGGGGTGGCTCGCACCACCCCACCAGGGACCGGATGCTATTCGCCCCGGGCCCCTTGGCAGCGGGGCGACGATCTCCGCCAAGCCCAGCCACCTCAGGACCTGGAACTATTCGCCCCGGGCCTTCGCGACGATCTCCTTGGCGATGCCCGGGGGCACCTCCGCGTAGGAGTCGAACTGCATGCTGTAGCTCGCGCGCCCCTGCGTCTTGCTACGCAGGTCACCCACGTAGCCGAACATCTCAGACAGCGGCACGAGCGCCTGGACGACACGGGCGCCGGCCCGCTCGTCCATCGCCTGGATCTGCCCGCGGCGACCGTTGAGGTCACCGATGACATCACCCATGTAGTCCTCGGGCGTGGTGACCTCGACGGCCATCATCGGCTCGAGAAGCACGGCGTCCGCCTTGCGCGCGGCCTCCTTGAAGGCCATCGAGCCGGCGATCTTGAAGGCCATTTCCGAGGAGTCGACGTCGTGCGCGGCACCGTCGACGAGCGTCACCTTCACGCCCACCATCGGGTAGCCGGCCAGCACGCCGAACTCGGCGGCCTCCTGAGCGCCCGCGTCGACCGACGGGATGTACTCCCGCGGGACACGACCACCCGTGACCTTGTTCTCGAACTCGTAGCCGTCGTTGCCCTCACCCAGCGGCTCGAGGTTGATGATCACCCGCGCGAACTGACCGGAACCACCGGTCTGCTTCTTGTGGGTGTAGTCGAGCTTCTCCACCTTGCGGCGGATGGTCTCGCGGTAGGCCACCTGCGGACGGCCGACGTTGGCCTCGACCTTGAACTCGCGACGCATGCGGTCGACGAGGATCTCCAGGTGAAGCTCGCCCATGCCCCAGATGACCGTCTGACCGGTCTCCTCGTCACGGCGGACCTGGAAGGACGGGTCCTCCTCGGCCAGCCGCTGGATGGCGGTCGACAGCTTCTCCTGGTCGCCCTTGGTCTTGGGCTCGATGGCGACGTTGATGACCGGAGCCGGGAACGTCATCGACTCGAGCACGACCGGGTTCGACGGGTCGGACAGGGTGTCGCCGGTCGTGGTGTCCTTCAGACCCATGACCGCGACGATCTGGCCGGCAATCGCCGTCGGGCGCTCTTCGCGCTTGTTGGCGTGCATCTGGTAGATCTTGCCGATCCGCTCCTTCTTACCCTTCACAGAGTTGACGACCTGTGAACCGGTCTCGAGCGTGCCCGAGTAGATGCGGATGTAGGTGAGCTTGCCCAGGTGCGGGTCGCTGGCGATCTTGAAGGCCAGAGCGGAGAACGGCTCGCTCGGGTCCGCGTGGCGCTCGACGACCTTGTCCTCGTTGCCGACCGCGTGGCCCTTGAAGGCCGGGATGTCGGTCGGCGCCGGGAGGAAGGCGACGATCGCGTCGAGCAGGGGCTGCACGCCCTTGTTCTTGAACGCGGTGCCGCAGAGCACGGGGTTGATGGCGCTGGACAGCGTCGCGCGGCGGAGGGCCGCGACCAGCTGCTCCTCGGAGGGCTCGACGCCCTCGAGGAAGAGCTCCATCAGCTCGTCGTCGTTCTCGGCGACCGTCTCGATGAGCCGGTCACGCCACTCGCGAGCGGCCTCGGCGTGGTCGGCCGGGATGTCGACGGTGTCGTACATCTCGCCCTTGGCCGCCTCGGCGCTCCAGAGGTAGCCCTTCATCTTGATGAGGTCGATGACGCCCTTGAAGTCGGCCTCAACGCCCCACGGAAGCTGGACGACAGCCGGGGTCGCACCCAGGCGGCTGATCATCATGTCGACGCAGCGGTGGAACTCCGCGCCGACGCGGTCCATCTTGTTAACGAAGCAGATACGGGGGACGTCGTAGCGGTCAGCCTGGCGCCACACCGTCTCCGACTGCGGCTCGACACCCGCGACGCCGTCGAACACGGCGACCGCACCGTCGAGGACGCGGAGCGAACGCTCCACCTCGATGGTGAAGTCGACGTGACCCGGGGTGTCGATGATGTTGATGGTGTGACCGAGCCACTCGCACGTCGTCGCGGCAGACGTGATCGTAATGCCGCGCTCCTGCTCCTGCTCCATCCAGTCCATCGTGGCAGCGCCCTCGTGGACTTCACCGATCTTGTAGTTGATGCCGGTGTAGAACAGGATGCGCTCGGTCGTGGTGGTCTTGCCCGCGTCGATATGGGCCATGATCCCGATGTTTCGGACCTTGGCCAGGTCAAGAGCGGTCTGCGTGGCCACTTCTCTCGCGTCCTCGTCGTCTCGTCGGATCCACTACCAGCGGTAGTGGGCGAAGGCCTTGTTGGACTCGGCCATCTTGTGGGTGTCCTCGCGCTTCTTGACGCTCGCCCCAAGGCCGTTGCTGGCGTCGAGGAGCTCGTTCATGAGGCGCTCGGTCATGGTCTTCTCGCGGCGGGCGCGGGAGTACTGCACCAGCCAGCGCAGGGCCAGGGTGGTGCTGCGCGCGGCGCGCACCTCGACCGGCACCTGGTAGGTCGCGCCACCGACGCGACGGCTGCGGACCTCGAGGGTCGGCTTGACGTTGTCAAGCGCGCGCTTCAGGGTGACGACCGGGTCGTTGCCGGTCTTGTCCCTGCAGCCCTCAAGGGCGCCGTAGACGATCGACTGCGCGATGGAGCGCTTGCCGTCCAGGAGCACCTTGTTGATCAGAGCGGTCACCAGCGGCGAGCTGTAAACCGGGTCAGACATGAGCTGACGACGGCCAGGAGAACCCTTACGAGGCATTGTTAGCTCTTCTCCTTCTTCGCGCCGTAGCGGCTACGGGCCTGCTTGCGGTTGCGGACACCCTGGGTGTCGAGCGAACCGCGGATGATCTTGTAGCGAACACCAGGCAGGTCCTTCACACGACCGCCACGCACGAGCACGATGGAGTGCTCCTGCAGGTTGTGGCCCACACCGGGGATGTAGGCCGTGACCTCGATGCCGTTCGTGAGCCGAACGCGGGCCACCTTGCGCAGTGCCGAGTTGGGCTTCTTGGGAGTCGTCGTGTAAACGCGCTGGCAGACGCCGCGCCGCTGCGGACTCCCCTTGAGGGCAGGAGTCTTGGTCTTGGAGACCTTGTCCTGCCGGCCCTTGCGGACCAACTGCTGAATAGTGGGCACTGCCACTCCGTTTCGTGCCTTGGCCGGTGATA
Source organism: Nonomuraea helvata (assembly GCF_039535785.1). Classification (NCBI taxonomy): domain Bacteria; kingdom Bacillati; phylum Actinomycetota; class Actinomycetes; order Streptosporangiales; family Streptosporangiaceae; genus Nonomuraea; species Nonomuraea helvata. Next base: position 665,449 of record NZ_BAAAXV010000009.1, read on the forward strand.
CGTCAGTTGTGCTGCATTTCGCAGGTACTGCCGGTGTCATGACCTGCTGATTTTTCTCGACCCGGTGCCCCCGCGCTCGGGCGTGTCGCGCTATTCACGCAGACGTCCCGCGAGGTTTACGAGCCAGGAAGCCGTCCTACGCCCGCAATGAGCGCACGGTCGAGAGCCCGCATAGAGACGGGCACGATGCACAAGACTACCCAGGCCCACGCGACACGTCAAAACGGCGCGGCAAAGCGGACAAGCCTTGCCACTCCGTGTCGCTTGGGCCTACTTCATCAAGCCCATCCACAGCTCCGGAGGCCATGATATCGGGCCACCCGACCACTCCGCACGACGTTCCCAAACCCTCCTACCCCCTTCCCAAATCCGCCTACGCCGGCACGGGTATCGGCCTCCACGGCATGCGCCGTCATCAGTCGCCTGCCCACTCATACGGCAGGAAACACGGAGCCGGTCAAGCGGCGGGCCGGTGCAGGCCCCTGCAAGGGGCTGTCAGCCCCGTACGGGCACGGAAAGGGCCTGGGAACAGCAGAGCGCCCGGGCCCCTCCATGAGAGGCCCGGGCGCGTTACCTCGAGCTATCGGTTGTACTGACCGAAGTCGTACTCCTCCAGCGGCACAGCCTCGCCGCTGCCGGTGCCGAAGGTGTAGTCGGCGGCGGAGCCGTCGTAGCCACCCACGGTGTACATGGCGGCCTTGGCCTCCTCGGTCGGCTCGACCCGGATGTTCCGGTACTGCGGCATGCCGGTGCCGGCCGGGATGAGCTTACCGATGATGACGTTCTCCTTCAGGCCCAGCAGCGAGTCGGACTTGGCGTGGATCGCCGCGTCCGTCAGCACCCTGGTCGTCTCCTGGAAGGAGGCCGCCGACAGCCACGACTCGGTGGCCAGCGACGCCTTCGTGATGCCCATGAGCACCGGACGGCCGGCGGCCGGCGAGCCGCTCTCCGCCACCGTCTCACGGTTCATCTGCTCGAAGCGCGGCCGCTCCACGAGCTCGCCGGGCAGCAGGTCGGTGTCACCGGACTCGAGCACGTTCACGCGCTTGAGCATCTGCCGCACGATGATCTCGATGTGCTTGTCGTGGATCGACACACCCTGCGACCGGTAGACCTGCTGGACCTCCGCCACCAGGTGCAACTGCACGGCCCGCGGGCCGAGGATGCGCAGCACCTCGTTGGGGTTGACCGCACCGGCGACGAGCTGCTGTCCGACCGTGACCCGCTGACCGTCCTGCACGAGCAGGCGCGAGCGCATCGACACCGGGTAGGCGATCTCCTCCGAGCCGTCGTCCGGAGTAATGACGATCTTCCTGGTCTTGTCGGTCTCGTCGATGCGAGCCCGGCCCTCGGCCTCGGAGATCGGGGCGACACCCTTGGGGATGCGCGCCTCGAACAGCTCCGTGACACGGGGCAGACCGTGGGTGATGTCGGCGCCGGCCACACCACCGGTGTGGAACGTACGCATGGTCAGCTGCGTGCCGGGCTCACCGATCGACTGGGCGGCGATGATGCCGACCGCCTCGCCGACGTCCACGAGCTTGCCGGTGGCCAGCGAACGGCCGTAGCAGGTCGCGCAGACACCGATCTTGGCCTCGCAGACCAGCGCGCTACGGGTGCGCACGGTCTCGACGCCCGCCTCGACCAGCTTGGTCACGTGGGTGTCGTTGATGTCGACGCCCGCCGCCGCGATGACCTTGCCGTCGACCTCGACGTCCTCGGCCAGGATGCGGCCGTGCACGTTGGACTCGGCGTTCTCGGCCTTGACCAGGTTGCCCGACGCGTCACGCTCGCCCACGTGCAGCGGGACCGCGCGGTCGGTGCCGCAGTCGATCTCACGCACGATGACGTCCTGCGCCACGTCCACCAGACGACGGGTCAGGTAACCCGAGTCGGCGGTACGCAGAGCGGTGTCGGCCAGACCCTTCCGCTGACCGTGGGTGGAGATGAAGTACTCCAGCACCGACAGGCCCTCGCGGAACGAGGCCTTGATCGGCCGCGGGATCGTCTCACCCTTGGTGTTGGACACCAGGCCGCGGATACCGGCGATCTGCCGGACCTGCATCTTGTTACCACGGGCGCCGGAGTTGACCATCATCCAGACCGGGTTGGTCGCCGGGAAGGCGTTGACCATGTCGGTCTCGACGTCGGCCGTCGCGTGCGTCCAGATCTCGATGAGCTCCTGACGGCGCTCCTCGTCGGTGATCAGACCGCGCTCGTACTCGCGCTGGACCTTGTCGGCCCGGCGCTCGTAGTTCTCCATGATGTCGGTCTTGTTCGGGGGCGCGACGACGTCCTCGATCGAGATCGTGACACCGGAGCGCGTCGCCCAGCGGAAGCCGGCGTCCTTGAGCGCGTCGAGCGAAGCGGCGACCTCGATCTTGGGGTAGGTCTCCGCCAGCTCGTTCACGATCGTGGACAGCTGCTTCTTGCCGACCTGGAAGTCGACGAACGGGTAGCTGTTGGGCAGCGTCTGGTTGAACAGGCACCGCCCGAACGTGGTCTCCAGCCGGATCGGGTCACCCTGCTCCCAGCCCTCGGGAGCGACCCACTCGCGCGGCGGCAGGACGTCCTTGAGCCGGATCTGGATCTTCGCCTGAATCTCCAGCTCGCGGCGGTCGAAGGCCATCTGCGCCTCGGCGATCGAGCCGAACACGCGGCCCTCGCCCCGAGCGCCTTCCTTCTGGGTGGTCAGCCAGTAGAGGCCGATGACCATGTCCTGCGTGGGCATCGTCACGGGCTTGCCGTCGGCCGGCTTGAGGATGTTGTTGGTCGAGAGCATCAGGATGCGTGCCTCGGCCTGGGCCTCAGCCGACAGCGGCAGGTGCACGGCCATCTGGTCGCCGTCGAAGTCCGCGTTGAACGCGGTGCAGACGAGCGGGTGGATCTGGATGGCCTTGCCCTCGACCAGCTGCGGCTCGAACGCCTGGATGCCCAGGCGGTGGAGCGTCGGAGCACGGTTGAGCAGCACCGGGTGCTCGGTGATGACCTCTTCGAGCACGTCCCACACCACAGGGCGGGCGCGCTCGACCATCCGCTTGGCCGACTTGATGTTCTGGGCGTGGTTGAGGTCAACCAGCCGCTTCATCACGAACGGCTTGAACAGCTCCAGCGCCATCTGCTTGGGCAGACCGCACTGGTGCAGCTTGAGCTGCGGGCCGACGACGATGACCGAACGGCCGGAGTAGTCGACTCGCTTGCCCAGCAGGTTCTGGCGGAACCGACCCTGCTTACCCTTGAGCATGTCGCTCAGGGACTTCAGCGGCCTGTTGCCGGGACCGGTGACCGGGCGACCGCGGCGGCCGTTGTCGAACAGCGCGTCGACGGCCTCCTGGAGCATCCGCTTCTCGTTGTTCACGATGATCTCGGGGGCGCCGAGGTCGAGCAGACGCTTGAGGCGGTTGTTCCGGTTGATGACCCGGCGGTACAGGTCGTTCAGGTCGGAGGTCGCGAACCGGCCACCGTCGAGCTGCACCATCGGGCGCAGGTCCGGCGGGATGACCGGGATGCAGTCGAGCACCATGCCGCGCGGCGAGTTGGTGGTGTTGAGGAACGCCGACACGACCTTGAGCCGCTTGAGGGCGCGGGCCTTCTTCTGGCCCTTGCCGCTGCGGATCGTCTCGCGCAGGTTCTCGGCCTCGGCGTCGAGGTCGAAGCTGATCAGGCGGTCCTGGATCGCCTGCGCGCCCATGCCGCCCTTGAAGTAGCGGCCGAAGCGGTCGCGCATCTCGCGGTAGAGCAGCTCGTCGCCCTCGAGGTCCTGGACCTTGAGGTTCTTGAAGCGGCTCCAGACCTCGTCGAGGCGGTCCAGCTCGCGCTGGGCCCGGTCGCGGAGCTGGCGCATCTCGCGCTCGGCGCCCTCGCGGACCTTGCGGCGCTGGTCGCCCTTGGCGCCGGCGGCCTCGAGCTCGGCCAGGTCGGCCTCGAGCTTCTTCTGCCGGGACTCGACGTCGGCGTCACGGCGCTGCTCGATGTGCTGCCGCTCGACGGAGATCTTCGCCTCCAGCGAGGGCAGGTCACGCTCACGCATCTCGGTGTCGACATGCGTGATCATGTACGCCGCGAAGTAGATGACCTTCTCCAGGTCCTTCGGGGCGAGGTCGAGCAGGTAGCCGAGGCGCGACGGGACGCCCTTGAAGTACCAGATGTGCGTGACCGGCGCGGCCAGCTCGATGTGGCCCATCCGCTCACGACGCACCTTGGCACGGGTCACCTCGACGCCACAGCGCTCACAGATGATGCCCTTGAACCGGACCCGCTTGTACTTACCGCAGTAGCACTCCCAGTCGCGGGTCGGACCGAAGATCTTCTCGCAGAAGAGCCCGTCCTTTTCCGGCTTGAGGGTCCGGTAGTTGATGGTCTCCGGCTTCTTGACCTCGCCGTGCGACCACTGACGGATGTCGTCGGCCGTCGCGAGGCCGATCCGAAGCTCGTCGAAGAAGTTGACGTCCAGCATTTGTGCGATCTCCCCCTCAGACTTCTTCCACGCTGCTCGGCTCACGCCGGGACAGATCGATACCGAGCTCCTCCGCGGCGCGGAAGACGTCCTCGTCGGTGTCGCGCATCTCGATGGACATGCCGTCGCTGGAGAGCACCTCGACATTCAGGCACAGCGACTGCATTTCCTTGATGAGGACCTTGAAGGACTCCGGAATACCAGGCTCGGGGATGTTCTCGCCCTTGACGATGGCCTCGTAGACCTTCACGCGGCCCAGGACGTCGTCGGACTTGATCGTCAGCAGCTCCTGCAGGGCGTAGGCGGCGCCGTACGCCTCCAGCGCCCACACCTCCATCTCACCGAAGCGCTGGCCACCGAACTGGGCCTTACCACCCAGCGGCTGCTGAGTGATCATGGAGTAAGGACCGGTCGACCGCGCGTGAATCTTGTCGTCGACCAGGTGCAGCAGCTTGAGGATGTAGATGTAGCCGACAGAGATCGGGTACGGGAACGGCTCGCCGGAACGCCCGTCGAACAGCTGGGCCTTACCGCCCTGCTGCACCATCCGGTCACCGTCGCGGTTGGCGATGGTGTTGCCGAGCAGGCCGACGATCTCCTCCTCGTGCGCGCCGTCGAACACGGGCGTGGCGACGTTGGTGCGCGGGGCGACCTTGTCGAAGCCCTTGTCACGCAGGCGCTCGGCCCACGCCTCCTGGACGCCCGAGATGTCCCAGCCGCGGGCGGCGATCCACCCGAGGTGGGTCTCCAGCACCTGGCCGACGTTCATTCGGCCGGGCACGCCCAGCGGGTTGAGGATGATGTCGACCGGGGTGCCGTCCTCCAGGAACGGCATGTCCTCGACCGGCAGGATCTTGGAGATGACACCCTTGTTGCCGTGACGGCCGGCCAGCTTGTCACCGTCGGTGATCTTACGCTTCTGGGCCACGTAGACGCGGACCAGCTCGTTGACACCGGGCGGAAGCTCGTCGCCCTCCTCACGGGAGAAGACACGGACGCCGATGACCTTGCCCTGCTCGCCGTGCGGCACCTTCAGTGAGGTGTCGCGGACCTCGCGGGCCTTCTCACCGAAGATCGCGCGCAGCAGCCGCTCCTCCGGGGTCAGCTCGGTCTCACCCTTGGGCGTGACCTTGCCGACGAGGATGTCACCGGGGACGACCTCGGCGCCGATGCGGATGATGCCGCGCTCGTCGAGGTCGGCCAGGACCTCCTCGGAGACGTTCGGGATGTCCCGGGTGATCTCCTCGGGACCCAGCTTGGTGTCGCGGGCGTCGACCTCGTGCTCCTCGATGTGGATCGAGGAGAGCACGTCGTCCTGCACCAGTCGCTGGGACAGGATGATCGCGTCCTCGTAGTTGTGGCCCTCCCACGGCATGAACGCCACGAGCAGGTTCTTGCCGAGCGCCATCTCACCCTTGTCGGTGCACGGCCCGTCGGCGATGACCTGGTTGACCTCGATGCGGTCGCCCTCGGCCACGATCGGCTTCTGGTTGAAGCTCGTGCCCTGGTTGGAGCGCTTGAACTTGGCGACACGGTAGGTGGTGCGCGTGCCGTCGTCGTTCATGACGGTGACGTAGTCGGCGGAGACCTCCTCGACCACACCGGCCTTCTCGGCGCTGATCACGTCGCCGGCGTCGGTCGCGGCACGGTATTCCATGCCGGTGCCGACCAGCGGCGCCTCGCTCTTCAGCAGCGGCACCGACTGCCGCTGCATGTTGGAGCCCATGAGCGCGCGGTTGGCGTCGTCGTGCTCGAGGAACGGGATCATCGCGGTGGCCACCGACACCATCTGGCGCGGCGACACGTCGATGTAGTCGACCTCCTCGGCCCGCATGAGCTCGGTCTCGCCGCCCTTGGTGCGGACGAGGACGCGAGGCTCGGCGAACGAACCGTCGGCGTTGAGCACCGTGTTGGCCTGCGCCTTGACGTAGCGGTCTTCCTCGTCGGCGGTCAGGTAGTCGACCTGGTCGGTCACCTTGCCGTCGACGACCTTGCGGTAAGGAGTCTCCACGAAGCCGAAGGCGTTGATCCGGCCGTAGGAGGCCAGCGAGCCGATGAGGCCGATGTTCGGGCCTTCAGGGGTCTCGATCGGGCACATCCGGCCGTAGTGGGACGGGTGCACGTCACGGACCTCGAAGCCCGCCCGCTCACGCGACAGACCACCGGGGCCCAGCGCGGACAGACGCCGCTTGTGCGTCAGGCCGGCCAGCGGGTTGGTCTGGTCCATGAACTGCGACAGCTGCGAGGTGCCGAAGAACTCCTTGATCGACGCCACGACCGGGCGGATGTTGATCAGGGTCTGCGGCGTGATCGCCTCGACGTCCTGCGTGGTCATGCGCTCGCGGACGACGCGCTCCATGCGGGCGAGGCCCAGGCGGACCTGGTTCTGGATCAGCTCGCCGACGCTGCGCAGACGACGGTTGCCGAAGTGGTCGATGTCGTCCACCTCGACGATGACCTCACGGTCATTGGCGCCCGGCATCGACTCCTCGCCCGCGTGCAGGCGGACGATGTACTCGATGGTGGCGACGATGTCGTCCTCGGTCAGGGTGCCCTGAGAGATCTCAGAGTCGACGCCCAGCTTCTTATTGATCTTGTATCGGCCGACCTTGGCCAGGTCGTACCGCTTGGAGTTGAAGTACAGGTTCTCCAGCAGGGTCTGCGCCGACTCCTTGGTCGGCGGCTCACCCGGCCGCAGCTTGCGGTAGATGTCCAGCAGCGCGTCATCCTGGCCGGCCGTGTGGTCCTTCTCCAGGGTGGCCCGCATGGACTCGTACTGGCCGAAGCGCTCGAGGATCTGTTCGTTGGTCCATCCCAGCGCCTTGAGAAGCACGGTGACGGCCTGCTTGCGCTTGCGGTCGATGCGCACACCGACGCTGTCGCGCTTGTCGATCTCGAACTCGAGCCAGGCACCCCTGGACGGGATGACCTTGCAGCCGTACAGGTCCTTGTCGGACGTCTTGTCGACAGTACGTTCGAAATAGACGCCAGGCGAGCGGACCAGCTGCGAGACCACGACACGCTCGGTGCCGTTGATGATGAACGTGCCCTTCGGCGTCATGAGCGGGAAATCGCCCATGAACACCGTCTGGCTCTTGATCTCACCAGTGGTGTTATTGATGAACTCCGCCGTCACGAACATCGGGGCGGAGAAGGTCATGTCCTTGTCTTTGCACTCATCGACTGAGTACTTCGGCGGCTCGAACCGGTGGTCGCGGAACGACAAGGACATGGTCCCCGAGAAGTCCTCGATCGGACTGATCTCTTCGAAGATCTCTTCGAGGCCCGACTGGGTCGGGACGTCCTTGCGCCCGGCCTGGCGAGCCGCCTCAACCCGGGCCTTCCACTTCTCGTTTCCGAGCAGCCAGTCGAAAGACTCGGTCTGCAGGGCCAGAAGGTCAGGAACTTCGAGGGGCTCCTGGATGCGCGCAAAAGAGACGCGACGGGGACCAGCGGGTACGGCGGAGGCGTTGCGCGAGGCTGCCAACAGATGTCCTTCCGAGGGCTCGCGGCGGACTGACTACACGCACGCCAGACAACCTCGCAACGTGAGCAAGCGGAGCGGGTCGTCAAAGGGCAGCGCAAAGGGGCAGTGTAGCCGAACGGCACACGCCTGTCCACTTCGCTCTCGCTGCATGCTCCACGTTGGTCGCAGCATCGCCCGTTCAGGCGGAAACGTCAAGCCCACAACCCCGACTTTTAGCCGACTAGGGGGCCGGACGCTGGGTTTTCTCCCCTGTGTGACTGGTCGCCTACCGCCAGGCCCAAGACGATACCCGCGAACGGGGGCGGTTAACGCTCCGTCACACCGGGGGTCGAACCGATGCCGACAACCGGTGTAGCTGTGACGGAGGTACCCGTTCCAAAGGCTTCGCTAAACCTGATTTTTGGTAACAATTGAAGGAAGCGGCGCGCTGAGGCGTCAGGCGGTGCCGAGGAGCGTCGACATGTCGGCCACCAGCCAGCGCGAATCTTGCCGGACCATGACGAACCTGGCCCGGTTCTGGGTGAACTGTTGCTCGAGCCCGGTCTTGCCCGCGTCCTGCTTGACCGTACCCGTGTTCACGAAAAGCAGAACCTCTACCCGGTCGGGCTCGGCCCGCTCGACTCCCACGCCCGCCACGGACACGGTCTGCACGATCTTCTCCGCCTTCGCCCTGGACACCAGGGACGTGGTGAGCTCCTTGTAGTGCTTGGTCAGCTCGCCGGTCGTGTGTGTGCCGGCCCGCGCCAGGTCCGCCTCCACCGTCCGGTAGTCGTACGAGAGCAGATCGGGTGCCACCTCCTTGGCCGCCGTCATGGCCTCCGCCCCGGCCGCGTCCGCCGCGCGCAGGTCGCGCAGGTTGAACCACATCGTCGGCACCAGCACGCCCGCCACGACCACGAGGACGCCCAGCAGCACGATCGCGAACGTCCTCACTTGACCTGCACCGCCTTCGACACCAGCCAGACGCCGCCGACCTTGGTCACCTCCATCGACCACCGGTAGTACCGCTCCTGCGGCGGGCTCTTGGAGCCGTCCCAGCGGATCTCCACGTCGGCCACCACCAGCACCTTCGCCGTGGCGCCCGCCATGGAGACCAGCCCCGTCGCGCGCAGCACGCCGTGCTGGATCACCTTGTTGCCGACCGTGGTGGACCTGAGCCTGGCCTGGTTGGCCTCGTACTCCGCCCTGGCCGCCCCGGTCGAGGTGTCGAGGATGCGCTTCATGTCGGCGTCGACGCTCTTGTAGTCGAGCGAGACCAGGTTCTTCGCGTGGGTCCCCGCGGCCAGGAGCGCTGCCTGCTTGTCGCCTGCCCTGCCCTGTTCCTCGCGCGCCTGCGCGGCGATCCACACGCCCGAGCCGACCAGCACCGCGAGCACTCCGCTGAGCGCGGCGATCAGGATGCGGGCGGGCCGGGCGGCAAGTCCTGCCACGTCTGCTCACCCCTCCCTCGGCCGGTCCGCCGGATCATAACGCGCTGTCCGGTCCTGGAGCCCCCGAATCAACCGAGGCGGTAGAGAACTCTGGATGAATCCGGTCAAGGCGCCTAGATCTCTGCAAATGCCTTCAGAAGGCTCTCAGAGGCTCGCTGAGCGTCCAACGCGGGCTCGGGGGACGAAAGACCGGACAGCGCCCTGAAGAGGCTTCAGCGGGTGCCGTGGAGGTACGCGTTGACGAGCCGGGGGTACTCCTCCAGCCAGTTACGACCGCGTTCGTCCACGAACGATCCCGGCGGCGGGATCACCCCGTTGGCCGCCAGCCACGTGCCCGGAGGCTGCTGCGTACGGCGGATCCGGTTGCCGGTCGGCATGAGCTGCGGCGGGATCGGCGGCAGCACGCCGGGGTCGAGCCCCATCTGAGCCTCGGCCTCCAGCTCGGAGAGGTCCTTCTCCTCCGACATCCCGATCGGGCCGTGCCTCCTGGCGTTGAGGAACTGCCGCACCACCGGCTCCTCGCTCGACAGCAGCATCTCGCGCGGGCCGAACATGACCAGCTCGCGCCTGAACAGCATCCCGATGCTGTCGGGGACGGTACGGGCGGTGTTGATGTCGTGCGTCACGATCAGGAACGTCGCCTCGATCTCGGCGTTGAGGTCGACGATGGTCTGGTTGAGCAGCGCGGTGCGGACCGGGTCGAGGCCGGAGTCGGGCTCGTCGAACAGGATGATCTCCGGATCCAGCACCAGCGCCCTGGCCAGCCCCGCACGCTTGCGCATGCCACCGGAGATCTCCCCGGGCAGCTTCGACTCGGAGCCGATCAGGCCGACCAGCTCGACCTTCTCCATCACGATCTGGCGGATCTGCGACTCGCTCTTCTTGGTGTGCTCGCGCAGCGGGAAGGCGATGTTGTCGTAGAGGTTGAGCGAGCCGAACAGCGCGCCATCCTGGAAGAGCACGCCGAACAGCCGGCGCAGCTCGTACAGCTTGTTCTCGTTGCAGTTGGCCAGGTCGTAGCCGTCGATCCAGATGTGACCGCGATCCGGCCGCAGCAGGCCGACCAGCGTCTTGAGGAAGACCGATTTTCCGGTGCCGGAAGGGCCGAGCAGGACGGAGATCTCGCCCGCGGGCAGCGTGAGCGAGACGTCCTCCCAGATGACCTGCCGGCCGAACGACTTGGTCAACCCGTCGACCACGACTTCGACTCCCACTGGACACCTTCCGATCGCAGTGAGTATCCGCCGGATAACGTGACGTCCTCACCGTAATGGGGTGCGGCCGCATGGGAACCCGTTCTCATAATTGTTACTGCCCGGTTATGAAACCTCCGGGCCGCCGGTCAGCGCCCGCAGGCTGGGCCGCAGGAGCCGCGCGATCTCCTCCTGCGGCACCTCGCGCAGCTCTTCGAGCTCCAGCAGCTGGTGCCCGACGGCGATGCCGAGCATGATCGTCGTCATCAGCGCCGCGCGCAGCCGCGCGTCCTCCGCGGGAATGGCCTCCGCCAGCCGGTCGATCTGGCTCCCCAGCACCTGCCGCGCCGACGCGGCCGCCTCGGGGTGGGTGAGCATGGACCGCATCATCGCCAGCGAGCTCTGCGGCAGCGCGCCCAGCTTCACGTTGAGCGTGCCGAGCAGTTGTTCGACGAGCTCCTCGGCGGTCAGCTCGCCGTCGCCGACCGGGGTCACCCGTACGGCCTGCTGGAAGAGCTGCCGCTTGCTGCCGAAGTACTGCATCACGAGGGCGGGGTCGACCTCGGCCGCCTTGGCGACGGCCCTGATGGTGGTCCGCTCGAAGCCCAGCTCGGCGAAGAGCGCCCGGGCGGCATCCAAGATCTTTCCTTCGGTACGACGCCGCCTCTCGGCCCGCGGAAGCACTCTCTCGCCCACGCTGCCAACTCTACACGCGTTGACCGAACCTTCCCTTTCACTCTACGCTCGTTGAGTCAACACCCGTTGAGCGAAAGAGGCTACTCCCATGTCCATCGAGGAGATCGTCACCGCCTATCACGCGGCCATGCTGCACAAGTCCCCCGACGAGCTGGCCGACCTCTACGCGGAGGACGGACTGCACGAGTTCCCGTTCGGGGGGCTGGCGCCGTTCAAGGGGAGGGAGGAGATCCGCGCGGGTTACCGCGCGATGTGGGGCGCGACCGCGTTCGAGGCCGAGGAGGTGCGGCGCGTGTCGCTCTACCGGACGACGGACCCGGAGGTCGTGGTGGTGGAGCAGAACGCGTTCGTCGCGGCCGGCGACCAGCGGATCACCGTCCCCGGCCTTCTGGTGCTGCGGATCAGGAACGGCCGGATCGTCCACGCCAGGGACTACATGGACACCAGCGCCGTGACCCAGGTCCGAGCCGCCGCCTCCTGATCTCCGTGGCGTCCCCGGGACGGTCAGGACTGGGTGAGGTCGAAGATGGTCGTACCGCCGACGGTGGTGCCGGTGAACGTGTCCTGGACCCAGGCCGCGATCTGGTCCGCGTCGTCGCTGCCGCCCGTGCTGCGACGCCCTTCGCCCATGCCGGTGCCGATGAAGTAGTGGATCTTCTTCTCGGCGACGTACTGCTTGAACTGCTCGAGTGTGGGCGCCGGATCGGTGCCGTTGAACCCGCCCACCGCCATCACCGGCTGCCCGCTGGCCAGCTGGTATCCGGCCGCGTTGTTGGAGCCCACCGTCGCCGCCGCCCACGTGCAGGCGGAGGCCTCGGTCTTCAGCAGCGCGGTCAGCTCGGCGGCCGGAGTGCCCGCGTTGAGCAGCCCGCCCATGCCCATCCCGCCACCCCCCATGCCGCGGCCGCCGAACCCGGTGCCGCCCTGCCCCTGCGCGCCGCCCGGCGGTTGCCGCAGCGCCTGGCCGCCTCCAGGTTGCTGACCCGTACCCGCACCCCATCCAGGCATCTGACGGAACGTCCGGCCGCCTCCCCCGCCCGGACGCGGGAACCCGCCGCCGAAGCCGCCGGTGGAGGGCCCGGCGGTCGGGATCGCCCCGGTGTGCGGGGATGCGGCCGTGTCGACGGCATAGGCCGCCGGCCCCGCCAGAGCCGCCAGGCACGCCACCGAGGCCACGGCCGCCACGGCCAGGGCCCGGCGCGTGAACATCATCGCCAGCGCCGCCCCCAGACCCGCCACCAGCACGACCACGCCCAGCCAGGAGTTCCAGTCCGCGCTGCGCGACAGCAGCACGTACGACCACACCGCCGTCCCCGCCGCCACCATCGCCGGCAATCGGAGCGACCGCCGCTCCCACAGCAGGGCCGCCCCCATGCCCACCAGCACCGCGATGGCCGGGGCCAGCGCCACCGTGTAGTACGCGTGGAAGATCCCCTGCATCAGGCTGAAGACCAGCCCGGTCACGACCAGCCAGCTCCCCCACACCCAGAAGGCGGCACGAACCGGATCCACCCGCGGCGCCCGACGGGTGAGCCAGGTGGCGGCGGCCAGGAGCACCAGCGCCGCCGGGAGCAGCCACGAGATCTGCCCGCCCGCCTCCGTGTCGAACATCCGCAGCCAGCCGGCCTGCTGGTTGAGATTGCCCAGCCCGCCGTAGTCGGCGCCGTTGAGCCGCCCGATCCCGTTGTAGCCGAGCGCCAGCTCCAGCACGCTGTTGGTCTGCGACCCCCCCGATGTACGGCCGCTCCGACGCGGGCACCAGCGCCACCGCCAGGAGCCACCACCCGGCCGAGACCACCATGGCCGCGCCGGCCAGCAGCAACTGCCGCACCCGCCGCCAGAACGCCACCGGCGCGGTGATCAGATAGACCAGCGCGAAGCCGGGCAGGACCAGGAACGCCTGCAGCATCTTCGCCAGGAACGCGAACCCGATCGCGGTCCCCGCCAGCACCAGCCACCGGGTGGCCCCACGTTCCTGCGCCCGCACCACGCAGTACCCGGCGGCCGTCAGCAGCAGGACGAGCAGCGCGTCCGGGTTGTTGAACCTGAACATCAACACGGCCACCGGAGTGAGCGCCATCACGGCCCCGGCCAGCAGCCCGGCCCAGACGGTGAACAACCTGCGCACCGACGCGTACACCAGCGCCACCGCGCCGACGCCCATGAGCGCCTGGGGAACGAGCATGGCCCAGGAGTTGAGCCCGAACAGCCGCACGCTGAGCACCATCGGCCACAAGGAGGCCGGGGTCTTGTCGACGGTGATGGCGTTGGCGGCGTCGGAGGATCCGAAGAAGAACGCCTTCCAGCTCTGGCTGCCCGCCTGTACGGCCGCCGCGTAGAAGGAGTTGGCCCATCCGGAGGCGCCCAGGCCCCAGACGTACAGCACCGCGGTGCCTATGAGGAGGGCAGCCGGCGCCCATCGAGACTTCGCTTCGGTGACCACATCCCGCACGCTAGGCAGGCCGGTTGGCGAGGCGATGAGACGAAGATGAGAATCTCCTGAGCCGTGCGGGCCCGGGAACGCGAAAAGAGGCGGCACACCCGGCACCAGGGTGTGTCCGCCTCTTCCCGAAGAGCTCGCGTGAAGGGGAAAGTTACTTCACGGTCACGGTGGCGCCGGCGCCCTCGAGGGCAGCCTTGGCCTTCTCCGCCTGCTCCTTGTTGACCTTGCCGTCGAAGACGGGCTTGGGAGCGCCGTCCACCAGGTCCTTGGCCTCCTTGAGGCCCAGGGACGTGAGGGCGCGGATCTCCTTGATGACCTGGATCTTCTTGTCGCCGGCGGCCTCGAGGATGACGTCGAACTCGTCCTTCTCCTCCTCGGCGGCGGCCTCGCCACCGCCACCGGCGGCGGGGGCGGCGGCAACCGCGACGGGGGCGGCGGCCTTGACGTCGAAGACCTCTTCGAACTGCTTCACGAACTCGGACAGCTCGAGGAGGGTCATCTCCTTGAACGAGTCGAGCAGCTCTTCGGTGCTGAGCTTCGCCATGATCTTTTCCTTACGTTTAGGACTTGCAGAAAACTAGGAACGGGACCGCGGTGTGCTGCGGCAACCCCCGTGTTACTCGCCCGCCTCTTCGCGCTTCGCGCGGAGGGCGTCGGCCAGCTGAGCCATCTGCGTGGGCAGCGCGGCGAACATAGCGGCAGCAGCGCTCTGCTTCGCCTTGAGCGCGCCAGCAAGCTTCGCGAGGAGGACCTCGCGGGACTCGAGGTCGGCGAGCTTGGTGATCTCGGTGGCGTCGAGCGTCTTGCCCTCGAGGACACCGCCCTTGATCACCAGAAGGGGATTGGCCTTGGCGAAGTCACGCAGACCCTTGGCCGCCTCGACGACGTCGCCCTTGACGAAGGCGACGGCGGTCGGGCCGAGCAGCAGGTCGTCCAGACCCGTCACGCCTGCCTCATTGGCGGCGATCTTGGTCAGGGTGTTCTTCGCCACGGCGAACTTCGCATTCTCACCGAGAGAGGTGCGCAGCTCCTTGAGCTGCGCGACGGTGAGACCGCGGTACTCGGTCAGAACGGCGGCGCTGCTACCTTCGAACTCGCTCTTGAGCTCGGCAACCGCTGTCGCCTTATCCGCCCTCGCCATGGGCCTCCTTCCAGATGTGCCGCCGGCGAAGGCCCAGAAATGAGAACAGCCCCGGCGCAGGGGCGCACGGGGCTCACACATGGATCAGACCATATGGGAAACTCGCATCACACCTGCGCAGGCCGTCCACATGACGTGGATCCTTCGGTCGCCAGGCATTTGAGGCACCTGACGACGACCGGCGGTCTTCGGCAACGACCAGAGTACGTGCTGGCCGCCGAGTTTCCAAATCGTTCTCAGTTGGTCGTGCCCTTGGGCAGCTCTCCCACCTGGTCGGCGGGCGGAGCCTGGATCGTGACCGGCTCGTTGAAGCCCTTGAAGAGCAGGGTGGCGTCGAGCGTGGCGCCTTCCTTGGAGCCGTTCAGCACGAGCTTGCGCGGCAGACCGTCGGCGGCCACCCAGATGTCGAACTTGACGTCCTTGAGCTCGGCCAGGTTCGTACGGGCCTGCTCCTGCTTGTCGGCCGGCAGCAGCTGCACGGCCGCGTCGACGGGGAAGGTGCCGCTGTAGTGCGTGGTGTCCTCGCCGTTGACGCTCTCGTTGCCGGCCGACTTGACGTCCTTGGAGGCCGTGACCAGCTTGGTCACGTTGCCGAGGTCGAACTGCTGGATCTGGCTCAGGTACTGGTTCACCTGGCCGGAGTCGCCCATCTCGCTGAGCGGCACCTTGATCCACGGCTTGGTCGCCCCGAGGAGGTCCTTGAGCGCCTCGACCTTGACGTAGACGGTGTCGCCCTGCAGCACGGCGTGCACGCCGCCCGGCAGGCTCTTCCCGCCCATGTCGACGGTGTCCAGGGTGAGGTCCACGGCGAGCTGGGGCTTGCTCTGGTAGAGCATGCGCCCCTGCACCTTGCCGCTGCCCTCCTCCTGAGGCTGCGTGACGTTGACGACGGCGTCGACGGTGTAGCTGGTGACCTCTGCGGTCTTCTGCGCGGCCTGCGCGAGCACCTCTGAGGCGGCCAGGTTGACCTGGATGGGCTGTGCGTTCGATCCGCACCCGGCAACCGCCGCCACAACGAGCGCGGCACTGGCCGCGGTGAGACTTATCGTGCGCTTCAGCATGTCTTGACCCTACTTTTAGGTTTCGCCGCTGTAGCGACTTCCCCGCACAATTAGGGGAAAACCCAGGGTTTTCCCCCACACACTTCACACATTCCCTGCACAACCCGGCCTGACGCCGCGGAAGCGCAGGACATGGCAGCACACAAAAAGCCCCGCCCGGGAACCGGGCGGGGCTTTTCGCAAAGAGAGGTCAGGCCTCGAGCTCGGCGGTGAGGCCGCGGGTGACGTTGGGGTCGACCGGGACGCCCGGGCCCATCGTCGTGGAGAACGTGACCTTCTTCAGGTAACGCCCCTTGGCCGCGGACGGCTTGAGACGCAGCACCTCGTCAAGGGCGGCGGCGTAGTTCTCGATGAGCTGGCGCTCGGGGAACGACGTCTTGCCGATGATGAAGTGCAGGTTGGCCTGGCGGTCGGTGCGGAACTCGATCTTGCCGCCCTTGATCTCCGTCACGGCCTTGGCGACGTCGGGCGTCACCGTTCCGGTCTTGGGGTTGGGCATGAGACCGCGCGGACCGAGCACGCGGCCCAGGCGACCCACCTTGCCCATCAGGTCGGGCGTGGCCACCACGGCGTCGAACTCGTTGAGCCGGTTGCCCTTGGAGATGTCGTCGATCAGCTCGTCGGCGCCGACGATGTCGGCGCCCGCCTCGCGGGCTGCCTCGGCACGGTCACCGGTCGCGAAGACCAGGACCCGGGCGGTCTTGCCGGTGCCGTGCGGGAGGTTGACCGTGCCGCGCACGATCTGGTCGGCCTTGCGAGGGTCGACGCCCAGCCGCAGCGCGACCTCCACGGTGGCGTCGAACTTGGTGGTCGACGTCTCCTTGGCCAGCTTCGCGGCCTCGACGGGCGAGTAGAGCTTGTCGCGGTCGACCTTGGCGGCCGCGTCCTTGTGCGCCTTGCTGCGCTTCATGCTTTTGACTCCTGAGTGGTACGGCGAGCCCGTGCGAAGGGCCCTCCCACGGTTGCGAAGAACTTAGTCGGCGACGGTGATGCCCATCGACCGGGCGGTGCCGGCGATGATCTTCTCGGCCGCCTCGATGTCGTTGGCGTTGAGGTCGGGCATCTTCGTCTCGGCGATGCTGCGCAGCTGCTCGCGGCTGAGCTTGCCCACCTTGTCGCGGTGCGGGACCGCGCTGCCCTTGTCGAGACCGAGGGCCTTCTTGATCAGCTCCGGCGCCGGCGGCGTCTTCGTGATGAAGGTGAAGCTGCGGTCCTCGAAAATGGTGATCTCAACGGGGATGATGTTGCCCCGCTGGGACTCCGTCGCAGCGTTGTACTGCTTGACGAAGTCCATGATGTTGACGCCGTGGGGACCGAGCGCGGTACCCACCGGCGGCGCCGGGGTGGCCTGGCCAGCGGGGAGCTGGACCTTCACCAACGCGGCGATCTTCTTCTTCGGAGGCATTTGTCCTTCTCCGGGTCCTGATTGCGATGCCTGTCGGGGGCGCGGATTGCGGCCCTGACATGTCGGAGGCCGCCCAGCCAAGAAGCGACAGGCGGCCGACCGAACGTCTAAGTGTATGTGATCGTCTTAGATCTTCGAGACCTGGTTGAACGAGAGCTCGACCGGAGTCTCGCGACCGAAGATCGAGACGAGCACCTTGAGCTTCTGCGACTCGGGGCTGATCTCGCTCACCGAGGCGGGCAGCGTCGCGAACGGGCCGTCCATGACCGTGACGGACTCGCCGATCTCGAACTCGACCGCCGGGCCCGTGGCCGTCTTGGCCGCGGCCTTCTTGGTCTCCTCGGTCGGCTCGGGCGCCAGCAGCTTGGCGACCTCGTCGAGGCTGAGCGGGCTCGGCTTGTTGGACAGGCCGACGAAGCCGGTCACACCGGGCGTGTTACGCACGGCGGCCCAGGACTCGTCGGTGAGCTCCATGCGCACCAGCACGTAGCCGGGCAGCACACGCTCCTTGACCGGCACCTTCTTGCCGCTCTTGAACTCCTGGACGGTGTGCGTCGGCACCTCGACCTGGTAGATGTAGTCCTCCATGTTGAGCGAGACGTTGCGGCTCTCGATGTTGGACTTCACGCGGTTCTCGTAACCGGCGTAGGAGTGAATGACGTACCACTCGCCGGGAAGGCCGCGCAGCGAGCTCTTGAACTCCTCGACGGGGTCGACGTCGGGAAGGACCTCACCGTCTTCGACGGCGGAAGCCTCGGCGTCGGCTGCCTCGTCGCTCTCCGCGACCTCGGCCTCCTGAAGCGCCGACTCGGCGGCCTCCTCAGCGGCCTCTTCCAGCTCGTCGCCCCACTCCTCGCGGGACTCGTCCGCCGGAACTGAAGGATCGGACACGGTGACTCTTCCTCTTTCGTCTCTTCGCGATTCGGCTCGTACCGAAATGGCGACCCCCTCAAGCGACACCGGCTGACGGCTGGATCAGCCGCCGCCGAAGACCTTGAGGATCACCCATCCCAGAGCGGTGTCAAACCCGTACACGATCCCGACCATGATCAGAACGAATACCAGGACGACCGTGGTATAGGTGATGAGGTCCTTGCGTGTCGGCCAGATGACCTTGCGAAGCTCGTTGACGACCTGCCGGTAGAAAAGGGCAGGTGAAGTGCGTGTCTTCTTCTCGCCACTCGGCTTGCCTGCGGTCTCGCCGCGCGTGTCGATCGCCACAGTCCTCACCCGAAATCTGTCGTATCCAACGCAGTTTTGCGGCGCGCTTACACGCCCATTATTGCGCGGACCGCACTCGCAGGGCACGAGGGACTCGAACCCCCAACCGCCGGTTTTGGAGACCGGTGCGCTACCAATTGCGCCAGTGCCCTATGTCGTTAGACCAGACTACCCTGATCGACCCACTGCCCGGACCGAACCGCTCACCGACATGCGGTGCGGAAGGACCAGCCGAAAGCATACGGGGGATTGCCCGGCACGTCGAACCGAATACCGATCGCCCAGGTCACGACCGCGCAACGGTCGCGTGGGAGCATGGACGCATGTCCACCCGACCTCGTATCTCCGCAAGAATCTCCGCGATTTCCGAGTCCGCCACGCTCGCCGTGGACGCCAAGGCCAAGGCGATGAAGGCGGCGGGCCGTCCCGTCATCGGCTTCGGCGCGGGCGAGCCCGACTTCCCGACGCCCGGCTACATCGTCGAGGCGGCGATCCAGGCGGCGCGCGAGCCCCGCTTCCACAAGTACACGCCGGCGGGCGGCCTGCCCGAGCTCAAGCAGGCCATCGCCGACAAGACGCGGCGCGACTCCGGGTACGCGGTCGAGGCGTCGCAGGTGCTGGTCACCAACGGCGGCAAGCAGGCGGTCTACGAGGTGTTCGCGACGCTGCTCGACCCGGGCGACGAGGTCCTGGTCGTGGCCCCGTACTGGACCACCTACCCCGAGGCGATCAAGCTGGCCGGCGGCGTGCAGGTCGACGTCGTGGCCGACGAGTCCACCGGCTACCTGGCGAGCGTCGAGCAGCTCGAGGCCGCGCGCACCGAGCGCACGAAGGTCCTGCTGTTCGTCTCGCCGTCCAACCCGACGGGGGCCGTCTACTCCCGCGAGGAGACGGAGGCGATCGGCCGCTGGGCCGCCGAGCACGGCCTGTGGGTGGTCACCGACGAGATCTACGAGCACCTCGTGTACGGCGGCGCCGAGTTCACCAGCATCGCCACGGCCGTCCCCGAGCTGGGCGACCGGGTCGTGATCCTCAACGGCGTGGCCAAGACGTACGCGATGACCGGCTGGCGCGTGGGCTGGCTGATCGGCCCGTCCGACGTGGTCAAGGCCGCCACCAACCTGCAGTCCCACGCCACCTCCAACGTCTCGAACGTCTCCCAGATGGCCGCGCTGGCCGCCGTGTCCGGCGACCTGTCGGCGGTGGCGGAGATGCGTGCGGCGTTCGACCGGCGCCGCCAGACGATCGTCAAGATGCTCAACGAGATCCCGGGCGTGTTCTGCCCGGAGCCGAAGGGGGCGTTCTACGCGTATCCCTCGGTGAAGGAGCTGATCGGCAAGGAGCTGCGCGGCAAGCGGCCGCAGTCGTCGGGCGAGCTGGCCGAGCTGATCCTCGAGGAGGCCGAGGTGGCGGTGGTGCCGGGCGAGGCGTTCGGCACGCCTGGTTACTTCCGGCTGTCGTACGCGCTGGGCGACGACGACCTGGTCGAGGGCGTCAGCCGCATGGGCAAGCTGCTGTCGGAGGCCCGCTGAGATCCGCGGCGGCCGTCAGGGCGCGGGGCTGAGTGCGACCCTGGCGGCGATCCGCCGGATCTCGCCGACCAGCCCGGGCGTCGCGCCGATGTAGACCGCGGTGCCCGGCCGCTCCAGCCACATGAAGTTACGCAGGCCGGTACGCGTGTTCCAGCGCAGTGCCGGCCTGCCCTTGTACGCCGTCAGCGTCGACCTGGCGACCAGCGTGGCGAACTGCTCGGCCGTCCGCACCCCGCAGACGACGCCGACGTACAGCTCCTCGTCGTTCTCCCGCCAGATCAGGCCGCTGACCTCGAACCGCCTGGTGAGCGACTCCAGCCGGGCGAACGAGCCCCTCCTGGTCAGCCCCTCCCGCATCGCCGGCAGCCGCACGTCGGTCGGCCCGCAGGCCAGCGTGCGACCCTCGTGCGGTACGGGCGTGGGCGGCGGCATGGCGTGGGACTCGGGCTCGGACACGGGCGTGTCGCCACTGCCACACCCCGCCAGCGCGAACACGAGGAGCACCGCTGCCAGACGCCGCATCGGACCCCCCCAAGAAACGCACGGAAAGGCTCCTAGTCTCCTACAGGACCTTTGGCGGAAGCGGCAATCGCGACCAGTTCGCGGCCGAGCGGCTCGCTGACCCGGACCAACGCGCCGGTGCCCGCGCGTTCCAGCCAGACGATCAAAAGGCCGCCTCCCGGATATCTGCCCGCCACGGCGGGCCTGCCGCGCACGATGGTGGCGCGGGCGTCCGCGACCTGCCTGCGGTAACTCGCCCAGTCGGGGGCGGGCTCGATCCTGGCCTCCACGAACCGGTCGCCCGAGCCGAACCTGGCCCACGCCCCCGCCGCCCCGATCGCTCCCCCGCCGCTGCGCGCCAGCCCGGCGGGCAGGTAGGTGAGCCAGAAATCGTGGGAGACGACCGCGAGGCCGGCCTCCGGCGGGGTCCGTACGGGGACGGCGGCGGCCACGGCGGCGGGCCGTGGGCGCCCGAAGCCCGAGGAGAAGAGCAGGTAGATGATGCCGGCCGCCACCCCGAACGCCAGCGCCGCGAGCACCGCACGCCGGCCCTCCCCGATGCGGCCGGGATCCTCAGGGATCATGCCTGGTTGATCCCCCGTTCGGCCCCGTCCGTACCGCCAGGGTTCAGTTGATCGCCCGGATGCCTCTCGCGATCTTCTTCAGCTCGGAATGGTTGCCGACCGCCATCTCGTAGTCGGGGCTGACGGTCAGTCTGACGGCCAGGCCGTCGCGGAGCTTCCAGGCCATCGTGAGCGTGCTCTTGTCGGTGAAGAACGGTTCGACCTCGCCTGCCTCGCTGAGGTTGGCCAGCCACGCCTTCTTGCCGTTGACGTCCACGATCTCCGCCCCCTTTGGGACATCGATGTAGCGCCCCTTGGCGGCCTCACCCTCGAACACGGTCACTTGGACCCAGAACAACCGCTCGTCGGTGGCCGACTTGTCGAAGCTCGTCGCGTAGCTGTGCACGCCGAACCCGTCCTTGCCCGACCACCTGCCCCATTTGAATCCATCCGGCAGATAGCTCAGGCGGATGCCGCCGAACTCCCGCCCGTCGCCCAGGTCGCCCAGGTCTCGCAGCGGCGGATCGACACGGATCTCGACGTGGGTGCGGGGAGCGACCTTCTCCCCCATCCCCGGGCTCTGACTGTTCACCAGGCCGTTCCGCAATTCGATGCTGGGGGCGTCGACCGCCAACCCGGCGTCGCGGAGTTCCATCACCGCCTCGGCGGCGCGCTTGCCCGTCACCCTCGGAACGGTGACGCCGCCGGTCTCCGCCACGGAGCGGTCCCGGCCGCCGGCGGTGTTCGCGGTGCCCGCGAGCTCGGCAGAGTTCAGCGTCACCGGCACGGCCACCGCCAGCGCCGCCGTGACGAGCGCGGCGCCCGCCACGCGGGACCGGACCACGCGGGAGCGGTGCCGGCGCCGTACGGACCGGCCCAGGTCCGGCGGGGCCTGTACGTCGGCGACGTGCGCCTCCATGGCGTCCGCGAGGTCTTCTTCGATCATCATCCGATCACTTCCTTGGCGAGATTCAGGTTTTCGCGGATCCTGGCGAGCCCCCGTGCCGCCTGGCTCTTCACGGTCCCGGCCGAGCAGCCGAGCAGGGCCGCGGTGCTCTCCTCGCTCTGGTCCTCCCAGTAGCGCAGGACGAGAACGGCCCGCATGCGGGGCGGCAGCCTGCGCAGCTCCTGGATGAGCGTGTCGCGCAGGTCGAGGTCGGGAGAGTCGGCGGCGGTCTCCGGCGGGCGGGCGAAGGTGATCTCCTGGACGATCTTTCGCCGCCGCGCCTTGCTGATCGCCGCGTTGATGACGATCTTTCTCGCGTACGCCTCGGGGTTGTCGCCCCTGATCCGCGGCCAGTGCCGGTAGACCTTCTCCAGCGCGTGCTGGACCAGGTCCTCGGCGTCGTGCCTCGTCGCCCCGCAGACCAGGATCGCGGTACGCAGCAGCGACGTGCTCCGAGCGGCGAGGAACTCGTCGAACGCCGCTTCGTCGTCATCTGTCATGAGTGAGGGTCCCCTTTCGCCCTCCCCAACGCGCGAGTCCCGCCCGAGGTTGAGTGGCAAGATATGCAGATGGCAAGGCCCCTGATCGCGCTACCCAAGGCCCACCTTCACCTGCACTTCACCGGATCGATGCGGCATTCCACGCTGATCGAGCTGGCCAGGGACCAGGGGCTGCACCTGCCCGACGCGCTGGAGCAGGACTGGCCGCCCAAGTTGCGGGCCACCGACGAGCGCGGGTGGTTCAGGTTCCAGCGGCTGTACGACATCGCCAGGTCCGTGCTGACCCGGCCCGAGCACGTCTACCGGCTGCTGCGTGAGACGGCCGAGGACGAGGCGGCGGCCGGGTCGCGGTGGCTGGAGATCCAGGTGGACCCGTCGGGGTACGCGCAGCGCTTCGGCGGCCTGACGGCCACGCTGGAGCTGACGCTGGACGCGGCGCGCCAGGCCGCCGAGCACGCGGGGATCGGGATCGCGGTGGTCGTGGCGGCCAACAGGACCCGCCATCCGCTCGACGCCAACACCCTGGCCAGGCTCGCCACCCAGTACGTCGGCCAGGGCGTGGTGGGGTTCGGGCTCTCCAACGACGAGCGGCGGGGCGCGGCCAGGGACTTCGAGCGGGCGTTCAGGATCGCCAAGCGCGGCGGGCTGCTGGCCGTGCCGCACGGCGGCGAGCTGATGGGGCCGCGGAGCGTGGCGCAGTGCGTGGACGACCTGGGAGCCGACCGCGTCGGGCACGGCGTGCGGGCGGCGGAGGACGAGCGGCTGATGGAGCGGCTGGCCGACCGGCAGATCTGCTGCGAGGTCTGCCCCACCTCCAACGTCGGGCTGGGAGTGGCCGAGGAGCCCGCCGGCGTGCCGGTGCGGCGGCTGTTCGACGCGGGGGTGCCGCTCGCTCTGGGGTCCGACGACCCGCTGCTCTTCGGCGCGCGGCTGTTGCGGCAGTACGAGCTGGCTCGCGAGGTTTACGGCTTCAGCGACGCGGAGCTGGCCGAGCTGGCCCGCCAGTCCATCCGGTCGTCCGCGGCCCCCGATCCGGTACGCAAGGAGCTGCTCAAGGGCGTGGACGACTGGCTGACGGGCTCACTGGAGTGACGTGGCGACGCGGACGGCCTCCTCCTTGGTCCTGAGGCCCTCCAGGCGGTAGTTCACCGCGTCCTGCTGCCAGATGAGGGTGGGTCCGGCCTGGCGCAGGGGGACCTCGGTGCCGTCCTGGCGCACGATGTAGCCGAGAGGGTGCTTTCCTGGGATCCACCAGGCCTCGTGCAGGCCGACCCTGGCGTAGTCGGGCCACGGCGGGCCGAGCTTCTTGAAGATCACCGGGTCCAGGCTGCCGTCGAACTGGTCGAGCCGGACGCCGTCCGGCCAGAACATCGACACCACCCTGCCGTTGTCGGCGACCGTGACACTCTTCGGGTCGCCGAGTGCCTTCACCGTCTTGACCTGGAACTTCACCTGGCCGCTGACCTTGTCCGGCTGCACGGTGTGCTCGCCCGGCATGGGCGCCGTGGTGGTGACCGGCGGCGGGGTGGTCTCGCCTACCCGGAGCTCGATCCCGGCGAAACGCAGGATCCGCACCACGGCCGCCCTGCCCTGGGGAGTGGCCGCCGTGATGGCGATGACCACGAGGACGACGGCCGTGACGATCTTCCACCTCGCCCGCCGGCCACGTCCCGCCGGTGGCCGCCGCCCGTCGTCCCGCCGCCCCGGCGCCCGGGGATGCGGTCGGACGGAGGCGTCGAAGGGACCATGCGCTGGATCGGGGGTGTCGTGGGCCTCCGCCTCGAGGCGGGCGCGGACGGCGGAGGCGACGTCGGCAGGCGGTGGGGTGGGGACGTCCAGGAGGTCCCCGAGCGCCAGGAGTTCGGCCTCCAGGTCGTCGAAAGGCTCACGCGAGTTCATTGCCCACCTCCTCCCTCAGCCGGGCCAGCCCCCGATGCGTACTGGACTTGACGGTGCCGACGGGCCAGTCGAGCACCTGCGCCGTCTCCGCCTCGCTCAGCTGTAAGAAGTACCGGCACACGACGGCCTGGCGTTCCCGATCCGGCAGCCGCCGTACCGCCTCCAGCAGGCGGGAGCGCCGGTCGGTGGCTACCGCCGCGCCCTCCGGGTCGTCGGGGGCGGCCACGGAGGCCGTGGCGCCCAGCCGCAGCGTCAGCTCGGAGCGGCGGCCCCGCGACCGGGTCAGGTTGTGGGTCTCGTTGGCCACGATCCGCAGCAGCCACGGGCGGAAGGGCGCGTCCCTGCGGAAACTCGCCAGGTGCCGGAACGCCTTGACGAACGCCTCCTGCACGACGTCCTCGGCTTCGTCCCCCGCCCCGAGCATGGAAGCGGTACGGTGGGCGAGCGCGCTGTAGCGGGCGACCAGCGCCTCATAGGCGGCCAGGTCACCGGCGAGCGAGCGCTCGATCGCCTCGTCGTCGTTCATGACGAGTCAGATTTCACCCCATCCGAGGGGCCTCGCGGAAGGGTCTTT
This sequence comes from Nonomuraea helvata, assembly GCF_039535785.1. NCBI lineage: Bacteria > Bacillati > Actinomycetota > Actinomycetes > Streptosporangiales > Streptosporangiaceae > Nonomuraea > Nonomuraea helvata. The sequence goes on from NZ_BAAAXV010000009.1 coordinate 690,497, forward strand.
CACGCATCAGGTGACCCTCACCGGTGATCGGGGCATTAGACTCGGGCAATCCATGAGCCCCCTTGAAGGAACTGGACAATGTCTTCTGGGTATGACCGTGTAGTACAACCGGCCGCCGGTGACGAGGCCTTGGAGAACCACCTGGGTGGCGACGAGGCCAAGAACTATCGGCAGTACGAGTTCGACATGGTCGCCCCGCATGTCGGCCGTTCGATGCTGGAGATCGGCTCGGGCCTCGGCCACTTCGCGGAGCAGTTCCTGCCGCGCCTCGACAGACTCGTCGTGAGCGACTTCGACCCCTACTGCGTCGAGCAGCTGGGCAAGCGCTTCGCGGACCGCGACGACATCAGCGTCCTGCAGTTCGGCCTGCCCACCGACATCCCGCTCGAGGACAAGGTCGACACCGTCGTCATGATGAACGTCCTGGAGCACATCGAGGACGACGCCGAGGCGCTGCGCTCGCTGGCCCGCGTCACGCTGCCGGGCGGGCGGATCATCATCTGGGTGCCGGGCTACCCGCAGCTCTACGGAGACTTCGACCGCAAGGTCGGCCACGTCCAGCGCTACACGCCCAAGACGCTGGGTGCCACGGTCGCCAGGGCGGGCCTCGACATCGAGGTGCTCAAGCCGATCAACTTCCTGGGCGGCATCGCCTGGTGGGCGGCCGTGCGCCGGGGCGGCGTCGGCTACCCCGACCCGCGGCTGGTCAAGATCTACGACCGCACGGTGGTCCCGACGACCCGCTTCATCGAGCGGTTCATCAGGCCACCGTTCGGTCAGACCGTCTTCTGCGTGGCGCGGGTCCCGAAGCCGCTCACTTGATGGAGCCGGCCGTCAGGCCGCCGACCACCTTCCGCTCGATCAGCGCGAAGAGAATGATCACGGGGATGGTGGCGATCACCGAGCCGGCGAACAGGTTCTGCCAGTCGACCTGATACTGGCCGATGAACGAGTTGAGAGCCACCGTGAGCGGCTGGTTCTCCGGCGTCGTGGTCAGCGTCAGCGCGACCACGAACTCGTTCCACGCGGCGATGAACGTGAAGATCAGCGCCGTGATGACGCCGGGCATGGCCAGCGGCAGCGTGATCCGGAAGAGCGCGCCGAAGCGCCCGTTCCCGTCGATGAAGGCGGCCTCCTCCAGCTCGCGCGGGATCGAGGCGAAGTACGCGTTCAGGATCCACACCGCGAACGCCAGGTTGAACCCGGCGTTGACCAGGATCAGCGACCAGACCGAGTCCACCAGCCCGAACTGGTAGAACTCGCGGTAGATGCCGACCAGCATGGCCGTCGGCTGGAACATCTGGGTGATCAGCACCAGGATCAGGAACGCCGTGCGCCCTCTGAAGTCGTGCCTGGCCGAGTAGTACGCGGCGGGCAGCGCCACCAGCAGCACCAGCACGGTGGAGCCGCCGGCGACCTTGAGCGTCACCCACAGGTTCCCCGCCAGTCCGCTGGTCCAGAAGTTGGCGAGGTTGGACCAGACCCACTCCTTGGGCCAGAACGTCACCTCACGCAGGGAGTCCTGGGCGCGCAGCGAGGTGAGCAGCATCACCACGTACGGGAACAGGAAGATCAGGGCGATGACGTACGCGGCGGCCGCGACGAACACCGTCTTGAGACGCGGCATCCTGCGCGGGGCGACCGGCCTGACGTGCTGGTGCGATGTGGTGGCCGCGGGGCGCGCGGTGTTCACGGCCATCACGCCACCTCCTTGTTCCAGCGTGAGACCCTGAGGAAGATCGCGGTCAGGATGATCACCATGCCGAAGTTGACGACGGACATGGCCGCCGATTCGCCGATGTTCGAGCCCTTGAGGATGAACATGAGGATCGTCGAGGTAGCGGTGGAGTAGCCCGGCTGGCCGTGCGTCATGGCCCAGATGATCGGGAAGCTGTTGAAGACGTTCATGACGTTGATGAGGGCCGCCACGGTGAGCGCGGGGCGCAGCAGCGGCAGCGTGATCGACCAGTACGTACGCAACCGTCCGGCTCCGTCCATCTTGGCCGCCTCATAGACGTCGGCGGGGATCGTCGCCAGCCCGGCCAGCAGCGCGTACGTGGTGAACGGCACCGACACGAAGACGGCCACGAACACCAGCCACGGCATCGCGGTGGAGGCGTCGCCGAGTTGGTCGGCCGAGGCCCCGCCCATCGCGTCGATCAGCCCCAGCTTCAGCCGGATCTGGTTGATCACGCCGACCTCGGGGTCGAGCATCCACTTGAAGATGATCGCCGTCATCAGCACGGACGCGGCCCACGGCGCGATCAGCGCCCACCTGGCCACCTTGCGCAGCGGGAAGCGCTGGTTGAACAGCTGGGCGAGGGCCAGCGAGATCAGCACGGTGAACGCGACGACCGCGACCACCCAGACCACGCTGCGGACCATGATGTCGGCGAAGTCCTTCTCGCCGAACAGCTTGTCGTAGTTCGCGAGCCCGTTGCTCCCCTGGACCACGCCGAACCGGCTGATCTTGAGGAACGACGACCTGATCATCTCGATCACGGGCCAGAGCACGACCAGCGCGATCAGCACCACGGCGGGTCCCACCCACGCGAGGGGCTCGAGGACGCGCAACCTTCTCATGAGCAACCTTCCAAGACGGTGCGGCCGGCACCGGTGACAGCGCCGGCCGCACGGGCCCCCGATCGATCAGCCGGCCGACTCGGCGGTCTTCTGGAGCTCACCGAGGACCTTGGCCGGGTCGTCCTTGACGGCCCCGCCGATGGTCTGCTTGATCGCCGGGTTCACCTCGGCCCACTTGGGGTCCTGGAAGGGGTAGAAGCTGGCGTTCGGCAGCGCGTCGAGGAACGGCTTGAGCTTCTCGTCGCCCTCGAGCTTCTTGATGCCGCCGTTGGTGACGGGCAGCAGCTTGTAGGTGTCGGAGATCTTCTGCGCGGCGCTGCCGGTGTAGAAGAAGTCGAAGAACTTCTTGATCTCGGCGGCGTGGCCGTTCTTGTTGAACGCCATGATCCAGTCCATGACACCGAGCGTGGTGTCGAGCGGGCCGGCCTTGCCGGGGATGGGCGCGACGCCGTAGTTCTTCAGCCCGGCCGCGTCGAAGATCGGGATGGACATGGGGCCGCCGTTCACCATGCCGACCTTGCCCGCGCCGAAGTCCTCCCAGACCGTCTTACGGTCCTTGGTGCCCGGGTTGGGGGTGGTCAGGCCCGCGTCGACCAGGCCCTTCATGTACGTGAACGTCTCGACGTTCTGCGGCGAGTTGATCGCCCACTTGCCGGAGGCGTCCTTGTAGCCGCCGCCGTTGCCGAGCATCCACAGGAACGACTCGCCCTGGGCCTCCTCCTGGCCCAGCGGCAGGCCGAACGGCTGCGTGACGCCGGCCTTCTTCAGCTTCTCGGCGTCGGCCTTGAGCTCGTCCCACGTCTTCGGCGGCTCGGCGATGCCGGCCTTCTGGAACAGGTCCTTGTTGTAGAACAGGGCGCGGGCGGAGGAGACGAACGGGATGCCGTACGCGGTGCCGTCCACCTTGCCGAACTCGGCGAACTTCTGCAGCATGTCGCCGGAGACGTTCGGCGACAGCACCTCGTCCACCTTGTAGAGCAGCCCGTCCTTGACGAAGCCGGAGTAGTCGCCGGTCTGCAGGATGTCGGGCACCTGGCCGTTCTGGACCATGGTGGCGACCTGCTTGTCGATGTCGTTCCAGTTGATGACCTGGACGTCAACCTTGATGTTCGGGTTGGCCTTGGTGAACTCGTCGGTGACGCCCTTCCAGAACGTCTCCCCCGAGTTCGGCTTGCCGGGGCCGTCGCCGTAGTCGGCGGCGACCATCTTCAGCGTGACCTGCCCGCCGCCCGCCGCCTTGTCGTCACCGCCGGAGCCGCCCGAACCGCCGGAGCCGCCCGAACCGCAGCCGGACAGGACCAGCATCGTGGCAAGGCCGAGAGCGGCGCCGCCCACAAGCTTCATGTTCACTGGAGATACCGCCTTCTCGCCGGGCGGGTCGCTGGTCCGTACCAGCTGACGACCCCGCCCTGGGGGATGAGGCGCGCGAGCACGCGGCCCGACGCGTTTGCGCCAGCGTAAGCCTGGCTCGCGCAGCCGGTCTATACCGGCTCGTATCAGTTTGAAAACATCGAGGGCCTACAAACCTCACAACCGGTCTAGACCGGGCGTCAGAGGATCTTTCTCCGGACGCTCTCCCCGCCCTGCGGCGTGCCGATCCACGGGCCCTCGACGGACGGGTCGAGGATGCCCTCCTCGAGGAAGCCGTAGCGGCCTTCGAGGACGTACTCGGCCAGCCGCACGTCGCCCGCGTCGGTGTTGTCCCAGAGCCGATCGAACAGCGAGTCCACGCGCTGTCTTGCCTGGTGGCAGAAGGTGTCGGCCAGCTCGTACGGCCGGCGTCCCAGGTCCGCGGAGTCCTCCTCCGCCTTCACGCAGGCGGCCGTCATGGCGAACAGCTCGGCCCCGATGTCCACGATCCGGCCGAGGAACGACTGCTTGTGCTCCAGCCTGCCCTGCCAGCGGGACATGCCGTAGAAGGTGGACCTGGCCAGCTTCCTGCTGGTCCGCTCCACGAAGCGCAGGTGCTGGGCGAGCGGGCCGAAGTCGCCGTACGACGTGGGCAGGTTGCCGGTGCCGGCCACCAGCGTGGGCAGCCACTTGGCGTAGAAGCGACTGGCTCTGCGCAGGGCCTGGGCGCGTTCCTGGCGCGACGCCTCCGGGTTGACCAGCTCCCCCGCGGCCGACAGGTGCGCGTCCACCGCCTCGCGCGTGATCATCAGCCGCATGATCTCCGAGGAGCCCTCGAAGATGCGGTTGATGCGGGAGTCGCGCAGCATCTGCTCGGCGGGCACGCCGCGCTCGCCGCGCGCCACGAGCGAGTCGGCGGTCTCGTAGCCGCGCCCGCCTCTCATCTGGACCAGTTCGTCGAGCGCCTGGTACGACATCTCCGACGCATAGAGCTTGGCCAGCGCCGCCTCGATCCTGATGTCGTTGCGCTGGTCGTCGGCCAGGCGGCTGGTGAGCTCGCTGACGGCCTCGAGCGCGTACGCGGTGGCCGCGATGAAGGAGATCTTCGTGGCCACGGCCTCGTGCCGGCCGACCTTGCGCCCCCACTGCACGCGCTCGTTGCCCCACTCGCGGGCGATCTTCACGGCCCACTTGGCGTTGCCCGCGCAGGTGGCCGGGAGCGACAGGCGGCCGGTGTTGAGCGTGGTGAGGGCGATCTTCAGCCCCTGGCCCTCGCGCCCGACCATGTTCTTGGCAGGCACCCTGACCTGGGTGAACTCGGTGACCCCGTTCTCGATCCCGCGCAGCCCCATGAAGCCGTTGCGCCGCTTGACCGTGATGCCAGGAGAGTCGGCCTCGACCACGAACGCGCTGATCGACTTGCCGGTCCTGGCCATGACCACGAGCAGGTCGGCGACGACGCCGTTCGTCGTCCACAGCTTGACGCCGTCGATCACGTAGTCGTCGCCGTCGCGGACCGCGGTGGTGGACAGGCGGGCCGGGTCGGAGCCGACGTCGGGCTCGGTCAGCAGGAAAGCGGAGATCTCGCCCCGTGCGCATCTCGGCAGGAACTCCCGCTTCTGCTCCTCGGTGCCGAACAGCTTGAGCGGCTGCGGCACCCCGATCGACTGGTGCGCCGACAGCAGCGTGGCCAGCGCCGGGCAGTACGAGCCGACGAGCATGAGAGCGCGGCAGTAGTACAGGTAGGGAAGGCCGAGGCCGCCGTACTCCTCGCTGATCGTGATCCCGAACGCGCCGAGCGCCGCCAGGCCTTTCACCACCTCGTCGGGCACCTGGGCGGTCCGCTCGATGAGCGCCGGATCGACGTTCGCGTCGAGGTAGCGTCGTACCGCCCTGACGAACTCCTCGCCTCGCATGGTCGCCTCGTCGGACAGGGACGGCACGGGGTAGACCAGGTCCAGCCGGAAGTCGCCGAGGAAGAGCTGCTTGGCGAAGCTGGGCCGCGTCCACTCCTTCTCGCGGGCCTGCTCGCCGACCTCTCTGGACTCCGCGTACTTGGCGTGCTCGGTCATAGCACCTCCCGACGATGCGCCGTCTGTGCTATGAGTACTGCCCGCCTGACAGCGCCCTGCGCTGTTTATAGCCGGAATTTGTACGAACGCCGAGCATTCGCTTTCAGCGCCCCGAGCGCCACCAGAGCCAGCACGGCGGGCACCACCAGATAGACCCCGCAGAACGCCAGCGCCACGAGCGACAGTCCGGCGCCCACGACGGCGGTGGTCCGGTGCCGTCCGGCGGGCAGCATCCGCACGGCGGCAGCCACGCCCGCGACCGTGACAGCGGCCAGGCATGCCGAGGTGGCCCGCATGAGCAGGTCCAGGTCCACCGCCCACACCAGCACGGGCACGCTCAGCACGGCGAGCAGCCCAAGGCTCCGGTACGGCGTCATGCCCGGCGACCCTCCCCTGGCGAACCAGCCCGGCAGCGCCCCGTCCCTGGCCAGGGCGGCGCCCAGCCGGGCGGCCCCGGCGATGTAGGTGTTGACGGCCCCGAAGGTGAGCAGCACCGCCACCACCCCGGTGACCGGCCGCGCCGCCGGGCCGATGCCGATCTCCAGCATGGCGGTGAGCGGCACGCCGGGCATGTGGGCGCCGAGCACGCCCACGGAGACGACGGAGACGCCCACGTACAGGAGGGCGATCACGACGAGGGTCACCACGGTGGCTCTGACCAGGCCGTTCTTGCCGCCGGCGAACTCGGCCGACAGGTGGCTGGCCGCCTCCCAGCCGACGAACGCGAACATGAGCACGCCTGCCGCGCTGGCCACGCCCGCTGCGCCGTACGGGGCGAAGGGGGTGAAGGCGGCCGGGTCGGCGTGCGGCGCGGCGGTGATCACGGCCGTCGCCAGCAGGGCGACGAGCAGGGCGACGAAGCCGATCTGCAGCCGCCCCGAGGTACGCAGCCCGGCGGCGTTGGCGGTGAAGGCCGCGGCCAGGATCAGGCAGGCGGCCAGGGTGGCGTTCACGCCCAGGGTGGCCTCGACGTACTGGCCGCCGATCAGCGCGCCCGCGACGGTGCCGATGGGGACGGCTCCGTAGAACCACCAGCCGACCACGGCGGCGGCGTGCCGGCCGAACGCCAGCCCGGCGAAGCTCGCCACTCCGCCGCCGTCGGGGTACCTGGCGCCGAGCGTGGCGAAGGTGAGCGCGACGGGCACGCTGAGCGCGAGCAGCCCCGCCCAGGCCAGCACGGACGCGGGCCCCGCGGCGGAGGCGGCGAGGTGCGGCAGCACCAGCATCCCCGGCCCCAGCACCGCTCCGACCAGCATCGCCGTGCCCTGACCCGCTCCTATGCGATGTTCCGTCATAGGGGTGAAATTAGTGCATTCATTCGGCTCGGCTAGGCATCAGCCGAACGCACGGCCGGAAGATCATGCGAGGATCCACGCATGGACGAACTAGATTCGGAGATCGTGCGGCTCCTCCAAACGGATGCTCGGCAGTCCAACAGAGAGCTCGCGCGTCAGCTCGGCATCGCGCCCTCCACGTGCCTCGAGCGGGTCAGGGCGCTCACCCGGCGCGGCGTCATCCGCGGCTACCACGCCGACATCGACCCGGCGGCGCTCAACCGGAGCGTCCAGGCCATGGTCATGGTCCAGGTACGGCCGCTGAGCCGGGCGGTGATCAACGCCTTCAAGTCGTCGGCGGCGGCGATGCCGGAGGTGCTCAGCGTGTTCGTGCTGGCGGGCGGTGACGACTTCCTGCTGCACGTGGCGGTGCAGGACCTGGACCACCTGCACTCGTTCCTGCTCGACCGGCTGAGCAAGCGCAAGGAGATCGTCGGCTTCCGCACGTCGGTGATCTTCCAGCAGGTGCACAACACCGTCCCCGAGCGGCTGACCTGACTTTCGTCAGGGTCGGTACTGGACGGTCGGCCGATCCGGCAGGGGGTGGTCTCTTTCTAGGTTTCTCCCGTGAACACCTTCCTGATCAGCCTTTTCACGGCGGCGACCCTCAGCGCCCCGACGCCCTCCATCGCCCCCGCCACCATCGACGCCTACGTGCGCGGCGCCGTCGAATCCACTGGACTGCCCGGCGTGTCCGTGGTCGTCACCCACAACGGCCAGGTGGTGCACGCCGCCGGGTACGGCCACGACTCCGAAGGCCACGCGGTCACCCAGAACACTCCGATGCGGGTGGCCTCGGTGAGCAAGTCGTTCACCGCGATGGCCGTGATGACGCTCGTGGAGCGCGGCAAGATCGACCTTGACGGGCCGCTGGCCGCGCAGCTGCCCGGTTTCCGGATGGCGGACCCGCGTGCGGCGAAGATCACCGTACGGCAGCTGCTGAACCAGACCTCCGGCCTTTCGGACACCACAGTCGACATCGCCGCGGTGGAGAACGCCACCTCGCTCGCCGACTACACCTCCCGGCTGGCCGACTCCGAGCTCCGCGCCGACCCGGGCACCCACTGGGAGTACTGCAACGTCAACTACGACCTCGCCGCCAGGCTCGTGGAGGTGGCCTCCGGGCAGCGGTTCGGCGACTATCTGCGGGACCGGGTGTTCGGCCCGCTCGGCATGAAGTCCAGCGCCGTCAGCGACCAGGTCGTCAAGCCGGCCGACGGCTACAACTCGATCTTCGGCGCCTGGCTCCCGCGCCCCGAGCTGTCCGGCTTCCTCAACGACAGCGGCTCGGGCGGGGTCATCACCACCGCCGCCGACATGGGCCGATGGCTGATCGCCCAGACCGGCGACGGCCGCCCGCTGGTCAAGCGGCAGAGCCTCGACGTCATGCACACGCCCATCAAAACCAGGGACTACGGCATGGGCTGGGGCGTGGATCAGGACACCGGGCTGCTCACGCATTCGGGGAACCTGTTCACGTACAACGCCGTCGAGGCCATCTCCCCCAAGACCGGGTACGGCTTCGCCGTCATGGCCAACGGCGCCGCCCTGACCGACGACACGTACGCCATCATGGAGGGTTTGGCCGCGCTGAGCGAGGGCCGGAGCCCCGAGACGCCCGGCGGTGACCGGCAGCTCTACGAGCTGGTGCTGGGCGCGATCGCGGTGGTCGCGGCGGGCCTGGGTGCCATGGGCGTGCTGCGCGCCCGGCGCTGGGCGGCCAGGCGACCGCGCCGGCCGTGGCTGCGGCTGGTGCCGCTGCTGCTGCCCGCGGTGGTGCTCGCTGCCTACCCGGATCTGATCTCGTTCCTCATGAACGGGCGGGCGGTGACGTGGGCCCAGCTCACCTACTTCGCCGCGCCTCTGTCGATCATGCTGCTCGTGACGGCGCTCGCGGGGATGGTTGCGACGGTGACCCGCATTTGCGTACTGTGTAAGCTTACGAGGTACACAAACTAGAGGAGCAGCCGTGCACACGATCGCGATCGTCGTCCCCGTCTTATGGCTGGCCTGGCTCGTCGTCACCGAATGGGTGCCGATGTTCCCGCTCAACGACCTCACCGGCGGCAACGTCCGTCGCCGGGTCCTGGCGGCCGCGATCAACTACCCGTTCCCGCTGCTGATCGCGGCCGGCATCGCGCTGGGCCGGACCTGGTCGCTCGTCACCGCCACCGCGCTCTGCGTGCTGATCCTGATCGGACACGTCACCAACTGGTGGTTGCCGTACTTCGGCGTCAGCACCGCCGAACAGCGGGCGACCTACCAGCGGGACTACAGCCGCACGCTGAAGCTCCTGCCCACCGAGGGCCACGACGTCGTGATCGACGTCCAGCACATGGTCGTGGGCGCCCTGTCCCTGATCATGATGGCGACCACGCTCGTCGTTACGCTGGCCGGGTGAACGAAGGCAGGAGACGCGCGGGACGGCCCGCGGTGCTCACCACCGACCGTGTCGTGACCGCGGCCATCGAGGTCCTGGACGCCGAGGGCCTGGACGCGCTGACCATGCGCCGCCTCGGCGCGCGGCTCGGAGTCGCAGCCATGTCGCTCTACCGCCACGTTCCCAACCGGGAGGCGCTGCTCGCGGAGATCGTCAACCGGCTGTTCGCGGAGGCCGTGACCGGCTACGCGCCCGCGGCGGCCTGGCCGGAGGCGCTGGCGGGGTTCGCGGTGGCGTACCGGCGGGTCCTGCTCGCACACCCGCACGCCGTGCCGCTGCTCGCCACCCACCCTGTGGACGTCGATCTCGGGAAGGAGCTGCTCGCTGGGCTGCTGGCCCGCTTCGAGGCCGGCGGGATCCCGCAGGAGGACGTGATCACGGCTGTGCAGTCGGTCGCCGTGTACGTGCTCGGCCACGCGCTGGCCCAGGTCGGCACCCCGCCCGGCGGCACGCCCGCGCCCGCTGACGAGACTGCCACAGCCTTCTACGACCAGTGGTTCGACGCGGGCCTGGCCGCCATGGTGACCGGATTCGAGCGCCGGCTCACCGGCGACGGTTACCCACACCAATAGCCGATCATGTGAACTCCGCCTAAACGATCTCCGCTGCTCTGATATCCATGAGATCTCCAAAAACTACCGACAAGGAGATCGCAAGTGTCCTGGCCGGCCCCCGACCAAGATCAAGAATACCTTGAACAGGTTCTCCAGCAGACGAGGGACGCGATGCGCCACCTCCGCGAGGCCAAGCGCGTGATCGGCGAGATCGAAGGCAAGGGCGAGGCCGCGGACGGGATGATCCTCGCGACGACCGACGCGGGCGGCTCCATACGGCGCATCGACATCAACCCCCGTGCGCTACGCCTCGACACGACGACGCTCAGCCGCGAGGTGATCCGGGCGATCCAGGCCGCGCAGGAAGCGTCCGCCCGGCAGGCCAAGGAGATCGTGGACGGTGTCGCCGGCCACGTCGGGCTGCTGCCCGAACCGCTGGACGAGACGTTCGTGCAGCATCGCATCGAGGCCGCGGCCCGCGATCTGTACTCGGGAGGGCTGTGATGCCGGGCTACAGGCTCGACCCCAGCAACATCCGGTCCCAGGACATCGACCGGGCCACGCGGCAGGCGCAGCAGGCCGAGGCCGTGCTCGGGGACGTGGACGAACTGCTGGCGGAGATCAGCGGGACGGGTGAGGCCGACGGCGGCCACGTCAAGGCGAGCGCGACCGCCGAGGGCCGGATCCTGCAGGTCCTCATCGGACAGCAGGCGGTACGCCAGGGCAGCAAGGAGCTCTCCGAGCAGATTCTCGCGGCCGTGAGCCGGGCCCAGGACGACGCCCGGCGTCAGGTGGAGGCCCTGCTGCGGGAGCAGTTCCAGCAGGCCGTCCCGGATGCCGGCATCGATCCCGTCGCTCTCCAGCAGCACGTGGACCGCCTTCTCGAGTGAGATCGGCACATCACCCTCAACCGTCACAAGAGGGCGCTAAGGTCTCCCTATGAATTCGGGGTTCGAGATCGCGAAGGAGACGCTGCGGCTCGAAGCGTCTCGCATGCGGGGCCACGGGGATGACTACGAGGCGGCTGTGCAGCGACTGCAGGAGCGAAACGGGCGGTGGGGCGACGACGGTCTCTTCGCCGAGATCGAGATGGCCTGGGTCGAGTGCCGCCAGACCGTGCTCGCCGCCGTTCCGAGCCTGGGCGGCATGATCGGCCGCATGAGCCACGGCATGCACGCGGTGTCCGCGAACATCGACGCGGCCGACGCCGCCAGCACCCTGCCGGAGACCGCCGCATGGCAATAATGCTGCCGCCGATGCTGGACACGACGCTGGAGCTGGCCGGCCTCTGGTTTCCCAACATCAACGAGGACGAGATCCACGCGGACGCCCAGGCCGCGCGCGTCGTGCAGGCCGGCACCACGCTGGCGGGCGCCGAGGCCGACGCCACGGTCCGCGGCACCTCGGCCGTCTACCGGGGCGAATCCGCCACCGAGATGCAGCGCTCCTGGCAGGCCAACGACAGCAACTCCGGCCACCTGGCGCAGGCCTCGTCCGCGATGAAGGTCGCCCCGGTGGCGCTGGACGGCCTGGGCACCGTGGTGACGGCCACCAAGGTCGCGGTGGGCACGATCGCGGCCGTCGGCACCGTCCGCCTGGTCTACAGCGCGCTGGCGGGCGGCCCGACGGCGGGGCTCGCGCAGAGTCTGGTCCTGCTGGCCGTCCGGCGCGCCGGCACGAAGGTCTTCCGGCAGGCGGCCGAGGGCAGCGGCCGTCACCTGGCCACCGGGTTGCGGACACTGGCCACGCGACGCCTGCACGAGATCATGGAGAGGCTGCGTCCGCCGGGCGGGCCCGGCGGCACGGCCCTCGCGGGCGTCGGCCATGGTCCTGGGCGGATGCCGCTCTCCACCGGCAAGAACGCCTTCGACCGGTCCCCCGGGATCCTGCAGCGCGGCGGCAGAGGCGGTCGCGGCGGCGGCCGCGGCGGGAGCACCGAGGGCCAGGCCAATCTCAACCAGGCAGAGCAGGCGGCGCTGGAGGCCAAGCAGAAGGGGCAGCCTTACGACCAGAAGGCCGCCAAGGCCGCCGAGTCCAAACAGAACAAGGCGCAGAAGTTCTTGGGCACCAGAAACGCTCAGAAGAGGGCGAACAACAAGAGGAAGTAGATGTCCGACCAGCTTGGATTCCAGACCCGGCACTTCTCGCTGAACAATCCTCAGGGCGAAGGCCAGGAAGACGTGCCCAACCTGCTGCGCAGGCTCGCCAGCACGCTGGAGGAGATGGGCAGGATCGAGATCCGCGATCTGGTCCTGCACGACGACACCGACGACGAGGGCGATCCCTGGCCGTACGTGACGGTCTACTACGACTACGTGCAGGACGAAGAGCAGCCGCCGCAGCCCACCGCCTACGGCCAGTTCTGACCGCCGTGGCGCCCCGGCGACCGGGGCGCCACGGCCGTCGGCTCAGAGGCGCTCGATGATCGTGACGTTGGCCTGGCCGCCGCCCTCGCACATCGTCTGCAGCCCGTACCGGCCGCCCGTGCGCTCCAGCTCGTGCAGCAGCTTGGTCATGAGGATGGCGCCCGTGCCGCCGAGCGGGTGTCCGAGCGCGATGGCGCCGCCGTTCGGGTTGACCCTGGCGGGGTCGGCGCCGAGCTCGTGCGTCCAGGCCAGCGGCACCGGGGCGAACGCCTCGTTGATCTCCACGACGTCGATGTCGTCGATCGACATGCCGGCCTTCTCCAGCGCCCGCCGCGTGGCGGGGATCGGCGCGGTCAGCATGTAGACGGGGTCGTCGCCCTTGAGTGCCAGCTGGTGGATGCGGGCCCGCGGCGTCAGGCCGTGGTCCCTGACCGCCTGCTCGGAGGCGATCAGCAGCGCGCCCGAGCCGTCCGAGATCTGCGAGGAGGTCGCGGCGGTGATCTGGCCGCCCTCCTTCAGCGTCTTCAGCGAGGCCATCTTCTCCAGCGTGGTGTCGGCCCTCGGGCCCTCGTCGTCCTCGACGCCGTTGACGGGAGCGATCTGGTCCTTGAAGTGGCCGTTCGCGATGGCCTTGGCGGCCCGTTGGTGGGACTCGAGCGCGTACTGCTCGAGCACGTCCCTGGTGTAGCCCCACTTCTCGCACATCAGCTCCGCGCCGCGGAACTGCGAGATCTCCTGCTTGCCGTACCGCTCGACCCACTTCTCGCCGAACGGGAACGGCATGCCCTTCTCCAGCGCGGCCGTGATCGAGGAGCCCATGGGGACGATGCTCATCGACTCGACGCCGCCCGCCACCACCAGGTCCTGGGTGCCGGACATGACGCCCTGGGCGGCGAAGTGGATCGCCTGCTGCGAGGAGCCGCACTGCCGGTCGATCGTGACACCGGCGGTGGTCTCGGGCAGCCCCGCCGACAGCCAGGCATTTCGCGCGATGTCCATGCTCTGGGGGCCGAACTGCATGACGCACCCCAGGATGACGTCCTCCACCGCCGCGGGGTCGACGCCGGTGCGGTCGATCAGCGCCTTCAGGGTATGAGCTGCCAGGTCAGTGGGGTGGACGGTGGAAAGGCCGCCCTTTTTCTTGCCGACCGGGGTGCGGACCGCCCCGACGATGTACGCCTCTGCCACAGTGCCTCCTGAAACCGAGCATTATTCGGTTACTAAGGGCAGACTACAACAGAACGACGTTCTGCTCATCCGGGCGGGGCCTCAGGCGTCCTCAGACGTCCTGGGCGGGACCAGATCCTCCGCGGCGTCCACCCTGAACCGCCACCGGTCGACGACCAGCCCGTTCAGCGCCTCGGCCAGCTCGAGGGCCAGCGCGCCGAGCTTGGCGGGCTCGTCGCCGCGCAGCTCGATCGCGGTCAGCTCGGTGGCGAACGGCAGCAGCTCCTGCACGGCCGGCGGCTGCCCCTTCTGCGGTACGAGCGCGGCCCGGATCTCGCCCGCCGTGAAGGTGAACTCGTCGTCCTCGTCCGGCTCCAGCAGGGGCGCCAGCTCCTCGGCGGTGGGACGTACCGGGAGGATGACGGCGGGGCCGCTCTCCTGATCGTCGGCCGGATCGGTCACCTCGCCCCGGCACACCGCGAGCCCCTTGAGCCGGAAGGCCAGGCCCTCGGCGAGGAAGCGGTCGAAGAAGTCCAGCGGCAGCGGCCCCTCGGCGACCACCCGGACCGCCCACACCTTCTCCAGCTCCCCGCCGGTCAGCTCGGTGTCGGCCTCGACGGGCGCGCACACCCGCACGTCGGTGGCCACGATGTCGTCACCGTCCTGCCGCGCGCCCGGGTCCGCGAGCCGCACGACGCGCAGCAGCTCGGCCGGGTCCGGTTTCGCCGGCAGGGCCGCCGTCGGGCCAGTACGCAGTCTCCGCTTCGCCATCCAGCCCATAGCCCGCCTCCGCGCTTCAGCTTCTTCAGCTTCGATAGGAGCTCGTCATCGTCGCATAGACGATGATGTTGTCCACGTAGTGCCCGATGCTGTGATCGTAGGTGCCACCACAGGTGATCAGGTGCAGTTGGGCGTTCTCCTGCGGCCCGTAGACGCGCTGGGTCGGGAACGTCTTCTTGCTCGCCTGCTCGACCCCGCCGACCGTGAACACCGCGGTGGTCTTGTCCTGACGCTTGACCTCGATGGTGTCGCCGTTCTTGATCTCGAACAACCGGCTGAACACGGCGCTGCGCGTCCTGGTGTCCTTGTGCCCGAGCATCACCGCCGGGCCGGCCTCGCCCGGGGTGGACATGTTCCGGTACCAGCCGACCAGGTTGGGGTTGGTCACCGGGGGCACCTCGATCGTCCCGTCCTTGGCCAGCCCGACCGACTCGACCGGCGCGTTGATCCCCAGCCGCTTGATCACGATCCGCACGGGCGTGGAGGGCATCATGGGGGGCGCCGGGTTGATCTGCGGCAGCGGCGGCGGCACGTCGGGAGCGGCCTGGAAGAGCGCCTGCTCCGGCTGCCCGCTCGCCTTCCCATTCGGCTGGGCCTGCAGGTTGAGTGCGTCGCGGTTGGCGGCCAGGCCGTATTCGTCGGGGGACTTGAGCACGATGAGCAGCCCGGCCACGACGGTGACGACACCGGCGATGGCGGCCACGATCAGCACGGTCCTGAGCGCCGTGCTCCCTTTGTCCTCAGGCGGCGGCACGGTCCCACCGCCACCTCCATACGGATAGTGCCCCGACATGTGCGTCAACTCCGGATGGAACGCCGACGCATGATCAGCCCGCCTACGGCGGCGGCCGCGATCAGCGCGGTGCCGGTCAGGATGAACAACCGCCCGTCGGGCCCCATCTCACCGCCGCCACCCGTGTCGGCACCGGCCTTGGGGGTCTTGGACTTGGTGGTCTTCTTGCTGGAGGGGGTGACGGTCACCGTGTGGGTGCTGGTCTTGGTCGGCTTGGGCGAGGTGGTGGTCGGGGTGGGGGTGGGAGTCGGGGTCGGCGTGGTGCTGGAGGAGCCCACCGTGAAGGTGAAGGTCTTGAGCCCGGACGTGGGAGCCGCGCACTTGATCGCCGCCGAGGTCGAGGAGCTGCCGAAGGCCAGGTCGCCTGCGGTCAGTGTCACAGTGCCCGTGGTAGTGGGCTTGACCTTGATGGTGACGCTGGGGAGCGTCGCGATGTTCGAACCGACCGTGACGCCAGTGAGTGCGGCTTCCCCGCTTGGGGGTGTAGTTGTCGAGACCCCGGCCCCGCTAGCCTTGATGCTGACGAAGATCTTGGGACTGGTCGTGGGGAATCCGGTGGGGGCCTTCAGCGGATCGCCGGTGTTCTGAATCGTGCCGGTCCAGGTGATAGAAGCATCCGCATTGGCGGAGGCGCTGGTCGGCGTGGTCATGGTGACCTTGATATCGACGTTGGCCGGGTAGTCGGCGTCGCCGCCGCTGGTAAGCGTGCAGTAGTACTCCACTGTCTCGGTGTCGGTGCCGCCGCCAGCGCCGGTCTTCACGTCGATGGAGATGCCCGTGGTGGGCGTAACAGAGGAGTAAGTGCAGTCAGCGGTGTCCATGCCGACCTTCAACTGCAGCGGGGCGGCGGTTGAAGCGGTCGCTGGCATCAGAGTGACAGTGCCCGCAGTCGATGGCGCGGTAAGCGTCGCGGTCATCTCTGGCGGTGTGAAATCACCCTGCGCCTGAATACCGCCTGCAGGCACGGTTCCAGTGCCGGTCCCCTTCAAGGGAGTCGGCGTCCCCCCGCCCGTGATCGTAAGGTCGCCACCGCTCGAGCTCGTCTGCAGCGATGCGGTCAACGCCTTCGCCGCCTTCATCACGGAGAACTTCCACTTGACAGTCGCCGTCTTACCGGGCTCCACAGCATCCGGCACTGTGACGGTCGCCTTGACGTCCCCCGCCGTCAGCGCCGTGCCCCCACTACATCTGTAGGTGATCTCCATAGTCTTGTCGACGGCCGCCTGGGCCGGCGACGAGAGGGCTAACACGGAGCCAACAAAGAGGACGAGCGTGCTAATAAGCCCCACGGCCGACATCTTCTGGGCGAGGCGGCGCCACGCCTGGGCCATAAGCACGGGTCCATCTCCGATCAAAGCCAGTATCAACAGTCGTGCCAGAATTCCAGCCGTTGGTCACGGTTAGGTTGAGATCCTACGAACTGATCCTGTCAACTTCTCGTAAAACGCCAAATCGGCCAAGCCTTAACCCCTCAAACCTTCTTCTTCGACAACGTCGCGTACACAACAATGTTGTCCGTGTAACTGTGCGCCGCCTGGTTGAAGACCCCACCACAGGTGATGAGCCTCAGCTGAGAGTCCTTGGTGTTCCCGTACACCCGGGATGTCGGGAACGACGTCTTGCTCGCCTGCTCGATCCCGCTGACCGTGAACCGGGTGACCTTGCCGTCCGACCGGTACACGTAGATCTGGTCGCCCTTGGCCAGTTCGCGCAGGCGGTCGAAGACGGCGGGGCCCTTGCGGGTGCTCACGTGGCCGTTGATGATCGCGGGGCCGATCTCGCCGGGCACCGGCGAGTCGCGGTACCAGCCCGTCTGGCTGGGCTTGGACAAGGGTGGGGTGCCCAGTTTGCCCTTGGTGTCCAAGGTGACGGCGCCGATGGGCGCGTTGACCTTGATCTTGGGGATCTTGATGCGGGTCGGCCTGGCCCGGGCGGTCTTGGCCTTGGCCGTGGGGATCGGGGCCACGACCGGGACCGCCGCGAGGGGCGGAGGTGCGTCGGGGCGGGCCGGGGTGAGGGGGACGTTCTTGCCCCCGGGGCCCACGGTGGGCGGGAGCACGAACGCGCCCGCGTTCGCCATCTCCTGCACCGGCGTCGGCCTGTCCTGCGCCGCCGCGGGCAGCGAGGCTGAGCCGTCGTCCATGCTGGGCACCAGCGAGAGCAGGGTCACCATGACCATGCCGACGCCGCCCAGCGAGCCCGCGATCAGCAGCCCGGGCTGCGCCCGCTGCATCGGTGTCTTCTGCTGTTCGGTCATCAGTGAACTCCTCCCGCGTGCGCGGCCCTGCGCCGGCGCAGCAGCAGCCCGCCGCCCGCGCCGGCCATCACGAGTGCCGCCATCAGCCCGTACGGCCGGGTCTCAGGATCCGGCGCCTCGCCGCTGTCCACGCCGCCCTTGGGAGTCTTGGCCACCTGCGCCTTGTAGTACTTGGTCGCGGTCGGCCCGGTGCTCTTGGGCGTGGCCGAGGCGGAGTTGGTGCCGGTGGCGCTGGGCATCACGATCACGTGCCCGAGGCCGCCGTCGTTGGAGCGGCCGTTCGGTGTGGTGTTGGTCGCGGTGGGCGTCGATGTCGGTGTGTTGGTCGGCGTGTTCGTCGGGGTGTTGTCGGGGGTGGGGCTGGTCGTGGGGCTGCCCGTCGGCGTCGGGCTGCCCGTCGGGGTGCTGCCGGGGAGGGTGATGTCGATTGCGCCGGGGTCGCCCTGGAGCGTGCAGGTGGCCTGGTTGTAGATCGGCGGCTCTTCCAAGTCGCCGGTGGTCACCCTGAACGCGTCCACATAGGCGTCCTTGGCCTCGGTGTTGATGACCTCGAGCGTGTGCGGCCCGTACTTGAGCTGCGGAGACTCCCAGAGGACCTGCTGGCCCTCGGTGCCCGTCATGTCCGTCCCGTTGCGGTCCTTGCCCGGCTCGACCAGGGGGTCGGTGACGGGCTCCCCGTCGAGTTTCACCTGGATCGCGCCGAGGCCCGGTGCGCGCCTGCCGATGTAGGCGACCTTCGTGCCGGTGAAGTCGAGCGTGGCCTTGGCGTTCTGCGCGCTGGTCTTGTGCACGTCGTTGAGGAAGTCCTTGTACTCCTCCTCGGTGTGCTCCCGCGACCAGCCGGCCGAATAGGTGATGGCCGGCTTGTGGTTGTTGACCATCACCTCGCCCTTGGCGGGCGTGAAGCGCACGTACAACGCGCCGGGCTTGAAGCGGACCTTGCCCGTACGACTGATGGAGCCCTGGTCGGACAGGCCCTCGGGGAGGTCGAGGTACTCGCCTGGCACCAGCTCGCGCTGGTCCTTCCCACCCCGGGGCCGGAGCTGGCCGATCCAGGCGCCGCTGATGTCCACGACCCCCTCCAGGTCCAGCGAGGAGCCTTTGGGGAAGAAGCCCGGCGAGCCGAATTTCCGCACGCTCTTGTACGACATGTCCCAGCGGACTCTCATCAGCCCGCCCGACTCGATCTGCGGGGTCATGCGGGCTTCCAGGTCCACCCCCGCGCCCGCGATGCCGCCGGTGCACCGGTAGTTGGCCACCAGCGAGGCTTCGGCCTGGCCCGGGAGCGAGGATGTCGCGACTAACGCCGCAGACGCGGCCACCCCCACCGATGCGGCGATCAACGCCGTACGCCAGCGACTCACGGGAGACTCCGATCACGCCACAAAATAGACCGAGGGTAGATCTTAGAGTCGAAAACACCCGCAACACATACCGAACGCGGCAACGACCGACACTTGTGATGAAGCCGTGTCCCCAGGCTCCCGCCATGCGCGGAAAACGGGTATACCTCCCAGTAACAGAACTCTATTCGGGAGGCGAGGCGACCGATGCGGCGAGACCTCTTCGACGAGGAGCACCTGCTCTTCCGCGAGACCGTGCGCGAGTTCATGGCCCGCGAGGTCGTGCCGCACCACGCTGAGTGGGAGAAGGACGGCATCGTCCCGCGCGAGGTCTGGAAGAAGGCCGGGGAGCTGGGGATGTTCGGGTTCTCGGTGCCGGAGGAGTACGGCGGTGCGGGGGTCAAGGACTTCCGGTACAACGCGGTCATCGTCGAGGAGATCATCCGGCATGGCGCCTCCGGGCTCGGGTTCTCGCTGCACAACGACGTCATGGCGCCGTACCTGGTGGATCTGACGAACGACGAGCAGAAGCAGCGGTGGCTGCCCGGCTTCGTCGGCGGCGAGCTGATCACGGCGATCGCGATGAGCGAGCCGGGGGCCGGGAGCGACCTGCAGGGGATCAGGACCACGGCCATCCGCGAGGACGACCACTACCTGGTGAACGGCCAGAAGACGTTCATCACGAACGGCGTCAACGCCGACCTCGTCGTCGTCGTGGCCAAGACCGATCCCGCCGCGGGCGCCAAGGGGACGACCCTGGTCGTGGTCGAGCGCGGCATGGAGGGCTTCGGGCGAGGGCGGAACCTCGAGAAGATCGGGATGAAGGCGCAGGACACGGCCGAACTGTTCTTCGAGAACGTACGGGTGCCCGTCGCCAACCGCCTCGGCCCCCGCGACGGCGAGGGCTTCTTCCAGCTCATGAACAACCTGCCGCAGGAGCGCCTGTCGATCGCCGTGGCGGCGGTGGCCGCGGCGGAGGCCGTCCTGGAGGAGACCATCGAGTACTGCAGGACCCGCAAGGCGTTCGGGCGGAGCATCGGCTCGTTCCAGAACACCCGGTTCGTCCTGGCGGAGCTGACCACCGAGACCGAGATCGCCCGCCACTACGTGGACAAGTGCGTCCTGGCGCTCAACGCCGGCGAGCTGACGGCGGTGGACGCGGCCAAGGCCAAGTGGTGGACCACCGAGCTGCAGAACAAGGTCATCGACCGCTGCCTCCAGCTCCACGGCGGGTACGGCTACATGACGGAGTACCCGGTCGCCAAGGCGTGGCTCGACAGCCGGGTCCAAACGATCTACGGCGGCACCACGGAGATCATGAAGGAGATCATCGGCCGGTCGTTCGGGTTCTGACCGCGCGCGAAGGCGGCCCGCACCTCATACTGGACACCATGGACAGCGGCCTGATCCTCCTGGTTTTCCTGGCGTTGCTGTTCGCCTGGGGCCTCAACCGCGTGCGCCGGGCGTTCCGCCTGGGACCGGTCGGCTATGCCGGCGTGATGATCGTCTTCATCATCGCCATGCTCCTCGTCTGGGGTCAGACCAAGGTGTAGACGTGAACGCCCCTAGCTGTGCGCGGGCGGGGCAGGCTCCAACGGTCGTAGGCCCGCCATTCCAAGATCGGCAGCGGGGAGGAGGGCGAGCGGGCCCTGGCGCCGGTTCACCCCGGCAGGCCGAACCAACCCGGCTCAGCTCGGTGACGGAGCTGTCCAGGACGCCTCGGACGACGCGAAGGCCAGGATGTGCGGGACCGCCTCGCGCAAACTGGCGAAGTGGCGATGCACGCCCTCCACCGCGACAGCGGCGTTCACGCCCCACACCGTCATCCCGGCCCGCAGCCCGGACCGCACTCCGGACGGGGCGTCCTCGATGACCAGGCAGTCGCCCGGCTCGGCGCCGAGTGCTTCAGCGGCCCGCAGGTACGGGACGGGAGAGGGCTTGCCCTCCTCGACAGCGGCGGCGTCCACGATCACGCCCGGCACCGGCAAGGCCGTCCGCAGGAAACGGCCGCGCACCCGGTGCTCGTAGTTGGAGGTCACCAGCGCCCAGGAGCCCGGCGACAGGCCGTGCAGCAGATCTGACGCGCCGTCGAAAGCCGCATAGACACCGGACCGGACGTCCTCGTCCTCCAACTCGTGCAGCGTGGCCAGGCACTCGCGCGGATCTCGGTCCGCGGCAACCTGGGCGAACGTCTCCATCGGCCGCGTCCGCAGAGCCACCTGGTAGACCTCGTCCGCATCCAGCCCGTACCGCTCCGCCCACGTTCCCCAGACCCGGCGCTGGTTGCTCAGCGCGTCGATCAGCGTGCCGTCGACGTCGAACAGGACATACTTACCGCGCGGTCCACCGGTCACGCATCGATCCTGCCAGGCCCCAGCCAAGCGACTCTAGCCGGGCATGCCCTCGACGAAACGGGTGAGCAGCCTGGCGAACTCCGCCCGCTCCTCCGCCGTCCACCCCTCCGTGGCCGCCGCGAACGCCGCCTGCCTGCCGTGGTGGGCCTGCTCCAACGCCGCCCGGCCCGCGTCGGTCAGCACGAGCCACGCCCTGCGCCCGTCAGCCTGATCGGCCTCCCGCCTGACCAGGCCCGCCGTCACGGCCGCCGCCACGAGCCGGCTGGCCCTCGGCTGATCGACGTTGAGCGCCTGCGCGACCGTGGAGACGGTGACGGCCTCGCCGGCGCCCTCGATCACGTCGAGCACCTCGAACTCCGGCCCCGTGGCGCCCTGCTGCCGCGCAAGCGCCCGCCTGCTCTGCCGCCGCCTGATCGCGACCATCGCCCGCTCGATCGCGGCAATGTCCTTGTCTTTATACATATAGTTGCTATCCTACATTCATGGACAAACCGATTGGCCACTGGCTGAAGCATCTCGACAACCTGTTGGAAGACGCCATGGAGCAGGCGCTCCAGTCCACGACCCGACGGGAGTGGCAGGTGCTCAACCGGGCGGCCCAGGAAAGCACTTACACCATGCCGTTCACCGGCGTGGACGAAGCCGTGGAGCGGCTCACCGCCAAGGGCTGGCTGGCGGATGGCAAGCTCACCGACGCGGGCAGGGCCGCGCATGAGGAGATCTCCGAGAAGGTCGGGCATTTCAGGCAGCAGGTGCTCGTCGGCGTGAGCTCGCAGGAGTATCTGGCCACCGTCGACGTGCTCCGCCGCATGTCCGCCAATCTCACGAAGTAGCGCTTGCTTCCAGGATGACGCGGGCCACGAGCTCCGGATCGTCGCTCATCGGCACGTGACCGCAGCTCTTCAGCAGCTTGACCCGCTGCCCCGACCACCGGGCCGCGCGTACGGCCTGGCGGCGCAGCAGGAGCCGGTCGCGCTCGCCCCACGCGATCGTGATGGGCGACTTGGGCGGCGCGGGCGGCATCAAGCCGGCGAACGACTCAAGCGTCTCGTCGAAGCCGCTCGCCCCGCTCAGCGCCTGCGCGGCCGCCGCCAGCGCCTGCGGCTCCAGCCTGGACGGGTGGGCGACGAGAATCCCGGCGGACGCGCCGCTCAGGAACGGGGTGGCGCCGAACCTGGTCCCTGCCTTCAGGGCACGCAGCACAGCTTGGGCGTAGCGCAGCTCGGGGCGGGACCAGAAGCCGACGGGCGAGAGCGCCGTCGCCGAACGCACGACGCCACGCGAGGCCAGCTCGAGCGCGATGTAGCCGCCGAGCGAGTTGCCCGCTACATGCGGCTCGCGGACGCCGAGCCGCGCGCAGAACGACTCGACCGCGTCGGCCAGCGACTCCGCGGTGTAGGGGATGCCCTCAGGCAGCCCCGGCGAGACTCCGAAACCGGGCAGATCGATCGCGATCACCGTACGCGAGGCGGCGAGCCGGTCCATCACCGGCAGCCAGGCCTGCCAGTGGTGACCGATCCCGTGAATGAGGATCAGCGGCGCACCGGTGCCTCGTCGCTCGAACGCCAGCTCCATAGGGCCAGCTAATCACTCACCTGCCGCGTGTGGGAATCTCGAACCAGACGGCTTTGCCTTCCCTGGTGGGACGCGATCCCCAGCGTCTGGCCAGCTGGTCGACGAGGTAGAGGCCGCGCCCGCCCTCGTCGTTCTCCCCCGCGCTGCGGATGCGCGGCAGGCGCAGGTCCTGGTCGAACACCTCGACCCAGACCGACTCGTCGCCCCTGCGCAGCCTGAGCGTGAACTCCTTGTCGCCGACCACCTCGTCCTCGAAGCCCGGCACGTCCCAGGACTCCTCGAACGGCAGCGGCGGCCCCTCCACGACCAGCTCCCTGCGCGGGATGCTGGCGGTGGCCGCGTGGAGCACGACGTTGGTCACGACCTCGGAGACGAGCAGGCAGGCCAGCTCGGCCCGCTCCTCGGGGACGTTCCAGCTCGAGAACGCCTCCGACGCCATGCGGCGCGCCTCGCCCACCATGATCGGCTGGGCGGGGAACGTGCGCTCCTCGACGGCGAGGTCGACGTCGCTGGAGCGGACGACCAGGATCGCCATGTCGTCGTCGATCTCGCCCGGTACGGCCACCGTGGCGGTGTCGGCGATGCGCTCGACCTCGGCGCCGGACATCTTGGCGAGCTCTTCGCAGAGCACGCCGAGCGTCTCCTCCTCGCTCGGCGGCCGGCCGTCGCGGCCCGGGCGGCGGTCGACCAGGCCGTCGGTGTAGAGCAGCAGCGCGGCGCCCGGCGGGAGGGTGCGCGTCTCCTCCTTGTAGACCAGGTCGGCGTGCAGGCCCTTGGCGCGGACGCCGAGCGGCTGGCCGACCTCCTCGATGTCGAGCTCGACGCACTGGCCGTCGACCAGCAGCAGCGGCGGGGCGTGGCCCGCGTTGGCGAACGACAGCTGGCGCGACCAGGCGTCGTAGACCAGGTACTGGCAGGTCACGATGGGCGGGATGCTGACCTCGGCGCCGTTGTCGTCGTGCTCGGGCGTGGCGATGATGCGGGTCCACTCGTCGAGCCTGGCCAGGATGTCGGCCGGCGACTTGTCGTCCTGGGCGAAGGCCCGCAGCGCCGCCCTGAGCTGGCCCATGATGGCCGCCGCCTTGGCGCCCCTGCCCTCGACGTCGCCGATCACGATGCCGACCCGGCCGGCCGAGAGCGGGATCACGTCGTACCAGTCGCCGCCGACCTGGGTCTGGATGCCCTGCCCGTGGGAGGCCAGCGGGGCCGCCGGGTAGTAGCGCACCGCGATGTCCAGGCCGTCGAGCTGCGGCAGCGCCCGGGGCAGCAGGTATTTCTGGAACGACTCCGCCGTGTGGCGCTCCTCCTCGAACAGCAGCGCGTTGTCGATGGCGAGCGCGACCCTGGTGGCGATGGCGCCCACGAAGTCGCGGTCGAAGGCGTCGTAGTGGGGGCTGCGCCGGTCGGTGAGGTTGGACAGGCCGAGGTACATCAGCCCGAGCGTCTCGCCGCGCACCAGCAGCGGAGCGACGATGGCGGAGGTCATGCCGATCTCACCGCACAGCCGCGCGCTGCCCTCGCTGGGGGCCGGGTAGCTGTTGGAGGCGAAGCTCTCGACCAGGATCGTCTCCTGGCGGCGCAGCGCCGTGTCCGCGTAGTGGCCGGCGGGGTAGCGGATCTCCGCGCCCACCGGCTTCCATGTGCCCGACGGCGGCGCCCACCCCTGCACGTGCTGCGAGACCCGGCGGACGAGCCTGTCGCCCTCCATCAGCTCGATGAAGCAGTGGTCGGCGAACTGCGGGACCAGCATCTCGGCGACCCGCTTGAGCGTCTCCTCGACGTAGAGGGAGCCCGCCAGCCGCTCGCCGATGCGCTCGAGCAGGCCGAACCGGTCTTTCTCCCGCTCGTTGCTGCGCAGCGCCTCGCGGGCCATGATCACGATGCCGGTCACCGAACCCGAGGGGTGGCGCAGCGGCACGGCCTGGGCGCGTACGTAGACGATGGTGCCGTCCCCGCGCCGGACGTCGAACGTGCCCTCCCACACGCCGCCCTTGAGCACGTGCTTGGCCAGGTCGATGGCGAGCGGGTGGTCCTTCTCCAGAATCCCGAGGGACAGGAGGTGGGTGTCACGTGCCGGCGACTTACGGCCGAAGAGCTTCTCGGCGAACGGGTTCCAGTAGAGGAGATTGCTGAAACGGTCGGTGACGACCACGGCCATCTCGGTGTGGTCAAGCACAGATCCGGCATCAAGGTGATCAGCCGTTTCTTGTGACAGATCCCCCCAACGGTTCATCCGGAGACCACTCCTCGGGGTGGCATGCACGCAAAGCGGACCACGGGCGCTCCTGCAACAGTCTTGGCCAGGGGAGAGTGGAGGGCCTCCCAGGAGGGATTCAACCAAGCAGCCGCGCGCGCGTCAGCGCTTGGAGACAAATACGTGCGCGGCGACATCGCGCGGAAGCTCCGCGGGAGTGTCGTTCGCGTCACCGTCACCTGTCACCCGCACACCGTCGTCGCTCGCCGCGAGCGTCACCTCGCGTCCGGGTTGTATCCCAACTTGCTTGAGTTTAAGCATCACAGCAGGATCGCTTTGCACTTGTTCGCTAATTCGCCGCACGACGACAGGTGTGTCTCTCGGGCCTGCCAGCTCCGACATCGAGGTCAGCGCGTTGGCACCGCCCTCGGCGACCTCCTTGGCGCCCAGCTCGCCCAGCCCCGGGATGGGGTTGCCGTGGGGGCAGACCGTGGGGTTGTCGAGCAGCGTCACCAGGCGCGACTCGACCGACTCCGACATGACGTGCTCCCAGCGGCACGCCTCGATGTGCACTTCTTCCCACGGAAGGCCGATCACCTGGGTCAGCAGGCACTCGGCGAGCCGGTGCTTGCGCATCACGCGCGTGGCCAGCGTGCGGCCCAGGTCGGTCATCGACAGATGCCGGTCGCCCTCGACGCGGACGAGGCCGTCGCGCTCCATGCGGGCGACGGTCTGGCTCACGGTGGGCCCGCTCTGCTGCAGACGCTCCGCGATGCGAGCGCGAAGGGGGACGATGCCCTCCTCTTCGAGCTCGTAAATCGTGCGGAGGTACATCTCCGTGGTGTCGATCAGGCCGTGTGCGGTCAAGGCAGTCCTCCCAAGTAAATGGTACGCCGGTCGGCGTGGGACTGAGCCCGTCCGCAGCGGGCACAGGAGTCACAGGAACCCTATTGGGAGAACGACCGACGATGGATAAGGACGGCAACAAAGGGGCGGCCGAGTTCCTTCCCGACCGGCTCGATCTCGACTCTCTTCGCCACGCGGCGGCCGGCTGCGAGGGCTGCGGTCTTTACCGGAACGCCACGCAGACCGTGTTCGGCGAGGGTCCGAAGGAGGCCAGGTTCATGCTCGTGGGCGAGGTGCCCGGGGACCAGGAGGACCGGCAGGGGCACCCGTTCGTGGGCCCGGCGGGACGCCTTCTGGACAAGGGGCTGGAGGAGGCCGGCATCGAGCGCGACGACGTGTACGTCACCAACGCGGTCAAGCATTTCTCCTTCACGCTGCGCGGCAAGCGGCGCATCCACCAGAAGCCGACGGCCGCCGAGATCACCGCCTGCCACCCGTGGCTCGACGCCGAGTTGTCCGTGGTGCGGCCGGAGGTGATCGTGGTGCTCGGGGCGACGGCGGCCAGGTCGCTGCTGGGGCGGGAGTTCCGGGTGACCCGGCAGCGGGGCGAGCCGGTGCCGCTCGGGGACGCGCTCGCCGTGGCCACCGTGCACCCGTCGGCCGTGCTGCGCGCGCCCGACAGGGACCTCGCGTACAAGGGCTTCCTGGCCGACCTGAGGGTCGCGGCCACCCTCGCCTAACGGGCAGCGCTAACGGGCCCGGTAATCACGGAAGCCGGTCACCGAGAGGCCGACGGCCAGCACCACGACGGCGCAGGCGATGCCGCCGCCCACCCAGGCCCCGCTCAGCCCCAGCGCGGTCGCCGTGGCCCCGGCCCGCAGGTCGCCGAGGCGCGGCCCGCCGGCCACGACCACCATGAACGCCCCCTGCAGCCGCCCCCGCATCTCGTCGGGCGCGTACAGCTGCAGGATGGACTGCCGCCACACCGACGAGATCACGTCCGCCACGCCGCCCACGGCCATGAACGCCACCACCAGCCAGAGCTCGTGCGCGAGCCCCGCGGCGGCCACGGCCAGCCCCCAGACGGCGATGACCACGACGAGCGCCACACCCTGCCGCGACACCCGGCCCACCCAGCCGGAGAACAGCGCACCGGCGACCGAGCCGATGGCCATGGCGGAGGTCATCATGCCGAGCGCCAGGCTCGAGCCGCCGAACCGCTCGGCGGTCAGCTGGGGGTAGAGCGCGCGGGGCATGGCGAACACCATCGCGATGACGTCCACCACGAACGACATCAGCAGCACCGGGCTGCTGACGATGAAGCTGAGCCCCTCGAGCACCGCCCGGGCACCCGGACGTGTCACCTCGCCCAGCGGGGGCAGTGAGGGCAATCTGAGCGCCGCGTAGAGGCTGCCGGTGAAGAGCAGGGCGTCCAGTGCGTACGCCGCCGCGTACCCGCCGGTGGTCAGCGCGACCGCGCCGATCATCGGGCCCACCACCGCGCCCATGCTGAAGACGAGCGAGTTGAGCGCGTTGGCGGCGGGCACCAGCTCCTTGTCCAGGATCCTGGGGATGATCGCGCCCCTGGTCGGGCTGGTGATCGCGAAGCCGGTGGCGTTCACGGCGACCGCGGCGAAGATCAGGTAGATGTTCCCCAGGTGGAGCAGCGCCTGGGCGAGGATGAGCAGCGTCGCCGCCCAGGCGATGAACGAGCCGATGATGAGCAGCTTGCGCCGGTCGACCGCGTCGGCGACCGCCCCGCCCCACAGGCCGAAGACGATCAGCGGGATCAGGTTGGCCATGCCCAGCAGCCCGACGTAGAACGACGAGTGGGTGAGCTGCCAGACCTGCTGTCCGACCGCGACGACGGTCGCCGCGACGCCGACGTGCGAAACGGACTGGCCCAGCCAGAGCCGCCGATAGTCCCGCACACCCAGCGGACGGGTATCTACCAGATGTCGCTTGACCAGCTCCGCAATTGCCACTCAATGAACATTAAGGCGCAAGCCTTTCCAGGGCCCAGCCGGGTCTCGTGCGCCGGTAACGGAGCCGATCATGCATCCGGTCGAGCTGTCCCTGCCAGAACTCCACCTCGATCGGATGGACCCGGAAACCGCCCCAGAAGTCGGGCACCGGCGGATCCTCCGGCCAGCGCGCCGCCAGCTCCGCGTAACGGTCGTCCAGCTCCTCCCTGGAGCGCACGACCGCCGACTGACGCGACGCCCAGGCCCCGATGCGCGAGCCGTAGGGGCGGGAGTTGTAGTACGCGGCCGACTCCTCGTGGGAGATTCGCGTCACAGTCCCCTCGACACGTATCTGGCGCCGGATCGGGTGCCAGGGGAAGAGCAGCGACGCGCGGGCGTTCTCGCCCAGGTCGCGGCCCTTGCGCGACTCGTAGTTGGTGTAGAAGACGAAGCCGCGTTCGTCATAGCCCTTCAGCAGGACCGTCCTGGCGCTGGGCCGGCCGCCGGCGGAGGCGGTGGCCAGGACCATGGCGTTGGGTTCGGGCAGGCCGGCGTCGAGCGCGTCCTGGAACCACATGGTGAATTGCTCTATCGGGTCGGACGCGAGGTCGGATTCGAGCAGCGGCTCGCCCTCGTACGTACGGCGAAGCCCCGCCAGCACGGGCGGGCGCGGGGTGGCATCCACGAGACGGTATTCTTGCGCGCTTGTGTGGTAGATCCCATGCACCCCCCTCACCAGCGGGTTTGGCCTTACAGCGGGTCCGGAGACCGAGCACCACCTGGGAAGGGGTTAAATTGACCCGCCGGTATCTCGACATCAAGGCATCGCATTGCCGAAACATGGCAAGGGAAAGGGAGGCGGCCGAGTATGTCCGACTTCAAACCCGGACTCGAAGGCGTCGTAGCTTTCGAGACCGAGATCGCGGAACCGGACAAAGAAGGGGGCGCCCTTCGATACCGGGGCGTCGACATTGAGGAACTGGTCGGCCGTGTCCCGTTCGGGGCTGTCTGGGGCCTGCTGGTCGACAACACGTTCCAGCCGGGCCTGCCTCCGGCGGAGCCGTACCCCATCCCTGTCCACTCCGGTGACATCCGCGTAGACGTACAGAGCGCGCTGGCCATGCTCGCTCCCGCCTACGGCTTCAAGCCTCTGCTCGACATCAGCGACGAGGAGGCCCGCGACCAGCTCGCCCGCGCCTCCGTCATGGCTCTCTCGTTCGTCGCGCAGTCCGCGCGCGGCCTCGGCCTGCCCATGGTGCCGCAGAGCCGGGTCGACGAGGCCAAGACCATCGTCGAGCGCTTCATGATCCGCTGGCGCGGTGAGCCTGACCCGAGGCACGTCAAGGCCATCGACGCTTACTGGACCTCCGCGGCCGAGCACGGCATGAACGCCTCGACGTTCACCGCCCGCGTCATCGCCTCCACCGGGGCCGACGTGGCCGCTGCGCTCTCCGGCGCCGTCGGCGCCATGTCGGGCCCGCTGCACGGCGGCGCCCCGGCCCGCGTCCTGCACATGATCGAGGGCGTCGAGCAGCTCGGCGATGCCAAGAAGTACGTCCAGAGCGAGCTCGACAAGGGCAACAGGCTCATGGGCTTCGGGCACCGCGTCTACCGCGCGGAGGACCCCCGCGCCCGCGTGCTCCGCCGCACCGCCAAGGAGCTCGACGCGCCCCGCTACGAGGTCGCCGCGGCGCTGGAGCAGGCCGCGCTGGAGGAGCTGCACGCGCGCAAGCCCGACCGGGTGCTGGCCACCAACGTGGAGTACTGGGCGGCCGTGGTGCTGGACTTCGCCGAGGTGCCGTCGCACATGTTCACCTCGATGTTCACCTGCGCCCGCACGGCCGGCTGGGCCGCGCACATCCTGGAGCAGAAGCGCACGGGCCGGCTCGTCCGCCCGAGCGCCAACTACGTCGGCCCCGCCTCGCGTCCCCTGAGCGACGTGCCCGGCGCCGCCGAGGTCACCGGCACGTTCTGACGGGATCGGCCCCGGCGCGTCAGCCGAACGAGCACTTCACCTCGAGTTCGGCAGTGCCCGGGGCCTTTTCGTCGACCGTGCAGCCGCCCTGCGACACCACGCCGTTCGCGGTGGAACCCGCGGCGGGGTCCGTGGAGAACAGCCAGAGCCCGCGCGGGAGCGCGGAGTGCGACTCCGCGTCCTCCGAGAAGTAGAACTTCCCGCTCGCGCCCTGGATGAGGCCGTCCACACCGAGCCCACGCAGGTTGTACGCGACGCTCTCCGCGATGTTGACCGACTCGTCGACGTCCGATGCCTTGATCTTGTTGAGCGCCGAGGTGACGGCCAGCAGCGCGTCGTAGCCCAGCCACGCGTGCACGCGTGACACGCCCTTCGCCTTGGCGCTCTCGATCCAGCTCTCGATCTCCGTCTGGGTACGGTTGGCGCCCTGCCCCTGCCGCATGTCGTTGAGCGCGACGAACGAGATCGCCGGCTTGTTGGTGAAGTCCTCCCTGCCCAGCAGTTCCACCAGTTTCTCGGTGACGTCGTCGCCCGCCAGGATCTGCACGTTGTCCGGGCACTGGTGCTCGCGGGTGTCGGCGACGGTGTTCAGGAAGGTCGCCCTGCCGGTGTAGAGCAGCACCTCCGCATGCTCCTGGCAGGCCAGCTGGACCTTGTCGGCCAGCTCGTCCTGGTTGGCGAACCGGTAGGGCTTGGCGGACCCGTACGGCCCCTTGGCCAGCCCCTCCGCGAGGTCCTCGCTGTAGAGCTCGTGGTCTTCCGCGTCGCTCTCGACCAGGACGGCGACCCGCCGCGGATCGACCGGCTTCCTGCCGGGCAGCCCGTGCGCGAGCCACAGCTCGAACGCCCGCGCCTGCGCGGAGTTGGGCGCCGCCATGCGGAAGAAGTACGGCGAGGGACGGTCGTTGTAGACCAGCGGCGTCTTGTCGGCCGAGTTCGTGGTGCTGAGCATCGGGATGTGCGCGTCGCCGAGCACCCGGATGGCGTCCTGCGTCTCGGTCCTGCTCCACGCGAGCCCGATCACCCCGGCCACGTCCGGGTCGCCGGCCGCGCGCTGCCTGATCATGTCGGCGGCGAACTTGGCATAGCGGAAGGACTGCCCGGCGTTGGCCAGCTCCACCTTGATCTGCCAGCTGCCGAGCCGGTTGTAGGCTCCCTGGCGGGCCGCGATGCCGGACAGTTCGCCGGCCGAGCCGCCCACCTGGTCGTCGCCCGGATGCGAGGTGGTGAGCGGGCCGAGATAGAAGACCGTGATGACCCGCTGCCTGGTGTCGATGTCCGCGTTCTGCTGCTTGATGCGTTCGAGGATGGGGAGCAGGACCGGGTGCGGGGCGATCTCGGCGAGATCGTCGCCCAGGCCGACGCACTGCTGCTCGGCCCGCATCATGCCGGGGCCGCAGCCGAACCAGTTGCTGCCGTAGACGGCCAGTGGCGGGGCGAGCAGCAGCGCCAGCATCGCGAGCCAGTAGCCGACCGCGCGGACCCTGACCTTGCCCAGTCGAGGCCGGTACGGCTCGGTCAGCCTCAGCTTGTCGGAGGCGAGAGGCAGCCGCGGCTCCGGGCCGCGCAGCGCCACGCGCGAGCGCCAGAGCTCGACGTCGTCGGCGACGGTCCTGGGCTGCTCGCCGGCCCGCGTCCGACCCGGCTGCCCGGTCAGCGCCGGCTGCCCCGGGTCCTCGGCGATCACCAGCAGCGGCGGCACGATGCCCGTGTCGTGCAGGACCTCCTGATAGACCTCCAGGAACCGCGCGTGCCACTGGTCGGCGGTGTTGAGCACCAGCAGCGCGTAGAGTCCGCGCCCCCAGCTCGGCCACGGGATGCGCGGCCACTTGCGGTACGCCTGGCGCAGGTCCTCCAGCATCGCGTAGACCAGCAGCAGCTCGATCCTCGCCTCTGGCGCGTTCATCAGCTGCAGCGCGTACGCCTGGCGGCTGTCGCCGACCTTGCGGCGTAAGTCCTCGTACCGGTGGCGGCGGAACCACCGGGAGAAGGCCGAGCCGCGGATGTAGCGCACGGCCTGGAGCCCGATCGCGCCGGCGCCCAGCAGCAGCGCGAGCAGGCCGGGCGCCAGCGGGATCAGATCGGTGATCCCGGCGTCCAGCCACCAGGCGAGCACGGTGGCGACCGGCACGAAGAAGACCGCGGCCCGCACCAGGAAGTCGCCGGCCGCCCACCGCTTGCGGCTGTCGGCCTTCAGGCTGGGGCGCACCCCGAACCTGGCGCTGAAGCGCTGTTTGAGCTCCTCCTGCCCGTGACGCGAGTCGGGCACCGGCGGCCACCGCTCCCCCTGCGGCCACTGCTCCGGCCTGCGCTCTTTGGCGCGCTGCGCCCAGGCCCACAGCACGAACTCCGTCAGCGGGAAGCGCGGCGCGGGCAGCAGGGTGTTCCTGACCCGGTTGCCGCCGAGCGCGCCCTTGGGGCCGGCCAGCCCGTCCACGAGGTCGGCCAGTGATCTGTGCGCGCCTTCGACCGGCTTCGCGTACGGCAGGCGCCCGTTGAAACGCTCGGCCAGTTGCCCGGCCCTGCCGGCCGGCGCCCCGGTGATGACCAGCACCGGCAGCGGGAGGTCCCGCCAGAAGGGCCGCAGCAGCAGGCCCTCCACCACCTCGCGCGAATCCCGTTCAGTGGGCATGGACCACCGCCGCTCTCACATCACGAACATGGCAGACCCCCGGCCCTTTCCATTCTGCGGCATGGACGATCTTTTGGTTGTGGGGTTCTTCTCAGATCCCGCCCCGGTCCCGGACCATCCGCGCGAACTCAGTACCCTGGTCACGTGGCTGACATCGTGATTCCCGCTGACATCAAGCCCGCCGACGGCCGATTCGGCTGCGGGCCCTCGAAGGTGCGCACCGAGCAACTGGCCGCGCTCGCCGCCTCCGGCGCGAGCCTCATGGGCACCTCCCACCGCCAGAAGCCGGTCAAGAACCTGGTCGGCCGCGTACGATCCGGGCTCGCCGACCTGTTCTCGCTCCCCGAGGGCTACCAGGTCGTGCTGGGCAACGGCGGCACCACCGCGTTCTGGGACATCGCCGCCTTCGGGCTGATCCGCGACCGGTCGCAGCACCTGTCGTTCGGCGAGTTCTCCTCGAAGTTCGCGGCGGTCACCAAGAAGGCCCCGTGGCTGTCCGAGCCCAGCGTCATCAAGTCCGAGGTCGGGACCTACCCCGACGCCGTGGCCGAGGAGGGTGTGGACGCGTACGCGCTCACCCACAACGAGACCTCGACCGGTGTCGCGATGCCGATCAAGCGCGTGGGCTCCGGCGACTCCCTCGTCCTCGTCGACGCCACCTCCGGCGCCGGCGGTCTGCCCGTCGACATCACCGAGACCGACGTCTACTACTTCGCCCCGCAGAAGAGCTTCGCCTCCGACGGCGGCCTGTGGATCGCGATCATGTCGCCGCGCGCCCTGGCCAGGGTCGAGGAGATCGCCGCGACCGGCCGCTACGTGCCGGAGTTCTTCAGCCTGCCGGTCGCCATCGACAACTCCGCCAAGGACCAGACCTACAACACGCCGGCCGTGGCCACGCTGTTCCTGCTGGCCGACCAGCTCGACTGGATGAACTCCCAGGGCGGCCTGGCCTGGACCACCGCCCGCACGGCCGAGTCCAGCCAGCGCCTCTACACGTGGGCCGAGAAGTCGTCGTACGCCACGCCGTTCGCCGCTCCGGAGTTCCGCTCCCAGGTGGTCGGCACCATCGACTTCTCCGACTCCGTCGACGCCGCGGCAGTGGCCAAGGTGCTGCGCGCCAACGGCATCGTCGACACCGAGCCCTACCGCAAGCTGGGCCGCAACCAGCTGCGCATCGCGATGTTCCCGGCCATCGACCCGGCCGACATCGAGGCGCTCACGGGCTGCGTCGACTACGTGGTCGAGCGCCTCGGCTGACTCGTCCGGCGGCTCCTGTGGGAGCCGCCTCGACGCTCTGCGCGACCCGGCCGGCAGCCTGCCGTTGCCGGCCGGGTCCGCCACGCCCGGCTCGAATAGCTAGGAACCTTCTTGTCCGACATGCTCAGACCCGGCCGGAGGACCACCCGGCCGAAGAGCCTCGGCTATCTGATGTTCGCCAGCCGATGGCTCCAGGTCCCCCTCTACCTGGGCCTCATCGTGGCCCAGGCGGTGTACGTGTGGCAGTTCGCCCTGGAGCTCTGGCACCTGATCGAGACGGTGCTCCTCCACTCCGGGCCGGCCCCCGAGGCGGCGCCCTCCTCCGAGGTCGTGGTCATGCTCACCGTCCTGGGGCTCATCGACGTGGTGATGATCTCCAACCTGCTGATCATGGTGATCGTCGGCGGCTACGAGACCTTCGTCTCCCGCATCCGGCTCGAGGACCATCCCGACGAGCCGGAGTGGCTCTCCCACGTCAACGCGAACGTGCTGAAGGTCAAGCTGGCCACGGCGATCGTCGGCATCTCGTCGGTGCACCTGCTGCAGACGTTCATCCGGGCCCAGACGACGCCCAACGACAAGATCATGTGGCAGACGATCATGCATCTGGCGTTCGTGGCCTCGGCCATCGGCCTCGCCTACATCGACCGCCTGCTGTCCTCCTCGCCCGCGGAGCACACGCGGGCGCACTCGCTGGCCGGCACGAGTCCTGACTAGTACGCGGGGATCTCGCGCCTGCGCCGCAGCACCCAGCCGGCCACCACGCCGCCGATGAGGCCGAACAGGTGGCCCTGCCAGGAGATGCCCTGCTGGTTGGGCAGCAGGCCCGCCAGGATCCCCCAGTACGCGAACCCCACGCCGATGGCGATGACGATGTCCAGCAGCCTGCGGTCGAACAGGCCGCGGGCCAGGATGAAGCCGAAGTAGCCGAAGACCAGGCCGCTCGCGCCGACCGTGTAGACGCCGGGGCTGGTCAGCCAGGTGCCGAGGCCGCCGATGAGGATGATCAGCACGCTGGCCCACAGGAACTTGCGCAGGTCGCGGAGCCCGGCCAGGAAGCCCAGGATCAGCAGGGGCAGCGAGTTGGCCATGAGGTGGCCGAATCCGCCGTGCAGGAACGGGGCGAACAGGATGCCGATCAGGCCGTCGGGCTCCCACCCGATGATGCCGAACTCGCGGTCGAGCGCGCCGTTGAGGAAGTAGTCGACGCCCTCGACGACCCACATGACGGCGAGCATGGCGATCACGACGGCGAGGGCGCTCAACGCACCGGAAAGGAGAGCACCGGCGCCGCGCTTGGCCGACTCGAACCTGGAACCCGAATAGTCCCTCATGCGCCTCTCCTGGTGGGTTGCTTTCCCTTTCTTTACCGTAGCCAGGAAGCCTTATGCGCGCGCTAAAGGCGCTCTCGTCGCGCCGCACGTCGCCGGGCCGCGCGGGACTCCTTCAGTGCTGCGGGAGGGCGCCGGCGGGGCGCCCTCCCCGTGTCATTCGCCCTTCCACCGAGGCGGGCGCTTCTCGGCGAAGGCGGCCGCGCCCTCCATGGCGTCCTTGGAGCCGAAGACCGGCCCGACGATCGCGCTCTGCTTGGCGAACATCTCCTCCAGCGACCAGTCCGCGGACTCGATGATCACCTTCTTCGTGGCGGCGAGGGCCAGGGGCGCGTTGCCGGCGATCTTGCGGGCCAGCTCCAGCGCTCCCTCGAGCGCCTCTCCCGGCGGCGTGATCCGGTTCACCAGTCCCAGCTCGTACAGGCGTGCGGCCGGGTAGTGGTCGCCGGTCAGGGCGATCTCCATGGCCACGTGGTACGGGATCCGGCGCGGCAGCCGCATGATGCCGCCCGCGCCCGCCACCAGCCCGCGCTTCGGCTCCGGCAGGCCGAACGTGGCCTCCGACGACGCCACGACGACGTCGCACGACAGCGCCAGCTCGAACCCGCCCGCGAGCGCGTACCCCTCCACGGCGGCCACCAGCGGCTTCTTCGGCGGCGACTCGGTCAGCCCGCCGAAGCCGCGCCCCTCGACCACCGGGAAGTCGCCGGACAGGAAGCCCTTGAGGTCCATGCCTGCGGAGAAGGTGCCACCGGCACCGGTCAGGACATAAGCGGAAATGTCGGGACGAGCGTCCAGCGTGTCCAGCGCCTCGGCGATCCCCCGCGCCACTGCCCCATTCACGGCATTGCGCGCTTTGGGGCGATTTATCGTGATGATGGCGACGTTCTCGGACTCCTCGACGAGCACTTCGTCAGACAACGAGACCTCACTTGGGCTGGAAGCGGATGCCGCCGTCGAAGCGGACGACCTCGGCGTTCATGTAGTCGTTCTCGATCAGCGACCGCACCAGGTGCGCGAACTCGTCGGCCCGCCCCATGCGCTTGGGGAACACCACCGGCGCCACCAGCTTGGCCTTGAACTCGTCCGCGTTGGCGGAGAAGCCGTAGATCGGGGTGTCGATGATGCCCGGGCAGATCGTGTTCACCCGTACGCCGATCGCGGCCAGGTCGCGCGCCGCGGGCACCGTCATGCCCACGATGCCGCCCTTGGAGGCCGAGTACGCGAGCTGCCCCGTCTGGCCCTCGAGCGCGGCCACGGACGCCGTGTTGATCACCACGCCCCGCTGGCCGTCGGCGTCGGCCGGCTCGGTCTTGGCGATCGCGGCGGCGGCGATGCGCATGAGGTTGAACGTGCCGATCAGATTGATCTCGATGACCTTGCGGTAGGTCGCCGAGTTGTGCGGGCTGCCGTCGCGGTTGACCGTACGCTCGGCCCAGCCGATGCCGGCGCTGTTGACCACCACGCGCAGCGGCTTGCCGGTGGCCACGGCGGCGTCCACGGCCGCCTGCACCTGGTCGTCGTCCGACACGTCGGTCCTGACGAACACCCCGCCGATCTCGTCGGCGACCGTCTTGCCGCGCTCCTCGTTGAGGTCGGCGACGACCACGGTGGCGCCCACGCGGGCCAGCTCGCGGGCCGTGGCCTCGCCGAGGCCGCTGGCGCCGCCGGAGATGATTGCTGCAGATCCGTTCACGTCCATATTCCGGACCCTAACCCGCAGACCGAATGAAGTTCTACTCGGGGTGCGGTCAAATCTCGCCCACGGCACTGTCCACGTCGGAGTAGACCTTGATCCGCCGGTCGAGCCCGGTCGTGCGCAGAATGCGCGCCACGGGCGCCTGAGGCGCCGCCAGGGACACACCTCCGCCCTCTCCGGTCGCCAGCCGCCAGGCCTCGATCAGCACCGACAGGCCGCTGGAGTCCATGAACGACAACTGCTGCAGGTCGAGCACGAGCTTGGCGCCGTCCTGCTTGATGGCGTCACGCACCTCGTCCCGCAGGAACGGTGCGGTGAACAGGTCGAGCTCACCCTCAACGGCCACCACCACGGCATCGCCAAGAGCGTGTCGCGCAAGCCGCAGCTTCATTTGGCCCCTCCTCGATGAGCCACTGTACTTCGACATCCCCGGATACTGGGCACGCACAAACTACGAAGATGCGGACAAGCTGCCTTGAATAGGCCTCATACCACGGGGATGGCGAAGCCGTACGGAAGCTCCAAGCGGTGCTCTGCCAGCAGTTCCGCGTCGGAGAGCAGCTCTCGCGTGGGGCCGTCGGCGGCGATCACGCCGCCGGAGAGGATCAGCGAGCGTTCGCACAATTCCAGCGCGTACGGAAGATCGTGCGTGACCATGAGCACCGTCACGTCGAGCGAGCGCAGGATCTCGGCCAGCTCCCTGCGGGCCGCCGGGTCCAGGTTGGACGAGGGCTCGTCGAGCACCAGGATCTCCGGCGACATGGCCAGCACCGTCGCCACCGCCACCCTGCGGCGCTGGCCGAACGACAGGTGGTGCGGCGGCCGGTCGGCGAACTCCAGCATGCCGACCCGCTCCAGCGCGTCCTTGACGACGCGGTCGAGGTCCTCGCCGCGCACGCCCGCGTTGGCCGGGCCGAAGGCGACGTCGTCCCTGACCGTGGGCATGAAGAGCTGATCGTCCGGATCCTGGAAGACCAGGCCGACGCGCTGCCTGACCTCCTTGAGCGTGTCCTTGCGCACCGGGGTGCCGGCCACGGTGACGCTTCCGTGACCGGCGGTGAGAATCCCGTTGAGGTGCATGACGAGGGTGGTCTTGCCGGCGCCGTTCGGGCCGAGCAGGGCCACGCGCTCGCCGCGGGCGATCGACAGGTCCACGCCGAACAGCGCCTGCGTGCCGTCGGGATAGGCGTAGGCGAGCTGCCGTACTTCGAGAGAGTTCACCAGGAGAGTCCCCATACTGCGAGGGCCAGGGCCGGGAGGGCTAGGGCGATGCCCCATTGGCGGGCAGATGCCGAAAAATCTTGAATAATCGGCATCTGTCCTGAGTATCCCCGACTGAGCATCGCCAGATGCACGCGCTCACCTCGCTCGTACGACCGGATGAACAGCGCACCGGCGGACCGGGCGATCACTGGGATGTGCCGGAAATTTCGTGCTTCGAACCCCCGGGACTCCCGGGCCACCCGCATCCGCCGCATCTCATCCACGATCACGTCCATGTACCTCAGCATGAACATGGCGATCTGCACCAGCAGGCTCGGCAGTCGCAGCCGCTGTGCCCCGACGAGGATCACCCGCGGCTCGGTGGTGGCCGCGAGCAGGATGGAGGCGATCACGCCGAGCGTGGCCTTGACCAGGATGTTCCACCCCGCCCAGAGCCCGGGCACGCTCAGCGAGACGCCCAGGACGCTGGTCCGCTCCCCCATCCCGACGATCGGGATGAGGAACGCGAACAGCACGAAGGGCACCTCGATCACCATCCGCCGCAGGACGTACGTCACCGGCACCTTCGCCGCCACCGCCACGGCCCCCAGCAGCGCGGCGTAGACCGCGAAGGCCCAGAACCGCTCCCGCGGCGTGGCCACCACGACGATCGCGAAGGCGAAGACGGCCAGCAGCTTGCACTGCGGCGGCAGCCGGTGCACCACCGAGGCGCCCGGCAGGTAGAGCTGGTGATGGTGACCCGCGCTCATGGATCAGGCCTCGACCTTGGTACGGCTCCGCGCGGCGTAGGCCACGGCACCGGCGATGATCAGCACGAGCCCGACGCCGACGATGCCGGCCACGCCGACGGGGATGCCGCCCACCTCGCCGTAGTCGGCCAGCCCCCACGTCACCACGTGGTCGCCCGCCTGCGAGAGGAAGCCCTTGTTCTCCGCGACCGCCTCCAGCCCGTCGGGTGAGGAGGAGGCGAAGAACGACACGACCCCGGCCAGCACCAGCGTCAGACCGACCCCGCCGAGCAGGAACGGCCTGAGCCTGCCGGGCGCGGCCGCGGCGGGCTCCGGCTCGTCGACAGTGGTGCTGGTGCCCTCCGCACCGCGCAGGACGAGGGGCTTGGCCAGGCCGCGGGCGCCGTACACGAGGTCGGGCCGGACCGCGAGCACCGCGCCGACCGTCACCGCGGTGATCAGCGCCTCGCCGATCCCGATCAGCACGTGGACGCCGCCCATGGCCGCCGCCACCGCGCCCACCTGGATCGGCGCGGTCCCGCCGATCCAGAACAGCAGTGAGAACACCAGCGCGGAGGAGGGCACCGAGACCAGCGCCCCCAGGAACGCCGCCACCACGACCTTGCCTCTGGCCAGCCTCATGACCAGCCGGAAGATCCCCCACCCGACCAGCACGGTGACGATCCCCATGATCGTGATGTTGATCCCGAGCGCGGTGAGCCCGCCGTCCGCGAAGAACACCCCCTGCACGAGCAGGACCACGGCCATGCACAACACGCCCGTATAGGGCCCGACGAGTATCGCCGCCAGTGCCCCGCCCAGCAGGTGGCCGCTGGTGCCGGCGGCGACGGGGAAGTTGAGCATCTGGACGGCGAAGATGAAGGCCGCGACGAGGCCGGCCATGGGTGCGGTCCTGTCGTCGAGTTCGCGCCGCGCCCCGCGTAGACAGACCGCGACACCGGCTGCGGCCACGACTCCGGCCGAGACGGATGTCGCCGCATCGAAGAAGCCATCGGGTACGTGCACGGCCAACCTCCTGCAAGAGCCAAACGGTCCCTACTTTAGGACATCGTCTTGCACCTGCACATAGATGGCAATTAGCGCGTGATCCTTCTGATGATCGTCCGCGCCGTCAGCCGCCGCACCACCGTGCTCAGCCGCCCCTTCCCCGAGGTCGCGTACGGCCGCACGGTCCTGAGCACGGCCGCGCCCAGCCACCTGCGCGGCGCCGCGACCGTCTCGGCGTCGGTCTCGATCCTGAACCGCGCGGGCGGCCCGCCCAGATCGAGCTCCAGGTACGCGTCCCAGGTCCCCGGCGGCAGCCAGCCGATCGCGACCCTGGCCGCGAAACCGCCGCCCGGCAGCGCCAGCACGCCCTCGGTCCGCTCGCGTCCGGTGCGCCGCTCGCGCCAGACGATCTGCTTGACCGCCGAGACCGCCGGGGCGGTGCCGACGACGCTGACCTCGCCGTCGATGAGCAGCCGGTGCCCCAGCCCCCATCTCGTCCTGATGAGGCGCGCCGTGCCGGGCACCGCGACCACGTGGCCTCCGACGTCGATGCTGAGGTTGCCGTTGTCCCTGGTGAAGTAGGGCAGGGCCACCACGCCGTCGATCAGCCGGGACGGCGGGAGGGCGAGGCCGCTGTCGCGCTCGGCCCCGAGCCTGCCGAACCGCACCACGCCCTCGAGCTCGACCGCCACCCGCAGATCCCAGATCCCCGAGGCGAGCGCGGAGACGTCCACCCGCACGGTGAAATCGCCCCCCTTCCGCTCGGCCGGGATGACGATCTCGGCGGCCGGGTCGTGCCGCGCGCGCAGCACCACGGCCAGGCCGTCGTCACTGCTGATGCCGTCCAGCCGGGCGGAGCCTGTCACCACCAGGCGGTCGCCGTCCCAGCGCAGCCCGGTCAGCCTGCGCCGCACGGTGGCGTTCTCGATGCGGGCTAGGCGGACCAGGCGGTCGATGTCCCCGAGCGCGGTCGCCCGCTGCCGGTCGATGCTGTTGAGCAGCTCGTGCACCCCGGGCGTGTACCACTCGTCGCAGAGTGCGGCCACCTCCCTGGCGATGTCCTTGCGCCGTATGTCGTCGCTCTCCAGGAACACCGCCCCGAGCTGCGCGAACGCGTCGAGCCTGAAGTGCCTGCGGAGCAGGTGGTCGCGGAGCGGGCCGGGCTCGACGTGCTCGGCCATGAGCCGGATCGGCCGCCTGATCATGGCCAGCCAGGCCAGCGGGTCCCTGCTGCCCTTCTGCTGCATGATGCTGCTGCCGTCGGGCCTGGACACGAGGTGGTAGCAGTCGTAGTCGGCCACCACGGAGATGACCCGGGCGTGGCAGTAGGCGTGGACGGTGAAGACGATGTCCTCGCCGACGAGCATGCCCTCGCCGAACCTGATGCGGTGGCGTTCGAGCATCTCCCGCCTGAACAGCTTGAAGCAGCACAGGCTGTTGTAGACGTTGCTGTCGCCGAGGCCCACGCGGTTGGCGCTCTGCTGGAACATCGAGACCGGCGCGCGCCGGCCGTGCCCCACGATCTTGCCGAGGACGATGTCGGAGCCGTTCCTGTCGGCCATGGCGACCATGCGCTCCAGCGCCTCGGGGCCGAGGTAGTCGTCCGCGTCGCAGAAGAACACGTACCGGCCGGTGGCGTGCTCGATGCCGACGTTGCGCGGCCGGCCCGCGCCGCCGCTGCACTCGATGTGGACGACCTTGATGCTGTCCTTGTGATAGGTGGCGTAGAGGTCGAGCAGCTCGCCGCTGCCGTCCGTGGAGCCGTCGTCGACGACGACGATCTCCTTCTTCACGCGCTGCACGAGCGCTGAGGTGAGGCATCTGTCGAGGTATGCCCGGCAGTTGTGCGCGGGGATGACGACGCTCACGTCAACCGCGTCGTCTTCGTTCCCCGTTGCCGACATCGCCACCACCGCCGCCTGAGTCACGTTGCGCTGTTGTCCGGTCTCAGTATGTGACCGCCAACGGTCTTCATGGGGGCGGATCGGGCGTCTTCATCCCCGGCTTTTGCCGAGAGCGGAGATTTACGGCATTCCACTAATAGCCGATGAAGTACCGCATTTGGCCTGGACCGAACGAGTTTCAGGGACGAGGTTTTCCTACCGAGGAATAGAAACCTTTCCACCAGGATCATTGAGATACCCCCGCACGTCGGCGGGTGATCCGCCTCCGAGAGTTGCGCGTCTACAGTTAGGCATCCTTGACCGGGAGGTGGCGGTAAATGGGATCGGATCTCCGCAGGCGGGCGGCGTACGAGTCGCCCGAGCACTCTGCCGAGTTCATTGCCTCGGCGGCTCGACTGGAAGAGCTGCACGAGTGCTCCGCACTGCTTCGCCGTACGAGGATGCGGGCCGAAGAGATCGTGGACGAGGCGCGTGCCCTCCTGGCGGAGGCCGAGCAGCGCGGCGAGGAGGACCGCGTCCTGGAGCTGCGCGTCCAACTGGAGCAGGCGCGCGGGCTGTACCGCAAGGTGCTGAACGCGTACGTGACGATCTGCCACAACATCACCGAGGAACGCCAGGAGATCTTGCGGGAGCACATGGGGTTGTCAGGAGCAGCCTGACGATAGTAGTGTCAGGCCATGCCTGACTGGAAGGAAAAGATCCGCTGCTCTTTCTGTCACAAGAAGAGCGCGGAGGTGACCAAGATGGTTGCCGGTCCTGGTGTGCACATTTGCGACGAATGCATAGGACTGTGCAATGACATCCTCGAAGGGGAAAAGCTTTCCTCCACCGAGCCCCGGCTCCCGATGTGGGAGTCGATGACCGAAGAGCAGATACTCGAGCACCTCCCGAAAATCGCCGCCGTGCAAGCACAGGTGGACGACAATCTGCGCGACTGGGTGGCGCACCTGCGCACCAGGGACGTCAGCTGGGAACGCATCGGCACCTCGCTCGGCATGACGCGGCAGTCCGCGTGGGAACGTTTCAGGACCGAGACCTGATCCGTGAACCGTTGTGGCGCGTGGGACGTCCTATAGCCAGGGAGGCCCAACATGCGCGCGCTCGACGGTCTCGCGGCGCCCGATCTCCAGGAGCTCCAACTGGAGCTGCTGCTGATCCTGGCGCTGCATGAAGAGGCGGAGAAACGGGCTCCAGCTCCCCGGGACACACCCGGGGAGCTGGAGCAGGGGGACGGGTGAGAGCGCCTGCCGGACGCCTCGTAAGATTCCGGCCATGCTGCGCTGCGCCGTGCTTGACGACTACCAGGGAGTGGCTCTCGGCCTGGCCGACTGGTCCAGGGTGCGGGCCACGAGCTTCCGCGGCCACTTCACCGGCCGGGACGAGCTCGTGGCCGCACTCCACGACTACGAGATCGTGGTCGCCATGCGGGAGCGCACGCCGCTCCCGGCCGAGGTGCTCGACCGGCTGCCCAATCTCCGGCTGCTCATCACCACGGGCATGCGCAACGCCGCCATCGACCTGGACGCGGCGCGGGCGCGCGGCGTCACGGTCTGCGGCACGGGCAGCAGCTCGACCCCGCCGGTCGAGCTCACCTGGGCGCTGATCCTCGGCCTCACCCGCCATCTGGTGCCGGAGGCGACGGCCCTGCGCGCGGGCGGCCCCTGGCAGAGCACGCTGGGCACGGACCTGCACGGCCGCACGCTCGGGCTGCTGGGGCTCGGCAAGATCGGGTCCAGGATGGCGGAGATCGGCCGGGCGTTCGGCATGGACGTCGTGGCCTGGAGCCGGAACCTGACCC
This sequence comes from Nonomuraea helvata, assembly GCF_039535785.1. NCBI lineage: Bacteria > Bacillati > Actinomycetota > Actinomycetes > Streptosporangiales > Streptosporangiaceae > Nonomuraea > Nonomuraea helvata. The sequence continues at coordinate 734,025 of NZ_BAAAXV010000009.1, forward strand.
AGGAACGTACGGACGCCCTCGGGGTGCGGCTCGCCCCGGGCAAGGACGCGCTGCTGGCCGAGGCCGACATCGTCTCCGTCCACCTCGTGCTGAGCGAACGGACGCGGGGACTCATCGGGGAGCGTGAGCTGTCGCTGATGCGGCCGGACGCGTACCTGGTGAACACCTCGCGGGCGGCGATCGTCGACCAGGAGGCGCTGGCGGCGGCGCTGCAGGCGGGGCGGATCGCGGGGGCCGGGCTGGACGTGTTCGAGACCGAGCCGCTGCCCCCCGGCCACGAGCTGCGCACGCTGCCCAACGTGCTCGCCACGCCGCACCTGGGTTACGTGACGGAGCTGAACTACCGTACGTACTTCCGCGAGGCGGTCGAGGACATCGACGCCTTCCTCGCCGGCGCCCCCATCCGCCGGCTGGCGTGACCTCAGGCCCTGCTCCTGGCCCGGAAAGCGGCCGTCTTGACGCGGTTCTGGCAGGCCGTGGAGCAGAACCTGCGGGTGCCGTTGCGTGACACGTCCACGTAGACGCGGTCGCAGTGCGGCGCCGTACAGACGCCCAGGCGGTCGCTGAACTCGCCGCCCAGCACGATCGCGAGCCCGGTGGCGCAGCTCGCCCCCCACTCGCCCGCCAGGGTGCCGCCGCGGCCGTGGAAGTGCAGGTGCCACGGCTCGCCGTCGTGCCGCTGGAGCATGGGCCTGGCGTGGGTCTCGTCCAGCAGCGCGTTCACCTGTCCTGCCGCCGTGTCGATGTCGCCGGCGGCCACGGCGGCGAAGACCGTCCGCAGGCGGGCGGCCACCTCGGCCAGCTCGGCGCCCTCCGGCTCGGCGACCTCGCGATGGTTCGGATAGACGGTACGCAGGCCCTCAGTGGCGGCGGCGCCGGGCCTCCCGGGCGCCGGATGGTCGCGCCCCCGCCTCTCACCTGGGGTGAGGGCGTTGACGAGCGCCACCGCTGCTCTGACCACTCCATCGGCGTGACTGTTGAAATCCACTTGACCGGTTACACCTTCGTGTTCTAGCTTGTGACTGCCCAAAGCTTAGACGACAGTTACAAGGAGCCGTACATGCTCACTCACGATGCCGCATCGCAGTGGATGGCGCGCTGGGACCGTCAGCAGGAGGGCTACCTGCCGGATCGCGAGGAGCGGTTCACCGCTCTGATCGACGCCGTGGAGGCGCTGGGGCGGCCGGATCCGGTGGTGATCGACCTGGGCTGCGGCCCCGGCTCGCTGTCCGCCCGGCTGCTCGACCGCCTCCCGGAGGCGAGGGTGATCGCGGTGGACGCCGACCCGCTGCTGATCGGGCTCGGGCGTACCGCGTACCCGCAGATCACGTTCGTCTCGGCGGACCTCCGTACCGGCGGGTGGACGGATCTGCTCGGGCTGGACGGACCCGCCGACGCCGCGATCAGCACGACGGCACTGCACTGGATCTCCGCCGCCGACCTCAAGGGCATGTACGGGGAGGTCGCGGCCGTGCTGCGGCCGGGCGGGCTGCTGCTCAACGGCGACCATCTGGACACCGACGACGCCACCCCGGCCCTCGCGCGCCTGGAGCACGCCGTCCACGACAGGGAGACGGAGCGGAGGTTCGGCGCGAACCCGCCGGAGGACTGGCGGGCCTGGTGGGACGCGGTCCAGGCGGATCCCGCCTTCGCCGAGCTCCATGAGGAGCGGCGCACCACGGCCGGGGCCTCCCACCACGGCTCCGAGTCCCGGCTCCTGTCGGAGCACGTCCAGGCGCTCCGGGAGGCCGGCTTCTCGGAGATCGGCACGCTCTGGCAGCGGGGCAACAACCGCCTGCTGTGCGCCGTACGCGGCTGACCTCTATACAGTCAACCAAGCGCTTGCTACGCTCCGGCCATGATGTCCACGGTCGTCTGGGGCACCGGCAACGTCGGCCGCGCGGCCATCCGCGCCGTCGCAGCCCACCCGGAGCTGAAGCTCTCAGCCGTACTCGTCAACGATCCGGGCAAAGCGGGCCGGGACGCCGGGGAGCTCGGCGGGCTCGGCCACCCGCTCGGGGTCGCGGCGACCGACGACGTCGAGGCGGTGCTGGCCGCGAGCCCCAGAGCCGTGGTGTACGCGGCCTCGGGCGACCTCCGCCCCGACGAGGCGCTCGCCGATGTCACCCGGGCGATCCGGGCGGGGGCCGTCGTCGTCACCCCCTCCCTGTACGCGCTCTACGACCAGCGCGGCGCCCCGCCGGAGCTGCGCGAGCAGGTGCTGGCCGCCATCGGCGAGGGCGGCGGCTCGCTGTTCGTCTCAGGCATCGACCCCGGCTGGGGCAACGACGTGCTGCCGCTGCTGGTCAGCGGGCTCGGCACCGCCATTGACGCGATCCGCTGCCAGGAGATCTTCGACTACTCCACGTACGACCAGCCGGACTCGGTCCGGTACCTGGTCGGCATGGGCCAGCCGATGGAGTACGAACCGCCCATGATCGCGCCGACCGTCCCGACGATGGTGTGGGGCGGGCAGATCCGCCTGATGGCCAGGGCGCTCGGCGTCGAGCTCGACGAGATCCGCGAGAGCCGGGACCGGCGCCCGCTCGACGCCACCGTGGGCGAGTACGAGGCGGGGACCCAGGGCGCGGTGCGGTTCGAGGTGCAGGGCATCGTCGGGGGCGAGCCCCGCATCGTCATCGAGCACGTCACCCGCATCCACCCGTCCTGCGCGCCGGACTGGCCGACGCCCCCGAACGGCGTGGGCGCGCACCGCGTGATCATCGAGGGCCGTCCGCGCATCGAGGTCACGGTCGAGGCCACGGACGAGGGCGGCAACGGCTCCGCAGGCGGGAACGCCACCGCGGTCGCCCGGCTGGTGGGCGCCATCGGCTGGCTCGCCGACGAGGAGCCAGGACTGTACGACGCGCTCGACGTCCCGCTGCGCCCCGGCAGACTCGGAGGTGACCGGCCGTGAACATCGACATCCCCCAGGACAGGGACCCGATCGCGTACGTGTGGGGCGAGATGGTGCCCGGCATCGGGATCGCCGCCTCGAAGTTCTCGATGGCGGTGTACGCCCACAGCACGCTCGGACTGCGCGAGTTCGAGGCGGCCCGGCTGCGCATCGCCCAGATCAACGGGTGCGCCTTCTGCCTCGACTGGCGTACCGAACGTGACGGGGAGAAGGTCGAGGAGGAGTTCGCCGAGTCGGTGACGCAGTGGCGCACCACCGACGCCTTCGACGAGCGCACCCGCCTGGCCGCCGAGTACGCCGAGCGGTACACCCTCGACCACCACGGGCTCGACGACGAGTTCTGGGCGCGGATGACCGCGCACTACAGCCAGCTCGAGATCGTGGAGCTGAGCATGTGCCTCGGCTCATGGCTGGCGTTCGGCCGCCTCAACCACGTGCTTGGCCTCGACACCGCCTGCACGCTGACCGGCGGCTCCTCACCCACACCCGCTTCGGGGGACTAGGCACCCACACCCACTTCGGGGGATCGGCACAGCCCAGGAAGTGAGGACCACATGAGCAGCAGCGACAGACCCTCGGGCAGCGGCATCTCGCGCCGCGGCTTCCTCGCCGGAGCCGGCTCCGTCCTGGGGGCCGCGGCCCTCGGCGAGCCCGCCACCGCGGCGGCGGCGGGCCCGATCGCGAACGGGGCCCACGTGCCGGTCCTGGTGATCGGCACCGGGTACGGCGGCTCCGTCGCCGCCCTGCGCCTGGCCCAGGCGGGCGTGGACGTGCACATGGTCGAGATGGGCATGGCCTGGGACACCCCGGGCTCCGACGGCAAGATCTTCTGCAACACGCGCGAGCCGGACTACCGCTCCTACTGGCTCCGTACCAGGACGAAGGCCCCGCTCAACTACTTCCTCGGCTTCCCCATCGACCGGGACATCCCCCGCTACACCGGCGTCCTGGACGCGGAGGACTTCAGCGGCATCACGGTCTACCAGGGCCGCGGCGTCGGCGGCGGCTCGCTGGTGAACGGCGGCATGGCGGTCACGCCGAAGCGCGCCAACTTCCCGTCCATCCTCCCCTCCGTGAACCCGGCGGAGATGTACGACACCTACTACCCGCGCGCGAACGCCGGCCTCGGAGCGGCCACCGTGGACCCGGCCTGGTTCGACTCCACCGACTGCTACCAGTACGCCCGCGTCGGCCGCAAGCACGCCCAGCGCTCCGGATTCCCCTTCGTTTTCGTGCCGGACGTGTACGACTGGACCTACATGCAGCAGGAAGCGGCGGGAACGGTCACCAAGTCGGCCCTGGCCGGCGAGATCCTCTACGGCAACAACCACGGCAAGAAATCGCTGCAGAAAACCTACCTCGCCCAGGCCAGGGCCACCGGCAGGGTCGCCGTCTCCCCCCTGCACAAGGTCACCTCGGTCACCCCGGCGGCCAGCGGCGGCTACACGGTCGTCATCGACCAGCTGAACACCAACGGCGACACCACGGCCACCAAGACCGTGACCGCCGATCGGGTGTTCTTCGCCGCGGGCAGCGTGGGCACCAGCAAGCTGCTGGTCAGGCTGAAGGCCACCGGCGCGCTCCCCAACCTGAACGACGAGGTCGGCAAGGGCTGGGGCGACAACGGCAACGTCATGTGCGGCCGCGCCAACCACCTGTGGGACCCGACAGGCGCGCTCCAGTCGGCCATCCCGTGCTCCGGCATCGACAACTGGAGCGCGGGAGGCGCATTCGCCGAAGTGGCCCCGCTGCCCACCGGGATCGAGACCTACGCCTCGTTCTACCTGTCGATCACCAACAACCCGAACCGCGCCCGGTTCTCCTGGAACGCCGCGACCGGCACGGTGGACCTGAGCTGGCAGACGTCCTGGAAACAACCGGCCATCGACATGGCCAAGACCATATTCGACAAAATAAACGCGAAGGAAGGGACGATCTACCGCACCGACTTATTCGGGGTCTACAAAATCTGGGGCGACCATCTCACCTATCACCCGCTCGGCGGCGCGGTGCTGAACAAGGCCACCGACAATTACGGCCGCCTGACCGCCTATCCCGGTCTTTACGTCATCGACGGCGCGCTGATCCCCGGCAACACCTCGGTCAATCCGTTCGTCACCATCACCGCGCTGGCCGAACGGAACATCGAACGGATCATTGCCGTCGACCTCTGAACCGGACGGGCAGCCCCGCGACGCGGGGCTGCCGTTCTCCGGTGGGTCAGGCTCCGGCGGCCAGTTTGAGGGTGATGGCGCCGAGGATGATGGCGGCGAACGACAGCACCTTGGGCAGAGTGATCTTCTCCTTGTAGATCAGAGCACCCAGGATGACGGTGCCGATGGAGCCCAGACCGGTCCAGACGGTGTAGCCGACGCCCACGTCCAGGGTCCTGAGCGCCAGGCTGAGGGTGAAGATGCCGCCCGCGGCGGCCAGCAGGGTGAAGACCGAGGGCCACAGCTTGGTGAAACCCTGGGTGGCGTTGGTGCCGAGCGCGAAGGCGATCTCGAAGACGATGGCGATCGCCAGGTAGATCCAGGCCATGACGGTGTGCTCCTTGATCGAGGGTGAGTGGTCAGCCTGCGGTGGCCTGATCCTTGGTGAACGTGTCGGCGAGCTTGAGCCCCAGGACGCCGCCGATGATGAGGACGAAGGCGAGCGCCTTCCAGATGTTCATCGACTCATGGAAGATCACGGTCCCGAACACCACCGTGCCGACCGAGCCGATGCCCGTCCACACGGTGTAGCCGACGCCCACGTCCAGCGTTCTCAGCGCCTGGCTGAGGAAGAAGATGCCACCGGCGGCGGCCGCGGCGGTGAGCAGGGACGGGCCGAGTTCGGTGAAGCCGTTGGTCGCGTTGGTGGCCAGGGCGAACACCACCTCGAAGACCGAGGCGATCAACAGGTAGATCCAGGCCATGTGAGCTGCTCCAAAGTAGTTGCATGTATGTACAAGTAATCCCGACTCGAAAAAGTATGCATGTACAAGTAAACTCGTGTCAATCGCCGCCGAAGGAGACCACGTGACGTCGTCAACCGCTCAGATCGCCCCGAGCGACACCGGGGATGGGCTCATGTGGAACCACATGCTCAGCTTGTACGCGCATGTCGAGCACAGCCTCGGCACCGCCCTCCAGCGCCGGCACGGTCTCGGCCTGTCCGAGTACCGCGCGCTCGACCTCCTGGCCGGCGCTCACGACGGCGAACTCCGCATGCAGGACCTGGCGGCGCGCCTGGGGCTGAACCAGAGCTCGGTCACCCGCCTGGTCAGCCGGCTGAACGCCGCAGGATACACGTACCGCGACCTGTGCCCCGACGACAAGCGGGGCGTCTACACCGTCATCACGGATGCCGGCCGCGCCCGCCACCGCGAGGCGCGGAGCACCTACGCCCAGGTCCTGTCAGCCGCCCTGGACGCAGCCGCGCAGCAGAACCCGCTGCTCAGCACCCTGCTGACCACCGCCAGGCCGCTGTTCACCACCAGTCCTCAGGACGGGCACTGACCGTCCAGAGCGCTGATCACCCCGTCGATGAACACCTGTGACTTGGGTTCGTCGGCATGGGCCACCCCGGCGAACTCGGCCCTGCACCACACCCCGTCGATGACGTCGTTGCGCGTCTCGTCGAGCGAACTCGCCAGCAGCGTGTACCGGACCGGGTCGGGGGTCGGGTCGCCGCTGTTGAGCCGGCTGAGGAAGGTGCTGGAGGGGCACATCTGCCCGCCCTGGTTCGCCGGCAGGAGGCAGGCAGGCCAGTAGCCGCGCTGACCGGTGCCCATCGAGACGTAGCTCAGCGTCGCGTCGGCGCCGCCGAGGAACTTCAGGTAGTGGCGCGCCGACAGTCCTCCCATGCTGTGCCCGACGAGGCTGACCTTCCCACCGCCGTGCTCCTGCCGCACCTGCGTCACCAGGTTCCTGATGGCTTCGGCGTTGGCGACGTTGTCCCCGCCCGGCAGGGTGATCGCGTACGCGGGATGACCGTCCTGCTCCAGCGCCGCCTTCATCTGGGTGAACTCGGTCGGCGAGCCGTTCCAGCCGTGGATCAGGATGACCGGCTCCCGCTCCGCGGCCTGGGCCGCGTGAGCGGTGCCCGACCCGGCGAGCAAGGTGCCCGCGACGACTAACACTCCGATGTGCCGGCGCTGCCATGACATGGGCCACCTCGCCAATCCAGAGGGACTTCACTTAGCGAGTGCTCGGTAAGTGATGCGCTAGATTTAACACTGTGCCCCGGAGTAGGCAAGACCCAAGCAGGCAGGAACGCGCCCGCCTGCGGCGAGAAGAGATCATCGCGGTGGCCGCGGAGATGTTCGCGCGCGGCGGCTACCGCGGCACATCTCTGGCCGACATCGCGGCCCGGGCGGGCATCAGCGAGCCCGGCCTCCTCCACCACTTCGGCAGCAAGGCCGGTCTGCTCCTGGCGGTGATCGAGCGGCGCGACCTCGACAGCGAGATGTTCGCGATGGAGCTCCTGGGCATGGAGCCCACCGGGCGGCTGCGGGCCCTGCCGGAGTTCGCGCGCCGCAACAAGGACCGGGTGGGGCTGGCCAAGCTGTTCACCGTCCTGGTCGCGGAGAGCCTCGAGCCCGGCGCTCCCGGCCATCAGCACTTCGTCGACCGCTACCGCGCGATGCGCGCCATCGTGGCCGACAGCATCCGTTCCGCACAGGCCGCCGGCCTCACCCGCGCGGACATCGACCCCGCGGCCAAGGCGGCCGAGATCATCGCGACCCTCGACGGCCTGCAGACCCAGTGGCTGCTCGACCCCGACATGATCGACATCGTGGCCGGCGTCGAGTCCTACGCCCGCACCCTGGAGCACGACCTCACATGCGGCCTCCCATGAAACCGTGAAAGCGCTTCATGTACGGCGGCCGCGGGCGGGCGCTCGGCGGGGTCGTCGGCGAGCAGGGCCGTCACCAGCCTGCTCACCTCGGCGGGCGCCGCGATCCCGTCCAGAAGCTGCCGGAGGACCGCGCCCAGCGCGTACAGGTCCTGTTCGACCACCAACGTGGTGAACGGCCACTCCGGCGGCACATGCCCGGGGCTGCCCCACGGCCACGGGTCGGGGTCGCTGATCGGACACGCCCCCTCGAGGTCGATGGCCCGCACCCCGTCCGGCGCCGCGATCAGGTTGGTCACCTTGCAGTCGCGCCACGCCCAGCCTGCTGCATGGATGCCGGCCACCACCTCGGCCACGCCCGCGGCGGCCCCTACCCGCTCGCGTTCACCCGGCAGCTCCAGCAGCCCGGGACCGTCGAGATGCTCCATGACGATGTAGTGGTTCTCCTCCCACGCGAAGGAGTCCAGCAGCACCGGCACGGGGGCGCCGGCGGCTGACAGTTCCGCCAGCACCCGGGCCTCGTGCGCGACGCGGTCGCGGCCGTCGCGCCCGTCGAAGTCGGTCTCGCCGTGCCTCCTGCCCTCCTTGAGCACCACGCGTTCGGCCGGTGACGATCTCAGGTCGAGCGCGCGGTACGTGCCGCCCTTGCCGCGCTGCGCGATGGACTCGTAGGCCAGGTAGGTACGGGCGAGCGGACCTCGCGGCGGCTCCGGCGGCGCCGCGGGGAACAGGTCCTCCACCCAGCCGGGCACCGCCTCGGCGCGCCGGTCGGGCTGCAGCTGACCGTCGGGGGTGACCAACGCGTCCACCTGCACGCCGTCCACCTCGACCTGGCTGACCGGATGGAACGCTCCATAGCGGTAATGCACCACGCTGCCCGGCCGCAGCCGGCGGTCGAAGGGCACTCGGGGGCCGGGCACACCGCGCAGCTCGACGTCCAGCCTGCCGGCCAGCGACCTGGCCCGGTCGGCGTCACCGGCGTACGCGGTGATCACCTTGCCGATCTGCGTGTAGCCGTAGAACAGGCCCGAGTTCAGGCGGCGGATGTCGACCATGGACCCCGGCGCCTTCCACAGCACCGACATCTCGGCCAGCACCGGAGCCACCCTGCGAAGCACGTCGGCGGCCGAGCGCGAGGTCGCCGACACGTGGAGCTTCCAGCCCTGTGTGCCGTCGGCCTGAGAGCTGGACGGCCGGTTGAACCGCCAGATCGACTCCGGCGCGGCGTGTGGCAGATGCTCTGCCACCAGCGCGCGCCACTCCTGCTCGGCGCCGGCGATGACGTCCTTCGGGGCGATCACTCGTTGACCACCTGAACGGCCGTGGTCGTGGTCGTGGTGGTGGTCGTCGTGGTGATCGTGCAGGCCGCCGTGGTGGTCGTGGTGGTCGTCGTCACCGTCAGCGAGGTCGTTCCCGCATCCTCGTCGCTCGCCGTCGGAGCCAGCTGCGCCAGCGCGTCGGGCGACTGCGCGAAGTACCCGATGAGCTCCTGCCACGCCGCGCCGGCGAACCCCTCCCTGGCCACAGCCATGCTCTTGTCACGCAGTTCCTCCGCGAAGGCGGTGTCCTGGAGGGCGCGGTCGATGACTTCGTCGATCTTGGACATGGTGTCTGTCTCCTTTCTGCCCTCAGGGTCGTCCGCCTGCCGCGACATCGCATGAGTAACCCGTACCTAATCGGCGAGCCGGGCGAGGAACGGCGTCAGCGTGTTCAGCATGGTGTTCTTCGCGGGGGCCGCCAACAGCGGGTCCAGATGGGTCATGGCGCTGTCCTCGGCATACGTCACGTCGGTGATCCGCGACTGCGCCGCCACCCACGCGGCGGCCTTGTTGACGGTGCCGTGCGTCAGACCGCTCTGGAAGGAGTACAGCGGTACGTCGATCTCGCGGGTGTGCGTGAGGCGCAGCCCCAGCTTCCGGGCGACCGAGGTGTCGTCGAACGGGTCGGCTGCCTCGAGATCGAGGCTGAGCCGGTTCGGCCAGTACCACTCGAACAGGGCGGGCACGGGGCCGGCCAGCGCGCGGGCAAGGGTGGCGGTCGAGGTGTAGGCCGGATTCACGCTGATGTCCGGCACCAGCGGATGGGTGGCGAACAGCCACTCGACCAGCCCTTCGTTGGTCACCTTCGCCGGTGGACGCAGCTGGTCCGGCAGGTGGCCGGCCACCGCCGAGGGTTCGTCCGCGAGTGCCGCCGCGTACTTGCCCGCGAGCTGCTGCAGGATCGCGAACGTCTCGGTCCGGCCCATGGTGAGCGACTTGTCGAAGACCTCGCCATCCGCGATCTTGGCGAGCCGGGCATCCGCCTGGTCGGCGGTGAGCCGGTAGGTGTAGCCCTCCCCGGCGAAGGCGTCGTGCACGCCGCCGTCGATCAGCGCCAGACCTGACAGGTCGCGGTATCCGGGGTGACCGTCGAAGTCCCAGCCGGCGTACGCGAGCGCGGTGGTCGCGCCCCACGAGTGCCCGCCCAGGATCACCCGGCGGCGTCCGCCGTCGGCTGCCGCGAGCACCACCTTCCGCAGGTCGGCGAGTTCGACGCCGAGACCCCACGTCCCGACGTACGGCACGCTCTGTGGCGTCCGCGCCCGGTAGCGCCCGCCGAGGTAGTAGTCGGCGGCGCGGTCCGGCGGGCGGCGGAACCCGCGCAGATCGGCCAGGTTCTGCTCCCGGCGATCGACGGCCCAGACCTGGGTGCCGGGCAGCCGGGCGGCCAGCTCCCTGGCGAGCGGACCGAAGCCGCCCGCGGCCCCGAACTGCCCGGCCACCAGCACCACGACCTGCCGGGCGTCGGCGGAACCGACTTTCAGCACATGGACCCGGTCATCGGCGGCGGGGCCCGGCGCGTCGGCCCCGGGCATCGACACGTAGGCCTCCCGGACCTTCCCTGTGGCGGCCCCCGTGGTGAGGGCCAGGGCCATCGTGATCGCACAGATCCACGGAACTCTCATCGCTTCCTCCTTGTGGGTGTCTCGACCCGGAAGAGCGCTCGGACCGCCCGGACGTTCCACGTGTTCTGCGTCACAGGGCCCGCTGAAGATGGCATGGAACCTCAGCGGCGGAGAGCGCCTCTTCCTGGTTGACGTCGCCCGGCAGAGGCGGCCCGACGAGCTGCTGACAGGATGCATCAAGTGAACGAGCTGGTGAGGGCGGCGCAGCGCGGCGACACCATGGCGATGAACGAGCTGCTCGACCTGCTCACGCCGTACGTCACCCGGATCTGCGGCCCGATCGCGCTGGCCGATGGGCCGGACGCGGCGCAGGAGGCGCTGATCGCGATCTTCAAGGGTCTGCGCGGCCTGCGCGAGCCCGCCGCACTGTACGGCTGGGCCAGGGCGATCGCGGTGCGTGAGGCGGTGAGGGTGGCCAGGCGGAGCCGTCACACGGTCGAGTTCGAGGACGACCTGCCCTCACCCACTGACCTGGAGCAGGCGGCGGACATCAGGGACCTGCTCGCCCGGCTCTCGCCGGAGCACCGGGCGGTGCTGATGCTTCGCGACGTGGAGGGACTCGACGAGCGGGCGGCGGCCGAGCTGCTCAAGGTGCCGGTGGGGACGGTCAAGTCGAGGCTGTTCAGAGCCAGAGACAACTTCAGGAAGGCGTGGTCGTCATGAGTGGTTCGTGGCCGGTGGCCGAGCTTGACCCCGTCCGCAGGCTGCACGTGCTCGCCTCGGCGATATCGGGGGCGGCGGTGGCGTCCCGGGTCATCTCCGCGCCGTTCGAGCAGGTGTGGCAGGTGGCGGGCGACCTGGAGCGGGGGCTCGGCACGTTCGAGCCGGACATGCGATCCGTGCGCGTCGAACAGACCGAATCCGGACTTGTCGCCCACGCTCGCAGCCGGTACGGCTTCCGCGCCCGCTTCGAGGTGGACCTGCGGCCGGGCTGGGTCTGGATGCAGAGCCGGTTCCTGCTGATCGGGCTCGCGGCCGTACCCGTCGCCGGGGGGACGCTGTTCGCGGCGACGGGCGGCGTACGCGTGCCCGGTCGCGCCGGCCTCGTCCCCCTCCTCGTACGGCGGGCCAACGAGCGCGCGCTCGATCGCCTGGCCGCCCGGTTCAGCTGAAGGGAGCCAGCAGTCAGCGGGTGAAGGGGGTCAGCGGCTGTCGCGCCGCCAGCGCTCGACCTCCTCCTCCAACGCCTGCTCATCCAGCTCCGGCACGAACACACTGGTCGCCCACTCCACGAGGAGCCGCACGAACTCGGCATCCTCGTCGTCGGTCCGGCCGTTGACGTGGAACCAGGTGATCAGCGCGGCGGCGTGCGGGGTCCGCGCGTCGCAGCCAGGGCACAGGACGACCCCGCTGAGGCCGTCCACCCGCTCGCCGGCGGCGTTCTCCCAGCTGTGCGGTACGCGCGCCCACAGCAGCCCCTCGCCGCCGCAGCGGGGGCACGCCGGCGCGTCGTCGGTGGTGACGACGTCGATCCGCCTCACAGCGAGAGCGCTTCGGGCCCGAGCAGCGCCTTGATGTCGGCGGCGAAGCTCGGCGCGCCGTTGACCGGCCACTCCGGCAGCGCCATCACCATGACCTTGCCCGCCGGCCGCCGTACGTTGATGTGCAGCGGGACCTGCCCCTGGTGCGTCTTCAGCACCTGTCGCAGCTCCTCCAGCAGGGTCGGGGTGATGCGTTCCTCCCGCAGCAGCAGGGTGATCGGAGCGCCGGATTCGCTGTTGACGCCGGACACGTCGATGAGGGACATCTCCTGGGCGAAGATCGAGATGGCGCCGTCCCGGTTGTTGATCTGGCCGCTCACCGACACCACGATGTCCGGCCGCAGCTCCGGCCCGTACAGCTCGTAGTTGCGGGGGAAGAACAGGCACTCGACCGCGGCGTCCATGTCCTCCACGGTGAGGATGGCCCATGTGTTGCCCGCCTTGTTCACCCGCCTGTCCACCTTGGTGACCAGGCCGGACACCCGGACGTCGCCGCGGTCGTCACGGCCGCTGTCCAGCAGGTCGGCGATCGTGGTGTCGCGGTTCCTGGCCAGCAGGCGCTCGGTGCCGGCCAGCGGGTGGTCGGACACGTACAGGCCGAGCATCTCCCGCTCGAAGTCGAGCTTGGTCTTCTTGTCCCACTCCCCGTCCGGGACGGCGATGGAGAACACCTGGTCCTCGCCGTCGTCGGCCAGGCCGCCGAAGAGCGAGTCCTGGCCGTGCGCCTCGTTCTTCTTGATGTCGATGACGGACTCGACGGCCTGCTCATGGATCATGAGCAGGCCCTTGCGCGGATGTTCGAGTGAGTCGTACGCGCCCGCCTTGATCAGCGATTCGATGACCCGCTTGTTGCAGGCGGTCAGCGGCACCTTGCCCAGGAAGTCGTTGAAGTCGGTGAAGCGGCCCTTCTCGGTGCGGGCCTTCACGATCCCGTCGACGACGTTCTCCCCGACGTTGCGGACCGCGCCCATGCCGAACCGCACCTGGGTGTCGCCGACCGCGACGAAGTCGAGCTGGGAGTCGTTGACGTCGGGCGGGAGAACCTGGATGCCCATCTTGCGGCACTCGGCCAGGTAGACGGCCGCCTTGTCCTTGTCGTCGCCCACCGACGTGAGCAGGGCGGCCATGTACTCGGCGGGGTAGTTGGCCTTCAGGTACGCGGTCCAGTAGGCGACCAGTCCGTAGCCGGCGGTGTGCGACTTGTTGAACGCGTACCCGGAGAACGGCAGCATGACGTCCCACAGCGCCTGGATCGCCTCGTCGCTGTAGCCGTTGCCGCGCATGCCCTGCTGGAAGTTGGCGAACTCCTTGGCCAGGATCTCGGGCTTCTTCTTGCCCATGGCGCGGCGCAGCAGGTCGGCGCCGCCGAGGGAGTAGCCGGCGAGCTCGCGGGCGACGGCCATGATCTGCTCCTGGTAGACGAGCAGATGGAAGGTGGGGCCGAGGATCGGTTCGAGCGCCTCCTTGAGCTCCGGGTGGATCGGCTCGATGTCCTGGCGGGCGTTCTTCCGGTGGGCGTAGTTGGTGTGCGCGTTGGCCGCCATCGGGCCCGGCCGGTAGAGGGCGAGCACGGCCGCGATGTCCTCGAACCGGGTCGGCTCCATCAGCTTCAGCAGCGACCGCATGGGCCCGCCGTCGAGCTGGAACACGCCCAGCGTGTCGCCGCGCGCCAGGAGCTGGTAGGTCTTGGCGTCGTCGAGCGGCATCGTCAGGGTGTCGAGTTCGATGCCCCGGTTCTGCTTGATGATCTTTATGGCGTGGTCGATGATGCCCAGGTTCCGTAGCCCCAGGAAGTCCATCTTGACCAGACCCATGTCCTCACAGGACGGGTAGTCGAACCCCGTGATCACCACGCCGTCCTTGTCCCGCATGTGCATGGGGATCAGGTCCAGCAGCGGCGTCGACGACAGGATGACGGCGGCGGCGTGCACGCCGGTGCCGCGGATCAGCCCTTCGATGCCCCGGCCGGTGTCGATGACCTTCTTGACGTCGGGGTCGTTCTCGTACAGGGCGCGGAGTTCGGTGCCCTCGTTGTAGCGGGGGTGGCTCTCGTTGAACATGTCCGCGAGGGGGACGCCCTTGCCCATGACGTCCGGCGGCATCGCCTTGGTGATCTTGTCGCCCATCGCGAACGGGTAGCCGAGGATCCGGCTCGCGTCCTTCACGGCGGCCTTGGCCTTGATCGTGCCGAACGTGTTGACCTGGGCGGTGTACTCGCTGCCGTACTTCTGGGTGACGTAGGCCACCATGCGGTCGCGCTGGCGGTCGTCGAAGTCGAGGTCGACGTCCGGCGGGTTGATCCGCTCGGGGTTGAGGAAGCGCTCGAACAGCAGGCCGTGCTCCAGCGGGTCGAGCTCGGTGATGCGGGTGGCGTAGGCCACGATCGAGCCGGTGGCGCTGCCACGGCCGGGCCCGACCGGGATGCCGTTGTCGCGGGCGTACTTGCAGATGTCGGCCACGACGAGGAAGTAGGAGGAGAACCCCATCGGGCCGATGACCTTCATCTCGGTCTCGTAGCGCTCCATCACCTCGGCGGGGATCGGGGTGCCGTACCGCATCGCCAGCCCGGCCTCGCACTCCTTGCGCAGCCAGGACTCCTGCGTCTCCCCCTCGGGCACGTCCGGGTAGTCGGGCATCCGGTCCACCTGGCGGAAGACATCGCCGTAGTCGCCGACCATCTCGGCCACGAGCAGCGTGTTGTCGCACCCCTCGGGCAGCTCGGGGAAGAGCGCGTACATCTCGTCGGCCGGCTTGAGGTAGTAGCCGGAGCCGTTGAACCGGAACCGGTTGGGGTCGTCCTTGTTCTTGCCCACGCCGACGCACAGGAGGCTGTCGTGGGCGTCGGCCTGGTCCTCGGTCACGTAGTGGGAGTCGTTGGTGACCAGCAGCGGGATGTTGAGCTGCTTGGCCAGCCGCAGCAGGTCCTCCCGCACCTCACGCTCGATGCTGATGCCGTGGTCCATCAGCTCCAGGAAGTAGTTCTCCTTACCGAAGATCTCCTGGTACTCGCCGGCGACCTTGACCGCCTCGTCGTACTGACCGAGCCGGATCCGGGTCTGCACCGCACCGGACGGACAGCCGGTCGTGGCGATGATGCCGGCAGCGTGCTGGGAGATCAGGTCCTGGTCCATGCGCGGCTTGGAGTAGTAGCCCTCGAAGCTCGCCATGGACGACAGCCGGAACAGGTTACGCAGTCCGTCGGCGTCCTTGGCCCACATGGTCATGTGGGTGAACCGGCCGCCGCCGGAGACGTCCTTGCCGCCCTCACCGTCCGCCACGCCGGTCTCGGCGCGCTGCCCCCAGAACACCGGTTTCTTCACGAACCGGCTGTGCGGCGCCACGTACGCCTCGATGCCGATGATCGGTTTGACCGGGGAGCCCGACGCCACCTTCTGGAACTCGTACGCACCGAACATGTTGCCGTGGTCGCTCATGGCGATCGCCGGCATGTCCAGCCGCTCAGCCTCCTTGAACAGCGGCTTCAGCTTCGCCGCACCGTCCAGCATGCTGTATTCGGTGTGCACGTGCAGATGTACGAAGGACTTGCTCACCCGGTCCCCTAACGCTAGCCCCGTCCAGACTTACCGCTCGAACCTATGCCGTCTCATGGGGCTGTCGGTACGACGCGCGCAAGGGGCAGACACCCTGTCGCGAGCTGTTGCCAGACTGCATGTCGTCCCGGACTGCGACGGCCAAGGGCCGGACGACGGCGAGGACGTCGCGGCTCCTGGAGCGATGGGGACGCTGGAGGGGTACGGTCGCCCGCACGAGATCCTGAAGATCGCACTGACCGATGACCGACATGCGGCCATCCAATTTTCTCCGGAAGTCGGGGTGAAACTATCTGGCGGGTCCGGACAGGTACGGGGTGTAGGACCGATCGGATGAGAGAAGGCAGCGTGACCCACCATGACCGCAAGCAGCGCTTCGAGGTGATTTACGTTGCCAACTATGCCGACATCCTTGCCTATGTCCGACGACGTACCGACATCCACGAGGATGCCGCCGATGCCCTCGCTGAGACGTTCGCCACGGCCTGGCGCCGGCTGGACGACATCCCCGAAGGGCGGGACGCGCGCCTGTGGCTGTTCGGCGTGGCCCGCCGGGTGCTGGCCAACGGCCGCCGCGCCGAGTCGCGCCGCAGCGAGCTGGTGGAGCGGCTGGGCCGGCAGCTCGCCGGGTGGGCGGAGCACGCCGAGGCCGGCCAGGGCCTGGCGGGCGTGCAGGAGGCGTTCGCGCGGCTGAGCGCTGACGACCGGGAGATCCTCGCGCTGGCCGGCTGGGAGGGGCTGAGCTCCGACGAGATCGCCACCGTCCTGGGCTGCTCGCGCGCCAACGCCCGGCTGCGGCTGCACCGGGCCCGCAAACGGCTGGCCAGGCACCTGGACACGGCCGGCGTCGACATGGCCCGCATCGGCTTGCGCGCCGTCGCGATGACGAAGGGGGTTGTGTGATGCACGAGATCGACCGCCTGGTGGCCGGGATCGCGCCCGATGCCGGTCCCGGCACGACGCCGATCGCCAGGGAGCTGCTGGAGGAGATCACCTCCGTCCCTGTCCCCCAGCCCCGCCCCCGCCGCAGCTGGCTCGCCGTACCCCGGCCGCGCAGCTGGGCGGCCATGCCGGTGCTGGCCACACTGGCGGCCCTGCTGTCCTTCGGCGTCGCGCAGGCGCCCGCCTCCGCCGCGCTCGACATCGAACTGGTCGACGACCACTACGTGATCACGGTGAAGGACCTGCTGGCCGAGTCCGAGGTGTACCAGCGGGAGCTGCGGGCCAGGGGCCTGGACATCACGCTCGACGTGGTGCCGACCTCCGCGAGCCTGGCCGGCCAGATCATCGTGATCAACGACATGGACCGGTTGCTGTCCGGCAAATTGGTGCCCGCCGACGGCCCGATCACCACGATCGACGCCCCGGGATCCTGCGAGCGTTTCGCCGGCTGCCCCATCGGCGTGAAAGTGCCGGTCGGCTTCGGCAAGAAGGCCGAGATCACTCTCGGCAGGCGGGCCCTGCCCGGCGAGAGGTACAAGATGCCGCCCCGCATCGCGTTGCCCGGCGAGCCTCTGCACTGCGTGGACTACGTCAACAAGAGCGTCACCAAGATCTCGGCCCTCCTGCGCGAGCGGGGCGTCACCCCGTCGTACATCGCCAACGGCAAGCCCTCGGCCCCCTCGGCCCCGGGCGACTGGTACGTGCACGACGGCGTCATGAGCGCCGACGGCCAGGCCCTGTTGCTGGTCGGCTCCGAGCCCAGCACCCGGCCGGCACCGCCGTCCCGCTGCTGATCCCGTCCCGGCACTGAGAGCCACCCCTCGGGGCGCGCGCGGCTGAGCGCGCGCCCCCATCACCGCCATGCGCCCTCCT
This sequence comes from Nonomuraea helvata, assembly GCF_039535785.1. NCBI lineage: Bacteria > Bacillati > Actinomycetota > Actinomycetes > Streptosporangiales > Streptosporangiaceae > Nonomuraea > Nonomuraea helvata. The sequence goes on from NZ_BAAAXV010000009.1 coordinate 751,572, forward strand.
CGGCATGCGCGGCCCCCTGCCATGCCCCACGATCGGATTTCGCGTGCCCACCGACACCCGCGTAGCGCTGCCCGCGCAGCGCCTCCTCACCGACCACCGCCTCCTCGCCGGTCACCGCCTGTTCGTCGCACTGCTGCTCCTGGCCGCCGCGCTACGGGTGGTGACGATGCTCGCCTATCGCCCGGCCACGCTCTACTGGTACGACTCCTTCACCTACCTCGACACCGCCGTGCACCCGGCCCCGTCGGCGACCTTCCACCCGATCGGCTACCCGCTGCTGCTGCGGGCGCTGCTGCCGTTCCACAGCGTGGAGCTGGTCGCGGCCGTCCAGCACATCATCGGCCTGAGCACCGGCATGCTGCTCTACGCGGTGCTGCGCCGCAGGTCGGCGCCCGGCTGGGTGGCGGTGTCGGCGGCGGTGCCGCTGCTGTTCGACGCCTCCTTCCTGCGTCTGGAGCAGGCCGTCCTGTCCGACACGCAGTTCATCTTCCTGATCGTGGCCGGGCTGGCCGTGCTGATGTGGTCGCCACGGTTGTCCGTGCGCGCCGCCGCCGGAGCGGGCCTGCTGTTCGCCGCAGCCGCGCTGACCAGGACGATCGCGCTGCCACTGCTCCTGCTCGTCGTACTCGTGCTGGCCGTGCGGCGGGTGGGCCGGCGGCCGCTGGCCGCGCTGGTCCTGGCCGGCGCGCTGCCCCTGGCCGGGTACGCCGCCTGGTACGCCCAGCACCACGGCCGTTTCGCCATCAGCGGCGCCGACGGCGTCGCCCTGTGGGCCCGCACCATGACGTTCGCCGACTGCGCCCGCATCCAACCGCCGCCCGATCTGGCGCCCCTGTGCCCCAACGGGACGAAAGTGGACGCGGCCTCGGAGTACGTCTGGGCACCCGGAGCCTCGCTCAACCGGCTGCCCGGCGACCACTTCACGTACAACGACCAGGCCCGCTCGTTCGCGATCAAGGCGATCCTCGCCCAGCCGCTGGACTACCTGGGCCACGTCGTACGCGACACCTCCATCGCCTTCTCCTGGACGCCGATCCCGCACCCTGACCGCACCACCCCGGCGTTCGGCTTCAGAAGCGGGCACTGGGAGCTGCCCGACCAGCCGCTGATCGACAAGGTCAAACGGGAGTACGACCCGGACATTCGCGGCCTGTCATCGGTGTCGCCGTACGCGGACTTCCTCATCGCCTACCAGTACGCCGCTTACCTGCGCGGCCCGTTCCTGGGCCTGATCCTCCTGCTGGGCGCGGTCGCCGCGGTCCGACGCCCCCGCGTGGCGCTGCTGCCATGGGCGGTGGCGATGGGCCTGCTGATCGGCCCGGCCGCGGTCCTGGACTTCGACCACCGGTACGTGCTGCCCGTCATACCCGTCGCCTGTTTGGCCGCCGCCCTCGCTTTCCGAACCGGAGATCGTAAGAAGTTCAGAGGGAGTGGCCGCCCTGCAGACAGCACCACGACGGAACTCCGCCAGACGACCGCCCAACCCACCCACTCGAAGCCGAGTCAGGTCACCGCAGAGAGAGCGGAATTGGCCAGTTGCCCCTGATCGGGTCCCCTCAGACTGCTCTCCACCACCTGCGGAAACGGCATGTCGATCACGCCCTCTAAGAGGGGTCGCAGACGCCCAGCGCCTCTATGGCCGAGGCGGTTCAAGAAGACCAGCAGGAGGCATTCTGGACCGCCCTCGGCGGCTCGGCCACGATGAGGGCATGACGAAGAGCGGATCAGCGCAGCCGCCGGCGGCGGGAGGAGGAGGCTTGCGCCTGAACTGGCCGGCAGTGAGCGCTCTGGCGGGTGCAGTTGCCGCCGTGGTCGCGCTGGTCGCCTACCTGGTGCCGCCGGCCCCGCCTCCGCAGCCCCAGTCCGACTCGGTAGCCCCCACCCCGGCCGCGCATTCAGCAACGACATGTGCGGCATCTGAGCACGCATAACCTTCTGGCCGGTGGCGTTGGCGATGCCGAACTCCTCGATGAGGGCGACGAGCGAGGGAATGCGCTCGCCGGGCTTGTATTCACCCGTGCGTTGGCCGACGGTCTTCAGCAGCCGCCGGCCAAGCGATGGACGAGGGTTCAGTCGAGGGAGAGCCCTGCGGCCGGAGTCACCCGGGCGGCCCGGCGTGCCGGGAGAACAGCGGCGAGGAGTCCGGCCAGGGCGGCAGTGAGGACGACGACGCCGAGTGATGGCCAGGGGATGAGCATGATGGCCCGGGTGAGGGCCCGCTTGACAACCGTCTCGTAGGCGACCCACGCGAAGCCGACGCCGATCGTGGTGCCGAGCAGGGTGGCCACCCCCGACATCAGCACCGCCTCGGCCGCCAGCATCCGCCGCAGCTGCCTGCGGGTGAGCCCGAGCGCGCGCAGCAGCGCATGTTCGCGGGCGCGTTCGAGGACCGAGAGCCCCAGGGTGTTCGCGATCCCGATCAGAGCGATCGCCACAGAGATGCCGAGCAGGCCGAGCACCGACCAGGTGAGGATGTCCAGCTCCCGATTCGCAACCGCCTGGGCCTGCAGCTGGTCCTCGATCTTCGCGCCGGCCGCATCCGCCAGCCCGTCCAGCTCGTCGACGAGCATGAGCGGGTCGGCGGATGCGGCGGCGCGGACCCAGATGACGTGCGGTTCGGGGGCGTCGGTGAGCTGTGCCAGGGTCTCGGGCGCGACCAGGCCGGCCTCGCCCCAGCCGGAGAGGGCGACGACCCGCAGCTGGGCTTGGCGATCGCCGACACGAACCGTGACCTGGTCACCAGGCCGGATGCTCGGGTCCACGAAGGCGTCCAGGTCGAGCCTGATCGTCCCGGGCTGCTCCACCCGGGCGAACGCCCCGCCGTCGCGGGCCACCTGCGCCGCGTCCGGCGCGGTGAGGACGGGTAGCGGTTTGTCGAACCCGGTGATCCGGGCCACGGCGCCGTCGACGGCGATGGCCTGCTCCACACCGGGAGTGCGACGTACCCGGTCGAGGAGGTCGATGGTGATCGGCTCGTCGAGCGAGGTGAGCGCGGCGTCGATGGGGTGATGCCTGGCGTTCACCTCGTCCAGCCCCGCACGCCACGTGGCCATCCCGGTGAGCACGGCGGTCGTCAGGGTGACCCCGACCAGCAGGGCGGCGGTGGTGGCCGCGGTCCGGCGCGGGTTGCGCACGGCGTTCTCGGTGGCCAGCCGCCCGGCCGGGCCGAGCAGCGCCCCGGTGACCCGGACCAGGCGGGGCACGAGCACCGGCCCGACCAGCAGGATGCCGCTGAACACCGATGCTCCGCCGGCCACCATGAACAGCGTGCTGTCCCGGATCATCGCCATCCCGAGCAGGGCCGGCCCGGTGACCAACAGCAACGCGGCGAGCGCCAGCCGCGCCCGGCCGGTGGCGGTGTGCATGACCGCGGCCTCCGGGCGCAGCGCCGCCAGCGGGCTCACCGCGACCACATGCCGGGTCGGCAGCCAGGACGCGATCATGGTGACGAGCAGGCCGACGCCGAACCCGCCCAGCAGCCAGGGCACAGGCGGTGCGGGGGCGGCCAGCGGGGTGGTGGGCGCGAGGGTGTTGATCATGGGGAGCAGGCCGTAGCCGAGTCCGAAGCCGATCAGTGTCCCGGTCAGCGATGCGAGCACGCCGACGGTGGCGGCCTCCCGGCGTACCGAATCCAGCACCTGCCGCCGGGTCGCGCCGACGCAGCGCAGTAGTGCGAAGTCGCGCAGGCGTTGCGCGAACAGGATGGAGAACGTGTTCGCGACGACCAGGACCGAGACCACGAGCGCGACGCCGGCGAACAGCAGCAGCATCAACGCGATCATGTCCGTGTCGTTGTTGAGCCCGGCCAGGCCGTCCCTGACGTACTCGTCCGCCGACCACACCTTCATGCCTTCCGGGAGCGGACCCACTTCCCCGCGCACCGCCACACTGCCCACGTGGAAGGTGGGTTGGTCGCGCCACTGCCGGTACTGCGGCCACGTGACGTACATCGAGGCCTGGGTCCAGGTGGTGGGGGACTCCACGATGCCGACCACGTCCAGGTCGGTCGCGGTGGCGCCCTTGCCGACCCTGATCCGGTCGCCGACCGCGACCTCTTGGGCCTGCGCGTCCCACACGTGCATCACCGCCTCGCCCGTACGTGCCGGGAAGCGGCCCGAGACGAGCTTCTGCCAGCGCAGGTCCTCCGCGGCGGCGATCGGCCCCACGGTCGTCTGGCCCCGGAATTCGCCCGAGCCGAGCGGGGCGCCGCCTTCCCGGTGCGCCGGCAGGGCGACCCGGCCCAGCCCGGATGCGTTGTCGCCGAGGCGGTCGATGAGCTCGATCGCGGCCGACGTGTCCAGGGTTCCGGGGCAACACGAGGGGCCCCGCTCGCGTCCGTCCTTGGCGGCGTCGACAACGTAGTCGGCGCCGCGGTACGGCGACCCGGTGGTCTCCATGAATCCGGCGCGTGCCCCGGACGTGAGCACGCCGATCACGACGACGAAGGCGACCGAGGCGGTCACCGCGATCATTGCTGCGACATACCTGCGGGTGTGGGTGCGCAGCGACGCCAGGAAGACAGTGCGCATCAGACGATCCGCCCGTCCTGCATGGAGACCACGTCGTCGGCGTAGGCCGCCGCGTCCCGCTCGTGGGTGACCATCACGATGGTCTGGCCGAGCTCGCGCGCCGACCGGCGCAGGTGCTCCAGCACCTCCGCCGACGTGGCGCTGTCCAGATTTCCGGTGGGCTCGTCGGCGAACAGCAGGTCCGGCTGGGTGATCAGGGCCCGGGCGATCGCGACCCGCTGCTGCTGGCCGCCGGACAGCTCCGCGGGCCGGTGGCCGAGCCTGTCCGCCACACCGAGGGTATCGGCGAGCATGTGCGCCCGCTGCCGTGCCGCGTGGTCGATCCGGCGACCGCCCAGCTCGAGCGGGAGCACGATGTTCTGGAGCGCGGTGAGCATCGGCAGCAGGTTGAACGACTGGAACACGAAGCCGATGTGCTCCCGGCGGAAGATCGTGAGCGCGTCGTCGTCGAGTGATCCGAGGTCGGTGCCGGCCACGGTGACGGTGCCCCCGCTGGCCTGGTCAAGTCCGGCCAGGCAGTGCATCAGCGTGGACTTGCCCGATCCGCTCGGCCCCATGATCGCGGTGAACCTCCCTCGTGGGAGGTCGAGGTCGATGCCGCGCAGGGCATGCACCTGGGCATCGCCTTGGCCGTAGGTCTTGGTCAGGTTCCGCGCGCTGGCGGCCAGGGTTTCCTGAGTGGCCTGCTGGGTGGTGGTCGTCATGGCAGAGAGGCTTTCGGTTGACCGGCCTGGGAGATGCCGAACGTGCTGGTCACTTCGTTGTCGTAGATCGGATAGAGGCCGTGGTGGGCGCCATGGTCCTCGAGCCGGCGCGCGCTTTCGTGGGGGCGCACGTCCAGCCCGATGCCCTTAGGAGCACGGCGAGTACCAGCGTGACCGCCGCGTACAGCCGGTCCCGGGGCCGGGGTAGGAGGGTGCGTGGTCCGTTCATGACGAACAACGATTGGCGCTGAATGTGCGCGCCTTGTCCGCCGCATGTCACCGTTTGTCGACGGCGGCCACTGCCGGTACGACCGTGGCACGGCGATGACCCGGCCGTGCGGGAGGGCCTTGAGCCGACCCTGACCCGGCATGGGCACCGGGTGCCGCGCGGTGGACTCCGGCGAGCAGGGGCTGGACCGGCTGCGTGCGGACCTTCCCGACGCCGTCGTGCTCGATCTGATCGAACTCCTGACCTGCTGTTCCGATGAGCCCGTCACTCGGCGCGCTGCAATGCACGCACGTCTCCCCTTGTGCTGCCCCAAGGCCGGCCAAGGGCGGCCCCAGTCCTGCGCCGGTCGTCGGAGTCCACGACTCGCACGACAGCCCTGCATCGTCGTGCTGAATAGGCTCACGGGCACCGATCCGTCCGTTTTGCAGGAGCCCGTCTTGCAGCTCCGTCAGACCGATCAGCTGGTAGCTACCGGGCTCATCCGCCCTTCGCGACAGCGCTCCCGAGGTCTGCCGGGCGCTTGATCATCTTGTAGGTGCGGGTCAGATCGGCGACCCGCTGGAGTTCTGTCAGGTTCAACCTGGCGGGATAGGAGCCGAGCTCGACACCTGCCGTCACCGCCCTGGAGAGCCTCATGTAGCGGGGCAGCACGTCGCGCACCTGCTGAGAATCGCTCGCGATCAGGCGCTGCGCCTTGGCCAGCGCGCGCTGGAAGGCCGCCAGCGTGCGGGGGTTTCGCCGGATCCACTCATCGGTGGCCGTCATTCCCGCGGTGTACAGGTTCGCGAGTTCCCCGGTCATCGCGTCCTCCACGATCCGCGTGTGCTTGCTCTCACGGGCCACGGTGACGTACGGCTCGGCCAGCAGGGCGGCGTCGACCTGCCCTGCGCCCATCGCGTCAATCATGTCGGGATTGGGCTTCTCGACCAGCACGACGTCATTCAACGTCAGCCCGGCCCGCTTCAGCACGGCTGCCAGCGTCAACGGCCCGAGCGTCCCGAGGTTCGGGATCGCGACCCTCTTACGCTTGAGTTCGGTCGCCGTCCTGATCTTCGACTTGGCGTTCACGACGACCGCGAAGCTCCCTTGCGCGGCCTGGTACAGGCTGGAGACGATTTTGAATTTCCTGCCCAACTCGTTCGCTCTGAAGAGCGTGGTGTAGTCGGTCTGCGCCAGGTCCAGCGCGCCGCTTTCGACCTGGGGCGCCGCCGCCGCCGCTCCGGTGATGATCATCGGCTCCACCGTCAGGCCTTCCTCCTCGAAATAGCCCTTGACCTGGGCCACGAACACGGGCGCCGACTCCACACTCGGCACCACCCCGACCTTGACGATGGACTGCTCGGGCGGGGTGGACGGGCGCGCGGCGGCACGCGGCTCCGCGGGCAGTACCCGTACCGCGACGGTGGCGGCGAGCACCGTGACGACGACCACCGCGGCGGCGGCGAGCGCCATGAAGTTGCGCCGCCTGCGCCGATGGATCTCGATCGCCCTGGCGCCCAGGTCGCGCTCCGGCATGTCGTCCGCGATGCGGTCGAACTGTTCTCCGAGCCAGGTCATCGGCGTGCCCCCTCACTACGAGCCGGGTCGTCCAGTACGGGCAGTCGCGGCGCCAGCTCGGGCGCCAGCGCCCGCAGGCGGGCCAGGGCGTGGTGGGCCTGGCTCTTGACGGTGCCGACGGAGCAACCCAGCAGGTCGGCGACGTCACGTTCGGTACGGTCCTCGTAGAAGCGCAGGACGAGCACGGTGCGCTGCTTGGGCGTCAGCCGCATGAGCGCCTGGCGCAGGACGATCCGCAGGACCGCGGAGTCCTCGGGCGAGTACGTGTGGTCGGGCGGCTCGGCACTCGGCACCTCGGCCGAACCGCGCCGCCGCCGCCACGAGATGTACTGGTTCACCATGGTCTTACGCGCATAAGCGTCAAGGTTGTCGATGTGGCGTAACTTCGACCACCGGCCGATCATGCGGACCAGCACACTCTGCAGGAGGTCCTCTGCGAGGTGGACCTCTCCGGTGAGCAGGTAGGCCAAGCGCATCAACGGGCGTTGGTGAGCATCCACGAACGCCCGGAAACTGGCATCGCGATCCAACGTCTCTCCTCATGTCGGTACCCTCCAAACGCCATGGCCGCGGCAAAAGGTTGGCACTGCTGAGAAGCCGACGTACGGAAGTGACAGGTGTTCCCGCACCCCCTGCGCCGTTGACGTAGGTGAACGCATCGGCTTTATCCAAATGGCGCTGTCCGGACATCGGGCGTCGCGGCCAGCAGGAACGCCGACAAAGCCATGAAAGCGGCCGCACCGACGAAGACCGAACCCGGCGCTGCGTACGCCAGCGACCACCCGAACACCGTGCCGGCCGCAACCGGCACCACGGTCTCCGCAACGGCGCCGATCCCCGTCAGCGCGCCCTGCACGGTCCCTTGCTCGTCGGCCCGGACGTTGCGAGAGATCCACGATTGCGCGGCCGCACCACCGACCGAGCCGAGCACGCCGACCGCCTGCAGGACGTAGAGCATCCACGGCACGGACACGAACGCCGTACCTGCCAGCGCCACGACGCTGAGCAGGCTGCCGGCCACCGCAGCACGCTTGTCGCCGAGCCGTCGGACGACCGGGCCGACGGCCCGCGCCTGGAAGACCGCGCCGGCGAGCGCCCCCGCCGCCATCACGACGCCGACGTGCGCGGGGCTCCAGGAGAACCGGTACGTGAGGAAGAACGTCCAGATCGACTGGTGGGTCATGCGGGCGACGTCGGCGCAGAATCGGGCGTACGCGAGCCGCCCGAGCAGCGGCCGGCGCAGGACGACGGCGATGGCGGCGACTGGGTTCGCCATCCGCAGGGTCAGCGGGGTCGTCCGGTCACCGGGACGCGACTCGGGCAGGACGAACCAGCCGTACGCGACATTGGCGAAGGACAGCGCGGCCGCGGCGAAGAACGGCAGGCGTACGTCGACGGCGCCGAGCAGGCCGCCGATCGTCGGACCGGCGACGAAGCCGAGCCCGAACGCGGAGCCGATCAGCCCGTACGCGCGAGCCCGCGACTCGGGTTCCGTGACGTCCGCGATGTACGCGTTGACCACGGTGTTCGTTCCCGCGCACGCGCCGGCGAGGGCGTGGAACACCAAGAGCGTCCAAGGGCCGGCCGAAACCGCATGAGCCAGCCAGTCGACGCCGAGGCAGGCCAGCGACGCGAGCAGGACAGGCCGTCGGCCGTACCGATCGGAGAGCCGCCCGAGCAGCGGCGAGACGACGAACTGCAGCAGGCCGTAGATCGAGCCGAGCAGGCCGGACCAGAAGGCGGCGGCGGTGGCGTCCTCGGTGACGGCCGCCATCAGGGCCGGCACGATCGGCACGATCAGGCCGAGCCCGAGCATGTCGAGGAAGACGGTGACGAGGAGGAAGGAGAGGGCGGGCGCCCGGCGCATTGCGGCTCCTGAGTCTCGAGAGGGCAGGGCCCCCTCGCGACTCACGGTCCGCCGAAAGCACGGAGGATCAGAATATCTGTGCTGTCAAATCATTTTTCGCTCTCGCACCGCAGGCACGGCCGCCCCCGAGCCCCAGCAATACGGCGATCGCCCCCCAGCGCCTGCCGCTGACGTTTATGGGAGCGCGCCGGCGAGACGCATCAGGAAGATCGCTGGTTGTGTCCACCGCGTGATCCTAACTTTCACTGGTGGTGGCGATTCCGCCGAGCGGATGTGTACGTATTGTGCAGAAATCCACGATCGATGTCGGGAGCATCGTTCATGGTCACGAGCTCGAGGACGCCTACCCCAGTCGTTGGATCACGGCGCACAGCCTTTGATCGACGGCCCGGCGGAACTCACCCAGATCCGCTGGGCCGAATCGTAGGATCCATTCCGTGCTGATCCCCCGAGCGGTTGCCGTGGTCGTCGACGGCAACCGAGTCCTGGTCATCAAGCGGTTCCTCCGGCGCAGCCCCGGCGTCACCTGCGCCATGTGCGATGCCGCAGGCTGGCAGGGGGCGCAGTGTCCCGGGCACCACTACGCGGTTCTTCCCGGAGGCCATGTGGAGGATGGCGAGTCGTCAGAGAGTGCGGCAGTTCGTGAACTCCACGAGGAGACGACGCTCACCGGGAGGATCGATCGGTTGCTCTTCGCCAGCTCGCACAATGGCCGGCCCGCTTTCTACTTCCTCATGCGTGACGTCAATGGCGTCCCGTCGCTCTCCGGCGAGGAGGCCGAGGAACATGGGCCGGATAACAGCTTTGAGCTCAGATGGGCGACGGCCGCCGAGTTCGAACAGCTGAACCTGTATCCCGCCGACGTGCGCGGGCCGCTCGTGGAACTACTTCGCAGTTGACCTCCTGCTCCGAGCTCGCCGCGCTCGGAGCTCCAGCTTTCTCAGCGGAAGAGTCCCACGCAGCCGGTTGCCCCGGCTCCGATTGGGGGGGCTCAGGCGGCGAATGTAAGCATTCCGATCGCCGGTGGTCTCCTCGATGCTCGTCAAAGACCGCGTTGCATCATGAAGCTGCTATACGAAGATCGAAAAAGTCGACGATCGAGGGCAGTGCATGCCAGAAGGGCGGAGTCCTTCCGGCTTCTGGACGCTAGAAGAGCTCCCGCTTGAGCGTGTAGATGATCTGCCGATCGCCGACTTCGTGGGTGGCCAGTTCCCAGCCGTCCGCACCCACCCGGTTCAAAATGTCAATCTCAGATGCGCTCCGGTCAAGATCTTCTCGCCCTTCTGGAGAGAGCCACAGCTTGATGTCACGCGTGATGAAGATCTGGGCATACTCCCAGCGGCTCGCCATTCGGATTCTCCGATCCCATCCTCATGATCCGATGCAGACGCTCCTCACCAGTGAACACCAAGACGCTGATCATGCATGTGTACCGCGTGATACGGATCGCCGTCTTCAGCCAGGACGGCACCCCAGCAACGCAGTGCCCGATGGTGTCCGGCATCTACGGCATCGGACATGGCCCCGCACTGCTCCAAGACCACATGACCCTGGCTACGACCCAACGGCGAACTCCCCTTCCGCGATGGAAGGACCCGGAGGGTGCCGGTGGGTAGGTCACGTTCGCAGGTCGCGATCGTCGCCCAGGACGGTTCTGCGCAGGTCACCAAAAATCTACGCAACGGGGTCGGGACGGTGCTGCGGGTGATCGGCGACCAAGTCCATGCGGTCCACGTGCCGTGTCGGGCCGGTGGTGCCAGGCGTTTCACGCCCGCTCTGGGGCACGTCATCGCCGGCGGCGTCCTCGGCCTCCCAGCGCAGCAGGTCGCCCGGCTGGCACTGGAGTACCTCGCAGAGCGCGGCGAGCGTCGTGAAGCGCACCGCCTTGGCGCGGCCGTTCTTGAGTACCGCCAGGTTGGCGGGCGTGATCCCGATGCGGTCCGCGAGTTCGCCCACGGACATCTTCCGCCTGGCCAGCATCACGTCGATGTCGACGACGATCGGCATCAGATCATCTCGTCCAGCTCGGCCTGCATCTGCGTCGCTTCGACGTCGCGCGCGACGGCCTGGGCGAGCAGCATCCGCAGCACGAGCACGATGAGCGCGACCCCCAGGATGGCCAGGCCGATCCCGCCCATGATGACCGTGACGCCCGGGTCGTCCCGCTGGCCCGGCGCGTTGAGGGCCGTGACCGCGAACCACAGGAGAGCAGCCGCCACGATCGCGCCGATCACGGCGTCCACGTACCGGAAGGCGGCGTGAGAGAACACGGTTCCGCGTCGCACCATCGTCACCAGCCGCCATACGCTGACCAGGGCGACCTGGACCGACACCATGCCCAGGATCGTGATCACGCGCAGCGCGGTCAGCGGGAGCGACCCGTCCTCCGGGTCGCTCCCGCTGACCAACACCCACACCATCGATGCCTGTATGCACACGGTGCCGACGAACACCACCCCGAGCACCGCGCGCAGCGCACGCACTGTCAGCTTTCCCATGGTCCACCCCTCCATCGAGTTACGATGTGAATCTATCGAATATCGATAAGCTAAGCAAGGGTGGAGCGGAGGGTGGGCGGCGGCGGTTACGCACCGTGGCGGTACACCGCCACCATCTCCCATGGCATGGCGTTCGCGCGAACCGTGGCGCGCAGCGTCGGTGTGCTGCTGCGCTGGAACGGCACCGCCTGGCAGCAGGCGCCGAAACCGCCGCTGCTCGATGACTACCGGATCAAGTAGCTCGGCGCTGTGCCGGGCGGCGGCCTGTGGGCCACCGGCTACGGCACCCGGGAGACCGACGAGCACGCCAAGGGCCAGTGCCTGGCCCGGGTCACCGGCTGAACCTTCCTCCCTGCGATCGAGGAGGTGATGTGCGCGAGCTGACCGCTGCGCCGGACGCCCTGCCGGCCGGGCCGCGCCCACGAGCGCATCGGACCCATCCCGATACCGGAGTCGGCCCTCGGGAGACGAGTCCGACTGCCGGGATCTTTCGTGGCCGTCTGCCTGGAGTCCATGGCCGTCTACCAGAATCGCCAGTGACCGACGCGCACGCCACCCCTGCGCCCGCCACCAAACAGCTCAAACCGCGGGTGGATCACGCGTGCCGCGTAGCAGCTCGCGCCGTGTCGCTGGCGCCCATCCTTGGCGACGAGGCCGACACCCTGACCGCCGCCGCCTACCTGCACGACATCGGATACGCCCCCGATCTCGTCTCGACCGGATTCCATCCCCTCGACGGCGCGCGCTACCTCCGCGATGTCCACCAGGCCGACGACACGCTGTGTCGGCTGGTCGCTCACCACTCCTGCGCGGTGAACGAGGCCCTTGAGCGGTCCCTGTTCACGGAACTGACGCAAGAGTTCGACGAGGAAGGGCCGGAACTGGTCCAGGCGCTCACCTATTGCGACATGACAACCGGCCCGGACGGACAACATCTCGACGTCACGGAACGCCTGGCCGAGATCCATCCCCGCTACGGGCCTGATCAGCTGGTAAGCCGGTCGATCACCGCTTCGACGCCGTGCATCCTGTCCGCCGTCCGGGCGGTGGAGGCAGCGCTTAGCGGTACGCCGCGTACATCACCTGAGGCGCGTCGAACCGAATGAACTCGTCGACCTTCACCATGTCGAGAGACTCCAGCAGGCGGACGGAGCGGAGGTTGGCTGCCTGGGTGATGGCGACGATTCGCTCGGTACCGGGGATATTGGCGAAACCCCATTCCAGGACAGCGGCGCAAGCCTCGCGTGCGTAGCCGTGTCCCCAATGCTCGGGCATGAAGCTATAGGACAGTTCGAGGTCATCTTGCTCCGTACGCCAGTAGAAGCAGAAGCCAACGATCGCGTCCTCGTTCAGGGTGACGGTGAACGTGCCACGGCCCGGCTGCATCTGCCGCCGACGCTCCAGCGTCTCAGCAGAGACGGGACCGCCCAGATAGCGGCGGATCTCGGGGTCCAGCCAGGTTCGTTCCAGCGCGGGCAGATCATCGCGCGTAGTCGCCCGAACCCACAATCGCTTCGTAGAGATCCCAGCCGGATCCAACCACTCTTCCACGATCGCTCCCAACCTGGTCCGCCAAAGATCAACCAATGTACGGCAGGGCGATGCCGACTAGGTAGTGCTCGATGCGCATCCGCATCGAGCGGTCCATCTGCAGCGCGGTGACCTGCTCGCGGGGCATCCAGCGGACCTCGCGGGACTCGTCGCTCGGCGTCGGCTCCCCGCTGATCGCCCGGGCTGTCAGGACGATCGAGAACTCCTGGCGGGCCTCGCCGTTGGAGGTGTAGAGGATCACGTGCCGGGGGTCGCTGTACGTTCCGACCAAGCCTGTGATCTCGCAGACGATGCCGCTCTCTTCGAGAGTTTCCCGGATGGCGGCTTGCGGGATGGACTCGCCGAGATCGATCGCCCCGCCGGGGACGGCCCAGTTGCCGTTGTCGCTGCGGCGGATCATCAGGATCTCGTCCGCGGCGTTGGTGACGATGACGTTCACGGACGGGACCAGGCTGTTGGGCGCTGGGCGTCGGGGTCGTTGTAGTAGTCGATCCGCTTGGCCATGGCTCAGGCCCCTATCTGTCGTGCGCCTTCTGCCACTACACGACCTCGGTCTACTTCGGGCCAGTCGAGTACCGGGCCGTAGCCGTCCTGGCCGCTGCACGCGCCCGTCACGCCGCCGAACGAAGCTACTGGCGCTGCATCGAGCCCGACCCGGCACCCACCACCTGACCAGCAGGAGAAGCGACCATGCGCATTCGCCTCGACGGCACCCGTGCCGAAGTCATCGACGCCCTGTTCCGTCTCCGCCTCAACTTCACCGTCACGGGTGTCTCACGGCTCTATCCCGATCGCACCAGGCCCTCCCACCGGCGCATCTACCTCACCACGACACCACGCCAAAGGAGGTGAACAGCTTTGATCCAAGTCATCCACCACCGCTGCTGCACCTGCACCGGAACCGGCCTCGACACTGACCGCAACCGCTGCCGCGACTGCGACGGCACCGGCACTGGCACCGGCAACCAGGCGCATAACGCGCAGCGCCCCCGGCCTGGCCGCACATCCGCCAAGACGACTGCCAGGTCGGGGGCCATCCCCTCACCCGAACGAGTGAAAGGAGGCTTCCATCTTGCCCGCATGCACCACCAACCCGCACGCCCTTGCGGGCATGATCGCCCGACTCAACGCTCCGGACTACGACCGGTGGGCCGCCCAGATCCGCGCCACCGGGGGCTGCCGCCAGCCCATCCACCTGCGTGGCAAGGTCGAACACTACGATCGCGCGACCGGCCGGCTCCTGCACCGCTACACCACCCGCTACGAGCCCGACGGCGTCCTTCGCCTTCCCTGCAAGACCCGCCGCGCCTCCTGCTGCCCGGCCTGCGCCGAGATCTACCGCGCCGACACCTACCACCTCATCCGCGCCGGCCTGATCGGCGTCACGGGCGTGCCGGAAAGCGTCACCGCCCATCCCACACTGTCCATCACCCTCACCGCATCCAGCTTTGGAACGGTCCACATGCGACGTGAGAAGAACGGCAACGTCCTGCCCTGCCACGCCCGCCGCGACGCCGAAACCTGCCCACACGGGCGCATCATGTCCTGCACGGAACCCTGCGCGTCTACGCCCACGCCATCCACGAACAGGCAGCCACGGCGGCCGATGTCTTCGCCGAGGCTGTCGGCGGATAGCGGGGAGCCACCCGGGAGCCACCGTGTTAGCAAGGGTGTTAGCAAGATCTCGACATTGTCCTGACAAAGAGAAAGCCCCTGACGGCGTTATGCCTGTTCAGGGGCCCTCTACTGCAGAGCCGACGAGGGGAATCGAACCCCTGACCTTCTGTTTACAAGACAGATGCTCTGCCGATTGAGCTACGTCGGCGCGGCCTACCAGTGTAGACGCTAGCGACGCCTGTGACGAGCGACTTCGTACAGCGCCACTCCAGCAGCCACCCCCGCATTGAGGGACTCGGCCGCCGCCTGCATCGGAATGCGGGTCACCACGTCGCACTGCTCCCGGACCAGCCGTGAAAGCCCCTTGCCCTCGGAGCCCACGACCACCACCAGCGGCTCGGTCAGCAGGTCGACGTCCTGGATGTCCGTCTGGCCGGCGCCGTCGAGGCCGATCACGAACAGGCCCGCCTCGCGGTATTCGCGCAGCGCCGCCGTCAGGTTGGCCGCTCGGGCCACGCGCAGGGTGGCGAGGGTGCCCGCGGAGGTCTTCCAGGCCCCGCCCGTCACGCCGGCCGAGCGGCGGGAGGGGACGAGGAGGCCGTGGGCGCCGAAAGCGGTGGCGGAGCGGGCGATGGCGCCGAGGTTGCGCGGGTCGGTGACCGAGTCGAGGGCGACGATCAGGGGGACCTCGGCGGCGTCGTGCGCCAGCTGCACCAGGTCGGACGGGTGCGCGTAGTCGTAGGCGGGGATCTGGAGCGCGATGCCCTGGTGGACGGCGCCCTCCGTCAGGCGGTCGAGCTTGTCGCGGCTGACCTCCAGCAGCGCGATCCCGCGCTCCGCCGCGATCCTGATGGAGTCGCGTACGCGGTCGTCGTTGTCGATGCGCTGGGCGATGTAGAGCGCGCTGGACGGCACGCCCGCCTGCAGGGCCTCGAGCACCGGGTTGCGGCCGCCGATGTATTCGGGGGCGTCCTCGGAGCGCCTCTGCCGCACCGGTGCGGTACGCCGCGCACCCCCGTGCTCCTCGCGGGAGATGCGCTCGGCTCGGGCCTTGTCCTTGTACCAATGCCGCATTTCAGCAGGCGGGGTCGCACCCTTGCCCTCGAGCGACCGGCGCTTCTGCCCTCCGGTGCCCTTGGACGGGCCCTTCTTCTTTGCGGGCCTGCCCGATGCCCTACCGCCTGCTGCCATGCCAACAAGGGTACTCGGGCCCAAGGGCACCGAATCCCACACTAAGAGCGGGACAGCTCCCAGCGGGGGCCGTGCGGGGTGTCCTCCACCGTGATCCCCGCCGCCGCCAGCTGGTCCCTGATCGCGTCGGACGCGGCGTAGTCCTTGCGCTCCCTGGCCGCCTTGCGCTGCTCCAGCGCCACCGCCACCAGCGCGTCCACCACCGGCGACAGGTCCGATCCGGCCCCGCGCCACTGCGGGGAGCGCGGGTCGAGGCCCAGGACGTCCAGCATGTTCTGGGTCTCGGCGAGCAGCCGGGCCACGGCCTCCTTGTCGCCCCGCGACAGCGCCACGTTGCCCTCGCGCACCACCTCGTGCACGACCGCGAGAGCCTGCGGCGTGCCGAGGTCGTCGTCGAGGGCGTCCACGAACGCCTGCGGAAGCGGCGCGTCCGCGTCGACGTCGTGGATGACCTCGGCGGCACGCGTCACGAAGCCCTCGATGCGCTGGTACGCCGCCGCGGCCTCCAGCAGGGCCTCCTCCGAGTAGTCGATGGAGGAGCGGTAGTGCGGCGCCGCCAGGTAGTAGCGCAGCTCCACCGGCCGCACCTTCTGCACCATCTCGGGGATCAGCAGCGAGTTTCCGAGCGACTTGCTCATCTTCTCCGCGCCGATCTTGACCAGGCCGTTGTGCATCCAGTAGCGGGCGAAGCCGTCGCCCGCCGCCTGCGACTGCGTGATCTCGTTCTCGTGATGCGGGAAGATCAGGTCGAGCCCGCCCCCGTGGATGTCGAAGGTCGCGCCGAGGTATTTCGTCGCCATGGCCGAGCACTCCAGGTGCCAGCCGGGACGGCCCGGCCCCCAGGGAGTGGGCCAGGTCGGCTCGCCCGGCTTCTCCCCCTTCCACAGGGCGAAGTCGCGCGGGTCGCGCTTGCAGGACTCGTCGTCGGTGTCGGCCGCGGCGCGCATGTTCTCCAGCTTCTGGTTGGAGAGCGAGCCGTAGCGGTCGGCGTACGACTGGACGTCGAAGTAGACGTCACCGCCGGACGCGTACGCGTGGCCGCGCGCGATCAGCCGCTCCATCAGCGTGATCATCTCGGGCACGTGCCCCGTGGCCCGCGGCTCGACGGTCGGCGGGAGGCAGCCCAGCGTGTCGTACGCCCAGGTGAAGGCCCGCTGGTTGCGCTCGGCCACGACGAACCAGGGCACGCCTTCCTCGGCCGCCACCCTGATGATCTTGTCGTCGATGTCTGTGACATTGCGGCAGAACGTCACGTCATAGCCGGAACGCGCTAGCCAGCGCCGGAGCACGTCGAAGTTCACACCTGAGCGGATGTGCCCGATGTGCGGAGGAGCCTGCACGGTCGCCCCACACAGGTAAATCGACGCCCGGCCGGCTTCGACCGGAACGAATTCACGGATGGCGCGCGTACTGGTGTCGTAGATGTGCAGGCTCACGAAGGCTAGGCTAACGCCTCCGCGCCTTGGTCACGCCGATAAATACGGCCGTCACACCGATAAATCAGCCCCGCAACGTGACCCTGTCCGGCGAGATCCGTACGATGAGCCGCTCTGTGCCCGGTTTGTCCTCCCATGGCAGCCCTCGATACTTCTGCGAGAGCTCCTGGATGAGCGAGCCTTCAGGGTCGTCAGCCATGGTCACGCGCCCGCGCACCTCGACATATCTGTACGGATTGTCCGGGTCGATGACGAGCAGGCTCGCCCGGGCGTCGCGCTCGAAATTCCGCGGCTTCCTGCGCCCCTTCACGGTCGAGAACAGCACGTCGTCGCCGTCCGTACGTACCCACACCACGGTCGACTGCGGCCCACCGTCAGGGTTGATGCTGGTCACGGTCGCATAATTCGGTGCGTCCAGGAGTTTGCGCACTTCTTCCGACAGCTCGGCCATGTATCTCCCTTGATCGATCCTGGCCTCCATTCTTCTGTAGGCTCGAAACCGCCATGGACGTGACTCCCCCCTCTACGCTCCGCCGCCTGGGCATCGCCCTGGCCGGGCTCGCGGTCGCCGCCCTCACCGGGGCCGCGTGCGCGCTTTCGTTCGACGACCTGCGCGCGCTGGCCATCACCGGCGAGGCCCGGCAGGACCTCGCCTTCCTCTATCCGGCGGCCTTCGACGCCCTCCTGGTGGTCGCGCTGATCGACGTGCTGCTGCTGCGCTCGGCCCGGCTGCTGGTACGCGTGCAGGCGGCCTCCGTGCTGGTCGTGCTCATCGCGGCGGCCGCGGCGGCGAATGTGGCGACGGCGATGCGGTTCGCGTTCGACGTGCGGCAGACGGCCGTCGGCGTGGCGCTGGCGCCCTGGATCATGCTGGCCGTGGCCCTGTGGCTCTGGCTGCTGCTGATCAAGCACGTGCAGTCGCATCGGACCGAGGTGGCCCCCACCGCGGTGGAGCAGGACATCGTTCCCTTCCCCGAGGACCGGACTGCGGACCGGCCCGTGGACCGGCCCGTGGACCGGCCCGCGGAGACGCCGCCACCACCGGTGCAAGAAACCCCAGAGGTCCCAGAGGTCCCCGAGGTCCCGGAGGTCGCGCATGTCGCGGAAGAGCCGATGGCGGCGCAGGTGACCGAGTGGCCCGTTCCGGACGAGGAGAAGCCGCGGCCGCGGCCCGTGCGCTGGGGCGACCGGGTCAAGCCGACCGACGTCCTGGTCCACCCGCGCAACGACGACAGAGACGCCGACACCCAGCCGCACCCCGTCGTGACGGACGACGTGCCCGATCCCGAGCACGGCCCCGAGCAGGCCGAGGCGGAAGAGCGGGACGACGCGTCAGAGGACACCGCCCCCCCACCCCGTGATCCACGACGACGGCCCGCCGGCACCCTCAGGGCGCCTGCGCAGCACCCCGCGACCGCCGGCGGACCCAGAAGACTGAGAAAGGCCCGCCCGGGACGCATGTCCCGGGCGGGCCTTTCTGTCCCGCTATCCCGCCTAGACCCTCGAGCCGCGTCGGAGTCCGGCCACCAGGCCGACGCCGACGATTGCGAGCACCACCTGCATCATCAGCTCGATCCAGTCGATGCCAGGCGTCGTCTCCACCCCGAGCACCTGCGCGAGCGCCGTGCCCAGCAGGGCTGCCACGATGCCGACGACGATGGTGAGGATCCACCCGATGGCCTGCCTACCCGGAAGCAGCAGACGACCGATTGCGCCAATCACGGCGCCAATCACGATGGCGCCAAGGATGGACTCGATTGTCATGACTCGAAACCTCCCCGCGAGAGTGAACGGTTCACTCTCACGGGGATGTCGCTACCCGATCTACCGGGTTTATGCGTGGACTTGAAGAATGCGCAGGTCAGGTGGGTGTTCCGCGAGTACGGCCGGTGCGTCCCGGGCCCATGCGCGTCACGAGGAGCACGCCGATGACCGCCAGCACGAGCTGAAGTATGTGCTCGATCCAGTCGATCCCCCGCGTGTCGGCCACTCCGGTCGCCTGGGCGATCAGCGTGCCGAGCAGAGCGGCCACGATGCCGACGATGAGCGTCAGGCCGATGGACATGTTCTGCTTGCCAGGCACGATCAACCTGGCGAGGGCACCGACGATCGCGCCGATGACTACTGCGGAAACAATCGCTCCGATCATGTGTAGCTCCCCCCGAGACGTTCACATGTCTTGAGGGGCATCTACCCTCTGAGCAGGCAAGCAACCGGAAGAAGGCGGCGGCCCGTACCGCGCCAGTGACGAACCGCCGCCTCCGGATTCAGCGGGCCGCGCGACGGCCCGCCGGGACACCCTCACGCATCCGTACGTAAAGACGCCCGGCGTTCAGGAAAGGTTGACTACCAGGGCCGTCGCGAAGGCCGCGATGCCCTCTCCGCGCCCCGTCAGGCCGAGCCCGTCAGTGGTGGTGGCCGACACGCTCACGGGCGCGCCCACGGCCGCGCTGAGCGCCTTCTCGGCCTCCGTACGGCGCGGCGCGAGTTTGGGCCGGTTGCCGATCACCTGGATGGCCACATTGCCGATCTCGTAGCCTGCGGCGCGCACCTGGCGCGCGGTCTCCTCCAGCAACGCGACGCCCGAGGCGCCCGCCCAACGTGGATCGGCGGTCCCGAACAACTGCCCGAGATCACCCAGACCGGCGGCGGACAGCAGCGCGTCGCACGCGGCGTGCGCGGCCGCGTCGCCGTCCGAATGCCCCTCGAGTCCGGTCTCGCCCGGCCAGTGCAGGCCGGCGAGGTTGAGCTCCCGCCCCGAGGCTCCTGAAGCGAACGGGTGGACGTCGACTCCGACGCCCACCCGTGGAAGATGTGTGTTCAGGAGTTGAGAACCTCGTCGAGCAGGGCCTCAGCCTTGTCCTCGTTGGTCTTCTCCGCCAGGGCGAGCTCACTGACCAGGATCTGGCGTGCCTTGGCGAGCATGCGCTTCTCGCCCGCGGACAGACCGCGCTCACGGTCCCTCCGCCACAGGTCCCGAACCACCTCGGCGACCTTGTTCACATCGCCGGAGGCGAGCTTCTCCAGATTGGCCTTGTAGCGACGAGACCAGTTGGTGGGCTCTTCCGTGTGCGGCATTCGCAGGACATCGAAAACCCGCTCAAGGCCTTCCTGACCGACAACATCGCGCACACCGACGAGTTCTGCGTTTTCGGCTGGCACCTGGACGGTAAGGTCGCCCTTGTCGACCTTGAGCACCAGGTAGGTCTTTTCCTCACCCTTGATGGATCGCTTCGTGATTGCTTCGATCCGAGCAGCCCCATGGTGGGGGTAGACGACAGTGTCGCCGACCTGGAAAGTCATGTGACAAGTACCCCTTCCGCTGTACTCCAGGGTACCACGCATCCACAGCCTCCCGGAACAGTGAAAACCTCATAACTGCAGGTCAAGGCCTCATATTAGGGCTTGACAACCGCTCAACTCTATGAATCGCATTTCCGGACATAGCGAATGACCTGCAGGGGTGCGGATATGACCATGGATTGGGGTGGATATGGTGGGCGCTGCACATCACGCATGCGCGCCACCTCCGCATAGCGCATGCGCGAGCCCTCCGCAAGACCAAGGAGAACCCGCCCGTGACCAGCCGTCGCTGGATTGTCGTAGCCGCCTTCTTGGCAGCCCCCGTGCTCGCGGGCTGCGGGGCTGGATTCGACGCCAACACCAACAAGCCGTACGCGCCCAACGAGGCAGGGGTACTGATCCAGAACGGTGCTTACGGCACGCGCGGCATTCAGATTCCCCAGGCGTTCATCCTCGGCCCCGATTCCGGTGCGCAGCTCGCCTGGCGCGGCTCGGCCCCGATCTACCTGAACATCCTCAACACCGCGGGCGCCCCCGACACCCTCGAGGCGGTCAACGCGGGCAGCATGGGGACGGTGAAGGTCACGGCTCCGATCCAGCTCCCGAGCAACCAGCTGGTGAACACCGGCAAGCCCACCCCTCAGATCATGCTCGAGGCGATCCCCAAGAGCCTCAGGGGCGGCGAGAGCATCAAGTTGGACCTCCAGTTCGCCAACGCCGGGATCGTGTCCCTGAACGTCCCTGTGGTCACGCGCAGCCGTGAGTTCAAGGACTACCCCGCGGCTCCCAACGCCACGCCGGCCGCCACCCCGTCGCCGACGCCTTCCGCCAGCGCTTCCGAAGAAGCCCACTGACACGCGAGAACCCTTGTTCCGGTACGCGATCCGTACCGGAACAAGGGTTCTCTCATTCCTCGGTGGCGTCGAACTTGTAGCCCAGTCCCCGCACGGTGAGGATGCAGCGCGGGTTGGACGGGTCTGCCTCGATCTTGGCGCGCAGGCGCTTGACGTGGACGTCGAGGGTCTTGGTGTCGCCCACGTAGTCGGCGCCCCAGACGCGGTCGATGAGCTGGCCGCGGGTCAGGACACGCCCGGCGTTGCGCAACAGCACCTCCAGGAGCTCGAACTCCTTCAGCGGCAGCTGCACCTGCTCGCCGCGCACGGCGACGACGTGCCGGTCGACGTCCATGCGCACCGGGCCGACGGCCAGCACCGCGGTCTCCAGCTCCTCCATCACGTCGCCCTGCCGGCGCAGCACCGCGCGGATGCGGGCCACCAGCTCGCGCGAGGAGAACGGCTTGGTGACGTAGTCGTCGGCGCCCAGCTCGAGGCCCACCACCTTGTCGATCTCGCTGTCCTTGGCCGTCAGCATGATGACCGGGACCTTGGAGCGCTGCCTGAGGGAGCGGCACACCTCCGTACCGGGCAGACCCGGCAGCATCAGGTCGAGCAGCACCAGATCGGCGCCGTTGCGGTCGAACGTGTCGAGCGCCTCGGGCCCGGTCGCGGCGACCGACACCTCGAAGCCCTCTTTCCGGAGCATGTAGGACAGAGCGTCGGAGAAGGACTCCTCGTCCTCCACGACGAGTACGCGGGTCATTTAGCTGTCTCCAGGGGAATCGAGGGTGGTACTGCCACCGCCGTGCCGCCGAAGGCGGGCAGGCGGAGGGTGAAGGTGGAGCCGGAGCCTTCCTTGCTCCAGACTGACACCTCGCCGGCGTGCGCGGCGGCGACGTGCTTGACGATGGCCAGGCCGAGTCCCGTGCCCCCGGTCGCGCGCGACCTGGCCGCGTCGACGCGGAAGAAGCGCTCGAAGATCCGCTCGAGCGCCTCCTCGGGGATGCCGATGCCCTGGTCGCTGACGCTGATCTCCACCGAGTCGCCCGCGGGCCGCACGCTGACCACGACCCTGGTGTGCTCGGGGCTGTACGCGACGGCGTTGTCGATCAGGTTGCGCAGGGCGGTGACGAGCAGTTCGTCGTCGCCCCAGACGCGCAGGCCCTCGGTGCCCCCGGTGACGAGCGCGATGTCCTTGGCGACGGCCTTGGTGTTGCAGTGGTCGATGGCGTCGTGGATGGCCTCGTCGATCGAGACCTGACCAGGGGTGGGGATGGGCTCGGCGCCCTGGATCCTGCTGAGTGTGATCAAGTCCTGGATGAGGTAGTTGAGGCGGGCGGCCTCGTGCTGCATCCGCCCGGCGAAGCGGCCGACCGCCTCGGGGTCGTCGGCGGCGTCCTGGATGGTCTCGGCCAGCAGGCTCATCGCGCCGACCGGGGTCTTCAGCTCGTGGCTGACGTTCGCGACGAAGTCACGGCGTACGGCCTCGACCCTGCGCCGCTCGGTCTGGTCCTCGGCGAGCACCAGCACCAGGCCGTGGGAGCCGAGCGGGGCCACGCGTACTGCGAAGTTGGTGGTCTCCTGACCGAATTTGTGTCCGGCGACGTCGATCTCGCTCTCGCGGATCTCGCCGTCCCTGCGTACCTGCCTGGCCAGCGCCAGCAGCTCGGCGGCCATCAGCCGGTCGCCCTTGACCAGCCCGAACGCCCGCGCGGCCGAACTCGCGCGCAGCACCTTGTCGTGCGCGTCGAGCACCACGGCGGACGAGGGCAGCACGGCCAGCACGGACGCCACGCCCTGCGGCAGCGCCGCGCCGCTCTCGACGGGGTCGGGCCCACCGCTACGTTTGGGAGCCTCGATCTGGTTTCGGTAGAACAGGACCGCCAGGGCGCCCACGACGAACCCGGCCAGGGCCGCGAAGCTCATGGCCATCTCACTCATATCTCCGATGGTAGGTGGCGTTTTCTGAGGGATAACCCCCCTCATCAGCGGATGAACGGCCTTTCCTGGAAAGTTCATCTGACGGTAGGGGTTCGTTCATCGACGGGCCCGTACGGTGGCCACATGCGCGACGCGTACCATGAGGAACTCGATTCACTGACCGACAAGCTGGTCGAGATGACCAGGCTCGTCCGTTCGGCCATTTCCCGGGCCACGACGGCCCTGCTCGACTCGGATCTCCAGCTGGCCGAGAGCGTCATTTCCCGAGACGAGGAAGTGAACGCCATCTTCGCCGACATCGAGAGCTCGATCTTCGAGCTGATGGCCAGGCAGCAGCCGGTGGCGGTGGACCTGCGGATGGTCATCACGGCGCTGCGCATGGGCACCGACCTGGAACGCATGGGCGACCTCGCCGTCCACGTCGCCAAGGTCGCCCGGCTCCGCCACCCCGAGTCGGCGATCCCGGCGGAGGTGCGCTCGACCATCGTGGAGATGGGGCAGATCGCGGAGAACCTCATTACCAAGACCGGCAGCTGCATCGCCTCGCGGGACGTGGACTCGGCCCTGGAGCTGGAGCAGGACGACGACGCGATGGACCGGCTGCACCGGAGGCTGTTCAGGAACATCCTGTCCAAGGACTGGGAGCACGGTGTGGAGCCGGCGATCGACATCACGTTGATCGGGCGCTACTACGAGCGGTACGCGGATCACGCGGTGCGGGTGGCGGCCGACGTCGTCTACCTGGTCACGGGGTCCCGTCCCAGCTGAGAAGCACGGCCTTCCACCCACTGGCGCTTCGCGCTCGGGGTTCCAGACAGCGCTCCCAGGGGGCTTCCCGCCCCCTTCGACCCCCAGGCGAGGGGACTCCCGTCCCCTCGCGCTCTCCTTCCTTGGGCCCTTTCCGCATCCAATGCTGGTTCCTGATGGCGACCGGCAAAAGCCGTGCCGGTCCGCCTGATGGCGAGGGCCAGTTGATCCTCCGGACGTTCACCGGACGGGTACCTTCCTGGTAAGGGAAGGACGACATCAGATGAGCGACCATGCCGAGAACACCGGTCGGTGCTATGCGTGCAAGCGCACATTCAGCTTCGACCCGAAAGAGGTCACGACCGTCCTGATCGATCCCGAGACCCGTATGCCGCCAGGGATCACGGTCCTGGGCTCTCTTCGTCCGGCCAAGCCGGAAGCCGTGGCCAGGTCGGTTGACGAACCTGTCTGCCCCGACTGCGTGAGCAAGGCGACGCGGTACGGCGAGGAGAGCGGATCGGATCGCTCCTGGGGAAGCTGGCCGCCGAGCAGCAATTGAACCGCCGGCCCCGTGACAGTACAGCCTCGCGCAGGAGTACTTGCCGTTCGGTCAGCTTTCACTCCGTTGCCCGGACACGTAGTCGAGCCAGCTACTGAGAACCGCCGGGTTCCGCGCCACGTCCCAACGTTCCAGGAAGGAGCGGCCGGCCACCTCGATGTCGGCCATGACCAGCCCTGGCTCCTCCGCACCTGCCGCAGCGACCACCTGCCCGTCGGGACCGATGATCCGGGTCGCCCCTCCGCCTTCGCGTCTCCCCGTTGTCCCGGCGACATCGGCCGCGATCACCCAGCAGTCGTTCTCCACGGCCCGGGCGACGAGCGTGGACCGCGTCCTGACCGCCCAGCCCCGGGTGACCTCCGCGGGCAGGTCGTTGTTGAGCGGACACACCAGGATGCGCGCGCCGGCCAGCGCCAGGAGGCGGGACGGCTCGACGAAGTTGGCGTCATTGCAGATCACGACGCCGAAGGCGTGGTCGCCCTCCTGGTACAGGGGCAGGTCCTCGCCGGGGCTGAAGGCTGATTCCCTGGGGAAGAGTTTGCGGGTGACGTCTCCGATCAGCCGGCCGCCGCGCACGACCGCCGCGGAGCTGTGCAACCGGCCGTCGGCCGAGCGTTCGGTGAATCCGGCGACGACGGTCATCGTGGGCGGGCAGTCACGCAGGGGGGCGATCAGCTCCGTGTACGGCGGTGACATCGCGACGGCCTCGGCGGCCGGTCGGTCCGTCGGCATGCCGCCGAAGTAGCACTCGGGCAGGACGAGCAGTTCGACCGCCTCTCGTGCGCAGCGCTCGATCGCCCGTGGGAGATCGCCGGCCGCCGATACGGCGAGCTTCGCCTGCAGCGCCGCCACTCTCATGCGCGGACACCGAGGAAGCGTTCACGGATGGCTTGGACGTCCTGCGCGTGGAGCCCCGCCGCCCGCAGATGGGCTTCCACATCGAGTCCCTTCAAGGCGTCCAGCATGGCGGCGCGGGCTGTGGTGTTCTTGCACGCCAGGATGTCCCGGATCTCGTTGTCCGACCGGACGGCGGCACCCCACCGGATCACCCCGCCACCGGCCACCGGGATGCCGCCGAGGTCGCGAACGTTGAAGCAGCCTTGCCAGCCGAGGTCACGATCGGTACGCGCCATCCCGATGTCAGCACTCATGCGTCATTTGACGCACACAGCTCCGGATCCGTTCTTCTCTTCGGGGCTCACGACGGGCACCTTCCCGGCGGAGCCGAGCCGATCGCCGAGCAGGGTGATCGCGGCCGGCAACAACACACCCCTGACAAGGGTCGCGTCGATCAAGATGGCGACGGAGAGCCCGACGCCCATCATCTTGTACTCGATCGCCGACAGCGCCAGGAACACACTGAAGGCAGCGGTCATGATAACGGCGGCGCTGGTGACAACGCCGGAGCTGGCGCCGATCCCGGTGACGACGGCTTGGCGCACCGAGGCGCCGGCGGCCTGGCGTTCCCGGATCCTGCTGAGAATGAAGATGTGGTAGTCCATGCTCAGTCCGAACAGAATCGCGAACATGAACAGCGGCAACCAGCCGATCACGCCGCCGTACGGTGTGAAGCCAAGCGCCGCGCTCAAGTGGCCGTCCTGGAACACCCAGGTCAGCACGCCATACGCGGCGCCGAGCGACAGCAGGTTGAGCAGGATCGACACAAGAGCCACCGCCAGGGACCGAAACGAGACCGCCAGCAGTACGAGCGCGAACGCAAGCACGAATCCGATCACCAGCGGTGATCGTTCGGTGATCTGCTTGGTGAAGTCGTACGCGAACGCGGTCTTGCCCGACACCGCGTAGTCCACGCCCTGCAGCGAGCCGAGCGCGGCCGGAGCCTTGACGGCTCGCAACTCCTCCAGGGATCGGTTGGCCACCTCGCCCGTGCCGAAGTCCGCCAGTGGAACGCGGGCGACCATGATCCGGTCGACGCGCACGGTGGAGATCGGATGCAGCTCCTTCACCGCTTGCAGCACCCGGGGGGCGTCCAATGCGCCAGGTCGCTTCTCCCACATGACCACCCACGCGGGCAGCGGACTGCCGGGGAAGGCCTCCTGCATGCGGATCGCCGCGTCCACGACCGGGACCTCCCGGGACAGGCTGTCGGTGACCGCCGCATCCTGGAGCCGCATCTGGAACGCCGGCAGAGTCAGCACGACGAGGGCAAGAGCAGCCAGTCCGCCCCACAGCCGCGGACGCCGTACCACTGCGCGGGCTACGGCTGTCCAGAATCGGGACTCACCGGCCGCGGTGCGGCGACGGCCCAGCCAGGGAATACGAGCCTTGTCGACGCGGTGGCCGAGCAGGGCCAGAAGAGCGGGCAGCACTGTGACCGAGCCGATCATGGCGAGTCCGACGACCAGGACGGCGCCCGCGGTCAGGCCCTGGAAGTTGTCCAGGCCCGTGAACAGCAGGCCGCTCAGGCACAGCATCACGGTGAGGCCGGAGACGAGCACCACGTGCCCGGACGTCCGCGAGGTGATCTTGAGCGCCTCGGTCACGCTACGTCCGGCCATCCGTTCCTCACGTTCCCGGCGCAGGTAGAACAGCGAGTAGTCGATGCTGACGGCGATGCCGATCAGCAGCACGACGGACGAGGTGGCACTGTTGACAGGGACCCAGTGCGCGACCACCTGGAGCAGGCCGAACGCGCCGAGCACGGTCGTGATCGCCAGCAGCAGCGGAATCCCCACAGCGATGAGCGAGCCGAACACCACCAGCAGGATCACCACGGTGAGCGGCAGCGAAAGGAACTCGGCCCACTTCATGTCGTCCTTGATGCCGTCGTTGACCGCTGCCGACAGGCTGGCGTCTCCGGCCTGGGCCAGCCTGACGTCAGGATGCCTGGCCGCCACCTCCTTGACCGTCGACTCGATGGCGGCGCGGTGGTCGCGGAACTGCTCGCTGGGCCCGGCTATCTGGATGTTGACCAGGCCGGAGCGTCCGTCCTCGGAGATCAGGTCGGCACTGTGGGGCTCCAGAGGCGAACGCAGTTGGGCGACCGCGCCCGGCACCTGCCGCAAGCCGGCGGTCAGATCCTTGATGGCGCCCCTGACCCGCGGGTTCACGGCGAGGCGCGCACCGTCTTCGAGCGGCTGGACCAGGACGTTCTCCTGCAGCGGGACGTAGCTGGTCTGAGCATCGAGGACCCGGTCGGCCCGGCCGGACTCTCCAGGATCCGTACTCTGCGCCGAATCCAGGCCCAGAACGGTGCCGACGAGCACTGAAACGATCACCAGGGCGAACCACCCGATGATCGCGGTCATGCGATGACGGGCGGACCAACCGGCGATCCGTTCCACCAGTGGGCCGTGCGATTTGCTTTCAGGCAGCATGAACTGCTGTCCTTTCCCTGAAGGAGCGTTCCTGTGAGTGGGTGCGTACTTCTTCGTTCACCTGGGTCGCCGAGTTGCAGCTCGGCGGCCCAGGGCATGGCCCCAGGGCTACTCGACCGTCTTGAGGACCTTTTCGATCGCGGCCAGTCGTTCGTCGATCGCACCGAGCTGTCGCTCCAAGCCCTGCTGTGCGTCCACGCCGCTCGAGGCGAGCTTGCGGTATTCGACCTCACGTGCAAGCGCCGCGCGGGCCCTGGCCGTCGCGCCGATCTGCACGATGATCGCTGTGATCACGGTGGTGACGAACGCGAAGATGCCAAGAGCACCGACCACCTCCGCCAAGCTGTGTCCGCTCATCGTTCCGATCCCTCCTTGTCGGCCACGGGCACGGTCAGCGTGCCCACCGCGGTCTGGATTGACTGTGGAGTCAGTTCGATGACGAACGGATTCACCTCGTAGAACTTCATCGCCTTGCCGTCCTCCGAAAGCTCCAACCGACTCGTCACCAGCCCCGCCGCCTCCAGCTTGCGCAGGTGGACCTGCAGGAGCGGCCGGCTGATGCCGAGTTTGCGAGCGAGCCGACTCACGTAGTCGCGCTCTCCCGCGAGCGCCGCGAGGACGCGCAGCCGATGCGGATTGGCCAACGTGGCCATCACCGACAGCAGCTCGTCCCCGGTCGGCGCCGGGGCGCTCATGACGCATCCCGAGACATGCAAACAGAACTTAGCAGGTGCATAACTTTGTTCACCAACTCAGTCGGCGGCCAGGCGCTTCGGTCAGCCTGGTAGCGAGCTGTGTAAGTCCTTTCCGCGTGGCGGTGTCGCCCTGAAGAAAACGGATTGCCCCGAGGGAGAGCCCACGTTTGACTGGCCGACGTGACTGAACTGCATACCGATCGCCTCACCCTGCGTCGATGGCGTGACTCCGACCTTGAGCCATGGGCGAAGATGAACGCCGATCCCGAGGTTCGGGAGCACTTGGGCGACGTACTCACCCGCGAACAGAGCGATGCCTCTGTGGCGCGGTTCCAGGCCGAGTTCGACCTGCGAGGCTACGGGTGGTGGGCGGTTGAGGTGCAGGCCACAGGCGAGTTCATCGGCTTCGCGGGCTTGGACCGGGTGGATGAGGGCATGCCGTTCACCGGAGTGGAGATCGGCTGGAGGCTCGCCCGATCAGCCTGGGGCCACGGCTACGCCACCGAGGCCGCGCTGGCAGTACTGGCCTACGGCTTCGACACTCTCGAGTTGCCCGAGATCCTCGCTGTGACAACAGCCACCAACCTCCGTTCACAGGCGGTGATGCGCCGGATCGGCATGACCCGGGACCCGGCCGACGACTTCGACGACCTCACCGCACCCGAAGGGCCACTGCGTCCGAACGTGCTGTACCGCATCGCCCGTGGTACGAGGATGTGACGTTGGATCGCTTGATCAGGCTGACGCGTTGAGGGGGCGTCCGCCCCAGCACGTGCCCTTTTCGCTGCGGATGCGGGCGCCCGATGGCCGGCGTCCGGGGTGCGCGAGGGGACGGTAGTCCCCTCGCCGGGGGTGTGGGGGCGTGCCCCCACACCCCCGCAGCGCGAAGCGCACCCCTGCGAAGACCGCGCCTTCGGGGGGTCAGCGACCCTGGTTGGCCACTGCTTCGATGGCGGCCTTGGCGGCATCCGGGTCCAGGTATTCGCCGCCCGGCCGCCGCGGCCGGAAGTCCGTGTCCAGCTCGTACAGCAGCGGAATGCCCGTCGGGATGTTGAGGCCCGCGATCTCCTCGTCGCCGATGCCGTCCAGGTGCTTGACCAGGGCCCTCAAGGAGTTGCCGTGGGCCGCCACCAGGACCGTGCGGCCCGCCGCCAGGTCGGGGACGATCTCGTCGTACCAGTACGGGAGCATGCGGTCGACGACGTCCTTCAGGCACTCCGTACGGGGCATCAGCTCTGAGGGCAGCAGGGCGTAGCGGGGGTCGCCGGCCTGGGAGTATTCGTCGTCGTCCGCGATCGGGGGCGGCGGCACGTCGTACGAGCGGCGCCACAGCATGAACTGCTCGTCGCCGAACTCCTCGCGCGTCTGCGCCTTGTTCTTGCCCTGGAGTGCGCCGTAGTGGCGCTCGTTGAGGCGCCAGCTGCGCTTGACCGGCAGCCAGGCCAGGTCGGCCTCTCCCAGCGCCAACTGGGCCGTCTGGATGGCCCTGGTGAGCAGGCTGGTGTGGACGACGTCCGGGCGCAGCCCGCTGTCCTGGAGGAGCTTGCCGCCGCGGCGGGCCTCGTCCTCGCCCTTGGCCGAGAGGGTCACGTCCACCCAGCCGGTGAACAGGCCCTTCGCGTTCCAGTCACTCTCGCCGTGCCTAAGCAGCACCAAAGTCGCCATGTCGCCAATCCTATGGTTACCGGAGTCGGGGGCGGTTCTGTGGATCAAACGTCAACGCTGGGGGTCGGCGAAACGGGCGAACGCCTGCAGGTTGGCGAGCGACTCCCCGCGCTTGGCCCGCCACTCCCACTCCCGCCGGATCGACGACGCGAAGCCGAGCTCCAGGGCCCGGTCGAACCAGTCGTCCGAGTACGTCAGCACGCACCCCAGCAGCCGGTCCACCTCGTCCTGCGTGATGGCGGCCAGCGGCACCCGTCCCACCAGGTAGACGTCCCCGACGGGGTCGAGCGAGAAGTGCACGCCGTACATCGAGCCGTTCTTGCCGAGCAGCCAGCGGTAGAACTCGGTGTGGTTCTCGTCGGGCTGGCGGCAGAAGAACGCCTCGACGTGCAGCGCCTGCTCCCCCACGATCAGCCAGGTCATGGTGGCGAGCTTGTGTTGGCCGGGCAGTTTGACCAGGAACGCCCCCGGTCGCGGCTCGTCGTAGGAGACGTCCGCGGCCTTGAGCGCGGCTTCGACGACATCGCGCATGCCGACCAGGATAGAGGCCGCCAGAACAAAAGTACGGAGCTAGAAGTTCAGGGCGACGGGCTTCTTGTGCATGTGCGCGGCGGCGGCCGCGTACACCTCCGTCAACCGGGCCGCGGTCGCCTGCCAGCCGAACGCGGCCGCATGCGACCGGGCGCCCTGCGCCAGCGAGTCGCGCCAGCGCGGCGAGGCGACGAAGCGGCGCAGCGCCTGCGCCCACTGCGCCGGGTCGTGGCCGTCCACGAGCAGCCCGGACACACCGTCCCGTACGGCGGTGCGCAGCCCGCCCACGGCGGCGGCCACAACGGGCGTGCCGCACGCCTGCGACTCCAGCGCGACGAGGCCGAACGACTCGCTGTACGAGGGCACGACCGTCACCGAGGCCGCCCGGTACCAGTCGGCCAGCTCCTCCTGCGGGGCCGGGGGCACGAGGCGGACGACGTCCGAGATGCCGAGTTCGGTGGCCATCTCGGCGAGAAGGGACGGTCTGGCCAGGCCGTTGCCCGACGGGCCGCCGACGCAGGCCACGACCAGGCGGTCACGGAGTGACGGGTCGTCGATGAGCATCCTGGAGGCGGCGCGGAGCAGGACGTCCGGGGCCTTGAGCGGCTGGATGCGGCCGACGAAGAGCAGCACGTGCGCGTCCTGAGGCAGGCCGAGCCGGCGGCGGGCGGCGCCTTGCGAGGCGGGCTGGAAGACGGTGAGGTTGACGCCCGGGTTCACGACGGCGACGCGCTGCTCGTCGGCGCGGTACAGCTCGATGAGCTCGCGCGCCTCGTCGACGGTGTTGGCCACGAGGCGGTCGGCGACGTCCACGACCTGCTGCTCGCCGACCACGCGGGCCTGCGGCTCCGGCTTGTCACCCCGGGCGAGGAGGAGGTTCTTGACCTTGGCCATGGTGTGCATGGTGTGCACGAGCGGCACGCCCCAGCGCTCCTTGGCCAGCCAGCCGACCTGGCCGGACAGCCAGTAGTGGGAGTGGATGACGTCGTAGCGGCCCGGGTCGTACATGGCCTCGGTGCGCAGCACCTCGGACAGGAACGCGCAGAGCTGGCTCGGGAGCTCGCTCCTGTCCATCTCCTCGTACGGGCCCGCGGTGAGGTGCCGTACGAGGACGCCCGGGGCGAGTTCGGCCACGGGTGGGAGGTCGCGCGCGGTGGCCCGGGTGAAGATCTCCACCTCCACGCCGAGCTGAGCGAGGCGTTTGGCGGACTCGACGATGTACACGTTCATGCCCCCGGCGTCGCCCGTCCCGGGCTGGTCCAGGGGTGACGTGTGCATGCTGATGGTCGCGACCCGGCTCACCCGTCGTCGCTTCACTCCACACCACCTCCAAGTCGGATACAACCATCCAGATTTTTGCGACATTCCCGACATTGGGTCATAACTAGGTGTTTAGGGCGGCCGTGAACCGGCTGTCGCCTTTCAGAGCCGGGGCACGAGGCGGGCGTGGGGTGGGGGCGGGGCGGCTGGCAGGATGAAGGGCATGCGGAGAACGGCTGTGGTGACCGGGGCGAGCAGTGGGATCGGCGAGGCGACCGCGCGGAGGCTCGCCGCCGAGGGTTTCGAGGTGGTGGCGGGCGCGCGCAGGCGCGAGCGGCTGGACAAGCTGGCCGCGGACGTGGAGTCGATCAGACCCGTGACGCTGGACGTGACCTCCCAGGAGTCGGTCGACGCGCTGGTGGACTCGCTCGAGCGCTGCGACGTGCTGATCAACAACGCCGGCGGCGCCCTCGGCCTGGAGTCGGTGGCGGAGGGCCGGCTGGACGACTGGCAGCGCATGTACGACGTCAACGTGCTCGGCTCCCTGCGCATGACCCAGGCGCTCGTCCCCAAGCTCGTCGAGTCGGGCGACGGCGTGCTGGTGATGATCACTTCGACTGCGGGCCTGGTGTCGTACGAGGGCGGCGGCGGCTACTGCGCGGCCAAGCACGCCCAGACGTCGATGGTCGAGACGCTCCGCCTGGAGCTGGTCGGGCAGCCGGTGCGGGTCGTGGAGATCGCCCCGGGCATGGTGCAGAGCGAGGGGTTCGCGGTCACCCGCTTCCGCGGGGACGAGGAGGCCGCCGCGCGGGTCTACGCGGGCGTGCCCGACCCGCTGAGCTCGGACGACGTGGCCGACGCGGTCGCCTGGTGCGTGACCCGCCCCGCCCACGTGAACATCGACCGCATGATCATCCGGCCGAGGGCCCAGGCCGCCCAGCACAAGGTGCACCGCGTCAGTGGCTAGAGCCCGCGACCCGCGCCGGACAGTGCGCGTGTCGCCGGTCGGCACGATCACCCGGGGCACGACCGGGCACAACCGGCTGCGCCGCTCCGACCGGTGGGTCGTCGCCGTGCACGGCGGGCTGCTGCGGGCCGCGGAGCGGCCGCTCGTGGTGGATCTCGGGTACGGGGCGTCGCACACCACGACGCTGGAGCTGTTCACCCGGCTGCGCAGGGTGGCCCCGGGGGTCGAGGTGGTCGGGATCGAGATCGATCCGGCCAGGGTGGCGGTGGCGAAGCCGTACGAGAGGGAGGGGCTGAGCTTCCGGCTGGGCGGCTTCGAGCTGCCCGTCTCGCGCCCGCCGACGCTGGTGCGGGCCTTCAACGTCCTCCGGCAGTACGGCGAGGCCGAGGCGTGGCACTACTGGGACGTGCTCAGGAGCGGGCTGGCACCGGACGGCGTCCTGGTCGAGGGGACGTCGTCCGAGAACGGCCGGCGGGCGATCTGGGCAGGGCTGTCGCCGGAAGGGCCGCGGACGATCACGTTCTCGGCGCGTTTCGATGCTTTCGAGCGGCCTTCGGACCTGGCCGACCGCCTGCCCAAGACCCTCATCCACCGGAACGTGCCCGGTGAGCGGATTCATGCGTTCCTGAGCGATTTCGACCATGCCTGGGCGATGAGCGCGCCATATGGGGCTCACGGGCTGAAGCAGCGGTGGCTGGCCGCCGTGCGGGTGCTGTCCACGTCGTGGCCGGTGCCCATGGTCCCGCCGCTGGGCGGCCCGGCCCGCTGGCGGCTCGGCGAGCTGACTCTCCCCTGGTCGGCCGTCGACCCGCGCTGAGAAACCGCCGCCGTCAGAGGAGCGTCTCGAACACGGCGTAGGCCGCGCTGTCGAACAGCACGAAACGGACGTCCGCCACGGACGTGTCCGCCTGCCGCACCGCGTCGAGCGCGATCCGCGCGGCGTCGTCCAAGGGCCAGCCGTAGATGCCGGTCGAGATCGCGGGAAAGGCCACCGACCTGGCCCCCAGCGAGTCGGCCACCCGCAGCGACTCCCGGTAGCAGGAGGCCAGCAGCTCCGAGCGGTCTTCCGACTTCGAGTGAACCGGCCCGACCGTGTGGATCACCCACTTCGCGGGCAGCCGCCCGGCCGTCGTGGCCACCGCCTGGCCAGTGGGCAGGCCCTTTCCGTAGTGACCGGCCCGCAGCCGCCTGCACTCCTCGAGGATCTCCGGCCCGCCGCGGCGGTGAATCGCGCCGTCCACCCCTCCGCCGCCCATGAGGGAGGAGTTGGCGGCGTTGACGACGGCGTCCGCGCGCTGCTCGGTGATGTCGCCGCGCACCAGCGTGATCTCCATCGCACCGAGAGTGTCATCATCGGCCGTCCCGCGCCAGCACCGGGGCCATGCGTACGGCCAGCAGGGCGAGCGCCGGCAGCGGCAGGAGCATGGACACGGCCCCGGCCAGGCGCTGGTCGGCGAGGAGGCCGGGCGCTCCTGGCGGGGCCACGAGCGAGAGCCAGCCGGCCGCCACCGCGGGCCCGAGCAGCAGGAAGGCGCCGAGGGCAAGGTGGACCGCGGTCACGACGGCCAGCAGCCGGGCGCGTTCGGCCCACTGGACCGGGCCGGGCAGCGGGTCCACGGCTGCCACCACCCGGAACACCAGGAGGCCGATGCCGAGGAAGAGCAGCTCGGTCAGGAGGCGCGGGGCGTAGCCGGACAGGGACCAGGGAAGCCAGGAGGTGCCGTACAGGAGGAGGAAGGACACGGGGTAGACGGCCGTCAGGACGACGGGACGGGTGAGGAGCCCGGGGCCGGTGCGGTCGTGCCGGAAGGCCCTGGCGGCGAGGGTGAGCGGGGCGCCCAGGCTGAGCAGGAGCGGCGCGACGACGGTGAGCACCATGTGCTGGAGCGCCTGCGCCGAGAGCATCGCCCGTGAGTAGCTCCCGACCCCGCCGAGCAGCGCCCACGCCGCGAGCGCCAGCCCCGCGTGCCAGGCGAGCGCGCGGCCGGCCGGCCACGGACCGGCCCTGCGCGCGCCGACGACGTACGCCGCCGCGGGCAGCGCCAGGAGCAGCAGGACGGTCGGGTCCAGACGGAACTCCGTGATCAGCGCTCCGGGGGTGAAGGGGGCGAGCGCGTACTCCAGCGCGAGTTGCCCGTGGCCGCCGCCGCTGCCCGGAGGCGGCGGGGTACGCGACAGGCCGGCGGCCAGCCCGATGGCAGCCACCATCACGGTCATCTCTCCGGCCGCCAGCCGGACGAAGGTACGGCGTACCGTGCGCAGGACGGCGAGCAGCACCACGACACCCGCGGCCACCGCCGCACCCGCGTAGACCGGGACCACCCTGAACGGGAAGGCCCTTACCGTGGCCGGGCGCTCGATCGGGTACGTCCTCGCCATGGCTCAGCCCGCGTGCTCGGCGATGTCGGCCAGCTCGGCCTTCTGCGCCTGGACGACCTTGTCGGCCAGCTCCAGCGTGGGCCCGTGCCTGCCCGCCTTGCGCACCTCCTCGGCCATCATGACCCCGTGCTCCAGGTGCCCGGACAGCTCCTTCAGCCACTGCCGGTCGAACTCGGCCCCGGCCTTCAGCTCAGAGCCCATCCGGGTGGTCGGCTCCGGCGGCAGCGGCTCCCGCCAGGAGCGCAGCCACGACGACATCATCTCGATGTCCGCCTTCTCCTCCGGGATGAGCTTCTTGGCGAGCTCGCGGACGTACGAGCTCCTGCCCCGTTCGGCCGCCACTTCAGCCAGCTGGATCGTCTGCTGGTGGTGGGCGATCATCTCCTGGCTGAAGACCACGTCCACCTTGACGTGATCCACCGATGTGTCCGACGACGTGTCCGCCGCCGCCGCGCATCCCGCCGCCAGCACGAGGCCGAGCAGCGCCATAATTGCCGTGCTCCAACGCATGCCTGGAGATACGCGGAGCACCGGACGAGGGTTCAGCCGACGTGGCGGGGTTCACACGCCCCAAATGCCAGCTCGACAGGTTGTAGAGCTACCCTGAAGGACGTGAAGGGTCTTGGCGAGCTTGAGCGCAGCATCATGGACATCCTCTGGGCGGAGAACAGCCCGCTGACCGCCCGCGAAGTCGGCAGGCTCATAGCCGACCGCGACCTTGCCCCCACCACGGTGATGACCGTGCTCGACCGCCTCACCCGTAAGGGCTTCCTTGAGCGCACCCGTGACGGACGCGCATGGAGATACGAACCCGCCGAAAGCCGCGACGCGTACATCGCCGAGCTTATGCTTGAGGCCTTGGACATGACGGGCGACCGATCGGCCGCCCTGACCCGCTTCGCCCAGGCCGTGTCCGGGACCGAGGCGGAGATCCTGCGCAGAGCCCTTACGGAGCTGGAGGAAGAGTGATCACGGCAGCGGTGCTGGCAGCGCTCGCCACGGCGTGCGCGGTCGGCTCCTGGCGTTTCACCTCGGCCCGGTGGACCTCGCGTGCTCCACGGCTGGCCATCATCGTCTGGCAGTCCCTGGGCGTGGCCTGGGGCCTGGCCACCACCGGCGCCATGCTCGCCTACGCGCTCGACCCGTACGGCGTGGGGGTGCTGCCGGGGCTGGTCGCGTTCGCGCGGGGAGAGCAGCCCCTGGAGGCGTGGGACCCGCTGCACGTGCTGGCCCTCATCGCGGGGCTGACCGCGCTGACGGTGCTGATCGCGGTGCTCCTCACGGCCGGCGTGCAGGCGCTGCGGGCGCGGCGGCGGCACCGCATGCTGCTCGCCCTGATCTCCCACGACGATCCCGGCGTGCCCGGAGTGCGGGTCCTCGACCACCCCGGCGCCGCGGCGTACTGCGTGCCCGGCCTGCGCTCGCAGGTCGTGGTGAGCGAGGGCGCGCTCAAGCTGCTGTCCGAGGACGAGCTGGAGGCCGTGCTCGCGCACGAGGCCGCGCATGTGCGCGAGCGGCACGACCTGGTGCTGCTGCCGTTCGCCGCACTGGGCAGGGCGCTGCCCTGGTCCAAGGTGGTGGCCGACGCGCAGGCGCAGGTGGAGCTGCTCATCGAGATGGCCGCCGACGACCGCGCCCGGCGCTACTGCTCGCCGCGCCGGCTGGCGACGGCGCTGCTCAGGTTCGGTACGGCGGGCGCCATGCCGACGCCCCACGGCATGATCGGCGTGCACGCCCAGAACGTCATGGCCAGGGTCGACCGCCTGATCAAGCCGGGGCCGGAGCTGGCCACGTCCGCCCGCTACGCATACATCGCACTCTCTGTGGCATTGGTCACCACGACGCCCTTCCTCTGGTTCCTCCAGCTCTGACGCTTGCTGGTGTTAGCCATCCTGCTTGCAAATGCAAGCAGGATGAGGCAGACTATGGGGCATGGCACTACCCAAGGTCGGTTCGATCGGCGAATACATCCGCGACCAACGGCAGCAGGCGAAGATCTCGCTGCGGCAGCTGGCGGCGGCGGCAGGGGTCTCCAACCCCTACCTGAGCCAGATCGAGCGTGGGCTGCGCAAGCCGAGCGCGGAGATCCTCAACCAGATCGCCAAGGGTCTGCGCATCTCCTCGCAGGCGCTCTATGTGCAGGCGGGC
Organism: Nonomuraea helvata; assembly: GCF_039535785.1. NCBI lineage: Bacteria > Bacillati > Actinomycetota > Actinomycetes > Streptosporangiales > Streptosporangiaceae > Nonomuraea > Nonomuraea helvata. The sequence goes on from NZ_BAAAXV010000009.1 coordinate 789,120, forward strand.
CTCATCGAGGACCGCGAGCCGCCAAGTGACGTCATCACGGCAATAAGGGCCGACACGAATCTCACCGAGCGGCAACGCCAGGTGCTGATTGATATCTATGAGTCGTTCCGTAAGGAGAACCGCACCGAGGGTGAGCAGACCTCCCAGAATGCCGACCCTCGGCGCGACTCCGCATCGGACGACGAACCACTGCCGGAGGAGTTTCTCGCCGCTCTTGAGCCCTTTGCGGCGCCCTCCGGCAACGGCAACGTCACCCAGGAAACCAAGGAAGGTTAACCCATGACGCTCGCAACCGAGGTAAAGAAGCTCACCGAGTCCAAGCCGTTCTACGCCGTCGCGGGCGTCGGCGACTACGCCGTGGAGAAGCTGCGTGAGCTGCCCGAGCAGCTGCAGAAGCTGCAGTCGCGCCGCTCCGAGCTCGCCAAGGAGCTGCCGGTGCGCGCCCGCGCGTACGCCGACAAGGCCGAGGGCATCGCCAAGGACTTCCCCGAGAAGGCCCGCGAGTACGCCGACCAGCTCACCACCAGGGCCACCGAGGTCTACGAGGACTTCGCCACGCGCGGCCGCAAGGTCGTCAGCCAGGCGAGCGGCACCGCCGCGCTCGAGCTCGAAGAGGTGTCCGAGGCCGCCGAGCCGCCCGTCGCCAAGCCGGTGACGCCGGTCAGGAAGCCCCGCACCACCAAGGCCAAGGCCTGAGTTGACGCAAGGCCCGCCTCTTTCGGGAGGCGGGCCTTTCCGCTTTGGGGTGCCCGCCTGTCGGGGCCGCCTATTAGGCTGAAGCCGTTTTCGTCGCGGCGTTGTGCGGAGCCAACAACATGAACTTGATCAACGGTGTTCTCAACCTTCTCTTCCTGGTGCTCGCCGCCGTCATCTTCGGCATGTCGGTCTACTCACTGGTGCACGCGCTCCGGGTGCCGACCGGCGCGTTCGTCTCGGCGGGCAAGCTGCAGAAGAACATCTGGTTGCTGATCCTCGCGCTGGCGACACTGTTCTCCGCCGCGGGCGCGTGGAGCTATCTCTCTTTCTTCCTCATGGTCGGCGGTTTCCAATTCATCGGCCTGGATGCCGTGGGCTTCTTCTCGATCCTGGCGGTCATCGCCGCCACGATCTACATCGTGGACGTCAAGCCGGCCGTGAAGGGCATGGGCCGGGGCAACAACGGGCCCTACGGCCCCTGGTGATCAGGCCGGCTCGCCCGCCGGCCACCATGCGATGAGCCTCGGGGCACTAGGCTGCCGACATGACCAACGACCTCCACGGGCGCACGCAGCGGCTGGAACTGTCGGACCAGGTCCTCCGCGACTTCGAGGCCGTCGTGCTGGACGCGACGCCTGACGGGATCGTGCTGAGCAGGTCGGCCTTCTATCCGGGCGGGGGCGGCCAGCCGGCGGATCACGGGGTGCTGATCTGGCAGGGCGTGGAGACCCGCATCGTGGGGGTGCGCAAAGGCGACGATCTGTACCTGATCCCGGCCGAGGGCGACCCGATCCCGCCCGCGGGCACCGTGGTCCAGGCGGCCGTGGCCGATGAGCGCCGCTCGGCCCTCATGCGTACGCACTCGGGCCTCCACGTGCTGTGCGGGGTGGTGTTCAGGGACTACGGCTGCCTCGTCACCGGCGGCAACATGGACGAGCTCAGCGCGCGGATGGACTTCGACCTGCCGGAGGTGCCTCCCGGGTTCAAGGAGGCCGTCGAGGACGCGTGCAACGCCGAGATCGCCGCCGACCGGCGCATCGACGTACGCGTGCTGCCCCGCAAGGAGGCCTTCGAGATCCCCGACATCATCCGCACGGCGACCAACCTCGTGCCGGAGAGCGTGCAGGACGTGCGCATCGTCGACATCGTGGGCCTCGACACCCAGGCCGACGGCGGTACCCACGTGGCCTCCACCAAGCAGATCGGGCGCATCAAGGTCGCCAAGATCGAGAGCAAGGGGCGCGGTTTCCGGCGGCTCCGCATCCAGATCACCAACTAGGGCGGGTCAGTCGATCACCTTGGCGAGGCCGTCGAGCAGCGGGCCGAGCCCGAACTCGAAGAGCCGGTCGAGCTCGAGGTCGAAGTCGCCGTCCAGCTCCTCGACGACTTTCGCGAAGGCGGGATATTCGTTCGACTCGGTGATCCAGCGCAGGGCCTCGTCCTGCTCGGACATCCACTCGTCGGCGGTGATGCCCGTGGCGGCTTGAAACCGCCGCTCCAGCTCGATGTTGGCGGCGATGCCCTGCACGTAGCTGTAGACCAGGGTGTGCACGTGCATCTTGGCCGTGGCGTCGAGCCTCGTGTCCGCCAGCGCCGCCATGACCCATTCCGTGTGCCTGATCAGGCTGGCCGAGGGCAGCGGCCTGGTCAGTGACGTGACGCCGGCCATCCACGGGTGCGCGCGGTAGCCGGCCCACTGGAGGCGGGCCGACACCTCCACCCTGGCCCGCCAGCCGTCCGGAGGCTCCTTGGGCAGCGGGAACTCCTCGATCACGGCGTCCACCATGAGCAGCACCAGATCGTCCTTGCCGCCTACGTGCCGGTAAAGGGACATGGTCGCCATGCCGAGCCGGTCGGCGACACCGCGCATGGTGAGCTCGGGCAGCCCTTCGGCGTCGGCGATCTCGATGGCGGCCTGCACAATGCGCTCGCGGGTCAGGTCATTTCCTGAAATGTCAGGACGCCGAGCGGCCGCCCGACCGCCGCGCGGTTCCGCCACGACCGTCCCGACCCGAGGCTCCGCGACCACCACGCCCTCCTGGGCCAGGAGCGCGAGCGCCTTGGCGGCGGTGGCCAGCGCGACCTGCCAGTCCCTGGCGAGCTGCCTGGTCGAGGGCACCCGGTCGCCCGGACGCAGCTTGCCGTCGGCTATGCGCCGCTTGATGTCGGCGACGATGCGGGCGTAGGGCGCTGTCATGCGAGCCTCCTGTACTAGTACAGATCCTCCCATCATACCCTTGTGAGCTGCTGTCCGTACGACGTACATTCAGCGTACGACGTCAACAGACAGGAGCACATCATGAAGGCACTCATCTCCGGCGCGAGCATCGGCGGCCCCGTCCTCGCCTACTGGCTGCGGCAGCACGGCTACGAGACGACGCTCGTCGAGCGGGCCCCGGCCCCGCGCAAAGGCGGTCAGGCCATCGACATCAGGGGCGCCGCGCTGACGGTGGTCGAGAAGATGGGCGTCATCGACCAGATCAGGGCGCTGCGGACGACCATGCGCGGCATGTCCATGGTGGACGGCGAGGGCAACGAGCTCATGCGCAGCTACGAGGAGACGATCAGCGGCGGCCGGTTCGACAGCCCGGACATCGAGATCATGCGTGACGACCTGACCGCGATCCTCACGGCCGCCACCGAAGGCGCCGAGTACGTCTACGGCGACTCGATCGCCACCCTCGCCCAGGACGACGACGGCGTGGACGTGACGTTCGAGAGCGGCCGGCGGGAGCGCTACGACTACGTGTTCGGCGCCGACGGCCTCCACTCCAACGTGCGCAGGCTCGTCTTCGGCCCCGAGGAGCCGTTCCTCAGCCACCTCGGCATGTACGTCTCCATCTTCACCGCCGACAACTTCCTCGGCCTGGACCACTGGCAGACCTGGTTCCGCGAGGGCGACGCGGGCGGTGCCGTCTTCAGCGACCGGGACACCTCCGTGATCCGGGTCAACCTGGGCTTCGGCGCGGGCCCGATCGCCTATGACCACCGCGACCTGGAGCAGCAGAAGCGCCTGATCCAGGAGCACTGCGAGGGGCTGGGCTGGGAGGTGCCCAAGCTGCTCGCGGCCATGTGGCAGGCCGACGACTTCTACTTCGACGCCATGGCGCAGGTCAAGCTGGAGCGCTGGTCGAAGGGCAGGGTCGCGCTGATCGGGGACGCGGGCTACTGCGCCTCGCCGCTGTCGGGGCAGGGCACGAGCCTGGCCCTCGTGGGGGCGTACGTGCTGGCGCAGGAGCTCGGCGGGGACCGGGCGGGGGCCTTCGACCGGTACGAGGAGCGCATGCGCCCGTTCGTCGAGCAGAACCAGGCGCTCGCCCTCGAGAACCCCGGCGGGGGCGCCGCGCCGGAGAGTGTTCAGCGAGCTGCAACCAGCATCACGCTGGACTGACAGTCACGAACCGATACGATTTGCCGCCATGGGTATCAGACTCACGATCGCCGCGCTCGGGGCCACCGCTCTGACGTTGACCGCCGCTCCCGCGTACGCGGCGGCGGCCGGGATCACGGACGAGGTGACGATGACCCTCGGCAAGAACGGCACCCTGCACGTGGTCGAGAAGATCAGCGGGGCGTCGGGTGAGCTCAGGCGGACGTTCATCACCAGGACGCGGTACGACGACAGCAGCGACCGCGTCTACCAGATCTCGAACGTCAAGGGCGGCACCCTCGCAGGCGACGTGCTCACCGTGAAGGGGAACGGGACGGTCGAGTACGACGTCAAGGGAGCGGTGGCGACCTCGGGCGGCGTCGAGGAGCTGCGCTGGTTCGCGGTGAACGGCTGGAACCAGCAGGTCGCCAAGGCCACGGTCAAGGTGAACGGCCCGGGGCAGGTCCAGAACCTGTCCTGCTTCGCCGGGGAGCTGACCTCGGCCATCGGCTGCACCTCGGCCTCCATGGACCACTCGGCCACCGAGGCCGACTTCGAGCAGGAGAACATCGGCTCCGGCCAGGCGCTGACCGTGGTCGTCGGATACCCGAAGGGCTCCAGCGGCGGCGCCCCCATCCTGGAGAGGCGCTTCTCGCTGGCCGCCGCCTTCACCCTGAACACCGTCACCGGCGGCGCCCTGGCCGGGCTCCTGGTGCTGCTGCTCGGCGGCCTCGCCCTGCTCTACTGGACGCGCGGGCGCGACGCCAGGGTCGCGGGCCACGAGCAGGGCGCGGTCGATCCGGTGCAGAACGGCCACTTCTCCCCGCCTGACGGCGTGCGGCCCGGCCAGATCGGCACGCTCGTGGACGAGCAGGCCGACGTGGTCGACGTGACCGCCACGATCGTGGACCTCGCGGTCCGCGGCTACCTGCGGATCGACGAGCAGCCGCGGCAGGCGTACGACGCGCCCGACTGGATGCTGGTCAGGCTGCCGAACGCGCCCGTCAACGCGCTGCTGCCCTACGAGCACGCCCTGTACGACGCCATCTTCGACGGGCGCGACGCGGTGCTGCTGTCGCAGCTGTCCGGCTCGTTCGCGGCCCACCTGGGCAAGGTGCGCGACGCGCTCTACGCCGACGTGGTCAAGCAGGGCTGGTTCGCCCGGCGCCCGGACACCGAGCGCACCAGGTGGACGACGATCGGCGTGGTGCTCATCGGCCTCGGGTTGGTGGCCACGGTGGCGCTGGCCTGGTTCACCACGTACGGGCTGCTCGGCCTGGCTCTGATCATCGCGGGCGGCGCGCTGGCCGCCGGCGGGCAGTACATGCCGGCCAAGACGGCCAAGGGCTCGGCGGCGCTGGCGCACACCATGGGCTTCCGGAAGTACCTGTTCTCCGGCGAGCTGGGGGACGTGCCCGAGCAGCACCGGGTGGAGCTGTTCTCGCGCTACCTGCCGTACGCGGTGATCTTCGACGGGGTGGAGCACTGGTCGCGCGTGGTGGCCTCGGTGACCGGGAACGGCCACCAGGCCGACAACCTGTACTGGTACCACGGGCCGGCGGAGTGGGACCTGTCCAAGTTCGCCGGGTCGATGCGGACGTTCACCACCACGACCTCGGGCGCCATCTCCGCCACCCGTCAGTTCCGGACCCTCTAGCGCAGGCGGAGCTCGCCCACCGGCCGGCCGCCGCCGAGCACCGGCGGCGCGCCCAGCTCGGCCAGCTCGGGCGCGTCCAGCCCCAGCGAGCGCAGGGCCGCGACCGTGGCGGGGACGCGGGCGCGCTGCGACCCGTCCTCGATCTTGACGGTGCCCGCGCGCCCGTCCTCGAACGCGAACGCGTCGAACGCCTCGGCCCCGGTCTTCAGCATGAGGCCCGGCAGCGCGCGCATGAGCTTGGCCTCCGGCCGGTCGGTGCCCGAGGTCCACTCGGGGTAGGTGGTCATGGCGTCGAAGATCTTGCGCTCGTACGAGTCGGGCGAGGACATGGGGAACGCCCTGAACGCCTTGGTCACGCCGAGCATCGAGACGAAGAACAGCGGCGCCCCGCAGCCGTCCACCCCTGAGGCCGCGACCCGCTCCCCTGTCAGGTCCTCCACGGTCTCACGGATGGCGCGCTGGAGCGGGTGCCTGGGCTCGAGGTAGGAGTCGGTGGGCCAGTCGTTCAACACACACGTGGCGAGCATGGCGGCGTGCTTGCCGGAGCAGTTCATGTAGACGCGCCCGCGTTCGGTCACCGTGCGGTCGGCCGGATAGTCCTCGGGGCATCCCAGCGCCGACTCCTCCAGCCCCGCGCCCGCGAGGATCTTCCTGACACCGTCCACGTGGAACGGCTCGCCCGAATGCGAGGCGCAGGCCAGCGCCAGCAGCTCCCCCTCCAGCCGCAGGCCGGCGCGGAGCATGCCGAGCGCCTGCAGCGGCTTCATCGACGACCGTGGCGACGCGGGAACATGCACCTCACCCCTCGCCTCGACCGGACGCCCTTCCGCGTCCACGGTCAGCATCCGGGCCTGATGCGTGGACTCCACGAACCCAGACCGGACAACTTCCACAATCATCGACATATCTCTCTCCTTTCTCTCTCCTTTCGGCCTGAGTCTACGGACCGTCGCTCCTGGTCCAGAATGGGTTGGCATGCGAGCAGTGGTGCAGAGAGTGAGTTCGGCGTCGGTCGTGGTCGACGGGCGCACGGTTGGGGCGATCGAGGAGCCGGGGCTGCTGGTGCTGGTGGGCGTCACCCACACGGACACCCGGGCCTCGTCCGCCAAGCTTGCCGCGAAGCTGTGGGGGCTGCGCATCCTGCACGGCGAGAAGTCCTGCTCGGACGTGTCCGCGCCGCTCCTGGTGATCAGTCAGTTCACCCTGTACGGCGACGCCCGCAAGGGGCGGCGGCCCACCTGGCAGGCGGCCGCCCCAGGACCCGTCGCCGAGCCGCTGGTGGACGCGGTGGTGGAGGAGCTGCGCGCGTTGGGCGCGCGCGTGGAGACGGGCGTCTTCGGGGCGGACATGAAGGTGTCGCTGGTCAACGACGGCCCGATCACCCTCGTCGTCGAGGTCTGAGCCTCCTCAGCGGATGCGGCGGCGAAGCGAGGGGTCGATGGTGACGTTGCGGCCCGCGTCCGGCGGCACGACGACCTCCTGAGCCGCCGCCACCCCGCCGGCCAGCAGCGTCGCGTCCACCGGCACCGTGCGCTTGACCACGGCCAGCGCGATCGGGCCCAGCTCGTGGTGGCGGGCGGACGAGCCGACCACGCCGACCTCCTGGCCCTCGAGGACCACGGGGGCGCCGTGCGGGGGCAGCGTGTCGACGCTGCCGTCGAGGTGCAGGAAGACCAGGCGGCGCGGCGGATGCCCGAGATTGTGCACTCTGGCCACGGTCTCCTGGCCGCGGTAGCACCCCTTGGTCAGGTGCACGGCCGAGCCGATCCAGCCCACCTCGTGGGGGATCGTCTTGTGGTCGGTGTCGAGCCCCAGCCGCGGCCGGTGCTCCTCGATCCGCAGCGCCTCGTACGCCCACAGCCCGGCCAGCGGCCTGCCCAGATGGTCGGGCAGCTCGTCGCGCGGCACCAGGAGGTCTTCCGTGGCCGTGGAGAGCACGGCCAGGTCGTCGGCCCGCGACACCTCCACCCGGAGCATGAACCGCATCCGGTCGAGATAGTCGATCAGGCTCTGCGCGGTGCCCGGCTCGACGTGGGCCAGCACGCTCTCGCCGTCGTCGACCAGCGTCAGGTGGTGCAGCACGTGACCCTGCAGGTCGAGGTCGAGCGTCTGCGTCCACTCGCCGGGCCGCAGCGTGTCGAGCTTCTGCGAGGTCAGGTCGTTGAGCCATTTCAGCCGGTCGGCGCCGGAGATGCGGACCACCTCGCGGTTGCTGCGGTCGACGACCGCCTCACCCTTGGCCAGCGCGCGCTGCTCGGCGAACAGGTCGCCGTAGTGCGCGGCTACGTCGGAGTCCGGCCCATCCGCGGGGACGGCGCCGGGGAGGTCGAGCAGAGGGCTACGCATGCCACCAAGGTTATCGGCAGCCACGGCGATGCCCGAAGACGGGAGGCCGTGCGCCGACCGGCGGTCGCGGCACCGGCTACCGGCAGTTGCGGCAGCGGCCGAAGACCGTCAGGTGACGCACGTCCGCGACGAACCCGAGCTCCTCGTCCAGCCCCTTGACCAGCCCGTCCGCCAGCTCGGGCCGCACCTCGAACACCTCGTCGCAGCCCCGGCACACCAGGTGCACATGATCGGCCTCGGCGGCCAGGTGGTAGGTCGGCGCGCCGTGCCCGAGATGGGTGTGGGTGACCATGCCGAGCTCTTCGAGCAGCTCCAGCGTGCGGTAGACGGTCGAGATGTTCACGCCGCGGGCGGTCTCGCGGACCTTGACGCAGATCTCCTCCGGCGTGGCGTGCTCCAACGACTTGACCGCCTCAAGGACGAGCTGGCGCTGGGGGGTGACCCGGTAGCCCTTGGCGCGAAGTTCCTCATGCCACTGCGTCTCGGTCATGTCCTGAGTTTAGGCGCTTGTCCACCCTTGCGGATGGGCTGCAGGACGGCCCCCGGATATTCACTTGCCCCTTCCGAGCGTGAGCGCATAGCTTCATTGGTACGCGGAAAGGAGGTGGTCCAAGCAATGGTGAATCATAGTTGGGCTAGCGAGGTGGTTGTCCGCTGACGTCGCGGACTGTTGTCTCGTGACGTATCGCGAATACGAGGCAACCACCGGGGCCCCTGGCAGCCGGAGGGCGGGATCCCATCCCGACCATGGTCCATCCGGCCCGTCTGCTCGGCAGGCGGAGTTGGCCCGGGGCCCTTCTTCATTTCCCGATGGTCAGTGCTCGCCTCTGGCCGCGATGCCGAGCCGGCCGCACGCCTCCTGGTAGAGCCGCACCACGGCCTTGCGTACCTGGGCCCGCTCGGTGAGCGTCTCGCCCCAGGGCACCCGCACCCGCTCCCCGCCGTCGACGGTGAACTCGATCGCCTCGCCATCCACGTCGCTCGTCACCGCCGAGGTGGCGTCGGGCCGGTCGCCGAGCCCCCGCACGATGATCAGAGCATCTTCGGCGTGGTCGTCGTTCATGTGGCGCTTGATCGCCTCGACGGCGTCAGCGGTGAAGGGCGTGCTCATAGCTGATCAAGCTACCTTCTTCAGCTCCGCCGACATGTGATCCGTGAGCGGGTGTCCCAGGGCCGCCATCTCGTAGGCCCACATGAGGTTGCCCTTGACCAGCCCGTACAGCCGGTGGCCCGCGGTGTACTCCTTGGCCGAGGAGGTGCGGGCGACGACGTCCGTACGCAGCTCGATCTTGTGGAAGACGACCTCGCCGATGTAGACCTCGACGATCCCGGTCGGGTGCGCGAGCACCACCTCGATCTGCCTGTCAGGCTGGGGACGCCAGTATCCGGACTCGGTGGCCAGCGGCTTGACCCGGTTGCCGTCCTGGTCGAGCAGCCAGGTGCGGCTCACGTAGGACAGGAACGGCTTCCCGTTGTGCCCGAACTCGATCTCCTGACCGAAGTTGAAGCTCTCGATCGTCGGATAGCCGCCCACGCCGGCGCCTTCCCACCGCCCCAGCAGGAACGCGATCGGCTCCAGGTCGGGGTGCACCTCAGGTTCTTCCATGTTCCCCAAGCCTAGTGGCCTTGGGCTGCCGTACGGCATCGATATCCATTCCGATATCAATGGACAGGGCATATCAGTCTTGGACAGGAAGAACGGGCCTGTGCTGTCATGACGCCCATGTCCCCTTCGAGCCCGTTGTCGAGCCTTGCCCGTCTGACCGGGGCGGCCGTGGCCGCCGGCGCCCTGCTGGCCGCGCTCGCGCTGCCCGCCGTGGGCGGCACGGGCACGCTGGTCGTCTCGGCCACCGAGACGCTGGATCTCAGGCCCGCCCGGCTCGAAGAGCCGCCCCTGGCCCAGACCTCGGTCGTGTACGACGCCAAGGGCAACCGCATCGCCCAGTTCTACGCCGAGAACCGCAAGGTCGTCCGTCTCGACCAGATCGCCGATGTGATGCGGACGGCGATCGTCGCCATCGAGGACTTCCGCTTCTACGAGCACGGCGCGATCGACTTCGAGGGCACCGTCCGGGCCCTGGCCAAGAACCTCAGCTCGGGCGGCATCGCCCAGGGCGGCTCGTCGATCACCCAGCAGTACGTCAAGCAGGTCCTGCTGAACTCGGCCGACACGGAGGCGGGCAAGAACAAGGCGCTGGAGGCCAGCTACGCGCGCAAGCTCAAGGAGCTGCGGTACGCGATGGGCGTCGAGGAGAAGTACTCCAAGGACGAGATTCTCCGTAGATATCTGAACATCGCGTACTTCGGGGCGGGCGCCAACGGCGTGGAGGCGGCGGCGCGGCGCTTCTTCGGCGTCTCGGCGGCCGACCTGAGCCTCGCCCAGGCGGCGACCCTGGCCGGCGCCGTCCAGAACCCCAACAGCACCGATCCCGAGCTCGGGAAGCAGGCCCGCGAGCGGCTGCTGCAGCGCCGCGACGTGGTGCTGGACCGGATGGCGGAGCTCGGCCGGATCACGCCGGAGCAGGCGGCCCAGGCCAAGGCGGAGAAGCTCGGTTACAAGGGGGTCGAGGCGCCCAACGGCTGCCAGGCCAGCCGGTATCCCTACTTCTGCGAGTACGTCCGCTACGAGCTGCTCACCAACCCCGCCTTCGGCAGGACGCAGCGGATCAGGGAGCAGCGGTTCGAGCGCGGCGGCCTGAAGATCTACACCACTTTGGAGCCGAAGGCCCAGCGGGCAGCTGAGACGGCGATCAGGAAGCACGTGTTCGCCTCGGACCGCGCGCTGGCCGCCGAGGCGCTGGTCGAGCCGGGCACGGGCAAGATCAGGGCGATGGCGGCCAGCCGTCCCTACGGCCGGTCGGCCAAGCGGAAGGAGATCTCCTACAACCCGGTGGCGGACAAGTCGCACGGCGGGCTGATCGGTTTCCAGGCGGGCTCGACGTTCAAGACGTTCACCCTGATCACGGCGCTCGAGCAGGGCATGAAGATCGACGACGGGATCAGCGTGAGCAACGCCTACACCGCTCCCGGCTATGCCTCGTTCAAGAACTGCAAGGGTCAGAACATGGGCATTCCCTCCTGGACGGTCACCAACGACGAGGGCTCGCCCGGATTCAAGACGCTGGCGACCGGCACGTGGGGCTCGGTGAACACGTTCTTCATGGCGCTGGAGCAGCGGGTCGGCCTGTGCGAGACGGTGCGGACGGCCAAGTCGCTGGGCATCGAGCGGGCGGACGGCGGTCCGCTGCAGGAGTACGAGACGTTCACGCTCGGGATCAACGAGATGGACCCGGTGACCGTGGCCACCGCGTACGCGGCCGTCGCGGCGCGCGGCACGTACTGCGCGCCCATGGCCATCACCAAGGTGACCGAGGCGGGCACGACGACGCCGTACGAGCCGTCGTGCGGCAAGGCGCTGGACCCGGAGGTGGCCGACGCCACCGCGCACGTCCTGTCCGGCGTGTTCACCAAGGGCACGATGCGCGGGGTCGGCGGCATCGGCCGCCCGGCGGCGGGCAAGACGGGCACCACGGACGGGTACGCCACGGCCTGGTTCGCCGGGTTCACCCCTGACCTCGCGGGGGCCGTCAGCGTGGGCGACCCCCGTGGTTCGCAGCGGTACAAGCTCACCGGGGTCACCATCGGCGGCCGGTACTTCGGCGCGGTGGCCGGCGCCTCGGTGCCCGGACCGATCTGGAAGGACACCATGACGGCGGCGCTCAAGGACGTGCCGGCCTCGGACTTCACCCCGCTGAACACGGCCCGCTTCGGCGGCTGCTCCGAGAGCTGCGCGCCGGCCCGCGAGGACCACCCGGAAACGGAGCAGGACTAGCGTCCTTCGGCGGAGTCCTCGATCGGAGTCCGTCGCCGCGGGCGGAGGGCGTTAGGGTGACGGTATGGGACGATCACTCGTGATCAAGGTGACCGCCGGGGCGGATGCTCCCGAGCGGTGCAACCAGGCCTTCACCGTCGCCGCGGCCGCGCTCGCGAGCGGTGTGCCCGTTTCTCTCTGGCTGACCGGCGAGGCGTCGTGGTTCGCGCTGCCGGGCCGGGCCAAGGAGTTCAGCCTGCCACATGCCGCACCGCTCGCGGACCTGCTCGACGCCGTGCTGGCGGGAGGGCGGGTGACGCTCTGCACCCAGTGCGCGGCCCGCAGGGACATCACCGTGGACGACGTCATCGAGGGGGTCCGCATCGCGGGCGCTCCGGCGTTCGTCGAGGAAGCGGTCAGCGAGGGCGCGCAGGCCCTGGTCTACTGACCCGCGGGCTCGACCGTGTTCGACGCCACGCTGTGTCCGAAGGGGATGACCATGGTCCAGCCCTCGACCAGGTCGTTCATGATCTCGCCGAACTTCCGCACCGGCTCGTTCTCGATGTGGCGCTCGAAGGCGGCCTCGTCCGTGTAGACCTCGTAGACGTACACCACGTCGGGTTCCGTCTCGACCTCCCACAGGTCGTGGCGCAGCGTGCCCGGCTCGGAATCCCTGACCACCTGGATGTTCCAGCGCGCGAACTCCAGGAACTCGGCTCGCTTCCCTGGCTTGAGTACGAGTCTGACGAGTGCTCCGTACATCAGCGGACCACCTCGTAGTGGAGATGGGTCACGCCGGGCGCCGGGACGGCTTCGACCAGGCGCAGGCGCACGTGCTCGGGCAGCGCCTGGAAGAAGGGGCGGCCGCCGCCGAGCAGGACCGGCACCTGGTGGAGGATCACCTCGTCGACCAGACCGGCTTGAAGCGCGGAGGTCAGCGCGCCGCCGCCCATGAGGCCGACGTCCTTGCCATCGGCGGCCTCTCGGGCCGCCGCGATCGCGTCCTCGATGCCGGTGGTGACGAGGGTCTGCCGTTCGGTCAGCTCCGGCGCCGCCCGATGGCTCAGGACGATCAGCCGGGCCCCCGGGTGGGGGCTGCCGCCGCCGAAACGGTCGGAGTCCTCGTACGTGTTGCGCCCCGCCACGACCGCGCCCACACGTCCGGCGAGGCCGTCGAAGACCCGGGCACTGGGCTCGCTCAGCTTGAAGCCGTCGAACACCTGGCTGGGCGTGCCGCCGTCGAAGTACCAGTCGAAGAGCATCGTCCCGTCGCCGAGTCCGCGCCCCGGGCCGGGCTCGCGGCCGGTGATGTAACCGTCGACCGACACCGCGTGGGCGCTGATGACCTTGCTCATCTGCGTGATCCTTTCGGAGTTCCTTGAAGAGACTCCGTTACCGTAGCACCATGAAGTTCCCTAAGGGAACCCCAATTGCTAGACTGATCCCATGCAACGCACACAGTTCGGGGAGATGGCCTGCTCGATCGCGCGCACCCTCGACGTGATCGGTGAGCCGTGGTCGCCGCTGATCCTGCGGGACGTATGGGTAGGCATGAGTCGCTTCGACCAGATCCAGGCCGATCTCGGGATCTCGCGCAAGGTGCTGACCGAACGGCTCAACCACCTCGTCGACCAGGGCGTGCTCGAACGCCGCCCCTACGACCAGCGGCCGCGCTACGAGTACCACCTGACGGTGAAGGGCGCCGAGCTGGTCGACCTGCTCATGGTCATGGCCGGCTGGGGAGACAGGTGGCTCGCGGGCGAGGCCGGGCCACCGGTGCTCTACCGCCACCACGCGTGCGGTGAGATCAGCAGTGTCGACCTGCGCTGCGCCCACTGCGGCGAGCCGATGCACGCAGGCGACGTCGACCCGCTGCCGGGCCCCGGTGCAGCCACGTGATCAGGACTGCGCGTACATAAAACTCGAGCCGCACGCGCGTCCAGCTCCGCGTGCGGCTCGATCGAGGGTGAAAGTCAGGCCGGCCGTACGGCCGCCAGACGCTCCTGGCGGAGGGCCTCGTAGCGGGTGTCGTCGAGGGGCACCAGCTCACCCACCCGCCACGACAGCAGCAGGTCGGCCAGCGCGGGGTTGCGGGCCAGGGCGGGCCCGTGCAGGTAGGTGCCGACCACGTGTCCCGCGTAGCAGCCCTCGAAGCCGTCGCCGTTGCCCACGCCCACGACGGTCCTGGACAGGGGCCTGACGCCGGGCCCCAGGTGGGTGACGCCCATGTGGTTCTCGAAGCCGGTCAGCGTGGGGAGATTGAGCGCGGCGTCCACCTCCGCGACCAGCTCGCCCACGGCGCGTGCCGGCCCGCGGGAGCTGGCGATGTCGAGCAGGCCGATGCCGTCCACCGGCTGGCCCTCCTCGCCGCCGAACGTGCTGCCCATGATCTGGTATCCGGCGCACACCGCCAGCATGGCGGCGCCATGGGCGATCGCGCGGTGGAGGCCGCCGTCGCGGCGCAGGCGCTCGGCGGCCAGGATCTGCGGACGGTCCTCGCCGCCGCCGATGAGGTAGATGTCGCCGCTCTCCGGCACCGGGTCCGCCGACCGTACGTGGATCGTCTCCGTCTCGATGCCCCTGCGGGCCGCACGCTGTTCCAGGACGAGCACGTTGCCCTGGTCCCCGTACGTGCTCAGCAGGTCAGGGTAGATCCAGACGATGCGCAGGGCGCTGTCAGACGGCACGGCCGAACTCCGATCGGATGTGCTGGAAGGCGGTGTAGTTGGCGATCACGTCGACCCGGCCGGGCGGCTGCATGGCGAGAGCCTCCGAGAACGAGCCGCACAGCGTGAACGGCACGTCCGCCACGTCGAGCCTGAGCGCCAGGTCGAGGCGGCGCTCGCCGGTCACGAACACGGGCCGCCCGCGCAGGATGCGGTAGTCGACGTCCCACAGCCACGAGGTGTCGCGGCCGTCGGGGCCCTGCGCGTTGACCGAGAGGATGATCGGCAGCTGCGGATCGGCCACGTCGAACGCCTCGAGCCAGCCCGCCGGGTTCTTCGCCAGCAACAGCCGCGCGTGGCGGCCGTCACGCTCGACGGTGGTGTAGCGGCCGGCCACGGAGGTGACCTCGCGCAGCCGGGGCAGCGCACGCTCCACCGGCAACCCGAACGCCTCGGCCACCGCCAGCGCCATCACCGCGTTGGAGCGGTTGGCCAGGCCGGGAAGCTGGATGTCGAGCATCCACCGCTGCCCGCGCGGGTCGACGGCCACGTCGTCGTCGACCGCCCACTGCGGCTCCGGCCGGTGGAACGTGCACTCCCTGCACGCCCAGAAGGCGTCCTTGCGGTCGAGCGGGCCGCCGCACTCCGGGCAGCACCAGGAGTCTTCCTTCCACCGCTGCCCGCCGGAGACCCACGTGACCTTGGCAGCCGTGGAGGCGCCCCAGGTCACGAGCGGGTCGTCGCAGTTGGCGATGACGTGGGTGGGCTTGCCGGACAGGGCCCTGCGCCACTTCTGCGCGAGCAGCCAGATCTCGGCGGCACGGTCCATCTGGTCGCGGCTGAGGTTCATCAGGCAGACGACGCTCGCGCCGGTGGTGTCGAGCACCTCAGGCAGGTACTTCTCGTCCACCTCCAGCACGCCGTAAGGGGCGTCCTTGTGCTGGGACAGCGCCGAGACGTGGCCTGCGGGCATGTTGGCGCCGAACGCGTTGGTGGCCACCTCGCCGAGCTCGAGCAGCGCCGAGGTGATCAGCCTGGTCGTGGTGGTCTTGCCGTTGGTGGCACTGACCAGAGCCAGCTTGCGGTCGTGGGCCAGCTTGCGCAGGAGGTCGGGCTCGAGCATCAGGCCCACTCGGCCGCCGATCACCGAGCCGTCTCCGCGTCCGGTCATCCTGGACAGCGTGGCGGCACTGCGGCCCAGGGCGCTGGCGAGCTGGGCCCGCAGAGGAAGCTGGGTCATGTCCAAGGATCCTAGTCGGCGTTGGCCGATAGTCTGGAGATGCACACGAAAACGCGGCCCGGTTGGTAGCCCGGGCGAGTCGCACCGTATCCGCCCTTCCATGGGATGTCCGGTGTGCCGGAATCGGCCTCGTCAGGCCGTCTTTTCGGCATGCCGCATGGAGGGCATCGTGGTGACGCTGTCGGTGTATCTGGACGGGCCGTTCTGGGTCGGCGTCCTGGAGATCGTCGAGGACGGCGCGGTCCGGGCGACCCGCTTCACGCTGGGGTCCGAGCCGACCGACCCCGAGCTGTACGAGTTCCTGCAGCGGCACGGGGTCGCCCTCCTGGAACGCGCGGCCTCCTCACCCGCCGTCCCGTCGGAGGGGCGGGAGGTCAAGCGGGTCAACCCCAAGCGGGCCGCGAAGCTGGCGGCCCGGGCGGCGGCCAGGGTGTCCAGCCGGAACACCGCCTCCCAGGAGGCCTTGCGGCTGGAGCTGGAGGGCCGGAAGGCGGAGGCCGTGGACGACCGGCGGGCCCGGCGGCGGGAGGCGGCGGAGCACAAGCGGGAGGTGGCCCGCCGCAAACGCATCGAGCGCCGCCGGGACCGGTGACCCCCGCTGCGCCCCGGGGCGACCCGCGACGTCCCGCCCCTTCACCGAAAGGACACCGGCGCCCGGCGCGTGCGCCTGGTGGCGGCGCGGGGTCAGGAGGGGCTGGGGGCGGACTCGGCGAAGGAGATCTCCAGGGCGCCCCCCTGGTCGAACGGCAGGACGAAGCGCCGGGGCCAGGAGAGCACGCCCTCCAGCCACCCGGCCCCCATCGTCTGCCCCACATGCCGCACCCGCGCCGACGACTCGATCCCGATCGCCACCGTCATGATGTCCCGCTGGACCCCTTCGTTCTCGTCGTCCCCCAGGATCACCCGCCAGGCCAGCGCCCGGTTCCGGTCCACCTCCATGGACAGCGGGTGGTGCCGGAGCGCCTTGGCCCGGTGCCCGAGCAGCTCGGTGTGGACGAGATCGGGCGAGGAGCCGTTGCCGTTCGGCGGCTGACGGAAGAGGGCGTACTCCATGGGAGGGGCCGGACTGCGCAGGTTGGGGGCGGGCTGACCGTACGGGAAGAGCCTGTCCACCTCGTGCAGCCACCGGACCTGCGGGATCACCCACTGCGCCCCCGGCCGCTCCCCGCCGCTGTCGAGCCCGGCGAGCAGCCGGGTAGCGGTCGCGGCGGCCTTCTCGGTGAGCAGCGAAGGGTCGAACCAGCTCCGCAGCGACCAGGCGCGCCGCTGCACCGAGCGCTCGATCAGGGTCGCCAGCAGGCACTCCCTGCGCCGCGCCGGCAGGTCGGCCCAGGCGGACGCGAGGACGCGCGGCACCCCGGGCAGCGGCCGGTTGCTGACGAAGGCGAGCACGACCGTGTCGCACCAGATCCGCAGCCAGGCCCAGTCGGGCGCGTCGGCGAGCACGTCGGCCTCGCGCAGCTCCACGAGCGTGCACGCCTGCCCGGTGCGGCAGGCCGCGCCGCACGCCGCCGACCGGCGCCCGCGGATGGGAGGCGGCGGGCCGGGCAGCACCTTCTCCCTGGACTCCCCCAGCGGTACGCGGACCCGCAGCGGCCGGTCCATCCCGTCGGCGAAGACCGCGGCCGAGCCCGGCTGCAGGGAGACCACGTGGCGGGACTGCTCGTCGCTCAGGTTCATGGCGGCGCCGACGAGCTTCCTGTCGTCCTCGGCCGGGAGCCGGTGCACGACCTTCAGCGCGGTGTTCTTGACGACGTCGGAGACGAGCTTGGTGGGGATCTGCTCGGCCACCACGATGCCCTCGCCGTACGCGCGGACCTCCGCGAGCAGCCCTGCCAGCAGTTCCACCGCGTGCGTGGAGGCCCGACCGTGGCCGCGGTCACGCAGCAGCCGGTGCGCCTCCTCGATCACGATGACGTGGCGCAGCTCGGGGGACTTCTCCCTGCGTGCCCGCATGCGCAGGTGCTCGACGATCCTGATGATCAGCGTGCCCATCAGGAACGCCTTGTCCTCGTCGTTGGCCACGTCCTCGATCGCCAGCACGACGTCCCGTTCGAGCAGGCCGCCGATGTCGGCCGGGTGGCCGCCCTCGAAGAAGCGCCCGGCCGAGCCGACCCGCAGGGACCGGAGCCGGAGCGAGATGAAGCCCTCGACGTCCGCCTGGACCTCGCGGCCGTAGCCGATCTCCTTGATCACGTCCATGGCGTGCTGCTGGAGCTGTTCGAGGGTGGGCACGCTGGGCGGGACGTTCGAGCCCGGCACGGCGCCGCCCGTGACGACATCCCAGCCGGTGGCCTCGTAGACGCGCTGCAGCGCGAGGGACATGATCTGCGGGAACGGCTCCTCCGCGTCGAACGCCGCCATGAACAGCGCCCTGACCATGTCGATGTGGGCCTGGACGGGGTAGCCGGGCTCGGGTTCGAGTGGGTTGATGCTGAACGGCACGCCGTCGGGGGCCGACGGGTTGATGACCGTGATCGGTTCGTCGACGCGGCCTGCCATGGCGGCGTACTCGGACTTGGCCGGCTCGATGGCCAGCCACGGGATGCCGGCCCTGCTGAGCTGCTCGAGCAGGTGACGCACGGTCTGCGACTTGCCGGAGCCGGTCGCTCCCGTGACGAACGCGTGCCGGTTGAGCGTGGCCAGCGGCACCCGGAACGTCCCGACCCCCCGGTCCTGCCCGTCGAGGATCTCCCCCAGCTCCAGCTCGCCCCCGTCGGCCTCGGACGTCACGTCGAAGAAGCCCGACTCGAGCACGCGTACCCCGGGGACCTCCCGCCTGGGCAGTCCGGCCAGCGCCGCGAGGGCGCCGGCGGTGGCGGCGAACGGGGCGGCGGCGCCGTCGGCCGGGTCCTGCATGGTGATGGCGAGGGCCTCCGACAGCGTGTAGGCCGCGCCGTGCGAGCTGCGCAGCCGGTACGGGTGCTGGCTCATCTCGACCGACCCGACCAGCACGGGCGCGATCTGCCGCAGCTCCTCGGCGGTGGCGCCCCCGGCCAGCACGCGCACATTCCAGAGGCCAGCCTCCCTGAACGCGTCCAGCTCCTGCATGCGCCGCTCGGCCCGCTCGGCGTCGAAGCGGGACCGCTCGGAGGCGTCGCCGTACTGCCTGAGCACGTTGAGCTGGGTACGCAGGTGCGCCACCTCGGCGTCGAGCAGGTCGGTCGGCTCGGCCACCACCAGCCAGGCGAACGGCCGCGACATGAGCGTCACCACCGTCGCCTCGAAGAGGGTCGGCCGCCTGAGCTCGTCGGGGTCGAACTCGCGCCCCTTGCTCCCGAGCGGCGGCGCCTGCCGTCCCGGGCACGGCGTCCAGACCAGGTCCGCCAGGTCGGCGAGGTACTCCTCGCTGAGCTGGACCCCGCGTGCCCCTCCCGGGAAGAGCAGCGGCTGCGGGCCGCTCGGGTATTCGGCCGCGTCGGTGGACCTGCGCGGCTGGCGCGGCGGCGACAGCGGCCCCGCGTTGGTGATGAGCTCGAGCGGCGCGCCGGACCCTCGCGACAGCCACCCGATGACGAACGGCCGGTCGCGTTGCGCGGCCGACAGCACCGCGGGCAGCACGGTGACGAAATCCCACTCCGCCGACGAGCTTCGCGAGGGTGCTGCGATCGACTGGATTCGATACCAGGGCCCACTCAACGAGACACTCGGCTGCATTTCATTCCCCCACAGACGGTTCTTTGTTAAATTCCGCCAACCGTCAGCTCGTCACCTTGACATTGACCATGTCATTGCCTCCCCTTGCGCCAGTCCAGGCGTGGCGGTGGTGGTCCGAGGTTCGGTGGGGGCTCCGCGTCGCCGTCCCGCGCCTTGGGGTCGAGCGCCATCACGGCCTCGCGTACCTCCTCCAGCTCGCCGAGCGTGGTCTTGGGGAAGGTCAGGATGGCCGGGTTCGCGTCGGCGAGGCGTACGCGCCTGCCCTGGGCCGTGGCGTCCGTGACGATCACGGAGGTCGTGGGGAGCTGCTGAAGCTGGTGCGGCTCGACCAGGAACTCCCGCGAGCGCTGCAGCACCCGCTCCTTCTCGGAGATCTTGTCGGCGGTCCTGCCCCACTCGGTGGACTCGGTGATGTCGCCGGCCAGGTCCGCGTGGCTCTCGTCCCTGGTCTCCCTGTCGTCGTCCAGCTGCGAGATCGTCGAGGTGTAGCCGCCGTCGAGGCCGGGCAGCGACTCGCTGATCGTCTCGGTGAGCTGGGCCAGCTCCAGCCGGTGCTCGGTGCCGACGTGCTCGCTGGCGACCCGCGCGTCCTCGGCGTTGCCGAGCCGCATGAACGCCACCGCCGCGTGCCCCCTGCCCAGCCGCTCCCGCACCGTGGGCGTCAAGGACCGGTATGTCAGGACCAGTCCGGTACGGGAGGTCTCGCAGGCGTCCATCAACCGGTCGAGCACGTCGCCCCTGAGCTTGTCGGCGCCCGCCACGATGATCGTGTGGTACCAGGGCCGGTCCGAGGCGGCGGACTGGCGCAGGATGTGGGTGAGGGCCGTGGCCACGTACGTGCCGAGCACGCGGTTGCCGAAGACGCCCGCCTGCCGGTCCATGCTCACCACCCGCAGCCTGGCCGGCGGCAGCCGGACGGCCTCGGTGCCGAGCGTCTCCAGCTTGCGCAGCTGCGACTCCAGCGCCCAGGCCCGCTCGATCACCACCCGGTCGCTCACCCCGCGCCCGAACAGCGTGCCGATCCGCTCGAGCTGGGTGGCCGTGATCAGCCCGAACCTCAGGTCGTCGCGCGGGTCGCCCACCTGCGCCAGGGCCCGCAGCGCGGCCGTGACCTGGCTGATCGTGGCGTTCTCGCCGAGCACCTCCAGCACCCGCTCCAGGATCGCGTTGTCGAAGCTGAGGTCGCGCGTGGTGCGGTGCTCCTCGCTCACGCTCACCACGTGCGCCAGCACGTCCGCGAACGCCTCGGGCTTGAGCGTGGCGCCCAGGTCGAGCCTGGGCAGATCGACCGGCAGCACCCAGACCAGCGGATCGTCGCCGCCCTTACGGGCCAGCTCGATCAGGTCCTTGGCGATGGCGCCCTCGGACAGGTCGAGCACGGTCAGGTGGCCGCCGCTGTAGAGCCGCGTCGCCCCGAGCAGCGTGATCAGCGCCGACCAGCCGGGCAGCGTGCCGCCCGCCACGTCGATGCGGTCGATCTCGTCGGGTACGGCGACCGCGTACCAGGTGAGCTGCCTGTCGTGGCGCTCCTTGGAGTCCTGCCACTCGCGGTAGCGCTGGGCGTGCTCCTCCTGCGCGCGGAACAGCTCCTTGTCACGTTCCTCGCGCCGGCGTTCGTCCCTGGCCTGCTGCTCCAGCACGCGGTACTTGACCGCCCTGTCACCCTGCAGCAGCGCGTAACTGCAGATGCCCGCCACGCCTCCGGTGGCGGTGAGCCCGGCGAACGCGAACGGCCACGCGAGGTAGCCCGCGATGGCCGCGGCGAGGATGAGCACGGCCAGCACCAGCATGAACGTCCGGACGATCCGCACCGGCTGGTTGAGCATGTCCTCCTGGCGGCGCTCACGGCGCAGCAGCTCCTGCGCCACGGCGTCGGGCGCGGCGGCGGGCGGCGGCTCCTCGACCGGCGAGGGACGTTTGGGTGGTGGGCCGGGGTCGGGGTGCAGCAGGATGTATTGCCAGCCCAGGTAGATGCGGTCCGCCTGTAGCTGGACATGCTCGGGATGCACGTCCGTCACGTGACCCTCCGGCCGCCGATATGTCGTTAGGAGTAGGGGCCAGCCCTTTCCGCTCCGTGACAGCGTATGAGTTTCCAGCCCCGCAGCGGCAGGGTTTCTCGGCAATTCTCCCTGTCCGATGGGAGCATTGCGGCAGATGGGACAGACGAGACCTACTACCATCCTTACTCATGACGGAACCCTCCGGCGCAAGCAGTGACAAGCCCAGACGCCCGGTAGTGGTGCCCGCGATCGCCCTGGTGGCGTTCACCGCCGTCGGCATCACCGCTCTGCTGGGCGGTCTGAGCGAGGCCGCTGACGAGCCGGAGCCGTTGGGCCAGGGCGCGGTGCTCGACCAGGGCCTCTATTCCACCAGGTTCGTCGAGTCACGCGTGGCGGTGGAGCGGGCGAAGACGCAGTTCGACGAGGACAAGCGCTTCGTGGAGCTGGTCTTCGACGTCACCAACCAGGGCGACGAGACCTTCTCCGTCGGACTGCCCGCCGACAAGATCGAGCAGGCCTTCACCTCCAATGCCTTCGCCGCCTCACTGCTGAACATCAGCCCGGCCTTCGACAAGGAGGCGGGGCCGTTCGCCTACGCGCTGGCCAAGGGGGGCCAGACCCGCCAGCTCCAGCCGGGCATGGCCAGCCAGGTCATCGTGCGTTACGAGCTGAAGGACAACGAGCGTCCGCCGGACAGGATCAGCATGGACGTGGCCTCCTTCGAGCTCGAACCCGAATTCGGCAGCAACATACCGGTCTGGAAGATGGTCGCCGAGGAAGTGGGCGACAAGTGGATCCCCGAGGTCAAGGCCCGGGTGACGCTGACTGTCAAGAAGGGCGACACAGCGTGACCACGACGGAGCAGAGATCAGCCGTGGCGCCCGCCCGCCGCGGCGGCGGCAGGCGGGCCGATCAGCGCCAAGGGACGGGGGCCCGGCTGCTCGGCGTGGTCGTGGGCCTGGTGCTGCTGGCCGGCGCCGTGGGGGTGCAGACCCTGCACATGACCGAGGGTGAGCAGGGCGATCCGCTCACCTACACGGGAGCCAAGGGCGAGGCCGTGGACGCGCGGCGGTTCGCCGTCCGGCTGGACTCGTTCGTCGCGGCCAAGTCGATCCAGACCGGCGGCAGCACCCTCGGGACCGACCATCTCTTCCTCATCGTGAACGCCTCGGCCAAGTCCAGCCTCAAGCCCTATCACCTGGCGCAGCCGGTGCTGGTGACCGCCGACGGCAAGCGCTTCTCCGCCACCGACCGGGTGAACACCATGCTGACGCTGGCCAACACATGGGTGCAGCCGGACATCTGGGTGAGCGGACGGTTCTTCTTCGAGGTGCCGGCCTCCGCGCTGCCCGGGGCTAAGGTGCTGTTCACGCTGCCGCAGAAGGTGCTGGTGGAGTCGTACCAGCCGGAGGTCGAGGTGGATCTCGGCCTGGACGAGGAGGGCGCGCGCAAGCTCGCGGCCTCGCCTCAGGACGTCTACTCGACCGACAAGAAGTGATCGCAGGATGAGCACGAACGAGCGCGACTGGTTCTCGCCCAAGGACGAGCGGCGCGAGGAGGAATCGCCCCAGCCTCCGCCTCCGTCCAGCCAGGAGCCGCCCCCCGGTCTCGGCTCCCACACCGTGCCGTCCGGTCATGGGCGGCATTCCGAGTACGGCCCGCGATCCGGCCAGGAGCCGCCGGCCGGGCCGGGCCCCTGGGACGACGTGCCGCCCGGTGCGGAGACGGCGCCCGTCCCTCGGCTGCCCTCCGGGGGAGCGCTGCCCGGGCTCGGGCCGCGCCACGGCGGGCGTCACGGCCGCGCGACGCCGCCTCCCGGCTATGACGCGCTGGAGGCGCAGCCGAGCGGGTCGCAGGACGCGCTGGGGTGGCCGGATGCCGCACCCCAGGATGCGCCGGAATGGTCCAGCGCGCCACAGGGCGGTCCTGAATGGCCCAGCGCGCCGCAGCAGGCTCCGGAATGGCCTGGCTCGCCGCAAGGGGCGTCCCAGCCCACCGCGCCGCACCAGACTCCGGAATGGCCCGGCTCGCCGCTAGGCGCGTCCGAGCCCACCGCGCCGCAGAAGGCGCCTGAATGGCTCAGCACGCCCCAGGGCGCCTCCGAGCCCACCGCGCCACACAGGGCGCCGGAGCGGCCCCACGGGGTGCACGAGGCCCATGGAGCGCATGGCGCGACGGAGTCGCCCCGCGGCGCGGCCCGGCGTCCGAGGCCCGTGCCAGGACAGGGACGCCATGGCGCGGCGCAGGGCCGGGCTCGGCATGCCCTGTCCGACCAGCAGGTGTGGCCGCCGGCCCCCCGCGAACCCGTCGGCGGCTCCACCCAGCCGCTACCGGCCGTCGAGGGCCCCCTGCCCTTCGAGCCGCAGCCGAGCCCGTCGCCGTCCGGCCCGCCCACGCCCTTCCCACGGCACTCCGGCGCGGCCCCATCCGGGCCGGTTGCGTCCGGGCCGGTTGCGTCCGGGCCGGCGCACGCCGCCGAAGGTCCGTACGGGGCGAGCCACGCCGAGGGCCCGCTCGAAGCGGACCCGGCCGAAGGGCCGTCCGAAGGGTCGAGGGCCACCGCGCCCAAGGCGCGGCGCAAGCGGACGCTGCTGATCGCCGCCGGCGCCGTGATCGTGTCGCTCCTCACGACAGCCGCCCAGTCGTACGACGGCTACCTCTTCTTCGAGAAGAGCAACGCCAAGGAGACCAAGGAGATCATCGTGCCCGCCGGCCAGGCCGGTACGGTACGCAACGTCGAGTACCGGGCCGCGGTCGCGCCCACCAAGGCTCCCGCGAGCAGCAAGCACGGCGCCGAGGTGACCTGGCTGAAGGTGGACATCACGAAGAAGGTCCTCGACGAGGGCAGCGCCACCATGACCGCCAAGCCCTACGACGTCCAGTTCGAGGACCGCGCCGGCCGTACCTGGACCGTCGAGACCGAGGACGTGGGAGACGCCCCGACGGACCGGATGGAAGTGGGCAAGGAGTACAAGATCCAGGGGCTGGCCATCGTGCCGACCCCGGTGGCGAACGAGGTCGAGCTCTCCTTCCGCCCGAGCAACTACCGGTCGGACACCCCCACCGCGGATCTCTTCAACCGGGAGAAGGTGGAGAAGATGGACCAGGACGTCGAGGTGCTCCGCTTCAGGCGCAGGTGAGACGGCTCAGACGTCGTTGAGCGGCTCGCCGTTGAGTCGGGCCCTGGTGGCGGCGATGTCGTACGCGGCCGCCAGCAGCGACATGGTCAGCACGGTCACGATCATGTCGCGCACGAAGGACACCGGCGGCTCGATGAAGGCGAACGCGTTCTCCTGCTGCGTCCCCACCAGCGTCAGCAGCCCACGCTCGGCGTACTGCCCCGCCACCGAGATGATCCCGTAGCACAGGCACATCATCCCGAACAGCGGCGCGCCGCTGTTGAACACCATCCGCAGGGAGTTGGCCAGCGGCAGCCAGCGGTCCCTGAAGCCGCCGGTGAGGTGGTCGAACGACTTCTGCGTGAGGTCGTGGCTGTGTTCGAGCCGGTCCACGCCCTTCTCCAGGCGGGTGCCCTTGAGCAGGGCGCGGGTCTCGTCGGAGTAGCCGCCGAAGACGAGCATCGCCACGGTGAGCCAGGCCAGCGGGACGGCGACGGCGTCGAGGAACAGCGGCCAGACATCGCCGAAGAAGCCGGAGACGGTCTCCCACAGCGGCAGGCTCTTCTGCGCCTCGGCCCAGACGTGTTCCGTGCCGGCGACCACGTTGCGGTGCTGGAGCCACTCGGAGCGCGCGCTGGCGATGAAGAAGGTGGCGTTCAGGCCGTAGAAGACGAAGGCGAACTCGGAGAAGGCGGCGAGGAAGCCGTAGAAGCTGCCCTTGCCCTTCTCGACGAGCTTCGCGAAGAGCCACTTCAGCCCGAACATGACGGCCATCGTCCCCAGCGACACCCGCCAGTCCAGATCGACGAGCCCCCGGCCGACGTGCGACTTCTCGCCGAACCAGGCCGCGCCCGTCAGGTCGTGGAAATGGTGGAACATGTCCATCTGGTAGACGTCCCTGGCGTCCTCCGTCTGGAACCCCCACGCCAGGTAGAGCACGGCGAAGGCCGGGGCCACCCGGTCGAGCACGCGGAAGAAGCGCTCCTGCGCCACGCCCTCCTCGACCCTCGCGCGCATCTCCCACAGCGCGCCGCGCAGCGAGTAGAGCATGCCGGTGGTGACCGTCATGGCGGTCAGGACGATGAGCGTGAGCAACGTCATCACGGCGACCAGGCGGACCTGCCGGAAATCGCCGTACGCGACCTCGGTGGCGCCGTACAGCAGGACGAAGCGCGCGAGCTGGCCGGCCGCGAACCAGAAGATCAGCGGCAGGGCGCACTTGCCCGCCAGTCGCAGGGTGTGCAGGGGCAGCGAGTACGGCGACGGCATCCCCGGAGCCGACGTAGGCCCAGGTCGGGGAGGCGCCATCACACCTGTCGAACCGGACATCTGCAGAATCGTAGCGGTCTGTCCCATCTGCCGCAGCCGCAACTCCCCCAAAGCGCTCCCATCCGTGGACCGGGCACAGGCGTGCTGGTGCGGGTGTCGTCCCTTGGCAGTGACAAAAGAATTATCGGCGAGGACTGGCGACCACGAAGCGTGACGCGTGCACCATGGCTCTATGGAGCCGCAGCCCGCAATGGACGCCGACCCTCGCGTGGTGGGGGATCGCCTACGGCGACTGCGTCAGGAGCGCGGCGTGTCGCTGTCGGAGCTCGCCAAGCGCTCCGGCGTCGACAAGGCCATCCTGGCCGACGCCGAGACCGGCACGCACAATCCCACGCTGGAGACGCTCTGGGCGATCACCGCGCAGCTCGGCGTGCCGATCGGGGCGCTGCTCGCCGACCCGCCCGAGCCGCAGATCATGCGGGGCACGGCGATGGAGGCGGAGCTGCTCGAGGTGTTCGAGGACGAGCGCGTCACGTACGAGCTCTACCGGGTCACCGTCCCGCCCGGCCTCACCCAGACCTCGCCCGCGCATCACGAGGGCGTGAGCGAGCACGTCACGGTCTTCACCGGCACGCTCAGCGCGGGGCCCATCCACGAGCCGCTCACGGCCGGGCCGGGCGACCACATCTCGTGGGTCTCCGACGTGCCGCACGGCTACCGCGCGCGCGGCCCCGACGTCGTACGCGCCACGGTCCTCATCCGTTACCCGGCCAAGCCCTGAGCGGCCTACGCGGCGGGCCGGCAGGTGCGGCATGGACGGTAACCGGCCGCCGCCGCCTGGGCGACGGTGCGGAAGCCGTGCCGGTGCCGGGGCGTGATGCGCCTGGCGTTGTGGCACGTCGGGAAGCACACGACGCCCGTGGTGTCGCTGGCCAGGTAGAAGACCCGCTCCCCTGCCAGCTCCCGCAGCCGCTCCAGATCGGCGCCCTCGGCCAGCAGCAGGCGCTCCTTGGCCGCCGAGCCGAACACGTAGTCACCCACGACACCGTCCGACCTGGTGACGCGGTGGCACGGGATCAGCAGCGGCACGGGGTTACGGCCGAGCGCCGTGCCCACCGCGCGCACGGCGCCCGGCCGGCCGATCCGCTCCGCGATCCACGAGTACGGCCTGACCTCGCCGCGCGGGATCGTACGGGCCGCCTCCAGCACGTCGCGCTGGAAGTCGCTCAGCCCGCGCAGGTCCAGCCGGACCTTGGACGGGCGGCCGGTGCGCAGCGCGGGCAGCAGCCCGGCGGGCGGCCGTTCGGCGGGCAGCAGCGGCCGGGCGAACCGCTTCCTGAACGCCTCCGCGAACCCCTCGCCCGCGTGCACGTAGGCGACGCCCTGGTCGGTGAACGCGACCCCGAGCTCACCGATCGGGCTCGGCACGTGTACCCAGCGGGCGGCGATCCGGTCGAACAGCCCCCGGGGCGCGTCGGCGGCCAGCCCGGCGAGGGCGGCGAGCAGCCCGTCCGGCGCTTCCGTTCCCTCGAGCAGCGGATCGTGGGTCATCGGGCACCTCCCAATACGCGCAGCCGCCGCAGCCCGCGCGACACATGCGACTTGACCGTACCCTGCGGGATCTTGAGCACGGTGGCGATCTCACTGACCGGCAGGTCGACGACGTGCCTGAGCACCACCGCGACCCGCTGATCCTCGGGCAGCAGGCCGAGCAGCTCGACCAGTTCGTCGCCGGTCTCGCGGCGCACCGCGGCCTCCTCGACGTCCTGTCCGGGATCGACTTCCTCGATCGGCTGGTCATGCAGTTCGGGTGGCGGCTTGCGGGACTTGGTCCTGGCGCAGTTGCGCCAGATGTTCATCAGGATCGTCATCACCCAGGCGCGCGGCTGGAGAGCGGCGATGCGGTCGCCCTCGTAGCCGGCCAGCGCCCGGTACGCGCGGAGGAACGCCTCCGCGGTGAGATCCTCGGCGTCGGCCCAGCGCCCGCTCAACCGCAGCGCGGTCGAGAAGACCAGGCCGCGGTAGGTGCTGTACAGCTCGGCGAACCCCTGGTCGAGGTCGTCGAGCAGCGCCTTGCGCACTGGGTCGAGACAGTCGGTTTCACTCACACCTGCTACAACACCGCCGCGTACCGATCCGTTGCAGGGCCACGTCCCTGAAAAGCCAGAAGCCCGCGTCCGGCGCGGACGCGGGCGAATGGTTTCGCGGAATACGGGGCTAGACGGCGACCGCGAGCGAGGAGACCTCGCCCAGCTTGGCCTCCACCTTGATGTCCCTGGTGACGCCACCGCCCGCGATGATGCGGACGGTCCAGTCGCCGGGAGCGGCGAAGAAGCGGAAGATGCCCTCGTCGGACACCACGACCTCGCCCGTGAACTCGCCGGAGTGGTCGAGCAGCCGTGCGTACGCGGTGCCGGCTCCCGTCACCACGCCCTGGATCACGGCCTGGGTGGCCAGGTCGATCCCGGCGGGCAGCGCGATCGTCTGCTCCGGCGCTCCGCAACCCTGTGCAGTCGTCATCAGCGGGCCTCCCCCAGCTCGATCGGCACGCCCACGAGCGAGCCGTACTCGGTCCACGAACCGTCGTAGTTCTTCACGTTGTCCTGCTCGAGCAGCTCGTGCAGGACGAACCAGGTGTGCGCCGAGCGCTCACCGATGCGGCAGTAGGCGATGGTGTCCTTGCCGAAGTCGACCCCGGCCTCGCCGTAGAGCGTGCGCAGGTCGTCGTCGGACTTGAACGTGCCGTCGTCGTTGGCGGCCTTGGACCAGGGGATGTTGCGGGCGGTGGGCACGTGGCCGGCGCGCTGCGCCTGCTCCTGCGGGAGGTGCGCGGGAGCGAGCAGCTTGCCGGTGAACTCGTCGGGCGAGCGCACGTCGACCAGGTTGAGCTTGCTGATGGCGGCGACCACGTCGTCGCGGAAGGCGCGGATCTTGGTGTCCTGCTCCTGGGCGACGTACTGCGTCTTGGCCCGCTCGGGCACGTCCCGCACCAGCTCGCGGGAGTCGAGCTCCCACTTCTTGCGCCCGCCGTCGAGCAGCTTGACGTTCTCGTGGCCGTAGAGCTTGAAGTACCAGTACGCGTAGGCGGCGAACCAGTTGTTGTTGCCGCCGTAGAGCACGACGGTGTCATCGTTGGAGATGCCGCGGTCCGACAGCAGGGCCTCGAAACCGGTCTTGTCCACGAAGTCGCGGCGCACCGGGTCCTGCAGGTCCTGCCGCCAGTCGACCTTCACGGCGCCACGGATGTGGCCTTTGTCGTAGGCGCTGACGTCTTCGTCGACCTCGACGAGGACGACTCCAGGGGTGTCGAGGTTGGCCTCGACCCAGTCGGCGTCCACCAGGGCGGCGGAGCGGCTCATTTGGGAACCTCCATGTTGGCGGCGGGCAGTAGACGGCGAATGAGCAGGTACATCTCGCAGCCAAGGCAGAATCCGAAGGCTGCGTTGAGGAAGGCGGCGAGGAGAGCCCCGGCCGTGGCCACGAGGGCCAGCGGCACGATCCCGGCGAGGTATCCGGCCAGCCCCACGACCGCGAAGGCGAGCCCCACCCCCTGCGCGAAGCGCGGCGGGCGGGCGTCCTCCGTCTCCTTCGGCGCGCTCGTGACGAGCGCCTTGAAGAGCATCGTGTACGGCGAGCG
The DNA here is from genome assembly GCF_039535785.1 of Nonomuraea helvata. Lineage (NCBI taxonomy): Bacteria > Bacillati > Actinomycetota > Actinomycetes > Streptosporangiales > Streptosporangiaceae > Nonomuraea > Nonomuraea helvata. The sequence continues at coordinate 818,588 of NZ_BAAAXV010000009.1, forward strand.
CCATGCGAATCCGAGCGCGAAGACCACCGCCTGGGCGGCGAGCAGCCAGGCGCTCCCCGTCACCAGAACGAGGGCGAGGACCAGGGTGGTGATGGCCGCGCCGAAGCGCAGCGCTCTAGGGTCGGCACGCATCGAAGGATGCTCCTGAAGGGTCGACGGGGCGGACCAGACGTCCGCGGGATCGTCCTCAGGCAGCGCGACAGAGCGCGGTGGTCACGCGGCAGAAATCAACCGCGCGCCGCTTCGTGAGCAGCTCTGTCGTTGGGTTCATGCCGAAGACACTACTCGGCGTCTCGTCATCTGTCACATCTCGTCCGGTTGGTGAGACGACTCTTGAGACGGCGGAGGTGGGACGGCCGCGGCGAGCGCCGCCAGGACGTCGGCCTTGCGGGGCTGGCCGGCGGCCCTTTTCACGATCCTTCCGCCGGCGTCCAGCACGAGGACGGTCGGCGTGCGCATGATGTCGAGCCGCCGCACGAGGTCGAGCCGCGACTCGGCGTCGATCTCGACGTGGCTCACCCCCGGCACGAGCTCGCTCACGTCGGCGAGGATCCGCCTGGTCGCCCGGCACGGCTGGCAGAACGCCGTGGAGAACTGCACCAGCGTCGCCCGCTCGCCCAGCCCCACGCCGAGCTCGGCCCCGGACAGCCGGTCCTCGCCGGTGTCACCCGTGTCACGCACCCGTCCGTCGCGGCGCAGGCGGACCACCCCGATCACAGTGCCGAGCGCCAGGGTCGCCAGCGCCACCCACCAACCAGTCATCGCCAGATGCAACCACGCGCGCCCGCGATTACTTCCGCACCGGGACCCTGACAAGCACCTTCCCGGCCTGATCGACGACGTCGAACCTGGCGATGTCGTCCATGGGCAGCGACGTCACGCGCTTGAACACGGTGTGCTCCTCGTAGGCCTCCTGGCTGACCGCCCAGCTCTGTGTGCGCTCGCTCCGCCCGTCCGCGGCGACGACGATCAGGCTGCAGGTGGTGCCGACGGGCACGCCGCCGACCTGCACGCCCAGCTCCGTCCCGCCGTCGTCGCCGGGCCAGGCCGACACGCTTGCGGTGAAGCCCGCGGTCCTGCCTTTGAACGTGGGCCCGTCCACCGCCTCCCGCGGCGCCCTGCTCGGCTGCTTGCTCGCCCTGGTCGGCAGCGCGGTCGGCCGCGTGGTCGGCTTCCTGCTCGCGGACGGCTCGGCCTGGCTGCTCAGCGACTTCGCCTTGCTGTCCTCCGTCGCGTCCAGCACGCTCGCCGGCGGCTGCGTGGACGCCGGGGTGACCGACACCGGGGCCATCGCGCTCTGCTCCGGGGTGTCGTTGCTCACAGCCGTCCAGACCGTGCCGCCGAGCGCCAGCGTCACGACGGAGGCGGCCGCCACCAGCAACAGCCGGCCGCGCCTGGTCCGCTTGACGCGGTCGTTCAGCAGCCGGTCGAGCACCTGCCGGGGAGGGCTGACCACCAGCTCGACGTCGCGCTCCGACACCTTGCCAAGAAAGGAGGCCACGCCCTCGAGATCGAGCAGCTCGGCCCCGCACTCCTCGCAGGTCGCCAGGTGCTGGTCGACCTCCAGCGCCTCGTCGGGGTCCAGCGCGCCCAGGGCGTGCGCGCCCAGAGCCAGCCGTACCTCCTCGCACGTCATCATGGCGCCAACCCCCGCTCCTCGAGGGCGAGCTTGAGCGCCCGCAACGCGTAGTAGGTACGCGACTTGACCGTGCCCGGCGGAATGCCCAGCGTCGCCGACGCCTCCTTCACCGATCGCCCCCGGTAGTAGACCTCCAGCAGCACCTCGCGGTGCTCCTGCCTGAGCGCGGCCAGCGCCTCGGCCACCGCCCACGACTCGACCGCGCGCTCCAGGTGGTCGTCGGCCGGCATGACCGCCAGCGCCTCGTCACCGGTCTCCTGTGGTCTGGACTTCTTCGCCCGGTGCTGGTCCACGACGAGATTACGGGCCACCGTGAACAGCCACGCGCGGATCGGCTTGCCGGAGAGAGCCTCGGGATGTCGCCAGGCCCGCAGCAGGGTCTCCTGCACGACATCCTCCGCCCTCCCAGAGTCACCGGTCAGCCGCAGGACGTAGCCGTAGAGTGGCCCGGCATGTTCGTCGAAGAGGGTCCTCACGAGTTCCTCGTCGGCTGTACCGGCTGCGCTCACATCCCCATCACGTATACCGGGCCGGCCCGGTTCAACGTCATCCACGGATCGGCACGTCAGACGCTTCGGCCGAGAACTCCAATCCGTCGGCCACGCTCTTGACCCCGGTGACCTTCACGTCGAAGGGCAGCTTCCCCTTGAACGGGATCGTGTAGGAGACGAGCTGCGCGAGCTGCCCGGGAACGCCGTCGATCTTCTCGGCCTGGAGCTTGATCCCCCCGTCGGCCACCTCGACCCGCATCTCGGCGTTGAACTTGACCTTCTGCACCCCCACCGTCACCTCGCCGGACGCCGTGAGCCGCTGCCCGTTGCCGCCGATCTTGACGCCCTGGGGGGCGTACTTGTCGATCGTCTCCCTGGTCAGGGTGCCGCTGATGGCCACGCGGCGGGCCTGGATGTTGGCTCTGTTCTGGAGGACGTCCTCCAGGGGCGCCGTCACGTCGTAGGCGGCGCCGCGCAGGTTCTTGACCGGCACTCCGCCGTAGGTGAACGTGCCGAGGTCGAACCGTACCTCCGGATAGCGCCCGGAGATGGCCTGCGTGAGGAAGGGGATGCCCTCGATGGTCACGGTCGGCTTGCCGGAGAGGTCGGACGCGGCCGCGATCCTGTTCGCGAGGTCACGCTCGACTCCGGCCACGGCGACCCTGTCGACGGCGACCAGGAGAACGACCAGCACGATCAGGAAAACGATCAGCTTGCGCATGGGGCTACCTGTCTATGGCGGGGGGCAAGAGCCTATCGACTGGCTCACTCATTCCCCTACGAAGCCGCCCATCACCCACCGGCGAACGGCGGCAGCACCTCCACCGTCACCCCGTCGGCGAGGACGACCTCGTCATGGGGCCGCTTGCCGACCGGGGACCCGTCCACGATGAACGAGCACCGCCGCACCACCCGTGCGAGATCCGCACGATTCGCTGTGATTTTCGTCATGAGTTCACCAAGAGTGGCCGCGTCGAACGGCTCCTCCGCCACGCCTGCCGCATCCTTCGCCGCAGCCCAATAACGGACCTTTCCCGTGGCCATAGGCACCTCACAATCAGTTTCTGGTCTATTGTGCGTCGCCCTTAACGAGGTTGTTTCAGTAGACGCGCTGTTCACCTGCTGGACGCGCAATGGACGCGACTTACTCGTGGGATATCCTCACCTACAGGACCTGGGCAACGTAGCCCCCGGGTCCTTGCGTGTTTGAGGAGGCCGTAATGAGCAACCTGCTCCTGCTGACCAACGCCCTCGAGCCGTCCGCCGAGGTGCTTCCGGCGCTGGGGTTGCTGCTCCACTCGGTCCGGGTCTCGCCCGCGGAGGCGTCCGCGCTGATCGACACGCCTCCGGCCGACGCGGTTCTCGTCGACGCGCGCAAGGAGCTCGTGCACGCCAAGAGCCTATGCCGGCTGATCCGCACGACCGGCATCGACTGCCCGCTCCTGGTGATCGTCACCGAGGGCGGACTGGCCGCGATGACGGCCGAATGGGGCGTGGACGACGTGCTGCTCGACAGCGCGGGGCCGGCCGAGGTCGAGGCGCGCCTGCGCATGGCCACGGGCCGCATCTCGCAGGCCGGCGGGGAGGACGTGCCCGACGAGATCCGCAGCGGAGACCTCTCGATCGACGAGGCCACCTACACCGCGCGGCTGCGCGGCCGGGTGCTCGACCTCACGTTCAAGGAGTTCGAGCTGCTGAAATACCTCGCGCAGCACCCCGGCAGGGTCTTCACCCGGGCCCAGCTGCTCCAGGAGGTCTGGGGCTACGACTACTTCGGCGGCACCAGGACGGTCGACGTCCACGTACGCCGCCTGCGCGCCAAGCTCGGCACCGAGTACGAGTCCCTGATCGGAACGGTCCGCAACGTCGGCTACCGTTTCGTCCCCGACCGCCAGGACACCGCCGCCGTCTGAGCCGATTGACAGCGGAGCCCGCTGATGTGACAAATTGTCGTTGAGGCTGTTTCACGTCCGTCATACGAGGACACCGCCGTCCCCAGATTGGTGGTGTCGGGGTGGATCTGTTCCGGTCATTGGTCGACGAGGGGGCGAGGCCCCGCGTCTTCCGGCGTAACGAGACCATTTGCTCGCCGTTGCGGCCGGCCAACCGCGTTTATGTGATCGACTACGGCTACGCCCGCGAATACACCCCCGTCGGCGAACGCGAGGCCATTCACGATCTCCGCGGCGACGGCGACCTCATCGGGGAGCTGGCCTTCTGGAGCCCCGCCGAGCGCGCCAAGATCGACGCTCTGACCGAGCTGCGTGCCTGGCCCATCGACCTGCGCCGGTTACGCGAGCACGCCGCCGCCAGCCCGGCCGTGGCCACCGCGCTGGTGCAGGAGCTGTTCGCCAGGAACGTGGCGGCCCGCAGGCACGAGGCGCTCGCCCGCGCGCCCGTCTCAGCCCGGCTGGCCGTGTGGCTGCTGCACCTCGACGAGCGTTACGTGCTGGCCTCGGAGTCGGCGCCGCCGCTGTCGATGGAGACGCTGGCGGACCTCGTCGGCAGCTCTCCCGACGTGGTGCAGCGGCAGCTCACGCAGTGGGTCCGGCGGGGCTGGCTGGTACGGCCCGGCTACCGGCGGCTGCGGATCGCCGACCCGTCCGCGCTGCGTGACGCGGCGGGCGGCTGGGAGCACCTGTCGGCGCCGTGGCAGGGGCAGGTGACGCCGTTCCTGACCCGGCCGGGCACGATGGAGCCGCTGCCGGTCGGCGGGGTGCCGAAACCGCGCCAGCTGCCCGCGGACGTGCCTGACTTCACCGGGCGGCAGCAGAGCCTCGACCTGCTCACCGACTGGCTGGAGCGGCCCAGGCGGACGAACACCATGGTCGTGCAGGGTCTGCCGGGCGTGGGCAAGACCGCGCTGGTGACGCACTGGGGGCACCTGCACGCCGACCGGTTCCCCGACGGGCAGATCGTGATCGACCTGCGGGGGCAGTCGCCGAGCCAGCCGCCGATGACACCGGCCGAGGCGCTGGGGCAGATCCTGCGCTCGCTCGGGGTGGGCGAGCACATGCCCCCTGACGACGGCGCCGAGCTGATGCTGCTCTACCGCAGCAGGATCGCGGGGCGCCGGCTGCTGCTCATCCTCGACAACGCCGCCGACCCGGCGCAGGTGCGGGCGCTGCTGCCGGGCGGCAAGGACTGCGTGGTGCTGGTGACGAGCCGCACGCGGATGGCTCCGCTGCGGGCCACCGGGCACGCCGACCTCATGGACCTGCCGGTGCTCGACCCGGGCAACGCGGTGGCGCTGCTGGTGGCGGTGCTCGGCGGGGACTCGCCGCGGGCCGCCGACAGGGACGCGCTGGCGGAGCTGGCCAGGGTGTGCTCGTACCATCCGTTCGCGCTGCGGATCTCGGCGGCCAAGCTGGCCGAGAACCCCGGGCTGAGTGTGCAGGAGCGGGTCCAGGAGCTGCGCGGGCCAGGGCGGCTGCTGATGGGCGATCCGGAGGAGGCGTTCAGGTCGGCGCTGGACCTGGCGTACGAGTCGCTGAGCCCGGGGCAGCGGCGGGCGTTCCGGCACGTGGGGCTGCTGCCCGGCCGGGACTTCACGCCCGAGGTGCTGGCCGCGGCGCTCGGCGTGCCGGTGGACGAGGCCGTGGTGGCGGTGGAGGAGCTGCACCGGGCATACCTGGTGGAGCCGCTGGCCGGACCGCGCTACCGGGTGCACGACCTGGTCAAGCGGCTGGCCAGGGAGCTGGGCAGGCACGCGGAGGGCGGCGTGCGTGAGGCCAGGGTGCGGCTGCTCGACCATTACCTGGCCAAGGCGACGGACCCCGCGACGCCGCCCGAATGGTTCGAGGCGGAGCGGCGCTCGCTGGTCTCGGCGGTGCGGATGGCCGAGGAGAGCGGCGCGCAGGGGATGGCGTGGCGGCTCGCCAAGGCCGTGTTCGAGCCGTTCAGGAGCCTGCGTTACTACGAGAACAACCTGGAGATCCAGCAGGCCGGGCTGACCTCGGCGATGCAGGTCAGCAACCGGCGGGCGATCGCGCTCATGCGCGGCAACCTCGGCTCGATCCACCGGGACATCGGGCCGTCGACGCTGGCGGCCAGGTTCATCGCGGAGGCGCTGGACGACTTCGCCTCGCTGGGCGACGCCGAGGGGCGGGCCCACGCCCTCAACGACCTGGCGGAGGTGCACGGCATCGCGGGCAACAACGAGGAGGCGCTGAAGTGCGCCGGCGAGGCGCTCGACCTCTACCGCGAGATCGGCGACCTGGCCGGGGTGGCGAACTGCCTGCACACGCTCTCGCGGCTGCACCTGTCCCAGGAGCGGCACGAGCTGGCGCTGCAACACGCCGGCCAGGCACTGGAGGTACGCGAGGAGCTCGGCGACCGGAGGGGCACGGCGCAGAGCCTGATCATCCTGGCCACGGTGCAGCGGAACCTGGGCGAGCCGAACGCGGCGCTGTCGGAGGGCCTGGAGGCGCTGTCGATCTGCCACGAGCTGGGCGACGAGCACGCCGAGGCCGAGACGCTGCTCTGCCTGGCCGAGATCTACGACCTGCTGCGGCTGCCGCACGACGCCCGCCGGGACGCCGAGCGCGCGCTGGCCGGGTACACGGCGACGGGCGACCAGTACGGCTGCGGGCGCGCCCTGTGCGCGCTCGGGCGGATCGCGCGCAACGGCTCGCGGTACGACGAGGCGCTGTCGTACTACGAGCAGGCGCTGGCCGTACAGGTCGAGCTCCACCACGAGCAGGGCAAGGCGGAGACGCTCGGGGACATCGGGCTGGTGCACTGGCGGCTGGCGGACTACCTGCGGGCCGACGACTACCTCAACCAGGCCCTGGCGATCAGCCGGGTGATCCGCGACGAGCCGGTGGAGGCCCGCATGCTCAACCGGCTCGCCAGGGTGCGGCGGCGGCAGGGGCTGCCGCACGTGGCGTTCGTGTACGCGCTCGAGGCCCTCGACATCGTGCAGGGCCTGGGGAACCGGCGGGCGGAGGCGGACGTCCAGGAGACGCTGGCGAACACGTACCTGTCGCTGGGGCAGCACCAGCCGGCCCTGGAGGCGGCCAAGGCGTCGCTGGCGATCAGGGAGGAGCTGCGGGACAACCGGGCCAGCGCGCTGCTGTCGATGGCGCAGGCGCTGCACACGGCCGGCAAGCCGCAGGCGGCGCTGAAGCTCGCGTGGGAGACGGTGGAGCTGCAGAACGAGACCGGCACCAAGGACCGGTGGGCGGCGGCGCTCACGACGCTGGCCATGGTGCTGCTCGACCTGGACCTGACCGGGGAGGCGCTGGTGTACGCGCAGCAGGCCAGGGACGTCCACCTGGAGTGCGGGACCAGGCGGGACCTCGGGTGCGCCCTGCGGGCGCTCGGCCTGATCTCCGCCAGGCAGGGCGACCGGCCGGCGGCGGTCGAGCAGCTCCGGGAGGCGCTGCGGCTGCTCGAAGAGGTGGGGGACGCCTTGGAGGCGCGGCGGGTGTCGGTGGAGCTGCGCGAGCTCGGGGCCGTGCCGGGCGCTGAAACATCGCTAAAAGTCGTGAAATCTCGATTGTGAGGTCGGAGATCTTATCTGGACATTCCCGTTAGCTGGGGTCACCAGCTACTCACACGGGGGTGATCCGGATGCTCAAGAACCACTTGCGTCGAGACCTTCAGTGGCTGAAGCGCCAGGCGCGCAAGGATCGGCGGATCACCGCCGCGGTGCTCGCCGGAGTGCCGGCCGCCTGGGTCCGCCAGCTCCCGCCGTCGGACCTGCCGGCCGGGTCCCCGGTGCTGCTCGCGCTCTCGCTCGGGCTGCTCGGGGCCTCGTGCGCGGCCTGGCTGATGTCGGCGTACTTCGTCACCAGGACCGTCAGGGCGCGCAAGGAGCCGGCGGAGCAGCTCCGCTGGGTCTCCCGGATCAGCCGGGGGAAGGAGTGGGCGTTCTGCTCGCTCAGCGCCTACGTGGCCTGGCACCTGCTGCACTTCGTCACCGCGCTGGTGCTGGGCTGACCGGGACGGCGGCGGGGCGACACCCTTGGAATGGGGCCGGGTGCCGCCCCGCCGTCTCATGCCAGCCGGGCCTCTTCGAGCGCCTTGACCTGGATGCCCGTCCCCGTGAGGACGAACTGGACGATCTCCGCCGTGTCCAGCTCGGCCAGGCCGATATCGACGTCGGCGTGGGCGTCGCACCACGCGACGATCCGGCGAGGGTCTGTCAGCGGGCCCGCGAAGTGGACGATGCTGACGTACCAGCGGTCGCGTACCCGGCCGTGCTCCAGGTCCAGTACGCCGCGGGACTCCATCGCGTGCGCGAACCGCTTCCAGAGCGTGACCAGCGTGTCGTCCTCCGGGTGGCCGCAGGCCACGACACCGCCCGGATGGGGGCTCACGCCCGCCAGACGCACCCTCGCGGGCGCGAGACCTTCGACCGCCTCGGCCAGGGCGTCCCGGTAGACCACGCGGAGCGGGTCGCCGGCCGGGATCCGCTCGCGGTACGGCTCCAGAGACCTCAGCGTGAGGTGCAAGGTCCGCCGGCCGTGCACCCAGTGGCCCGGCGCCTCCACGGTGCCGGCCAGCGCCGCCAGCCGGTCGAGCACCTCGCCCGAGGGACGGAACACGGCCGCCGCTCCCCACCGCCGCGCGCCCTCCACCATGGGAGAGTCGTGGGTCGCCCCGCCGGCCAGCAGGGCCGCCCGTCCTCTGGCCCGGAAGTCAATGAAATCGGACATCCGCGCAGTATATGGATCACGCCACACGGGGAAGGCGGAAGAAGAGGACACGTCGCGGCGAAGAGGGAGGTGTGGCAGGTGGAGGGCGATCTGGTCATCCCTGACACCGCTCAGGGAGTGGTGGTGTTCGCGCACGGCAGCGGCAGCAGCCGGCACAGCCCGCGCAACCGTTACGTGGCCGAGGTGCTCAGCAAGGCAGGGCTGGGCACGCTCCTGTTCGACCTGCTCACGCCCGACGAGGAGAGCGACAGGGCGAACGTCTTCGACATCGGGCTGCTGGCCGAGCGGCTGCGGGAGAGCACCGCATGGGTACGCGGGCAGCACGCGGCGGCGGGGCTGCCCGTCGGATACTTCGGCGCGAGCACCGGCGCGGCGGCGGCCCTGTGGGCGGCGGCCGAGCCCGACAACGAGATCGCCGCGATCGTCTCGCGCGGCGGGCGGCCCGACCTGGCCGGGCCTCGGCTCGCCGCGGTACGCGCGCCCACGCTGCTCATCGTGGGCGGCCGGGATCCGATCGTGGTGAAGCTGAACGAGGAGGCCCAGCGGCGCCTGCGCTCCGAGAGCCGGATCACCGTCGTGCCCGGGGCCACCCACCTGTTCGAGGAGCCCGGCGCCCTGGAGGCCGTGGCGGAGCACGCCAGAGACTGGTTCTCGACGCACTTCACCAGCGCCCGACGAGCTTCTGCATCCGGGTGAGCACATAGCGGAATCGCGCAATTACGTTGCCATGATCCACTGTTTGTGAAAACGTCGAGTGTGGAGGACATCCGACTCGACGGCGGGTGGACACGTGCCACTTCTTGAGCTCTCCGATCTCACCTGGCAGACGCGCGGGACCCGCCGAGGGCTCAGGCCCGACCCCCTGACCGTCGCCTCAGGGCGCACCGCCGTGGTGGTGGCGTCCGACGGTGCCGAGGCCGACACGTTCACCGACATCCTGCTGGGGCTGGAGATGCCGGACGACGGCCAGATCCGCGTCGGCGGCCAGGAGATCACCATGTGGCTGCCGACCGAGCGTGAGATCGCGCTCGTCCCGGCGGGGGCGGGGCTGCTGCCGCACCTGACCGTCGAGCAGAACCTCGCGCTGGCCGCGCGCGACGACCTCGCGCCCTCGTTCCTCCACAGCAGGGTCGCGTACATGGCCAAGCGCATGGACATCCAGGGCTTCTTACGGTCGAGGCCGCACGAGCTGGCCCACGACGAGCGGCTGAGCGTCGCGCTGGTCCGCGCCCTGTGCAGGAAGCGCCCGGCCAAGGTGATGGTGATAGAGGACCGCACGGGACACGGGCCCTGCCACGCGGCGGTGAGCGTGGCGCTGCGCACCGATCCCCACCTGGCCGTGCTGGTCGTCGCCGACGACAGGACCAGGGTGGCCAGCCTGGCCTCCCCTTCACGCTTCTGGGAGATCGACGATGTCCCTGAGCCGTAGGACGTTCCTGGCCGCGATCCCGGCGGCGGCGCTGGCCGGCTGCGCCGGCGAGCGGCCGCTGCAGGTGGCGGTGGTGTGGAGCGGCGAGGAGCTGCGGCGCTTCAACGAAGTGGTGGACGAGTACGGGTCCGTCAACGTCTATTCGGCGGGCGACAACATCGGCGCCCTGCTGCGCGGACCGGCCCAGGAGGTCCTTCCCGACGTGGCCGTGATCCCCCGGCTCGGCCTGCTCTTCGACCCGTCGATCCAGGGCCGCATCAGACCGCTGACCGAGGCGGGGTCCAGGCAGCCGGAGTTCTGGCGCGGGCTCGTGACGCCGTACGGGAGTGACGAGCGGCTCGGCGCCTGGTTCAAGATCGCGCACAAGTCGCTGGTCTGGCACCGGGCCGGTGAGGGCACGCCGCCCGCGAACCTGGACGGCTGGCAGCCCGGCAGGCTGGCGATCGGGGCGGCCGACGGGTGGGTGCTCAGCGACTGGTTCGAGAACGTGCTGCTGGCCTACGCCCCCGAGGTCTACGGCGGGCTGTTCCCGCCGCTGGACAATGCCGACTGGTGGCGCGCGCCACAGGTGGCGAGCGTGCTGAAGCTGCTCGGAACGATCTGGCGGAGCGCGTTCACCCCCGAGCAGGGCAGGCGCGCCCTCACCATGCAGTTCCACGACTCGATACTCGACGTGTTCGTCTACCGCACCGCCGACCTGGTGGCCGCGCCCGATTTCGCCCTGCCGGTCATCGAGCGTTACGCCGGCAAGGGCGTCGCGGCGCACTTCCGGTTCCCCGCCTACAGGCAGAACCCGCCCCCGCTGGTCGTCGGCGGCGACGTGGCGGTGGCCATGAAGGACGGCGGCGAGAAGGCGGTCGACTTCGTCAACTGGCTGACCAGGGAGCGCAAGAAACCCGACGCGCTGACCCGCTGGGTGGCCGACGGCGGATTCCTGACGCCGTTCACGCTGCCGCCGCACGAGCTGCTGCGCGAGCCCGCCCAGGAGCTGAAGGCCGCGGCGAACGCCCACTACGACCTGTCCGACCGGCTACTCGGCGGTCTGGAGGGCGGTGACGGTCGCGGGCTGTGGCGGGTGCTCACCGAGCTGTTCACGGACGTCACCGTCAACACGGTCGAGCCGGACACCGCGGCGCGCACGGCCCAGGACAAGCTCTACGCCGGCAGCAGGGAGGGCGCGCTGTGAACAGCTTCATGTTCGAGGTGGCGCCGCATCACGACGCCAGGATCCCGGTGGTCAGGCACGGGATAAGCCGCTGGCGCGCGTCGCTCTACCTCCTGCTCGCGGTCCTGCTGTCGGCGGGCGTCATCCTGGTCCCGCTCTGCGCGACGGTGGTGCTCAGCCTCTCCGAGGGGCTCGGCGCGTACGACGTGCTGTTCGACGGCAAGGTGCTCCAGGCGCTCGGCAACTCGTTCGTCTGGCTGGTGCTGGCCGTGGTCGTGTGCGTCGTGGGGCTCGGCCTGGCCTGGCTGGCCAGGAACGCGGGGCCGGTGCTCGGCGGCGTGCTGCGCTTCCTGCTGGTCCTGCCGGCCGCCGTCTCCCCGCTCACCACGGGCGCGATCTTCCGGCTGATGTTCGACGCGAACCCGCGGCGCGGCCTGGTCAACGCCCTGTTCGGCACGGAGGTGGCCTTCCTCGGCCCCGTGTGGATCTGGCTGGTGTTCGGGCTGGCGTTGATCTGGCAGTGGGCCGGGGTCGCGTTCCTGGTCTTCCATGAGGCGCTGGCTCGGATGCCGACCAACCTGCTGCGGATGGCCCGGGCGTTCGGCGTCGGGCGGCGGCGCCGGCTCTGGTCCGTGCTGCTCCCCTCGCTCGCCGGCCCGGCCGCGCTGGCGTACCTCTTCGCGCTGGTCGCGGCGGCCCGGGTGTTCGACGTCGTGCTGATGGGCGCGCCCGGGTCGATGCAGGCCGAGATCGAGGGGGGCGGGCTGTTCTGGTGGCGGCACCACGGCGACCTGGGCGACACGCGGGCCTCCGCGCTCTCCGTGGGGCTGTCCGCGCTCGTGGCCGTGATGGCGGTGCCCGCCCTGTCCGGGCTGCGCGGGCGGGCGACCTGGGCCGAGCCGGTGGCCGCCGCGCCTTCGCGCAAGGGCTGGCGGGTGTGGCTGCCGTCCGTGGCGGTGTCGGTGCTCTGGATGCTGCCGTTCGCGGTGCTCGTGCTGACCTCGCTGCGCGATCCGGTCGCCGCGGCGCTGTCCGGGTGGTGGAGCGGCGGGCCGTGGACGCTCGGCTCGTACGCGGACGCGCTGGCCGACGCCGGATTCGTGCACGCGCTCGGCACCACGCTCCTGCGGGCCTTCGTGGTCGTGTGCCTGGTGCTGCTCGCCGCGGTGCCGGCCGCGTACGTGCTGGCGCACGAGCACCTGCTGCCGCGCCGCGCCTGGCGGCCGGTGCTGCTGGTCGCGGTGGCCCTGGCCGTGCTGCCGCCGCAGGCGTTCGCGGTGCCGCTGCAGCAGCGGCTCAGCCCCGTCGGCACCGCTCCTGCGCTGGCCATCGTGCACGCGGCGCTGGTGATCCCGCTGGCGGTGCTCGTGCTGCACAACGCTTTCGTCCGCGTGCCGGCGCCCATGCTGGCGCGTGACCGCTGGGAACTGTTCCACGTGGTACGCGAGGCGCGTCCCGCCGTGGTGCTGGCCGGGGTCCTGGCGTTCGTCCTGGTGTGGAACGACACGGTCGTCGGGCTGCTGCTCAACTGGCCGGCGGGCGACCACCTGCAACTGATCGTGCTGGAGCAGTCGCGCCACTTCATGAGCGCCGCGAGCGCGGTGGCCGCGCAGGCGGTGATCGCGACCGCGGTGCCCGTGCTGGTGGTCGTCGCCACCGCGCGCTGGCTCTACAGGGGGCTGACGCGAGGGGTACGCCGATGACGGACATCTCGCGAAAGGACCGCCTGCGCTTCCGCCTGTCCCGGCTCTCCAAGCAGGCCGGGGCACACCTGCCCGAGCTGGGGCTGGGCGGCCTGGTGACGGCGGGCGGCACGGCCCTGCTGCTGCAGGAGAAGCTGATGGAGCGGGTGGCGGAGTGGCTGCCGCCCTGGCTGCTCGTCATCCTGATCCTCTCGCTGCCGGTCGCCACGGGCTGGCTCACCCACGTCGTACGCAGCCGCCGCAGACCCGAGCCCCAGCCGATCTTCCACCGCCAGCCGTTCCCCGACAGGATCGACGGGCTCGTCGGCAGGGACGCCGAGATCCAGCAGGTCCAGGAGCGCGCCAAGGAGCGCGGGATCGTCGTCGTGCAGGGCGCGATGGGCATGGGCACGTCCGCCGTGTCGATCGCGGCCACCTGGGGCCTGACCGCCGACGCCCGCAAGCAGCGGTACGCCGACCTCCGCGGCCCCGACAGGGACCGCCCGGAGACGCCGCTGAGCGTGGCCCAGCGCGTCCTGCGTACCCTCGACCGGCCGCCCGGCGCCATCCAGGAGCCGCAGGACGCGACCGCGCAGGTGATGGAGGCGCTCACCGGCACCGACCGGGTGCTCCTGCTCGACAACGTCAGCACGTGGAGCCAGGTCGCCTGGCTGCCGCCCAGGGTGCCGGGCGCGCACATCGTGGTGGCGGGGACGTTCGCCGACGAGCTGCCGCAGCACGTCGAGCCGATCCAGCTCGGCCCGCTCTCCCCGGAGGACGGGCGGCGGCTGCTGACCCGCCACGTCGGCGAGGAACGCGCCAACCGCGACCCCAAGGCGCTGGGACTGCTGGTGGACGCCTGCCTCGGCACCCCGCTGGAGATCATCAGGATCGGCCGCTGGCTCGCCCGCAACCGCAAGGTCACGCTCCAGGGCCTGGTCGACGACCTGCGGAGCGTGTCCGTCGACAAGATGCTCGACTTCGTGCTCGAGCGGAGCATCACGCAGCTCAGACCGATGGCCCAGCAGCTGATCGTCCTGCTGGCGGGGCTGCCGATCGCCGAGGTGGACCACCTGGCGGCCGCCGCGCTGCTCGGCGTGCCCTCGGCCGAGGACGCCATCGGGGAGCTGGCCGACCTGGGCCTCGTCGAGAACGTCCGCATGACGCGCGTCCGGGTGGCCGGCGCGTTCCGCCGTGGCGGCACCCCGCTGGAGGCCGCGGCCTGGCGGCGCCTGGTCGAGCACTTCGCCGACCGCGCCGGCACGTACGGCGCCCTGCTGCCGGGCGAGGAGGCCCGCGCCTGGTTCGCGATCGAGGACCGGGTGCTGCTGCAGGTGCTGGCGTTCGAGGGCCCGGTGCCCAAGACCGCGCGGGCGCTGGCGCGGATCGCGGACGGGCTGGAGACGTGGTTCCGGCTCGAGCAGCGGCACGAGGACCGGCTGCGGGCGGCGGAGGCGCTGGCCAGGGCGGCCAAGGCGATCGGCGACGAGCACGTGCAGGCGACGGCGGAGCTGCGCCAGTGCGCGATCCTGCTCACCTGGGGCGACCCGCGCAAGGCGCGCCAGCACTTCGACCAAGCGGCGGCGCTGCGCGTCAAGGTGGAGTCGTGGCCCGCCGAGCTGCACCTGCAGCACGCGGCCATCCTGCTGGCCGGCGGCGACGAGTTCACCGCCGTCGAGTCCGCACTCGTACGCTACGGGCAGGCGCTGTCCGGCGGCGACTTCGCGGGACACTCGATCCGGCTGACCAACGTGGCCGCGCTGCTGCTGCGCAAGGGCCAGACGCTCGACCACGACGGACGCGGCACCGAGGCGCGACGCCTGTACGTCGACGCCCGCGCCGTCCTGTACGAGTCGCTCGCCCTGGCGGAGCGGGCCTCGGACCCGAGCGCGGCGGCACACGCGCAGGAGCTGCTCGCGCTCGCGCACCACTACCTGGACCAGCCCCACGACGCCAAGTCCCACCTGAAGGAGGCCGAGCGGCTCTACGCGGAGAGCGCGGACGAGGTCGGGCGGGCCCGCTGCCTCGTGCAGCGGGCCGTGGCGCTGCTGGACCAGCCCGATCACCGGCAGGACGAGGTGGTCGCCCTGCTGGAGGAGGCCGAGCCGCGGCTGCCCCCCGCAGGGGTGAGCATGGCGCTGACCCACCTGCACCTGGCCCGGCTGCGGCCCGACCGGGCCGCGGAGCACCGGGCGGCCGGGCTGGCGGCGCTGGCCCCTTGGGACGGGATCGCCGAGCCGCGTCAGGTCAGCGAGTTGCGGGCGAGCTTATCGGCTCTCTGAGCTCACACCTGGATGGTGGCCAGGGTGCGGCCCTCGAAGGTCTCGACCGTGAAGTGGTTCAGCTCCGACTCCGGGAGGCTGGTGCCGCCGTGCAGCAGCAGGGGGTCGGGGGAGCCGGGCACGCCGTACCCCTTGTCGGGGACGCCCCAGCTCGCCACCGTCTCCGAGCGGCCGTCGTCGCCCACCGCCATGAGCCGGCACTGCAGCGGCCCCTTGACGCCCTTGAGCTCCAGCGCGACGTGGGTGCCCCAGCCCTTGTCCTCCAGGCCGACGACGGCGGACACGCCGGTGGCCGGGTCGGCGGCGGAGTACGTGTTGCCGGTCATGAGGAGCGCGCGGGCCGGGCTGTGGATGCTGTCGGGGTTCGGGCCGCCGGTCACCGAACTGACCGCGAGGAACACGCCGGCCGCGACGACGAGGCAGGCGGCGGCGGACATGAACGCGCGGTGCAGCCGCCGGCGGCGGCGCTCGGTGGCGGCGCGGCGTACCAGGAGCGACTCGACCTCGTGCTCGGGCGGTTGGGGCAGGAGATCGTCCGGGTGCACGCCCTTGATCAGCTCCCCCATCGCCGCGAACGCCCCGGCCTCCTCAGCGCAGCTCGCGCAGCCGCTCAGGTGACGTTCGAACTCGGCGCGTTCCTCCTCGCTGAGCAGGCCGAGCGCGTACGCGGCCACGTCCTCGTGACGCACCTCCGTCATGAGCGCGTCACCTCCTGCCTGCTGTCGTGACGCGGCTCCTGTGTCATGGCAACGTCACCCCCCTTTCCCCGTGACTTCCGTTGCGACTTTCCCGGTGACGCGGCTCCCCTGTCATGGCAGCGTCACCCCCCGTTCCTCCAGCGCGACCCGTAACGCCCGCATGGCGTAGTAGACGCGGGACTTCACCGTGCCCACCGGCACGCCGATGGTCTCCGCGGCCTCCTGGACGGTGCGATCCAGCAGGAACGTCTCCGTGAGCACCTGGCGGTGGGCCGGCGAGAGCGAGAGCATCGCGTCCGTCACGACGATCTCGCGGAGCAGCCGCTCGTCCTCCGCCGCGACGGCGTTGGCGCGTTCCGGGACGTCCTCGACGGTGTCGAGGGGGCGCGAGCCGGAGCGCCGCCGGTTGTCGATCACCACTCTGCGGGCCACCGTCGCCAGCCAGGGCATCAGCGAGCCGGAGTCGGTACGCAGGTCGTGGAGGTTGCGCCAGGCGCGTACCAGGGTCTCTTGCACGACGTCCTCGGCCCAGCGCCGATCGCCCCCCGTCAGGCGGACGGCGAAGGCCATCAAGGGGGCGCCGTACTCGCGGTACAGGGCTCGGACCATGGCTTCGTCGGTTACGCGGTGATTCACGCCTCGGGCTCCTCGCGCTGCGGATAATCCCGAAATATCCCGCTGATATTGGACTTCTCACTGTAGCCAGCAGAAGAGCCGGGGGTTGGCACTTTGCGAATGCGGGCACTTCCGCGCGAGCTGTCCGGTTACACGACCCGGCGCGGTGGCCGTGTGACGCGGCGCGGCCGGATCAGTGGAGTTGGATGCCGACCAGGCAGGTGTCGTCGTCGGTGTCGGAGTTGCTGTGGGTGAGCAGGTAGTCGAGGCGGTGTTCCAGCGTGGACGTGGGCCGCGTCGCCGTCCGCAGGAGTTGCTCCTGTGAGTGGTGCAGGTCGCGGTCACGGCGCTCGATCAGTCCGTCGGTGTACATCAGGATGATGTCGCCCTGCTCGAGCTGGACCTGCCCCTCGTCGTAGTCGGCCTCGGACACCGCGCCGAGCAGAACCCCGCCGATCATGTCCATCTCCACCGCCTCGTCCCGCCTGATGAGGATGGGGGGCAGGTGTCCGGCCCTGGCCCAGCGCAGGACCCGGGTCTGGGGGTCGTAGAGCGCGCAGATGGCGGTGGCCGTGACGTTCTCGGTGAGGTGGTGGGCGACCAGGTTCAGCCAGCCCAGCATCTGGCTGGGGCCGGCGCCGGTGGCCGCCAGGCCACGCAGCGCGTTGCGCAGGACGACCATGCCGGTGGCCGCCTCGATCCCGTGGCCGGCGACGTCACCCACCGACAGCAGGATCTGCTTCGACGGCAGGACGGCGGCGTCGTACCAGTCGCCGCCGACCAGATGCTCGTGCTCGGCCGGCCGGTAGCGGACGGCGATGTTCAGGTCGAAGGCCTCCATCGGCCCTCGGGTGGGCGGCATGATGGCCCGCTGCAGTTGCAGAGCCAGCCGGTTGCGCTCGGCGGCTTGCTGCTCGCTGTGGGCGAGCTGGTCGCGGGTGGCGGCGAGCGCCACCTCCGTCCAGTGCTGGGAGGAGATGTCCTGGAACGCGCCCCTGATGGCCAGCAGCCTTCCGTCGGGGGCGAGGACGGGGTCGGCGACCACGCGGATGTGCCGGGCGATGCCGTCCGGCCGCTGCAACCGGAACGTGGTGGAGTCCGGCAGACGGTGATGCAGCAGCTTGCGCAGGAAGCGGCCGATGGCATCGGCGTCGTCGGGGTGGGCGTAGTCGGCGAGCTGCTCCAGCGGGATGGGAGGCTGGCCCGGTTCCAGCCCGTGAAGGGTGTAGAGCTGGCTGCTCCAGGCGATCTCCCCGGTGAGCACGTCCTCCTCGAACGCCCCGATGCGGCCCAGGCGCTGGGCATGCTGGAGCAGGCTGGCCAGGCGTGCCGACTCGTCCTGCAGCCGCCAGATCAACAGCACGCCCTCGCCGTGACGGGTGACGCTGACCGTGGCGATGTTGTCCAGCGGTACCTGGTCCACCAGCGCCGTGATCGTCATCTGGTCGGCGATGAACGGCTCGCCGGTCGCGTGCACGCGCTCGATCATCGAGAACAGCCCGCCTTCGTCGGCGGCCAGCGGGTACGCCTCCAGCATCAGGGCGCCGCTGACGACGCCGGCCGGGCGGCCGGCCGGATCGACGAAGCGGGGGTTGATGTGGCTGATGCGGAAATCGGCGAGATTGCCGTCACCGTCAAGATGCGGCGTCAGCACCAAGGCGGCGTCCGGCAGCGCGTCGGCCAGGTTGGTCAGCTCCGCCAGGCCCAGCGTGTTGCCGGAGCCGGCGGGCAGTTCGAGGGTGTGCGCGCACAGGTCGGCCAGGGCCTCGACCTGCCTGATCACCTGCGGCGGCTGCGGCTCCAGCGGAGCCGGCCAGCCGATCTCCAACACGCCCAGGATGCGTCCGCCGGTCCCTGCCGGCACGGCCACCCGCCCCCCGTCCGGCGCCTCACGCATCCCGATCGAGGGCAGGCCGACCTCGCTGAGCGCCCGCGTCCACAGGGACTCCCGCTCGATCAGCGCACGCTGGGCGGGAGTGGCGACGCCCGGCGGGACATAGCGCCACCGCCGGGCCTCCGCCGCGGTGAATCCGGCATGGCCCACCAGGGTGAGGGAGGCGTCGGGTCCCGCCGCCCAGATGGCCACACCCGTCGCTCCCAGCGGCGCGAGAGCGTGCTCCAGCAACGACTGCGCCACAGCCTGGGACTCGGTGGCCGTCATCATGCCGATCTCGGCCGAACGCAGCCGGACCGCCACATCGGCCACCTCGCGGGGGCTCCGTCCCGACCGCGTCGCATCCAGGAAGTCACGCGCGGTGTGGCTGATGCGGTCGCGCGCCGCCTGGTTGATGATGTCGGCGGCCAGTTCGAGCTGGGTCAAGTCCGCCTGTTCCGCGAGAGTGGCGAGCTGCTGCGCGGCCGCGGTCGGGCCGCACTGCAGCCGTTCGACCAGGATGCCTTTGGCCACCTCGATCAGGGCACGCCCGTCGGCGGCGCGCTGGGCACGCCGGATCTCCTCACGCAGTCGTTCGACGGTGGCCGCCAGCCGCCCCACGTTCGTGACGGCGTCGGCTGCCGCACGGCCGTCCCGGGAGAGGGGGGCGGGTGGCTGCTGATGGCTTTGCAACTTCGGATGCTCCTTGCCGGTGAGCTGCGACCTTGGTGAGCGTCAGGCGTTGAGACAGTGCCGGATCCGATCGACGAGATGGCCGATCTCGACGGGCTTGGTGACGTAGTCACTGGCCCCGGCCGCGATGCTCTTCTCCTTGTCGCCCGGCATGGCCTTGGCGGTGACCGCGATGATCGGCAGGTCGGCGTACTGCGGCATGGCCCGGATCGCGCTGGTGGCGGTGTAACCGTCCATCTCCGGCATCATCACATCCATCAGGACGAGATCGATGTCGGGGTTGGCGATCAGGGTGTCGATGCCCAGCCGGCCGTTCTCGGCGTGCAGCACCGTCATGCCGTGGCTTTCCAGCATGCTGGTGAGCGCGAACAGGTTCCGCGTGTCGTCGTCGACCACCAGGACCGTGCGGCCCGCCAGCGGGCTGTCACTCGTGACCGCTGCGGGCGCCTGCGCCGGTTCGCGCCGGATCAGCGGCGGCACCTCCCCCGCCCGATTGGCGGTGAGGTGCAGGGCGATGCGCTCACGGAGCTCGTCCAGGCTGGACAGCTGTTCGAGGGGCCGGTCCGGGGAGTGCGGGCGCAGGATCGTCTCCTGCTGGGTGGTGCGCCAGCTGCTGTAGGCCAGGACAGGCACCCCGGCCAGGGCAGGGTCGCTCTCCATGGTCTCCAGCAGGTGGTAGGCCGCCCCCTCGGGCAGGTCGAGGTCGAGCACGATGCAGTGACAGGGCTGGTCGGCGAGCGTGGCGGCCGCCTCCTGCACCCCCGCCGCGGTGACGAGCTCGATCGTCTCGTCCCATCTTCCCGACAGCTCCGTCACGACCGTCTCGGTGACCAGGGACAGCAGCCCGCGGGGCCGCTGCTCGATCACCAGGAGCCGGCGGTGCTGCGGAGCCGGCGCCGCCGACGGGCCGGCTTCCGTGGGCTCGTCCTCTCCGGCCTCCTGCGCCTCGGCGGAGGGCTCCGCGACGAAGGCGAGTTCCTCGAAATCAGGGTGGGCGATCGGCAGGTACAGGGTGAAGGTGCTGCCCTGGCCGGGCGCGCTCTGCGCGGTGATCGCGCCGCCGAGCAGGTGGGCGATCTCGCGGCTGATCGACAGGCCGAGCCCGGTGCCGCCGTACTTGCGGCTGGTGGTGCCGTCGGCCTGCTGGAACGCCCCGAAGATCATCTCTAGTTGATGCTCGTTGATGCCGATGCCGGTGTCGATCACCCGGAAGGCCAGCGCCGCGCCATGGGCGCGTACGGTGGCAGGGAGCTCGCCGTGGCCGGCCGGCTCGATGCGCAGCTCGACGCCGCCCGTCTCGGTGAACTTGACCGCGTTCGACAGCAGGTTGCGCAGCACCTGGCGGAACCGCGCGTCGTCGGTCAGCAGCTCCACCGGGATGCCGGGCGCGGTGACGATCTCGAAGTCCAGGCTCTTCTGGCTCGTCATCGGCCGGAAGGTGGCCTCGACGTACTCGATCAGCCGGCGCAGGGACACCCGCTCGGGGGTGACGTCCATCTTGCCCGCCTCGACCTTGGACAGGTCGAGGATGTCGTTGATGAGCTGCAGCAGGTCCGAGCCGGCCGAATGGATGATCTCGGCGTACTCGACCTGCTTCGGGCTGAGGTTGCGCGTGTGGTTCTGGGCCAGCAACTGGGCGAGGATGAGCAGCGAGTTGAGCGGGGTGCGCAGTTCGTGGCTCATGTTGGCCAGGAACTCGCTCTTGTACTTGGAGGCCAGCGACAGCTGGTGGGCCCGCTCCTCCAGCTCTTGGCGGGCCTGCTCGATCTGCAGGTTCTTCGCCTCGATGTCCTGGTTCTGGCTGGCCAGCAGCCGCGCCTTCTCCTCCAGCTCGGCGTTGGAGTGCTGCAGCTCCTCCTGCTGGAGCTGGAGCTGCGCGGATCGGGCCTGCAGCTCCGCGGTCAGGCGCTGGGACTCGGCCAGCAGCTCGTCGGTGCGGGCGTTGGCCACGATGGTGTTGAGGTTGACGCCGATCGTCTCGGTGAGCTGCTCGAGGTAGGACCGGTGGACCGGGGTGAACGCGTGCACCGAGGCCAGCTCGATGACACCGAGCACCTGCTCCTCGAAGATGACGGGCAGCACCACCAGGGCGCTGGGCGGCGCCTCGCCGAGGCCGGAGGAGACCTTGACGTATCCCGGCGGGAGCTCGGTGAGGGCGATGCTCTTGCGCGTGCTCGCGACCTGGCCGACCAGCCCCTCCCCCACCCTGAAGCGGGTGGGACGGCCGGACTCGGTGGAGTAGCCGCAGGCGCTGATCAGCCGCAGCTCCTCACCGTCGGCCAGGAAGAAGGCGCCGTACTGGGCGGACACCAGCGGCGTGAGCTCGTTCATGACCAGCTCGGCCACCGTGGCCAGGTCGCGGTGCCCTTGCATGAGCCCCGACATGCGGGCCAGGTTGGACTTGAGCCAGTCCTGATCCTCGTTGGCCCGGGTGGTCTCGCGCAGCGACCCCACCATCGAGTTGATGTTGTCCTTCAGGTCCGCCAGCTCGCCCTCGGCGTCCACGGTGATCGACCTGGTCAGATCGCCCGAGGTCACCGCGCTGGTCACCGCGGCGATGGCGCGCACCTGCCGGGTCAGGTTCCCGGCCAGCTCGTTGACGTTCTCCGTCAACCGCTTCCACGTGCCCGATACGCCCTCCACCTCGGCCTGACCGCCCAGCCGGCCCTCGCTGCCCACCTCGCGGGCCACCCGGGTCACCTCGGCGGCGAACGACGACAGCTGGTCCACCATCGTGTTGATCGTGGTCTTCAGCTCCAGGATCTCCCCGCGAGCGTCCACGTCGATCTTGCGGGTCAGGTCGCCCCTGGCCACCGCCGTGGTGACCTGGGCGATGCTGCGCACCTGGTTGGTCAGGTTGTCGGCCATGGAGTTGACGCTGTCGGTAAGGTCCTTCCAGGTGCCGGCCACGTTGGGCACCCGCGCCTGGCCGCCCAGTTGCCCCTCGGTGCCCACCTCGCGGGCCACCCGCGTCACCTCGTCGGCGAACGCGCTCAGCGTGTCGACCATCGTGTTGATCGTCTGTGCCAGGGCGGCCACCTCGCCCTTGGCCTCCACGGTGATCTTCTGTGACAGGTCGCCCCTGGCCACCGCCGTGGCGACCTGGGCGATGCTCCGCACCTGGCTGGTCAGGTTGGAGGCCATCACGTTGACGTTGTCGGTGAGGTCCTTCCAGGTGCCCGACACCCCACGCACAGTCGCCTGGCCACCCAGATTGCCCTCGGTGCCGACCTCGCGGGCGACCCGCGTCACCTCGTCGGCGAACGACGAGAGCTGGTCGACCATCGTGTTGATGGTCTCCTTCAGCTCCAGGATCTCCCCGCGGGCGTCCACCCGGATCTTCTGCGACAGGTCGCCCTTGGCCACGGCCGTGGTCACTTCGGCGATGTTGCGCACCTGGGCGGTGAGGTTGTCGGCCATCACGTTGACCGACTCGGTCAACGCCTTCCAGGTGCCCGAGACGCCCTTGACGTCGGCCTGACCGCCCAGCCGCCCGTCGGTGCCCACCTCACGGGCGACCCGCGTCACCTCGTCGGCGAACGACGACAGCTGGTCCACCATCGTGTTGAGCGTGTTCTTCAGCTCCAGGATCTCGCCCCGGGCCGACACGGTGATCTTCTGCGACAGGTCGCCGCGCGCCACCGCCGTGGCCACCTGGGAGATGTTGCGGACCTGGTCGGTGAGATTGCCGGCCATGAAGTTCACGGAGTCGGTCAGATCCCGCCAGGTGCCGGCCACGCCCTTGACGTCGGCCTGACCGCCGAGCTCGCCCTCGGTGCCCACCTCACGGGCGACCCGCGTCACCTCGTCGGCGAACGACGACAGCTGGTCCACCATCGTGTTGACGGTGTTCTTCAGCTCCAGGATCTCGCCCCGGGCGTCCACGGTGATCTTCTGTGTCAGGTCGCCCCTGGCCACGGCCGTGGTCACCTGGGCGATGCTCCGCACCTGGTCGGTCAGGTTGCCCGCCATGGCGTTGACGGACTCCGTCAGATCCGTCCAGGTGCCCGACAGACCCGTGACCTCGGCCTGGCCGCCCAGCCGCCCGTCGGTGCCCACCTCGCGGGCCACCCTGGTCACCTCAGAGGTGACCAGGGCCAACTGGTCGACCATGCCGTTGAAGACCGTGGCGATCTCGCCGAACAGACCGTCGGCGTCACCGGGCAGCCTCGTGCCGAAGTTTCCGTCCTTGATCGCCGTCAGTCCGGCGAGCAACTGCCTCAGCTCCGGCTCTCCCACCTCGGCCGAGGGAGCGCCGGCCGAACGGGACCCCTCGATGGTCGAGCCACCCATGTCCACCTCACTGTCTGCCTCACGGCCAAGCCCGGTGCGATGCTGCAACCCGTCACGGGGCGATCACCGCGCCCCGATCGACGCCCATACGGCCAAAGAGGAGCTTCGTTTCCTGAATCTTTGCACGTGAGATTACTTGATGGGGGCACGTTTGCAATCCGTCGGGTTGTGCCGGGAAGGTGACGTCGCAGTTTGAGGCGGCAGTCTCCTCGGCTTGACGGATGCCGCGGCATTCAGGCCGGCATGCACTTCGGCTCGGTGAAGGTCACCTTCTCCTTCGGGAGCCTGTCGAGCAGCTCCACCCTTTCGACAGCGCCTCCGCCGACCAGCTGTCCCTGCTCGTCCAGCGAGTTGTAGCCCAGGTAGCGGTAGGTCTCCGGCTCGAATATGAGAACCATGTGGTCGGGGGTCTGCACGCCGATGCCGCTACGCCCCAAGGCGTCGGTGACCGACGGCCTCATGGACACCCCCTTCATCTCCGAGACCAGCTTGAACAGCGAGGCACGCAGGCTGGGCCGTACCGCGGACATGTTGATCAGGTCCTGGAGCGTGAACGTCTCGCGCAGCTGCGGCTCTGCCGGGTGCTTGGCCACCACCTGCCGTACCCGCTCTTTGAGTGCCGCCACGTCCGTGGGCCAGTTCGCGAGGTCCACGTAGGTCATGCCCACGGTTCTGTTGAAGCTGTCGGAGCAGAGCTTCATGAGGGTGACCTGCTCGCCCTGGCGCATCATGAACTCGCGTGAGCCGTCGACGGGCGCCCAGTCCTCCCGGGCCTCGGCCTCGATGCCCGAGGAATCGCCGGACCTCGCGCCGCTGGAGTAGAGGTCGCGGCCCACCGTGTGCACGATCTGGCCCGGGCGCGGGTGGAGATCCGGCTCCGACCCGGCCGACTCCGCCGCCCGCGCCAGCAGTTCCTGCGCACTGGCCGGTCTGACGTCCGAGGTCACCTGCACGGCGGCGAACCCCACGGTCAGCGCCGCGGCCAGCCCCCCTGCGACCGCGAACCTGAGCCTCGCGCGGCTGCGCCGGGGCTGCCGCATGCCGTTCAGCAGCCGGTGCCGGGCCCCGGCCAGGTCACGCTCGGTGCCCGCGGGAACCTCCGCCCACATGGTCTTGAGGTTGTCCATCACTTGTCTCCCAACGTCTCGCGAATCTTGGTGCGGGCCCGGTTGAGGCGGGAGCGCACTGTTCCCACCGGGATGCCGAGCGCGTTCGCCACCTCCTCATAGGTGAGCTCCGCCCAGGCGACCAGCAGCAGTACGTCGCGGTCGCCGCGCTTGAGTTCCAGCAGCGCCGCGGCCAGCGGCCGGTTGACGGCCAGCGTGTTGACCTCGTCCTCCACCGGCGGCACCCCCGGATGCACGCCACTGCGGACATATGCCTGGTACAGGCTCAGCTCGGTGCGTTTTCGCTTGCCGATGACATTCGAGGCGATGCCGTACAGCCAGGGGCGCGCGTCGGGACGCGAGCGGTCGTAGCGGTCCCGGTGCTTGAAGGCCGCGAGGAAGGTGTCGGAGACGACGTCCTCGGCCGCGTCCGGGCCTAATCTGCGTACGGCATAGCGGTGCAACAGGGGTGCGTGCCTGTCGAAGAGCGCCGCGAAGATCTCCGGTTCACGGAGCGACTCTTGGATGAGGGTCGCGTCGTCGGACTGATCGACTTCACGGGTGATGGTCATGCATATGAGCCCTTCTCGGAGTGGCAGCGGCCACCGTTACTTACCGCCACACGCCGAAAGGGTTCACGTCTGGTTCGCGTTCAGCATGGAATGGCCTATTGTCTGGCAACGCGCAACAGAGCGGCCGTAGCGCCAGATTAGGCTGATTACTGGCCTCCCGCGGCGTCCAAGCGGGGCGCCGCTCACGCCGCGCGCCTTGATGTGGCCGAAGAGGCCCAAGCCTGCCACGTCGATCACGCCGTCCGGCCCTTGCCGACTCCACTCCCCGTCCTCGCGCCACAGGCACAGCATTCGTTCGCTCGCGATGAGCAGGAGGTGGGCCCGTGACTGGAACAACCGGCAGGGTGGCATTGGTGACAGGCGCCAGCAGCGGAATCGGTGCGGCCACCGCGCGCCTTCTGGCCGCGCGAGGGATGCGCGTGGTGGTCAACTACCTCCGCAACGTCACGGCCGCCGACGAGGTCGTGGCCGGCATCGAGGCCGCCGGCGGCCAGGCCATGGCGGTGCAGGCCGACGTGCGCGAGGCGGCGGCGGTCGAGAGCATGGTCAAGCAGGTCAAGGCGGCGTGGGGCGGCATCGACGTGCTCGTGCACAACGCACTCATCCCGTATGTGGTCAAGCCGTTCCACGACATGACCTGGAACGAACTGGGCGGCAAGCTCGACGCCGAGATGCGTGCGGCGTTCGCGGTCACCAAAGCCGTCCTCCCCGCCATGACCGAACAGGGCTGGGGACGCATCATCTACCTCGGCACCGGCCTCAGCCACCATCCCCGCGAGGGCATGATCGCACTGGGCACGGCAAAGGCCGCACTGGTGCAGTTCGCCCGGTACCTCGCCCAGGAACTGGGCCCGCGGGGCATCACGGTCAACGTCGTCGAGCCGGGCCCGGTGGAGGACACCCGCATGGCGAAGAACGTGCTCGACGAGAAGCACCGGCAGCGGCAGGTGGCCGCTACCCCGATGGGCCGCCTGGCACACCCGGACGACGTCGCCCAGGCGGTCGCCTTCTACGCCGGCGAGGACAACGCCTTCATGACCGGCACCACGGCCGCGGTCAACGGCGGGATGTCCATGTACTGACGCCCCACCGTCCTCCGCGCAGGGCGAGCACGGTCACCAGTCCGCCTCCCTCAAGAGGCTCGCCGCAACCAGCGTCTCCACATCGGTGCCGCCCGTTCGTCTGGGTCGCCGTCGTCCTCAACGCGCTGCTCGTTCGCCGCATGGGCCGTGGTGGAGCCGCTCACTTCGCCGAGCCGTTCGCCAGTTCGGCCTCCAGCAGCCGCATGGCTCGGGGCACCGCGAGGCCCCGGCCGACCGCGAACCACACGGCGATCAGGATGATCAGCGGGAGCTGGGAACTGAGCGACGATCGGGCCACCGCGTCGGCGGACTGGCTGTAGATGATCACGACGCGCAGGACGGCGTCCACGATCAGCACCCCGCCCAGACTGGCCGTCATCGCCCGGTACAGCGTACGGAACTGCCGAGAGTGCTGCCAGGCCCGATCGAACGCCTCGGCGCGCGCCGGATCGCCCTGCGAGGCAACGGGTTTGAGTGCGGTGCGCATCAACGGTCGTTCGGACCAGGTCGTCGCAAGGATCACGATGCCGCCGATGGCCAGGTAGATCGATATCCGGGCCAGCACGAAGCGCGCGTCACCGTTGATCGAGGTGAGTACCACGCTGGCCGCGACCTCGATCAGGACGACCACGGCGAACACGTCCACCCGATGCTTGGATCCGTCCCGCCAACGGCTGCGCAGCAGGTCGGCGAGCACGATCACACCGGAGGCGATCGCGCCGATCACCATGCTGGGGACATTGCCGAGGCCGAGGGCGTAGGAACCGACGATCGCCGCCGCCGGCAGGAGTGCCGCCACCACGGCCAGCCGCCAGCGGAACCGGCCGGACTCGGCACGGCCACCGATCGCCTTGCCGCTCAGCAGGGTTCCGCCGACGGCCAGCCGTACCGCAGGAGGCATGCCGGTCGGAGCCAGCGCGAACAGCATCACCGTCGGGAGGAGCAGGTCGACCGCGGCGTTCGCGATCATCAAGGCTATGTAGGCCGCCTTGCGGCCCAGGCGGATCTCAGACATGGGACGCCTTTCCGGCGACGTGGTGTGCCTCGACAGCGAACCCGGCCGACCGGGCGAGAGCGGCGCCTGCGGTGATGCGCATGTCCCGGTGGTAGGCGGCGACTGCCTCGGTGAGGTCACCTGTCCGGTCCACATGGGACATCAAGCGGGCGGCATCGCCGAGCGCGGTGTTCGCGCCCTCGCCGCCGGCGGGCGACATTGCGTGGATGGTGTCGCCAAGGAATGCGACGGGGATTCCCGTGGCGGTGGGGATGTCCGGAATCGCGGGCATCGCGCGCAGCGGAGTCATGAACGTGTCGGCGATGATCGAGTCACGCAGCACAGAGGTCGCGCGGGCATCCCAGTCGGCCGTACGGTCCTGAGCGAAATGAACGAGGTCGGCGCGGCTCGTACCGTGTCGGGGCAGTTCTTCGTCTCTGCCCATCAACACCCACATCACGTACGGCGCGATCGTCGTCGAGACCGGTGGGTCGTACGCGCACAGGGCCAGGGTGGCCGCCTGGTCAGTCACGCCGCAGAAGCGGCTCCGCATGACCACCGGCGGCATCCATGGCCGGTTCACGGCGGTCAACGGGCTGCGACCGAAGATCGCCGTCCAGCCGAGCGGCTCTGGACCGGCGTGCGGCAGCAGTTCCCGCCGCAGCGCGGACCCGATGCCGTCGGCGGCCACGACCAGGTCGGCGTCACCGACGTCGGCGAGCGAGGTGACCTCACGGCCGAAGGTGATCCGGTCAGCCACGCCTTCGGCCAGCACGCGCCGCAGCGCCCCCCGGTCGACGGCTCCGGGAACCGGTGGCATCTCGTCGCGGGACAGCAGCTGCAAGGCAGGTGAGAACAGGTACGTCGCGGGGTCGTCCTGGCGGTGCAGGCTCCGCTCGTAGTCCTCGAACTGTTTGGCCGCGAGGCAGGCGTGCAGCGCGTCATGCCCGGTCGCGTTGATGTTGATCCGGTAGCCCTGTGCGGCGTCGGTGATGCCGTCGTGCGCCTCCAGCACCTCGATGTCCGCGCCGGTGCGGCGTAGCGCGTTGGCCACGCATAACCCTCCGAGCCCTGCTCCTACCACGACGACTCTCATTGCCTGCCCCGTTCATTATCTGCGCTCATCATTATCACGACATTAAGATAATGCAACGGTAAGATATGCTGAACGCATGACGCAAGTCGACCCCGTCGATCAGGCCGCAGAACTCGTCGGTCGCGAGTTCGCCATGGCGGTCGTGGTGTTCCACGAGGCCGTCGGTCGGCTGCTGGGACTCAGTGCGGTCGAGCGCAAATGCTTGGACCTGCTGCAACGGCTGGGCCCGGTGACGGCGGGGGCCATCGGCGAGCACACCGGTCTCACCACGGGTGCCGTCACCCGTATGGTCGACCGGCTGAGCAAGGCCGGCTATGTGCAGCGCTGTCCCGATCCGCACGACCGCCGCAAGGTCGTGGTGCAGTTGCTGCCCAACGAACGGATGGACGCCCTGATGGCGACGGCGTTCGGCCCGTTCGTCGGGGACATGACCGCGATCATGGGCCGATACGACGACAACGAGCTCAGCGCGATCCTCGACTTCGTCCGCAGCACCACCGACGCACTGCTCGCCAACACCCGGCGGGTCACCCGCCTCGACCCCGCCCGACCGGATGGCTGACCACGACCGACGTGGCGCAGGCGTCTTAGGTCGTCGAGAGCTGTCGTCGCAGGTCTGAGCGCCGGCTGGGCCATGCGGTGTCGTCGACCGCCAGCCATGGTTCGCCGGCCAAAGTCGATGGGGTTACCCCGGTGAACGTCATGACGTCCCGATGCAGGTGGGACTGGTCGGCATAGCCGCTGTCCGCCGCGACTCGGGCCGCGCCTTCACCCGCGACCAGGCGGTGGGCAGCATGGTCGAAACGGACCAGCTTTGCGGCGCGCTTGGGTGGCAGGCCGATTTGAGAGTGGAATCGGGACCACAGGCGTTTGCGGCTCCATCCGACCTCAGCCGCCAGGTGGTCGATCCGGACGAGGCCTCGGCTGACGGCGATCCGGTGCCAGGCCCAGGCCACTTCCGGGTCTACCGGCGACGCCGCCTCGCGTCGGCGGGCGAGCACCGCGTCGATCAACACGAAGCGATCCGTCCAGGAGGTGGCATCGCCCAGCTGCTCACGGATCCGTGACGCCTCTCGGCCCCACAGATCCTCAAGGGTCACCACGACACTTTCCAGCTCGGCCGGGCAGACGCCCAGAATCGCGCGTGCCACCGTCGGAGACAGGCGCACCTGCACGCATTCGACGTTCTCACCTCGCACGCGAACCGCGCCGCCGAACCCGACCCCGAGCCCGGCGACGAGACTTCCCCGATGCTGCCGTCCGGCGGCGTCGTCCACGAAGGGTGTGCCGTCACCGAACTCCACAGCCAGCATCACGGCCGGGTGCGGGACCATCCGGAGGCCGACCCCGGCCAGGCTACGGACACCGAACCCAGCCATGCTGACACCGGCCGCCCGGCCGGTCCGCGCGGGGCGTGCGACGTCCCACGCAGTCACATCGTCACGTTCGTACGCGGTGGACCGCATCGTCACATGCTAGAGCCCACTGACCGGAACATTCGTTCAATACTCCGGCGCGCACCTGCGGCGACCGTAGACCCATGGTGATTCCCCTGGGGCTCGATGACCCCGCCCTTTCGACGACACCGACCCGCGGTCTCCGCACCGGCAGGCTGAGGTGAGCCGCGCGGCACGGCGCCGGCGGCGCCTCCTGATCACCTCGGCCGTCCTCTTCGCCGTCGTCGGGTTGCTTCTCCTGAACGCGGAGCTGGTGACGCGGGAGGGCGCAGAGGCCAGTAGGAATTCGACGCTGCCCCTCGACGGCGGGAACATCTACGTGCGCCAGGACGGCCCCCGCAATGCCCCTGCGCTCGTACTGATCCACGGGCTCGCCTCGTCGACCCGCTCGTGGGACGCGCTCGTTCCGCTGCTGACCAAGTCCTATCGCGTCATCCGGATCGACCTGCTCGGACACGGCCAGTCTGCCAAACCGGCCGGCGGCGGCTACGAGATCCCCGAGCAGGGACGCCGGGTCGCGGAGGCGATGGACCGGCTCGGCGTCAAGCACGCCGTGGCGGTCGGCCATTCCACCGGCGGTGTGGTCGTCACGTCCCTCGCCGAGCAACGACCCGACCTGGTGACCGCGCTCGCGATCATCGACACCGCACCCCGCTTGGACGCCTTCGTCTCGAACGGCTTCGTCGCCGGGCTCTTGTACGACCCCGTCATCGGGCAGCTGCTGTGGCGGTTCCGGACCGACAGCGTGATCCGTAACGGCGCGAGCACCGCGTTCAGCCGCCGCGGCTACCAGATCCCGCAAGCGATCGTGGACGACGTGCGCGGCATGACCTACCACGCGTTCACCGCGACATCGCGGGCCGGCGACGACTATCTGACGCAGCGCGCGCTCCCCGATCGGCTGATCCACCTCGGCAAGCCGCTGCTGGTGATCTTCGGCAAGGAGGACAAGCGATGGCGATCCTCATCCGCCGAGGAGTACCGCGCCGTGCCGGGCGCGAAAGTGGAGGTGCTGCCCGGCATCGGACACACACCCATACTCGAGGATCCGCCACGGACCGCCGCCCTTCTTCTGGCCTTCACCACGAGCCACACTTCGCCGTCGCACTGACCGTGACGGCACCGAACCTAGGAGCTCGCGATGCCACACACCAGTTCAGGCATTTACTGGGAGGAACACGGCCAGGGCCCTCTGGCACTTGTCATGTTGCCGGGATTCGGCGCCTCGGCCGACCTCATGGTCAGAATCGCGCGACACCTCAGCGGGTTCCGCGTCCTGATCTTCGACCTGCCCGGACATGGCCAGTCCGTACGCGCGCCGGCGGACGGGAGACTCACCACGCTGGCCGCGACCCTGCACGACGCGATCAACGACACGGGCGTCGACGCTTACTGCCTGGTCGGCTACTCCCTCGGCGGTGCGATCGCGGTGCGTATCGCGCTTGACCACCCGGACGAGGTGCGTGCGCTGGTCGGCGTCGTCCCGTGGAACGCCGCGGGGACGACTGCCGGTGACGAGGTGATCGCCGGCTTCGATGCCGCGTACGGCAATGTCGAGGCCCTCACGCAAGCAGTGGCAGCAATCTCCTTGGACCCGTCGAAGACCTCGAGTCTGACGAGCAGCATGCTGACCGTCACAGAGCAGATGTGGCACGGCTGGCTGGCCGGCGGTGCGCTGACAAGCCAGGCCGACGAGCTGTCTGAGATACGCGTACCGACCTGCTACATACTCGGCGGGAAGGACATCGTCGTAGATCAAGCCAAGCAGCTTGACGACGTGCGGCGCATCCCCGGAGGCCGTGCGGTCCTGCTGAGCGATCTTGGCCACTTGTGTGGCCTCGAGAGGCCCGACGTCGTCGCGAATGAAATCTCGAACTTCCTGGAGCCAGTCCTCAAAGGCGACGCAGACGGCCGGCCGGCCGGAACCCCATCGGCTTGACAGACGTGAGGTCGGTCCTCCGTGTTGTAATGCCGCAGCAACGCATCCGTCGCATCACTCCCGTGGACGCAACCGAGGCCGGCAGGAACCCCGACGGTTCACGACAGTCAAACGCAACCACGGCAGCCCTGTTTTCCGGCATAGTGCCACACATATGGCCCGCGAACTTCGGGAAGATCGCAAAGCACTTGGAGGTGCAGCGATGGACACATCCGCGTATTTAAAGGCCGTCGTCGAGCAGACGAGCATGTTCGCCGACTGGGTGCACGGCAGGGATGCGGCGGCCCCGGTGCCGACATGTCCGAAATGGACGCTGGCCGACCTTGTCGACCATGTCGGCGGGACACAGCGTATGGTGGCCATGCTCGTGGGTGAGCAGATGACCGAGCCGAGCAGGGCGTTCGCCGGCTACGTTCCGGGTCCGACCGATTCGGGCCAGTGGCGCGCCTGGCTGAGCGACGGCGCGGCCGAGGCGAGACAGGCGTTCGCATCGGTCGCCGATGACACGCCGGTGTGGAATCCGGCGGGCGGCGCCGCAGGCGTGCCGTTCTGGTCACGTCGGCTGTTCAGCGAGGCTTGCGTGCATCGCGCGGACGCGGCTGCGGCGCTCGGCATGCGGTACGAGCTGGCGCCGGAGCTTGCCGTGGCGGCCCTCGAGGACTGGCTGGACGCGATGACTTCCCGCGGCTATTGGGAGAACAGGCCGGCCTTCGCCGATGCGATGCGCGGGGGCGGTCAGACTCTGCATTTCCACGCAACCGACGCGCCTGGGGAGTGGGTGGCACGCCGGGAACCGGACATGGTCGTGCTGGAGCGCACGCACACCGAGGCGGACGTCGTGGTACGCGGCCCAGCCGTCGAGCTCCTGCTCGTGATCAGCAGGCGCCGCGCACTGGATGCGGCTCCTTCCCTGGAATTGCAGGGGGATCGGGCGCTGCTCGACCACTGGATCGAACACATGGACTGGGTCACCGACGGCTGATGCACGCTTGGATGCAACCTCGCCCAGAGATCCATGGCGGTGTGGCCATGGCGTGAGGGATGCACCTGCAACGGAACCCGTTTCATACCCGCAGGCCACCATGTAACAGAACGCCGTGGGCGAGGTGGTAGCTCCAGTGAGCATCGAGATGTGGCTGGGGTCAGCCCGGGCTGAGGAAGTGGCCGTCGGTTCTGATGGCTTCGCCGGTGGTGTTGGTGTTAGCGGTCGAGCAGAGGAAGACGATCATTCGGGCGACGTCGTCGGGGTGGGTGACTCTGCGGGTTGCGGCGGCGGTGCCGGCCTGTTCGATGAGTTCGGGTGGCAGGGGTTTGTCTGCAGGGGTGAAGCCGGGCATGACGACGTTGGTGAGGATGCCGGAGGCGGCCAGTTCTCGGGACATGACGCGGGTGAGGCCGTGCAGTCCTGCCTTGGCGGCGATGTAGGAGACGTTGCCGGGGAAGCCGTCCTCGACCAGGCCGGTGGAGACGTTGACGATGCGGCCCCAGCCGTGGCTGCGCATGTCGGCGACGACTGCGCGGGCGAGCAGGTAGGGGCCGATGAGGTTCGCGTTTACTGAGGTGGTGAATCGCTCTGGCGGTGCGGTTTCGAACAGTTCGTCGGGCTGGGGCCAATCCGGCCAGCGGACCGCATTGTTGACCAGGACGTCGATCGGTCCGAGTTCTTCGCGGGCGTGCTCGACCGCGATCTGCAGAGAGTCGGGCTGGCCGAGGTCGAGTTGCCAGCGGATCGCGCGAGCGCCGCGCTGCTCGGCCAGGGCGACCGTTTCGGCGGCGGCCTGGGCGTTGGAGTGGTAGCCGACGGCGATGTTCGCCTTTTCCTCGGCGAATGCCAATGCGGTGGCTTTGCCGATCGCCGTGCTGGCGCCGGTCACCAGCACGACTTTTCCTGCCAGGCCAAGGTCCACGTTCATCTCCTGATGTTCTGTCTCAGTCAGTGGGGTTGTTCGAGGTTGTGGCGGACGGCGGTCAGCAGGCGGATGAGCTGTTCGGCCTCCTCGTCGTTGAGCCCGGCGGTGGCCTGGGCGTCTGTCTCCGCCCATGCGGCCGTTACGGCGGCCACGACGGCCTCGCCGCGTTCGGTCAGCCGCAGGCGTGTCACCCGGCGGTCGTTGGGATCGGCGGTGCGCTGGACGAACCCGGTCCGTTCCATCCGTGTGAGCGCCTTGGCGATGGTGGGCTGCTCGAAGCCGATCCGCTGGACGAGTTCCGCCTGGGTCGTGTCGGGGTTGTGGTGGATGTCGACTATGAGGAGTTCCTGGCCCAGGTGGAGGCCGAGTTGTGCCATCCGGCGTTGCAACACGGCACGGTGCGCCCGGGTGGCATGGGCGAGCGCGTAACCGACGGGCCCGTTGTCGGCGGCTGTCTGACGCCCGGTGATCATGCCGGCACTACCTGCCGATGACTTTGCACTCGGGTGAGAACGCGCTGCCACAGTTCGGCGATTTCGTGTCGTGGGCTCTCGCCCACCAGGACACCGTGGTCGTCGACGTGACGGTGGGCGTAGCCAACCGCGACGTCAAGGTCGGACAGGACCTCGGCGCCGGACCGCCGGAGTAGGTCGGCGAGCTGCAGTTGGGCGAACGCGCCGCCGAACCTGTTCGGTGAGGCGCTCATCAGCACGACGGGCTTGTCGGCCAGCGGGCGAGGCGGTGCGAGAATCCCCAGCCAGTCGACGATGTCCTTCATGTTGCCGGGAATGCTGCGGTTCAGCTCCGGCGTCACCAGCAGCAGCACATCAGCCGCCGCGACCCGATCTCGCAAGGCCGCGACGACCGGCGGGAACGGACGCCCCATGGCCGCGTCGACGCGGGGGACCTCCGCGTTGCCGGCCCATACCTCCACCTGGAAAGGGGCGCGGGCCAGTTCCTGCGCGGCCAGCAGCAGCGCTCGGTTCAGGGACCCGGCCCGCACGCTCCCGCAGATGCCGAGCACATCTATAGATTCCATAGCCGGCAATCCTATAGCCAGGCATGTAATGCGGCGAACCGTCTACTGGCAAGAGGTCAGGCCCGCCGCCACCAGGAGCGCGGTCGCGATGGACAAGATCTTCAAGCCGCAGGCCGGGTAGAGCAGTGGCTCCCCGTTTGGCTCTCAAAGATCAACAGTGACCCCCTGACTCCCCTTCTGAGCAGTCGAGAGAGCCGGAATCCCATCGGCTTGACCTTGACGCGACGTCAACGTTTCTAATCGGGGTTGATCGCACCGAGAGAGAGGAACCCGATGGGCCGAGCCGTGCTGCGGATCGTGGGATTCGAGTTGAAGGGGCTGGCCGCCATCGGGCTGTGGATGGTGCGGCGTCGGCATGGCGTGCCCGACGGGGCGGCCGTGGCGACGTACACGAAGGCGCAGACGTTCTTGCTGTCGCTGATGCTGTTCGCGATGGCGGTCGAGACCCTGGTGATCGATCTGCTGCTGGTCGCGCTCGACGTGCCGGTCTGGCTGCGGTTCACGGTGCTCGTCGGCGACGTCTACGGGCTCCTGTTCGGGGTCATGATGGCCGCCTCCTGCGCCACCCGGCCGCACGTCATCACCTCCGACGAGCTGCGCATCCGGTACGGCGTGTACTTCGAGTTGCGCGTGCCCGTCGAGCAGATCGCCTCCGTGCGGACCAGCCGCAGCTACAACGAGAACAAGATGATCGCGATCAAGGACGGGCGGCTCAGCGTGGCGGTCGCCTCGCAGACGAACGTGACGATCGAACTGACCGAGCCGATCGCCTTCGTGCGCCCGCTCGGCGGCCGTGCCGAGGCCACCTCGATCCGTTTCTTCGCCGACCAGCCGGAGATCGTCCTGGCGGCGCTGCGGCCCCGTCTGACCCTCCATTCATAGGCCTAGGCGAACCCGATTTGGCGGGTTACGTTCCTATGAGCACCATCTCGGGATCTTCCACCCTCGACCTCGGATGGAGGCACCACCATGCCGCTCACCTGCGGAAAAGGCGTGCGATTAGGCATCGCCGCAGTGATCGCGTCATCCCTCGCGATTGCTCTGCCGGGCATACCCGCCCGGGCCGCCGCATCGCCGGACATCTCCCTCGCGAACGTCAAAGCCCACCTCGCCCAGCTCCAGTCCATCGCCACCGCCAACGGCGGCACCCGCGCGCACGGCCGCCCCGGCTACCTGGCCTCGGCCAACTACGTACGGGGCCAGCTGGACGCCGCCGGCTTCACCACCACCCTCCAGTCGTTCACCTACAACGGCGCCACCGGCTACAACGTCATAGCCGACTGGCCGGGCGGGGACCCCAACGACATCCTCATGGTCGGCGCGCACCTCGACAGCGTCACCGCCGGGCCCGGCATCAACGACAACGGCTCGGGCAGCGCGTCCATCCTGGAGACCGCGCTCGAAGTGGCCCGTCAGTCGCTCCAGCCGGCCAAGCACCTGCGCTTCGCCTGGTGGGGCGCGGAGGAGCTGGGGCTGCGCGGATCGCAGTTCTACGTGAACAACCTGCCGGCCGCGGACCGCGCGCGGATCAAGGCGTACCTGAACTTCGACATGGTCGGCTCCCCCAACCCCGGCTATTTCGTGTACGACGGCGACAACTCCGACGGCACCGGCTCCGGCCCTGGGCCGGCCGGGTCCGCGCAGCTGGAGAAGACCCTCCAGGACTACTTCACCTCGATCGGGGTCCCGACCCGGGGCACCGACTTCGACGGCCGCTCGGACTACGGGCCGTTCATCTCGGCGGGCATCCCGGCGGGCGGCACGTTCACCGGCGCCGAAGGCATCAAGTCCTCGGCCCAGGCCACGTTGTGGGGCGGCACAGCAGGGCAGGCGTTCGACGCCTGCTACCACCGCTCCTGCGACACGGCGGCCAACATCAACGACACCGCACTCGACAGGAACGCCGACGCGATCGCGTACGCGGTGTGGACGATCGCGACCGCCGTGCCGCCGGCCGTGGTCTGGCAGGACACGTTCGAGGCGGCCACGGGGTGGACCGTCAACCCGTCGAGCACCGACACCGCCACCACCGGGCAGTGGGAGCGCGGCGACCCCGAGGACACCAACTCAAGCGGCGCCAAGCAGCTCGGCACCACCGTGAGCGGCGCCAACGACCTGGTGACCGGCCGGCTCGCGGGGTCATCGGCCGGTGACTACGACATCGACGGCGGTATCACCTCGATCCAGTCACCGCCCATCACGCTCCCGTCCACGGGTCCGCTGAACCTGTCGCTGTCGTGGTACCTCGCGCACGGCTCGAACGCCTCCAGCGCCGACTACTTCCGGGTACGCGTGGTCGGCACCACCACGACGACGGTGCTGAACCAGACCGGTTCGGCCGCCAACCGCAACGGCGCCTGGGCCACGGCCACCGCCAGCCTGAACGCGTTCGCGGGCCAGACGGTCCGCATCCTCATCGACGCCGCCGACGCCTCGGGCGCCTCCCTGGTGGAGGCGGGCGTGGACGACGTCAAGATCACCCGCTAGGGGGATCGCGAGGCCGCGCCCGACCCTGCTGTCGGACGCGGCCTCGCCTCCCGAGCGGCGGGTTGTCAGCTTGCCGTCTTGGCGGCCAGCGTCGCCGCCCCAGGGGCCGTCCTCGAAGGGATCGAGCGGAGGTTGAAGGCGTAGCGGGCGATCGAGTCGGCGATCGCGTCCGCGTCCACGTCCAGCGCCGTGTCGTTGATGTTGGCCGTCGTGTCGCACGCCTGGTGGTAGCAGACGTCGTACGCCACCCCCGCCGTGCCGCCGAACAGCGCCGCCTCCTCGGCCGTCTTGATCCCCTCGGCGCCCGTGAAGATCCCGCCCGACGGGATCCCCACCGCGATGAACGGGCCGTAGTCGGAGCGCCCGTCGAAGTCCGTTCCGACGGTGGCCAGGTGGCGCGAGCCGTAGAAGGCCTGGAGCTGCTTCTCGATCTCGGCGGATCCGGGCGGCCCTGCCGGGGAGCCGACGTTGTCGGAGTTGTCCCCGTCATACAGCTTGTACGCGTAGTTCGGCGAGGCCACCATGTCGAAGTTCAGGTACACCCTGATCCGATCGCGATCGGCCTCCGGCAGCGACTCGACGTACTGGTCGGACCCGAGCAGGCCGATCTCCTCGGCGGCCCAGAAGGCGAAGCGGACCTTGTTCTTCACCGGGAAGTGCGCCATCTCCTCGGCCACCTCCAGGATCGAGGCGGTGCCGGAGCCGTCGTCGTTGATGCCGGGACCGGCGGTGACGCTGTCGAGGTGGGCGCCGGTCATCACGACGTGGCGCGGGTCGCCGAAGCGGGACTCCGCGATCACGTTGTCGTTGGTGCCGAGCACGAGCTTGGAGTCGACCTTGAGCCGGACGGTCGCGCCGGGCGTGGAGGCCAGCTCGTTACCGACGGCGAAGTCGGCGAACACCATCGGGACGTTGGCCCGCCACTCGCCGATGTCCAGCGGGAACGCGTCGGTCCGCCCCGGCTGCCCCTCGTTGAACACGATGATCCCGGCGGCTCCCGCGCGCCCGGCGTTGCGGATCTTCTGGGCGAAGGCGCAGGTGCCGCGCTGGATGAGCGCGATCCGGCCGGGCACGAAGCCGGCGAAGTCGGACTCCTCGCAGCCGCTGTTCGACGAGGGCGCCGGAGTCGGCGGCAGCGTCAGGTCCACGCCCTGGACCTGCGCGGTCACGTCACCGGCCGGGGAGGGCTGGAAGGAGTAGAAGTCCTCGTTCGGCACGTACGACTTCGAGCCGGGCGCGGTCAGCGCGAGGGTGGGCGGTGCGTTCTCGGACCAGCTCTCGACGTAGTTGATCGGCTGGAGCGTCACCTTGTACCCGGCCTTGCGCAGCCTGCCCGCCACGTAGTCGCGGGAGGCGTTGTAGCCCGGCGTGCCCGCGGCGCGCGTACCGCCGTTGGCGGTGGCGATCGCCTGCAGGGCCTCGAGGTGCTTCTTGACGTTCGGGCCCTTGACCTGCTTGACGAGCAGCTTGGCGAAGACGTCGTCCAGGCCGACGGCGCCGGCGGGCGTGGCCATGGCCAGCGGTAGGGAGAGTGCGGTGATCAGTGCGATGGCGATTCGACGCATGAAGATCCCTCTGCTGAACGGGAATGCGGCAAGTCCCCCGAGCCGCCAGGCGAACGTAACCCGCCTGCGGATCACTGAGAAGGCGACACGTGCGTCAAAATCCGGACATCTCTGAGGGGCCACCGCCGACGCGAGCGGTGTAAGGTCACTCGCCGCGGCGAGCGCGGGCGCGGCGTTTGCCCTCGTGCATCGCCTGCACGCGGGCGACCGGGATCGTGTGCCCCTGCTCGACCAGGTCCGCGGGCAGCCGCTGTGGCTCCGGCATGAGCTCGGCCCACGGGTCGGCCCCCTTGAGCAGTTCCGCCGCCGTGTGAACGGTGAAGTCGGCAGGCGCGACGTCCTCGAGCGACTCCCACGCCACCGGGAAGGACACGGGCGCGCCGGGACGCACGCGCGGACTGTACGCGGCCACCACCGTGGCCCCGCCCGCCCTGGTCGAGTCGATGAACACCTTGCCGGCGCGGTCTTCACGGATGAACGCCGTGGTCGCCAGCGCCGGATCCAGCCGCTCGGCCCGCGCCGCCAGCGCGCGGGTGGCCGCCGCCAGGTCCTCCATGCCGGTCCCCTCGGCCACGGGCACGAACACGTGCACGCCCTTGGCCCCGCTGGTCTTCACCGCCCCCGCCAGCCCGGCGTCGTCCAGCGCCTGGCGCACCAGCAACGCCCCGCGTACGGCCAGCGAAAAGGCGTCACTGCCCTCGGGCGGGTCGAGGTCGAGCACCATGTGCGTGGGATGGTCGCCCAGGAAGAGCGCCGGGTGGTACTCCACGGCCCGCTGGTTGGCGAACCAGAGCAGCGTCTTCCTGTCGTTGCACAGCGCGTACGTCACCTGCCTGCGTGAGGCCTCGGCCCACACGGAGACCGACCTCAGCCAGTCGGGAGCGTACTTGGGCAGGTTCTTCTGCATGAACGGCTCTTGTCCCGGCCGCACCCGGATGACCGAGAGCGCCCGGTCGCGCAGCGCCGGGATGATCCGGTCGCTGACGGCGTCGAGGTAGTCGACCAGGTCACGCTTGCTCGCTCCCGCCCCGTCGAAGAGCGGCTGGTCGAGGTTGGTGAGCGCGATCCCGTCGCGCGTCTCGTCACTGGCCACGCCTTACCATGCCCATGACGTACCTCCGAAATCAACAAAAGGGGCCCGATGACCCGATACCTCTACCTCACCCGCCACGGCGAGGCCACGCCGGACGAGAGCGGTCTGACGGAGAACGGCCGCCGCCAGGCCACGCTGCTCGGCCAACGGCTGAGGGACGTCCCCCTGGCCGCCATCCACCACGGCCCGCTCCCCAGAGCCACCCAGACCGCCCGCCTGATCGCCGAACAGCTCCCGGACGTGCCCGTGCGGGTCTCCGAGGCCGCCGGAGACTTCATCCCGTACGTACCGAAAAAGGAGGAGCTGCCCCCGCAGCACGCGGAACAGCTCCTGGGCTTCGTCGGCCGGTTCCCGGAGGACGACGGCGCGCGGCTCGCCCGGGAGGCCGAGGAGCTGTTCACCGGGCCGGTGGAAGGCACGCGTCACGAGCTGGTCGTCACGCACAACTTCCTGGTCGGCTGGCTCGTCCGTGCCGCGCTGGACGCCCCGGACTGGCGCTGGCTCGGCCTCAACCACGGCAACGCCGCCCTGACCGTCATCAGGTACGCACAGGACCGCCCGGCCTCCGTCCTGTTCTTCAACGACATGGGGCACCTGCCCGCCGACCTGCGGTGGACAGGCTTCCCTCCGGAGCTACGCCTCTAGGATCTCCTGCTCCTCCCGGGCCGCGACGAGCCCGGCAGGGGCGAAGATCTTCGACTCCTCGAACGGCGCCTGCGTGGTCGGCAGCGGGAGCTCAGGACCCTGACCGAACGGGTGCGACGCGACAAGTAGGAGTCACCGA
This sequence comes from Nonomuraea helvata, assembly GCF_039535785.1. NCBI lineage: Bacteria > Bacillati > Actinomycetota > Actinomycetes > Streptosporangiales > Streptosporangiaceae > Nonomuraea > Nonomuraea helvata. The sequence continues at coordinate 859,234 of NZ_BAAAXV010000009.1, forward strand.
TCCTGACGGGACTTCAACGGGGGCCGGCCAGGCGGCAAACTGGTGCCTGCGGCCATCGCTCTGTGCTTCTCCGACGCGAACCGTGGCTCTTCGGAGGAGCGTCACGCGGTGGCCGTCACCATGTCCGCCCTCAGCGCCGGCTTTCGAAAAATCCGCACCCGCTTCGGCGATCGATCGCTCCTGATCATGAACCGCTTGCCATCATGTGCACACATGGAGTGAGGCCCGGGGTGGCCATGGCGAAGGTAGGAGTGCGTGAACGTAGAGGCAGAGATCCTCGACTTGAAACGCCGAGTGGCAGCTCTCGAGACATTCGTGCGTTCCGCCAGGAACCCCGGCCAGCGCTCCCACCACTCCGGCCTCGTACCGGCACAGACCGGCCCGAACAGGCCCGGCCCGCCGGTCCACGCCCCGGAGACGGCGACGCGCCTCGCCGAGCTGAAGGCCGAGATCGCGGACGTCCGCACGGAGGTGAGCCAGGACCTCGAGGCTCTCGTCGTGGAGATCGCCGGTTTCCGCGCGCAGACGAACGAGAACTTCAAGTCCGCCCAGTCCGAGATCATGGAGAAGTTCGACTCTCTCCGGTGCGAGATGATCGACCTCGCGCTCAGACTCGACCGCCTGCTGGAGCCGAAGGGCGCGTGACAGCCCCCTGGACCGGGAGATGTCGCAGACGCAATCATCGGCGCATGAACGCTGACGTGATCGTCGTCGGGGCCGGCCTGGCAGGCCTCGTGGCGACCTGTGAACTCACCGCCAAAGGCAAGAAGGTCGCCGTGGTCGACCAGGAGAGCGCGGCCAACCTGGGCGGCCAGGCATTCTGGTCCTTCGGCGGCCTGTTCCTGGTCGACTCGCCGCAGCAGCGGCGGATGGGGGTGAAGGACTCCTTCGAGCTGGCCTGGAACGACTGGCAGGGCAGCGCCCAGTTCGACCGGCTCGAGGACGAGGACTCCTGGGCCGTACGGTGGGCACGCGCCTATGTCGAGTTCGCGGCCGGGGAGAAGCGCGCCTGGCTCGACCGGCTCGGCATCAAGCTGCTGCCCACCGTCGGCTGGGCCGAGCGCGGCGACCTGCGCGCGGACGGGCACGGCAACTCCGTGCCGCGGTTCCATGTCACCTGGGGCACCGGGCCGGGCGTGCTGAGGCCGTTCGTCGCCGGGGTGCGGCAGGCGGCCGCCCGCGGGCTGGTCACCTTCTACCACCGCCACCGGGTGGACGAGCTGGTCATGAGCGGCGGCGCCGTGAAAGGCGTGCGCGGCACGCTGCTCGCCGAGGACGACTCGCCGCGCGGGGTCGCCTCCAACCGCGACGAGGTCGGCGAGTTCGAGCTGGCCGCGCCCGCGGTGATCGTCACGAGCGGCGGCATCGGCGGCAACCACGACATGGTGCGTCGCTACTGGCCCGAGCGGATGGGCAGCGCCCCGGAGAGCATGGTGACCGGCGTGCCCGCGTACGTCGACGGCCGGATGCTGGACATCAGCGCCGAGGCCGGAGCGCGGCTGGTCAACCGCGACCGCATGTGGCACTACACCGAGGGCCTGCGCAACTGGGACCCGATCTGGCCCGGCCACGGCATCCGGATCCTGCCGGGGCCCTCCTCGATGTGGTTCGACGCGCTGGGCCGACGGCTGCCGGACCCCTGCCTGCCCGGCTACGACACGCTGAGCACGCTGCGCCACCTGCGCGGCACCGGCCACGACCACTCGTGGTTCGTGCTGACCCAGCGGATCATCGAGAAGGAGTTCGCGCTGTCGGGGTCCGAGCAGAACCCCGACATCACGCGCAACGACCGCAAGGCGTTCCTCCGCGAACGTCTCCTCGGCAAGGGCGCCCCCGCCCCGGTGGAGGCCTTCAAGCGCAACGGGGCCGACTTCGTCGTGGCCGGCACCCTGGACGAGCTCGTGGCCAAGATGAACCAGCTGACGATCGAGCCGCTGCTCGACGCCGACCTCGTGCGCCGCCAGATCGAGGCCCGCGACCTGCAGGTCGCGAACCCGTACAGCAAGGACTCGCAGATCCAGGGCATCCGCAACGCCCGCCGCTATCTCGGCGACCGGCTGGGCCGCACCGTCACGCCGCACCGCATCCTCGACCCGGCCGCCGGACCGCTGATCGGGGTCATGCTGCACGTACTCACCCGGAAGACGCTCGGCGGCATCCAGACCGACCTCGACTCGCGCGTCCTGGGCCTGGACGGACGCCCCATCGACGGGCTGTTCGCGGCAGGCGAGATCGCCGGGTTCGGGGGTGGCGGGGTGCACGGCTACAACGCTCTCGAGGGCACCTTCCTGGGCGGCTGCCTCTTCTCCGGGCGCCAGGCCGGCCGCGCCGCAGCCGGTTGACCTAGGTCTGCCGCAACAGCCGCCCCGCAGCCGGTTGACCTACGCTTCCCGCAACAGCCGCCCCGCAGCCGGTTGACCTACGCCTCTCGCAACAGCCGCGCCTCCACCTCCGGGTCCAGGCCGAGGGTGGGGCGGTCGGGGCGCTGCGGGGCCCGGCCGCCGATGCTCCGCAGCCACGTCCACGTGTCCAGCACCGTCTCCTCCAGCGGCCGGCACCGCAGGCCCGCCGCCAGCGCCTTCGACACGTCGCCACCGTGGATGAAGTCGTAGTCCTCGCCAGTCAGCCAGAGCGGCAGGTCCCGCCACGGCTCCACCCCCGCCGCCAGGATCCGCTCGGCCTCGACCCATCGCAGCTCGGCGTCGGATCCCGTCACCTTCACGCAGGTCTCCAGGAGCTGCTCCGTCGTCACGAACCCCATCGGGCTCACCACGTTGTACGCCCCGCCGAGGCCGCGCCGGCCCGCCTCCAGGCACCATAGGGCCAGGTCGCGGGCGTCGATGTACTGCAGGGGGAGGTCTCTCCGCCCCGGGGCGATCACCGGTCCGCCGCGGGCGATCCGGCCCAGCCACCACGGCAGGCGCCCGATGTTCTCGTACGGGCCAATGATCGTGCCCACGCGGGCCAGCAGCGCCCGGTCGCCGAAGGCCGCGACCGCGCCCAGCTCGGCCCCCGCCTTGTTGCTGGGGTAGTCGCCATCCCCGTCATCGGCCGAAGCCGCCACGACGGGCGCGCTCTCGTCCGCGCCGTACGGCACCGGCTGCGCGTAGACCGAGCGGCTGGAGACGTAGACGTAGTGGCCTGCCCTGCCGGCCAGCAGCGACGCGGCGTCCCTGACCGCGGACGGCGCCCACGACCAGGTGTCGACCACCACGTCCCACTCCCCGCCCTCCAGCGCGGCCAGCCCGCCGGGCGCCGTCCGGTCACCGCGCAACGCCGTCACACCCGCCGCCGGCTCGTGGCTGCCGCGGTTGAACGTCGTCACCTCCCAGCCCAGCGCCTGCGCCTCCTCGACGACCGCCCGCCCCACGAACTCCGTACCACCCAGCACCAGAAGCCTCATGCCGTCCACCTTGGCCCTCCCACCTCCTGGGCGATACGGATCACGCCGTCAGCGGAATCGCCAGGAGCGAAAGCCCGGGGCGCTCACGAGAGGCCATATTGCGATCGCCGTCCGAAGGGTAAATGTCACACACAGTGACACAGAGGGGGGATGGGATGGGATGGTGAGGCGGCTCTTTCCGCGCTCGATCCGGGCGCGCCTGACCGCGGTCGCGACCTTGATAGCGGCGCTGGTCTTCACTGTCACGTCCGCCATCACGCTCACCACCGTGCCGGACAACCTGCGCGGTGTCGTACAGGCCAGGGTCGAGGTGGCCGTGCGGCGGGCGGCGAGCGAGGCACGTACGGGAGAGCTGTCCCCGGCGCTGGAGCCCCCGACGCGCGTCCACCTACTTGAGGTGGTCGCGGCGGACGGAAGGGTGGTCGCGAGCAGCCACAGCGTCCCCAAGGGCTTGCAGGTGACGAGCCTCCGTCCCCCCAAGGCCGACACCCTCTACACCGCCGAGCGCACCGTCTATCGCAGCCCCGACGAGGCCGAGGGACACTACCTGATCATGGCCCTCACGGTGCGGACGCCCCACGGCCCCGTCACGGTGTACGGAGCGTCCTCCCTGGCCGAGGTCGACCGGGCCCTCATCTGGGTCTATCTCCTGGTGTTCGTCGGCACCCCGCTCGTCCTGGTGAGCGTCGCGGGCATCGCCTGGGTCACCGTCGGGTCCGCCCTGCGTCCCGTCGAACGCATCCGTACCGAGATGGCCGAGATCACCGGCCAGGACCTCAGCAGGCGCGTCCCCGTGCCCGACACCGGCGACGAGATCACCGACCTCGCCACCACCACGAACGACACCCTCGACCGCCTGGAACGTTCCGCCGAGACCCAGCGCCGCTTCGTCGCCGACGCCTCGCACGAGCTGCGCAGCCCCATCTCCGCCCTCCGCGCCCAGCTGGAGGTGGCCACCGCCTACCCGGACGAGACGGACTGGAAGGTCACGGGCGAGCGGGCGCTGGCCGCCGCCGACCGCCTCACCGGCATCATCGAGGAGCTGCTGATGCTGGCCAGGCTGGACGCGGGCGCGGTCCCGGAGCGCCGCGTGGTGGACCTGGCCCACGTGGCGCAGGAACAGGTACGCCGCCGCGAGGGCTCCCCGGTGCCCATCGTCCCCAACCTGTGTGCCGCGGCCCCGGTCTTCGGATCGACCCTGCAGCTCGACCGCCTCCTCACGAACCTCCTCGACAACGCCACCAGGCACGCCGCCGGCCGGATCGACCTGGAGGTGGCGGTGGAGGGCGACAAGGTCGTCGTGACGGTGACCGACGACGGGGAGGGCATCCCGCCGCAGGACCGCGAGCGGGTCTTCGAGCGCTTCACCCGCCTGGAGAGCGCCCGGGTCAAGGACAAGGAGGGCAGCGGGCTGGGCCTGCCGCTGTCCAGGGAGATCGCCGCCGCCCACGGCGGCAGCCTCACCATCGCCGACCACTCACCGGGCGCCCGCTTCGTGGCCGTCCTCCCGCTGTACGGCCCACCGTGACCGGAGTCGCTTTTACACTCCCATGCATGGACCTGCGCGGGCTCTCCACCGAGATCGAATCCATTTCCAGCCAGTACGCGGAACGGCTCGGGATCGAGCGCGACGACACCTGGTTCCTGCTCAAGCTCCAGGAGGAGCTCGGGGAGCTGACGCAGGCGTTCCTCATGCGCACGGGCCGGGCCAGGACCAAGGGGCGCACGGCGGAGGAGCTCGAGACCGACTTCCGTGCGGAGCTGGCCGACGTGCTGTGCCACGTGCTCCTCATGGCTCACCACCACGGGGTGGACCTGGAGGAAGAGGTCGAGCGGAAGTGGCTGGCCTGGAAAACCGAGAAGTGAGAAAGGCGGCCCGCCCGGACGGAGCCGGACGGGCCGCGAAAAGGGATCAGTCGACCGCGGTGATGCGGTTGGTGGCCGGCGGGGCCACCGGGTTGTCCTTGCCGAGGTGATCGACGAAGGCGTCGATGTCCAGCGGCCCGCTCCACAGGTCGGTCCCGTCCTTGAAGCCGAGGAACGCGTCGCCCCCGCCCACCAGGAAGTTGTTCGCCGCGACCCGGATCGACTGCGTGTCCGTGACCGGAACCCCGTCGATCTTCATGTCGGACACCTTGGCGCCCCAGGCGGCGCCCCGGCTGTAGGTGTAGGTGAAGTTCGCCGAGGGCTGCAGGATCTTGGTGAACGCCTGGTTGTTGGGGCCGCCGGTGAACTGCTGCTCGAGCACCGTCTTGAGCTGGGCGCCGGTCAGCGTGACGACCTGCATGAGGTTGTTGAACGGCTGCACCGTGAACGCCTCGCCGTACGTGACGACGCCGTCGCCCTCGTTCGCCGGGGAGTTCGCGTACGTCAGGGACGCGCGCACGCCGCCTGGGTTCATCAGGGCGATCTGGGCGTTGCCGCCGGTCTTGGTGGCGGCGAGCTGGGAGTCGGCGATGAGGTCGCCGAGCGGGGACTCGCCGGAGGGCGCGGCCACGTTCGTGATGTCGGCGGTGATCGTGCCGACGGGCTTGTTGGCGACGGGCGCGACGCGGTCCTTCCACGTCTGAACGAACGCCGAAATTTCGGGATCCGGGGTAACCGTCCGGGTCACAACGTGGTTGTCCGCCACGACCGAAGCGCGGTCGATGTCGTGCGTCTTGACGTTCACGTTCAGGTCCACCTGCGTGATGACCCGCCCGAACGAGCCGCCCTGTGAGTAGAGGCGGTCATTGCCCGCCGGGTCCTTGACCTTGCACAGGTACGCCTGGTGCGAGTGCCCGCTGAGCACGACGTCGATCTCCGGGTCCACCTGCGTGGCGATGCGGTTGCCCGCCCCCGGGATGGCGCTGCACGCGTCGGGCGACTGCCCGGCCGTCACCTGGTCGCCTTCGTGCACCAGCACGACCTGCGCCTTCACCCCGACCAGCTTCAGCAGCTTGGAGGCGACATTGGCGGCCTTGACCTCGTCCACGAACTTGAGGTCCTTGATCCCCTCGCTCGTCACGATGCTGGGCGTGGTCTGCGTGACCAGGCCGATGAAGCCGATCGGCACGCCGTTCATCCACTTGATGCTGACCGGCGGCAGGGCGGGCACGCCCCAGTCCGACAGCACCTGCTTGACCTGCGGCGAGCTCGAGCCGCCGAGCGCGGCGAGCGCGTCGGTCTTCTCGTTGGAGTTCTTGAACAGGACGTTGGCGCCCACGTAGTCGAACGCCGCGCCCTTCCACGGGCCGGCAGGCGAGCAGCCGTCCACCGGGTGGCAGCCGCCCTTCATGATCCGCCGCAGCTCGGTGTAGCCCTCGTCGAACTCGTGGTTGCCCACCGCGGCCACCTTGAGCCCCAGCTTGCCCATGAACTCGACCGACGGCTCGTCGTGGTAGGCCGCCGAGATCAGGGGGGTCGCCCCGATGAGGTCGCCCTGGGCCACGGCGATGGTGTTCTTGTCGGCCAGCGCCTTCATGTGCGTGGCCACGTACGCGGCGCCACCGGCCTCGACGGTCTTGCCGTTCTCGTCCACCATGCGGCCGGAGGATCCGGTAGGAGGCTCGAGGTTACCGTGGAAGTCGTTGAGCGCGAGCAGCCGTACGGGGACCGTCTTGGCACCGCTGCTCGCGTCCGCCGGGAGGGTGGCGAGCATGACCGCACCCGAGGCGACGGCTCCGGCCATGGCCAGCCGGAGGAAAGAACGAGACGTCATGCCCCAAGACGTTACGGCCCGAACCTATGCGGCCAATGTCGCAAAGGTAACGATTTGCCAGGCTGTCACCTAGCGTTATTTGCCAGTCGGACGCCTAGAGTTCGTTGTGTGAGCGTACACGTGAAGGTCAGGGAACGGCTCGATGACGCGGAGATCGCCGAGGTGCTCGGCCTGGTCGAGGCGGCGACGGACGCCGACGGCGTCCGTCCGCTCAACGAGCACGTGATGCTCCACCTCCGCTACGGCGGCGATCCGCAGGCCCGCTCCCTTCTGCTGGAGGCCGACGGCACCTTGGTGGGCTACGCCCACGTCGATCCCACGGACGAGGTCGAGGGCCCGAGCGTGGAGCTCGCCGTCCACCCCGGCCACCGCCGCCAGGGACACGGCACGCGCCTGCTGAGCTCGGTCATGGAGCTGACGGGCGGCCGGCCGCGCCTGTGGGCGCACGGCGACCACGCGGGGGCCGAGGAGCTGGCGGCCAAGTTCGGCTTCGAACGGGTGCGCTCGCTCTGGCAGATGCGCCGATCCCTCTTCGCGCCTCTCACGGCCTTCACCCTGCCCGACGGGGTACGGCTGCGCACGTTCGTACCCGGCCAGGACGAGGAGGCCTGGCTCAAGGTCAACTCCGCGGCCTTCGCCCACCACCCCGAACAGGGCGCCTGGACGATGGACGACCTGCTCCGCCGCGAACAGGAGCCGTGGTTCGACCCGGAGGGCTTCTTCCTGGCCTTCCGCGGCGACCGGCTCGCCGGCTTCCACTGGACGAAGATCCACGGCTCCACGTCCCACGGCCACGAGCCCGTGGGCGAGGTGTACGTCGTGGGCGTCGATCCCACCCAGCAAGGCACGGGCCTGGGCAAGGCGCTCACCCTCGCCGGGCTGTGCCACCTGCGCTCGCGCGGCCTCGCCCAGGTGATGCTGTACGTGGACGAGGCCAACACGGCGGCGATCAGGGTGTACGAGTCCCTCGGCTTCAACCGCTGGGACGTGGACGTGATGTACGGGCCCGCGTGAGCCAGGGGCTTACTCGATGATCCCGTGCAGGATGAAGTAGGACAGCGCGGCCACCGCGGCGGCGGCCGGAATGGTCAGGATCCACGCGGTCACGATGTTCCCGGCGACCCCCCACCGCACGGCACTGAGCCGCTTGGTGGCTCCCACGCCCATGATCGCCGTAGTGATCGTGTGCGTGGTGGAGATCGGCGCCCCGAACCCGATGGCGGCCCCGTACAGCACGGTCGCCGCCGCCGACTCCGCGGCGAAACCCTGGGGCGGGTCCAGCGCGATGATGCGCCGGCCCAGGGTACGCATGATGCGCCAGCCACCCGCGTACGTGCCGAGGGAGATCGCCCCGGCGGCGGACAGGATGACCCACTGCGGGATCGGATCGGACGGGGCGGCGAAGCCGCCGACGCTGAGCGCCAGGAAGATGACGCCCATGGTCTTCTGCGCGTCCTGCAGCCCGTGCCCGAGCGCCATGGCGGCGGCCGAGACGGTCTGCGCGTAGCGGAAGCCCCGGTTGGTCTTGCCCGGCTGGCTGTGGCGGAAGATCCAGTAGATCGCGATCATGATCAGGGCCGCCAGGGTGAACCCGACCAGCGGCGACAGCACCATCGGGATGACGACCTTCTCGAGGACGCCGCTCCAGTGCACCACACTGGCCGAGGCCAGCGCGGCGCCCACCAGGCCACCGATGAGCGCATGACTGGAGGAGGAGGGCAGTCCGAAGTACCAGGTGATCAGGTTCCAGGCGATCGCTCCGATGAGCGCCGAGGCCACGATGACCAGCCCGTGTGGGCCGTCCGGAGCGTCGATGATCCCCTTACCGACCGTCTGCGCGACCTGGGTGCCCAGGTGGGCGCCGATGAAGTTCATGGCCGCGGCCATGAACAGCGCGGCTCTGGGGGTCAGAGCCCTGGTCGAGACGGAGGTAGCGATGGCGTTCGCCGCGTCGTGGAACCCGTTGGTGTAGTCGAAGACCAGTGAGACGACGACCACGCCGATGACGAGGGCGAGCGTGAGGTCCACAGGGCCTAGCTTTCCTTGACCGCGATCGACTCGACGGTGTTGGCCACGTGCTCGAAGGCGTCGGCCGCCTCTTCGAGGGCGTCGACGACCTCCTTCATCTTCATGACGGTGAGCGCGTCGTACTCCCCGCTGAACAGCTTGGCCAGCAACCTGCGGTAGACCTGGTCACCCTGGTTCTCGAGGCGGTTGACCTCGATCCAGTACTCGTTGAGGTTCTTCATGGACCGCAGCCGCGGCATGGCCTCGGCCGTCAACTCGGCGGCCCGCTCGAGCACCTCGACCTGCCTGACCACGTCTTTCGGCAGATGGTCGATCTGATACAGCACGATGAGGTCGGAGGCGGCCTCCATGGCGTCCATCACGTCGTCGAGGTTGGACGCGAGGCGGTAGATGTCCTCGCGGTCGAACGGCGTGATGAAGCTTTCGTTGAGCCGGTTCATGATCGCATGGGTGCGTTCATCACCGGCGTGCTCGCAAGCACGCATCTTCTCGGCCAGGGCCTCCCTGTCCGATCCGTCGCTGATGATCTCCACTAGCAGGCGGGATGCGGTGACCAGATTGTTCGCGGAGTCGGCGAACAGGTCGTAATAGCTGTCCTCACGTGGCGTGAGACGCAGGCGCACGTCGTTCTCCAGATGTGCGGGGATGGTCCGTGTAGAGGGTACGGGCTACCAGGCGAAATGCGAACTTCATGTCCCCTTCTCCTTCTGGCTACCCCACGTATGTTCTACGACACCGGGACAGAGAGTACTTTGAGATCTTTTTTTGCCTTAACGGGGGGATCCCCTATCAGACCTTGGTGCGGTGAAAGTTCCTGAACGACCGCGACGGCGTGGGCCCACGCTGCCCCTGGTACCGCGATCCGTACTTGGCCGACCCGTACGGATGCTCGGCGGGCGAGCTGAGCCGGAACACGCAGAGCTGTCCGATCTTCATCCCCGGCCAGAGCTTGATCGGCAGCGTGGCCACGTTCGACAGCTCCAACGTGACGTGCCCGCTGAACCCGGGATCGATGAACCCCGCCGTCGAATGCGTCAGCAACCCCAGCCGCCCGAGCGAGCTCTTCCCCTCCAGCCGCGAGGCGAGGTGGTCCGGCAGCGTGATGACCTCGTAGGTGGAGGCCAGCACGAACTCACCCGGATGCAGGATGAACGGCTCATCCCCGTCGGGCTCGACCATCCGCGTAAGATCCGGCTGCTCCACGGACGGGTCGATGTGGGGGTAGCGATGGTTCTCGAACACCCTGAAGAACCGGTCGAGCCGTACGTCGATGCTGGAGGGCTGGATCATGTCCCCGTCGAAGGGATCGAGGGCAAGCCGTCCGGCGTCGATCTCGGCAAGGATGTCACGGTCAGATAGCAGCACGGTGAGCAACCTACCGTCCAGGCGGAAACTGTGCGGGGTCGGGATTGCTGTTACACGCCAAGTTTCCGCTACAGTGGGGGGCGCGGCTTCGGAGTTGGGGTCGTATGCGGGTGTAGTTCAATGGCAGAACATCAGCTTCCCAAGCTGACAGCGCGGGTTCGATTCCCGTCACCCGCTCCACTTCTTTGCCTGCCCTGGCCAGGCGATCCCTTGATCGCTGGGAGGGCTTTCCGTTGTTGTGGTCACACCGTGGTCACACGGCATGAAGATGATCTCTTCGGATTCCCTTTGAAAGGGCCGCTGACCTCCACAAACTGGTCGCGTGGCAAGCATCGACAAGCGCAAGACGCGCAGCGGCACCACCCGTTACCGGGTCCGTTGGCGCATCGGTGGCGCTCGCGGCGGCGACTGGGCATCGGAGACGTTCGACCAGAAGGCGCACGCGGTGACCTTCAAGCTCGCGGTGGAGGCATGCGGGCACTACTGGCCGGACGGATGGATCAAAGGGTTCGGGTGGGCTCCCGAGACGCCGACTGCGCCGGAGCCTGACCCGCCGGTGCCCTTCAGCGAGTACGCGCAGCGATTCGTCGCGAGCTTGTCGGGGATCGAGGATCGTACGCGTAGTGACTACCTGCGCGACCTCAAGAACCACATCCTGCCGGTCTTCGGTGATCTCGATCTGCGCGATGAGAGTCAGGCTTTCGATCGGGCAACTGTTTCCACCTGGGTGAACCAGCTGCATCGGGGGATCCCGGATCCTGCGGAGCCTCGCCAGTGGCTCCGGCGGCCGTTGGCGCCCAAGACCATCCAGAACCTGCACGGGCTGCTCTACACGATCCTGCAGAGTGCCGTGGAGGCCATCCCACCGATCCGTAGCTCGAACCCAGCCGCGCGCACGCGGCTGCCCCGGTTGGACGACGGGGAGGGTGACGATGAGATGGTCTTCCTCAACGAGCAGGAGTTCAGCTTGCTGCGCTCCTGTGCCAAGGCCGACGTCCGCGACATGCTCACCGTGTTTGTCGGGACCGGGCTGCGCTATGCCGAGTTGGCCGCTCTGCAGGTGCGCGACATCGAGCCGTTCGCCAAGCCGGTGCCGACGCTGCGGGTACGGCGGGCGTGGAAGCGGCAGGCGGACAACAGTTTCAAGCTGGGCCCGCCCAAGATCAAGCAGTCCCGGCGCACCATTGCCCTGTCCCCGATGGTCTTGGACGCGATCCTGCCGCACATCGCCGGCAAGTATCCGGAGGAGTTCGTCTTCAAATCGCCAACCGGGTCGTGGTGGCGGCACTCGTCCTTCTACGACCGTCGCTGGCTCCCTGCCGTGGATGATGCGATCTCCCGTGGGCTGACCAAGCGCCCGCGAATCCACGATCTTCGTCACACGCATGTGGCGTGGTTGATCTCGGACAACATTCCGATGGCTGCCATTCAGCGGCGCATGGGCCACAAGTCAATCACCACGACCATCGACCGCTACGGTCACCTGCTGCCCTACGTCGATCAGGACCTCATCGAATCCATCGATCGCGCCCTCGGCGGTGGCCTCCGCGCCGTCCGGTCGGTCGCCTGATCCGGGAGGGAGAGGAGAGTGGCGATGCAGACTCCGAGTCCGGACTCGGACTCACCTGCGCGGCGTGTCAGCACCTCGGAAGAGGCGTTCACCCGGCGGATCGTTACGGCCACGATGCTGACCATCGCGGCCCTGACCTTCGCCTTTTCCTTCGGCAACGTGTGGTCGCTGGGGTTGAGACTCGGCGTCGCGCCCTGGCTCGCGCCGTTGATCGGTCCTGCGGTGGATCTATCGGTGATCGGCCTGATCGTGGGAGTCCGCCATCTGGCCCTGTGCGGGGTGCGGGCTGCCGAACTGCGTCCCGCTCGGCTGCTGCTGGCGTTCTCGGGCCTGGCGACGTTGGCGCTGAACATCGCCGAACCCATAGCCGGGGGCTTGTACGGCAAGGCCGCCTTCGATGCTGTCGCGCCGCTGCTGCTGATCGGCTGGAGCGAGGTGGGACCCGGTCTGCTCGGTCGGCTGCAGCAGTTCCGGCGCAGCACCGAGTCGGGGAGTCCGAGTCCGGACCCGAATGCCGCACCGGTAGGCCAGCAGTCCGATCATGACCTGGTTGAGGAAGCGCTCCGGATCGACGCTGAGCATCGCGCCCGGACGGCTGGACGGCCGGTCTCGGCTGAGACTCTCCGCCGGGAGCTTCGGATCAGTTCGGCTCGCGCTCGCCTGCTCGCGAAGAGTGTGCGTCAGTAGGTCTACAGGTCCGAGTCGATGTTGGTTCTGGCCAGGCGGAGGGAGCAGGACGGCGCACCTGCTGGACCTCCTCGGCGCTGAGGCCGTGCCTCTCATGGTTGCCTCCCAGCCGGGATCGCCGGTTGGCGGGCGGCGCGAAGGATCTCCTCCAGGTCGGCCTCGGTGAACCGGACGTGCTTGCCCAGGCGGATGTGCGGGATCTGGCGTTTGGCGACCTTCTCACGAAGCCATGACTCGGGCACGTTGAGGCGCTCGGCGGCCTGTTTGAAGGTGAGCGGCGGATGGGTCATGCGGCCTTCCTCATCCGCCGCCGCTCATCTTCAGTCGTGCCGCCCCAAATTCCATAGATCTCGCCGTACGCCAGGCCATAGGCGAGGCACTCCGTGCGGACCGGGCACGAGGTGCAGATCCGCTTGGCCTCGCGAACCGAGCCACCTTGGGGCGGATAGAACAGAGCCGGGTCCATGCCGACGCACGCGGCCAGTCCCCACCACGCCCCCTTCAGCACGCCTGACCGTGAGCCCATCACGGTGCCGCCCACGTGATCCTCGTTCCTCCGCAAGGGAACGAGTGAAGTCGCCGCATGGCTACGGCTCCACAACACGTCACTGTCATGGCAAATTGGGGCAATTCCTCAGATCCGCACACCGTGCCTGGAATCAATTCCAGAAAGTAGTGCATTCTTAGATTAAGCCGGGAACCTCTGGCATGTCTATGGCAAGTGCTCTGGCAGAAACGTTCGCCAAAGGGCCGCCAGAGGTGTGTGCTATAAAGCCGCCCTTATCGGAACGAGAGGAAACCCGATTGCCCCGACACTCTCCCCAATCGCTTGTTCGGCTGGCCGCACGACTCGCCGACCGGGACCGTCAACTACTCCGCACCATCCAGGAGCAGCGAGTCCTCACCCTGGCTCAACTCGCCCTATGTTCTTCGACAACGAGGACCTTGCCCGCAAACGCCTCCGCATCCTGCACGAACTCGGGCTCCTGGAGCGCTTCCGCCCTCGCCTGCCCATGGGGATGGGCACCGCGCCCTACCACTACGTGATCGGGCCCGCGGGCGCAGCCGTACTCTCGGCCGAGAACGAGGGCACCCTGTCCACCGCCGGCTACCAGGCGGCTCAGACTCTCGCGATCGCCCACAGCCAGCGCTTGGCCCACACGATCGGCGTCAACGGCTTCGGCGCCGCACTGCGTGGGCTCGCTCGCAGGTCTCCGATCGCTGAGCTGCTGCGATGGTGGCCCGAGAGCCGTTGCCGTCCGATGTGGGGTGACATCGTCCGCCCGGACGCTTACGGCCGCTGGCGCGAGAGCGGCCTGACCGTTGACTTCTTCCTGGAGTACGACACTGGCAGCGAGCCGCTGGGCCGCGTCGCAGGCAAGCTCGCCGAGTACCTGGCGCTTACCCGGTCCACGGGGCTCACCACGATCGTGCTGTTCTCCCTGCACAGTGGGCAGCGTGAGGCCAACCTCCGGCGAAAGCTGGCAGATATCCCTGTTCCAGTGGCCACGGGTGTCCGTAGCGTGGTGGACGACGGTCCTGCAGGGGAGGAATGGCTTCCCATCGACACTCAAGGCGGCCGCATGCGGCTGGCCCAACTGGCCGCGCACTGGCCGCATCTAGGAATAGAGAAGTGATTTCCTATATGAGTCGGGGCGTCCAACGGACCCCCAAATAGCGCTTCCACCAGTAGATCTACCCCGGCATGCCCCTCCTACTCTAAATTGGAGGGGTAATCAGCAGGCTAATGCGTCGGCTATTGGCAGCCCTAATGCTCAGTGTGTTTCACCGGTGATGAGTCGCCGCCAGAGTTCCTCCACATCTCGCGCTCGCGTCCACGTGGATTCGTGAATCTCGGGTTGGCCGTGCTTCCTGTCGATGCGGCGGATGAACATCAGGCCACCTGCGGCGCACATCTCGTACACCGTCGGCAGGCATTCGCAGGTGTGAGCGCGCACGCGCACCCGATCAGTCCGCGGCACGCACGGCGACCAGTCCACACGCTCACACCCGCTGCGCACCGGAGCGGGATGGATGCCGTGGTAGGCGCTCGGGTCAGCCATGGCAACTGGACCTCTATACGCGACGGAACTCTGACCCGAGCGTAGGTCAACCTGTCTTAACCTGTCTACACCATTCCTAGGAATTGCTGTTCTATGCCTGCATCACCCTGCCTACCTAGAGTCGTCTTGTGATCGAATGGGACCCCAGGCTCTACAAGTGGGAGCAGATAGCAGGCGTCGTCGCCGAGCGGATCAAGGACGGTACCTACCCGCCCTTGACACTCATCTCCGAGGTGAAACTCCAGGAGGAGTTCGACGTCGCCCGGGTCACGGTTCGCAAGGCAATGGAATCCCTCCGCGAGCAAGGGCTGATCACGACCAAGCCGGGAAAGGGGTCGATCGTCAGCCCGTCTGAGGCGACGGATCGCTAGTCACGCAAGCGATCATACGGCGAGTCCACATCGCGGGCCGCCTGTGATCGTCCCTATGCCCTATTGGCTGTCCTGTCGGCTGAGTTCGATCATCTCCTCAAGCCTCTCGGCCGGAATCTGGACTCCCAGCGGGCTGACGAACTGGTGCATCGGCAGCGACTCGATCATGCGCAGCATGTCCGCGTTTTCGGCCGCCTGCGCCTGCTGCTCCGGGGTCATCGTCGCCGTGATGTGTCCCATGAGCACCGGCCCGACAGCCGGGTGCGCGAACCAGTCGCCGACGCTGGAGCCCAGGCTCAGCTCCTTGAGGATCACCTCCCCGGCGAGCTCGACGATCTCCTCGGCGACGATCCGCGAGGCGTTCTCGCCGACCTGGATCGCGTACGAGCCGGGCGCGACCAGCCACCGGCCTTCGACGACGTCCCAGTAGGCGAAGGCACGGTCGTCGAGGTCGAAGGTGACTCCATGGCCCTGGCCGGCGGTCGCAACCTCATGGGCATCCTCGAAGGTGACACAGTCCCTCACCTGCTCATTCCCCAGCTCATCGAGTTGTGAACAGGGCCGATTTCCCTTCGACAAGCTCATCACCACCTACCCACTCAGCCAGATCAACCAGGCCGAAGCGGCGCAGGCACGGGCCGTGCGATCAAGCCCGATCCGAGCATCCGCTCGAAGGAAAACTGGCGCAGACCTGCCTGGGACTCGACACTGAGGGCGGCCATCGCCTCTTCGGTCTCGGCGCGTCGACCGACGAGACTGCGGGTCTCCACGGCCGTCTGCCGGTCTGTGCTGGCGAGCTCATGCTGGTCTTCCTCTGCCCGACGGGATGGGGTGAGGCCGATCTACACGCGGGGGTTGTCAGGATCGGCCGAGGCCTGTGGCCTGTAGGAGTCGTGCGCCCGATTCCTGGAGTTCGTCCTTGACGGTGTCGAGCGCGGCGAAGGTGAGGGAGTGGTCGCGTTTGCGCCACTGGCCGGCGATCATGACGGCTTCGATGTTGGCGAGATCGGCGTGCAACGCCGCGGCGACCGGGTCGTGGGCGGGCCACAGGTTGAGGGCGCGGGCGTCGATGACCACGAGGTCGGCCTGCATGCCGGGTTCGATCCGGCCGACCGTGCCGGCCAGGCCGAGGGCCCGAGCTCCCTCGACGGTCGCCCACGACAGCGCCTGTCTGGCGGTGATCGAGGGCTCGGTGGAGACGAAGCCCGTCGTCTTGACCGAATGGGCGTGGTCGAGGGAGCGCTGGTGGGCGAGGGCGATGCGGGCGGCGGTGAGGATCGAACCGGGCACCACGCTGTCGACGTCGGTGCCGAGCGAGGGCGCCGTGCCCAGGCGCAGGAGCGGTCCGATGGTGGGTGTGCCGTGGCCCTGGCCGAGTTCGTTCTCCGGCGTGCTGGTGAAGGTGACGCCGGCCTCGCCGAGGATCTTGAGCCAGGTATCGGTTAGGCCCATGCCGTGCACGATGTTGATGTTCGGGCCGAACAGCCCGGCCGCGTGGACGACGTCCCATCCCGCGGCGGGGGCTCCGCCGCTCTGGTGCATCGAGGCGACGATCCCGCGGTCGGCGGCGGCGCGGAGGTCGGCTTCGGCGACCGCGGGATCGGAGTACTGCGGCCCCTGAACGGCCATGCCGATGGTCAGAAGCGGGTGAGCGCGCGCCGCCCCGCTCAGCAGCCGGTCGACGTCTGCGATGGGGTGGGGGTCACCCGGCGGCCGGTAGGGGGTGCCGTGCAGGAAGACCGCCCGGATGCCGGACTGCACGAGCCCGTCGGTCGAGCCGTCGGCGTGCCCGGCCGACAGGCTGTTATGGCACCAGTCGCCGAGCGTGGTCGTGCCCCAGTTGATCTGGTTGAGAGCGCCCGCGAGCGCGGCGATGTGCATGTCCGCGGGCGTGACGTGCGCGCCCGTGCCGCCATGCATGCGCGACAGGTACTCCATCAAGGTCCAGTCGGCGCCTACTGCGCGCAGAGCGGTCTGCCAAGTGTGGAGATGGGCGTTGACCAGGCCGGGAATGATGATGCGCCCGGTCAGATCGACGATCTCGGTCGCCGGGCCTTCGACTCCCTCGCCGAGAGCGGCGATCCGATCGTCCTCGACGAGGACATCGAGGTTCTCGGCGTCGGGACGGCCCTCCGCCATCGTGATCACGCGGGCCCCGCGCAGCAGTGTCCGGCTCATGCTTCACCCACCAATCGATTAACGGATACAGTGTTGCCAATATTTGAACGGCCTGTCAAACGCGCGACTGAGCCTGATCACTCCGGCGGCGCTGCTCCCGGCCTGTTTGCCTCAGCCGGGCCGTCCAGGTAGCCGATCTCTTCCAGGTAGCCCATGCATTTTGGCCATCAGCCACTGTCCGGTCTGGCGGTGGTGCAGGCTGTGGATCGGGCGACGACCTGCCGTTTGAGCTCTTCGTGGGCGTACTTGATGTGGCGCGTCTCCTCGTCACATGGATCCGTGAGACCTGCCGGGGCGAGCGGTTGAAGGTCCTCGTCCGCCATGACGAGCCGCTGCATGGCGTCGGTGTACTCCTCGATGGCCAGGGCGCCGACGAACAGCACCATCGGGTCGTCGAAGACCGCCAGGAGCTTGGGCGTGAAACGCTGCCAGCGGGGCACCCGCGCGGTGGAGGCCAAGGTCTTCCCCGAGGTGCTCGGACGCGAGCTGAACCGGATTGACCATAAGCGCACCGAGCACGGCTGGCGCATCGTGTTTCAGGCGATCGAGCGTGGTGAACTCCAGGACGTGATCTCCCGGCCTTGATCCTGGACGCCATGGTGGGCAGCGTCATCCACCACCACCCACGGCCGGCCAAGACGTTCAGCGTCAAGCTCCATCACTACTTGCGGATACTGTGACTCCGGAATGTGGGGAGGATAGATGAGCTCGACCTCGTCGGAGACACCGGGTAGCCCTGCCTGGTGGGCAAGCCACCCTCAGGTACCGATGACGCAGCGGCGGGGCCGCCCTCCGGTAGATGTGGGTCACATCGTCACGGTCGCGCTAGGACTCGTCGACGAGGTCGGTGTTCAGACCTTCTCTCTGCGAATGCTCGCCGAGGCCCTGGGATCGGGAACGGCGACGCTTTATCGCCATTTCGCGAGCAAAGACGAGCTCATGGTCCATGTCGTCGACCGGGTCCTTGGTGAGGTGGAGGTCTCCGACCTCGAAGGCATCGCCACCTGGCAGGAGGTGATCACCTCCGTGGCGGAAGCCCTGTATGACACTTTGCGTCGCCACCCTCATGTCCTGCCCCTGCTGGTCGCTCAGGTGCCGGTCGGCCCCAACGGGCTGGCCCACCGCGAGCGCGTGCTGCGGCTCCTGCTCGGTCACGGGTTCCCCATCGGGCTGGCCGCCCGCGCGTTCACCGCCGTCGGTCACTACGTGATCGGCTTCGCCATCCAGCAGTTCGGTACGGCCTCGGCCAGCCCCGACGAAGCCCCGCAGCTCCTGGCGTTCTACCGTGACCTCGACCCTGCCGTCTATCGGGCGACCGTCTCGGCCGCCGAAGAACTCACCACTGTTCCGCTCGATGAGGAATTCCACTTCGGCCTGACCCTCATCATCAGCGGCCTCGAACGCCTTCACGACGCTTCAGACGCGTGAGCAGCAAGTCGACCTCGGCGCATTCGGTGGGGCTGAGTGACCTCCCCGGCCTTCGCTGGGCGTCGGTGCTCAACAACCCTCGACGCATCATGATGTACTTTCGGACTGCGAGGCCGGAGCCGGGCTGCTGCTCGTAGCGGATGAGCGGCAGGTGAGCGTCGAACAGGTCGTGCGCCTGGTCATCGTGACCTTCGGCAGTCAAGCGCACCATGTCGACCAGTAACTCCGGGAAGCAATAGCCAGTCATCGCCCCATCTGCGCCGCGCTTCATCTCGAAGTCGAGGAACAACCCGCCATTGCCGCACAGGATCGACAGGCGCGGCATCTCGCCCGCTGCCTCTGCAGCACGGAGGGCGCTGATCTTCTCCAAGCCCGGCCAGTCCTCGTGCTTGAGCATCACCACCGACGGCACGTCTCCGGCGATGCGCGTGAGCACCGGCACGGACATGACCACGGAGAAGGTGAGCGGGTAGTCCTGGACGACGATCGGCACGTCGGCTCCCAGCGTCTTGGCCACCTCGGTGTAGTAGCCCACGATCTGGTCGTCGGTGCGCAGCGTGTTGGGCGGGCCGACCATCACCCCCGCCGCCCCCAGCGCCATCACCTCGCTGGTCAACGCCTTCATCGAGCCGAACCCCGGGGCCGAGACGCCCACGACTACCGGCAGGGTGGTTCTGGACACTACTGTCGCGACGATCTCCACGGCCTCGGCCTGGGTCAGTTTCGGCGCCTCTCCCATCTGCCCGAGCAGGGTCAGGCCGTCGACCCCGGCATCCTCGTAGAAATCGACGAGGCGTCGCATGGAGTCCAGATCGAGGGCGCCGTCGGGAAAGAAGGGAGTCGGGGCGATCGCGTACACGCCGCGGGTGGTCCTGATGATCAACGGCATGGCGGTTTCCTAGATGCTGGGGATGAGTCCGCCGTCGACGCGGACCAGGGATCCGGTGACGTAGGAGGCCGGTGCACTGGCCAGGAAAGCGACGACGGCCGCGTACTCGTCGGGATCCCCGTACCGGCCCAGGGGAATCGAGGCGATGCTGGCGTCGGCCACCTCGGCCACGGATCGGCCCTCGCGAGACGCCTTGCTCTCGTCGAGCGCATGAACGCGGGCCGTGCCGATCCGCCCAGGGACGACGACGTTGCAGGTGACCCCTGACCCGCCCACCTCCCGAGCCAGGGTTTTCGACCAGCCCAGGAGCGCCGCACGCAAGGAGTTGGACAGGCCCAGGTTGGCGATCGGGGCCACAACCCCGGAGCTAGCGCTGGTCACGACCCGTCCCCAGCCGCGCTCGCACATGCCCGGAACGACCCTGTCGGCGATGGCGATCACGGACAGGACCATCGAGCGGAAGTGGCCTGCCCAGGCCTCACGACTCACCCCCAGCACCGACGTGGGCGGTGGACCACCGGTGTTGTTGACCAGCATGTCGACCGGGCCGAGTTCATTCTCGATGCGGGCAACGTTGGTCTCCACCGCCTCCAGATCACCGAGGTCCCATGCCAGTGCCAGTGCTCGGCCCCCGGCGTCACGGATCTCACCGGCAGTTGCCTCGGCCGCGTCACCGCGGAGGTCGGCCACGGCGAGCACAGCTCCCTCGACCGCGAGCTTCCGCGCGACAGCACCGCCGAGACCTCCGCCCGCGCCGTGCACCAGCGCGACCCGTCCAGCGATCCCCAAGTCCACCCGAACTCCCTTCATGACGATCGGTATCACTGAAGCGCTAGGGGCCGCTCGCCCGCAAAGACCAATATCCCGCCGCCCGCCATAGGAGTCGGCTATGGGATCGAGCCGACAAACGTCTTGGACGCCTCAACAGCGTGAACCCCACACTGGAGCCGTGATGAGAGCAGCTGTTCTCGGTGAGCCCGGTCAGGTCCGCATAAGAGAGCTTCCGGTACCCGAGCCCGGGCCGGAGGACGTGCTGGTGCAGGTGCGCCGTGCGTCTCTGTGCGGCACCGACCTCAAGATCCGCAGCAGGGCCTTCTTCAAGGACGGCGGCCCGCCGGTTGACACCTTCGTGCCGGGCCATGAGTACGCCGGTGTCGTGGTGGCCGTCGGCTCGACGGTGGACGAGCTCCGGATCGGCGACCGGGTCGTATCCGAGGCCCACCGCGGATGCATGCGGTGCGCCAACTGTCTGCGCGGCGCCTACACGGACTGCCTCAACTACGGCGTGCGGGCCAGGGGGCACCGCACCCAGGGCATGACGGTCAACGGCGGGTTCGCCGAGTACGCCCTGAACCACGTCTCCGCACTCCACCGCCTTCCGGCGGGCGTCAGCTTCGACGCCGGTGTCGTCCTGACGACCGTGGGCACCGTGATGCACGCCTTCGACGTCCTCGCCGACCTGCTGGCCGGCGCTCGGGTCGCCGTGCTCGGCCCCGGTCCGATCGGCCTGCTCGCCGTACAGGTCGCCAAGCAACTGGGGGCTGAGCTTGTGGCGCTGGCCGGGACGCGCGAGTCCAGACTCAAACTCGGCAAGCGGTTCGGGGCCGATCTCGTCCTGAACGTCACTGATGGCGACACCGTCTCGCAGATCAGGGCCGCAACAGGCGGACACGGAGTGGATGTCGTCCTTGAGTGCTCGGGGGCCGGGCCGGCGGTCGACGACGCCCTGCGGATGGTCAAGCGTGGTGGTCGCGTCGTGCTGGTCGGATTCTTCGACCAGCCGGTCACCGCTGACCTGAATCATGCCGTCATCAACGGCATCACGCTCCACACCGTACGCGGGGAGGGCTCCGGGTCGGTGGCCCGGGCCCTGTCGCTGGCGGGCCAGGGCCGGATCGACACCGACAGCCTGGTGACACATCACTTCCCCCTCGATGCGGTGGCGGAGGCGTTCGACACCTACGCCGAGCGGCGTGGCGACGCCCTCAAGGTGATGCTGGACATCTCCCAGTGAGCGGGCACCATGACCTGGTCCGTCGGATGGTCCACTTGGCCACCGACCTGCTCGACTCACTCGATCCGGAAACGCGAGCGCGCGCCTGCTGGACTCCGTTCGGCGACCAGGACGTCGAGGCAGAACGGGTGCGGTGGTTCTACACCCCTACCGACCACGGCGGGGTCGCGCTCGGCGAACTGTCACCGGTGCAGCAGAGCCTGGCCATGCAGCTCCTGGCCACGGGGCTGACCCGGCAGGCGTACGTCACCGCCTGCACCGTAATCGGCTTGGAGAACGTCCTCGACGAGGCGGAGGGGTGGACCGTCGATTGGGGCCGGGTCCGCGGGCGCGATCCGGGGCTGTACTGGGTCCGCGTCTTCGGGCATCCCGGCGACGCCACCTGGGGCTGGCGTTTCGGCGGCCACCACCTGTCGGTCAACCTACTGATGCGCGACGAACGTATAGCCGCGGCCACGCCGTCATTCATCGGCGCCGATCCGGCGTCATCGCCGCTTCTGGTGGGTGAGCTGCGCCCGCTCGGCGGGACAGAAGACCTCGCCCGGACCTTGATGACATCGCTCGGAGAGCAGGAGCGTGCCCAAGCCCTGCTGCATCCGCGGGCGATCTCCGACATCGTCTCGGGCAACCGCGCGCGCCTCAGCCGTGGCGACCAGATGATGCACATGCAGGACCTGTTCCGCGGTCCTCTGCCGACTCCGCGCCTGGCCGATCTCGTCGACCGTATCGACGAGGCCGCCGAGGCCGGATCCGGCTACTCCCCGGCAGACCATGAGCGGATGGCGCTCGGTCTGGGTTCGCCTGGCATCGCCGCCGCCGATATGACGGCCGATCAGCGCGGCCTGCTCCACGACCTGATCGCCGCCTACACCGACCGTTCCCCCGAGCCGCTCGCTGCTGCCCTCCGCCGTCGATACGCAGATGACGCACGGCTGGACGCGATCCACTTCGGCTGGGCCGGCGAGCTCACCCCAGGCCAGCCGCACTACTACCGCCTCACCGGCCCGCGGCTCCTCGTCGAGTACGACAACACGCAACGGGGCGCCAACCACGCGCACTCGGTGTGGCGCGATCCAGCCGGGGATTTCGGCCTCTCAGCGGATCAGGGCATCGGCTGGGAGCTCCGCGGGGTTGACCAGCGGTAGCTCCACCGAAGTGAGCAGGTCGACGAACCGCTGAGTCAGTTGCGCCATCGAGCCCCGGCTGTAGGCGACGATCTCGCGGTAGAGCGGCGGCTCCGCCTGCCGTACATGCTGACTCCATCCGTGCGGTACGGCGTTCGCCGGGATCACGGTGAAGCCGACGCCTTCGACGGCGAGTCGCAGCGCGGCGGCCACCTGGCCTACCCGGGCCACCACCCGCGGGCTGAAGTCGAGACAGCGTGCCGCCCAGTCGAGGACCTCCGTCATCCCCTGTTCTGGCTCGTAGTGCACCCACTTCGCAGCACCGAGTTCCGCCACCGTGGCACGCTCGCTGTCGTAGGGGCCGCGGCCGGCCACGACCAGGCTCTCGAAGCCGAGGGACACCATCTCGCCGTCCCAGTCGCTAGGGCGCGGTCCAATCGCCAGGTCGCCACGCCCTTCGCGCATCGCCGACTCCAGGTCCTTGCGATGGGAGAAGTCGTGTAGCCGAAGCATCGTGCCGGGGTGCTGCTCGTGCCAGCGCACCATGCTCACGGGCAGGACCCCGGAGGCGACCGACCGGATGGTCAGCACGTGCAGCTCTCCCTCTTCACCGCTCACCAGGTCCGCCACCGACTTGCGGGCGGCCTCGACCGCTCCGATCACCGCCTGGGCCCTGGGCAGGAACACGCGACCGGCGGCGGTGAGCCCGACTCCCTGGCGCCCGCGCTCAAGGAGTTCGGCGCCAAGCTCGCGCTCCAATGCCCTGATCTGCTGCGACAACGACGGCTGAGCGACGAGGAGGTGGTTGGCTGCCGCGCTGAACGAGCCGTGCTCACAGATGGCGATGAAATATTCGAGCTGGCGAAGGCGCATGCAGGCCACATTAGGCCATAGGCAGTGCCTATAACTCCTAGTCGTAGCCGATATTGGACGGTTTTCGGCGGTCCCGCCCACCATAGGGAAAGCCGCACGGCGATATTTCGGATACACTGTAGCCGAAAAGTGAGGTGAGCAGCATGACTGAGCACATCGAGGTCCTAGTGGTCGGCGCCGGGCCCGCCGGCCTGGCGCTGGCCTGCGACCTGCAGCGTCGCGGGATCCGCTTCCGCATCGTCAACGCGGCCGAGCACGGCTTCGAGGGCTCCCGCGCCAAGGGCGTGCAGCCCAGGACGCTGGAGGTCTTCGACGATCTCGGAGTCCTGCCCGAGCTTCAGTCGCGCGGCACGCTCTACCCGCTGCTCGGCCTCCACGTCGGCCCGCTCACCCTGCCCTGGGTGATGTACCGGCGCCACAAGGCGACCGAGGACGTGCCCTACCCCAACACCATGCTGGTGCCGCAGTACGAGACCGACGCGTGTATCCGGCGACGACTGGAGGAGCTCGGCGGCGCTGTGGAGTACGGCACCCGCCTGCTCTCCTACGAAGAGACCGCCGACGGCATCGTCGCGACCGTCGAAGGATCGGGCGGCACCGAACAGATCCACACCCGCTTCCTGGTGGGCGCCGATGGCGGCGCCAGCACCGTGCGTCTCACCGCGGGGATCGACTTCGTCGGGACGACCGACGAAACGGACCGGATGATCGTCGCCGACGTGACGCTCAGCGGCCTGTCGCGCAGGCGCTGGCACGTCTGGCCACGCAACAAGGGCCGATTCATGGCGCTGTGCCCACTGCCCGGCAGCGAGAAGTTCCAGCTCATGCTCAAACTCCGTCCGGAGGAAAAGGTCGACCTGAGCCAGGACGCGGTGAATCGCCTCGTCCAGGAGTTCGTGGGCCTGGCCAAGCTGCGCGTGCGGGAGATCCACTGGGCCTCGGTCTGGCGGCCGAACATCCGGCTGGCCGAGCGCTACCGTGCCGGGAACGTCTTCCTCGTCGGGGACGCCGCCCACGTTCACCCGCCCACCGGTGCGCAGGGGCTGAACACCGGCGTCCAGGACGCCTACAACCTCGGCTGGAAACTGGCCCAGGTGCTGGCCGGAGCGCCGGACGTCCTGCTCGACAGCTACGAGGCAGAGCGGCAGCCCGTCGCCGCCCGGGTGCTCGGCCTGTCCAGCGAGCTCTACGCGAGCATGAGCGATCGGCCCCTGACCGCCGTCAAGCGCGGTGACGAGGAACGACAGCTCACGCTCACCTACCGCGGCGGCCCTCTGGCTCCATCCGGTGGCGAGCAACTCGTCGGCGCCGGCGACCGCGCGCCGGATGCCAGCTACACCGACGCCCAGGGGCGCTCCGGGCGGCTCTTCGACCTGTTCCGGGGTCCGCACTTCACGCTGATCGCGATCGGTGCCGCCGCGATCGACGCCCTGGACCACATCAGCTGGCCCGATCGCGGTGCGCCGCTGACGACCGTGGCGATCCCATCGGGCGCGGTTCCCTACGGCATTCAGGCACCGGCCCACATCCTGGTGCGGCCCGACGGCTACATCGCCTACGTCACCCGCGACGACTGGAACGCCGCATTGGACCAACATGCCCAGCTCATGCTGCCGAAACTCGACGACAAGGATTCCAGGTGATCGTGACACGTGAGTACACCGGGAGCCGGGCAGAAACCGACGAGATCACTTCGAAGCTCTCGATCGAGTCGCAGGCAGCGCTGCGCCAGTTCTCGCTCGAACGCACCATCGGATACGGCGTCAACTACGCCGATGCCATCGAGCTGCGCGCCCGCGTGCTCGACGGCCAGGACTGGCGATCGGCGGCCACCGAGCTCGCCGACGTCTGCCTGGAGCAGGTCCAAGACGCTTCCCGTGTCACGCGGATCGGCTACCTTCGTCGGGCGTCAGCCCTGCTGCGCATGAGCCAGATGATGATGCTGTCCGACACCTCCGAACGCAGGGCCATCTACGCCAACGCAGCGGAACTGTACGCACAAGCCGCCGAGCTGGCCGGGGATCGCAAGCGCATCTCCATCAAGACCGATCACGGCATGCTCGCGGGCTGGCTCATCCCCGCCGGCGAGGCCGCCGGCGCCTCGGCCATCGTCATCGGTGGAATCGAGGGCTGGGCCATGGACTTCGACAGCCTCGGCGAAGCACTCGCGGCGCGCGGCGTCGACGCGCTGATGCTCGACGCTCCGGGACAGGGCGAGACGAGATTCCAGCACGAGCACTATATGTCCCCGCAGTGGCGTCAGCCGTACGGCAGCGCCATCGACTTCCTCGAGGAGCGCGCCCCGGGTCGCCCGATCGGCATCATCGGCAACAGCATGGGCGGCAGCTTCGCCATGGCCGTTGCGGTGGACGACCCACGGATCGGCGCGTGCTGCGGCAACGGCGGCATCCTCGCCCCATGGATGGTCCCGCCGACCATCGGCACCTTTTTCTCCAAGATGGTGGCCTTCTGCGGCACAGAGGATGCTGACAAGGCGTTGGACGCCTGGAAGACCGTGACTCCCGCCGCCGACGGTCCCAACGCCGGCTACCCACTGCTGATCGTGCAGGGCGGCCAGGACCCCCTGGTGTCGGTGGACCTGGGCGAAGTGCTGCTGAATCAAGCACCGACCGACGACAAGCAGATGGTCGTCTTCTCCGACGGTCAACACTGCGTCTACAACCACCAGCACGACCGCGACGTGCTGATGGCCGACTGGCTGAGAGCCCGCCTGAGCTGAATGAGGTCACCCTATGCAGATCATCGATGCCCAGATCCACCTGTGGGAAGGTGACAACGCACCGCCGCATCACTGGCGCGCGCCGTACACCATCGAGAACGCCCTGCGCGACATGGACGAAGCCGGAATCGACCGGGCCGTCAACTGCCCGGCGATCTGGGACCCCGGCGCTAACGACTACGCCGTCGAAGCGGCGCGGCAGCACCCGGATCGATTCGCGACCCTAGGCTGGTTTCCCCTCGACGAAACGGCGGACGAGTCGCTCGTCGATCACTGGCTCGACAAACCGGGGATGCTGGGGCTGCGGTTCGTCCTGATGGCGACAGACCCCGGCGAGCTCGACTGGTTGTGGGAGGCAGCCAACCAGCGTGAGCTCCCGGTGGGACTGATGGTGTGGCCCCAGCATCTGCCCCTCATCGGCGACATCGCCGCGCGTTATCCGCAGATGCGGCTGCTGATGGACCACCTGGCGGCCAGCCCTTTCGAGAAGCTGCCGGAAGCCGCCGCGCACCTGGACGCCCTGCTCGCCCTGGCGGACCAGCCCAACATCGCCGTCAAAGCCACGGCCGTCCCCAGCATGGCCACCGACGAGTATCCGTACGCGAGCACCCATGATCTGCTGCGCCGGGTGTTCGACGCCTTCGGCGCCGAGCGGATGTTCTGGGGCACCGACATCACCCGTATGCGCTGCACGTGGCGCGAATGCGTGACGATGTTCACCGAAGAACTGCCCTGGCTGAAGGGCAAGGACCTCGAGCTGTTCATGGGCCGTGGCCTGGCCAACTGGATCGGCTGGCGCTGAAATGCCGCTTCCGGTATAGGCGCCTCCTATGCCGGACCGAGCTAGCCGGTCTTGGCGCGCGCAACCCTTCCTGCGGTCCACTTGCAGCTGTGTGACAGGTCACACCCCCGCCCCTGGAGTGCCCATGCTCACGTCTGACCCGTCGAATCCGCAGCAACCGCCTACCACCACGATCGATCCGGCCTCTGACTTCCCGGTCGTCATGTCGAGCCGCCTGAGCGCCACGGGCCGGATACAGACGCCGTAGAGCTTGGCGATCTCCTCGGCCACGTCGCGGGCGAGCGGTTGAGCCATGCGGACAGCGCGTGGAGTCTTGCGGTCGGTCAATGGACCTCCTCTCCGATCTCGGGGAACGTGAGCGCGGTCTGTCCGCACTCGGAGCACTCGACCAGGCCACGCAGCGGGTCGAGCCGCAGGACGTTGAGCACGCCGCAGACGGAGCAGCGCAGGCCATCGAGAAAGTGAGCCAGCGTCATCGGACCTCACCGACCATCGCACGAATGTCCTCGTCGGAGACGTACGCCGCCCGCACACGAATCGGGTCAGGGCTGGTCTCCAGCCGGACGTATCCGACGCCCGCGCCCCGCTCCGGACGAGGAGAGATCAGATCAGCCAGCGCACCGCGATCCCGCGCCCCGTCACCGAGCACCATGTCCACTTGCTCCGACTCGTCCAGGCGCAGAGCGATCTTGTCCGGGAAGAGATTGCGGATGTTCATGACCTCCTTCCGAGGGTCCTGGAGAGCCGCCAGCACCCCGACGCCGACCGCCCGCCCCTGAGTGGTCAGGGTGGCCAGGGCGGCGGAGATACGTTGCCTGAGCTGCTTGTCGGACTGGTAGGCGGTCAGGAAGGCCACCTCGTCGACCACGACCAGAATGAAGGGGTCGTCGAGGGTGGGTGCGTGCGAGCGCTGAACTCCAGCGAAGCGAGCGGCGCGCTTGTGCATGACACTCACCGCCTCGTCGAGCAGGTCAGCGCAGTCAGCGGGATCAGCCGCGTACCGGCCGCCGAAGAGCGCCTTGCCGTACGACAGCTCCATCAGCTTGGGGTCGAGCGCCCAGATCTCCACCAGGCCCGCCCACATGGCTGGTAGGAGCCCGCGGACCGCTGACCAGATGATCGAGCCCTTGCCTGCCCCGGTGGCACCGGCGACCAGGACGTGAGTTCCGTGCAGCCGCAACAGCCAGGGGGACCCGTCCTCCAGCTTGCCGATCTCAATCGGCCCCACCGTCGGTATATCCGGGATGGGAAGCGCCGGTATGGGCGTGGCCAGCGGATCACGGCGAGGGAAGGTCAGTACGAGCCGACCGGCCTTGGCCACCGAGACTCGACAGGTCTCCGACCCGAAGCCATGGGACAGGTTCTCGATCCTGTCGGTCCAGTTCTTGACCGCCTGACCGTCGAGCATCCGGACGGTGACCCGGTCGGCCCACGAGTCGGAGGTGACCTTGACCAGCCGCGGAACGTACTCCCGCCCGCGTATGTGCCGAGCCAGGCCGGACACGGTCATGACCGGTTGCCAGTGTCGCCGATAGATCCAGAACCAGCGCACGAACGCCGTCACCCGCCAGCCGACCCATCGAGTGAACGTCGGCCTGTCGAGGACCGCCCATGCGCCCAGACCAGCGAGAGCAGGAGCGACGAGCAGGAGCGCGACGCGCCAGCCGTACACGAAGCAGAGCGCGCCCGGAACGGCGATCACGGCCAGAGCCACGGGATGCCGCCAGATGAGGCGGACAAGGCCGGCGACGAATCGAGCGGCGAAGATGACCAGGGCGATGATGGCCGGGGTTCGCACCACGGCCGGTTTGAAGACCACCGCCGTGTCGGGGGTGGTGGAGACGATGCGGTGCGGCTCGTCGCCGGGCATCCTCTTGAACATTAGGGTGAAGTCCTTCCATGCATGTCGCGTGTGTGAGGAAGACCGAGGGGCCGCCGGAAGTTGCCGCTTCCTGCGGCCCCGCTGAACATCAGGCCGCCTCGCCAGCGGTGGCCTTGGTGTACGGGCTGAGAGTCATCGACCCGCCACCCCCGAGCCGTTCGGGAGCCCGTGGAACATGCGCTCCACCGCACCCGCGAACATGGCGGCCTCACGCGCCAGGCTCCGAGCGAATTCGACGTCGTCGAGGGTGACGTGATCGTTCGCAGATGTGGTGACGAGGATCTGAGTGCCGCCGAAGACCAGCCCCAGGACCGGCGACCTCTGCGGATACGGGTGGTTACGCACATCTGCGCCCTGACCGACCTTGAGATTGATCGTGCTGGCCGGGTAACCCTTGCGCCGCCTCATCACGCCGCGTCCTTAGCGGTCGCCTTGCCAGCGGGACGAGGAGCGCGCATCTCGCGAACCTTGATCGAGTACGCCAGCCTTCCTGCTTGGTTGACGTACGGCGTGACGGTCATGTGGTCGAACTCGACCGGCGTGAACGGCAGTCCAGCCATGGGCGCCGGAGGAACCGGCTGCACCGGGTTGAGGATCTTCACGGACACGGTCTTCTGAGCGGCCTTGAGCGACGGATCGGCGTCCATGACGCTGACCTGCCAGACGAGCTCTCCGCTCTGCTTGTCGCGGGACTGAACGAAGCGCCCGTTGGTCGAGGCGTCGAAGTCCTTGACCGGCTCGACCTCGCCGACGATGTAGCAGCCGTGCGGGAAGACCATGTCGAACGTGACGGGGATGGGACCTTGCAGTGCCATGAGGCTTGCTCCTAGATAGTCGTCTTGTCGCTAACTCGTCTTGTCGAGTTGTCATGAAGGTACCCCAGTTTCGAGCACTCGACAACACGAGTTAGCGAATCAATTTGAGAGCGTCAGCCGTTCGAGAAGGGCAAAGCAGGAGATTGTCGTACAAGGTGACTACGGTTCGGGGCGTGACGTATCCCGAGGTCATCCCGATTTCATATGAGCCCGACTATCACACCGACCACATCGGCCAGTGGCGCGACGGTCAGTTCCTTGGCGGGGTCGTAGCCGCCTTCCGGGAGGGCTACTCAATGACCGAGGATTGGTTGTCCCATAAGCGGTGGTACGCCATCCTCCACCGCTTCAGCCCTGATGGCAGCTACCTTGACTCGCGCATCGAGTGCACCGGAGCCGACGACAGGCACAGGGAGTCGGTGGATGCCGCGGTCCAGCGACTGAGCGAATGGCTCGCCGAACTCCCCGACGTCGAGTTCGGCGACATCGCCATCCGCCCATTTCGGCTGGAGTTCGACGGCGTAGTGTTCGGCCTCATCCTGGAAGATTACGAAGGCAACGAGCACGCAGAGCTCTATCCCGATAACATCGGCTTCTATCCACCCTGGGACGGCTCCTACGACACCTGAGCGCCCTACAGCGAGTACGAATCCTCAAGCTCGTGAAGATCGCCCGGCATCACCAGATCAACAACCATTACAGGCCGTCCGCCACCGTTGAACACGCTCGCCAGCACCCCGAGAACCGGAGCGGTCTTGCGTAGCTCAAGGAGCTTGGCCTCATCGGCTGAAGGATGCCGGGCACTCAACCGCTCGACGACATGCTGGAGCTTGAGGCCCTTCCTCGTCTGAAGATGCTGCCTGATGCCGGAAGTGAGCGGCGCCGCCTCGCCGAGCTGCGTGTCGTCGGCCTGATGGGCTGAACACCAGAGAGTGACCAGGTCAGTTGGCCGCTCAACATCGCGGAACAGGACGCGCCGGCGAACCACGGGGGATCCCTTGGGCACGTCGAGCAGCTTTGCCACAACCGCATCGGCAGCGAAAGGTCCCGCATCGACGACGGAGCCGTTCTCGTCGGCCTCCACCCGATCCAGGACGGCCCGTCCGGGCCGGGTGTTCTCTTCCGGCGATCCGGGCGGAGTCGCCTTTACGAAGGAGCCCTTGCCGTGCTCTCTCTCGATGACGCCACGAAGCTGAAGAACCTGAAGCGCCCGTACGACGGTCGGACGGCTTACTCGGAACTCACGGACGAGTTGCGTCTCCGAAGGCAACAACGAGCCAGGAGGATAGGTCCCGTCCGCGATTTTCTGCCTGATTGCTTGCACGATCTGGGCGTACTTCGGCGGGGCGAACTCTTCAGACGACATGACGACCATCCAACAACTCGACTTGTCGTAAAGACTAGTTCGAGTCGAGCTGTCTGTCTCCCCCTTGGGAAGAGGAAGCGTGGGGTGACTGGTGGGGGACTACCTGACTGCGCTACAGAAGCCCCCCACCGCCACAAGGCGCGACGGCATGAATACCCGGTTGATCACGCCACCACGCCCCGCCTATCGGGCCTGCCCGCCCAGGATTGCGCCCCAGACGCTGTGCGCCTCCCCCAACCGCCACCGATACGTCTCGCGGAGCTCTGTCGCTCCGTTGACGAGCCGCCTCCTACGGATATGGGCGAGACCGGCCGCATGACACAGCTCGTACACGGTGTCCTCGCACTCGCACGTCCAGGCGAAAACGCGGACTCGATCCTCACCCTTATAGGGCTCCCGCCAGACCAGACGCATGTGATCCGGCTGGACAGCAACGACATGAGGACTCAGGCAGCCAGTACGCACGATCATGACTGCGCTCCAACCGTGCCGGTCCCGTCGCAGCGCCAGCAAGCGCCCTTGTGCCGCTCACCGGAGTCAACGTCACCGGATGTCTGAGCCGCCACCATGGTCCGGCGAAGGCTCACGTACTTCCAGCCCCGTCCCGAGCAGGAGTCGCATTCCGCAGTCATGGATCGAGGATTGCCCCAGGACCTGTCACGTCTCGATCGCCCGCGAGTACCGTCTGTGATCTTCTCGTCTCACTTCGTCTCGTCTTTGTCTCGTCCGAGCTCGTCTCCGTCGCTAACCTGGGCTCATATGGCCCCCAGCCCGAGGCACGGATCATGACTGACCAGCAGATCCTGTTGAAGAAGCTGCTCACGCAACGCCACTGGCAGACATACAGCACGTTCTGTAAGGAGTACGACAAGGCTGCCAAGAAGGTTGACCCTTCGCTGCAGGGCGGATGGCCAAGCCGCGCACAACTCCACCGTTGGCTGACTGGCGAACTCTGTCGACGACGCGTGAATACTGACCCCCAGGCGACGGCCGAAATCTGACCCCCCTTGCAGTTCACTCTGGAGGGTGATCAAGGTGGAGGACTGGGCGGAGATCCGCCGGTTGCACCGGGCCGAGGGCATGCCGATCAAAGCGATCGCGCGGCATCTGGGCATCGCCAGGAACACGGTGCGGCGGGCATTGGCGGCCGAGGAGCCGCCGAAGTATCAACGGCCAAGTAAGAAGTCGATCGTGGATGCGGTAGAACCGCAGATCCGCCAGCTGCTGCGGCAGTGGCCGGACATGCCCGCGACGGTGATCGCCGAGCGGATCAGCTGGCAGCGGTCGATAACCGTGCTCAAGGACCGCATCCGGCAGATCCGGCCGGAGTACCGGCCCGTCGATCCGGCCTCGCGCACCAGCTACCAGCCGGGCGAGCTGGCTCAATGCGATCTATGGTTCCCGCCGGCCCGCATCCCGGTCGGGCCCGGCCGCGGGATGAGCCTGCCGGTGCTGGTCCTGGTCTGCGGCTACTCGCGCTGGCTGCTGGCCCGGATGCTGCCTTCCCGCGCAGCGGGGGATCTGTTCGCTGGGATGTGGGCGCTGCTGTCCCTGCTCGGCGCCACCCCGAAGACTCTCGTGTGGGACAACGAGGGCGCCATCGGGGCATGGAAAGGCGGCCGCCCGCAGCTCACCCGCGACGCCGAAGCCTTCCGCGGCACGTTGGGCGCTCGCATCCTGCAGTGCCGGCCGGCCGATCCGGAAGCCAAAGGGCTGGTGGAGCGGGCCAACGGCTATCTGGAGACCTCATTCCTGCCGGGCCGCGCCTTCACCGGCCCGCACGACTTCAACACCCAGCTGGAGGGTTGGCTGCAGCGAGCCAACCAGCGCCATCATCGCCGTCTGGACTGCCGTCCGGCGGACCGGATCGGCGCGGATCGGGCGGCGATGGTCGCGTTGCCGCCAGTGCCGCCGACCGTGGGCTGGCGCAGCGCGACCCGGCTGGCGCGCGATCACTACGTGCGCGTCGCCTCCAACGACTACTCCGTTCACCCGTCCGCGATCGGCCGCCTGGTCGAGGTCGTCGCCGACCTGGAGCACGTCACGGTGACCTGCGCCGGCCAGGTGATGGCCCGGCACGAGCGCTGCTGGGACGCCCACCAGACGCTCACCGACCCCGCTCACGCCCGGGCCGCGGCGGCGCTGCGCTCAGCCAGGCTGCAGGCCGTGGCCACGCCGATCGACACTGAGGTGGAACAACGCCAGCTCAGCGACTACGACGCTTTGCTCGGCATCGAGACGGTGGCGTGATGGCCACACGAACCACCAGCACCGCGTCGGCGGCGGCCGCGAATGGCCGCAACCTTGCCGCCGAGCTGGCCTATCTGACCCGGGTGCTGAAGGCGCCGTCGCTGGCCGCGGCCGTCGAACGGCTGGCCGAACGAGCCCGCGCCGAGTCCTGGACGCATGAGGAGTTCCTGGCCGCCTGCCTGCAACGCGAGGTGGCCGCCCGCGACTCCCACGGCGGCGAGGCCCGCATCCGCGCCGCCCGCTTCCCGGCCCGCAAGGCTCTAGAAGATTTCGACTACGACCACCAGCGCTCACTCAAACGCGAGGCCATCGCCCATCTGAGCACGCTGGACTTCGTCACCGCCCGGGAGAACGTGGTCTTCCTCGGCCCGCCCGGCACCGGCAAGACGCACCTGTCGATCGGGCTGGGGATCCGCGCATGCCAGGCCGGTCACCGGGTCGCCTTTGCCACCGCGGCCGAGTGGGTGGCCCGCCTGGCCGACGCGCACACCGTCGGCCGCTTGCAGGACGAGCTGGTCAAGCTGGCCCGCATCCCGGTCCTGATCGTGGACGAGGTCGGCTACATCCCATTCGAGCCCGAGGCCGCCAACCTGTTCTTCCAGCTGGTCTCGAGCCGCTACGAACGCGCCAGCTTGATCGTCACGTCCAACAAGCCCTTCGGACGCTGGGGCGAGGTATTCGGCGACGACGTGGTCGCCGCCGCCATGATCGACCGCCTCGTCCACCACGCCGAAGTGATCTCACTGAAGGGAGACAGCTACCGGCTGAAGAACCGCGACCTGGGCCGGGTTCCACCAGCCCGATCCGAGCACGAGCAGTAGCCAACGACAACATCAGGGGGTCAAGATTCAACCGTCGTCAGGGGGTCAGAATTCGGCCGTCGTTGACAAACTCAAGGGCCTGCCGTACTCCGACCACTGCCGCGTCTTGGAAGCGATGTTCCCCGGCAGGTCGGTCCACGAGCTGTTCTCTCCCGTGAACTCCGTCGAGGAGCCTGAACCGAGGACAGAGCCCAAGCCAGCCACAGGCGCCGGCCCCACAGCCGATATCAGCGCTCTGCCGCACATGGCCGATGTGACCGCCGTGTTCAGCAGCCGCTCCACCTTCTCCTCGGCCTATCCGGCATCGACCCTGCTCGACAGCGCCAGGGAAATCAACGCCGCGGGCCTGTCGCTCAACATGCTCTGCCAGAACTATCCCGATCACCAGCTCAGGCGTCTGTTGGAGTCAGGCACCCGAATTCGCTGCCTCTTCCTTGATCCGAACGGCACGGCGATCCGTGCCCGCGAAGCAGAAGAGGGCCATGTGGAGAACACGCTCACGACCCTTACCGCGCTCAACATCAGCGTTCTCACCAGACTGCGCGACCGGCTCGACCCCACATCGTCCCAGCGCCTCGAACTTCACGTCTACGACGAGACGATCCGCTTCAACATCCTGATCGTGGACCGAGCCCTCTGCGTCGTGCAGCCCTACCTCCCGCAAGCCCGCGGAGTCGACTCCCCCACGCTCGTGATCAGAGACAACACCGCCGCAGAAGGCTTGTTCCCCGTCTTCGACCAAGTGATCAGCGAGATGTGGGAGCGGAGCAAGCCCATATGACCATCGAAGCCCGCGCCCTCCTCCCCATCGCCGAACAAGCCGTCTCCATCGCCCGCGACATCATTCGCACGCAGGTCCCCGGTGCGGTCACCGCCAAGGGCGACCGCGACATGGCCACGGAGGTGGACTACGCCGTAGAACACGCCGTACGTGAGTTCTTGACCCGAGAGACACCCGAGATCGGATTCCTCGGCGAAGAGGAGGGCATGAGCCGCACCGGCGACCACCTGATGTGGGCATTGGACCCAGTGGACGGGACGGCCAACTTCCTGCACGGCATTCCGCTCTGCGGCGTATCCCTGGGCCTGGTCGACAACGACATGCCCACCCTCGGCATCATCGACCTGCCATTCCTCGACATCCGCTACACAGCAGCCGAAGGAGCGGGCGCCCAAGCCAACGAGTCCCCCATCCAGGTGAGCGATGCCCGCGACCTGGAAACCGCCATCGTGGCCATCGGCGACTACGCGGTAGGCGAGAACGCCCAGGAGCGCAACCGTCCCCGCCTCGCCCTCACTCAAGAGCTAGCCGCACGCGTCCAGCGCATTCGCATGTTCGGCTCAGCCGCGATCGACCTAGCCTGGGTAGCACACGGCAAGATCGACGCCACCATCATGCTCAGCAACAACCCCTGGGACACCGCCGCAGGCGTCACCATTGCCCGCCAAGCAGGAGCCAACGTGATCGACATCGACGGCAGCCCCCACAGCATGACAGCCAGCGCAACCATCGCCGCAGGTCCCAAGCTCATGGCCTCTCTGATCGAACTCATCGCCGAGACCCGCAAGTCCACGAGACACAGCCTGCTGTCTGATCTCACTTGATGCTTGACGCTTTGGCATCGGATGATGCTTGACACTCCTAGCCGATCTTTCGCTTCTTAGTATGCGCCTGGGACTTGATCCGGGTGACCTCCTGGGTGGTGGTTCGGGGCACGACGCGGACCGGTTCGCCGTTGTCGTGCACGGTGATGTGGGTATCGTCCACGGTCACGTCCAGGATCTTGCGGGCATGAACCCGGCCGACCTGGATCTTCTGCCCGACCACCTGGAAGTGGCCGCGGCTGCAGACCACCCGCTGGACAGTGACGGGCTCGGTCGGAGCGCCGGGCGGTGACCCGGCGGGGCGGGCGTTGCGCAGGGAGACGCACTCACCGAGCGGGAGCGGGCAGGACACGGCGCGCAGCAGCAGGCGCTGCTCGTCCATGACGCGGGCGGTGATGCCGTCCAGCCTCACGATGACGCGGCGGCCGGCCAGGTGGGCGCCGATACACAAGGCCCGGCCGGCCAGGCTGATCGTGCCGATCGAGCTGACCTGCCGGTCGACCTCGACGGCGCTCACCTCGATCGGCGGTTCGGCGACGGGGTCGTCCGGCGCCGGGCGAGCCTGCCCCGAGGCGAGCAACGCGGCCAGGTCCTTGACGGTCAGCCGGGAGGCCACGCTCTTGAGCCGGCCACCGCCGGTGGTGAACACGTGCAGCCGCTGAGTGCTGATCCACAAGGTGATCGGCAGGCCCGCCCGGTCGGGGCCGAGCCAGAGCTGCTGGCCACCGATCGACAGGTTGCCCGAGGCGGGCACGACCCGATCGACCTCGATCGCCTGGCGCAACAGCGGATCGACCGTGCTCGTCAGGATGGGCTCTGGCCGTTCGGACTGATCAGAGTGATTGATGGCCGGGACCGGGAGATCCGCGGACGTGGCGGCGGGCCGCGCCGCAGGAGCGGTTGCAGGAGCGGGAGCGGTCACCGTGGTCAGGTTGGCGGGCAACTGCAGCGGCAGTTCCCGCTCGGCCCGGCGTTGCTCGTCGCTGCGTTCGGTGAAGAACCGGTCGGCGGGGAAGGCCATCGCCAGGGCCTGGTGCGGTCGGGCGGTGTTGTAGTGCTCGGCGAAGGCGTCCAGCTCGGCCTGGGCGGCCTCGAGCGAGGCGAACGGCAGCGCTTCGGTCAGCAGTTCGCGGCGCACGCTCTGATGGAACCGCTCGATCTTGCCGGTGGTGGTCGGAGTCCGCGGCGCGGTATGCCGCAGCTTGATGCCGTTCTCCCGGCAGACCCGCTCGAACAGCACCTCGCCCGCCTTCGGCCCGCCGAATCGACCGGTGAACTGCTTGCCGTTGTCGGTCAGCACCTCCAGCGGCACCCCATAAGCGCGCATCGCCGCGGCGAACGCCGCGCACACCAGCCTCCCGGTCGGCCGGGCCACCACCGAGGCGATCACACAGAACCGGGAATGATCGTCCACGCCGGTGATCAGCTTGGCCTCGCTGCCGTCGGCCAGCAGCAGCCCGCCCATGATGTCCATCTGCCACAACTGCATCGGCCCCGGCCGCTCCCAACGCCGGTAGTCCTCGCGCCTGCGCCGCCTGGTGACCGGCTCGATCAGATGGTTGCGCACCAGTACCCGGTAGATGCTCGCCCGCGACGGCAACGGCTCCACCCGGCGCCGCCCCAGCTCCCACAACAGCGTGCGCGGCCCCCACCGCGGATGAGCCCGCCGCAGCTCGCAGATCAGCGCCTCCACCGCGGCCGGGGTCTGCATCGGATGGGCCTTCGGCGCATGCGAGCGGTCGGCCAGCCCCGCCAGGCCGCCGTCTTCATAGCGGCGCACCCAGGAGTGCACCGATTGCCGCGAGATCCCGTAACGGCCGGCCACGTCGGTGACCTTCGCTCCGGACAACACCTCGATCACCGCGTGATACCGCTGCTCCACGACGCTCAACTCCACCAATGCCACCCGAGCCTCCCCCGAAGCGTCGATAACGCCACGAGCAGGCACAGATAACGATCAAGGTGTCAAGCATCAAGCGAGGCCAGTGTGTCAACCATCAAGCGAGACAGGACACGAGACACAGCCTGCACACTGCCGAATAGCTCTTGTAAGTATCAAGCGGCGGCGCGGCGCGCCGCCGTACGCCCCGCGCCAGCGCCGCCGCGCTGCGCGTGCGGCCTAATGAGAGCTACCGGGTCGGCTTCGAGCTGGGGCAGACTCGGTGACAGTAGCCGTCGGCAGGTGAGCACTCGTGCGGCCGGGACCTTTCGGGAGTTCTACCCCCAGATCGTGCCCCTGTCGGTGGTCGGGAGGGTTGATCGCTGATGGGATGTCGTGCCAGGCAGTCGGTCTTGAGCACTAGATCATTAGGTTGGGACAGTCCTCCCGCGAGCTGCTGAACCAGGTTGCCGTCCATGGGTAGGAGGAACTGAGGTGCTGTTCGTCGGGGATGACTGGGCTGAGGAGCACCATGATGTCGAGTTGCAAGACGAGACGGGGCGACGGCTGGGCAAGGCGCGGTTGGAGGAAGGCGTTGCCGGGATCGCGAAACTGCATGAGTTGATCGGCCGGCATGTGGCTGAGGGCGTAGAGGCGGATCAGGTGGTGATCGGCATTGAAACCGATCGAGGTCCGTGGGTGCAGGCGTTGATCGCGGCGGGCTACCGGGTGTATGCGGTGAATCCGTTGTCGGTGGCACGTTACCGCGAGCGGCACAGCGTATCGGGGGCCAAGAGTGATGCCGCGGACGCGCGCACACTGGCCGACATGGTGCGAACCGATCGGCACCAGCATCGCGTGATCGCCGGTGATACTCCTCAGGGGGAGGCGATCAAGGTGGTGGCCCGGGCGCATAAGACGCTGGTCTGGGAGCGCACCCGCCACGTGCAGCGGCTACGCCATGCACTGCGAGAGTACTTTCCCGCAGCTCTGGCCGCCTTCGATGATCTGTCCAGGGCAGACACCCTGGAACTGCTGGTTACGGCACCAGATCCGGCTTCGGCGGCCGAACTGACCTTTGAGCAGATCAGCGCGGCACTCAGGCGAGCCCGGCGGCGTAACGTGGCCGACAAGGCAGCGGCGATACAGGTGGCTCTGCAGGCTCGCCATCTGAGCCAGCCTGAGGTCGTCACTGCCGCATACGCCGCCTCGGTGCGCGCCCAAGCAGCGATCCTGGCTACCTTGAACGAGCAGATCAAGACCATGGAAGACCAGGTCGAGGCACATTTTGGCCGGCACCCGGACGCTGAGATCTACCTCAGCCAACCTGGGCTGGGACACCTACTCGGTGCCCGGGTGTTGGGTGAGTTCGGCGACGACCCCGACCGGTACGACAACGCCAAATCCCGCAGGAACTATGCCGGGACCAGCCCGATCACCAGGGCCTCCGGCAAGAAGAAGGTCGTGCTGGCACGATTCGTGCACAACGACAGGCTCATCGATGCCCTGGGGGCTCAGGCATTCGCCGCGCTGAGCGCCTCACCAGGTGCCCGCGCCTACTATGACGAGCTGCGAACACGCGACGTAGGTCATCACGCAGCTCTGCGCCAACTCGCCAACCGGCTCGTGGGGATCCTCCACGGATGCCTGAAAACACGCACCAAATACGACGAAGCAACCGCCTGGTCGCATCGCACGGAAGGCGAGCCCCGGCAGAGATCGGAAAAGACATCCAAGATCGCGGCTTGACATCTAAGCGCATGGGATGTCTGGGGGCCGGTCCCGGACGGCGCGCCGCGCGGGGCATCGCCGTAGCACGACCGCGCAATACTTACCGGGAGCGACGCCCGAGCGCCGCACCGCCGCACAAAGTCAGCCGCGCAGGCTGTCCTGTGTCACTGGACGGCAATAAGGTAGCGCCGTGATCAACAAGCCGCCGGGATTGCCCTTTCTGGCCGTCTTCTCAGCGGCGGCAGCCGTCATCTTGATATGGGCCAGCTACCCCTACTGGTACGGGCCGGAGATGTTCCTGTTCACGATCCCCGTCGG
Organism: Nonomuraea helvata; assembly: GCF_039535785.1. NCBI lineage: Bacteria > Bacillati > Actinomycetota > Actinomycetes > Streptosporangiales > Streptosporangiaceae > Nonomuraea > Nonomuraea helvata. The sequence goes on from NZ_BAAAXV010000009.1 coordinate 899,136, forward strand.
CTTGCTCCTGCTCGCCTACTGGGGGATCCGGATGGTATGGGCCGACCGCAAGGGAACGTTGACCGGCGGCCTCGGCAGTCGCTGGTTCTGGCCGTGGTTTGTTGCCGCCGGAGTCCTGCTTGCTCTCATTACCGACGCGCCGTTTTGGATCCGCTTCACGCTCTCCGAACCAAGCATGAAAGCTTACGTCCAAGCTGTGGTCGACAATCCCGATCGCAAAGAGCCTTGCCAATGGGTGGGCCTGTACTACGTCTGTGGCGGATGGCCATATTCAGATCTCCAGAGTGGGGAAGAGATCCCTGGCAGTGCACAGTTCGGAGTCCAGGACTGGTTCTTGCACGACAATAAGGGGTTCCTTTGGCTACCCTCCGGCGAGCCAGACGAGACATCCGACGACAGCTACCGCTACCTGAAGGACCATTGGTACGGCTCTGAGGGCTGGGACCATTGGTAATCAGTTGGCATCGCCGACGCGGCCAGGCTCAGCGCCCTGTACGCCGCAGCGCGACATGAACGCTTCGCCGTGATGTCGTAATCCCACGCCGCCCCTCCTGACAGAGTTCTGTTCAAGCAGCCTCCGGCGGGGCCTCCGACTCCGGGATGGCCGTTGCCTTTCACCTGGACCGTGAGTGGCCGAGGTAGAGGCCGGATCATCCCGCCTACCATCGACCCGGAACAAGCCGAGCAGACCAGGGCCATGGGGCCAAGGTCGTTCGTCCAGTTGGGCGCTCCACCTTGTCCCCATGGCCCTGGCCCGCTTCCCCTTCGGGCGGGCCGACGGCAGACGGGATGATCCGGTGGGCGGCGGGTGCGCGGCGCGCGGAAACACCTGGTGGCGGGCCGATCACCGTGCAATTAGCGTGCAATTAGGCAGGGTAACGAGGGGTCAATCACGGTCACTCACGACCAGGCTTCCGCCCAGCTCAGAGCCCTCACGTGCCGCGATCCCTGCAGTTCCCAAGCTGACAGCGCGGGTTCGATTCCCGTCACCCGCTCTCAGTACGAGAGTCCAGGTCGGATGCGAAATCGGAGACCTGCGCCTTCTTGATCGCCCCGGCCAGATCCTGATGGAAGCGCTCCTCCCGAACTGGACCCCGTACTCGCTCACGAAACCAATCCGTCAGTCATCGGACTGGTGACGGCGCTCCCAGATGCCGGCCTTCCTGCCTTTCACCCAGACGGGTGGCAACCACATGCACGGTTCATCCTCTTCTCCGATGGTGCTCACCGCGCTCCCTGGCTCATCTTGCGACGAGACCTCGAAGTAACCGTCATAGAAGGGCTCGGCGAAGTCGCGGCCAATCGACTCCGCGAGCCACGACGCGAAGGTGATGTCCTGAGGAAAGAGCGCATGATCCAAGCAGCACAGGTTGGGATCCCATCCCCACATCGCACCCTCAGGATCACGGCAATCCAGCAACGACGCGATTGCACACCCCCAGTCCAACAACTGGATCATGCCCGCCCGTCGTCCGGAGGACTCGGTGTGAAACTCCACAGCCGATTCAGTGATGTCCGCGAAGATATCGCTGCTCCAGAAGTCGTAGCCCCGGACACCGATGATGCCACCCCGAGGACCGAAACCTCCGTTTCCCACCTCCAGATACAACCGCCGTAGCAGCGAAGGAAGCGGGTACCCAATGGCCTCTTCAGCCTCAGCGACCGCCTCGCACGAAGCCACCGGTAGGACATCGGGCCCAGCGTCTGACCGTATCGCCTCGAAGATCTCATCCTCGGTCATGATCTGCACTCCGCGTGCGGGACCGCTGGAGGAAGAACCTGAAGTCGTCCACGTCCATAAGGCTGCATGCTGCCAGCTCCGGCCGACAATGCCACAACATGAAGGCATCGATCGCGTGCCAGATCCGTGCCAGAACAGGCGGGCAGCCGCGGTCACTCACGAGCAAGCAATCCGCTCTGACCTGCATCCCCGTTTTCCCAGCTCAGGACGGCAAGATCAGTAGCCGGTTCCCAAGCTGACAGCGCGGGTTCGATTCCCGTCACCCGCTCCACAAGGAAGGCCCAGGTCAGGGCTGGCATGGTCAAAGCTCTGACCTACTTGGCTGTGGATCGGCGCGCCTATCTCAGGCGACTTTCCACGTTCGGTCGCCGAGCGTAGCTACGAGATCCAAGTGACCCCCGAGTGCAGCGATGTACTCTCGTACGACGTCGATGCCGGATACTTCGCCGTGTTCGATCTTGGAGATGCGAGCTTGGCTGACTCCCAAGGTGTGGGCAAGTTCAGCCTGAGTGACACCGGCGGCCTGACGGATCTCGGCGAGCTGGAATCCGCGGACGTACGCTTCGCGGCGTTCACGCGCGGCGGCCTCTCCAGCAGCGCGTTCCGTCTCGTCTCGCGGGTCGAGCGCTGCCGCTTTGGCCTTGACATCCGACCACTTGCTGTACCGAGCGCTCATCGCTCCTCCTGCTCTTCTTCTTTGAGCGTGATCAGGTGCTGGGCAAATCGTTCATCAGCCAGTGGTATCGCTTCCCGATACCAGCGGTTCCAGTTGCCGGCTTTGTCGCCGGCTACCAGAAAGATCGCTTCCCTTACCGGATCGAAGCAGAACAGCATCCGGATCTCACTCGTCCCCGATGAGGGCGGGCGTAGTTCCTTCATGTTGTGGTACCGGCTGCCCTGTACCCGGTCGACCAGAGGACGACGCGCCGTCGGGCCTTCCTCCGCGAGCTGATCGATCGCGTCCTTGACTAGGTCTGCAGTCTCCGGATCGGTTACGCACATGGTCAGGTACCACGCCTCGACCTCCGGATGAAGACTGACCTCCCAGCCCATGGAAGCGATTATAACCATCTAGTCATATTCTTCACATCCACATCCGATGCATGTCGCCTCTCGCCGAAGGTTGCGCCTGGCGAGCCTGGTGTCGAGCCGATTGGTGGATGCGTAGGTTCGCGGGTCCAGGCACTGCCCCGCACGGGGGTGCCCGTTGCGTGTCTCCAATCAAGGATGCCCCCGTGGCCCTGGCCGCTTTCCCCCCGCACGGGTCAACTGCAGGCAAAGTGATCAGGCGCCCAGAGGGTACACGTCGCGCGAGGAACAGCAGGTCGCAGGCTGATCGTCGTGCCATTAGCGTGCCATTAAGGGCGGTAACGAGGGGTCAACCACGGTCACTCACGACCGGCCTCAGCTCCAGGTCAACGCGTCTACGAGCCAAGATCCCTGCAATTCCCAAGCTGACAGCGCGGGTTCGATTCCCGTCACCCGCTCTCATCGTGAAGGCCCAGGTGGGGACTTGAATCCCGACCCGGGCCTTGATTGTTTCCGGACTGATTCGATCTTCGCGGGCCATTAACGGGCCATTAGCTCTTGATCACCCTGTGGGGACCAGCGCGCCCGTCGTGCCCTCGTCGCCGTCATCGTCGCGCGCTTCGAGCTGCCGATCGATGGCGTTAGTGATCGCCTCGTCGGCTCCCCTGACGGCGTGCTGGTAGATCATGGCCGCTCGGACGTTGTCGTGGCCCATGCGGGCCATGAGGTCCTTAAGGCCCGCGCCGGACTCGGCGGCCAGCATGTTGCCCGTGTGCCTCAGGTCGTGGAAATGGAGCCCCGTCAGACCCATCTCCGTGACGACATCCACCCAGCGAGTGCGGATGTTGAAGCCGCTGCGGCGTATCGGCCCGCCCTTGGCCGCTGGGAACATGAGGGCGCCCGGCTCGTCCTGAACGTAGGTGTCCATGTGCTCCCGGAGGATGGGGACGATGCTCTGCGGAATGCCCACCGTGCGGCGTCCGGCCTCGGACTTGGGAGGCCCCAGCACCAGCCCACCCGCAGAGCGCTCGACGAAAGCGACCCGGACGCGGACCGTGCGCGCCTCGAGATCGACATCCATCCGGCGTAGCGCGCTGACCTCACCCCAACGCAGGCTCGCGAACGTGGCCAGGAGCACCATCGCGCGGAACCGCCGGTCCTGGGTGGCGTCGGCCTTTCCCTCCATAACCATCTTCCACAGCGCCCGCTCGGCCGCCGCTCGTGTGAGGAAGATCTCCGGATAGGTGCGCATCGCGCCGTGCCGCTGGAAGCGCAGCCGGTACGCACCATCCTTGATCTTGCGGACGTTGCCGATCGGACGTAGCCCGACTCAGTCGGCCAGCTCGAACACCTGGGAGACGGTGAGCACAGGACGCTCTTACGCGTGCTCGTCGCCGGCCCCGCGGATCCGGCACGGGTTGTCCGGGATGACGCGGTCGTCGTCGGCGGCGGTCATCAGTACGGCCCGTAGCAGCTGATACGCCTTGGCCGCCATGCTCACCGACACACCGTTACCGAGAAGATCGGCCCGCCACTGCCGAACGGCCGAAGTGCTGATCTTGGCTATCTGGACGTTGCCGAGATGTGGCGCAAGGTGCTTCTTGAGCAGCCAGTGACAGAGATCGACAGTTCGAGGCCGTAGGCCGGGCCGTTGGGCGATCCAGGTCTCGGCGTAGTCCTGTAGCTTGACCTTGCTGACCAGGCTGCGCGATCGACTCGACACCGCGTCGGCCCAGCGCCTCGAACTCCACGTCTACGACGAGACGATCCGTTTCAACCTGCTGATCGTTGACCGGGCGCTCTGCGTGGTTCAGCCGTACCTACCGCAATCCCGCGGAGTCGACTCGCCAACCTTCGTGATCAAAGACAACACCGCCGCGGAGGGGTTGTTCCCCGTCTTCGACCAGGTGTTCAGGGATATGTGGGAGCGGAGCAAACCTGTATGACCATCGACCCCCGAACGCTTCTTCCCATCGCCGAACGCGCCGTATCAATCGCCAGCGACATCATCAGAACCAAGACTCCCGGTGTCGTCACCACCAAAGGTGACCGTGACATGGCGACAGAAGTGGACTACGCCGTAGAACACGCCGTACGCGAATTCCTGTCGCGAGAGACACCTGGGACCGGGTTCCTCGGCGAAGAAGAGGGCGTCAGCCGCATGGGTGACCGTCTGATGTGGGCACTCGACCCGCTGGACGGAACAGCCAACTTCCTGCACGGCATCCCACTGTGCGGTGTATCTCTCGGGCTGATCGACACGGACATGCCCACGCTCGGAGTCATCGATCTCCCGTTCCTCGGTATCCGCTATACAGCAGCCGAAGGGGCAGGTGCTCAAGCCAACGGATCCGACATTCGAGTGAGTGATGCCCGCGAGTTGGAAACCGCCATCGTGGCCATCGGCGACTATGCCGTGGGCAAGGATGCCCACGAACGGAACCGGCCCCGTCTCGCCCTGACCAAGGAACTAGGTCGTGTTTCATAAGGCATTGAGCCACTGGTTGATCGCAGCGATGATGACGACGGCTTCGTAGCGTACGGCGAGCTTGTCGTAACGGGTCGCCATGCCGCGGTTGCCTTTGAGCAGGTTGATGCCGCACTCCACAGCGTGACGCAGCCGGTAGAACGCGGGGTCGAAGGCGGGCGGGCGACCTCCCTTCGATCCCTTGGCTCGCCGGTGAGCGTCCTGGTCGGCCTTGCTCGGAATGCACGCCTTGATCCCACGCCGGCGCAGATGAGTCCGGTTGGCCTTGCTGGTGTAGGCCTTGTCGGCCAGGACCCGGTCCGGGCGGGTCCTGGGACGGCCACCGCCGAGGCGGGCCACCCGGATCTTGCCGAGCACCGGTATGAACTGCGGGCTGTCGCCCCGCTGCCCGGCGGTCACCACCGCAGCCAGCAGCTTGCGGCCCTGCTCGCAAGCCAGATGGGTCTTGGTGGTCAGCCCGCCGCGCGAGCGCCCCAGGCCATGATCGGCCGGCTCGCTGTGCACCCCGCCGGGTGGTTCCTTTTGCAGGTGACCGTCCCGGCGTGCTCCGGCCGCGTGCTGGTGAGCCCGGGTGATGGTGGAGTCCACGCTCACCGTCCAATCGATCTTCCCGGCGGCGTCCGCACACGCCTGCAAGGCCGCCAGGATCCGCGCCCAGATCCCCTCCCGCTGCCAGCGCCGGAACAAGCCATACACGGTGAACCAGTGGCCGTAGCAGGCAGGAACGTCCCGCCACGGCGCCCCGGTCCGGATCCGCCACCGGATCCCGTCGATCAACTGACGCTTGCTCCACTTCGGCGGACGCCCCTTGCCCGATGCGGCAGGCAGATGCGGCTCCAGCGCCGCCCACTGCGCATCAGTGAGGTCGTGCCGCCTCGTCACCACTACGCTGGTCACGAGGTCTCCGGTATTTCGTTCTTCTTGGTCGTTGAACCACCTACCGGAGACCTCTTCGTTCAACGATCACCGACACGCCTCACACACGTGATCTTTCGAAACACGGCCTAGCCGCACGCGTCCAGCGCATTCGGATGTTCGGCTCAGCCGCGATCGATCTCGCCCGGGTCGCAGACGGCAAGATCGACGCCAACGTCATGCTCACCAACAACCCATGGGACACCGCCGCCGGCGTCATCATCGCCCGCGAAGCCGGAGCCGCGGTCGTCGACCTCGATGGCAGCCCCCACAGCATGAGCGCCCACGCGACCATCGCCGCAAGCCCGAAACTCATAGCCGACCTCGTCGAACTCATCGCCGAGGCCCCCAATGCCACCAGGCATAACCAGCTGTCTGATCTCACTTGATGCTTGACGCTTTGGCATCGGATGATGCTTGACACTCCTAGCCGATCTTTCGCTTCTTAGTATGCGCCTGGGACTTGATCCGGGTGACCTCCTGGGTGGTGGTTCGGGGCACGACGCGGACCGGTTCGCCGTTGTCGTGCACGGTGATGTGGGTATCGTCCACGGTCACGTCCAGGATCTTGCGGGCATGAACCCGGCCGACCTGGATCTTCTGCCCGACCACCTGGAAGTGGCCGCGGCTGCAGACCACCCGCTGGACAGTGACGGGCTCGGTCGGAGCGCCGGGCGGTGACCCGGCGGGGCGGGCGTTGCGCAGGGAGACGCACTCACCGAGCGGGAGCGGGCAGGACACGGCGCGCAGCAGCAGGCGCTGCTCGTCCATGACGCGGGCGGTGATGCCGTCCAGCCTCACGATGACGCGGCGGCCGGCCAGGTGGGCGCCGATACACAAGGCCCGGCCGGCCAGGCTGATCGTGCCGATCGAGCTGACCTGCCGGTCGACCTCGACGGCGCTCACCTCGATCGGCGGTTCGGCGACGGGGTCGTCCGGCGCCGGGCGAGCCTGCCCCGAGGCGAGCAACGCGGCCAGGTCCTTGACGGTCAGCCGGGAGGCCACGCTCTTGAGCCGGCCACCGCCGGTGGTGAACACGTGCAGCCGCTGAGTGCTGATCCACAAGGTGATCGGCAGGCCCGCCCGGTCGGGGCCGAGCCAGAGCTGCTGGCCACCGATCGACAGGTTGCCCGAGGCGGGCACGACCCGATCGACCTCGATCGCCTGGCGCAACAGCGGATCGACCGTGCTCGTCAGGATGGGCTCTGGCCGTTCGGACTGATCAGAGTGATTGATGGCCGGGACCGGGAGATCCGCGGACGTGGCGGCGGGCCGCGCCGCAGGAGCGGTTGCAGGAGCGGGAGCGGTCACCGTGGTCAGGTTGGCGGGCAACTGCAGCGGCAGTTCCCGCTCGGCCCGGCGTTGCTCGTCGCTGCGTTCGGTGAAGAACCGGTCGGCGGGGAAGGCCATCGCCAGGGCCTGGTGCGGTCGGGCGGTGTTGTAGTGCTCGGCGAAGGCGTCCAGCTCGGCCTGGGCGGCCTCGAGCGAGGCGAACGGCAGCGCTTCGGTCAGCAGTTCGCGGCGCACGCTCTGATGGAACCGCTCGATCTTGCCGGTGGTGGTCGGAGTCCGCGGCGCGGTATGCCGCAGCTTGATGCCGTTCTCCCGGCAGACCCGCTCGAACAGCACCTCGCCCGCCTTCGGCCCGCCGAATCGACCGGTGAACTGCTTGCCGTTGTCGGTCAGCACCTCCAGCGGCACCCCATAAGCGCGCATCGCCGCGGCGAACGCCGCGCACACCAGCCTCCCGGTCGGCCGGGCCACCACCGAGGCGATCACACAGAACCGGGAATGATCGTCCACGCCGGTGATCAGCTTGGCCTCGCTGCCGTCGGCCAGCAGCAGCCCGCCCATGATGTCCATCTGCCACAACTGCATCGGCCCCGGCCGCTCCCAACGCCGGTAGTCCTCGCGCCTGCGCCGCCTGGTGACCGGCTCGATCAGATGGTTGCGCACCAGTACCCGGTAGATGCTCGCCCGCGACGGCAACGGCTCCACCCGGCGCCGCCCCAGCTCCCACAACAGCGTGCGCGGCCCCCACCGCGGATGAGCCCGCCGCAGCTCGCAGATCAGCGCCTCCACCGCGGCCGGGGTCTGCATCGGATGGGCCTTCGGCGCATGCGAGCGGTCGGCCAGCCCCGCCAGGCCGCCGTCTTCATAGCGGCGCACCCAGGAGTGCACCGATTGCCGCGAGATCCCGTAACGGCCGGCCACGTCGGTGACCTTCGCTCCGGACAACACCTCGATCACCGCGTGATACCGCTGCTCCACGACGCTCAACTCCACCAATGCCACCCGAGCCTCCCCCGAAGCGTCGATAACGCCACGAGCAGGCACAGATAACGATCAAGGTGTCAAGCATCAAGCGAGGCCAGTGTGTCAACCATCAAGCGAGACAGGACACGAGACACAGCCTGCACACTGCCGAATAGCTCTTGTAAGTATCAAGCGCGGCGGCGCGGCGCACCGCCGCACGGCCCGCCGCCCGAACGCCGCCCGAGCGTGCGGCGTGGGCGCCGGTCTCGGCCGGCGGCGGGACTCTGGGCCGCCCGCCGCACCGCCCGCGCGCCGTACCCGGCCCTCGGCCACCGTACTGGGCCGCACCGCCGCCGAAGGTATGAACCAGTACCACCCTCACGATTGCCTGATGACGGCTGAGCTCCGTTCAGGGCCGGGGCGATCGAAGGTCTGGGACTTCTTGCCTCAGCCCCAGCCCACCGAACAGCGGGGCTGGAGACCGTAGTCACTCCAGCCGTGCCACTCGCGTGTCAGTAAGGCGAGGGGTCAGGAGAAGTGACGGGAACTCACGGGAACCAAAAGCTCTCGGGCCTAGAGTGCGGAAAGTCAGAGAGTCGCGCGTCGAAATCTTCCGAACTGGCGACGAGGCACCAGATCCTTACCGCCCTCACGGCCTGATTCGTGAAACGCCAGACTTGCCCATGCGTATTGGAGTAGACAGGTGATCATGGAAGACCCAATGCGGTCCAGGTCTGGTCGGGCATGGCGCTACTGGCTGATGGCCCTCTCGGGCATTGCTTTGATTCTCATAGTCGGAGTCCATCTGGCCAGTCGCGACAGTCCGGAGAAAGCGAGTCGATCGGTCACCGAGCCGACAGAGGAGGGCGACGCGTCGAACGCGAGGATCATCGACAAAGATCAGCACATCGATATCGACACCTTCAACCAGAAGGACAGCCCGCTGTGGCCGGTGATCGAAGAGTTTCGGAGCGCCGTCCTTCAGGACGACTCCGTAGCACACCGCGTAACAGAAGAGCGTTGATCACAATGGCAACATAGAGAAAGATCGTGGTCTGCGAAGGCGTCCAAGTTAGGCTCGCGCTGTCCTTGACGACGTGATCCATCACGCTCTTATGGATATGGGGGGAAGTGCAAGGTAGCTGAGGCAGTGTCAGGCACAGACTCGCTCACCGTGCCAGATCCGTGCCGGAACGGCAGGGGAACAGCGGCCACTCACGGTCAACCGGCCAGCCCTGACCTGCACGCCTGGTGATCAGGCGGGCGGTGGTGTGCGCATCACGTCGCCTCGGTGGCCTCGTCGTACTCGTCGAACCACACTGATCCACCCACATCCGCCAAGAACTTGATCACGGGGCTGTCGAGCATGAAACACAGCATCCCCACTCCGGGCCCCAACAGGCTCCTCGTAAGTAGCAATTCGACCTCGGCTCCCTTCTCGGCCAGCTCTGAGCTTGTCGTTTAACCTGCCTGCTCGCGGTGCTCGGTGAGTGATGCCGCGCGTTTGGCGGTCTTTCCCACCTCGTGATGACGGGCGGGGACGCGGTTCCTTGATCCCTTGGGGCGTCCGGGACCAGCGCTCGTGGGTTTGGGCGCACCGGCGGGCTGGGGCAGGCTCGTGCGGAGGTGGCGAAACCCCCGGCGGACGCGAGCGGGGGTGAGCCGCTCGGGCGGCAGCGGCCTCTCCCACGGGCGGCGAAGGTCTTCGGCGAGGAGGCGAGCGAGACGAAGCTGGGTGTAGGCGATAATGATCAGCCAGGTCCAGCGGTCAGCGGCGTAGGGGTCGCGGATCTTGGGGACGGTCCAGCCCAGGGTCTGCTTCCACATTCTGAACGTGTGCTCAAGATCGAACCTGCGCAGGAACGCCTGCCAGAGCCGATCCAGATGCGCGGCGGTGATGCCGATGGCCGATGTCCACAGCCACACCGGCTTGGGATCACGTTCGCCGGACAGGTGCTCGACCCGCAGATGGATGAGGGTGCCCTCGATGACCGGGAGCTCGCCGACATGATCGATCCAGGCGCTGCGGCGGCCCAGCCGAGGGTGTAGCCGGTCCCAGCAGGAGGCGACCGCCGTGCCGTACCGGCTGGTGGCGGTGCTCGTGAGGTGGGCCGGCTCGCCCCAGCTGGTCTCGTCCTTCATCCGGAACTCGCCTCCATGTTTGGGCGGACGTCCGCCACCGGGGCTGGCCAGCAGGAATTCCTCACGCGATGGGGCGGGACGCAGCAGCACCCGGTCCGAGCGCAACCGGCCCAGCACCTCCACCGGCAGGCCGTCCAGGAGGAAGGCCAGTCGGGCGGTGTCGTATCCGGCGTCGACCACCAGCAGGATGTCCGGGTCGCCCTGACGCCACTGCCCGGCCTGGATCAGGCGGGCGACCAGGTCGCGAAGCTGGGTTGCGGTGACGGCGGCCTCATCGTCGTCGGGGCCGAGCCGCACTGCGTCGAGCACCGCAGTCCAGGAGGTCCGGCCGGTCTCCAGTGCGGCGATCATCGAGTATGGCCAGCCGGGGATCATCTGATGCTCGTCCTTGCGGCGGCCGTAGGTGTGGCAGAACAGCCGTTCGGGGCTGGTCGGCGCGTCTGGCCGCAGCCACGCAGTCACATCGGCGGCCAGGACGATCCGCCCGCCCGCCGCGCGCGGCAGCGGCACCGTAGCCAGGGCTCTGCGGAGCCGGCCGATCTCGATCCGGCCGTGGTTGATCGCGTCATACAAGGCGCCGTGACCGCGCCGGTGTTCGGGGGCCAGCGCCAGTCCGACCAGGCTGCGTACCGGCCCGTCGGCGCATAACACCGCCTCGGCCAGCTCGAACAGCTCATCCGCGCGCGCCGTCAGGCAACCATATATCTCCTGGCGGAACTCCGACAACTCCGCCATCGCTTCGGCCCGCTCACCCTCCTGGCCCGATTCCAGGACAGCCGCCACCGCGGATGCCAGCATGGAGGACACAGCCACCGCCTCCTCTTCTTTGGGTTGACACCTTGAAGGTGGAGACGGTGGCTGGCCTGGGTCACGGCGACACGCCGTATCGCAGAGGACACAATCCGCTATGCCGGATAGATGACTCTCAGACCCGATCGCCACAAACGTCCAGGCCAGAGGTTAAACGACAAGCTGAGAGCTTGTCCGCCACCACGCGGAGGGGATTGATCACAGCCGCGATCTGATCATCAAGTGATGCCGCCTCGTCAGCGGCCGAAGGTTCGAGTATCCACACATCTCCCGGCCCGGTGGACGAGTGGCGGACTCCGAGAAGATCACTGATCTCCTCGGGGTTCAGCCCATCGCTATGGATCCGCACCGCCGCCAGCTGCTCAACACGCACCGCGTCTCACCTTCCGCGAGCCCTCATTCGGCTACCAACTGCTCCAGGTCCTCATCGGACAGCCCCTCAACAGCGGTCTGCATGTGGTCCCGAGTAGTGGCTTGGACCACGATCAGATTGGGCTCCCGGAAGTACGCCTCGCCTCGGGCGAAGGTATCGGCGATCTCTTGGCCGAGCCGTACGGGGTCGTAGAACACCGGCCGGATGTGGCGCCCGTTCCACTCCACCATGACGCCCTCAAACCAGCCTTTGGCCTCGATCTCCCAGGCGTGGTCGTCGAAGTCGTCAGGCCACCGCGTGGTGAGCATGACAGGGAGCGTACTACCTGGGTGACGGCATGATCGCCGTGCCATTAGCGTGGCATAAGGGGCGGTAACGAGGGGTCAACCACGGTCATTCACGACCGGCCTCAGGCGCAGGTCAACGCCCCTACGAGCCAAGATCCCTGCAATTCCCAAGCTGACAGCGCGGGTTCGATTCCCGTCACCCGCTCTCCCTGCGAAAGCCCAGGCAGAACGATGGATATGATACCCGGGCTTTGATCGCAGGGCCTCTCTACGTGGCAGAGGGTCCACCGCGCCCGTGCAGACCCCCAGCTCCCAGCTAGCAGAGCACGGTGGCCAACTCCTCGTATGTCGGGGCAAGCTGCCGCAGCGTCTCAGCAGCGGACGTCGTGAGCCCGGATACGAGGTCGTATTGGAGGCTACCCACTAGCCGCGCCTGTCGGGTGGCCACGGCGGCGGCCTGGTGGCGGCCCAGGTTTGCGAAGGAGGTCGCGGCGTCCGTGAGCCGTCGAGCACCGACCCGGATCGCGAAGTGTACGAGGTGATCGTGCACCTCGGGATCCAGCCCGCCGGTGATCATGTCGGCGAGCCGGCTGACCGCGGCGGCGCCCCCCAGCGTGCCTGGTGGCACCGTGAGGTCATCGCGTCCGCGCAGCCAGGCGACCGCACCGGGCAGGGCCATGTGTAGCGCCGCCTCGGCGGTGACCTCTCGGACCCGCTGAAATTCACTGCGCATGGTGTAGGGCGTGGTTCGGTAAGCGATGGTGTCGGCGCGCCACGCGGCGAGGAAATCTCGGGTTGGCAGGGTCGCGTAGGGGTGTCCGTGTGGGTCGTGGAATCGGATGACCTTGTCGTCGGCTTCCAGCACCGTGACGAAGTGGTCCGCCTCGATCGGCCCACTCATCTCGGGCACGTGATACAGCAGGCCCATCTCCACGGGTCCCGCCAGGATCGGGCCGGCCTTGACCGCGTCGCGCAGCAGCGCAAGGGCTTGCTCATCGTCGTCCGCACCCTGGCGTCGGCAGGTCCAACCCAGCAGCGCAATCGCGTCATCGAGGCCCCGATCAGGGTCCCAGCCGTACGGGTCGAACAGCGGCAGCCGCTCGGCCAGCAACTCGAAGCCGAACGGCGAACCCGTCAGCACCTCGATCACCGACGGCGAGGGCGAAGTGGAGCCGAACACCATCGCCAGTGAGTTGGCGTAACAGTAGGGTCCGGAACCAACGTAGGGATGCATCGCTCAACTTTCTGCACTTGGCACGATGGGATAGGTGACGTCGAGGACCGCGCCATCACTGCCGGGCCAGACCTCGACCGGGCTGCCGACGCAGACCAGCCGATGCGCGTCGATCCAGGCTTCCAACGCACCGTAGACGTGCAAGATCATGGGGAAGTCGGCGTCCGCCTTGGCGACCGGCAGCACGGCATCGGTGCCGGCTGGCGAGAGTCTGACCCGCAGATCGTCGACGGGTTCCACCGAGCCGGTAAACGGCACCGCGACCTCCACTGGCCCGTCACTGTCCCGGGTCACGAATCCGTGGAAGTGCACCAACGTCGGTCCGTCGTCGGACAATCCGACAGCCCGCAACCGGGCACAGATGTGCTCCTGAGCGTCGGCCATGAAAGCCTCCAACTCGTCGATGTGGACACGTCGTTCCCGGCACAGCAGTTTGCGTTGCGGCCGAGTTCGGAGCGTCGGGGTACCGGCGGTTGCACGGCTCGTGCAATCGAGTGCCTCAACCAGCTCACGCCGCTGCTGGAGCTCGATCTCCTGAGCGGCCAGCCAGGCGCGCAGCTCGGCTTGGCGGGCTTGCGAATTGAGTGGAAGCAGCGAGGCTATGCGGGCCAGTGGCAGGTCCAGCATGCGCAACCAGCCGATCAGCCGACCGAGTGGGATCTGGTCGCGGTGATAGCGGCGATACGCGCTGCTGGGGTCGGTGTAGACCGGCACCAGCAGGCCCTGCGCCGCGTAGAGCCGCAGCGCTTTCGGAGACAGCCGGGTGGCAGCACCGAACTCGCCAGGCAGCATGAGATCCGCGTCGTTCACCCGCCTAGCCTGGACCATGCCCTTGGGGCGAGGTCAAACCCGCGCAGTCACCGGCTTCTATACAGCCGGTACAGGGAAGCCGTCGTGCCGTAGTGCATGTCAGGGGGGCCGATCACCAACATGGTCGTCTGGAGTGACGTCAACACCTGATACGAACCCCCGCGCTGGAGCCCGCATGATCCACGTGCCGGATCCGTGCCAGAACGGACGAGTAGCCGAGGCCATTCACGGATACATACGGCCACTTGACCCGGCACGACCTGCACCTCCGTTTGCCCAGGTCGGTCACGTCCACGGACGTGGACGTGACCTCACCGCCTGCGGCAAGCTGCGCCTGCCGAAGATCGGGATGTGTCGGTGCGGTGGTCGCGGGAGCCCGACGAAGCAGGAAGCCCAGGAAGTGCCGCCGCTTGAACGGCGTCGCACAGGCCAGAATCTCCGGCCTTCACCTCAGGCCTGAGAACGCGTCAACTGGTGCGTCCACGCTCGATGCGCTCCAGCGCCTGGATGACCTGGCCGGAGCCGTCCTCTTTGCGGATGCGATCGGCGATCGCCGTGGCCCGTTGCCGGTAAGAGCGATCAGTCACCGCCTGCTGGATCAGGGCGGCCAGCCGCTCGGCCGATAGCTTCCTCATCGGCGTCCACCCCGGGCTCACGCCCAGCCTGACCAGCCTGTCCGACCAGAACGGTTGATCACCGAATACCGGCACCGGGATCGCCGGCGAGCCGGCGCGCAGCCCGGCCGCCGTCGTTCCCGCGCCGGCGTGGTGCACCACCGCGGCCATCCGTGGGAACAGCCACTCGTGCGGCGCGTCCCCGATGGTGATCACGTCGTCGCCTGTCGCGGCCAGGTCCGACCAGCCCGCCTGGACCACCGCCCTGACCTTGGCCTGGCGCAGCGCCGCCGACACGGTCTCCGCGAGGCGCTGCCCGGCGCTGCCGGTCATGCTGCCGAAGCCGACGAACACCGGCGGCGGCCCGGCTTCCAGGAAACTCGCCAGCTCCGCCGGCGGCTGCCAGCCGTCCGGGTACGGCGGCCACCAGCTGCCGACGACCTCCACGCCAGGCCGCCAGTCGGCCGGCCGGGGCGCGATGGCCGGGCTGTACCCGTGGTAGATCGGCCAGTTCCGATCGTGGAGCATCTGCAGTTTGACCGCGCCCAGCCCGCTGACCGGCACGCCGAGTTGCCGCTGGAACTCCCTGATCGGACGGTCCAGCGGCGTCTTGATCCGGCTGCTGGCCCACATGGCGAATCGGGGGATGTTCCGGTTGCCCCACCGGCCGAAGGCCCGAACGTCGAACGACGGCAGCGCGAAGTCCGCGGTCGGCACACTGGGGAAGAGTTCCAGCGTGATGCCGGGGATGCCCATGGCCTTGGCCACGACGTACCCGTGCCACGCGGCGACCCGCTGCAGCAGCAGGACATCCGCGCCCTCGGCGGCGGCCAGGACTCCCTTGCCCATCTCCTCCAGCAGTCGCATGCCCAACCTGATGTTGGTACGCATGCCGCTCAGCTTCCCGGTCCCCTGCTCCTGCCACTCCCGCCCCTGTTCGGATCCAAGAAGTCCGCGGGTGTCACCCGGGATCCACCGGTACTCACATCCGGCGTCACGTACTGTGTCGGCGAATGCCTCCTGCGTGGCGATCGCGACGGTGTGCCCCGCCGCGATCAACCGCACTCCCAGGCCGGCGAAGGGCGCCACGTCGCCACGCGTGCCGCTGGTGATGATGACAACTTTCATATGGTTCTCTGCGCCTTCCTGAACTGAACATTCAACTGGTCGCCGCGCGATCGCCCAATGGCTCAGCGGCTGCCACCTGCTCGGCCGGGATGAGAGCGGCCCGGATGGCTCAGCCCGCGGTGGCGCCGCCGATTCGCTAGGAGGGCAGGTTGGTCAGCAGCGCGATGGATCGCCGGGCGGGAGCGGATGCGCTGGGTACGCGCCGCGTCTCCCCGGCGGAGCCGTACGCCCTCTTCCGCGATATCGCCAAAGGCGGCGAACACGGCTGGCCCCGATCGTCTCCGCGATCTCGCCGGCCGACCGCTCCGGCGGATCGCAGATCAGCAGCCAGTCAAGGACCCTCGCGGTAATCGGCGCCAATCCCATACTTCGCTGCAAACTGTCGCTCCCCGCTCGACCCAGTGCAGGATCTGCTCGCGGTCCGCACCACCGCCCGGAGCCGACGCCGTTGTCACCGCGACTCGCCCACGACGGGGGCGAGTCGCAGGCAGCGCCTGACGATGCCGTAGAGACACGTACCGTTCCGACTTTCCTTTAGGCTAGGAGATTCAGCCTATGCTGAACTTTCTAGCCAGCACAAGCCTCGAGCGCCCCGTATGCATGGGGAGACCTGCGCCTTGCCGGATATTCCACCCACCGCCGGTCGTGCCCGTTGCGTGCCCGTACGGTTGGCGATCAGCGGGGAATCGTGGGGACCCACGGCCACTCGACCGCTGCCTGCCCAGATCGGCCTTTCCCCAGGTCAGATGGCATAATCTGAAGGAGTTCCCAAGCTGACAGCGCGGGTTCGATTCCCGCCACCCGCTCTCACTACGAAAAGCCAGGTCAGGGATGGATTCCCAACCTGGCTTTGATCGTTTCTAGGGCTCTCTTCGATCTCCCGTGCAATTAGCCCTCGGAAGCCGGCACACTCGCCAAGCCGTCATCGTCGCCCTCGTCCCGCTGCTTGAGCCGCTGATCGATGGCATTCGTGATCACCCGGTCAGCACCTCTGACCGCGTGCTGGTAGATCACGACCGCCCTGATGTTGTCGTCCCCCCAAGCGGGGAGCGGCACCCATGCGTGTCCGCCAGCTCTCACTCGTCCTGGAGTCTGCTGGGATGGCATGCCGGCGACCGCGGCCGTCTTGGCGACCGTTAGCTCGACCGCCTGCAGCGCGACAGCCAGGCGCTCGCGTTCGACCGGGTCGGGCGTGTTCTCACGCAATTGGTGGGCCGGCTGAGGTGCGCGAACAGGCGAAAGCAGGCGTTGGCGACAATGTCGGCCGAGCGGCGGGCCGGCGGGGAGCGGCCCGGGGTGCGGCACGCCGGTGAACGTTACGCCGCGGGCCGACTGGGGCGCACTGTCAATAGCGAATCGGCGCGGCTGCCGCTTGTCGCCGAGTCGCTGACCTTCTGCAGCAGGGCACGCCGCAGCGGCCCCCGCAGGTGCAGTCGCCGGCTCAGTTGCGCGCCGAGTTCGCCTGCAACTCACCCACCTGTGACCAAGAATCCCGGCGACCTGGCCCTGGGCGGACACACTCCTGGCCTGTTTCGCCTTCGCTCTCGCGCTCGATCCCTCAGGCGGACCGCCCAACACGCCCACCCGACCCCAACCCCGGAGGCACCCCGTCAGACCGTGGATCCGACGCCCACCCGACGCGACAGCCGGGCGGGACCCCCTGCCCAGCAGCTTGAAAACAAGATCGAGAACGCGGAGCAGACCGGCCGACCCAACTTGCTCCTTCAGTCTACATTAAGGATAATGTCCTTCAATTCAGCCAGAGTTTCGATTCGATAGGTAGCCTGCGTGAAGTCATCTGATTTTGTGAAGTCGTTGTGGACAACAGCACAGTCAATACCGGCCGCCACGGCTGAGTTCAGCCCCCTGGATGAATCCTCAACAACCAGTGTCTCTTCTTTGGTGGCTCCGAAGCGCTTAACGCCGATCAGGTATGGTTCCGGATGCGGCTTGGCGAGCCGACAGTCTTCACGAACAACAACGAAATCCATGAATTGCTTGATCTGGCGCTTTTCATGGATAAGCTCAAAATCCGCACGTTTGGCAGTTGTCACAATGGCCATACGGACGTATCTTGACAGTTCAGCCAGAGCTTCAACAACGCCTTCGATCTCAATGGCTTCTGTTCTCAGATATTCTTGATAGTAATCATCACGGACCTGACGCTGTCTGCTGATGGTTTGTTCATCTATACCGGCCACCCTGGCTTGGGCCCATGTGCCCAAGCCCTGGCCCATCTCCCGAAGGTATTGATCCTTGTCCAAGGTCAAGCCAATGTCCGCCAGGGCGCGTTCCCCGGCTTTGTAATACCAGAACTCGGTGTCCACCAGAACGCCATCATGATCGAAGAGCATGTACTTTTTCACTGTCTCGGTCCTTTCCGGTAGCCGCGGCGACCACTGCTCGACCAGCCAGCACTCTAATGCAGATTCTGCGGGCCGGATCACCATGTGACGGCAGCCCCGCTGGGCCCGAGCAGAGCAGTAGAGGCACGCAGTGCCGCCTCCAGCAGGCCGGCCAGCACGGCGTGCGTGTGACCCAGTAGGTAATCAAACCCGATACCGCGCAGGCCGTACGGCTCAGGCCGTAAGGCCGCCACGTTCAACCGGCTGTCTGATCTCACTTGATGCTTGACGCTTTGGCATCGGATGATGCTTGACACTCCTAGCCGATCTTTCGCTTCTTAGTATGCGCCTGGGACTTGATCCGGGTGACCTCCTGGGTGGTGGTTCGGGGCACGACGCGGACCGGTTCGCCGTTGTCGTGCACGGTGATGTGGGTATCGTCCACGGTCACGTCCAGGATCTTGCGGGCATGAACCCGGCCGACCTGGATCTTCTGCCCGACCACCTGGAAGTGGCCGCGGCTGCAGACCACCCGCTGGACAGTGACGGGCTCGGTCGGAGCGCCGGGCGGTGACCCGGCGGGGCGGGCGTTGCGCAGGGAGACGCACTCACCGAGCGGGAGCGGGCAGGACACGGCGCGCAGCAGCAGGCGCTGCTCGTCCATGACGCGGGCGGTGATGCCGTCCAGCCTCACGATGACGCGGCGGCCGGCCAGGTGGGCGCCGATACACAAGGCCCGGCCGGCCAGGCTGATCGTGCCGATCGAGCTGACCTGCCGGTCGACCTCGACGGCGCTCACCTCGATCGGCGGTTCGGCGACGGGGTCGTCCGGCGCCGGGCGAGCCTGCCCCGAGGCGAGCAACGCGGCCAGGTCCTTGACGGTCAGCCGGGAGGCCACGCTCTTGAGCCGGCCACCGCCGGTGGTGAACACGTGCAGCCGCTGAGTGCTGATCCACAAGGTGATCGGCAGGCCCGCCCGGTCGGGGCCGAGCCAGAGCTGCTGGCCACCGATCGACAGGTTGCCCGAGGCGGGCACGACCCGATCGACCTCGATCGCCTGGCGCAACAGCGGATCGACCGTGCTCGTCAGGATGGGCTCTGGCCGTTCGGACTGATCAGAGTGATTGATGGCCGGGACCGGGAGATCCGCGGACGTGGCGGCGGGCCGCGCCGCAGGAGCGGTTGCAGGAGCGGGAGCGGTCACCGTGGTCAGGTTGGCGGG
This sequence comes from Nonomuraea helvata, assembly GCF_039535785.1. NCBI lineage: Bacteria > Bacillati > Actinomycetota > Actinomycetes > Streptosporangiales > Streptosporangiaceae > Nonomuraea > Nonomuraea helvata. The sequence goes on from NZ_BAAAXV010000009.1 coordinate 918,530, forward strand.
CAACTGCAGCGGCAGTTCCCGCTCGGCCCGGCGTTGCTCGTCGCTGCGTTCGGTGAAGAACCGGTCGGCGGGGAAGGCCATCGCCAGGGCCTGGTGCGGTCGGGCGGTGTTGTAGTGCTCGGCGAAGGCGTCCAGCTCGGCCTGGGCGGCCTCGAGCGAGGCGAACGGCAGCGCTTCGGTCAGCAGTTCGCGGCGCACGCTCTGATGGAACCGCTCGATCTTGCCGGTGGTGGTCGGAGTCCGCGGCGCGGTATGCCGCAGCTTGATGCCGTTCTCCCGGCAGACCCGCTCGAACAGCACCTCGCCCGCCTTCGGCCCGCCGAATCGACCGGTGAACTGCTTGCCGTTGTCGGTCAGCACCTCCAGCGGCACCCCATAAGCGCGCATCGCCGCGGCGAACGCCGCGCACACCAGCCTCCCGGTCGGCCGGGCCACCACCGAGGCGATCACACAGAACCGGGAATGATCGTCCACGCCGGTGATCAGCTTGGCCTCGCTGCCGTCGGCCAGCAGCAGCCCGCCCATGATGTCCATCTGCCACAACTGCATCGGCCCCGGCCGCTCCCAACGCCGGTAGTCCTCGCGCCTGCGCCGCCTGGTGACCGGCTCGATCAGATGGTTGCGCACCAGTACCCGGTAGATGCTCGCCCGCGACGGCAACGGCTCCACCCGGCGCCGCCCCAGCTCCCACAACAGCGTGCGCGGCCCCCACCGCGGATGAGCCCGCCGCAGCTCGCAGATCAGCGCCTCCACCGCGGCCGGGGTCTGCATCGGATGGGCCTTCGGCGCATGCGAGCGGTCGGCCAGCCCCGCCAGGCCGCCGTCTTCATAGCGGCGCACCCAGGAGTGCACCGATTGCCGCGAGATCCCGTAACGGCCGGCCACGTCGGTGACCTTCGCTCCGGACAACACCTCGATCACCGCGTGATACCGCTGCTCCACGACGCTCAACTCCACCAATGCCACCCGAGCCTCCCCCGAAGCGTCGATAACGCCACGAGCAGGCACAGATAACGATCAAGGTGTCAAGCATCAAGCGAGGCCAGTGTGTCAACCATCAAGCGAGACAGGACAGGCGATCAAGCAGCGGCGTTGCCGAATTGATCGCATAGGGATCAAGACGGCGGCGCGGCGCGCATCCTTCTTGGCCCTCTGCCGCCCGCCGCCCAGGCGCGCTGTCTGAGGGCCGGTCCCGGACGGCGGCGAGCCGGGCCGTAACCGCGCCCGCACGCCCGCCGTACCGAACACACTCACCGATCCCAGCGGCGCACCGCCACATCAGAGCGAGACTTTCCCGATTCCTACTCGACTCCCTGGCCCTGCGAGGAGTGACGCGCGACCAACTCGCCGATCGGCCCCGTACGCCAATCAGAGGCGTAGACGCCCACCTGAATCCGTCGATCGGCACCGATCGTGTGAACCTTCGACGGAACTGCCTTCCGCCGACGGCCACTCACGTCCACCGGCTCCACGGCTCCGCCGCTGAAGGTCATCACGTCCACCGGATACAGGCCACCGATGCGTTTGGACTGCACATCAACGAAGTCCGACCAGTTCACCGCAACCCTGAAGGTATCTCTCTGAGCGATCATTCCCTCCTCGGTAACCGTCAGACTTCGGCGCCGCACCTTCATCACAATGAAAAGCAGATACAACATGCTCGCCGCCACGGTAACCCCTGCCGTCAAACCTGCGGGCAAGCCAAGGGCGATGGCCAGGATGCAATAGACGACGGCGACCACGATGGCGCCGACTCCACCAGAGAAAAAGGCGAGCGACCAACGTGGACGATAAATAATCTGCATGGGCGAAACTGTACCGGTCCAGCCACAATCGCCGCTCCTTAAACCATCGCCCCTGGCGGGCGCTCCGGCTCCGGGGTGATCGCCAAGGGTCTGCTCATCGCCGCCGATCTGTGGGTGGCTGAGGGAGGGACCTGATCATCCCGTCTGCCATCGACCCGGGACACGCCGAGCAGACAAGGGCCACTTCCCCTTCGGGCGAGCCGACGGCAGACGGGGTGATCAGGCGGGCGGCGTGTGCGCGGTGCGCAGCTCGAAGGTGAAGCGGTTGCGCAGGCCCCATGCCGCGTCTTGTGCCTGAACTTTGTCAAAGAGTCGGCGGATCCTGTCGAAGAGATCGGCACCCAGGTTGGCCCTGCTTTCCTCCCAATGAGTCCACACCAGCTCCACCGGTCGCTCCACATCGGTACTCAGCCTGTCCCAGAGCGCGGCAAGGTTGTTGCCGTAGTACGGGCCGAAGTCCAAAGGTCCTGCGAGTAACCGGTGGAGATCGGCCTCCGAGGACACCTGCCGACCATCCACGACGACGCGCATCACGCCACCCCCAACATGCATCGCCGCAACCCAGAGCCTGATCGCCGTGCCATTAACTCCGGCAACGAGGGGTCAACCACGACTGCCCCAGCAAACGCGCCGACCACGGAACCCGTGGTGTATTGCCCGTGATCCCTGCAATTCCCAAGCTGACAGCCGGGTTTCGATTTCTACCCTCTCCAAAGGAGCCATCTTAAGAGGGCGTTGCGCAAGTTGATGTCCTTTCGTCGTTTGCGCTGGGCAGGGAAGGCTGGTCAGAATCCGCTGGCAGGACTGAAGGCGGCCCCGATGAGGGTCTCGGCGGCGGCGCGGGCGTGGGCAGCCGTGGCGGGGTCCCCGGTGATGGCGGCCGTGGTCTGGGCGCCTTCGGCGAGCAGGGCCAGCTGCGGGGCGAGGTAGCCGGGACCACCCGCCTCGCGGACCAGGTCGGCAACATGGCGCTGGAAAGAGGTCTTCTGCTCCCTGACCGCCTCGGCGACCCGGCTGCTGCCACCGGCCAGCTCGCCGAAGAAGTTGATGAAGGCGCAGCCCCGGAAGTCGTCCTCGCGGAACCATTCCGCCAGAAAGTCGAAGACGGCCAGCATCCGGTCACGGGGCGTGCGGGCGGCGGCGAGGGCGCGGGCCACGCCGGCGTCCCACTGCTCGGTCCGGTGGCGGAGCACTGCCAGGACGAGGTCGTCCTTGGAGGGAAACAGGGCGTAGATGCGCTTCAGCGAGACACCCGCCTCGGTGCGGACGGCGTCCATGCCGACGGCCTGGACGCCGTGGGCGTAGAACAACCGGTCGGCGGTGGAGACGACCTGGTCACGTGCTGTTTCCTCATCGATCACGGGAGCTCCAGTTGCGCAGAGAACCAGCGTTCTCTACTGTAGTGGACATACGCGGAGAACGATCGTTCTCTAGCGGATTGGAGGGAGATTTCTCATGGGCCACATCAAGGTAGGCACCGAGAACAGCACCGACGTCGAGCTGTACTACGAGGACCAGGGATCCGGTCAGCCGGTCGTCCTCATCCACGGCTACCCCCTGAACGGGCACAGCTGGGAGCGTCAGACGCGCGAGCTGCTCGCCGCCGGCTACCGGGTGATCACCTACGACCGCCGGGGCTTCGGCCAGTCGAGCAAGGTCGGGAGCGGGTACGACTACGACACCTTCGCAGCTGACCTGAACACGCTGCTGGAGACGCTCGACCTGCGCGAGGTCATTCTCGTCGGGTTCTCCATGGGCACCGGCGAACTCGCCCGCTACGTCAAGAACCACGGCCACGAGCGCGTCGCCAAGCTGGCCTTCCTGGCGTCGCTGGAGCCGTACCTGGTGGAGGCGGACGACAACCCCGCCGGAGTACCGCAGTCGGTGTTCGACGGCATCGTCGCCACTGCCCGCGCCGACCGATACGCCTGGTTCACGCAGTTCTACAAGGACTTCTACAACCTGGATGAGAATCTCGGCACGAGGATCAGCCAGGAGGTCGTCGCCGCCAACTGGAACACCGCCACGACCTCCGCCCCGGTCGCCGCTTACGCGGTGGTGGCGGCGTGGATCGAGGACTTCCGCCAGGACGTCGCGGCGGTGCGCGCGGCCGGAAAGCCGTCACTCATCCTGCACGGCACCAGGGACAACATCCTCCCGATCGACGTCACCGGGCGTCGTTTCCACGAGGCGTTCCCGGAGGCGCACTACGTCGAGGTCGAGGGCGCCCCGCACGGCCTGCTGTGGACGCACGCCGATGAGGTCAACGAGGCACTGCTGGCCTTCGCCGCCAAGTGACCCCGCCGCCGGGGTGGCACTACCCGCTACCCCGGCGGCTGCCTGGCCACGGCGGGTGACTCGTCCCGGGTTGTTCGCTCAACCGCAGCCCTAGCCCGCCCGCGAAGTCCCTGACCAGCCTTCCCTGCCCAGCGCAAACGACGAAAAGGACATCAACTCACGCAACGCCCTCTCAGGTTCGGGACGGTTCCCCGCTCAGAGGTCAGTCTCAGTGTCAGGTGCGGCCAGTCGCGTACTGCGGCGAACAGCGCGTGAGCCTCCAACCGCTGCTCGATGCTCCGATTGAGAATCCTCAGCGGTGTGTCCGCAAGAGTCCGCCATACCTTTGCTCGAAGGCGATCATCGCCTCCACCGCCTCAACGGGAGCGTCGATATTGAGGCCGGCCTGATCGACCGCACGAGCAATCCGATTGATCCGCTCCACAGACATCGGGTCCGACCAACGCGCGAACTCGTCCAGGAAATGGCGGACACGAGGCGATACCGATGGATCCGTTCGTAGGTGCACACACCGCAACCTACGACTGCGGCGTCCCAGCAGCACAGCCCAAGAGTCCAGTGCGGCAGCGCGGGTTCGATTCCGTCACCCGCTCTCATCGTGAAGGCTCAGGTAGGGACCCGAATCCCGACCCGGCCTTGATCGTTTCCGGCCTGGTTCGATCTTCGCGGGCCATCAACGGGCCATCAGCTCGGGATCACCCTGTGGGGACCAGTGCTCCCGCCATGCCCGCATCCGCCCACCGTAGCCGCGTGCCTTGACAGGCAGCCATCCGGCTGCCTAAATTAAAGGCAGCCGAAAGGCTGCATATCGACAAGCGGCAACCCGGGTACGAGGGGCGGACATGGACGAGGTGTTCAAGGCGCTGGCCGATCCGAGCCGGCGCGCGCTGCTCGACTCGCTCAATGCCCGCAACGGGCAGACGCTGCGCGAGCTGTGCGCCGGACTCGACATGGCCAGGCAGTCCGTAAGCAAGCACCTCGCGGTGTTGGAGGCAGCCGGACTCGTCGCCACCGTGCGGCGGGGCCGGGAGAAGCTGCACTACCTCAACGCCGCGCCCGTGCACGAGATCGCCCACCGGTGGATCAGCCGCTACGACCAGGCCAGGGTCCAAGCCCTGGCGGACCTGAAACTCGCTCTGGAGGAGACCCCGATGGACGCGCCGACCTTCGTCTACACCACCTACATCCGCACCACCCCGCAGAAGCTCTGGCAGGCGCTGACCGAGCCCGCCTTCACCCGCCGCTACTGGGCCACGGAGTTCAACACGGACTGGTCCGTCGGCTCGCCGATGACCTGGGACAACCACGGCGTGCTGATCAGCGACCCTGAGCAGGTCGTGCTGGAGGCCGAACCCTACAGCCGGCTCTCCTACACCTGGCACGCCATCACCCCGGAGCTCGCCAAGCGCTTCGGCTGGGACGAGGAGTTGCTCGCCCGGCTGTCCGGCGAGGCCCGCTCGAAGGTCACCTTCACGATTGAGGAGGCCGCGCAGGTCGTGAAGCTCACCGTCGTGCACGACGGCTTCGAGCCCGGATCGAGCCTGGCCGAGATGGTCAGCCACGGCTGGCCGAACGTGGTGTCGAGCCTGAAGTCGCTGCTGGAGACCGGCGAACCGCTGCCGGACGATGCATGACCTCCCCGATCGGAGCTCGACGACGTCGCGGGCCGCCCGGCCCCGGCAGTCGCCGGCTCCAGATCAAGCGACGGCGCGGCGCGCCGCCGTACGCCCCGCGCCGGCGTCCCCGCGCTGCGGCCTCAGGCCTGGGGCCGGTCACGGCATGGGCGCCGCGCGGGGCGTCACCGTAGCGCGACCCCGTCATATCCGACGTCGCCCACCGACTCCAGCGGCACGCCGTCGCCAGGCCGTCCCTCTGCCAACCCCTACGTGATCCATTACAGATACTTCGGATAGACGGAAGGCACACTGGCTTCGATCGACCACTCCGGCTCTCAATGCGGCGTTCCGGCGATTCACGGATCTATCAGCGACTATGCGAACCTCTATGCCATGCACATCAGGTCCGGTACCAAAGACGACGCCGAGCAGATCGCAGAGCTTCACACTCGTAGCTGGCTGACTGCCTATTCCGGGATCATGCCCGCCAGCTACTTGAATGGGCCCCTGCTCGATGAGCGCAAGGTGATGTGGAGCACCCGGCTCGCCACCGTCGCCCCGGAACCAGATCACGCCCGCTGCTTGCTCGTTGCCGTCGATGACAACGCCCTCCTGGGTTTCGCCTATCTCGCCGTCGAAACCGACGGACGCATCTTGCTCGACAACCTGCACGTCCAGCCGGAGCGCAAGCAGTCCGGCATCGGCCGCCAACTCGTGTACCACTCCTTTGGCTGGGCCGCCGAGCAACACCCTGGCAAGGCGGTCTACCTGGAAGTGTTGCGCGATAACGTCGCCGCGATCACCTTCTACCGGCGTCTCGACGGCCATCCCACCAAAGAGTTCATGGAACGCTTCCCGGCAGGGTTCGAACTACCCGTCGTCGAGTACACATGGGATCCGGACATCGTCCGAGTCCTTGCCGACAACCGTTCCGCTACCGACCGGCTTGCGTCGTAGAGGCCCCCGGTGGGGGTCCTCTGGCTTCGGAATGACCGCCAACCACGCTTCCCCTGCGGGCGGGGTCGACGGCAGACAGGATGATCAGGCGGTCGCGAGTCGCGGGGGAAAGCAGGTCAACTGACAGCGCGGGTTCGATTCCCGTCACTCGCTCTCATCGTGAAGCCCAGGTAGACCGATGGATTCGGGACCTGGGCTTTGATCTTGTCAGGGTATGTTCGTTCGACGGGGTCCCGAAGTCGGTCAACTATCTGGTCGTACGCCTACGAGCCAGTTCCCTGATCTCCTCCGGTAGCGCGTCGGCGGCCGGCAGCTGGGGCAGGAGGTCCGGTTCAAGCGTCATCGCACGGAAGACGAGCGCCACGGTCACGTTGTGGCCAGGCTGGTGCACAATCTCGATTGGATCACCGGTACGGATGTCTCCGGGTTCGATCACGCGCAGATACGCACCCGGCAAAGCGGCCCGCGTGAACTGCTTGATCCAACCGTCGCGCTCCAGCCACCCCTGGAACGTCGCGCACGGGATCCGTGGGCACGACACCTCCAGGACCACCTTGGACCCAATGCGCCAACGCTCGCCGATCAGCGCCTCGTTGACGTCGAGGCCAAGGGTCGTGAGGTTCTCTCCGAAGGCGCCGCCGGCAAGCGGTCTGCCCAGCTCGTCCTGCCACCTGTCGAGGTCCTCGCGGGCATAGGCGTATACGGCCTGGTCGGGACCGCCGTGGTTCTTCACGTCATAGACGCGGTCGCCCGCGAGACCGACCGCGCCAGTGCCCTTGGGGCCGGGAGCGGTGACGGCGACCGGACCGTCAACGGGGCGTTTGTCGATGCCTGTCGCACTGAGGCCCTTCCACGGGTTGGGTCGAGGCTTGCCGATGTTGACGGAGACGAGCTTCATGCGGGAGACGGTACGGGCCGCCAAGCGCCGAAGCGACGCATTAAACGCCGAGCTCATGCACCGAGAGCACCTCGTCCGCCAACTGTGCCAGGCTTCCTGGATCCCTTCTCCTTCTGCTGGGCCGCCTGGTTCGCTGACCCCGGCCACCACACTCACACGCTGGTTGCGGGAGGGCCCATACATCGGCTGACAACAGTGGATCAATCATCCGCACGCGGCATGGGCGACGCGGTGGTTCTGAAGAACGGCGAAAGATTCAGTAGATGTACTTCGAACGGTGGAGGGCCCAGTAAATCTCGCCCTTACCGTCGTTCGCGACGTCGGCGACGACGAACACGTCCGAGTAGTAGTCGTACTTTTTACTGTAGCTCACCATTGGCGTGGAGCACGCGATGGCACTTTCCCTGCGCGCGTTGAGGGCGTCGGTGAAGATGCACATGGTTCTCTTGTAGTTCTTGTCGCCGCCCCCGCCATTGTTTCTCCTGTTGACGTACAAATAGACGTAGAAATGATTGAACCGCTGCATCGATCCGAAATGCTCGCTGAGCTCGTCCCAGGACATGGACAGGCTGGAGAAGACCTTGTAGCCGCTGCCGGACTTCCTCTTGGTGATGCAGTGGTCGATCTTGACGACGATGTCGCTCTTGTGGGGGAGAGCGTACTTCTTGGCGTCGTTGTCCTGGTCGCACCTGGTGACCTGGGCCGCCGAGGCGCCGGTGCTCACCGACCTCGCCGGCGCCCGAACGGCCGCCGTCGAATCGGCCTGTGCCGGCAGACCGCCGCTCACGCTCGCCAGGGCGAGCGCGCCGGTCACCAGGACAGTTCCGCCGAACGTCGTTCTCATGGTGCCCTCCCGTGTTCTCAGGTGTTTGCGAGCGCTCGCGCGAGCCGCCGCGTGGACATCGCGCTCCGGTGCCGCCATTTCTCGCAGGCGGGCCATCCACTCCCCGTGGCCTGGGCGAGACGCTCCGAGCCTCTTGCTCTATGCTTTTAGATGTCGCCGGGTGCACAGGAGTTCATAAGAGCTTCCGCATTCTTTGAATCCCCGCCGAGGCGAAATGTGCGGACGGCGTGTCTAATGTGCATCCTCGCGGGAACGCTCTGTTAAGGCAGATGTCAATGAGGCGGCCAGCATGAGCTCGGCCTTCAGTGCTTCCTCGGCGGCTTGCCGAGAGGGTAGGTGCCGGCCCGGTCTCACTCCATCGCGATGTACCGGCTTGCACGGTCTGATCGCAGACGTGGCGATAAGGTCCCGGACGTGAACGACCTTGACGGTGGGGCTGGAGATGACCGGCTCTCGGATGGTTCGCAAGACGCGTCGACGCGGTCCGTCGTGATGATGTGCGGAATCGCGGGGTCAGGCAAGTCGACCTATGCACAGGCGTTGGGAGCCGGCCAAGCGGTGGTCTTGGACTACAGCTTCTGGCGCCGCACGACGCGTGACTACTACAAGGCCCTGGTCGAGAGTCATGGGTGTCGGTGGGAGCTGGTCTATCTCAAGGCAAGCCCAGAGACGCTGCGCCGGCGGCTGGCCGTACGCAACAAGCTGCACGGGGCCAACTCTGTGACCGTGTCCGAGGATCTTCTCGACAGGTACCTGGCTGGATTTGAGGAGCCTGTTGATGAAGGGGAGCTCATGATCCTGCAGGACTGAGACGACCTATGGCGGGAGGCGTACGACATCCTCCTCCGTGATCATCTCGGCTAGAGGCGCGGTTCTTTTCAGCCGATGAACAAGCCCTCGTTGTCGGTGGCGTGGTGCAGTATCGGCGCACCGGATCACGGCGAGAACAGGAGATCAGGGTGCCGCCCACCAACCAGCAGATAGCCGGTCACACCTTCCTCAAAAGCATGTACCAGGACGATTACGCTCCCGTACGGGTTAGCTGGGCCCCGCGTAGGTGTTCGGGTACGGCGCGCGACAATGCGTTTGCCGGGCTACCTGGGATCTGTACGCAACTATCGCGGGGTCAGAACGCAGAACTCATGGCCATCGGGATCGGCCATGACCACCCAGCCGACCTCGCCCTGACCGATGTCGACGCGCGTCGCCCCCAAGGAGATGAGACGGTCGACCTCCGCTTGCTGATCACCGTCGGCGGGTGGCGCGAGGTCGAAATGGAGCCGGTACTTGCCGGTCTTCGGCATCAGCGGGGGGCCGCCCCAGGTGATCTTCGGGCCGCCGTGCGGTGAGCGAATCGCGGTCTCCTGGTCCTGGTCCCAGACCAACGGCCAGCCCAGCGCTTCGCTCCAGAAGTAGCCGACCTCCTGCGAACCGTCGGACGCCAGCGCTCCTATGAATCCGCAGTCGGCGAGGAACTTGTTGTCCGGTTCGATGACGCAGAACTCGTTGCCTTCGGGGTCGGCGAGCACCACATGACCCTCTTCCGGGCGTTGACCGACGTCGATGTGCCGGGCGCCGAGTTCGAGCGACCTCGCCACCGTCTGCTGCTGGTCCTCGAGGGACGTGCTCGTCAGGTCGAAGTGCATCTGGTTCTGGCCGACCTTCTGCTGCTGAGTCGGAAGAAACCGGATCCGGAACCCGGTGTCATCGCTCGGCAGGAGCGTGATGCCGTCCTGAGGGTCGTCGGCCGGCTCCCAGCCCAGGACGCCGGCCCAGAAGCGCGCGAGACCGAGCGGGTCGTTCGCATCGAAGCAGAGCGCGACGAGGTGACAGGTCATTCCGCTCCGCACCTCCGATCTGCTGATTCGAAGCCGCAGACAGGGCGGTGCCGTCGCGCCGAACGCTCGGCTACCGGGGCCCGCCACGCGAAGAGAAGTGGCACCCGAGTCATGTTGGCATGCCCGACGACAATCCTCTAAAGGTTTTCGAGGGCGTCGCTCAGCTCGCGGCGACCGCCGGCAGTACGGCCGGCGGCAACGACGGGGAAGACCTCTCAGCCGTATCAGGCGCCTTCGACAATGCTCCACAGCATGCTGTGGAGCTTGGCATGTTCGGACGCGGGGATGGCGGCGAGGCGTTCGCTGGTGGCCGCGTCGCGGGCGATGGCGACCTGGTTCTTCACCTCGACGCCCCTCGGTGTGGCCGCCGGAATGCGGACGCGCCGGTCGCGTTCGGAGACGTTGCGGACGATCAGGCCGTCCTTCTCCAGGCGGTCGATGATGGCCGCCAGCGTCGTCTTGTCGATGTCGAGCTCGCGGGCGATCTCGAGCTGAGTGCGCTGCGAACCGTCGCTGACCAGGGCAAGGACGAGCCAGTCCCGGAGGTCGGCGAGGCCGGCAGCACGGGACACCTTGTTGAAGGCCTCTTTGAGTGCCTCGGCGGCGCGATGGGCCAACCAGGTCAGGTCTTCGGCCGCGAGGCGGCGGTCACTTTCTTGGGGCACGAGCGGATGCGCCGAAGCCGTCTCCGTTGACATCGCCGACGGCCAGGGACTGCACACCCCATGCGTCGAACGTGTGACCGGCCACGCCCTTCAGTCCGCTCGGCGAGCCCTGGTAGACGGCCCCGGTGCCCTCGTCGGCCGGATCGTCCGTCACCAACCCCAGGTCCTGGTAGCCGTCCCCGTTGTAGTCGCCCGCGGTCAGCAACTGCCCGAAGGTCGCGTTCTCGGCCTCGAGCAGGACCGCCGACCGCCCGGACAGCCCTTCCTTGCCGCCGAAGAGAATGCTCACATCGGCCGGCGAATCGCTGTTGTCGGGAGTGGCGCCGATGGCGCCTCGGCGGAGCATGCGGCGAGGCCCACCGCGATGGTCACGGCCGCAAGCCCGCGCATGATCAACAGCATGACCGGCAGGATGAGGGCCGCCGGCGGGAAGCGCGGCGTTGACGGATCTTCATCGCAAAGTTACGGTCATGACCGTAATCGCAAACGCGCGAAACACACGTGGAGGTGACGCTGTGCAGCAGCACGCTCAACACCTGTCCGTACGCCGGAAAGGCGGAGGCGCTTGAGACGCGCCCTGCGCGGAGCGGTGGCGGCGGCGCTCCTCGCGACTTTGCTCGCACTGCCGTTCGCGCCGGCGTCCGCGGCCGACCTGCGGATCGTCAACGGAGGCTTCGACGGCGGGCTGACCGGCTGGAGCGGCTCGCACAGCCCGGGCGGGGTCGACGCCGTGGTCTGGGACGGGCGCACCACCGCGCGCATCACCGACGCCGACCCGGCTGCCGCCTACGGCCGGGAGAGCCTGCCGGGCCTGCCCGCCACGGCGGGGACCCGCTACACGCTGTACGGCGAGGTCTGGGCCGACAGCGGCACCGCGAATCTGTACCTGCGCTTCAGGGACGCCTCGGGCCGCCTGCTCACCGCGAGCGCGAGCGCGAACGCCTCGGCGACGGGCCGGCAGTGGAACCGCGTCACGGCCTCGGGCGTCGCGCCCACCGGCACGGCCACCGTATCGGCCCTCATCTACTCGGGCGTGACCGACGTGGGCACCGCCTACTGGGACGAGGTGCTGATCACCCGGGACGTGACCGATCTGGGCGTGCAGATCGAGAGCAGTGTGCCGAACGCCACCACGTTCGCGGGCGGCAGCGCGTACGCCCTCTACACCGGCACCGCCGACACCAACCCCCAGCTCGCCGTGATCGACGTGGCCGCCGAGCAGGTGACCAGGAAGATCACCATTCCCGACACCGCGGCCACTCCGACCGTCGGCGGCTGGGCGGCTGCCACGGCCACCGACGGCAGCGTCTACCTCGGCACTTATCCCAACTCCAAGCTCTACCGGTACGTCCCCGGCCAGTCCACGGTCACCGACCTCGGGAGGGCGGAGGGCGGTTACTCGTTCATCTGGGACCTGGAGCCGGGAGCGGACGGCAAGGTGTACGGGGGCACGTACAACGACGGCCGCTACTTCAAGTACGACAGCGGCGCCTTCACCACGATCGGCAGCGTGCCCGTCGTGGAGGGCGCCCAGTACGTCCGCAGCCTCGCCCATGATCCGGCCGCCAACGCCACGTACCTGGGCACCGGCACCAATGCCGGGCTGATCAGGTTCGACAATGTCACCGGGCGGGTGGACCGGCTCCTTCCCGACGCCTACGCCCATAACTCCATGGTGGGCGGGCTCACCTGGACAGGGGGCAGGCTGTTCGCCTGGATCGACCGCACCCTGCTCGTCCTGCGCGTCGTCCGCCAGACCGACGGCTCGTACGCCGCCGTCACCGACGCCACGATCACCGACGTGGACCTGCACCATTCGCCGGCCCGCGAGGGCAAGGTCTGGTTCGTCCGGGAAGGCCTGCTGCACTCGTACGACGTGGACACCCGAGCCGTGCAGGCGACCGACGTCCGCCCCGGCCTCGATGTCACCGGATACACCTGGGCCGACGGCACGCTGGTCGGCCTCGGTGCGGCCACGGACGGCACGAGGATCTTCAAGTACGATCCCGCGAACGGCCGCTGGAGCACCCGAGCCGTCTCCGGCACCCCCGTACTGCCTGCCGCGATCAACGCGCTCGGCGCGGGGCCCGACGGCAAGGTCTACACCGGCGGCTATCTGACGGGCGGCACCGGCGTCTACGACCCGCTACGGGGCGACGGTGACGACGACCGGCCGGACACGCCGACGCTCAACGGGCTCAGCCAGACCGACAGCCTGCTGGCACACAACGGGCTGCTCTACATCGGCGCCTACCCGTCGGCCAAGCTCTACAGCTACGATCCCGCCCGCCCGTGGCCGCCCACGCTCAGGTACACCGGCGGCGAGGCGGGCGACAAGGCCGACGACTGCGAGCCGGGCAAGGGGCCGCCGCCTCAGGACCGGCCGTACGCGCTGGCCGGCGGGCCGGACGGGACCGTCTACATGGGCACGGTCCCGAAGTACGGCAAGCGCAGCGGCGCACTGACCATCTGGAAGGAGGGCACGGCCGGGCGGACCGTCTGCGTGGCGCCGAACCAGTCCGTCGTCTCACTGGCCTACGCCGGAGGCAGGCTGTTCGGCGGCACGTCCACACGCGGTGCGCTGGGCGTCGACCCCGTCTACGCGCCGGGGGCGTCGGCCGTGCTGTTCTCGTACGATCCCGCCGACGGCGGCGTGCGCACGTACCAGCTGCCGCTCACAGCGCCCAAGGCCGTCACGGCCCTTGCCGAGGTGGACGGCGAGCTGTGGGGACTGGCGGGAGGATCGCTGTTCACGCTCGACCCGGCGCGGCCTGCGGCGATCACGGCGAAACGGCTGTTCCCCGACCCTGACTACGCCGCCAAGCCCAGCATGGCGTGGCGTGACGGGAGGCTGCTGACCGTGGCCCAGGATCCGGATCACGTGTACGGCACGAGCGGCGACCAGATCTTCAGGATCGACAAAACAAGCAGAGCGCTGACCGTGCTGCTGACCGTACCGGGGATGGAAGGGCTGACGGTCGACGGCTTCGGCAATCTCTACTACAAGGTCAACGAGCGGCTGTACAGGCTCGCCGTCCTCGGATCGTAGGTCCTGTTTCGGTCCAAGCCGAAATGGGCCTTACGCGGGTCCCCGGCGTCGGCCGACCGTGAGGACGGCCAGCCAGTGCCGGGTCAGTGATCTGTCGGGGCGTGCGGCAAGCAGGCGGCGTATCTCGCGGTAGAGGTGCTCCTTCTTGGCCGCCTCCATGGCGATGTGGCCGGAGAAGGTCTCCAGCAGGGCGATGTACTCCTCTGTGGAGTAGCGATGGCCCCATACGAAACGCCGTGTCCCGATGACCGCGAAGTGCCCGGAGACCTCGAATTCGGTGGCGGTGGTATCGGGCTGGTCCTCGGGACGCGGCGGTGGCCAGGAGCCGCCGTCGCCTTCCCCCATCTCGTCGTACACCCGTTGGATTTCCGCGAAGAACGGGTCGAAGTCCGGGGGAAAAGCGTGGTCGGCGTTCCATACGGCCAGGTGGCCACCTGGGCGCAGGAGCGCAGCCGCCTTCTCGTACTTCACCTCGGGGTCGACCCATTTCCAGGCGGTGGCCGCGTAGATGAGGTCGAAGTGGGAGCCGGTCGGAGGTTTCCATTCCTCGAACGACGAGGTGACCACCGAGACGCCGGGGAAATCACGTAGCCCGCGCCGCGCCTCATCGGCCAGGGCGTCGCCGAGCTCGACGGCCGTGATCCGGAAGCCCGCCTGCGCCAGCGGCAGTGTGGCTTTTCCCGGGCCGCATCCGATTTCGAGAAGGTGGGCGGACGGTTCGAGCCCTGTCATCGCGAGCAGTTCGGCGTACAGATCAGCGGGGTAGTCGGGGCGCGCCTTCTGATATCGGGAGGCCACAGTGTCGAAGGTGGCTCGCAGACGTTCGCGGGACATGCCCTCATTCTGGCAGCGCGCGCCTCGGAGTTGATCTATCGCTGTTCGGGAAACAGCTCACCGATCCGCGCCACCGTGTGCGTTCCGTCGCCCGTGCATCGCCAGACAGCGGTCTTCTTCTCCATTTCGGGGCGTAGGCCTCGATCATGGGCAGGGCAGACGGGCCAGACCTTCCACAGGATCTCCACGATCGCCTCCTGGGCGGCGTCGGCGACGCTCACGAGCGCCCCCTGAGCATCGCTTCCCTCGACGGGCCAGATGCCGTTGCCGTGGTGACCACCCTGGAACTCCACCCGGGCAGAACCGCTGTCGTCCCAGTCGGGGACGACCAGCCGGAGGGTTCCGGTGATTCCCGCGCCGCGGACGTCGCGTTCGACGACACTCAGCGCCTGCTCCAAGGCCGCCCACAGGCCCGGTTCGAGGGCGAAGGTCGGCTGGAAGTCGATGTCGCGGAGAAGGCTCCTGCCCAGCCGGGTGAGGTCGGCGGCTGTCAGATCGGCGGTGGGGCGTTCGAGGAGTTCCCGCGTGGCGGGAGTGCTCACGCCTCCCTCCAGCAGCAAGCAGGCCAGCTCGATCATGGGTTCGGCGTCGAGGTCGCCGTCGCGCAGCGCCACGTAGATGCGGCCTTCCAACTCGTGGGCGAACTGCCGGGTCTGCTCATCGGAGTGCACGCTGCAGTGTTACCTGCCATATGGATCCAAGCAACTGGCGGCTATGGTGCGGCTCGTGACGTATCCCGAGATCATCCCGATTCATATGTGCCCGACTATCGCACCGACCGCATCGGCCAGTGGCGCGACGGCCAGTTCCTCGGCGGGGTCGTGGCCGCCTTTCGAGAGGGCTACTCGAGGACAGAGGACTGGCAGGCCCACAAGAGGTGGTACGCCATCCTCCACCGCTTCAGCCCAGACGGGCACTACCTTGATTCGCGCATCGAATGCACCGGCGCCGAGGACAGGCACAGGGAGTCGGTGGACGCCGGCGATCGGCGTCTGATCGTCCCTACCGCAGGCGTCAGCCGCCTCCACCGGTTTCCGGCCTGTCGGGCGGCACGTCGCTGAGGCCGGCGATCCGCGCGCGGAGGGCGTCCGCGTCGCCGGGGGCCAGTTCGGCGACGAGGTCCAGGGCGCGCCGCAGGGTGCCGCCGCCCTCACGCAGCCGGCCCGCGGCCAGTTGGGCCTCGCCCAGCCGCCGCAGGGTCCGGGCCCCGAGCGCGCGCTTCCCACCCCGGCGCCAGGCCAGTGACTGGCGGTAGTAGGCGATCGCCTCCTCGTACTGACCGAGCAGGTGATGGATGTGGCCCATGCTGTCGAGGGTGGCCGACTCGCCGGGCATGTCGCCCAGTTCGCGATGAATGGCCAGCGCCTCCTCGCAGCGGCGCAGCGCCTCCTCGTACGCCCCGAGCTGCGCGTGGAACCAGCCGATGTTGTTCAGCACCCGGCCTTCGCCGGCCCGGTCGCCGCCCTCCCGGTACAGCCGGAGCGCCTGCTCGCTCAGGTCCAGCCCCTCCGCGTACTGGCCGTGGCGGTCATGCAGCACGCTGAGATAGATGAGGCAGAGTCCCTGTCCGATGTGGTCGTTCAGCCCCCCGAACAGACCGAGCGCCTCCCGCAGGTGGGACTCGCTCTCGCCGTCCTGGCCGAGCCGGATGAGGGCCTGCGCGAGTCCGACGCGGGCGTGGGCCTCCGCGGCCCGGTCGTTCAGCCGTACGGCCGCCTCCAGCGCGATGTGGTGCATGGCCGCCTGGTCGTCGGAGCGGCCCTCCTGGGACAGGAAGCCCCAGCAGGCGCCCGCCAGCTGCCAGGCATGCGTGTCGAACCCCGAGCCCGCGGCATGCCGGATCGCCGCCAGCAGCGTCCGAGCCTCGCGACCGAACCACGTGAGGCTCTGCGCGCGGTCGGTGATCCAGGCCAGGACCACGCCGGGCCGCGGCGGCGCCAGGGCCAGCGGCACGCGGTGGTACAGGTCCAGGAGCCCGTCGCCGAGGCGGGCGCTGTGCAGGTAGTGGTCGAGCAGCCGGTGCAGCGCCTCGCGCCGCTCGGCCTCCGAGTCGTGCAGGCGGGTCAGCTCCTCGGCGTACGTGCGGAGCAGGTCGTGCCAGCCGTAACGCCCGGGAGAGCGCTCCGCCGCCAGGTTGGCCCGCGTCAGCTCGGTCAGCAGGCGGTAGGCGTGCCGTACGGAGATGCCGGCCAGGCTGGCGGCCGCGGCGGTGGAGATCTCAGGCGCCGGTAACAGGCCACGCAGCCGGAACAGCCGTGCGGCGTCCGGGCTGAGGGCGCGGTAGGACCAGGAGAACACCGTACGCATGTTCGTCGCCGCGTCCCCACCGTCGAAGACGTCGAGGCTGTCGAGGCCGTCAGCGCCGTCAACGCCGTCAGCGCCACTGGCGCCCTCGTCGAGGCCCGAGATGAGCGTGCCGAGCGGGAACGCCGGGCGGGCATGGGCGCGGGCGGCCACGATGGCCAGGGCCAGCGGGAGCCCGGCACACCGGGAGACGATGTCGTCGACCGCCTGCGGCTCGGCGCCCACCTTGTCCACGCCGAGCCGGCGCGTCAGGAGCGCACGGGAGTGCGCAGGAGAGAAGAGCCCCAGGGACAGCGTGCGGGCGCCCTCCGCCGCGACCAGGCCGGTCAGCTCGGCGCGGCTGGTGACCAGCGCCAGACAGCCGGGCGCGTTGGGCAGCAACGGCCGGACCTGTTCGGAGTCGAGGGCGTTGTCGAGCAGGATCAGCATGCGCCGCTCCGCCAGCAGGCTGCGGTAGAGCCCGACCTGCGCCTCCAGCGTCGTGGGGATCAGCTGCGAGGGCACCTGCAGGGCGTCCAGGAACAGCCGCACCGCCTCGGCCGGCGGCCGGGCGGTGTGGGCGGGGCCGAACCCCTGGAGGTTCACGTAGAGCTGGCCGTCGGGGAAACGGTCGCGTACCCGGTGGGCCCAGTGCACGGCCAAGGTGGTCTTGCCGACGCCGCCGGTGCCGGTGATGACGCAGGGCGCCATCACGTGCGCCGTAGGCGAGGAGCCGGCGGGCGGGAGAGTCAGCCGGTCCAGGGCGGCCAGCTCGTCCTCGCGGGCGGTGAACAGCTCGGTGTCCGGGGGGAGGTGGCGCGGGACGGCGAGAACGGCGGTGCCGGGCGCCCCACCCTCGGAAGCCCCGCCCTCCGAAGCCCCGCCCACAGAAGACTCGCCCCCGAAGGTCCCGGGTGCCGCGGTCACGGCCTCGGCCGCCTCATCACGGCCGGCGAGGATCGCCTGGTGCAGCCGTTGCAGTTCTTCGCCGGGCTCGATGCCCAGATCCTCGGCGAAACGGCGTCTGACGCGGCGGAAGACGGCCAGCGCCTCGGTCCGGCGGTCGCAGCGCAGCAGCGCCGTCATCAGCAGGGACACCAGCCGCTCCCGCAGCGGGTTCTCACCGACCAGGGCAGCGAGCTCCACAGCCACCTCCTGATGCCGCTCCCGCCGCAGGTCCAGCGCGGCCCGCCGCTCCAGTGCGACCAGCCGCTCCTCCTCGAGCCCCGGTACGACGACGTCCGGCAGCCACCGGCCCGCGACGTCCGCCAGGGGCACGCCCTGCCACAGCGCCAGCCCCGCACGCAGCAGGCCGGAGGCGCGCTCCCAATCTGTCTCGCCCCCGGCCTCGCGCACCAGTTCACGGAAACGGTGCAGGTCGATGCGGTCCCGCCCCACCGTCAGGCAGTAGCCGCGCCCCGAGGTCACCAGCGTCACCTCGGGGAACGGGGCCAGCAGCCGGCGGAGCCTGGAGATGTGCCCCTGCACGGCGTTGCGGGAGGACTCGGGCGGTTCGGCGCCCCACAGCGCAGTCTCCAGCCGCGCCACCGCGACCGGCCGTCCCGTTTCGAGCAGCAGCATGGCCAGGACGGTCCGCTGCTGCGCGGTGGACGGGCCCAGCCACCGTCCGGTGTCCCACACTCCTACTGATCCCAGCAGACGGAACTCGACGCCGTCCACGGTCACTCGTCCCTGCCTCCAGCCGCACAATGCCCTGGTGAGCGCCCGGCATGATCACTTCCTGGCAGCCTAACCGCCGACTCAGCAGAAAATAAGCGCTATTTCAGCACCAAAAGGCAGTCTTTTCCCAGCGGCACCACCTGCCGCGCAACCTCACGAGGAGGCAATCATGGAGATCAAGGTCAAGAAGGTCGAGTCCGTCAAGGCCACCCAGAACCCCGCCACGTGAGGCGCTGACACCGCCTGGCGATATCTCCCGCGGGGAGGGACAAGGCGCTCCGCTCTTGCGCGCCTTGTCCCTCCCCGCGGGACCCCCCTACATGCGTACTGGCGCTGGAGGCACGATGCGTGTGGCGTTGAAGGAATGCGAGTGGGAGGCGACCGGCGAGGATCTGCTGGTGGTCTTCGACGCTCGCGAGGCGATAACCCTGAGCGATCCGGAAGGCCAGGTGGCCGCGCTCCTGAGCGAGCTGCGCCGGGCCCCGCAGACCGCGGCCGAGCTGAGCGTCGCCCTCGGCAGACACGGGTTCAGCCTCTCCGAGGAGGACGTCACCGGGGGCCTGAGCGGGCTCGACTCCCTGGGCCTCATCGAGGACGCCGACGGCAGGACCCTCGGCGACCCGGATGAGGACGAACGCCACTTCTCGAACCTCAGCTTCTACGGCACCTACGCCTCCCTGGACCGCCGCCGCGCCGCGTTCCTCCGGCCCCTGCGCGAGGCCCACGTCCTGGTGCTCGGCGTCGGCGGAGGCGGCTCCTCCCTGGTGCAGTGCCTGGCCGGCCTCGGCGTCGGCGAGATGACGCTGGTCGACCAGGACCGCGTCGAACCCCGTAACTTCGCCCGGCAGTTCCTCTACCGGCATGCGGACATCGGCCTGTCCAAGGCCGAGCGCGCGGCCGCGTGGGTGCGCGACTACGACCCGGGCATCAAGGTCCACCCCGTCGACCGCTGGGTCTCCGCCCCCGAGGACCTCGCCGACCTGGTCCAGGGCGTCGACCTGATCGCGGGCGGCCTCGACGGCCATCCGCACGCCAACCTCTGGGCGAACGAGGCCGCGGTCCGGGCCGGCATCCCGTACGTGCTGGGAGGCGCCAACCGCAGCCAACTGATGTACCTCTCCGTGGACCCGGGCCGGACGGCCTGTCTGGCCTGCGACTACGCCGACCGGCCCGCCGAGGACACCTCGGAGGGGATCGCGTACCGGATCGTGGAGAACATGAAGCTGAGCAACCCGCTCACCGGCCCGATGGCGATGCAGGTCGGCTCGCTGCTCGCCTTCGAGGCGCAGCGGTACCTCACCGGCTACGAACCGCCCCGCGCGGCCGGGTTCCGGGTCACGCTCGACATGCGCGAGGGACTGGTGCCGGAATGGCAGCCCCTGCCCAAGAACCCGGAGTGCCAGATCTGCCGTCTGGCGCCGCCGCGCGAAGGTGACCGCCGGTGACCACCCCCGGCTCCGCCACGGTCAGGCTCAAGGCGCTCAGCGTCGTTCCCGAGGGCGATGACGAGGTGCTGGTGGGCGACCCCGCCACCGGCACGTTCGTGACGATCCCGGCGGTCGGCGGCGTGGTGATCGCCGCCCTCCAGCGGAGAGCGAGCATCGATGAGGCGGCGGCCGAGGCCGAGGAGTTCGCCGGCCAGCCGGTCAACGTGCCGTCGTTCGTCGACACCCTCGGTGAGCTCGGCTTCCTGGCCGAGGACGACGGCGACGAGGACGCGGGGGACGGCGCCGTGTCGGAACCCGTCCGCACCGCACCCATCCAAGCCCGCCGCTGGATGACGGGCATCCGCCCGGAGGCGGTACGCCCCTTCTTCGGCCCCGTGGCCTGGACCTTCTATGCCGCCTGCCTGCTCTACGCGCTGGGCGTCTTCGCCTTCCGGCCCGGTCTGATCCCGGACCCGGCCGAGGACGCCTTCGCCTTCGACGACACGGGGCTGAGCGCGCTGGCCTGGCTTCCCTTCGTGTGGTTCGCGGCGGCCAGCCACGAGTGCGGCCACTGGCTCGGCGCGCGGGCTCTCGGCATCCAGACCCGGTTCGGCGTCGACCGCCGCATGTGGATGCTCGTGTTCGAGACGGACCTCACCCAGCTGTGGACGCTCCCCCGCCGCCGGCGGTACGGCCCGCTGCTGGCGGGGCTGGCCGTGGACTCCGTGCTGCTCGCCGCGCTGCTCACCGGCCGGCTGCTGATCGACACCGGCCTCTGGTCGCCCCCGGACCTGGTCCGGTCGCTGCTGGCCGCCTGGGTGTTCATCAAGGTCATGCAGATGCTCTGGCAGATCCTGGTCTTCCTGCGTACCGACCTGTACGCGGTGCTGGTCAACGCCCTGGGCTGCCGCAACCTGTGGCGTGTGAAGTCGCTGATGCTGCGGCAGGCCTTCGGAAGGCTGACGCCGGAGGAAGCCGAGGAACTGGCCGACTCGACCGAGACCGACCTGCGCGTCGGACGCTGGTTCCGCTGGGTGTGGCTGGCGGGGTTCCTCGGAGTGGCCGCCTGGTTCTGCCTCCTGCTGCTGCCGGTCTTCGCGGAGGTCCTGCGCTGGACGGCCGACGGGCTCGCCGAGGGTCCTCTGTCCGCCGCGTTCTGGTACCGGCTGCTCTGCGCGGGCCTGCTGCTGGGCCCCGAGACCCTGGCCCTGTCGCTGGCCGTCAAGGAGTACGCGGGACGGCTCGCCGCCCGCCGGGGCGCGTCGCGTGGCGCGAGCGGGACCGAGGTCGCGGGCTGATCGATAGGGTCGGGCTCACGAATCTCAGGTGAGGATGATCGGGTTGGTGAGGGCCGCCATCTCCCCGCCGGGATGGCGTACCTCGATGCGTACGAACGCCGATTCCTCCGCGCTGGTGCGCCACTCCAAGGATCCCGATCCATCGTCGGGCAGCGCTTCGCGGTGCACCTTGCCTCGATCGGTGTGAAAGCTGACAGCGCCGGACGGCACCCCCCGTACGTCCACCCGCACCACGGCCGGCGCGCCGGAGGTCTCCAGCCGCTCCCCGATGCCGGCACTGCGATCACCGGCCGAGACCTCGAACGACAGCGCGACCGTGGCCGATTCGGCGATCCAGCTCCGGCCGGCGCGGATGCCGGCGAGGACCGCTTCGGTGCTCAGCTCCTCCGCCAGCACGACCGTGTGCGGCGTGCCGATCTGGCCCTCAAGATGGGTGTCGCTGTTGCCTGCGGCCGGCCGCCACCGTCCGCCGTGAATGTCGCAGGTCAGGTTGCGGCCCCATTCGGCCAGCGCCGACTCGTTGTCCGCGTTCCACGGCAGGCTGGAGGTCCACAGCCCGTTCCACACCTCCACCGCGTCGAACCCGTCGTACGGGTACATGAAGACGCCTGAGGGGTACGGCGCGTGCGGGTGGGCCGCCACGCAGATCCCACCGGCTTGATGGACCTGATCGAGGTGCCGCTCTATCACGCCGTCCCGTACGCGGTACCGCCAGTCGATCACCTGACCAGGGCGGATGCCGAGCGCCAGCCAGTGCCCGGTGTGGCTGGTGGCCTCCTGGCCGATGATCACGAGCAGATCGTCACCGGCGAGCGTGCCCCAGGCGCCGTGCGCGTCGGAGGTGTTGTGCTCGGTGGTCGCGATGAAGTCCAGCCCTGCCGCGCGGGCACCGGCCGCGAGTTGCTCCGGTGTCAGCTCTCCGCCGTGCGAGAGCTCCGAATGCACATGACAGTCGCCTCGGTACCAGCCACGCCCCCGGCCCGGCACCCGCTCGGGCGGGAACCGCCGCTCCGCCGTTCCGTGATCCATGACCATCAAGGTATTTGGTCAGCCGCGTCGGCCGCTTCGAATACTCGTGTGGTCGGATCCGGCGCCCCCTCGTCCCTGAGACGGTCTGTGAGGAGGAAGTCGGGCAGTTCGAACGCGGAGGCCTCGCTCAGGAAGAAGGTCCCGCCGACGAGGCCAGGATCCCAGCCGTGCGCCAGGGCGTGGTCGATGACCTTCCGCACCTCGCCCGGCGTCGGGTAGGAGTTGTCGGTCGCACAGCCCCACGGCAGGATCGCCTTCGACAGCAGGTCCGCCTCGAGCACCCGGCTGTTCTTCCCGGCGCCCCAGACGCGCAGGCGCACGCACCTGTGACAGTCGCGGTCACCGGCCACGTGGTGGATGTGGCTGGTCCACACGAACTCCCGCCCGTCCGCGAACAGCCTGCGCAGCCTCGCCCGCACGCCGCCTCCTTCTCGTCGACTCTGCTTCCCAGCATCATCGCGCAGCCTCCTGTGTGCGTGCCAGGTCGTAGGCGGCGGCCGACAGGGCGAGGACGATGAAGAGCAGCACCACCATCAGGCCGTGGCGGAAGGCCACCGGCCAGCCCTGGTTCAGTGCGCCGAAGAACGTCGAGCCGACCGCCGCGATCCCGATGGCCGAGCCCAGGCGCTGGCACGTCTGCAGGACCCCTGCCGCGCTGCCGCCGCCCGCGGGCGGGACCTCCGACAGGGTGATGGCCTGGTTCGGGGAGATGACCAGGCCGCTGCCCATGCCAGCCACCAGCAGGGGAAGCGCGGTGGCCAGGCCCACGCCGCCGCCGGGGACCAGGGCGGTGGCGGCCATGGTCGCGGAGATGCCGATGATCACCGTGGTCAGGCCGAGTGCGACCAGGCGGCGGCCGAGGCGGTTCACCAGCCGGCCGCCGACCACGCTGGCCGAGGCGGAGCCGAGGGCGAACGGGGTGATGGAGAGGCCGGCCTGCAGAGGGTTGTATCCCAGGCCGCTCTGCAGGTACAGGGTGAAGATGAAGAAGATCCCCGTGAAGCCGCAGAAGTAGAACAGGGCGATGGCCGAGCCCAGACTGTACGAACGCTTCCTGAAGAGCGCCAGGTCGACCAGCGACTCACGCCGGTAGAACCGCTCCCACGTCACGAAACCGGCCAGCACCAGGAACGAGAGGGGGATGAGCACCCATTTGGCGTTCCCCTCCCACTGGTGGCGCTGGATGAAGGGCAGGAGCAGGCCCGCCACGCCGATGCCGAGGAGCAGGACGCCGACCGGGTCCATGCTCTCCCGCCGCTCCCGACTCGGCATGACGTCAGGCGCGGGCAGCACACGCCAGGCCAGGGGCAGCAGGATCATCCCGATCGGCACGTTCACCAGGAACACCCATCGCCACCCGTGATCGGCCCCGAAAGCGGTGACGAGGGCGCCGCCGATCAGCGGGCCCGCGGCAGTGGAGACGCCGATGGTGGCGCCCAGCGCGCCGAACGCCCGGCCTCGCTCGTATCCGCTGAACATCTGCTGGATCAGACCCGAGACCTGCGGGTTCAGCATTCCGGCGGCCATGCCCTGCACCAGCCGGGCCGCGATCAGCACCTTCGTGTCCCAGGCGAAGCCGCACGCCGCGCTGGACAGCGTGAACAGCACCACGCCCCACATGAAGAGCGTCCTGCGGCTCCTGGCGTCCCCCAGCCTCCCGGCCGGGACCAGCAGCAGCCCGAACGTCAGGGCATAACCGGACAGCGTCCACTGCAGGCCGTCCTCACTCGCGTGCAGGCTCGCCCGGATCGACGGCAGCGCCACGTTGACGATGCTCACGTCCAGCCCGGTCATGAACGCCGCCACCAGGCACACCGCCAGCGCGTGTCTGCGCGTGTCCACTCCGGACGCTCCCATTCGGCTCATAGTTCTCCTTTCTGCCCAAAAGACGGGTAACGTCCGGTCATGAATTCGATGACCGTTGAGCAGAACGGCATCAACGCCGTTCCCGAAGCCGAGCGGCGCGGCCGTCCCGGGGACCTGTTCTGGCCCTGGGCGGGCTCCAACCTCTCCCTGTTCGGCGTCGCGTTCGGGGTGTACATCGTCGGTCTCGGCCTGGGCGTGGTCCCGGCGATCATCACCGGGACCATCGGGTACGTGCTGTCGTTCCTGCTGGTCGGCCTGGTCGCCATCGGCGGGACACGGTCGGGCGTGCCGACGATGGCCCTGGGCCGGGCGCCGTTCGGTTACCAGGGGAACAAGCTGCCCGCTGTCTTCTCCTACATCTCGAACGTCGGCTGGGAGATCGTCCTCGTCACGCTGTCCGCGCAGAGCGGCGCGGCCATCCTCACCCGGCTCGCGCCCGGCATCCCCGCCACGACGGCGACCGCCCTCTGCTTCGCCGTCGCCGCCGTCGTGGTGGTCGGGGTCGGCGTGTACGGCCACGCCATGATCATGGCGGTGCAGCGGTACCTGACGTACGCGTTCGTCGTGCTGACCGTCGTCTACATGGTCCTCATGGCCCCGAAACTCGGCGGGTCGCTGGAGAGCACGGCGGGACCCGGCGGATGGGTGGGCGGGGTCATCTTCGCCATGACGCTGCTGGGGCTGGGCTGGGTCAACTGCGGCGCCGACTACTCCCGGTACCTGCCCGCGAACTCCCGGCCCAGGTCGGTGGCGCTGTGGACGACGCTGGGCGGCGCGCTGCCGCCCATGGTGCTGCTCGTGTTCGGCGTGCTGCTGGCGGGCGGCGATCCGAAGCTGGCCGAGGCCGCCGGGGGCGATCCGGTGGGTGCGCTGGCCGGGGCGCTGCCGACGTGGTTCCTGCTGCCGTACCTGCTGACCGCCATCGGGGGCTTCCTGGCCGGGGCGATCATGGACATCTACTCGTCCGGGCTGTCGATGCTGGCGCTGGGTGTGCCGATCAGGCGGCACTACGCGGTGCTGATCGACGGCGTCCTCATGGTGCTCGGCGGGTACTACCTGCTGTTCGTGTCCGACAGCTTCCTCGGCACCTTCCAGGCGTTCCTGGCGATCATCGGCGTGGTGATGGCGGCCTGGGTGGCGATCTTCCTGGTGGACATGTGGCTGCTGCGGGCCGGCGGCCGGTCATACGACGAGCGGCTGCTGCGGCCGGGCGCGCCCCCGCTGAACGGGGCCGGGCTGGTGTCGCTGGTCGTGGCGTCGGTCGTGGGGCTCGGGCTCATCACCTCGGCCGATCCGTACATCGCCAATGTGGTCGGCTTCCTGATGAGCGACGAACTGGAGAAGAGCACGTTCGGGGCGGCGAACATCGGGGTGGTCATCGCTCTCGTGCTGGCCGGGATCCTGTACTTCCTGATCACGACCTTCATGAGGCGGCGTCGGGGCGCGTGACTTCGGGCATGTCCATTGTTACTGTCGGTGAGTAATGATGGACGTTCCGTCGCGGTTGCTGCGGTGGGCGGTGCACGCCACCGCCTGCGTGCTTCTCGCGATCGCCGTGGTGAGCTCGCTGCGCGAGGGCCGCACCGCCGTGGCCCTCGCCGGCGTGCTGCTCGGTCTGGCCTACGCCGCCGGCTGCCTGGCGGTGGTCCGGGCGCGGGGGCCCGTGTGGCTGGGGCTGGTGACGGCCGGATGGCTGGTGCTCGCCGCGGTGGCGCCGCCGTTCGTCTGGCTGGCGTTCCCGTTGCTCTTCGCGTACCTCGACCTGCTGCCGCTGTGGGCGGCGATGTTCGGGGTGGCGGTCGTGACGTCGGCGGCGATCCTGGCGGCGGCCTGGCACACCGGTGAGCTGACCATGCCGCTCGTGGTGGGCCCGGGCTCCGGGGCCGCCGTGGTGACGCTGCTGGTGCTGGCCTGCAGGGCGCTCGAGGTCGAAGGGCCGGATTAACAGTTCAGGCCGTCACGATGGCGAAGTCGGGCACCGGCCGGTCGAGCACGGCGACCAGCCGCTGCAGGGCCGCCGTGTCCCCCTCGCGCTCCACGCCCTCGACGCCCTTGCCCGACAGCAGCCCCACGAGCTGCTCCTTCGTCAGCCGGAGCGTCAGGTCCGCGGTCTCGTCCGCCGGCTCCCGCTGATGGATGAGCGCGCCGTTGGACAGCGTCGTACGGTGCCGCTCCCCCAGATCGGTGAGATGCCAGTCGATCGACAGCCGCTCGTTCCAGGCGCGGGGCCCG
This sequence comes from Nonomuraea helvata, assembly GCF_039535785.1. NCBI lineage: Bacteria > Bacillati > Actinomycetota > Actinomycetes > Streptosporangiales > Streptosporangiaceae > Nonomuraea > Nonomuraea helvata. The sequence continues at coordinate 945,149 of NZ_BAAAXV010000009.1, forward strand.
TCCACGCGGATCGCGAGCGAGTCGAAGACCTGCTCCACGGTCAGCGCGGTGAGCAGGTCGGGCGAGGTGGCGTCCACGGTGGCGGGCACGATGCCCTCGGACAGCTCCAGGGCGCCCATGAGGTAGAAGTTGCGCCACGTGGCGTTCTCGGCGCCGTGGCCGAGCCGGGTGTAGACCTCGGCGAGCAGGTCGCGCGCCTCCTTGTTGCCCTCGTCGGCGAAGACGGCGTGGTTGAGCAGCTGGGCGGCGAAGCGCAGGTCCTTCTCGCGGATGTAGCGCCTGGCGAGCTGGACCACGGCCGAGCCGCCGCCCAGGCATTCGACGTACCGGACCGCGCTCTCCCTCGGTGGGTGCTCCCAGAGCCGTGCCGGGTTCCCGTCGAACCACCCCAGGTAGCGCTGGTAGACGGCCTTGACGTTGTGGCTGACCGAGCCGTAGTAGCCGCGCGTGTGCCAGGCCTCCTCCAGCCCGGGCGGCATGGGCAGGACCTCGGCGATCTCGGGCCCGGTCAGGCCCTTGTTGAGCAGCCGCAGGGTCTGGTCGTGCAGGTAGGCGTACATGTCCCGCTGCTGCTCGAGGAGCCGTACGATGCCGTCTCGGCCCCAGGTGGGCCAGTGGTGCGAGGCGAAGGCGACGTCGGCCCGGTCGGCGAAGAGCGAGACCGCCTCGTTCAGGTAACGCGCCCAGAGGCGGGCGTCGCGGACCTGCGCGCCGCGCAGGGTGAGGATGTTGTGCTGGTTGTGGGTGGCGTTCTCGGCCAGGCAGAGTGCGCGGCGGTCCGGCAGGAGGAAGTTCATCTCGGCGGGGGCCTCCGTGCCCGGTGTGAGCTGGAAGACCAGCGGGATCCCGTCGACGGTCTCCTCCTGTCCGGTACGCGTGACGTCCAGCGTGGGCGGGATGAGCGACACGGTGCCCGTCGAGATGGTCATACCGAGGCCGCAGCCGATCTGGCCCTCGGGCGAGCGGGGCAGCGCGGGGCCGTACATGTAGACGGCCCGGCGGGTCATGGCGGGGCCCGCGTAGACGTTCTCCGCCACGGCGTGTTCCATGAAGCCGGCGGGGGCCAGGATCGGCACGCCGCCGCCGGTGACGCCGCGTACGCCGCCGAAGTGGTCCGCGTGCGAGTGCGTGTAGAGGACGCCGGTGACCGGGCGGTCGCCGCGGTGGTCGCGGTACAGCTTCAGCGCGGCGGCGGCACACTCGACGGAGATCAGCGGGTCGATGACGAGGACGCCGCGCTCGCCCTCGACGAGGGTCATGTTCGACAGGTCCAGGCCGCGTACCTGGTAGACGCCCTCGGTGACCTCGTACAGACCCTGCCTGGCACAGAGCCGGCCCTGCCGCCAGAGGCTGGGATGGGCGGTGTCCGGGCACTCACCCTGGAGGAAGTCGTACGAGTCGTTGTCCCAGATGACCCTGCCATCCGCCGTCCTGATCACTGCCGGGCTGAGCTTCCCGATGAAACCGCGGTCCGCGTCCGCGAAGTCGCCCTTGTCGTGAAATGGAAGGTCTGCCATGTCAAGCCGAGTGCCCGAGAATGAGCCCGAATAGCCCAATAAATCGCCCCAATAGCATGAATCTAGGGCAATAAGGACACGCCGAAGGCCGTGTGGTTGGCTTGTCGGGTGGAAGCGTGTGTGTTCGACCTCGATGGCGTGCTGGTGGACTCCGAGCCGGTGTGGGAGGAGGTGCGGCGGGCCTTCGTCGCCGAGCACGGCGGCACGTGGCAGCCTGACACGCAGTCCAGGCTCATGGGCATGAGCACCCAGGAGTGGGCCGCGTACCTGCACTCGCTCGGGGTGTCGCTGTCGCCCGACGAGATCGCGCGGGGGGTGGTCGACCAGATGGCCGCCCGCTACCGCGACGAGGTGCCGCTGATGCCGGGGGCGGTGAAGACGGTGCGGCGGCTGCACGAGTCGGTCACGCTGGGGCTGGCCAGTTCGTCCCCGCGCACGCTGATCGACGTCGTGCTGGAGGCGGCCGGGCTGACGGCGTGCTTCGCGGCCACCGTCTCGACCGAGGAGGTCGAGCGGGGCAAGCCGGCGCCCGACGGGTACCTGGAGGCCGCCCGGCGGCTCGGGGTCGATCCACGGAAGTGCGTGGCCGTGGAGGACTCCAGCAACGGGCTGCGCTCGGCGCACGCGGCGGGCATGCGCGTGATCGCCGTGCCGCATCCGCGCTACCCACCCGCGCCGGACGCGCTGGCCCTGGCGGGGCGCGTCCTGCCCGACCTCGACGCGCTGACCACCGAGCTGCTGGGGTCGCCCTCGTGAACGTGCAGGCCAGGAGGCTATGCTTACGAAATCGTGCGAGACATCACGGTTTTCAGCGGCAGCGCCCATCCTGAGCTGGCCGAAGAGATCTGCAGCCACCTGGGCACGCCTCTCCACCCGGTGCGGATAGAGCGCTTCGCCAATGACGTGCTCGAGGTGCAGCTCCAGGCCAACTGCCGGGAGCGCGACGTGTTCCTCATCCAGCCCCTCGTGCCGCCCGTACAGGAGCATCTGGTCGAGCTGCTGCTGATGCTCGACGCGGCCAGGGGCGCGTCGGCGGCGCGGACCACCGTGGTGCTGCCGCACTATGCTTTCGCGCGGTCGGACAAGAAAGACGCCCCACGCATCTCGATCGGCGCGCGGCTGGTCGCCGACCTGATGGTGACCGCGGGCGCCAACCGGGTGCTGGCGATGACGCTGCACTCGCCGCAGGTGCACGGCTTCTTCAGCGTCCCCGTCGACCACCTGCACGCGCTGCGCGAGCTGGCCGCGCACTTCCGCCGGTACGACCTGTCGAACACGGTCGTCGTCTCCCCCGACCTCGGCAACGCCAAGGAGGCCGCCCACTTCGCCCGCCTGCTCGGCACCGGGGTCGCGATGGGCGCCAAGCAGCGCTTCAGCGACGACCGCGTGGTGATCAGCTCCGTGATCGGCGACGTGGCCGGCAAGGACGTGATCATCCTGGACGACGAGATCGCCAAGGGCAGCACGGTCATCGAGCTGCTCGACCGGCTGCGCGAGCTCGGCGCGCGCACGGTGCGGGTGGCGTGCACGCACGGGCTGTTCGCGAGCGGGGCGGTGGAGCGGCTGAGCGCGCTGCCCGAGGTCGCGGAGATCGTCTGCACCAACACCGTGCCGCCGCCCAAGCCCAGCGAGAAGCTCACCGTGCTGTCGATCGCGCCCGCGCTGGCCGAGGCGATGCGCCGCATCCACGACGGGGAGTCGGTGAGCGCGCTGTTCAACGCTTCGTGATCACGGGCGACCTTCCCACTCAGCGATCGATGGATCATAGTGGCGACTATGCACGCAGCGACTCAACGACTGCTGAGCGACTTCCTCCAGGGCATCGAGCCAACCGTTCCCCTGGTCGCGTTATGGGCGCACGGCTCGCTGGCGACCGACGACTACCAGCCGGGGCGCAGTGACCTGGACCTGATCGCGGTCGTCGGCACGCCGGTGACGATGGAGCAGTGGCGCCGCATCAAGGCCGTCCACCGGGGGCTCGACCGGCCGCTGGCGGCTCGGCTGCACTGCTCGTACATGGCCAGGGAGGAGCTGGCCGACCACGCCGCCGAACATGTGACGTGGGCGCATGAGCGGATCTTCCGCCGCCCCGTCACCGCGATCACCCGCCGCGAGCTGCACGACGGGGCCCTCCAGCTGTACGGCCCGCCGCCCGCGGGCCTGCTGCCACCGGTGTCCGACGAGGAGGTGGCCGAGTTCGTACGGGCCGACTTACGCGACTTCTGGCTCATCAAGACGCGCGGACGGCGGCGCTGGCTGCGCGACATCTGGGTGGACCTGGGGATGCTGACGGTCGCCAGGGCCACGGTCACCCTGCGGGAGGGGCGGCTGATCAGCAAGCGGGAGGCCCTGGACGTGCTCGCCGAGCTGGGGGCGCCGGAGAAGGTGGTGGCCGACGTGCGGGCCCGCCGGTACGGCACGGCGGCGCCGGTGCTGAGCCGCTTCAGGAGGGGCAGGCTGGCCCGCGCGTTCATCAGATCGGCGATCCGCAAGGCGCTGACCTGACGGATCCAACGGATAGTCTTGGCCCGAGTTACCACCTGAAATCAGGAGGAAGGGCGGCAAATGGGGGGAATCAGGCAGTCCTATCTGGTGGCCGCGGCGTCGGCGGTTTCGCTGCTGCGCACTCCGGCGGTGGCGGCGGCCTGGGACAAGCCGAGCGCGCTCACCGAGTTCAGCGTCGGAGGGCTGGCCGGACACCTGGCCCACCAGCTCGTCAGGGTCGACGACGTGCTCACGCCCAACGGGCAGCCGCAGGAGCCGGTCGAGCTCCTGGAGCACTATTCGAGGTCGCCGTGGGTGCAGGCGGGGCTCGACCACGAGAGCAACCTGAGCATCAGGCGCGGCGGCCAGGCGGCCGCGGCGGACGGCGCCGCGACGCTGGCCGACAGGGCGCAGGCGCTGCTCGACCTGCAGATCGCCGCCCTGCCCGCCGAGCCCGCCGACCGGGTCGTGGACCTGCCGTGGTCGGGCTGGGCCCTGCGGCTGGACGACTTCCTGCTGACGCGGCTGGTGGAGCTGGTCGTGCACTCGGACGACCTGGCGGCGAGCGTGGGCCTGGACACACCGGAGCTGCCCTCGTCGATCATCGATCCGGTGGTGGAACTGCTGGCCCGGCTGGCCGTCCACCGGCACGGGGCGACCGCGGTCATCCGCACCCTGAGCCGCGCCGAACGCGCCCCGGCCACCATCAGCGCCTTCTGACCACACCCACCGTCAGGACGTGATCATGCGGAGGGCCGTGACCACCTCGCGGCCCGACAGCGCGCTGTCCGGGTCCAGCAGCCACTGTGACAGGAACCCCGTCAGCATCGCCTGGTAGACCGTCCCCACCAGCCGCTCACGCGCCGGATCGCTCCCCGGCTCCAGCCCCTCGAAAAGCTCCGCCAGCCCCGTCCGCGCCTCCTTGATGGAGCGCACCAACTGCTCGCGCACCTCCGGCACGTGGTCGATCTGCCCCAGCAGCTCGAACTGGGTCACCCACAGCGGCCGGAGCCTGGAGAACGACGCCGTCACCCGGTCCCAGGCCGCCTCGAAGCGCTCCAGCGGCGTCGCGTCCGCCTTGACGTCGGCCGCCAGAGTGGCCCCGAGCTCGTCCCCCCACTCCCGCATCGTCTCGAAGAGCGCCTCGTTCATCAGCGCTTCCTTCGACTTGAAGTGGTAACCGATGCCCGCCAGGCTCACCCCGGAAGCGTTGGCGATGTCGCGTGCCGTCGTACGCGAGTAGCCCTTCTCGATCAGGCACTGCTTCGCCCCGGCCAACAGATCTTCCCTGTTTCCCATGCCCAGAGGCTAGCACAACTGTCTTGAAAATTCGTCCTAGACACGTGTCTGAGACGTATGTACTGTCATGGCCATGACGAACATCCTCATCTCCGGCGCCAGCATCGCCGGCACCACGACGGCGTACTGGCTCAAGCGGCACGGCTTCGACGTGACCGTGGTGGAGCGGGCCCCCGCGATCCGCGAGGGCGGTTACAAGGTGGACATCAGGGGCGCTGCCCTCCAGGTGGTCGAGCGCATGGGGATCATGGACGCGGTCCGCGCCAGGAGCACGGACATGCGGATCGCCACCCACTACGACGCCAGGGGCAGGAAGGTCGCGACGATGGACGCCGCGCTGTTCGGCGGGCGCACGGGCGACGACGTCGAGATCATGCGCGGCGACCTGAACGAGCTGCTGTACGACCTCACGCGCCACGACGTCGAGTACGTCTTCGGCGACTCCGTCACGGGCATCGCCGAAGACGGCACGGTGGCGTTCGAGCGCTCGGCGCCGCGCAGGTTCGACCTGGTCGTCGGCGCCGACGGCGCACACTCCACCACCAGGAGGATCGCCTTCGGCGAGGAGTCCCGGTACGCCCGCGACCTCGGCCACTACATCTCGATCTGCACGGTGCCGAACAAGCTGGGCCTGGACCGCGAGGAGGCCGTGCACGCCGCCCCCGGCCGGACCGCGAACGTCTACAGCACCAGGCAGGACACCAGCGCCAAGGCCCTGTTCATGTGGTCGTCGGAGCCGCTGGCCTACGACCACCGCGACATCGACGCCCAGAAGGACCTGCTGGTGAAGGCCATGCGGGGCGTCGAATGGGAGGTGCCGGCGCTGCTGGAGTCCGTACGCGACGCTGCGGACTTCTACTTCGACTCGGTCACGCAGATCCACATGGACCACTGGTCGAAGGGGCGCGTCGTGCTCGTGGGCGACGCGGCGTACTGCGCCTCGCCCGCCTCGGGACAGGGCACGAGCCTGGCACTCGTGGGCGCGTACGTGCTGGCGGGCGAGCTGGCGAAGGGCGGCGGGGCGGCGGGCTACGAGCGCGAGATGCGCCCGTTCGTGGAGGCCAACCAGGCACTCGGGCCCGCCAACGTCAAGGGCATGGTGATCGGGTCACGTGCGGCCCTCTGGTTCCAGCTCAAGATGATCAAGCTGCTCCCCCACCTGCCCGGGCGCGACCGGATGATCGACAGGATCGCCGGCCCCATCCACCGCGCCGCCAACGCCATCTCGCTCAGAAAATACTCGGAATGAAGCGTTCCGTTCTGCTATAGTAAGAGCAGAACATTCCGTTCCAGAGAAATAAGGGGTTCACCATGACCATCCTCGTCACCGGAGCCACTGGGACCGTCGGCCGTCTCGTCGTCGAGGAGCTCCTCGCGGCCGGGCAGCACGTACGCGCCCTGACCAGGAACCCCGCCAAGGCAGGCCTCCCCGACGGCGTCGAGGTCGTCGCCGGCGATCTCGCCAGGCCCGATTCCCTGGAGGACGCCTTCGAGGGCGTCACCGGCGTGCACCTGATCAACTTCGCGGGCGACGACTACGCACCCCTGCCGGACGGCGCCGCGATCGTGAAGCTGGCCGTCGCGGCGGGCGTGCGACGGGCCACCGTGCTGGGCGGCCGCGAGGACGGCTCGCTCGAGCAGGCGCTGGCCGCGACCGACCTGGAATGGACGCTGCTCCACCCGGTCGAGTTCATGTCCAACACGCTGCGCTGGTGGGCGCAGACGGTGAAGACGGAAGGCGTCATCAAGGAGCCGTTCGGCGACCGGCTGAGCGCCCTCGTGCACGAGCGCGACATCGCCGCCGTGGCCGCGACGGTGCTGGTCGAGGGCGGCCACGGCGGCAGGACGTACGTGCTGACGGGTCCCGAGGCGATCACGCTCAGGCAGAAGGTCGAGATCCTGGGGACGTCGATCGGCAGCCACGTCGAGTATGTGGAGCTGACCGTGGACGAGGCGCGGGCCAAGTGGGCCGCCGACGGCATGGGCGAGCAGACGATCGACTTCCTCGTCCAGGCCCTGGGCAACACCCCGGAGGTCGGCTACACGGTGGTCCCGACCGTGCGCGAGGTCACCGGCCGGGACGCGCGCAGCTTCGCTCAGTGGGCCTCGGAGAACGCCGACGCGTTCCGGGTGTGATCGGAGACCTCGGGATAGTCCTCGACCGGGGCCCGCTTGCCGAGCAGGTGCCGGTCGAGGAAGCTGACCAGGTGAGCGCGGGTGATCCGCAGCGCCCGCGCGCCGTCGAGCTGCTGCGCCGGGAGGCCGAGCTGCGGCCTGAGCACGGCGTAGTCGACGAAGGCCGCGTGGTCGGTCCCCGCCACCGTGATCCAGCGCTTCCAGCCCTTCAGGTTAATCCAGGCCTTGTCCCACGAGCCGTATCCGGGGGCGTGCCCCGGCGCCCCGACCAGCATGAACGGCCGGTCGAGCGGCTCGTCCAGCGCGAACGTGCCGTCCAGGTTGACGCCGGCCTTGATCCGGGTGTCGGCCAGCATGGTCTGGGCGGTGGCGTACCCACCCATGGAATGGCCGACCATGGCGATCCTCGACCGGTCGATCGCCCTGCCCCACCGGCCCTTGACCAGCTCTCCGAGCACGAACCGCACGTCCTTGACCCGTCCCGCGGCCACCTTGACGCTGTCCTGGCCCTTCACGCAGGCCAGGCAGGTGGTGGTCCGGCCGTCGGGGAACGTGGTCGCGACCGATTCATACGTGTGCTCCACCGCCGCCACCAGATAGCCGCGGCTCGCGAACTCCTCGGCCAGCGAGGTCAGGGTGGCGCGCGGGAAGGAGAAGCCGGGCGACATGACGACCAGGGGGTGCCTGCCCGGGCTCACGGGCGCGTCCAGCCGGGCGTACGTCCTGGTCCTGATGAGCGCGTCCGGGGGGACGTTCGAGAAGTCCTTGAGTACGGCGGCGGACTCCTGGGGCGTCATGTACGGCGCCGGCCGCCCCACGGCCCGCTTCGCCGGGTACCAGAGCGAGACCATCAGCTCCCGCTCTGACGCCTCGGGGTTCCACGGGTCGGGGCGGCTCGAGTCGACCAGGTGCAGGCTGGTCGTGCCGACCGGCCGCGGACCGGTCGGCTTCGGAAGGGCGACATCGGCCGCGTGCGCCGGCGGGGCCGCGGCGAGGACCGCCAGGGACATGGCGGCTATGGCGAGAGTTCTACGCATGGAGCCAGGCTGGTGCCCCGGGCCGCCGCCGAGGATGCCCCGATCGTCGATCGGCTCTTACTACTTTCGTCGTAAAGCCCTTTTCCGGTCGCCCCATACGCTGTGAGACATGCGGTTCGTCCTGCTCGGCGGAGCTGTGTTCGCGGCCTCGCTGCTCGTGGTGCGAGGACAGATCGGCGTGCCCTCCGACCTGCCGCTGCCGGTGCTGATCGCGGTCTCCGCGGCCGCGGGCGTGGCCGCCTGGCAGGCGCGGAGGTCGTGGTGGCCGCTGGCGGCGGTGAGCGCCGTCGGGTACGCCTGGCTGGCGATGTGGCCGCCGCTGCTGGTCGCCTCCTACTGCGCGGGGCTGACGCTGAGGGGGCGCCGCATCGCCGCCTATCTCGGCGGCTGCCTGGCGGTGTGCGGGGCCGCCGCGCTCGTGGGCGAGCACCAGGGCGGCTCCCACCGGCTGATGACCGCGAGTCCGGGGAACGCGCTGATGGTGGCGCTGGTCGTGATCGGGCTGCCGCTGGCCCTCGGCCTGTCCGTACGGGCCACGCGGGAGGCGGCCACGGAGCGGGCCAGGCGCCTCGAACGCGAGCAGGTCATGCGGGCCGAGCAGGCCAGGGCGCAGGAGCGGGCCAGGATCGCCAGGGAGATGCACGACGTCGTCGCGCACCGGGTCTCGCTCATCGTGCTGCACGCCGGGGCGCTGGAGGTGCGGACGGCCGACGAGGAGACCGCGCGGGCGGCTGCCATGATCGGCGGGATCGGCCGCGAGGCCCTGACGAACCTGCGTGACGTGCTCGGCGTCCTCCGCTCTCCCACGTCGGAGGCCGGGCGCCGGCCGCCGCCCACTCTCGGCGACCTCGACCGGCTGCTCGACCAGTCCCGAACCCTGGGCATCGCGGTGACCAGGCGCGACGAGGGCGAGACGCGACCGATCGAGGCGAGCGTGGAGCGGACCGCGTACCGGGTGGTTCAGGAGGCGCTCACCAACGTGCACAAGCACGCGGGGGACGCCGCCACGGACGTGCTCATCCGCTACGGGCCGGGCGAGCTGGAGGTGGAGGTGCGCAACCAGGCGCCGGGATCGCCGCCCGAGGAACTGCCCGGCGCGGGCTGGGGTCTGGTGGGGCTGCGGGAACGGGTCGAGCTGCTCGGCGGCACGCTGCGCACCAGCGCCCAGGACGGCGGCGGCTTCCTGGTCAGCGCGAGGATCCCGACATGATCAGGGTGCTGATCGTGGACGACGAGGAGCTCGTCCGTTCGGGGCTGCGGCTGATCCTGGAGGCGGCGGGCGACATCGCCGTCGCCGGCGAGGCACGCGACGGCGCCGAGGCGGTCTCCGCCGTGCGGCGGCTGCGGCCCGAGGTCGTGCTGATGGACGTACGCATGCCGGGCATGGACGGCCTGACCGCCGCCGCCCGCCTCATGTCCGGGCCGGACGCGCCCAAGCTGATCATGCTGACCACGTTCGACCTCGACGACTATGTGCACGAGGCGCTGCGCCTGGGCGCGGTCGGGTTCCTGCTCAAGGACACCCCGCCGAGGGAGCTGGCCGCCGCCGTCCGCACGGTCGCCGGCGGCCAGGCCATGCTCTCCCCCTCGGTCACCAAGCGCCTGCTCGCCGCGTACGTGGACCGCGCGCCCTCACGGGCCGAGGCCGCCCGCAGGCAGCTCGCCCAGCTCACCGGCCGGGAGGAGGACGTGATCAGGGCGCTGGCCCGCGGCCTGTCCAACGCGGAGATCGGCCGCGAGCTGCGCCTGACGGAGGCCACGGTGAAGGCGCACGTCAGCCGCGTGCTGGCCAAGCTGGGCCTGGCCAACCGCGTACAGGCCGCCATCCTCGTCCACGACGCCGACCTCGGCTAACCGGTCACATCCGCGTAGTAGCAGGCCGCCTGCGCGTCCGGGACGGCGGGCAGGATGTCCAGCAGCTCGGACCGGCACCTCGCGTCCACCCCCGCCTCGGCCGCCTTCCCGGAGGCGAGCACCTGGCAGCGGGCGTGGAAGCGGCACCCGCCGGGGATCCTGGTCGGGTCCGGCGGCTCGCCGGTGAGCACGACCCGTTCTGGAGATTCCGGCAGCACCGACATCAGGGCCTGCGTGTACGGGTGCCGCGGCGCCGTCAGGACCTGCTCCACCGGGCCGGACTCGACGATCCGGCCCAGGTACATGACCGCCACCCGGTCGGCGATGTTCCAGGCCAGGCCCAGGTCATGGGTGACGACCAGCGCCGACAGCCCCAGCTCCTCGCGGAGCTTGAGCATCAGGGCCAGGATCTCGCCGCGTACGGAGGCGTCCAGCGAGGCCACCGGCTCGTCGGCGATCAGCACCTTGGGGTTCAGCGCCAGCGCGCCGGCGATCACCACGCGCTGCCGCTGCCCGCCGGAGAGCTCGTGCGGGTAGCGCAGGAAGAACCGGTCGGGCGGCCGCAGCCCGGCCCTGGACAGCGCCTCGGCCACGACCTCCCGCTCGTCCGGCAGGCCGTGGATGCGCGGCCCCTCGGCGACCGCCTCGTACACGGTCTGCCTGGGGTTGAGCGAGCCCATCGGGTCCTGCAGCACGAGCTGCACCTGCCTGCGGTACGCCTTGAGCGCCCTGGAGCCGTAGTCCAGCGCGGCGCCGCCGTACCGGATCTCGCCCGAGGTGGGGCGCTCGAGGCCGAGCAGCGTGCGCGCCAGGGTGGTCTTGCCGCAGCCGGACTCGCCGACCAGGGCCACGATCTCGCCCTCGCCGACGGCGAGGTTCACGCCGTCCACGGCCTTGGCGCGGCGCCCGCGCGAGGAGAACTCCACGTGCAGGTCGCGGGCCTCCAGCAGGCTCGGCCGGGCCGTCGAGACGGCCTCCGCGGTGGTCTGCGTCTCGGTCATGAGGCCCCCTCCTTCTCGCGTACGTGCACGCACGCGGCGCTACGGCGCTCGCCCGCGGGCCACAGCTCCACGTCCAGGGTGGGGCATTCGTCCAGCGCCACGGGGCAGCGCGGGTGGAACGCGCAGCCGCTCGGGAGCTGCATGGGGTCCGGCGGGTCGCCGCCGAGGCCCTTCGGCGCCAGCCGCGAGGCCGGGTCGCCCACCGTGGGGAACGCCGCCGCCAGCGCCCGGCTGTAGGGGTGCTTGGCGTCGTGGAACACCTCGGTGGACGGGCCGTGCTCGACGACGCGGCCCGCGTACATGACCGCGAGCTGGTCGCACACGTCCGCCAGGACCGACAGGTCGTGCGAGATCATGATCAGTGAGATGTCGTGCTCGGCGACCAGTTCCTTGATCAGGCTCAGGACCTGGGCCTGCACCATCACGTCGAGCGCCGTGGTCGGCTCGTCGGCGATGATCAGCCGCGGCGAGCACGCCAGCGCCATCGCGATCATCACGCGCTGCCGCTGCCCGCCGGAGAGCTCGTGCGGGTAGCTGCGGGCCCGCCAGGCGGGCAGGCCGACCTGTTCGAGCAGCTCGGTCACGCGCCTGCCGGCGGCGTCCGGCTTGGCCAGTCCGTGGACGAGCAGGGGCTCGGCGATCTGGTCACCGATCCTGCGCACCGGGTTGAGCCCGTGCTGCGCACCCTGGAACACGATCGAGGCCTCGGCCCACCGCACGGCACGCATGCGGCCCCACTTCATGGTGAGCACGTCCTCGCCGTCGAGCAGGATCCGGCCGCCGACGTGCGCGTCGCGGGGCAGGAGCCGCAGCAGCGCCATGGCCAGCGTCGACTTGCCGGACCCCGACTCGCCGGCGACTCCGAGTGCCGCTCCGGAGTCGAGCGTCAGCGACACACCTCGCACGGCGGGCACCTCGCCCGACGCGATGCGGTACGTCACCGACACGTCCTCGAGTTCGAGCAAACTCATGCCGCCCTCCTCAGCCGCGGGTTGAGCACGGCCTCCAGCGCCCGCCCGACCAGGGTGAACGCCATGACGACGGCCAGGATGGCGAGGCCGGGGATGAAGATGTACCACCACGCGCCCTGCGTGGCCGCGCCGAAGTCATAGGAGGCGCGCAGCATGGTGCCCCACGAGGTCTTGTTGGCGCTGGCGCCGAGGAAGGCGAGCGTGGACTCCGTGACGATCGCGCTGGCCACCTCCAGCGTGGTGCTGGCCAGCAGCAGCGGCGCCACGTTGGGCAGCACGTGCCTGGTGGTGATGTGCCAGTGCCCGCCGCCGAGCGCCTTCGACCGCTCGATGTACGGCCGGGACTCCACGGCGAGCGTCTGCGCCCTGATCAGCCGGGCGGTCGACGGCCAGGTCGTGATCCCGATCGCCATGATGATGGTGAACGTGCTGCCGCCCAGGATGGCCGCCAGCACCAGGGCCGTGACCAGCGACGGGAGCACCAGGAACCAGTCGGTGACCCGCATGAGCGCGCCGCCGAGCCAGCCGCGGAAGTGCCCGGCGGCGACGCCGACCACCAGGCCGATCACGATGCTGAGGAACGCGGCGAGAAAGCCGATGAACAGCGACGTGCGCGAGCCCCACCACACCATCAGCAGGATGGAGCGGCCCGACTCGTCGGTGCCGAACGGCTCACCCGGGCTCGGCGCCGCCCACTTCGCACCCGTGCCCTTGATGACGCTGGTGACGTCCGCGCTGATGAACAGCGGTGCGACGAGCGCCAGCAGCACGGCGACGACGAGGATCACCAGGCCGACCATTCCGGCCCGGTGATGGCGGAACTCGGCCCAGAAGCGGCTCAGCGCCAGCCGCCTGCGATCTGCGGCGACACTGGTCATGCCGACCTCACTCTCGGGTCGAGCATGTGGTACACCACGTCGGCCAGCGTGTTCATGACGATCACCGACACAGTGATCAGCAGGAACGTGCCTTGCATGAGCGTGAAGTCGGGCACACTGACCGCCTCGTAGAACAGCTGCCCCAGTCCGGGCCAGGTGTAGATCGTCTCCACGGTGACCGCGCCGCCGACCACGAAGCCGATGCGCATGAAGACCAGGGTCACCGTGGGCAGCAGCGCGTTGGGCACCGCGTGGCGGCGGCGTACCTCGTCGTCGCGCAGGCCCTTGGCGCGGGCCACGGTCACGTAGTCCTGGCTGACCTCCTCCAGCAGCGAGGAGCGCATGACCAGGAGGTACTGCGCGTACACCACGGCCACGAGGGTCAGGCACGGCAGCACCATGTGCGAGGCCACGTCCAGGATGTAGGCGAACCCGTCGGGCGCGTCCACGCTCTCGATGCCCCTGAAGGGGAAGATGCCGGGAATGGGGCCGATGCCCACGCCGAACACCATCATGAGCAGGAGTCCCAGCCAGAAGGTCGGCACCGACCAGAGCAGCAGCGACGCGCCGGTGGAGAACCGGTCGAACCTGCTGCCGGGCCGCCACCCCGCCCGCGTGCCCTGCCAGATGCCCAGGCTGACCGCGATGACCAGGCCCGTCCCCGCCAGCAGGAGGGTGGGGCCGATGCGCTCGCCGATCAGGTCGAGCACCGGCCGCTTGTACTCGTACGAGGTGCCCAGGTCGAGCCTGAGCGTGTCGCCGACGAACTGGAAGAACTGGTCGATCAGCGGCTTGTCCAGGCCCAGCCGGTGGCGTTCGAGGTTGAGCTGGTCCGGCGTCATGTTGCGGCCCTGCGCGAGGTTCCGCACCGGGTCGCCGGGCAGCAGCCGGAACACGAAGAACGTCCCGACGATCACCATGGCGATGCTGAACAGCGCCCCACCGGACTTGGACAGCGCGTACTGCAGCGTGCCGCGGCGGGTGGAGCGCTCGTCACCAGGGCCCGCCGCCTGGACGGCGGCGGGCTCTGCTGCTTCCAGCGGAGTGGTCATTCGCGCTCGTCTGCGACGTTCTTGCGCCGCCTGCTCAGGAGGAAGACCGCCAGTCCGATGACCACGACGCCGCCCACGATGCCGACGATGAGGCCGGTGTTGGAGCCGCCGCCGGAGCCGCTGCCGCCGCTCGCCGCCGTGGCCTTGACGTCCACGGTGTAGAACGGCCAGTAGCCGCTGCCGCCGTACAGGAGGCCCTTGTCCTCAGGGACCGGGGTGATGCTGGTGATCCGGTCCTTGCGGTAGCCCTCGAGGTCGTTCGTGTAGTAGATCGCGATGATCGGGGCCTGGGTGTAGAGGCGCTCCTGCATCTGCTTGATGATCTCGGCGCGCTTGGGCCGGTCGAGCTCCTTCAGCTGCTCCTGGTAGAGCTTCTCGAAGGTCTCGTCGCAGAAGAACGACTCGGTGCCGCCGCCCTCGCCGTTCGGGGCCGGCCTGCGGCTGCACAGGTGGGTGGCCAGGACCTCCTCCGGGTCGGGGTTGACCGACCAGCCGCTGATCGCGATGTCGAAGTTGCCGGTGACGCCGGTCTCCTCGGTGAACTTGCTGGACTCCAGCTTCACCGTGGTCAGCGTGATGCCGACCTCCTTGAGGAAGCCCGTCAGGTACTCGGCGAGCTTGTCCTCGATCGGGGTCTCGGTGTGGATGGTGAAGCGGAACTCCAGCTTCTTCTTGCCGTCGGGCATCGTGCGGACGCCGTCGGAGCCCTTCTTGTAGCCGGCGTCGTCGAGGATCTTGTTGGCCTTGGCGGGGTCGTACGTGACCTTCTCGTCGCCGGTGGCCTCCCAGAAGAAGTCCTTGTACATCGGCGGCACGATCGAGCCGTCGGCGGGCTTGGCCAGGCCGTTCTGGACCTCGTCGACCAGCTTCTGCTTGTCGATGGCGTAGTGCAGCGCCTGGCGCACCTTGACGTCCTTCAGCGCCGGGTGGCCGTCACCGACGGGCTTGTTGTCGGTGGTGGTGGCGCCGTGGTTGATCTGCAGGTACGCCGCGCGGCGGCCCTGGGTGTTCCACGCCTCGATGTTCGGGTTGTTCTGGATGGCCTCGAACTCCGGCGGGGTCATCCGGCCGAGCAGGTCGATGTCACCCTTCTGCAGGCCTGCGACCGCGGCCTGGGGGTTGTCGTAGAAGATGACCTGCAGCTCGTCGACCTTGGGCTTGCCCCGCCAGTAGTTGGGGTTGGCCTGCAGCTTGACGTACTGGTCCTTCTTGTGCTCGATCGCGATGTACGGGCCGCTGCTGACGCTCGGGTACTTCTCGGCGTCGTAGTTGGCCAGATCGGTGACCGACTCCCAGACATGCTTGGGCATGATCGGGATCGGGTTGTCCAGCATGGACGCCTGCGGGGTCTTGAGCTTGATCGTCAGGTCCTGGCCGCTCGCCGTGACGCTCGCGAAGTTCTCCACTGCCGGGCCGTTGGCCGTCTTGGCGGCCTCGTCCGTCATGATCTTGTTGAACGTCCACGCCGCGTCGTCGGCCGTGATCGGCTGGCCGTCCGACCACTTGGCCTGGCGGATCTTGAACGTCCAGGTGAGCCCGTCCGGCGACGTGGTCCACGACTCGGCCAGGTCCGGGCTGGGCTGCAGCGTCTTGGAGTCAGGGACCGTGAGGTAGCCGTACATCCAGCGGTGGATCGACGTCGAGACCAGGCGGACAGCGAGGAACGGGTTCATCGAGTCCATGGACTGCGTGGCCCCGATGCGGACGATCTTCTTCCCCGCCGCAGGTTCCTGAGCCTGGGCCGCGGTCGCGCCCTGACCTGCTACTAATAGCGCGACACCCAGCACTGCCAGGCGCGCGAACCATTTCCTCATAAGTGCCTCACCTTCAGGCGGGGGTTTTCCTGTGTAGAGAAAGGCACACCATACGGAGTCCGCGTGTCAACGAGTGGCGGAAAATTGTTTCACTCTCGTTTCCATTTTCGGTGTAAATTTTCACCAACGGTGGCAGCCCCCTGACGCGGCGCCCCCGGCGAGTCCGGCACCACTATGCCGCCGACCGGAGCGGATGGCGAGCGGCATACCCCCTCCCCCTACAGGACGCATACACCCGGCCCTCTCGGAAAGGGGGAGAGGACATGCAGCCAAGGGAGGAGTTCACATGTTGGACGGCAAGACCATCGCGTTCCTGGTCGCTCCCGAAGGAGTGGAGCAGGTGGAGCTCACCGAGCCGTGGAAGGCGGTCAAGCAGGCGGGTGGCACTCCCAAGCTGGTCTCCACCCGGTCGGGTCAGGTCCAGGCGTTCCACCACCTGGACAAGGCCGACAGGTTCGCCGTGGACGAAACGGTGGACGACGCCGACCCGGCGTCCTACGACGGCCTCGTGCTCCCCGGAGGCGTCGCGAACCCCGACTTCCTGCGCATGGAGCCGCAGGCGGTGCGGTTCGCCCGCGCCTTCTTCGACGCGGGCAAGCCGGTGGCCGCCATCTGCCACGCGCCCTGGACGCTGGTGGAGGCGGACGTCGTACGCGGCCGTACCGTCACCTCGTGGCCCAGCCTGCAGACGGACCTGCGCAACGCGGGGGCGACGTGGGTGGACCAGGAGGTCATGGTGTGCACGGGCGGACCGAACACCCTGGTCACCAGCCGCAAGCCGGACGACCTCAAGGCGTTCTGCCAGGCGGCGACCGACGCGTTCGGCGACCAGTAGGAGTTTCAGGCAAGAAGGGTTTCGGCCAGGCCCCTGACCGAGGACTTGAGCCGGGCCGGCCCGCCGTCCGCCATGACGTGCCGGGCGAGGTCGGCGTCGAAGGAGCCGAGCAGCGCGTGGGCGGCGAACTCCGCGTCGAGCCGGACTTCGCCGCCACCCGGCCCGGCCTCGGCGATCAGCGCGGTCACGTGCGCGTGCCAGCGCAAATAGGTCGGATCCCGATACTTGTCATCGGCGCAGGCCCGCTCGTGGGCGGCGAAGAGGGCGAGGTTGCGCTGAGCCAGCTCGGCGAGCTCGTCCAGGAAGGCCAGCAGCCGCTCCTTGGGCGGGTTGCCGGGCCCGAGCGGCGAGCCGGGCGACTCGATGGCGAGCGCCAGCGCGGCGGCCCGCTCGGCGAGCAGCTCCTGGAACAGGCCGGTCCTGCTGCCGAAGCGCCGGAACAGCGTGCCCTTCCCCACCCCGGCCGCCGCGGCCACCCGGTCGAGGGAGATGTGCTCGGCCCCGTGGGTGGCCAGCAGGTCCTCCGTGGCCCGCAGGATCGCCTCCCGGTTGCGCGTGGCGTCTGACCGCACCGTGATCCTCCTTCGCTTGCAACCGGACTATCGGTCCTCATACTATCCCTGCCATCGAAACGGACCGACAGTCCGTTCTTGGGTGCAGGGAGGTCGTACATGCGCGCACTGGTGTCGGGTCCAGGGGGCGAGGGACGGTTCGCGGAGGTGCCCGAGCCCGTGCCGGGCCTCGGTCAGGCGCTCGTCGAGGTCCATCACGCGTCGGTGAACTTCAGCGACCTGCGGCACATGGGGCGCCTGCCGCTGGGCACGGTGCTCGGCTACGACGCGGCCGGCGTCGTCGTACGGGCCGCCGAGGACGGCACGGGTCCCGGCGTGGGCGCGAGGGTGGCGGCGTTCGGGGCGGGGGCGTGGGCCGAGCGGGCGGCGTTCGACACCGGCTCGCTGGCCCCGGTCCCTGACCAGGTGGATCTGGTACGGGCCACCGCGCTGCCGATGGCCGGCCTCACGGCGCTGCGCTCGCTGCGGGCCGCCGGACCGGCGCCGGGCTCGCGCGTCCTGGTCACCGGGGCGTCGGGGGCGGTGGGGCGGCTGGCCGTACAACTGGCCCGGCGGTCGGGCGCGCACGTCATCGCCTCCGTCAGCAGGCCGGAACGCGCCCACCACCTGACCGCCACGCTCGCGGCCGATGCCGCCCCAGTCGAGCAGGGCCGGCCGGGCAGTATCGAGGTGGTCGTGGGGCTCGACGGCGTCGAGCCGGTCGACGTCGCGATCGAGACGGTGGGCGGCCCGACGCTCGTCACCACCTGGTCCCTGGTGAAGCCCGGCGGCAACCTCCAGAGCATCGGCTGGGCATCAGGACAGTCCGCCACCTTCCCCCCCAACTCGACGTTCTCCTTGGGCCCCGCCAAGTCCCTCAACTCCTTCGGCGACGTGGCGGCCCCCGCGGCGGACCTGGTCCACCTCCTCGCCCTGGTGGCCGCCGGCGACCTCTCCGTCGAAATCGGCCGGCACGGCCCATGGGAGGACCTCGAGGGCGCGAAGGCCGCCCAGCTCGACGGCTCCACAACCGGGAAGATCACCCTGAAGGTTGGCCACACGCCTGACTAGCCCGAAACCCACCCGTCACGCCTTGTCCTCGACCGGGAAATGGTCTAGATGTAGTCCAAATAGAGCGTCCTCCGCGCCCCCCAGGGAGACCTCATGACCACTGAAGAGGATTCCAGGCGACTCGCCGAGCTCGGCTACAAGCAGGAGCTGGCCCGCACCTGGAGCGGTTTCTCGAACTTCGCCATCTCCTTCTCGATCATCTCCATCCTCGCCGGCTGCTTCACGACCTTCGGACAAGCCTGGAACAACGGCGGCCCCATCGCCATCTCATGGGGCTGGCCGCTGATCTCCCTGTTCATCCTGATCATCGGGTTCTGCATGTCGGAGCTGGTGTCGGCGTACCCGACGGCGGGCGGCATCTACTGGTGGGCCGCCACGCTGGGCAAGCCGATCCACGGCTGGTTCACCGGCTGGCTCAACCTGATCGGCCTCATCGCCGTCACCGCGTCGGTCGACTACGGCTGCGCCACGTTCCTCAACATCACGATCAGCCGCCTGACCGGCGGCGCCTGGGAGGGCACGCTCCACCAGGCGTTCCTGCTGTTCGTGATCATCCTGGTGCTGCACGCCCTGATCAACATCTACAGCCACAAGCTCATCTCGCTGCTGCAGAACATCTCGGTCTGGTGGCACGTCGCCGGCGCGGCGGTCGTGGTCGCCATCCTGGTCTTCGCGCCCACCCGGCACCAGTCACTCGGCTTCGTGTTCACCGAGATGATCAACAACTCCGGCTTCGGCTCGCCGGGCGATCGGGGACTGCCCTTCTGGCTGTACGTCCTGCCGCTCGGTTTCCTGCTCACCCAGTACACGATCACCGGCTTCGACGCCTGCGCCCACGTGTCGGAGGAGACGCAGGGCGCGGCCAGGACCGCCGCCCGCGGCCTGTGGCAGTCGATCTTCTACTCGGCGATCGGCGGCTGGATCCTCCTGCTGTCGTTCCTGTTCGCGGCCACGAACGTCGACGAGATCAACAAGCAGCTGGGCTTCGTCGGCGCGATCTTCACGACCGCTCTCTCCTCGCCGCTGGCCACCGCGATCTTCGCGATCTCCACGATCGGTCAGTTCTTCTGCGGGATGAGCTGCGTGACCTCGATGTCGCGCATGACGTACGCGTTCTCCCGGGACGGCGCGGTGCCCGGCTGGCGGCTGTGGTCGAAGGTGGACCGCAACCGCACCCCTGTCAACGCCATCCTGGCCGGCTGCGCCGTGGCCGCGCTGATCACACTGCCCGCCCTCTACGCCCCTCCCGGCTCGACGACTCCGGTCGCGTTCTTCGCCGTCGTCTCGATCGCGGTCATCGGCCTCTATCTGGCGTTCCTGATCCCGATCTGGCTGCGGCTGCGCATGGGCGACAGGTTCGTCCCCGGCCCGTGGACGCTGGGCCGGAAGTACAAGGCGCTCTGCTGGATCGCGTGCGTCGAGATCGTGATCATCTCGATCTACTTCGTCATGCCGTTCTCGCCCGCCGGGGTGCCCGGCAACAAGGCCTTCACCTGGACCTCGGTCAACTACGCCCCGATCGCGGTCGGGGTCGTGCTGATCGGAATCGCCCTGTGGTGGACGCTGTCGGCCAAGCACTGGTTCACCGGCCCCCGCCGCACCGTCGACGAGGTCCCGGTGTCCTGACCCTGACGTGGGTACGGCTGACGCGAGCCGTACCCACGTGCCGTGCTAGCAACCTGCTAGCATCAGCCCATGGCAACGCTCTACATCCGCGATGTCCCGGAACCCGTCGCCGAGTCATTGAAGGAGCGCGCGGCCGAAGCCGGCATGTCTCTTTCGGCTTACGTCGCAAGAGAGCTGGCAGATATCGCCGCCAGGCCGACCAATGCCGAAATAGTCAAGCGGCTCAAGTCCCGAGATCGCTCCCAGGGGCCCTCTACCGCTGAGATCCTCGACGCCGTCCATGAGGGCAGACGATGATCATCATCGACTCGTCCGCCATGGTCGAGGCTTTGACGGGACGCGAGGCGGATGTCGAGCTCCTCGACGCCCTCCAGGCAAGCGTCCACGCCCCTCATCTGCTGGATGTCGAGGTTCTCTCGACCCTGCGGGGCCTGGTGCTCGGCGGCAAGCTCGCCGCATCTGCAGCCGAGCAGGCACGAGCCGACTACCTCGCACTTAAGATCTCCCGTTACGAGATCAAGGGCATCGCGGAGCGCATCTGGGAGCTGCGTCACAATTACACCGCCTACGACGCCGCCTGTCTCGCACTCGCCGAAGCGCTCGAGGCGCCGCTCTACACCTGCGACGGCAAGCTCAACGGCGGCGGACATGACGCCGAGGTGCAGGTCTTCCCGCGCAGCTAAGGCCCAAGCGGTGGTCAGGAGGCCTCGAAGGCGGCGGCCACGGCCGTGCGGACCTCGGCCATCGAGGCCGCGCCGAGCTCGCGCTTGAGCGAGGTCATGTCCACGTCGGGCATCCCGCAGGCGATCGCCCAGTCCCAGGGCGACAGGTCGCCGTCCACGTTGAGCGCGAACCCGTGGCTCGTGACGCCCCGGCTCTGCCGCATGCCGATCGAGATGATCTTGCGGCCGGTCTCGGTCGTCCAGACGCCGGTTAGCAGCTCCGAGCCCGGCGGCGTGTCGCGGCGCTCGGCGGACAGCCCCAGCTTGCCCAGCGCCTCCACCAGCCGCAGCTCCACCTCGCGCACGTAGTCGACGATGCCCTGGTCCTCGGCGAGCTTGACGATGAGATAGCCGACCAGCTGCCCGGGCCCGTGGTAGGTGAGCTGGCCGCCGCGCCCGGTCTCCATGACGGGGATGCCCCGCGAGGGGTCGGGCAGGTGGGCCATCGGCGTGCGGCGCCCGATCGTGTAGACGGACGGGTGGCTGAGCAGCCACAGCGTGTCCGGCCGCTCGTCCCGCTGGCGCTGGCCGACCATGTCGGTCATGCGCTCCATCGCCGTGTCGTAATCGACGAGATCGTCCTGGATGAGTGTCAGCGGCCTTGCCCTCATCCTTCGAGGATAAACCGCGTCCCGAGCAGCCCGAACTGGGGATCCCACGGCAACTGCTGCCACCCTTGTAACCCTTTCCACTTCATACCGCAGGTCAACAAGCAGGGGCGTGAACCGACCCCCGAACTGGAAGAACGACGCGGGCGGTGCACCGAGGCAGCCGCCCGCCGACGAGTAGCGCTCAGCCGACGCAGGCCGTCCGCCGATCCGCGGCGGGCGGCCTGCCGTCGCTCCCACCGCCTGCGGCGGCTCGCCCGCGCACGCTACGCCGCCGTACGGTAGCCCCTCGGCTCCTCCGGGATGAGGATCCACATGGCGACGTAGACGACCCACAGCGGTCCCGGGATGAGCGACAGCAGCAGCCAGAGGATGCGGACGAGGGTGGGCGGCAGGCCCATCTTGTCGGCGAGGCCGCCGCAGACGCCGGCCAGAATCCTGTGTTCTCGTGAGCGGTACATGATGTTTCCTCCGTGTGTGACGACCTACCTGTGAAACGGACGGCCGGTCCCACGGACTCCCGTCAGGAACCCTGAGAAAACCCTGTAAGGGTCAGCCACTCATGCGCCATGCCCAGATGTCGGCTGGTCAGTCCCGTTCGGGGCTCCACGTGGATGAGGAGGAAATCATCCAGACCCTGATGCACCCTGAGATACTCCTCGTCCTCCGCCCACACCTGGTCGTCGAACCAGACGAACGGCCGCCGCCCGACGTACTCGGCCACGCGCGGCGTCTTGAACATCTCCCCGTGCTCGGAAGGCACGTCCGGGTTCAGGGGGATGACGGGGAGCGAGGGCAGGCCGATCCTGGGGGCGATCCAGTCGTTGGCGTGGTGCTCCCACGTCGTCGCCCAGACCAGCTCGGAGCCGGTGGTCAGGGCCAGGTCGAGGAGCCGGCGGCCGTGTCTCGGGTTGAGGTTCACGATGTAGGTGGCGTCGCCGATCGTGCACCGGTAGCGCCTGAAGTCGGGGGTGGGCCGCCCCATGGGGTTCAGGACGCCGTCCACGTCGAGCAGCAGCAGAGGTTTCATCACATTCCGCCGGCTCCGGTTCGGTACTCCTGTGGGCTGATCCCGCGTACGCGCTTGAAGGCCGCGCTGAGCGCGAACGGGCTCCCGTACCCCACCTTCCTGGCCACCGACCCGATCGTCGCGTCCGGCTCGCGCAGCAGGTCGGCGGCGAGCGCCAGGCGCCAGTCCGTGAGGAAGGCCATCGGCGGCTCCCCCACCAGCTCGGTGAAGCGCCTGGCCAGGGACGCCCTGGAGACGCCCGCCTCGGAGGCCAGGGCGGCGACCGTCCACGGGTGTGCCGGATTGTGCTGCATCAGACGCATCGCCCTGCCGACCACCGGGTCGCCCATCGCGCGGTACCAGCCCGGCGCCTCGTCCGACCGAGCGGCGAACCACGAGCGCAGCACCGCGATGAGCAGCAGGTCGAGCAGCCGGTCGAGGACCGCCTCCTGCCCGGGCTCGTCCTTGACGATCTCGGCGCCGAGCAGCGAGATGACCGGGTCACCCGGCTGCGTGAGCAGCGGCGGCAGCGCCTCGAGCAGCCGCCTGCTGACCTCGCCCTCCAGGTTGTACGTGCCGGTGAGCAGCACCGTGCTCCCATGGGGGTCGTTGCCCCACGTACGCACGCCCAGGTCCATCGCGTCGTGGAGCGACTGACCGTCGGGCGTCGAGCAGTGCTGGCCGGGGTGGATCACGATCTGCGGCGCCATGTCCGGATCCGAGGCCACCGTGTACGGCTCCGGCCCCCGGCTGATCGCGACCTCCCCCGGCGCGAGGCGTACGGGCTCGGCGCCGTCGTACACGATCCACGACTCCCCGCGCACCTGCGCGATCACCGACAGCGGGGCCTCGTCCTGGATCCGCAGCGACCACGGCGGGTCGAGGATCGAGCGGAGCAGGAAGGCGCCACGGGCCCGCGGGCCGTCGAGCAACGCCGCGAGGTGGTCCATGGGCTAGACGATCGCATATGCGAATGCGCTTCTCAACCATGGAGAGTCTTATGGGTATGGCGGCTTACTAGGCATATGACGATTTTGGTGCTGGGCGGCACGGGCAAGACCGGCCGCCGTGTGGCTGACCGGCTCACCGCTCTCGACCTGCCCGTGCGGATCGGGTCGCGCCCGCTCTTCGACTGGCAGGACCGCTCAACGTGGCCGACGGCCCTCGACGGCGTGACGGCCGTCTACCTCTCCTACTACCCCGACCTCGCCTTCCCCGGCGCGTACGACGACATCAAGGCGTTCACGGAGCTGGCCGTGAGCACCGGCGTGCGGCGGCTGGTCCTGCTGTCCGGGCGGGGCGAGCCGGAGGCGCAGGCCAGCGAGCGCACCGTCCAGGAGTCCGGCGCGGAGTGGACGGTGGTCCGCTGCAGCTGGTTCATGCAGAACTTCAGCGAGGGCTTCCTCCTCGAGCAGGCGCAGGAGGGCGTCATCGCGCTTCCGGCCGCCGACGTGCCCGAACCGTTCGTGGACGTGGAGGACATCGCGGACGTGGCCGCCGCCGCGCTCAGCCAGGAGGGCCACGCCGGCAAGCTGTACGAGCTGACCGGGCCCAGGCTGCTCACGTTCGCGGAGGTCGCGAGCGAGCTGTCGGAGGCCGCCGGCAGGACGATCTCGTTCGTACCGGTGACGCCGGAGGAGTACGTGGCCGGGGCGACCGCACAGGGAGTGCCGCGGGAGGAGGCAGACGCCTTCGCCGCGCTGTTCACCGGCATCCTGGACGGCCGCAACGCCCACGTCGTGGACGGCGTGCGCCAGGCCCTCGGCCGCCCGGCTCGCGACTTCGCCGAATACGCCGCCGCCAACGCCGCGGCATGGCAGGCCTAGCGGACGCCTGCGGCCCCCGTATCCGCTAGCCTCACCTCGTCAGTGCCGCGTCCTCGGAAGGTGTCGTCGTGATCGGCTGGCTTGAAGCGGTGGTTCTGGGGTTGGTCCAGGGGCTCACAGAGTTCCTGCCGATCTCCTCCAGCGCCCACATCAGGGTGGTCTCCGCTTTCGCCGGCTGGCAGGATCCGGGGGCGGCGTTCACAGCGGTGATCCAGCTCGGCACGGAGGCGGCCGTGCTGATCTACTTCCGCCAGGAGATCTGGGAGATCGTCTCCACCTGGTTCCGGTCGCTGTTCGTCAAGGAGTTGCGCACCCACTGGGCCGCGCGCATGGGCTGGTACGTCATCGTCGGCTCGCTGCCCATCGGCGTGCTCGGTCTGGTGTTCAAGGACCAGATCGAGACGGTCTTCCGCGACCTGCGCCTGGTGGGCACCACGCTGATCGTGTTCGGCTGCATCCTGTGGTTCGCCGACCGCACCGCCCGCAACAAGCTCACGCTCGAAAAGCACCTGAGCTTCACCCACGCCCTCGTGTACGGCTTCGCCCAAGCGCTCGCCCTCATCCCCGGCGTGTCCCGCTCCGGCGGCACGATCACCGCGGGCCTGCTGCTCGACTACCGGCGCGAGGACGCGGCGAAATACTCGTTCCTGCTGGCCATCCCCGCCGTGCTGTCGTCGGGGCTGCTGGAGGTGGCCAAGATCGGCGAGGGCCCCGCACCCGCCTGGGGGCCCACGATCCTGGCCACGATCATCTCGTTCATCGTCGGCTACGCGGCCGTGGCCTGGTTCCTGCGCTACATCAGCCACCACCGCTTCACCGGTTTCGTGATCTACCGGATCATCCTCGGCTTCTTCGTGATCCTCGCGGTCACCGCGGGCTGGATTCCGGAACTGGGCTGACGGCGGCCCTCTCGCGGGAGGGATAGTAGGCCGCCCACGCCTCGTCGCCCATGCGCAGGACCTTGATCCCGGTCCAGCCCAGCGCGATGACGGGCAGGATCCAGAACAGCACGGTCACCGGCCCGTACGGGATGGGGAACGAGACGACGTAGCCGACGAAGACGAGCAGCGGCACCCACCACCCGACGAAGCCCGTCCGCCAGACGGCCGCGGTCAGCAGCGGCAGGCCGAGGATCGCGCAGAACATCCACGGCATCTGGAAGCCGAAGATGACCCCGGGCAGGTTCAGCATCTCGTCGAGGATCTTCTGCGCCTGCTCCGGCGGGTTGTGCTGCCCCAGCCACCACTCGACGGGGTCGATCATCAGCAGCCCGGAGGCGGAGATGTAGCCGACCACCGTCGCGGCGCCGGCGACGTGGCCGAGCCTGGTGGCCTTGCGCCTGGTGAGATGCACCAGGCCCACGGCCGCGACGGCC
The DNA here is from genome assembly GCF_039535785.1 of Nonomuraea helvata. Classification (NCBI taxonomy): domain Bacteria; kingdom Bacillati; phylum Actinomycetota; class Actinomycetes; order Streptosporangiales; family Streptosporangiaceae; genus Nonomuraea; species Nonomuraea helvata. The sequence goes on from NZ_BAAAXV010000009.1 coordinate 970,815, forward strand.
ATCAGCAGCCAGCTCCAGTGGAAGAGCGCCGATTCGGTCTGCGCGAGCGCGGGGTTGACGCCGTAGCTGACCGCCTCCCTGTCGTCGCCCCAGGTGCCGGGGTCGACGACGACGGCGACGGCCTGGAACAGCGGGGCCACGACGAGCAGCGTGCCTGCCGCGACGCGCCGGAATGTCACCTGGTTGTTCAACATGGGGATGACGGTAGGCACCGGGACCACCGGCCGTCGTCCGCCTGCGGGGCGACCGGGCGTCACCTGAGCGGCGGAGAAGATCACGCCGCTGCGGCGTTCAGACGGTCCGGGGATAGCGGCTGCAGAGGGCGAAGACGACGGCGAAGAGGGTCCAGGCGGCGACGTACGCGACGGGGTGGGCCCAAGGCTCGCCGACGATGTCGGCCAGCGCGGCCCGGCCCTCGAAGTAGAGCGCCAGCCCCGCCGCCGCTCCCGGGATCGCGCCCCACCAGCGCTGCCACCACACCTCGTGAACGACCACCTCGAACACCACCAGGGCGATCGGCCCCAGGAGGAGGAACTTCAGCCCGGGCGGGTGGGACAGGAGAGCGGCGAGGCCCATGACCGCGACCGCCGAGGCGGCCGTCAGGAGCACCACGGCCCCGAAGGGCGCGGGCTCGTTCCGCGGGTCCTCCTCGGGGCGCGTGGGCGGCTCGCCGTCGCCGTCCTCGTTCCGGAGATCACTCATGATCATCATTATGCCGACGACGCGCTACCCGACGGCCACGCTCTCCTTCGGGGAGATCGCCGCCGAACGGTAGGTCGTCAGCGTGAACAGCAGCGCCACCAGCCCGAGCGCGGTGGCCAGCACGACCACGCCCGCCCGGCCGTACCAGTCGAGTGCGGCGCCACCGGCCAGCCCGGCCACGAAGAGCCCGACGTACTGCGCGGACGACAGCAGCCCCAGGCCGATCGGCACGTTGCCGGGCACGGCGCCGACCGTCCTGAACTGCTGGGCCGGGGCCACCAGCCAGCCGAGCGCACCCCACAGGAACGCCCACACCAGGGCGACGGGCAGGGCGAGGTTGGCGACGGGGATGAGGGTCATGAACGCGGTGCTCGCGGCCAGGCCGACCAGCACCATCCTGCGCGGCCCGTACAGGTCGGTGAAGCGCCCGCCGAGCTGGTTGCCCACGATGCCGCCGAGCCCCCACGCCCACAGCACCGCCGGCAGCGGCAGGTCGAACAGCGACCCGATGTAGGTGTACGCGGTGAACCCGGCCGCGAAGAACAGCAGCTGCGTCGTCAGCACCGCCAGCACCCGCCGGTCACCCAGCGGCGCGAACCGCTCCCTGAGCCGTCCCGACGTCGGGATCCGCACCGAGGGCACCACGGCCGCGACGCCGATGAACCCGATCACGCCCAGCCCCGACACCAGCCAGAGCGTGGCCCGCCAGCCGGAGACCCCGCCCAGCCAGGTGCCCAGCGGCACGCCGATCGCGGATGACACGGTCAGCCCGCCCATCACCAGTGCGAGCGCGCGCCCGCGGCGCTCGGGCGCGGTCAGCGCGTTCGCCACGCCGGAGGCGGTCGGCGTGAACATCGCCGCACCCGCCGCCGCGATCACCCGGGTGGCCATCACCAGCGGGTACGTCGGAGCCAGCGCGGTCAGCACATTGCCGACGACGAACACGCTCAGCGCCACCACCAGCAGGGTCTTGCGCGACAGGCGGGCGGTCAGGGCGGCGAGAACGGGCGACAGCAGCGCGTAAGCAAGCGCGAACACGGTCATGAGCTGCCCGGCCGCCGACGACGAGATCCCCAGATCCCGCGAGATGGGCGGCAGCAGCCCGGCGGTCACGAACATGCCCGTACCTATCGCAAAATTTCCGACAGCAAGCGGGTAGAGCCGGGAGCTCATGCATCCTCCAGCGCCATGAGAGTTGGACACCCATCAAACTGTCTTATAGTTGGATTGTTGTCAAACAATAAACCAGAGGTAGTGTTTCCCCATGCGCCTGCTACCGCACCCCTCGACGGAGAACATCCAGCTCACGGAGGTCCTGCGGGCGCTTTCCGACCCCGTGCGCCTCGAGATCGTCGTACGTCTCGCTCTGCGGGGCGAGATGACGTGCGGCGTCGCGGGCGACGACCTCGGCGTGCACAAGTCGACCGCCTCGCACCACTACCGCACCCTGCGCGAGGCCGGCGTGGTCATGACCAAGCAGGAGGGGCGGCTGAAGTACATGAGCCTGCGCCGCGACGACCTCGACTCCCGCTTCCCCGGCCTGCTCGACGCGGTCCTGTCCGCCGCCGGGATCCCGAGCGCCGGCGGCCCGGACCACACCCGGAGCTCAGGCGTCCCGGCCCCCAGCCTGAGCGCCGGCGTCCCCGCCCAGCGTTGATGCGCCACGACTCGCTGCCCATCCGGCACGTCCTGGCCGAGCTGCTCGCCGTCCTCGACGGGCACGGCAGCGCGGTCCTCACGGCCCCTCCCGGCACGGGCAAGACGACGGTCGTGCCACTCGCCCTGGCCGAGGCGGGCATGCGGGTGCTGGTGGCCGAGCCGCGACGCCTGGCCGTACGCGCGGCCGCCCAGCGGATGGGCGTGAGCTACTCCATCAGGGGCGAGCGGCACGTGGGCGCGAACCCCATGGTCGAGGTGGTCACGACAGGCGTCCTGCTCCAGCGCCTCCAGCGGGACCAGGAACTGGCCGGCGTGGACGCGGTCATGCTCGACGAGTGCCATGAGCGCCACCTGGACGCGGACACGGCGCTGGCGTTCCTCCTGGACGTCCGCGACACGCTCCGCCCCGACCTGCGCCTGCTGGCCACCTCCGCCACCGCCGACGCCGAGCCGTGGTCGCGGCTGATCGGCGGCCCCGTCGTCGCGGCCACCGGCGCCACGCACCCCGTCGAGACGGTGTGGGCCCCGCCCGCGCGCCCGGTCGCCCCGCCGCACGGCCTCCGCGTCGATCCCGCCCTGCTGTCCCACGTCGCCTCGGTGGTGCGCAGGGCGCTGGCGGAGCGGGACGGCGACGTGCTCTGCTTCCTCCCGGGCGTGGGCGAGATCGCCAAGGTCGCGGGGATGCTGGACGGCGTCGAGGTCCTCCAGGTGCACGGCCAGGCCCCGGCCCACGTTCAGGACGCCGTGCTCGCGCCCGGCTCGGCCCGGCGGGTGGTGCTGGCCACGTCGGTCGCCGAGTCCAGCCTCACCGTCCCGGGCGTCCGGGTGGTGGTCGACTCCGGCCTGGCGCGCGAGCCGCGTACCGACCACGCCCGCGGCCTCGGCTCACTCACCACGGTCCGGGTCTCGAAGGCCTCGGCCGGCCAGCGCGCGGGCCGGGCCGGTCGCGAGGCGGCGGGCACGGTGTACCGATGCTGGTCGGCGGCCGACCACGAGCGCCTGGCCGATCACGCACGCCCGGAGATCGCGCTCGCGGACCTGACGGGGTTCGCGCTGCAGGCGGCCTGCTGGGGCACCCCCGACGCTTCAGGGCTGGCGCTGCTGGACCCGCCGCCGCCCGCCGCGATGTCCGCCGCCGCCCGCACCTTGGAGGCGCTGGGCGCGCTCGACGGCGCCTCACGGGTGGACGGCGCCTCACGGGTGGACGGCGCCTCACGGGTGGACGGCGCCTCACGGGTGACGGACCGGGGCCGCCGGATGGCGCTGGCCGGCGTGCACCCCCGCCTGGCCAGGGCCCTGCTCGACCTGGGCCCGCGGGCCGCCGAGGTGGTGGCCCTGCTGTCGGAGCAGCTTCCCCGGGACGCGGGCGACGACCTGGTTGCGGTCTGGCGCGCGGCCCGCAGGGGCGGCACCGGCTTCGCCGCCCGCTGGCGCCAGGAGGCCGGACGCCTCCGGCGCACCGCCGCCCAGGCCCACGATGCGACCCCGCCCGCTCCACACACCGAGCACATCCCGCACGGCCGGACGCCGGACGACGAGGTGGCCGGGTTGGCCGTGGCGCTGGCGTTCCCCGAGCGGGTGGCGCGCCGGCGGGGCGGCGGCTACCTCATGGCCTCCGGCACCCAGGCCCAGCTCCCGGAGGGCTCCAAGCTGCACACCGCCCCGTGGCTGGCCATCGCGATCGCCGACCGACCGACGGGGTCCGCGTCGGCCCGCATCAGACAGGCCGTGGAGATCGACGAGGAGACCGCCAGACTGGCCCACCCCACCACCACCGAGCACGAGATCACCTGGCACGTGCCCCCGGGCGGGCGTCACGGCGACGTGCTCGCCCGGACCGTCGAGCGGCTGGGCGCGATCGAGCTGTCCGCCACCCCGCTCAAGGACGCCGACGTCCGCGAGGCCATCCTGTACGGCCTCCGCACGGAACCCGACGTCCTCACCTGGACGAAACAGGCCAGAGAGCTGCGGGACCGCCTGGCGTTCTGCCACCGCGCCGTCGGCGCCCCCTGGCCCTCGATGGACGCGCTCATCGACCTGGCCGACCAGTGGCTGGAGCCGGAGCTGTCCAGGGCCCGCCGCCGGGCCGACCTCGAACGCATCGACGTCGCCGCCGCGCTGAAACGCCTGATCCCCTGGAGCGAACGCCTGGAACAGGCCGCCCCCGAACGCATCGAGGTGCCCAGCGGCTCCCACGTCCGCGTGGACTACTCGGGCGACCAGCCGGTGCTGGCGGTCAAGCTGCAGGAGCTGTTCGGCCTGCAGGAGACGCCCGAGATCTCCGGCGTGCCCGTCCTGGTGCACCTGCTCTCCCCCGCGGGCCGCCCGGTGGCCGTCACCGCGGACCTGGCGTCGTTCTGGCGCGACGGCTACCGTTCCGTACGCGCGGAGCTCCGCGGCCGCTACCCGAAGCACCCCTGGCCGGAGGACCCGCTCACCGCGCCTCCCACCCGCCGTACCAAAGAGAGAAGACCATGACGAGCGTGGCCGACGCCGCCCGCGACAACGCCGAGTGGTGCGACGCGATGTGCCGCGCGCACGGCGCACCGGGCACGTTCGCGGCCCTGGCCTGGACCAACCCTGCCAGGACCCCGCCCTTCTACCCGGACGCCGTCACCCTGTCCCCCGACGCGACGGCGGCCGACGTGCTCGGCCACATCGACGCCCGCCCCGGCGCGTCGGTCAAGGACAGCTTCGCCACGCTCGACCTGCCGGGCTTCGAGGTGCTGTTCGAGGGCCAGTGGATCCACCGCGAGCCTCCGGAGCGGCGCGCGCCCGCGATCGCCTGGGAGGTGGTGGCCGACGCCGCCACGCTGCGCGACTGGGAGCGGGCCTGCTTCGACGGCGAGGTCCGGGACCTCTTCCTGCCCGCGCTCCTCGACGAGGACGAGGTCACGGTCCTGTGCGGGAGGAGAGGGGGCGCCGTCGTCGGCGGCTCCGTGCTCACCCCGCGTGAGCAGGTCGTGGGCGTCTCCAACGTGTTCGGGGACGCCTCGTGGGAGGGCGCCCTGGCCATGGCCGCCGATCTCTACCCCGGCCGTCCCCTGGTCGGCTGGGAGATCGACCCGGCGGACGCCGTCCGGCACGGCTTCACCACGATCGGCCCCCTACGCGTCTGGAGCAAGATCGCCTAGGGTGCTCGACCAGCCGCCCCGGTCGCCGACCGGAGCGGCCACGCGGGTCAGTCGTTGATCGTGTGCCCGTGGTTCCGGCGCCGGACGTACAGGCGGTTGCCCTCCGGCCCCGTCCATTCCACCCGCACGACCCCGGCCACCGCCGTGTCGCCGACGCGCGACGGGTCGGCCCAGTAGCCGAATCTGGGGTTGCGGAAGAACGTCGCCCACAGCCGGCCGCCGGCATCCACGAAGAAGTTGTTGTGGCCGGCGCCGACACCCACGGTCCACCGCTTCGAGTACGGTCCCTCGAACGTGTCCGAGACGGCGACGACCGCGTCGTAGTGGTATTGCGCGCGGCCGGGGCCGGGCGGGTCGTAGGCGTATCGGGTGCTGCCGTCGGCATTGGGCGAGGACCGGTTCCAGGCGGCCTGGAGGAGGTAGTACTTGCCTCCGTGCTTGAACACGTACGCGCCTTCGAGGTACGGCTCGGGCGAGTAGGGCGTCTGCTGGAACTGCGGGAGGTTGGTCGTCGGGACGATGTCCTCCATGTCGTCCCGGAACTTCGCGTACAGGTGGTTGTGCAGCACCAGCCAGGCGTCGTCGCCTTCGGAGTAGAGGCTGCCGTCGATGTGGTGGTAGGCGCCGGGCTCGATGAAGTCGGGTCCTCCGACGAAGGAGTCGCCGAAGGGCTTGTCGTGGTTGCCCTGGACGAGCCGGTACGGACCCTCGAGGCCGCCCTCGCTCACGAGCATGAACGAACCGACCTTCCGGGAGTGGTCACCCATGCACGCGACGATGTACCACTTGCCGCGGAAGTAATGCACCTCCGGGGCCCAGACATCGCCCCGCTTGCCGAACCGGTCGTCGTGCCAGTACTCCTGCCACGGAGCGACGACCATGCGTCCTGGCCGGTTCTCGCCGACGAACTCCGGAGACCAGACCTTCCCCTTCTCGGCGCCGGGGCGGATGCCGGTGGTGTCGACCAGCCTCCACGGCCCGCGCAGAGACGGGGACACCCACACGAAGAGGCCGTCGTTCCACGGGGCTGGCCCTGCGATCCCGGCCGCCCGGGTGGTGCCGGTAGCGACGTAGATCGGACGACCGTCGACGACGAAGCAGTTGACGTACGTGTCCCGCATCCAGACCCGGCCGAGCTCCTTGTCACGGGGGCGCAGCTCGAGCGGGAGGATGAAGGAGTTGTCCGCACGCGGCCACAGGTCCTGCCGGGTGTCGGCGAGGCCGTAGGGCTCGAGCTCAGGCCAGTTCGACGGATACCGCCGCATCGATGCCGCCTCTGTCATCGGGGCCGCCTGCGCGGCGGTCGTGGGCAGTGCCGCCGCTCCTGCCAGGCCGGCGGCGCCCGCCAGCAGGGACCGTCGGTCGATGTTCAACCCGTTGTCGGAATCAGTCATCAGTCACGTCCTCCACATCTCGCGGGCGTACGAGCAGGGGCCTGGGGGTGGTCGGGCATGGTTCTCCTCAGCCGGGGTCGAAGGCCAGGACGGTCACCGAGTGCGGCGCGACGGACCAGGTGCCGCCGTCCGCCTTCACCTCGCCGAGGTCTCTGGTCGCGATCGTGTCCGGCGCGTCCAGGGTGTTGACGGCGTCAAGGCCGGGGACGTCGGCGCCGAGGGCGTGGACGCGCGCGCTGCCCGGGGTGTTCGCGGCGGAGCCGTCGAGGACGATCCGCAGGCGTACGGTCTCGTCACGGTGCCGGTTGACGACGGCGATCCGTACCGAGCCGTCGTCGGCTCGGGTGGCGGACACGTCCACGTACGGAACGGCCATGGGCGCGGTGAGCAGCCGGCCATCCGGGCCGCGCACGTCGCCGAGCCGCACGGACGTGGTCCTGGCCGGGCCGTCCACCTCGGCGGGCAGCACGGTGCGGCCGGTGTGGTGCCGGTACAGGTGCCAGACGTGGTAGATGGCCGACCGCAGCGCGCCGCCGGGGCGGGCGACGACCAGGCCGTTGGCGTTCACCAGGTTCACCGGATTGGCCATGCGCACCGGCGCGGGCAGGCCCGCGGTCCGGTGGACGGCGTGGAACACCCCTGCGCAGAAGACGAGGTCGCCCACCGTGCGCGGGCTCCACCGGTTCACCCGGAACCGGTCCGGCTCGCCGGCGTCGGGGGTCTCGCGCGGGGCGATGCCGCCGTCGTCGCCCGGGAGCGGGTCCGGCCAGGTCGCGGGTTCGAGGTGGCGCATCGTCCACTCGTCGAGCGCGAGCGCGGGCGGGCTCTCCATGCCGGTCTCGGCGGCAAGCGCTGTGACCAGCTGGGAGTAGGCGTGGATGTCCCGTTCGAAGAACACGGACTGGGCCACGACCGCGTCGTAGTCATCGCCGGTCCACAGGTGGGTGCTGGCCCCGTACAGGTGCAGCGACAGGTAGTCGAGCAGCTCGCCGGCCCGGGCCAGGAGCGGGCGGGTCCATTCCTCCTGCCGGTACGGGATGCCGACCCCGATCAGCCGGATCTCCGGATCGACCAGGCGCATGAACCTGGCATGCTCGCGGGCCGCCTCGGCGTGCTCCGCAGCGCTCCGGTGGCCCATCTGCCACGGGCCGTAGACCTCGTTGCCGACGCCCCAGTAGCGCACGCGCCACGGCTCGGCGCGGCCGTTCTCCGCGCGGCGGCGGGTGAGCGTGGTGTCGCGGGCGGAGTTGGTGTACTCGATCCAGCGCACCGCCTCGTCGACGTTTCGCGCGGAGTGCACCAGGTACGGCTCCGCGCCCACCGCCTCGCACCAGGCCAGGAACTCGTCGGTGCCGAAGCGGTTGGACTCCAACCCACCCCAGGCCAGCTCCAGCCGGCTGGGCCGGGCATCACGCGGGCCGACGCCGTCCTCCCAGTGGTAGGCCGAGGTGAAGTTGCCCCCGGGCCAGCGGATCGGGCCCGGCCCCAGTTCCCGTACCAGTTCCAGCACATCGGCACGCACCCCGCGAAGCAGGCCGGGCTCGGCGACGGACAGCGGCGATCCCTCGTCGAACACCCCGCCCTCGATGTTCCCGAAGAATGCTGATTCCAGGAAATGCCCGTAAATATCGTCGTCGATCCGGCCGAGCGGTCGACGCGTGTCCACGGTCACCAGGGCCTCGCGGCCGCTGTTCCCCATCATTGCTTCACTGCTCCTGCGATGCTGTCGACGAATTTCCGCTGAAGTACGACGAAGATGGCGATCACCGGCACCAGCGAGATCACCGCGGCCGCCGCCATGCCGGACCAGTCAGTGCCCCGCTCGCCCACGAAGACGGTCATGCCCACCGCCAGCGTCCGCAGGCCGGGGTCGCTGAGCGTGAACACCAGCGGCAGCAGGTAGACGTTCCAGGCGTACAGGAACGTGAGGATCACCACCGTGGCGGTGATCGGCCAGGCGAGCGGCAGCATCACCCGGAAGAAGACCGTGAAGGGCCCGGCGCCGTCCAGCCGCGCGGTCTCCTCCAGCTCCTTCGGCAGCCGCCGGAAATAGCCCGCGTAGAGCAGGGTCGAGGCGATCTGCCCGCCCGCGCCCAGCCCGAGAATCACCCCGGCATGCGTGTTGAGCAGCCGTAGCTGGTCGGTCAGCTGGGTGACCGGGATGATCGAGTACCCCTCCGGCAGGAAGAACGTGACCAGGAAGAGCCCGACGAGCAGCTTTTTGCCGATGAAGTCGTACCGGCCTAGCACGTAGCCCGCCAGGGCGCTGCGGACGACGACGAGGAGCACCGTCCCGAGAGTGATGATCGTGGTGTTGACGAAGTACGTGGCGAAGCCGACCTCTGTCCAGGCCCTGGCATAGTTCTCCCAGGCCGGCTCGTCGGGCATGAGGTCGAGCCCCTTGCCGAAGATCTCGGGAGAGGACTTCAGCGAGGCCGACACCAGCCAGGCGAACGGGTAGACCCACAGCCCGCCGAGCACCGCCAGCAGCACGACGGTGACCACCTGCCCTGGGCTGGGGCGGCGGAGCCGGGTCATGAGGGCCCGATCCGGCGCCGCGCCCAGCGGATCCCCAACGCCTGGACGATCGCGAGGACCACGGTCAGCAGCCCGAACAGGACCGCCGCGGCCGACGCGTAGCCGAGCTGCGGGACGGTGGCCTGGAAGGCCGTACGGAAGATGAAAATCTCGATCACCTCGGAGGAGAAGGACGGGCCACCGCCGGTGAGCGTCTGCATCAGGTCGAAGACGTTGAACGCGGCCACGGTGTCGATCAGCGTGATGATGACCAGGAACGGCACCAGCAGCGGCATCGTCACGTGCCGGAACTCCGCCCAGGAGCCCGCGCCGTCGATCACCGCGGCCTCGTGCACACCCTGCGGGATCGTCTGCAGCGCGGCCAGCCAGTAAACCAGCGTGATGCCCAACCACTTCCACACCCAGACCGCGATCCCCGCATAGAGCGAGGTGCCGGCGTTGGCCGCGAAGTTCGCGGGCGAGTCGAGCAGCCCCGACGCGACCATCGACAGGCTCACCGGACCGCTCGCGTCGAGCAGCAGGGTGAAGACCACGCCGACGATGGCACCGGTGGTGACGACGGGCAGGAAGAACAGCGTGCGGAAGAACCCCTTGAACGGCGTCTTCCGCCGGTTGAGCACGATCGCCAGCGCGAGCGCCAGCCCCACCCGCAGCGGCACGGCGAACACCAGGAACACCAGCGAGTTCCTGAAGGCGTTCCAGAAGAGGTCGTCCCCGATCAGCCGGGCGAAGTTCTCGATCCCGATGAACGTCCCGGCACTGGCGAAGCCCGGCCAGTCCAGGAACGCGAACCACCACGAGGCCAGCAGGGGATACACGGTGTAAGCGCCGTACCCGAGCAGGGTGGGAAGCAGGAAGAGGTAGATCCACCAGTCCTGGCGCAGGCGGCGCGCCCACCCCTGCCGGTGGCGTGGCGGCGGCGCCGCGGTGGGGCGGCTCCGCCGTTGGGTTGTCATCGTCATCGTGCTCCTGTCCGGCCGCGGGCTCAGCGCTCGGCGTAGGCCTGCTGGCCGTAGTCCGCCTTCGGATCCCAGTTGCCGAACACCCAGGCGTCGACGCCGACCTGGACGCCCTTCTTACGGACGACTTCGATGGCGCGTTCGCGCTCGGCGGTCATCTTCTCGGTGAAGCGCCTCAGCTCGCCGGCGATGTCGCTGGTCGAGCCGGTCAGCACCGACTGCACGATGTCGCCGAGGTTCGGGTGGACGTCGCGCATCTCTGCCAGCACCTGCCAGACGCCCGGGGTCCCGACCTCGGGCACGGGGCCGATCCGCACGTCGTCCTGGAAGTTCGCGACGCAGCGCCGGTAGGAGGCGTGCACGTCGGCCTCCGCCACCACGTCGGCCAGCGCGGGCGGCTGGTCCATGGCGGCGGCCAGCTTGAGCTGGAACTCCTTGCCCGTCATCCGCAGCAGGACCTCGGCGGCGGTCTTGGCCTGCTTCGACTGGCTCGACACCCAGAACGTCCCCGGCTGTGGCGGGTTGTAGACGAAGTTCCTGGTCGGCTCTGGGCAGGGGATGTGCCAGACGCCGACGCCGCGCTTCACCGCCTCGGGCTCGTCCACGAGGAGGCCGCCGATGAACCACGCACCCCACAGGTAGATGGCCGCCTGCCCGGCCGCCCAGCGGGCGCGGGCGTCGCGTGGGCCCATCGACGGGGACGCGGGGTGCACGACCTTGTCGGTGTGGAGCGCGACCAAGAACTCGACCGCCGCCACGTACTCGTCGGAGTCGAAGATGTACTTCCCCGTCTTCCAGTCGATGGCGCCGGGTCCTGGCGCGCCGGCGGTCATGGCCAGCCGGTGCACCAGGGCCGCCAGGTATTCCGGGTCCTTGCTCGGCACCACCATTCCGTACACGTCGCCTGCCGTCCCCTTGGTGGCCCGGCGCGCGATGTCGCGGAGCTTGTCCCAGGTGCCGGGCTCCTCCTCTGGGTCGAGGCCGGCCTCCTTGATCAGCGCGGTGTTGAACCACGGCACCGCGTCGTGCCAGCGGCCCGAGAACGGCGGGAAGGAGTAGATCTCGCCGTTGAACCGGTGGATGCCGTCGTAGAGCATCTGTCCGACCGGGCTGCCCTGGAAGTCGGCGAGCTTCCCGATCGGCTGGAACCACCCGCTGCCGACCAGGGCGGCCGGGGAGACCCCGCCCAGGCCCGCCAGCGAGTGCACGTCCGGCATCTGGTTGCTGCGCCGGGCCACCTGGAGCGCCTGGCCCAGGTCGGGCGCGTCCATCTGACGTCGCTCGATCTTGATGCCGGTGTGCTCCTTCATGTACGGCGCGAAGAGGTCGTTCTGCAGCATCTTCGTCAGCGGCCGGAACTGGTCCCACCACTGGAGCGATCCTCCGGCTCCGCCACCGGCCTGGCTCAGCTGACCGCCGCCCGTGCAGGCGGTGAGCATCGCCGCGAGGACTCCGGCGCCGGTGCCGCCGATGAACCGTCGTCTGCTCACGACGCTCTGTGTGCTCGGAAAGGTTTGTCTGCTGCGGCGATACGGTCCCATGGGGACTCCGTTCCATCGTCGTACCATGCCGCCCAACCCCCGATCGAGGATTCCCTCACCGAGCGGCTCGCATGTTTGCGCAAACTTAAGCCGAGCACCTGCCACCGTCAAGACCGCCGTTGTGAGATCTGTGAAGTTGCGTGTCACATCGAGAAATCCGCATCCCCGGCCGTTCGCGGGAGGCTTTTGATGTTTGCGGAAACATCAACCTCGCCTTTCAACCTCCGGAGATGCCGATGTACGCTGTCGGCGACGACGACGAAGGGAGACGACCCGGCGTGGCTCGACTACCGGGGACGAGGGCGTCAGGCGGCCCGTCGATGGCGGACGTCGCCAAGCTCGCCGGCGTCTCGGGCCAGACCGTGTCCCGGGTCGTCAACGGCAACGACCGGGTGACCACCGACACGAGGCTCAAGGTCGAAACGGCCATGAGACAGCTCGGTTACCGCGCCAACATCGCCGCGCGGGCACTGGCCACCGGCCGGTTCGGCACGATCGGCGTCGTCATGTTCAACCTCAGCGCCGTGCTCAACGTCCGCATCGTCGAGGCGGTCGTGACCGGCGCCCAGGCCCGCGGCTACTCCGTGAGCGTCGCGATGGTCAACGGCCCGACCGAGAAGGACGTCCGCGCCGCCGTCCGCGGCCTCACCGACCGCGCGGTGGACGGCGTGATCGTGATCGAGGGCCGGGTGCTCGACACCCCGCACCTGCAGCTTCCCGAGGAAGTGCCGGTCGTGATCGCCGACAGCAGGGCGGCGCACCGGCACCCCACGTTCGGCGTGGACGAGGCCGCCGGCGCCCGCGCCGTCGTGGAGCACCTGCTCGGGCTCGGCCACGCCACCGTGCACCACGTGGCCGGGCCGACCGGCTCGAATCCGGCGCAGCGGCGCAGGGCCGCGTGGCAGCGGCTGCTGAAGCGGAAGGGCCGCGCCGTCCCGCCGGCCGCCGTCGGCGACTGGTCCCCGCAGTCGGGGTACGACGCCGCCCGCCGCCTGCTGGCCGACGACGACGTGACCGCAGTCTTCGCCGCCAACGACCAGATGGCCGTGGGCGTGCTCAGGGCCGCGGCCGAACTGGGCCGCAGGGTGCCGGACGACCTGAGCGTCGTCGGCTTCGACGACCTCGACTTCACGCCGTTCCTCGCCCCGCCGCTGACGACCGTCCGCCAGGACCTCGCGGCGGTGGGACGACGCTGCCTCGACCACCTGATCGCGCGGATCGAGGCGCCGGCCGGGATCGAGGCGACCGAGGCCGCCAGCAGGTTCGTCCGCCCGGAACTGGTGATCAGGGCGTCCACCGCGCCCCCGCGCCGCTGACCCCGGCCGCCCGCGGCCATTGACAGGCCGATCAAGTTAGCGCAAACATGACTTCACGAAATGTGTCACGACACTGTGACCGCGTTTCCCTGTCCCTCTCCCCCGACCCTCCTTCTGAGCCCAGGGAGCACAAGGCCCCATGCTGCTGCGCCGACTATCGATCATCGCGCTGACCGCCGTCCTGGCCGCCTCGACCACCACGCACACCGCCACCGCCGCCGAAGGCAGGCCTGTGAAACTCGCGTACGGCGCCCTTGGCGCGAACTTCAACCAGAACCTCGACGCGCTGAACTACCGGGAGCTCCGCGAGGCCAAGGCCCAATGGGTCCGCGGGTTCTTCCCGATGCCCGCCACCGACCAGGGCGATCCCGCCGCGCATTTCGCGATTCGCAAGATCACCGAGGCAGCCGGTCGGGGCTACGACACCATCCTGAGCCTGAAGTTCCCCTACGACCGGGCCTCTTTCCCCGCGCCGGGCAGCGCCAAGATGTCCGCTGAGCTGGCCCGCCTGGACCGGGTTCTGCCTACCGTGCTGAACAAGGTGGACATCATCACGATCGGCAACGAGCCGTTCATCGAGAGCCTGCCCGCCGAACGCGACGCACGGCTCAACGAGTTCTACGAGACCGTCGCCCGGCACGTGATCGACTACAGGCGCGCGCACTGCGGCGCGGACTGCCGCACCGTGCTCTACATGGGCGCGCTGAACCGGCTCGACCTGCCCGACCGCCGCACGCCGGCGGCCGAGCGCTGGATGACCTTCGTCCGGGAGACGCCGGAGATCGAGGGCGTCGACATCCACCCGCACGTGCCCTCGCCCCAGGCCGTCCAGCCGTTCCTGGACTACATCCTGCCGCGGATGCGCCCGCGGCAGACGTTCCTCGTCACCGAGTTCTCCCTGGTGCATTACTGGAAAGAGCACCTGCGTGACACCGTCTCCACCAAGTTCGCGCACCAGTACGGCTTCGCCCCGGACACCCAGGTCTGGCAGGTGATCAAGGCCGCCATCGACAAGCCGTTCAGCGAGCGGAAGTGGGACGACTTCCTGACCAGCAGCCCGTGGTTCACCAGCCAGGCCGGCTTCCTGCGCGACCAGTTGCGGCTGTACCGGAGCACCGGTCGGCTGGCGGTCGCCACGTACGCCTTCAAGCAGGATGATGCGATGGTCGAGGACTTCGGCCCTGACAAGACCCCGTGGCTGCTCAACAGCGTGTACGCCGCCTACACCGTGCAGCCCCGTGGTGCCCTGTCAGGGCGCGGCTACTGGCTCGACGACTTCCGCGCGCTGCAGCGGCGCTGACCCAGCTGTCCGGCGACACCGCCAGGCAACCGATGTACGCGAAGCGCCAGCGGAGGCCCAGCCCGTGAACCGACCGAACATCGTGCTGATCATGACCGATCAGCAGCGCGCCGGCTGGACGGCCGCGAGCGGCTTCCCTCTGGACACCATGCCCTTCCTGGACGGGCTGATGAGCACCGGCGTCCAGTTCCAGCGCGCGTACACCACGTCCCCGCTGTGCGTGCCCGCACGGATCAGCCTGCTCACCGGACGGTACCCGTCCGCGCACCGGGTACGGCAGAACAGCGCCGCGGAGCACGTGCTGCGCGGCGCCGACCTGGTGGACGTGCTGCGTGACGCCGGGTACGCGCTGCACCTGGCGGGCAAGACGCACTTCTACCGCAAACCCGCCGACTTCGACACGTTCGCCGCCCCGTACGGGCACAATCGCGGCCCGACGGCGACGCCTGACCAGGCGCGCTTCGAGCAGTGGCTCGGCTCGCTCGACCACTCGGTCAGCCATGAGCCGACGCCGTTTCCGCTGGAGTGCCAGTTCCCGTACCGGATCGTCGACGGTGCGATCAACGCGATCGACCGGACGCCTGCCGACCAGCCGTTCTTCACCTGGCTGTCGTTCCCCGAACCGCACAACCCCTACCAGGTCCCGGAGCCGTACTTCAGCCTCTTCCCGCCGGACCAGGTGCCCGAGCGGCTGGTCGGGCCCGAGGGCGCCGAGCGCAAGGGCGGCACGTACACCTGGCTGCGCCGGCTGATCGAGGAGAAACGGCCCGGCTACGACGCCGAGTGGCGGCGATACCGCGCCAACTACTGCGGGATGCTCCGGCTCATCGACGACCAACTGCGCCGGTTCTTCGCGCACTTGGGCGATCGGGACACCCTGGTGTTCTTCATCGCCGACCACGGCGACTACACCGGCGACTACGGCCTGCAACGCAAGGGCGCGGGTATGTCCGAGAGCCTGATGCGCATCCCGTTCGCCGTAGCCGGGCCGGGCGTACGGCCGCTGGTGAACCGCACCGACTTCATCTCGCTCGCCGACCTGTTCCCGACGATCTGCGACGCCCTCGCCGTCGAGATCCCGGTCGGCGTCCAGGGGCGCAGCCTGTGGCCGCTGCTCACCGGGGCTCCGTACCCGGCCGAGGAGTTCGCCAGCGGGTACAGCGAACGCGGCTTCGGCGGGCTGTCCTACGACGTGGACGAGCGGCCCGCATTGCATTTCCCCTATGAAGGCCGCACCTTCGACGAGCTCAACACCGTCACCCAGGCCGGCACGACGGTGATGCTCCGGCGCGAGCAGTGGAAACTCCTCCTGGACGAGCGCGGCGCCGGCGAGCTCTACGACCTGGACGCCGACCCTGCGGAGCTGGACAACCGGTACGACGATCCCGCGCTCGCCGAGCTCCGCGCCGCACTCACCACCGATCTAGCCCGTTGGATGATCCGCGTCCGGGACGACCTGCCCGAGGCGGTCTACACCCTCAAACGCACACCGCACAACTGGCACCAGTGACCACCGTGCATGATCGAGACCATGAAAGTCCCCTGGTACGGGCCGCGCCTGGAGCGGGCGCGGTCCGCACCGGCCGATCGCCTGCCCCTACGCGTCTGGAGCAAGATCCTCAAGGGTCGGGTCCTCCAGTACGGGGAACCGCTCGACCCCCACCCCCACGTCCTTGAACCCGCTCGACGTGGCGAGGCACACGACGGGCCCGTCGAAGTCCAGCCGCGCCTGCCGGTATCCGGCCAGGCCGGCCGCTCCCGACAGCTCCTGCCACAATCCCTGCCGGGCGAGATCGCGCTGCGCCGACCGCAGCTCCTCGTCGGTCACGAGCAGGGCCGCGCCACCGCTGTCCCGCACGGCCACGACCCCGCGGTGCCCGCCGACCGGCCCGGCGATGCCGTACGCGTCGCTGGCCCCGAGCTCGACGACGGCCGCGGGTGCGCCCGTGGCCAGGGCCCGCGCGTGCGGCCCGCCGGCGGCCGTCTCGCAGGAGAACATCCGCGGCAGAGTGCCGGCCAGCCCGAGCAGCCGCAGCTCCACGAACCCCTTCCACACGCCGTAGAGCAGCTCGGCGTACCCGGTCGGTGCGAAGACGGCCGCGGGGACGCGCCCGAGCTGCAGGAACAGCTCATAGGCGATGGTCTTGTACCCCTCGGGCCCGAACGGGTGACCGGTGTGCGTCACGGTCTGGTTGCTGACCGGGTGGTAGCCGAGCCGTTCCACGATCTCCCGCAGCAGCGGCCACCGCTTCTCGGCGGGCACGGACAGGACCCTGGCGCCGTACGCCCGCACGAAAGCCTGCACGGCGGGCGGCGAGTCCGCCGAGGTCAGCACGATCGCGGGCAGCCCGGCCCGGGCGGCGTAGGCGGCGGCCGAGGCGCCGTGGTTGCCGGACGACGCCACGACCACGCCGGGCGCGCCCGAGGCGACGGCGGCGCTGACCGCGACCCGGTTCAGGCGGTCCTTGTGCGACCAGGTCGGGTTGCGGGACTCGTCCTTGACATAGATGCAGTTCTGCAATCTGCGGTGCGCCGCTGAACGCGGCGCACCGTGAACGCCGTCGAACTCCACCAACGGCGTCCCGCCCTCTCCCAGCGAGGGCGCCTCCAGCGGCGGCAGCAGCGGCGACCACCGCGCGATGTCCGTGCCCGGCTCCTGCTCGAACAGGCGGCGGTCCACACGGGCGTAGTCGTAGGTGATCTCGAGCGGATACGCGATCTCGTCGGTGCTGGTCTTCGGGCAGCCCCGCGTCAGCGGCGGGAACAGCGGGAACTCGGTCGCCGGGTCGCCAAGAGAGCGCTGGCGGAGGGCAAGGGACGGTCCGTTCACGTGTACGGACCCTATCGGGGCCCTATCGACGCGGGCGGGCAGGATGCAGACTCTAGGCATGTTGTGGACAGGCAGGTCCGCCATCGAGATCGCGACGGCTGTCCGGCGTGGGGATGTCACGGCCACGACCGTCGTCGAGGAGCACCTTCACGCCATCTCGGAGCGGGATTCCAAGGTAGGGGCGTTCCGGCTGGTCAGAGAGCAGGCCGTGGAGGAGGCGAAGGCCCTGCAGAAGCGGCGCGACCTGGCGGAGCTGCCGCTCGCCGGCGTGCCGGTCGCGGTGAAGGACAACCTCGAGGTCGCGGGCGAGGCCACCCGTGCCGGGTCCGGGGCGACGGCGGACGCGCCCGCGCCGGACGACCACGCGACGGTGGCGCGCCTGCGCGCGGCGGGCGCGGTGGTGGTCGGCGTGACGAACATGCCGGAGCTGGGCCTGACGGCGTTCGGCGACAGCGCGTACGGCATCGTACGCAACCCCTGGAACCCGTCGCGCACGGCCGGCGGGTCGTCGTCGGGCAGCGCCGCGGCCGTGGCGGCGGGCATGGTGCCGATCGCGCTCGGCAACGACGGCATGGGCTCGCTCCGCATCCCCGCCGCCTGCTGCGGCGTGCTGGCCATCAAGCCGGGCGCGGGACTCGTGCCGCCGCCGGCCGACGACTGGGACCGGCTGTCGGAGAACGGCCCTCTCGCGACGACCGCGTCCGACCTGGCGCTGGCGCTGTCCGTGCTGGCCGCGGACCCGTCGCTCGCGGAGTCCTGGCGGGGCGGCGGCCGCGTCGAGCCCCGGCCGGTCATGCTCCGCTCGGTCTGGGCGGACGACGACGAGGTCTGGGAGCCGCAGCCGCCGCAGGAGAGCCCGGAGCCGTTCGACCTAAGGGTGGCGTACGCGCCCCAGCCGCTGCCCACCGGCCTGCCCATGGACAGGGAGTTCCAGGCCGCGGTGCGCGGAGCGGCGGAGACGCTGCGCCTGGCCGGGCACACGGTGGTCGAGCACGGCCGCAGGCTGCCTGCCTGGCTCGGCCCGGCCACGATCGCCACCTGGCTCACCAGGGCCGCGGCCGCGCCGGGCGACCTCGACCGGCGCCGGCTCGAACGCCGCACCCTCGCGCTCGCCCGCACCGGGCGGGTGCTCGCCGCGCTCAAGCTGGACGGCGTACGCGGCCGCGAACGCTGGAGCGGCTACGGGGCCGACCAGTGGTTCGGCGACGCGGACGCCCTGCTCATGCCCGCCCTGGCGACCATCCCGCCGAAGGCCGAGCGCTGGGGCGATCGCGGCCTCGTCCGCAACGCGGTGGCCAACGTCAGGTACGCCCCCGCCACGGGCCCCTGGAACATGTGCGGCTGGCCCGCCATCACCGTCCCCCTGGCCACGCACTCCAGCGGGCTGCCCATCGCCGTCCAGATCGTCGCCCCGCCCGGCGGCGAGCCCCACCTCCTCGGCCTGGCCGCCCAGCTCCAGTCCGCCCACCCGCCGGTGCGGCCGCCGGGCTTCTCCTTCTAATGTGCGCCTCTTTGTCCGTGCCAAGGCCTAAGGTGCCGTGGCATGGAATCAGATGATCTTTCTGGCCTTCGCGCCAAGCTGGCGTCCACGTCGCAGAAGAACGCCTGGAAAACCGTTCGGCAGCTCGCGCTCCAAGGCCGGGGCGACGCCCTGGAGCTGGCCGCCGAGTTCGCCGAGGTCGCCGAGCCCACCGTCGACAACCTGCTCAAGCTCTGGCCGCAGGCCCTCGACCCGGACGGCTTCGCCGAGCACCTGCTCGCCCCGGCCTTCGCCGCCGAGGGACGCACCGAGCTGACACTGCGCAAGCAGAACTCCATCATCGGGCTGCGGCACCTGACGATGCTCCGGAAGCTGTGCCTGGACCACTGCAAGGGCCTGACGGACCTCTCCGAGCTGTCGGCGCTGACCGAGCTCAGGAAGCTGGAGCTGGACGGCTGCGCGGCCGTCACCGATCTCGGGCCGCTGGCCGGGCTCACTGAGCTGGAATCTGTCAGCCTGGCGAGCTGCCGCCTGGTCTCCGACATCACCCCGCTGCTGGGCCTGCGCCGGCTCCGGCGGCTCAACCTCCGCAGCAGCGGCGTGGCCAGCGTCGAAGGGGTCGGCGCGGCCTTCCCGCGTCTCGAAACGCTCGACCTCGGCAACTGCCGCTTCATCGATGACATCCGTCCGCTGTCGGGGCTGCGGAACCTGCTCTCCCTGGACGTCAGCCATACCAAGATCACGAGTATCGAGGGGCTGCGCGACCTCGACTCGGTCACCGAGGTGAGCATGCACTGCGCCCGGCTCAAGAGCCTCGACGGCATCGCCGCCATGCCCGCGCTCGAACGCCTGTGGATCAGCGGCTGCACCAACCTGAAGAGCCTGGACGGCCTCGGCCACCATCCCCGACTCGAAGACCTCGGCCTGCCGTCCGCGCCGCTCCCGGACCTGCGCCCGCTGTCGCGGCTGCCCGCCCTGACCAAGCTCACGATCGACGAGTGGCAGAAGCTCACCTCGCTCGACGGGCTCGAAGGGCACCCGTCGATCAGCGAGATCAACCTGTGCTACGCCACGACCCTGACCGACCTCTCCGCGCTGGCCCGCATGCCGGCCCTGCGCGAGCTGACCCTCCAGGGCATGGACCACCTCGGCGACCTCGCTCCGATCTCCGGACTGTTGCAGCTGGAGACCCTCCGCGTGGTGTACAGCGATCACCTGCGGACCCTCGGCGACCCCCGTGGCCTGCCCGCCCTCCGCACACTGAAGCTCTGGAGATGCTCCGCGCTGAGCGACCTCGGGTCGGTCGCCGACCTGCCAGGACTGAAGGAGATCTCCGTGACGGGATGCCCCGCACTGCCCTCCGGCATCCTGTCCGACCTGCGTACCCGAGGCCTGCTCAGCGGTTGACGAACGTACGGCTCAGATCCCGACCGGATGCCAGACGGTCTTGGTCTCCAGGAACCGGGTCATCCGGCCGGTCCCCGGATCGGCCGCCCAGTCCGCGCGGGAGGGGCGCAGGACGCGCTTGAGGTTCTCGGCCGCCGCCTGCTCGCAGCTCAGCGCCAGGTCGGCGTCCTCGACCCCGGTCAGGTCGAGCGCGTTGACGTCCATGTGGGCCGCCAGCCAGGGCGCCAGCTCGGCCTGGTGCCCGGTGAGGATGTTCACGACGCCACCCGGCAGGTCGGACGTGGCCAGGACCTCCGCCAGCGTGATCGACGCCAGCGGCGAGGGCTCGGACGCCACGACGACGCACGTGTTGCCCGTCACGATCACGGGCGCCACCACCGAGACCAGCCCGAGCAGCGGATCGGCGGGCGCGATCACGGCCACCACGCCGGTCGGCTCGGGCGAGGACAGGTTGAAGTAAGGACCCGCCACCGGATTGGCCGCACCGTGCACCGCGGCGATCTTGTCGGACCATCCCGCGTACCAGACCAGCCGGTCCACCGCGGCGTCCACCTGCTCAAGAGCCGCCTTCTTACCGCCCTGTTTGAGCGGGGCCAGTTCCTCGGCGAACTGCCCGCGCCGCCCCTCCAGCATCTCGGCGACGCGGTAGAGGATCTGTCCCCTGTTGTACGGCGTCGCACCCGACCAGCCGGGGAAGGCCTTGCGCGCGGCCACCACGGCGTCGCGGGCGTCCTTGCGGGAAGCGCGGGACGCGTTGGCGAGGAACTCGCCCTTGGCCGAGGTCACGGCGTAGGACCTCCCACTCTCCGAGCGCGGGAACGCCCCTCCGATGTACAGCTTGTAGGTCTTTCTGACGGACAACCTACTCATCGCCCCGCCCTCTCCACGTGGACTCCTGCGACATCTGGACCGGCACGAAGACCTGGTGACACCGGCTCACGCCGCAGCGGTGGGCGTACCAGCCGGTGCGTACGGGCCGCCCGGCCCTGGCGAAGGCGTGGCCCCTGGTGGCCTGCGCCCGCCGCCTGGCGCGACGGGGACGGCGATGATCACACATCGAGGTACGCCTCCAAGCCGTGCAGCCCGCCCTCGCGGCCGTAGCCGGATTCCTTGTAGCCGCCGAACGGCGAGGCGGGGTCGAACTTGTTGAACGTGTTGGCCCACACGACCCCGGCCCGGAGCCTGTCGGCCATCCACAGGATGCGCGAGCCCTTCTCGGTCCAGATGCCGGCCGACAGCCCGTACGGGGTGTTGTTGGCCTTCTCCACAGCCTCGGCGGGCGTGCGGAAGGTCAGCACGGACAGCACGGGCCCGAAGATCTCGTCCCGGGCGATGGTGTGCGACTGCGCGACCCCGGTGAACACGGTCGGCGGGAACCAGAACCCGCGCTCGGGCAGCTCGCACGCGGGCGACCAGCGCTCGGCCCCCTCCGCCTCGCCGATCTGCGACAGCTCCTTGATCTTGGCGAGCTGCTCGGCGGAGTTGATCGCGCCGACGTCGGTGTTCTTGTCCAGCGGATCGCCCACCCGCAGCGTGGCCAGCCGGCGCTTGAGCGAGGCCAGCAGCTCCTCCTGGACGGACTCCTGAACCAGCAGCCGCGACCCGGCGCAGCACACATGCCCCTGGTTGAAGAAGATCCCGTTGACGATCCCCTCCACGGCCTGGTCGATGGCGGCGTCCTCGAACACGATGTTGGCCGCCTTGCCGCCCAGCTCCAGGGTCAGCTTCTTGTCGGTGCCCGCCACGGCCCTGGCGATGAGGCGGCCGACCTCGGTCGAGCCGGTGAAAGCCACCTTGTCGACATCGGGATGGCCCACCACGGCCGCGCCGGTCTCACCCGCGCCGGTGACGATGTTCACCACACCGGGCGGCAGGTCGGCCTGCCGGCAGATGTCGGCGAACAGCAGCGCGGTCAGCGGGGTCGTCTCGGCCGGCTTGAGCACCACCGTGTTACCGCAGGCCAGCGCCGGAGCGATCTTCCAGGCCAGCATGAGCAGCGGGAAGTTCCACGGGATCACCTGCCCGGCCACCCCCAGCGGCTTCGTCCCGAACCCCGCGTACTGGAGTTTGTCCGCCCAGCCCGCGTAGTAGAAGAAGTGGGCCGCCACCAGCGGCAGGTCCACATCACGCGACTCACGGATCGGCTTGCCGTTGTCGAGCGACTCCAGCACGGCCAGCTCCCGGGCCCGCTCCTGGATGATCCGCGCGATACGGAAGAGATATTTGGCCCGCTCGGCGCCGGGCAGCGCGCTCCAGACGCCGAACGCCTTGCGCGCGGCCTGCACGGCCCGGTCGACGTCGTCGGTGGAGGCGGTGGCGACCTCGGCCAGTGTCTCCTCGGTCGCCGGGTTGATCGTCTTGAACGGGGTGCCGGAGCCGTCGGTGAACTCGCCGTCGATGAACAGTCCGTACGACGGCTTGATGTCGACGATGTCGCGCGACTCGGGCGCGGGTGCGTACTCGAAGATCGCCATCATCAGTCCAGGGTGAAGTAGTCGGGGCCGGCATAGCGGCCGGTGGCCAGCTTCTGACGCTGCATGAGCAGGTCGTTCAGCAGCGAGGAAGCGCCCAGCCGGAACCACTCGGAGCTCAGCCAGTCATCGCCGGCCGTCTCGTGGACCAGGACGAGGTTCTTGATGGCGTCCTTGGTCGTGCGGATGCCGCCCGCGGGCTTCACGCCCACCTGGCGGCCGGTCGCCTCGCGGAAGTCGCGCACCGCCTCCAGCATGACCAGCGTCACCGGCAGGGTCGCGGCCGGTGACACCTTGCCCGTGGAGGTCTTGATGAAGTCGGCGCCCGCCAGCATCGCCAGCCACGACGCCCGCCGCACGTTGTCGTAGGTGGCCAGCTCACCGGTCTCCAGGATCACCTTCAGATGCGCCGGGCCGCACGCGGCCTTGACCGCGACGATCTCCTCGAACACCTTCATGTACCGGCCGGACAGGAACGCGCCGCGGTCGATCACCATGTCGATCTCGTCGGCGCCCGCGGCCACCGCCAGCGCGGTGTCGCTCACCTTGACCTCCAGGGACGAGCGCCCGCTCGGGAACGCCGTGGCCACCGAGGCCACCTTCACCCCCGAACCGCGCACCGCCTCGGCGGCCACCTCCACCAGGTCGGGATAGACGCACACGGCCGCCACCTGGGGAGCGCCGCCGCCGGGACGCACGGCCTTGGTGCACATCGCGCGCACCTTGCCGGCCGTGTCCGCCCCTTCAAGAGTCGTCAGGTCGACCATGGAGATGGCCAGGTCGATCGCCTGTGCCTTGGCCGTGGTCTTGATCGAACGGGTGCCCAGCATCGCCGCCCGCTGGTCCGCGCCGACCCGGTCAACCCCGGGCAGGCCGTGCAGGAAAGCTCGCAGCGCCGCGTCGGACGAGGCGACGTCCGCGAGCGAGGTAGTCACAGTTGACACCATCACAGCATCGCCGACCAGGGCCGTGAGCTCCAAACCGGACCGCCTTAGGCGGCCTGCGCCCAGGCCTTAGGCATGCCGTACGCGTCCGCGTACCGGAGATAAGGCATCCACCCGATGTGGGAGGCGGGGCCTTAGACCGAGTCTTAAAGGTGTCAGCAAGAAGCACGAAATTTCAGGAGAAACACCATGAATCCCGAGATCGAGTTCGAGCTCATGAAGACCCACATGAGCGAGCTCCACAGGGCCGCCGCCGACCACCGGCGCGTACGAGAGGCCGAGCGTGCCAACAAGTCCGAGCGCCGCTCGGTCTTCGGCAAGCGCCGTTCCTCATGACCGCCACACGAGAGCCCGGCCACCACGTCCCTCGTGGCCGGGCCTCGATGCCTCCGTAGAGGATGCCTCGGCAAAGACACACCCATAAAAGCGTCGAAAGCAATCGAACGGGCATGACATGCTGGATGACATGCGGGGACGTTCTGTCAGTCCCGTCTTCGTCGGGCGGGCAGAGGAGCTGGCGGCTCTGTCCGACAGCTTTGACGAGGCACGTAAGGGGACGGTGACGTCCGTCCTGCTGGGCGGCGAGGCCGGGGTCGGCAAGACCAGGCTCGTCCAGCGTTTCGCCGAGCAGTGCCAGGCCGACGGCGCGCACGTGCTGTTCGGCGCGTGCGTCGAGCTGTCCACCGAGGGTCTGGCCTACGCGCCGTTCACCGCCGCGCTCCGGCAGCTCGTCAGAGAGCAGGGGCCGGCCGCCGTCGCCGCGCTGCTGCCCGGCGGGGCGGAGCGCGATCTCGCCCGGCTGTTGCCCGAGTTCGGCGAGCCCAGCGGCGACGGCGAGACCGACACCGGGCGCGCCCGGCTCTTCGAGCAGTTCCTCACCCTCCTCGAACGCCTCGCCGACGCCCGTCCCACCGTCCTCGTCATCGAGGACATCCACTGGGCCGACAGGTCCAGCCGCGACCTCATCGCCTTCCTCAGCCGCAACCTGCACGCCCCGCAGGTGCTGATCGTGATGACCTACCGCTCCGACGACCTGCACCGCCAGCACCCCCTCCGGCCGGTGCTGGCCGAGCTGGGCAGGGTCAACGGCGTGCACCGGCTCGACCTGCCCCGCCTGTCGAGGGACGAGGTCGCCCAGCAGATGGCCGGTATCCTCGGCGAGGTCCCCGAATACGGCAAGGCCGTGAAGGTCTACGAGCGCAGCGAGGGCATCCCGCTGTTCGTGGAGGCCCTGCTGGAGTGCGGGGTGGACTGCGCGTTCCCCGAGTCCATGCAGGACCTCATCCTCAGCTCCGTCGAGCAGTTGCCGGAGGAGACCCAGCGCGTGCTGCGCGTGGCCGCCGCCGGCGGCATCCGGGTCAGCCACAACCTGCTGGCCGCCGTGAGCGGCCTGTCCGACGTCGAGCTGGAGACCGCGCTGCGCCCCGCCATCGCGCGCAACGTCCTGCAGATCGCCGACAACCGCGCGTACGTCTTCAGGCACTCCCTCATCCGCGAGGCCGTGCACGACGAGCTGCTGCCCGGTGAGCACCAGCGCCTGCACGCCAGGTTCGCCGAGGAGATCTCCAAGGACCGCGAGCTCGTCCCGCCCGGCCGCGCCGCCGTCGAGATCGCCCACCACTGGTACGGAGCCCGCAACGACACCTGGGCGCTGATCTCCGCCTGGGAGGCGGCACAGAAGTCGTTCAAGGCGTTCGCCTACACCGAGGCCGTCCCGCTGCTCGAACGCGTCCTCATGCTCTGGGACCGGGTGCCCGACGCGGCCGAGCTCATCGGCGCCGACCACACCGCCGTGCTGGAACGGGCCTCCGAGGCCGCGAACGCCGGCGGCGACGCGGACAAGGGCACCAAGTTCGTCAAGGCCGCCCTGGCGGAGCTGGACGAGACCGAGCAGCCGGCGCGCGTCGCGCAGCTCATCGTGCGCGGGGTGGCGTTCAAGAACTCCAAGAGCCAGCTGGGCGTCATCGCCGACCTCAGGCACGCCCTCGAGCTCGTGCCCGAGAACGGCCTCGATCGGGCCGACGTCGTCACGGTGCTGAGCCGCCACCTCATGCTGAGAGGCGAGGTCGCCGAGGCGAGCGAGCTGATCGCCGAGGGCCTGCGCCTGGTCAGGGAGCACGGCGACCCCTGCCTCGAAGCCGACCTGCTGATGAACCAGGCGCTCGGTCATTCGCTCAACGGCGAGACCGAGGCCACGATCGCCCTCAACGAACAGGCGCTGGAGATCGGCACGGCGCAGGGCTCGGGCCGCCTGATCACGAGGGCGATCGGCAACAACGTCGACTCGCTGGTGGACGTGGGCCGCCACGAGGACGCGCTGCGCCTGGCCAAGCACGGCTGGAAGCTGTCCAAGAAATACGGCCGGCTGCGCGGCAGCGGCCTGTTCATCAAGAACAACTGGGCCGAGGTGCTGGAGTCGATCGGCCGCTGGGACGAGGCCATCGAGATCCTCGAAGGCGCGCTCAGCCACGGGCCCGCCCTGCGCCACAGATACGCCATGCTGCGCGTGCGCGCCGACATCGCGCTGGCCAGGGGCGAGGTGGAGCTCGTCGAGAGCATCCTGTCCGAGGTCGGCGTGCTGAAGGACCGTCCCGAGGAGTTCGTCCAGGACATCATCAGCAACAGCCGCCTGCACATCGGCTGGCACCTGTTCCGGGGCGAGCCGGCGTCCGCGCTGGCCGTGGCCGAGCGGGTGCTGGCCCAACCCCGGCAGTCGAGCAAGGCCATGCTGAGCTGGCGGCTGCTCGCCCTGCTCCGCGTGGTCTGCGACGCCGCCGAGGCCACCGAGCCCGTCAGGACGGCGACGGTACGCGAGCACGCCGCCGCGGTGGCGGCCGAGCTGTCCGTCAGCGGCCCGGTCGCCCAGGCGTACCAGCTGTCCTACAACGGCCATTTCGACGCTGCGGCGGAGGCCTGGGAGCGCCTCAGCCGCCCGCACAACCAGTCCAAGGCCCTGCTGCGGGCAGCCACCTTGGCCGCCCGTGGTGGCGACCGCGAAGGCGCCGCGGCCCGGCTGAAGGTGGCGCTCCCGCTGGCCCAGGCCCTGCGCGCGACCCCGCTCATCGAGGAGATCGAGTCCCTGTCGCGGCGGGTGGGCGGGGTCCAGCCGGCGCAGGAGCCTTCGGAGCTGCTGACGCCGCGCGAGCTGGAGGTGCTGCGGCTGGTGACGCAGGGCAGGACGAACCGGGACATCGCAGCCGAGCTGTTCATCTCGGCCAAGACGGTGAGCGTGCACGTGTCCAACATCCTGGCCAAGCTCGGCGTCACGACCCGTGGCGAGGCCGCCGCGGCAGCCCACCGGCTGTCCCTGCTGTCCTCTTAGCTCATAGATACGAGGGCCTCGACCAGCAGCACGACGCCGAACACGGCGAACGCCGCCGCGGCGCCGTACCGGATGAACTTCTCCGGCAGGTGCTTGCCCAGCAGCCGTCCGACCAGGATGGCCAGCGCGTCCGCCGCCACCATGCCGACGGTCGAGCCGATCCACGTGCCGACCCAGCCGTGCTGCGTCGCCAGCGTGATCGTGGCCAGCATGGTCTTGTCGCCCAGCTCGCTCAGGAAGAACGCCACGGTCACCGCGACCAGGGCGTTCCTGGTGGTGCGCTGGGCCTTCTTCGACTCGTCCTCGGTCAGCTCGTCACCGCGCAGCGTCCACACCGCGAACCCGAGAAAGGCCACGCCCGCCACCACCGAGATGGCCGTCGTCGGCAGCGCGGTCCCGATGAGGCCGCCCACGGCGACGCTGAGGAGGTGCACGACGGTCGTGGCGATCGTGATGCCCGCGAGCACGGGCCAGATCTTGAAACGGGTCGCGAACGTCATCGCCATGAGCTGGCTCTTGTCACCGAGCTCGGCCACGAAAATGGCGGCGAGACTGATCCAGAAGGCTTCCAAACGATCCTCTTCCGCGCGGCCTGGGCCGGAGGCGGGAACCCGGGGAGTTTTCGGGCACGGCTTCGGCCCGGCAGCGTCTCGTCAGATGGCTACCAGGCCGAAGGTCTCGTCCGCCCGTGAAGGCCCGCGTGACCGGGCGCGGGGAAGCGCCAGTGTGTCGATCACGCGATTTGGGACTACTCCCCTTCGGGTAATTCCAACCAACCATAACAGCCCGCGGAGAGGGCCTATTCCGCCAGGGAGCACCCGACCAGCACGGGCTCGTTGACCAGCGTGACCCCGAACTTCTCCCGCACCCCGTCCCTGACCTCCCTGGCCAGCGCGAGCAGATCGCGGGTGGTGGCGACGCCGTCGGGGTTGGTCAGCGCGAGCGTGTGCTTGGTGGAGATGCGTACGGGCCCGCGTTCGTACCCCTTCAGGTAGCCCGCCTGCTCGATCAGCCACGCGGCGGGCACCTTGACGGACCCGTCGGCCAGCTCCCAGCGCGGATGCCCGGGAGCGCGGACCCCCAGCTCCTCCGCCTCCTCGGGCGAGAGGATCGGGTTGGTGAAGAACGATCCGGCGCTGCGCGTGTCAGGGTCGTCGGGATCGAGCACCATGCCCTTGCCGCGCCGCAGCGCCAGCACCGCCTCGCGGGCCTCCGCGAGCGGCACCCGGCCGCCGACCTCGGTGCGCAGCCGCCGGGCCAGCTCCTCGTACGCCACCGGGCCTGACGTTTCCGAAATATCCAGCGCGTACGTCACCGCCAGCACCACGTACCGCTCCAGGTCGCGCTTGAAGGCGCTGTCACGGTAGGAGAACCGGCACTGCCGGGCCTCCAGATCCACCACCTGCCTGGTGCGGCGGTCGTAAGCACGCACGCAGCGGATGGTCTGGGCCACCTCCTGCCCGTACGCGCCGACGTTCTGGATGGGCGTCGAGCCGACGAGCCCTGGGATGCCCGACATGCACTCGATGCCCGACCAACCCTCGGCCACGGCGCGGGCCACCAGCGGATCCCAGTCCTCTCCCGCCTCGACCGTGATCACCGCCTGCTCGCCGTCGCGCGAGACGGCCACACCCTGGGTCGAGACCTTGATGACCAGCCCGTCGAACCCTTCGTCGGACACGACGACGTTGCTGCCTCCGCCGAGCACCAGCGTGGGGACCGCGTTCATGTCCGCCTCGGCCACGAGGGACACGAGCTGCTCCGCCGTCGTTGCTTCGGCGAAGTCGCGGGCGGGGCCACCAAGGCGCAGCGTCGTATACGGCGCGAGCATCTCCATGGGCAACTAGCTTATGAGGTGCCCAGTCTTTCAAGCACGGCGTCGTAGTTCCGCTTGGACTCCCGCGCCTCGTAGTCGGGGTCGACGTCGGCGGATCCCACGCGCTCCACCGGCAGGGGCTCCTCGGGGACGACCAGGTCCCCGTGGAGGGCGAGCGAGAGCTCCAGATCGGCGTTCCTGCCGTAGTTGGCGTCCTCGGGCAGCGCTCCCAGCGCCGCGGACCGGCGTACCGCCATGAGCTCCCCGGTGAGCGCCCGCACCTTCCCCGTCGCCTGCCGCCAGTCGCCCTCCACGAGCTCGACGCCCTGCCGCCCGGCCGCCACGGCGCCTTCGGCGACGGCCGCGACCAGCGGGGTCAGCGCGTCGCCGTGCAGCACGACGTCCTCCTCCATGAGGACGTGCACCTCCGCCTCGTCGAGCCGCAGCAGCTTGGTACGGCACTCGCCCCAGGTCGCCGTGCCCCCTCGCCAGTGCGGCGACTCGGCGACGTGCCACACCGCCACCCGGTCCGGATAGCGGTCGGCCAGCTCGTTCAGCACGTCACCCGCACCCTGGATGTTGCCCAGGTCGAGGGCGAGCACGCGGGCGTTCGTGTGGTCGATGACCGACTGCACGCTCTTCCTGACGTCCAGGGGCCGGCCGTCGACCAGGATGCCCACGCTGACGGTGACGTCCTTGGTCTCCATGCGCTGACGTTCCAGGTTGACGCCGAGCTCGTCGAGGCGGTTGGTGGCCAGCGTGCCGTCCCAGGTGCGCTGGGCGTGCAGCATGGCCTCATCCGTATCGCCGTGCTGGCCGGGATCTCCCGAGAAGCCCAGCTCGGCAGCGGGATTGGCCTGGGCGTGCGTCCCTCTGGGCCGCACACCCGCCGTGCCGACCCCGGTCGCGCCCCCTTGGGCGCCCATACCGGGCTCGGCCTCAGCACTTGTGCCACCCGCCGTGTCCCGCCCGGTGCCGGTGCTCCCCGCCACCTGCTCGGCCCGGAGGGGCCGCAGGTGGGCGGGTGGCTTGGCATCGGTCACGGCGGAGACCGGAATCGATCGAACCGTGGGCCAGACTTGTCGCGCAGCTTCACTCATAGGTAAACGCGCTACCCGGGACCCGCCCGGAATATCACCCCCGGTCAGGACAGCTGGACCACCGCCCGGGCCTTGGACAGCACCCGCGCGTCGCCCGACCTGGCGGTGAGCCCGACGACCACCCGCTTGTCCTCGAGCTTCTCCTCCACCACCCCGCTCACCCTGACGGTCGCCCCCTGATCGTCATCGGGTACGACCACCATCGAGGAGAACCGCACCCCGAAGTCCACGATCGCTCCGGGATCTCCGACCCAATCCGTGACGAACCGCCCGGCCTGCGCCATCGTGTACATCCCGTGCGCGATCACGTCGGGCAGCCCCACCATCTTGGCGAACCGCTCGTTCCAGTGGATCTGGTTGAAGTCCCCGGAAGCCCCGGCGTACATCACCAGATCGAGCCGGCGCACGTTGTAGTCCACGGCCGGGATCTCCTGCCCTACCTCGACCTCGTCGTACTTCACCGTGGCGGTCATCTCAGCCGGCCCCTCCGCGCTCGACGATCGTGTTGTAGGTCACGCAGACCGGCTCGCCCTCGACGGTCGTCACGTCGCTCCTCACCGTCAGGAGTTCGTTACGTCCGGCCGTGCGGATGTCGGTGATCGTGGCGGTCATGACGAGCCGGTCGCCGGCGCACACCGGCCGGACGTACTCGAAGCGCTGCTCGCCGTGGACCACCATGGCGAGGTTGAGCCCGAGGTCGGGGTCGACGAGCGCCTCGCCGCCGCTCTGGAGGCTGAACACGATGGGGAACGTCGGCGGCGCGATCACGTCGGGATAGCCCGCGGCCTGGGCGGCCTCACTGTCGCGGTAGAGCGGGTTGTTGTCGCCGATGGCGGCCGCGAATTCTCTGATCTTCACCCGGCTGACCTCATACGGCGCGCCGGGCGGATAGGTCCTGCCCACGAAGTCACGGTTCAAAGCCATCAATGCTCCCTCGCGTCTTCTCCTGACGTGCTGAGGCCGACGGTAACAGAACAAGGTTCGGCTGTCGCCGCTGATTATCTTGTTTTTGCCAGGCGGGCTGTCCCCGTGCAGACACGACAAACCGGCGCCCTGTGGTCGGACGCCGGTTGTGCGATATGGAGGATAAGAAGCCCTCTTCGGAGACCTATCGGGTCTCGCGGTGCGCGCGGTGGCAGCGGCAGTTGGGGCAGTACTTCTTCAGCTCAAGCCGATCCGGGTCGTTGCGCCGGTTCTTCCGCGTGATGTAGTTGCGGTGCTTGCACTCCTGGCAGGCCAGCGTGATCTTCGGCCTAACGTCGGTGGCAGCCACTTGGGAGTGCCTTTCTACGTTCGGGACATGGACACGCCCGTACCCAGGTCGGTCGACCTGGGGATGGGCAGTAGCGGAGGCCGGACTTGAACCGGCGACACAACGATTATGAGCCGTTTGCTCTGCCTGACTGAGCTACTCCGCCTTTGGGCCGGTAAGGATCCCAGCCCCGTAGAGGATACCCGACGCAGCGAGCACATTCGTAACTCGCCCGAACGGGTGGGGTGCTCCCAGTATGCCTCAGGAACCCCCGACAACCGAAATCCATTAACCGCGCCGACGCCGCCCGCCCCCGAACGGCCCCGATCACCTCAAGCCGCGGCGAAGGTCAGCGTAGCAGCGATCAGGCCTCAGTTCGAGATCACGGGACCCTCAACACGGAAACACCCGATCCGATAGATCCCGGACCGGGTGTCAGTGTGCGAGCCCCCAAACGGAATCGAACCGTTGACCTTCTCCTTACCATGGAGACGCTCTGCCGACTGAGCTATAGGGGCCTGTCCGGCGCTGCGGACAGGTGTAACCATACACGGCACTCACCGATGATGCGAACTCGTTCGGGCCGCCGCGTGCTCCCCCGCCCGCCGCCGCGCGGGTAACTCGATGACCTCGCACAGATCCGCCAGGTCGACGTGCCTGGCCACCTCCGCGACAGAGGTGCAGTCGGCGACCATCCGCCCGTGCCGGCGCACCCGCAGCACCTGCCGACCGGCACGCACCACGCCCACGACCTCGTAGCCGTCGAGGCCGACCCATCGCCTGTCCATAGCGGCACAGAGTATCCGCCGGGTCTCTCAATTTCCGCCACGCCACAGGCGTTACAGACATACCGAATGGGTTCAGAGCCGGTAGAAGCCCGCGAAGTCCTTCCTTCGCGCGATGTCGTCCACGCGCACCTCGGCGCCGGTCTCGGGCGCGTCCATCATCTTCCCGCCGCCGAGATAGATGCCTACGTGGTGCGTCTTAAAGCCCTTTTTGGTGATTTTTCCGAAGAAGACCAGGTCTCCCGGTATGGCCGTCACCACCCGGCGCATGCGCCGTACGTGGTCATTGGTGTTGCCCGGCCCCAGCACGTCCGAGCCGTGCGCCAGGGCGTACACCCACCGCGCGAACCCCGAGCAGTCGAGCCCGCGCGTCCGCGCGGCCGGGCAGGGCTTGATCTTGCCGTGGTAGCCCACGCAGGTCCCGTTCGACGGGCCGGGCTCGGCGTCGTGGCCGCCGCCCCACGAGTACACGATCCCGCGCTGCTCGATCTCGTACGCGATCCGGACGATGTTCGGCGACACGTACAGCCCGAGCGGCACGGAGGCCGTGACGGCCGCAAGGACCAGCGCGGCCGCCACGGCCGCCGACCGCCACCGCCTCATCCCGACCCCCGACAGCTCGCCATGGCTCCCAGGAATCATCCTGCCTTATGGCGCTTTATAGCGCTTTATCAGGGTTTATCTGTCGTTTATCCAGCTCTAAGGGTGAGCTGCACCGACCCCACCGTGACATTCAGCCCGACCGTGCCCTTCGACCGGGACGGCTTGGTGGTGATCGTGAACGTCACCTTCTTGTCCCGGGCCAGCTCCCCGACCTGGCACAGCACCGCCGTACCGCTGAACTTGCACCCGGGCGCCTTCACCACGCGCTGCCCACCGAATGTCCGCCCCGACACCTTGATGTCCTTGACCGGGTGCGGGCCCGTGTTCGAGACGGTCACCGTGTACGTCTTCCTGCTCCTGGCCGCCCCCGAGACCGTCACCTCGGCCGGCGGGTTGGCCAGCTCCTGCAGCTGGGACTCCGAGCCGTTGAACGAGTTCTGGCCGCCGGCCAGCGTGCCCTTCTCCGCCGACTGCCAGAACGTGTGCCTCTTCCAGCTCTTCGGCAGCTCACCGGGATCGTCGCCCCAGCGGGCGATCCAGAGCGGGTTCGACTTGAACGTGCCGGAGTTGCCGGTGCAGGTCTGCCACCAGCTCGTGGTGGTGTAAATGATCGCGTGGCGTCCGGTCGCCTGGCGGTACTTCTTGGTGAAGTCCTTGATCCAGGTCACCATGTCCTCGGGGGACAGGTCGTAGCAGTTGTTCTTACCGTTCTTGTCCTTGTACGGGTTGTCCTCGATATCGAGCACTCCCGGGAGCGTCTGGCCGTCGCTGCTCCAGTTGCCGCCGTTCTGAAGGAAATAGTCGGCCTGGGTTGTCCCGTCGGACTCGTGCGGTTGCGCGAAGTGATACGCGCCCCGGATCAGCCCCGCGTTCGCGGCACCGCCGTACTGCGCGTCAAAACGTGGGTTCCGGTAGTTCGTCCCCTCGGTGGCCTGGACGAACGCGAACTTGGCGCCCCCCGAGGTCACGCTTTCCCAGTCGACGTCGCCCGTCCAGTTACTGACATCGACCCCGGGAACGCCGTCGGCCGCTTCGGCGACCCCGCCCATCCCTAAGACGGCAATTACCGCGAATAACCACAGACGTTTCACGCGGCAGATCATTGCGGAGCCTCACACAATTCCGCAAGTCCCGAAATATCAACTGCTTTCGACGTATCGACGCAATAGACCGGCCCGAGAGCCAACGGCCGCAGCGGCGCCGGCCACGGGCTCTCGAGCACCGCGCCACGCCCGGCGTTCGCCAGCAGCGTCCACAGGCTCTCCGCGGCGGCTGCTCCCAGCCGCCTGCTCCACTCCCGCTCCTCCATCCCGGGAGGGCGTTCGAGCATGTCGGCCAGGGTCTCCTTGAGATCGTCCTTGCTGAAGACGGGCAGGCCGAGCGCCCGTCCCAGCGCCCGCGCGAGCGTGGTCTTCCCAGCCCCGGGCAACCCGTTCACCAGCACCACCAGTCGGCACACGACCCAGCATGCTGCCAGAACCGGCGGAAATTCTTCCTGGCAACGGGAAAACCGCACTTCAGCCCCCTGAAACTCGCCGTCGAGCGCGACGTGGAGAGCCGTCGTTTCCGCAGGTCAGAGCCGTTTATGAAAGTCACGTTCGCGTTTGCCAAACCGGATTCGGGCTGCACAAACTGGGGTCGATCCTCAATCGCGCCCCCGACCAGGGGTTTCTTCGCCATGCCCGCAGGAGGGCGACCATGATCCATGCCCGGGGACTGACCCGAGTGTTCAAAGTCAAGAAGGAGAGGGTGGAGGCCGTACGCGGCATCGACCTGGACGTGGAGGCGGGCCAGCTGGTCGCCTTCCTCGGCCCGAACGGCGCGGGCAAATCCACCACGCTGCGCATGCTCACCACTCTTCTGCCGCCCACCTCGGGCACCGCCACGGTGGCGGGCCGCGACGTGGCCAGGGATCCGGCGGGTGTGCGCGCCCGCATCGGGTACGTGGGCCAGCGCAACAGCGCGGGAGAGGGCTTCCTCGTCCGCGACGAGCTCGTCACCCAGGGCCGCTGCTACGGCCTCGGCGCCAGGGAGGCGGCCGCCCGCGCCGACGAGCTGCTCGACCTGCTCGACCTCGCGCCGCTGGCCCGGCGGCGGCCCGGCACGCTCTCGGGCGGCCAGCGCCGCCGCCTGGACATCGCGC
Organism: Nonomuraea helvata; assembly: GCF_039535785.1. Classification (NCBI taxonomy): domain Bacteria; kingdom Bacillati; phylum Actinomycetota; class Actinomycetes; order Streptosporangiales; family Streptosporangiaceae; genus Nonomuraea; species Nonomuraea helvata. The sequence continues at coordinate 1,005,511 of NZ_BAAAXV010000009.1, forward strand.
TCGGCCTCATCCACCGCCCCGACCTGCTGTTCCTGGACGAGCCCTCGACCGGTCTCGACCCGAAGAGCCGCGCGGACATCTGGCAGCACATCCTCCGGCTGCGGGAGACGTACGGGACGACGTTGTTCCTGACCACCCACTACCTGGAGGAGGCCGACAGCATGGCCGAACGCGTGGTGATCATCGACAACGGCCGGATCATCGCGGACGGCACCGCCGGGCAGCTCAAGAACGACCTCGCCGGCGACCACATCACGATCACCACCAGCACGGAGGAGGAGGCACGCCGGGCGGCCGACCTCGGCGGAGGCGCCGCCGACGGCACGACCGTGTGCCTTCGCGTCCCCAACGCGGCCGCCGCACTCCCCGACCACCTCAGAACCCTGGACGGCGCCGGCATCAAGGTGACCGCCGCCGAGACCGCCCGTCCGACCCTCGACGACGTGTTCCTCGCTCTTACCGGGAGAAGCCTCACCGATGACGACATTCCTGCGTGACACCGCCACCGTTTTCTCCCGCGAGGTCAAGCCGGCCGTGCGCGAGCCCGTCACCCTGCTCTTCGAGATGGGTCAGCCGCTGCTGTTCCTGTTCCTGTTCGGGTCGCAGCTCGACGGTGCCGTCGGGTCGTCGTGGCAGTGGTTCGTGCCGGGGATCCTGGTCATGATGTGCCTGACCGGTCCCATGGGCGCCGGCTACACGCTGCTGGTCGAGCTGATCGGCGGCTCTATGGAGCGCATGCTGGTCACCCCGCTGAACCGGACGGCGATGCTGGTGGGCCGGACCATGAAGGCCATGGTCGTCCTGCTGGTGCAGGCCGTCCTGATCATCCTCCTGGCCCTCCCCCTGGGCTTCGACCTGCACGCGGCGGGCGTCCTCGCGGCTCTGGCCCAGCTGGTCGTGTTCGGCGTCGGCCTGGGCTCGTTCTCGTTCGTCCTGGCCATCAAGTCGGCGCCCGGCGGCACGCTCTTCTACGTCGTCAGCCAGTCGATCCTCTTCCCGCTGCTGCTCCTGTCCGGGGTGCTGCTCCCCCTGGAGACGGCCCCTGCCTGGCTCCGCGTGCTCGGGTACGTCAACCCGGTCACGTACATCGTGGACGCCCAGCGAGCCCTCTTCGCCGGGAACCTGACGAACCCCTCGACCCTCTACGGCACCGCCGCCGCCTGCGCGACGGCCGCGCTCGGCCTGTATCTCGGCAATCGCGCCATGCGTCAGGGCGTCTGAGACCCTTGCTGGGTGACACATCTGACGGTCCCCTGGATCCCCGTACGCCACCGGCTCGAGGTGATCCTCTCCGAAACGCTCCCACCCCTGGACAAGACCACGTCGGCGTTCGCCTTCGTCTCGGACCAGACCGGCAGAACCCTCATGACCTGTGTGGACAAGGAGGGCCGCGGCTGGGACATCCCCGGCGGCCACCTCGAGCCCGGCGAGACGGCGCTCGAAGCCGCGGCCCGGGAGCTGTATGAGGAGACCGGCCTCCATCTGCCCCCTTCCGCCCTGTCCATGTTCGCCTGGCAGCGCATCGAGCTGCTGGACACCGCCCCGGCCGACTACCGCTACCCGCCGCTGACGTACATGGCGATGTTCAGGGCCCGCCTCCCCCACCCGGGCCCGCCGACCCACCCGCCGGCGGGCTCGGAGAGCACCAGCGCGGACTGGTTGTGGCCGTCGGAGATCAACCGCCTCTGCCCCGACCGCACCTGGCTGCACCTGCTGGACGGAGCGGACCCGCGCTAGACCGTTATCCTGCGCCCATGTCGATCACTGACGAGGAGCTGGCTCTGGCGGCGGCACAAGCAGGCGCCGACGTCGTGCGCGCCATGTACGGCGCGGCGCTGACCCGCTTCGAGAAGTCCGCGGGGGACTTCGCCACGGCGGCGGACCTCGAAGCGGAGCAGGCCATCCTCGACGTCATTCGCACCGCTCGGCCGGACGATGCCGTGACGGGCGAGGAGAGCGGGCGCACGGGCCGGGGAGGCGCGGAGCGCATGTGGCTGGTCGATCCCCTCTGCGGCACGCTGAACTACGCCGTGCGCACCATGCTGGTCGCGGTGAACGTCGCCCTGCGCGTGGGCTCCGGGATCACGGCGGCGGCCTCGGTGGACCCGTTCGCCGGCGAGGCGTTCTGGACGGACGGCACTCATGCGTACGTCCGCCGCGACGGCGTGGACGAGCGCCTGACGCCGTCTCCCGATTCACGGCTGGTGGAGGTCAACCTCGACCCGCCGTTCCCGAACGAACCGGGCTTCCGGGCCGTCCGGCTGCTGGCCGAGGCCGAGTTCACCGAGCGCTTCCGCCCACGCGTCGTCTCCACCACCCTGGCCGTGGCGTGGGTGGCCGCCGGTCGCCGGGCCGCGTACGTCACCGACGGCCATCTGCGGGACAGCGTGCACTTCGCCAGTGGGATCGCGCTGTGCCGGGCCGCCGGGTGCGTGGTCACCGGCATCCACGGTCAGCCGCTGCACACGGGCGCGGGCGGGCTCGTCGTGGCGGCCGACCGGGAGACGCACACCGCGCTGCTGAACCTCATCGGCAGGTAGCTCAGGACGTCCGCAGCAGCGAGACGAGATCGTCCCAGCGGGACATGAGCACTCCCAGAACGGCGCCGAAGACGCCGGCCACGATGCCGAAGCCGGGCTCGAAGGAGCCGTTCACCAAGGAGGCCCCCAGCCCGAGCAGGGCGATCGCGATGAGAATGCCGTTGCGGACCACGTGCTCCACACCCAGGGGCGTCGTGGAGGCGCCGAAGCAGCGGCAGGGAACCGCGGCGCCCCTCCGGACGACCATGATGACGGCGACGGTGAGACAGCCGAGCAGCCCCGCCGCGAGGACGAACGACAACGATCCGGCCCAGCGGAGGGGAATCACGGCCAGCACGATGACCCCGGCCTCGGCCACCGCCGTCGCCACCGCGGCCGCCGGCGCCTTCGCGTTGTCGATCACCGCCATCGTCCTGATCGACCTGACGAACTCGTTCCAGGCGCTGCGGCTGGAGACCTTGCTCCCGAGCGCGAGCGCGAACACCGTGAGCAGCAGCAGCCTGCTCGCCACATCGACATACTGCATGATCGAAACCTGCCACTTCCGAGCAGATCCGGCAAGAGTGCCATTGGCCGCGGAATGCTCCGTACCTCTCGTCGCCTGCGTCTGCACGACCTCATGCGCGGGTACGCGTCGGAGCAGGCCCGCGCCGACGACACGCACCCGGTACGGCGGGCGGCTACGCGGCGGCCGCCCCGCTGCCGGGCAAACGCCGAGCCTGATCATCCGATGTCGGCGCCCTCCCGGTAGCCGCTGGCCTGGGTCTCGAACAGGTGGGCGTACCGGCCGCCAAAGGTGATGAGCTCGTCGTGCGTCCCCTGCTCGACGATCCGCCCGTCGCCGAGCACCACGATCAGGTCCGCGTCGCGGAGCGCCCCGAGCCGGTGCGAGACCAGCAGGCTGGTGCGGCCGGCCCGGTGCTCGCGCAGCCGCCGGTGCACCTCGTACTCGGCCTGCGCGTCCAGGCCCGAGCTGGGCTCGTCGAGGATGAGCAGGTCGCGGCCCTCGCGCACCAGCGCGCGGGCCAGGGCCAGGCGCTGCCACTGGCCCCCGGAGAGCGTCACGCCTGCCTGCGGGTCGTCGCCGTCGGAGCCGAAGAAGATGCGGCTCAGCATGGTGTCGTAGCCCCGGGGCAGCGCCTGGACGGTTTCGTGCGCGCCGGCCAGCTCGGCGGCGGCCCGGATCCTGGCGCGGTCGGACATCGCCTCGAGCTCGCCCACCCCGATGTTCTCCGCCGCGGTCAGGTCGTAGCTCATGTAGTCCTGGAAGAGCACGCCCATCCTGGCGCGCAGCTCGGCGGGTGGCACGTCGCGGAGGTCGATGCCGTCCCAGAGGATCGCGCCGCGGGACGGGTCGTAGAAGCGGCACAGCAGCTTGATCAGCGTGCTCTTGCCGGCCCCGTTGAGCCCCACCAGCGCGACGGACGCGCCGTGCGGGATCGTCAGGTTCACCCCGCGCAGCACCCAGGGATGGCTCTCGTCGTACCGGAACCACACGTCGCGGAGCTCGATGCCGCGGCGCAGCGCGGGCAGCGGCTTCGGCTCGCCGGGCGTCGGCAGGTCGCCGGGCAGCGACGTCACCCGTTCGTGGTGGGCGAAGAGAAGCAGCGCCTGGCGGGCGTTCGCGGCGTTCTCCACCGTGGCGACCAGCGCGGTCTGCGTCCCCGCCACGGAGGCGGCGAACGCGGTCACGTCGCCGAGGGTGAGCCGGCCGGACAGGGCGGAGTACACCGCCCAGAGCAGCCCGGCACCGCTGACCGCGGCGGAGAGCGCCGCGAGCGCCGACTGCGTGAACGCCTCCCGCCGGTCCAGCCGTCGCTCCCCTGCCTGCACGACGGCCAGTTCGCCGAGCACCCGGCGCTTGAGGAAGTCGCCGAGCCCGAAGAGCCGGACCTCCTTGACGGCCTCCGCATCGGTGATCAGGGAGGAGTAGAAGATCTGCCGCCGGGCCGCGGCGGACTGTCCGGCGATCATCTTGACCCGGCGCTTCTCCAGGGACATCCGCGCCGCGATGATGGGCAGCGCCGCGAGCGCCACCAGGCCCGCCATGAGCGGGCTCAGCACGGCGAGGGCGGCGAGGAGCCCGGCCAGGGCGATGGCGTTGCGGCCGAGGTCGAACAGGCCGGAGGTGATCGGCCCCATCGCGCCGCCCGTCGCCTGCACGGCCATGCGCAGATCGTCGAGGAAGACCGGGTTCTCGAACCGCGACAGGCCGTGGAACCCGTTCACCCGCGTGTACAGGCGGTCCTGGAGCAGCAGGTCCAGCCGCCGGTCCGACTCGCCGCGCAGATACCCGGTCAGCTGCGGCAGCACCCCGGCGACCAGCCCCAGCGCGACGAGGGCGGCGACCGGCGCGAGCACGTGTTCCGGCCGCCCTGTCGTCAGCCCGTCCACGAGCAGCTTGGTCGCCCACACGGTGCCCGTGGGCAGCAGCCCGGACAGGAGGGTGACCCCGAGTTGCGACACCGCCAGCACCGGACCGGTCCGCCAGCACAGCAGCGCCAGGGTGGCGGCGCGCCGCAGCGGACCCCGTCTCCCCTCGGGGGACTCGGTCACGTGGCCGGAGCCACGGCGGGCAGGTCGGCCAGTTCTGTGTGCGCGGCCACGACCGTGCCGTCCTGGTCCGTCCTCAGGAACGTCGGGAACGCCTCGATGCCGACGGCGTGCACGATGCGGAGCGCGTCGTCGCCCGTGACCACGCTCGCCACGCCGCCCAGCACCTCGACCAGGTCACCGGCCGCACCGGCGTCACCCGAGACGACCGCGAGGGCGGTCTGGTCCTTGGCCTCCACGGCGAACTGCGGCGCGCGCTCATGACAGGTGTCGCAGCCGACGTCGAAGAACCCCACGAGCCGCGCTCCCGCCACGTCCCGCGGCAGCGTGCGCCCGACCAGTACGCCGGGATCGTACGGCATCAGCCCCGGCCTCCCCGCGAGGCGCTCGAGCTCGGCGGTGTGCTCGCGGAGCCGGCGCACCACTGCCAAGGTGAGCACCAGGTCGACCAGGCAGAGCACGCCGACCAGCACGACAGCGGCGATCAGAAAAGGCATCGGACAACCACCCCTCGTGTTCGGAGACCGGCGACGGCGGACGCCGCCGCCGGCTCACGTGTGCTACCTAGCCGCCGCAGATTCTGAACGCGTAGCAGGACCCACAGCGGGTCGTGCCGCCGGCGGTCGTGCAGATCTTCCGGAAGTCGGAACGCTCTCTGCAGTAGCAGTGCACGTACCACTCGGCGGCCGCCTTCGCGGACGCCTTCGGCACGAGCCTCTCGAGAATCCTGTCGCCGAGCTTGCCCAAGACAGCAGTCATGTTCGCTCCTTGTGTAGCGATGCGGTCAGGCCGAAACGCTATGTGGGCGAGATACAGCGGCCGATACACCCGGTCTACATCCGTGCGATGAGCAGCCTCTCCAGCACCGGATCCCGCCGCATCGCCGGATCGGCGAAGAGCTTTTCGGCCTTGCGGGCGTCCTCCTCAGCCCGCGGATCTCCTGACGCCGCGCGGGCCCTGGCGAGCTGGCGGGTGCACGCGGCGAAGCCGTACGCGTCACCGATCTGCGCGGTCAGCTCCAGGGCTCTGGACAGGTCGGCCTCGGCCGCGGCGGGGTCACCGTACCGCAACCGGATCTCGGACCTGCTGAGCAGCACCTCCCACTCGTCCTCCCTGTTACCTGTCTGCTCGCAGCGGACCAGCGCCTCGTCCAGCACGGCCAGCGCCTTGTCCCGGTGGTCGAGCAGGCAGTGGGCGCGGCCGAGCGCCGCCAGCGTGATGCTCTCGCCGTACAGGTCTCGATCGGCGTGGCGGACGGTCAGGCACCGTTCGAAGCGGTCCACCGCCTCGGCGTCCCTGCCCAACCGGAGCAGGACCTCTCCCAGATTGTGACCGACCAGCCCGGCGCGCTTGGACCCGTGCGCCTTGAGTATCCGCAGGCTCGCGCTGATATGGCTCAGTGCGGCGCTCAGATCGCCGGTTCGCATGCACAGCCAGCCGAGATTGTGCAGCGCCAGCCCCTCCTCCTCGCGGTCGCCCAGCTCGCGCCAGAGCTCGGGAGCCCGCCGCAGGAGGCCGTAGGCCGCCTCGGTCTGGCCGGCCCGCCATTCCAGCAGCCCCAGTGTCGCGAGCGTGGCCGCCTCCGCGCCTCGGTCGCCGTCCCGGCCCGCCACCTCGACGGCCAGCCGCGCGACGGTCTCGAGCTCGCGCCAGTAGCCGCCCTTCATCGCCATGGCCTTGACCAGGGCCATCAGCTCGATGACGAAGCGTGCCACGTCCGGTTCACCGCGCGCTGCCTGGACGGCCGCCGCGACCAGGCAGCGCAGCTCCACGTCGAACCAGCGCACCGCCGCGGCGGGGTCGCGCAGGACCAGGCCCGGATCGCGCCGCCGTGGCCTGCTTCCCCCGCCGGCTCGCAGGTGCGGCTGGAGCAGGTCGCGCATCTGGCCGCAGAGATCGAGGTACCAGTCCAGGGCACGCCGTACGGCCAGGGCCGACTCCTCCGGCGGGTCATGGGCGGCGGCCAGCTCGGCCGCGAAGAGCCGCAGCAGGTCGTGCGTGCGGAACCGGCTCTCGCCGACCGGCTCGATCAGGCGCGCCTCGACCAGTTCGTCGAGCGCGGCCTCGGCGGATTTCCGGTCGGCGTCGACCAGCGCCGCGGTCAGCTCGACGCCCACCTCCGGCACCTCCAGCACGCCGAACAGGCGGAAGGCGGTCTTCGCGGTGCTCGTCAGGGTCGCGTAGCCGACCTCGAAGCAGGAGCGGAGTCGCAGGTCGGCCGCCTGCAGCTCGTCCAGCCGCCGCCGCCGGCTGCCCAGGCGCTCGTTGAAGCTCGCGAGCGACCAGTCCGGCCGGCCCGCGAGGCGGGCGCCGGCGATGCGCAACGCCAGTGGGTGGTGGCAGCACCAGCGCGCGATCTCGGCCGCCGCCTCCGCCTCGGCGGCCACTCGCGCCTGGCCGGCCAGCAGCGCCAGCATCCGTACCGACTGCTCCTCGTCGAGCGGGTCCACGGCGATCGGCACGCCGTCCAGCGTGGTCAACGCCGACCGGCTCGTGACCAGCGCCGCACAGCCGCCGCCCGCCGGCAGCAAGGGGGCCACCTGGGCGGCGCCGACGGCGTTGTCGAGGACGACCAGGACGCGCCGGTCGGCCAGCAACGACTGGTAGAGGGCGGCCGCCTCCGCCGGCGCCGCGGGCACCTCTCCGGGAGGCACCCCCAGGGCGCGCAGGAAACGGCCGAGCACCTCGGGGGGTCGCAACGGCGACAGGCCCGAGGTCGATCCCTGCAGGTCGACGTAGAGGTGGCCGTCGGGATAACGGTCGGCCGCGCGGTACGCCGCCTTCAAGGCGAGCGTCGACTTGCCCACCCCGCCGGGACCGTGCAGCGCCAGCACGGGCGGCCCCGCGTCGGCGCTCAGCGCGATGTGGATCCGGAGCAGCTCGGCCGAACGGCCCACGAACGCGGTCGGCTCCCGTGGCAGCTGGCGTGGCCGGGCGCGCCCGTCGTCGGCGGAGGCCTCCGGCAGGAGGGTGGCGTCCCTGCGCAGGATCAGCTGGTGCAGTCTGCGCAGGTCGGGGCCTGGATCGAGGCCCAGCTCGTCGGCGAGGACCCGGCGGGCGGCTCCGAACGCGTCCAGCGCGCCGACCACGTCGCCGCTCTGGTACAGGGCCACCATGAGCTGGCCGTACAGCCGCTCGCGCAGCGGGTACTGCCCGATCACCTCGCGCAGCCGCTTGGCCGCCGTCGCGTGCCTGCCCAGGGCGAGCTGGATCTCCGCGTGCTCCTCCACGACGCTCAAGTAGTGGTCGGTGAGGCGCGCGACCACCTCCCGCAGGGTCGGCCCCAGCGGCACGTCCTCGGCCGCCATCCCCTGCCACAGCGCGAGCGCCCGGGTGTACGCGTCCAGGGCGCCACTGAGATCGCGCCTGGCCAGTGCCTGGCGGCCGTGCGCGGACAGCGCCTCGAACTGGAGGAGGTCGAACTCCTCGGGATCGACCCGTAACAGGTATCCGGCGTCCGAGGTGACCAGGCGCTCGACCACCGGGTCGGCCGCGGGCGGCATCAGCTTACGCAGCCGCATGAGGTACGTACGCAGGTTCGCCACGGCGGACGGGGGCGGCTGGTCGTCCCAGACCTCCGCCACCAATGTCCGGATCGGGACGACATGGCCCGCCCGGGCGAGCAGCATGGCGAGCACGGTCCGCTGCTTGGGCGCCGCGATCCTGGCCGGCGAGCCGTCGGCGTCGACCCGCAGCGGCCCGAGAAGCCGGAACTTCACCTCACGCCGCCTACAGGGCGGATCCGCCCAGCCTTCGCAGCGCGACCCCGAGCAGGCGATCGCCCGCGAAGAAGCCGCGCTGCCGCGAGTCGACACTATGGGGGTTGTCGCCGTAGACCACCAGCGAGCCCGCGGGCACGCGGTCGACACTGCCGTCGATCCCCGGCGGCACCGGGTCTCCCGGGAGGGCGACGGCGCGCTTGATGTTCCAGCGCCGGCCGTCCGTGCCGGGAGGTCCGGGCAGGATCTTCCCGGTGGGATCGAGCGGGGGCTCGAGCACCACGACGTCGCCCTTGGACACCTGGTCGAGCCGGCGCCGCCGGACCAGGACGCGGTCGCCGTCACTGAGTGTCGGGGCCATGCTCGTCCCGTTGACGGTGACCACCACGTACCGCCGGCGGGCCACCAGGGCGGCGGTCGCCGCCACGAGAACACCGGCGAGCAACCCCATGCTGATCAGCTTCATCGCTCACTTCCGCCGTCGGCCCTATTGATCTTCGTGTGGTTAAGATCTCCGGCGGCTCTCCGAACTGTCAACACCGGGGCTCTGTCGCGTGGCGGCGGCGATGCGTTCGGCCAGCTGCCGCGAGCACGCGACCAGCTCGGGCGGCCCCTCGATCGTGTACGGCACACCCACCGCGGCCAGCATGACGGCCAGCCACTCCCAGGAGTCGGCGGCGGTGACGTAGCGGCAGGTGTCGTCGTCGATCGCCTCCAGCGAGCCGGCCTGGGCCATCAGCCGTCCGGAGACGTGGGCCAGGGGGGCGGCGAACCACACCACGCCGTGGCACGGGCTGCCCTGAAGGAAGCCCACGGCCTCGCCGGAGGGCGGCTCCTGCGGGGTGAACGTGGTGCCGGGAACGGCGAGGCGATCGATCCGGTCGAGGCGGAACGTGCGCCAGTCCTGGCGGTCGGCGTCCCAGCCGAGCAGATACCAGTGGCCGCCGAACAGCACCTGCCGGTACGGCTGGACCCGGCGTTCCGTACTGCGCCCGGCGCGGCTGGTGTAGTGGAAGCGGACGTCCTGGTGCGCGTGCGCGGCGGTGCCCAGCAGCTGCACGGTCCGCAGGTCCAGCGGCCGGGCCACCCGCGACACGGCCTCGGTGGAGGCCGACAGGGCCTCGATCCGATGGCGCAGCCGCGGCGGGAGCGCCTGGCCGAGCTTGCGCAGAGCGCTGTCCGCCGCGGCGACGGCGCCGTCGGCGCGGGAGAGCGCGGCGAAGCGCAACCCGACCACGGTCGCCACGGCCTCGTCGTCGGTGAGCACCAGCGGCGGCATGGCCCGGCCCGCCAGGAGCTGGTAGCCGCCGCCCGGGCCGCGGAGCGAGGAGACCGGATAGCCGAGGTCGCGCAGCCGCTCGATGTCGCGCCGCAGCGTACGCGGAGAGGTGCGCAGCGCCTCGGCGAGCTCGGCGGCCTGCCAGGCACTGCCGTCCCGCAGGAGCGACAGGAGCTCCAGCATCCGCTTGCTCGGATCGGGCATTCTGCCAGGTTCGCACATTGTGGCCATGATCTGACCACAACCCTGCCTAGCGTCACCGCATGGCACGCGATCACATCCGCATCGCCGGAGCACGGGAGCACAATCTGAAGGACGTCACCGTGGCCGTTCCGAAGGGGCGGCTCACGGTCGTCACCGGTGTCTCCGGGTCCGGCAAGTCATCGCTGGTCTTCGACACCCTCGCGGCCGAGGCCCAGCGCCAGCTCAACGAGACCTTCACCGCGTTCGTCCGCAACCGGCTCCCCCGCTACGGCCGGCCGGACGTGGACGAGATCGAGAACCTGTCCGCCGCCATCGTCGTGGACCAGCGGCGCCTCGGCGGCAACGCCCGCTCGACGGTCGGCACGATCACCGACATCTACGCGCTCATGCGGCTGCTCTGGTCGCGGGCGGGCCGCCCGTTCGCCGGGTACTCGAACGCCTTCTCCTTCAACGATCCGCAAGGCATGTGCCCGCGGTGCGAGGGCCTGGGCACGACGCGTACCGTCGACGTCGACCGGCTGGTCGACCGCCGGCTGTCGCTCAACGAGGGCGCCATCCGCTTCCCCACGTTCCAGGTAGGAAGCTGGATGTGGCGAACGTTCGCGGAGTCCGGCCTGTTCGACCTCGACAAACCGCTGGCCGGATACACGCAGCGGGAGTGGCAGGCGTTCCTGCACGGCGAGGGCGTGCCCGCGAGCCCGCGCGGCCGGAGCGGGCCGGCCGCCAACTTCGAGGGGCTGCTGCCGCGCTTCGAGCGGATCTGGCTGCCCAAGGACGTCGAGTCGCTCAGGGGCAGGACCCGGGAGGCCTACGAACGGGTGGTCACCAAGGGACCCTGCCCCGCCTGTCACGGCGCCCGCCTCTCCGAGGCCGCGCTGTCCAGCCGGGTCGGCGGCCGTAACATCGCCGAGTGCGCGGCCATGGAGGCCGGCGAGCTGGTCGAGGTGATCAGGGCACTCGACGCCCCGGAGGCGGGGCCGGTGGTGGCCGCCGTCGTCACCCAGCTGGAGCGCCTGATCTCGGTCGGGCTGGGCTACCTCACCATGGACCGGCCGACCTCGACGCTGTCCGGCGGGGAGTCACAAAGGGTCAAGATGGTACGCCACCTGGGCAGCAGCCTCATCGACATGACGTACCTCTTCGACGAGCCGAGCGTCGGCCTGCACCCGCACGACGTGGCCCAGCTGACCGCGCTCCTCCGCGAGCTGCGTGACAAGGGGAACACGGTCATCGTCGTCGAGCACGACCCCGACGTCATCACGGTGGCGGACCACGTAATCGACCTGGGGCCGGGAGCCGGCCTGGACGGCGGCCAGATCGTCTACCAGGGCGACGTGGCCGGGCTGGCCGAGTCCGGCTCGGCCACGGGGCGGCACCTCCGGCACCGGCCGCGGCCGAAGGCGGTCACGCGCTGCCCGGCGGGGTTCATCGAGATCCGCGGCGCCACCCGGCACAACCTGGACGGCGTCGACGTCGACATCCCGGTAGGGGCGCTGACCGTGGTGACCGGCGTCGCCGGGTCCGGCAAGAGCACCCTCATCCGGGGTTTCCTGCCCGAGGTGTGTCCCGACGCCGTGCTCGTCGACCAGGCCGCGGTCCGCGGGTCCCGCCGCTCCAGCCCCGTGACGTACACCGGGGTCCTCGATCCCATTCGCTCGCTCTTCGCCGCCGAGAACGGGGTGAGCGCCTCGCTGTTCAGCCCGAACGCCGAAGGCGCGTGCCCGCGGTGCGGCGGGCTCGGCGTGATCTACACGGATCTGGCGTTCATGGACCCGATGGTCAGCACCTGCGAGGAGTGCGACGGCCGCCGGTTCACCCCGCACGTCCTGCGGTATCGCCATCGCGGTCGCACGATCAGCGAGGTGCTCGACCTCACGGCACGGGAGGCGCTCGAGGTCTTTCCCGAGCGGCGGATCCGCCGGGTGCTCGAGAGCCTCGTGGACGTGGGACTCGGCTACCTGCCGCTCGGGCAGCCGCTGAGCACGCTGTCGGGCGGGGAGCGGCAACGGCTCAAGCTCGCGAGCGAGCTCGACCGGCCCGGCCGCGTCTACATCTTCGACGAGCCCACCGCGGGGCTGCACATGTCCGACGTCGCCGGCCTCGTCGAGCTGCTGAACCGCCTGGTCGACGGCGGTGCCACGGCGGTCGTGGTCGAGCACGACCTCGACGTGATCAGCCAGGCGGACTGGGTCATCGACCTCGGCCCCGGGCCGGGCCGCCATGGCGGGCAGGTGGTCTTCCAGGGCCCGCCGGGCGACCTCGTCCACGCGCCGGGCTCCCTGACGGGCCGCCATCTGCGAGCACTCGGCTGACGCCTGGTGGCCGCCGACCGGCGAGCGACGAAAGCCCGGCTGAACGGCGCGCCCAGCGCTAGGATGCTCCGCCGTGAGCTCAAAGATCTCCGACGTCACGGTGACGGCATGTCAAGGCACGGCGGTCTCGCTGAGAATCGTGTCGGCCGATGACCAGGATGCGGCGATCGCGCGCGAAGACTTCGCGCTCATGCTCCTTGAGGAGGCCGCTGACAACCATCCCGATCGCGACAGCCCTTTCGCGAGGGAAGTGTCGTTCGAGGACGTCTCCGACGAGGAGTGGCAGCAGCGGTTCGCCCGCGGTTTCGTCAAGGCGGTCCGGGTGACCGAGAGAGAAGCCGGCAGATTCCCGTCCGCGGTGCTCCACATCGAGGTCACCCACCCAGCGTGGCTGGACCACGTCCACGAGGGCGACGCCTGGGAGAGCTACGCCTTCGAGACCGGCGTCGAATTCGCTGACTGCGCACCGATCCTCCCCGGCGGGAAGGATGCGGCGATGGACGACCCAGGCGACTCGTTCATCCTGGTGCCGCGCGCCGCCTGGGGGGACATGCTCCACACGGGCCCGGCGCTGCTCGAGATTCCCGCGTACTCGCCGAGCGCCTACACGACGCGAGACACGATCCACCGCCCGAAGAACATCCCGGCGGACTGGATCGGCCGGGCGGTGCGGGTCACATCGGCGGTTCACGGCGGAACCGAAGACGGCTCGCTCGTCGACGAGGGCACCTGGGCGAGGATGGACGCGCACGGCTGCTTGAGCGTCGGTGGCGGCATCGAGTCGATCGCGCGTCTCGTGCCGAACGCCGGGCGGCGCGGCGGCAAACTCACGTATGCGAGGGTCTTCGACTACGTCAAGGCCGAGTTCGTCGGCGCCCGGCAGAGCGGCAGAGAGATCGAACTCTCCTTCCGCATCCCACCCGACCGGCGAGAGCTGGACCTGCACGCGTCGTGCCACGTGCTCGACCTCCTCGCATGGGGATGGGACGAGGACGACGAGAGGACCGAACTCGCCAAGGCTCTGGCCGCCGACGCCGAGCGCCTCGGCATCGATGCCCCTTGGGACCTGATGGAACAGGTCGCCGACGCCTACATAGCGCACTACACGATCATCTACGAGCCCGCCGAGGACCTCGACGATCTCCCGGCGCACGAGGTGCGGACGATCCTCGCCGCCGAGTGGCCGACGGCCACGCTCGCCGTCACCATGACCGACGAGAAGTGGGCCGCGCTTCCAGAGGACGACGAATGGCCGGAAGCTCTCGGCACGCGCGCCATCGCAGCCCAGCCGTGACCTCCGTCAGGCGGTCGTCGTCCTGAGCGGGACGCCCTTGTGATGCGCGCCGATGACGACGCCGATCAGCACAGCCGTCTCGTCGCCGTCGTTGCGGCAGCTGTGCGCGACGCCGTTGAGGATGAGCCAGTCGCCGGGACGTAGACAGACCTCGGTGTCGTCGAGGACGAAGACGGACTCACCCGATACCTGCATGAGGCAGTCCATGGACGCGGTGGCGTGCATGGCGGAGGAGCCGGGCAGGTCGCCGTGGGCGCCGGGCGGGTTGGGGTCGTGGACGAACGGATGGGACTCGTCGGCGGCCCGGCGCATCAGGTCAGCGGCTCTGACGGGATCGCGGCCGAGCAGGTCGTCGGGGTTGAAGCGGGGCGGCAGAGTGAACACGGTGATGTGGAAGCCGCCCGGCTGAGGCAGGAGGGGGCCGGTGAACGGCGGCGGTGTGCCGTCGTTGGGCAGGGTGGTCGTGACGTCGCCGGCCCAGATCGACCACTTCTGTCCGAGGTCGGGGGCGAAGGGTGCGACGTGGTCGTCGCTGACGACGACACCGCTGCCGTCGGCGTCGTGCCCGGTGACGACTCTGCGGACCTTCACGATTCCTCCTGGAGGATGTCGAGTGCTCGGGTGAGAAGCTCGTGGGGCGCCTGCTGCCCCCCGCTCTCCGCCCAGCGGATGAGAGCCGTCGTGGTGGCGGCCAGGCAGGCGCCGGCGACCACCTGGAGATGGAACGTGTCATGCCGGCCGTCGTCGAGCACGCCGACGATCGCGTTCCGGGTCTGGTACTCGTTGTCCAGCCAGCGCGCACGCAGCGCGGGGGTGGCCAGCCCGAGCTTGAGCCGGGCCAGCATCATGTCGAGCTCGGCCCGGGTGGCCTGGGCCAGACTCTCGATCAGCGTGTCGCCGATGCGCCGCAGGAGCGGCTGGTCGGCCGGCCTGGCTTGAATGCGGGCAGCGAGGACCGGGTCGAACTCGTCGGACAGGACGAGATCCTCCTTGGTCGGGAAGTGACGGAAGACCGTCATCGACGAGACGCCCGCCGCCTCGGCTATGTCGGCCACGGTCGTCTCGTCATAGCCGCGTTCCTGGAACAGCCGCATCGCGTGCTCCTGGATCTCCTGTCGGGTGAGTGCCTTCCGCCGTGCTCGAAGACCGATGTTCTCCATGTGTTAGAGACTAACGTAATGATAGTCACTAACGCGAGCTTCCAGGGATCTTTGATCTCTGCGGCGGTGGGTGATAGAAGGTAGATCGGTGCGATTCCAAGGTGCGGCGGTGACAGCCCGCCGGTTCCGCCGTGCTTGGCGGGACGACTCGGTGCGAATCCGGGCCATGCGGTGACACCCCGCCACCTCTCGGGCCTGTTCCGGGCCCCTGGTCCTTCGTGCGGTGAGGCTCGTCCTCCCGCTGTCGAGAGGTGGTGTCGCATGTTCACCGGCAACATTCAGGAAATCGGCACCGTCGTGGCCGTCGAAGAGGCGCGCATCGCGGTCAGCGCTCCCAAGACCGCCGCGGGCGTGCCGGGTTCGGTCTGCGTGAACGGCGTGAGCCTGACCGTCCTCCAGGCCGCGCACGGGACGGAGGTGCTGGAAGCCGGGCTTTCGGCCGACACCCGGCGCAGGTCGACCCTCGACCAGGTCCGGCCGGGCACACGGGTCAACGTGGAGACCCCGCTGGTTCTGGGTGACCCGCTCGCCGGTCATCTGGTCCAGGGCAACGTGGACGCCGTGGGCAAGATCGTACGGATCGACGACGAGGGAGCCGCGCGGCGCCTGTGGATCAAACCCGCCCGAGCGCTTCCTCCCCCTGATCGTCGCGAAGGGCCGGATCGCGGTCGACGGCGTGAGCCTGACCGTCGCCGAGGTGGCCCGCGACCGGTTCTCGGTGGCGCTGATCCCGCTGACCCTCCAGGCCACCACGCTGTCGGAGCTGTCCGTCGGCGATCGGGTCAACCTGGAACCCGACCTGGTCGTCCGCCTGGTACGGCGCCGGCTGCCCGACCTGGCGCAGGCGGTGACCGACGTGGTCGCGGCGCTTCCATGGGCCGGACGGCTGTCCGGCGGGCGGGGCGTGCAGAAGGCGCTCGCGCAGCTCGCCGCCGGAGGAGCCGTGGTGATCTGGGACCCCGACCGGGAGGGCGAAGGCGATGTGGTGTTCGCGGGGGCGCGGCTGCGCCCGCAGGCGTTCACCTTCCTGCTCACCCAGGTATGCGGCCATCCGACCGTGCCGTGCGCTCCCGAGGTCCTGGAACGCCTGGAGATCGGCCCCATCCCCGGCCCCGGCGACCGGCACGGCACCCGTCCGCACGTCCCGGTGGATCTGATCTCCGGGACCGGCACCGGGGTGTCGGCCGCCGAACGCGCCGCGACCGTGCGCCGCCTGGCCCACCCGGACGCCGCACCGGCCGACTTCCTGCGGCCGGGACACGTGTTCCCGCTCGCCGCGCGCCCCGGCGGGCTCTCCGAACGCGCCGGTCACACCGAGGCCACCGTGGCGATGTGCGTGGCGGCCGGGCTGCCGCCCGTCGGCGTGTGCTGCGAGGTCATGAACCCCGATGGGACCATGGCGCAGGCCGCCGACCTCGAGATCGCCGCGCTGAGCTGGGGCCTGCCCCTGCTGGACGTGGCCGACCTCAGGAAGCACCTGTGACCTCTATGACGGGCAGGAGCGCCGAATGACGGTGAACGCGAATCCGTACCAGACGATCGGCCTCGGCTACTCCGACCACCGCCGCCCCGACCCCCGGATCGCCGGCCTGATCGACCCGTTGAGCGTCACTATTCGTCGTGATAGACCTTCGGCCCGACCGCGTGGTACGCCGCCTTGGAGGCATCTTTGAGCCACGGCTTCGCGCTGGAGGCGGTGGCGCGATTCGTGTAGATGGCCACGGTGTGGATCAGATATCGGTGGGTGTATCCGGTCCACCCGTACGTCTGCGCGTTGGTCCAGCTGCTCGAGTCGCAGAGGCCGGCTCCCGGGCCCCTCCTGGGGCACACGATGCCCCAGGCGTCCGCGTAGAGGTCGTCGAGCTTCGCGTACGCGGTGTCGGCCCTGTCCGCGCTGCTCAGCGGAACGACCCACACGGACACCATGATCCGCTGACCCGCGGGCGCGCCCGGATTGACATAGGCACCCGTGACCATCTTGCTGCAGCGCGCTTTGCTGAGGGCGGTGCGGACACTGCCTTCGTGGTACGAGCCCGGGCACTTGTCCACCCCGCCGGCCCTGAGGGTGTAGCGCACGTTCTTCGCGGTTGTGAAGGACTGCGGGAGCAGCGCCCCCGACGTGATCGGAGTCGAGTCGGTGCCCTTGGTGTCGAGATCGGTGGGGTCGAACGGATCCTCGGACGGCTCCTCGGACCGCGTCTCGGAAGGCTCCGGTTCAGGGGAGGTGGAGGAGGGCTCGGCAGCGGCGTACGGAGTGCTGGTGGAGGACGTGCTGGAGGAGGACGCGTTGGAGCCGCCCTCGTCCGAGCTGTCGGCCGCGGTGATCCCCGCCACCACGGCGAGCATCAGGCCGATCACTCCCACGGCGACACCGAGACCGATCTTCGCCGACCGGGCGGGGCTCTGACCGGGTCGCGATGGATACGGGGGAACGGCGGACGGCCCCGGAGGGCCGGGCGGAGGCGGCGGTACGGCGGTCGGTGCGGTGGAGGCCGACAGCGCGGCCTGCCTCAACTGCGTGGCCCACTGCGCGGGAGCGGGCCGCTGGGACGGGGGCTGATGGAGCGCCGCCGTCGCGAGGTCGGCCAGTGCGGGGCTGACGGCGGCCAGTCGGCCGAGATCCGTGGAGGCCTGGTCGCGGGCGAAGACACGGACGGCCAGCAGCGCGAACTTGTAGGCGTCGCTCTGCGGCGTGCCCTTCTGCTCGGCGGCGGGGATCTGCCAGTCAGGCGTCTCCACCTGAGGCAGGGCCTCCACCCCGCCCAGCCGCATCGCGTCGCAGTCGATGAGGAAGCACTCGGGAGAAGCCTCCGTGGCGAACAGCAGGTTCTTGGGCGACAGGTCGCCCACGACGATGTCCATCGAGTGCAGGCGGGCGAGCGTGTCGGCCAGGTCGGCCAGGAGCAGCAGGCGGTCGCGCTCGCTGACCCGCAGTCCGATCTGCCCGACGTACGCGTCGTCGTTGAGCAGGAACTCCACCGTCGCCAGTTTCCGCTCGGCGCCCGACAGGGTCCGCAGGTCGAAGGAGAACCTGTGGGGCACGGACCGCATCAGGAAACCGGTGACGGCATCACCCGCCTCCACGAGCCCGGCCGGCCAGGCCGTCTTGTCGCACAACCACGCCGCGTCCCACCCCGGGAGCCGGCCGATCAGGTCCGTCATCGCGGTGAGGGCGGCGACGTCGAGCTGGCGCAGGACGTCGGGATCATACTCCTTGTAGACGACGTCCCACTGGCCGTTGATCTTGCGGTCGAGCACCTCGTGGACCGCCCCCTGGCCACCTTGGCCGAGGCGCCGTCCCAGCTTGAGAGCGGCGCGGTCCGTCCGGCTCATCGGGTCTCACCTCGCGGCCAGAGGGCCAGCAAGGTCCGGTCGTCGTCGAACGTCTCCCGGGAGAAGTCGAGCAGGTGGGCCAGCCACAGAGGCGACGGCGGCGCGGCCAGGTGCTCGGCGAACAGCGCGCCGACCTGGCCGTCCCCGTCACCGAGCGGATCGCCGAACCCGTCGGTCCCCACCAGCAGGACCTGGCCGGGCACCAGCTTCCCGAACCACTGCTCCAGCTTCCGCGGCACCCTGGGCAGCGCGCTGACCGCGGTGGCGACCACGTCCCCCTCGGTCTTCGTGGCGAACAGGGGGTGGTAACGCGGCCGGGTCAGGTCGAGCACCCAGGCGCCCGAGTCACCCACCCGGAACAGCGAGATCTCGACGCCTTCCGGGCCGGGGCGAGCCGTACCCGCGACGAGGGTGGTGGCGAACAGCTCCTCCACCTGTGCCAGGTCCGGCTCGTGCTGGAGCATCGCCGCCGCCTGCCGGTGCAGTGTCTCGACCGCGTACCGGACGACCGCGGGGAAATCGTGCCCTGGATGGCCCTCGTCGAGCTGTGCGTGGATGGCGCAGACCGCTGCCCAGCAGACCTCGGCCGCTCCGACCCCCGCGGCGGTGGCGCTGGACACCCCGTCGGCCACGGCGAACACCACGGTGCCCGTCCCCTCGTGGACCACGGCGCAGGTGGCGTCCTGCCGGGGCTGGCGGTAGTAGCGGTGCCGTTCTCCCCGTACGGAAGCCGATCGGAGCGTCACCTCCGCGGTGGACCAACCGTCACATTCGAAATCGGGACACGTTCCCCCCAGCAGACGCGGGGGCGCCGGCTCGAACTCCGGGCCGGGAATGTCGATCACGACGCGTTGCCACGCCTGGATCTGGTCGGCCTGCCGCCGTGCGTCCTGCACGTACACGACCTCCTGAGCTCGTGCCGGGCGTCAGATCTCGTCGATCGCCAGCCGGAACTGGTCCGGCCGGTTGATGACGAGCGTCGGGTTGCCGTCGGCCATGGCGCGGCCGGACGCGACCAGGCTCGCCGTCAGCGCGTGGAAGAACTCGGCGATCGCCCTGCCGATGTCGGCGCTGGGCACCGCGACGAAGGCGAACTCCTGGCGGGTCGCCACCTGCAGCATCGTGTCGGCCCGCGCCGACCCGATCCCGCAGGCGATGATGTTGGGGGCGAACGGCGCGGCGTGCCGGTCGACGAGCATCCGGTGTGGGCCGTGCCAGTGCTGCCCGTCCGTGGGCTGGCCGTCGCTCAGGAAGAACACCACCGGGCGGTGCACCTTGTACCCGTCGTTCTTGAGCATCCGCACGTCATAGGGAATGCGCTGCAGCAGGTCGGCGAAGGCGGCGCCGTAGTTCGTCGCCCCGCGGACCGCGAGCTGCGGCAGCCTGTCGACCATCCGCATGTCGCTCAGCCCCTGCCGCAGCTGCACGTCCTCGGAGAACCCGAGGATCGCGAGCCGCACCTTCGCCGCGATCATCGGCTCCGCGCGTAAACCGTTGCACAGCGCCGCCAGCCCTCCGGACAGGTCCTGGTAGTACGGGCCCATCGACGCCGACTCGTCCGCCACCACATACGCGGGTAGCAGCACTCCCCTCGTCTCGGCCATCGCACCCACCGCCCCTTCGGCTTCGGCTCAGTATCAGAGCGACACTAACGTCCTTGTATAGAAGATCAAAGACATGGAAACCAGGATGTGTCGGTTATAGAGGATGCGTTGATGTTGTGTAAGTGCGGCGTTCTGGCTCCTGGCTCGGGTCGGCGAGGTCGTGGCCGGAGCGGACCAGCCAGATCACCATCAGGGCACCCTCGACACCCGCGAACGCCGCGGCAGTGTGAAGGTTTCCCATCCTTGCGAGCACCCCGACCGCAACTGCCGCGACCAACGGTCCCACCAGCGCGGCGATGCCGTACCGGACAGTGGCCCGCTGCCAGCGCCGGTCCGACCGCTGCGCGCGAATGACCAGCATCATCCAGATCAGGGCCGCCAGGCCGCAGACCAGCGCGAGCGCCTCGGGCACGGGCCGGTCGAGGATGTCGAGGACGTTGACGACGGCGCCGCCTCCGTACCCCAGCACACCCACCACGCGCACTCGGCCGGCGCGCTCCAGATTGCGTCCCAGCACCGGCTGGAACAGCAGCACGACCCCGCACATCATCACGCCGTCGAGCGCCTCCGCCCACCAGGGCCAGGACGGGGTGAGAACGTGGAGCAGCCAGGACGCCGCCGTGGCGTACAGCGCCACCCTCAGCCGCCGCGTGTCCCGGTCCAGCTCGGGCGGAGGGCCTGCGAGCGGGCCGCGCAGACACTGCCACAGCGCCCAGGCCCACAGCATGCCCGCCAGGAGCAGGGCGAGCACGTCCGGCCACGTCGCCGCGGCACCGTTGTCCGCCTCCGCGAAGAGCGTCAACCACCACAACGCGCCGAGGTCGCCGGCGGCCAGCGCGAACACGGCGACGACCGCCAGCGCGACGACGTACACACCCACGATGAGCAGGGCGGGGAGGGATGAACGGTGACGGAGCACGCGGCACTTCCTGGGGGGCGGACGGGATCGGACGCCCTACCGTAGCGAGCCGCCACGACGAAGTCGATCAAGAATTCCGGGACTACCATGGCCGCCCATGGCAAACTTCATCTCCCTCCCGTTCTATGACCTGCTCGCCGAGAACAGTCACGTGGCGACCATGCGTGAGAAGTTGCCGCCGGTCCTCGCAGGGGTCCACAGGAGCGTTCTGGAGATCGGCGCAGGGAGCGGCCTGATCACCGTTTCCTTGGCCGAATGGACCTCGGCCGAGCTCTTCGCCCTGGAGCCGTCCGCCGGTATGCGAGGGATGCTGCTCTCCCGGCTGAGCGAGCAGCCGGAGCTGCTCGAGCGGGTCACCGTGCTCCCCTATGACGCGCTCAGCCTGGATCTGGACGAGCCGGTCGAGGCCATGGTCATGATCAACGTGATGTACGCCCTGGAGCCCGACTACCGCAAGCGGGTCTGGCCGGTGTTGGCCAAGCACCTGGAACCCGGCGGTCTCCTGGTCTTCACCTGGCGCGACGGCGGCCTCCCCGCGCCGCGTCCGCTGAAGGAACTGGACTCCCGCCGGGTGGGCCGGCACACCTACACGGTCTCGTCCGAGATCTTCGAGTCGGACGAGGAGTCCTTCAGAGGTCGCTACGTCTACCGGATCACCCAGGGCGACAAGGTGATCAGCGAAGAAGAGCTCGTGGGCCACGGCTACCGACCGACCTGGGAGACGATCCAAGGCGAACTCGTGGGTGCGGGTTTCGTCCAGGCCGACGCGCCGGAGGGGCTGCTCGCCTGGCGGCTCGCCTGAGGGACACGTCGCCTCTCACCCGAGGACGAACGGGAGCTTCCCCACCAGCTCGCCCAGCTCGGCCTGCTCCGCGTCGGTCGGGACACGCCGTCCGGTGCCGACGAGCAGCGCGTCCTTGTCGGAGAACGACGCGGGGAAGGCCGCCCCGGCGATCTCCTCCAGCATCTGGCGGCAACGGGCGAGGCCCTCGGCGGGCGGCTCCGCCGCGTCCGGGAGGTACGCGATCAGGTCGAGGTGGTGCAGCGTCCATTCCATGACGTACACGGAGAGGTAGTCACCCACGGCGATCACCTCGTCGCGGGTGCCGACCCGGAGGGCCGGGTCGGCGAGCTCGGCGGCGCGACCGGCGGCCGAGCCGACGTCGTCGAGGTGGAACTTGAGCAGCCGAGGCTCCTCGTACGCGGCCGCCAGCCGCACGGTCAGCGCGTCGAGCGGGTCGTCTCCGGTCGGTGGCGACTGGGAGACCTCCCAGTACGTCACCGCGTCGCGCGTCGGCTCCGTGACCGCGGGCGTGACGAGCGTGATCAGGACGTCCTGAGCGTCGATGATCAGGTGGCACACCAGGTCCCGCACGAGCCAGCCGGCGCAACCGGACGGCCGTGCGAAGTCCTCGTCCGGGAGTTCGGCGACGGCCGAGCGGAGTGCCGTCCAGGAGCGTGAGAAGAGATCCATCGCCGCAAGCTAACAGCGCCCGTCCACCGCGCGCAACGATCTCATATTGTGCTACCGTTCGCATAAATTGAGAAAGGAGCGACGATGAGAACGGACCCAGCTGTCGTCGCCGCGGCGATCGTCGAGATGGCGCGCGACGGGCGTTTCGCGGATGTCGAGGAGCTGTTCGCCCCACCGCTGCGCGCGGTGGTCTCCGCCCAGACGATGCAGGCCGACTGGGAGCGTCAGACGGCCGGCATCGGGATGGTCACCGCGATCGGGACGCCGACCAGCGAGCCGGCCAGAGCAGGGCTGGTCCGGGTGAGCGTGCCGGTGACGGGCGAGCGGGGCGGGCTGACGGTGGTGATGTCGGTCGACGAGACCGGCCTGGTGCAGGGACTGCGGCTCGCGCCCGGGCTCACCACACAGTGGACGCCTCCCCCGTACGCCCGCCCCGAGAGGTTCGACGAGCACGAGGTCACCGTGGGCTCCGGCGCCCTGGCGGTGCCCGGGACGATGAGCCTGCCGCGCGGGCACGGCCCGTGGCCCGGCGTGGTGCTGCTCGGCGGCGGCGGACCGTTCGACCGGGACGGCACCGCCGGCCCGAACAAACCGCTCAAGGACCTGGCCTGGGGGCTGGCCGGGCGCGGCGTGGCGGTGCTCCGCTTCGACAAGGTGACGTACGCCCACAGCCAGGTCCCGGCCGAGCCCGGCTTCACGATGAGCGACGAGTACGTCCCGCACGCCGTCGCCGCCATTCACCTGCTCCAGCGCCACCCGGCCGTCGATGCCGCGCGTGTGTACGTCGCAGGCCACAGCATGGGCGGCAAGGTCGCCCCACGGGTCGCCGCCGCCGAGCCGTCCGTGGCCGGGCTGGTGATCCTGGCCGGCGACACCCAGCCCATGCACCGGGCCGCCGTACGCGTCATCCGCCACCTCGCCTCGCTGGACCCCGGCGCGCAGGACGCGGTCGAGACGATCACGCGGCAGGCCGCACTCGTCGACAGCCCCGACCTGTCGCCTGACACGCCGGCGGCGGAACTGCCGTTCGGGTATTCGGGGGCGTACTGGCTGGATCTGCGCGGTTACCAGCCCGTGGCGACGGCGGCGGCGCTGGGCAAGCCGATGCTCATCCTCCAGGGCGGCCGCGACTATCAGGTGACCGTCGCCGACGACCTCGCGGGCTGGCAGGCGGGCCTCGCCCACCGGCCGGACGTCACCATCCGCGTCTACGACGCCGACGACCACCTGTTCTTCCCCGGCTCGGGCCCGTCCACGCCCGCGGACTACGAGTCTCCCCAGCACGTGGACCCCGCCGTGGTCGCCGACGTCGCCGACTGGCTGGCGGGGTCGGCCCATATGGTTCTTCCATGACCAGAAGCCTCCGCCTCGTACCTGTCACCCCTGCCAACATCGATACGGTCATCGCGGTCAAGGTCCGCCCCGACCAGGAGCACTTCGTCTCACCGGTGGTGAAATCGCTGGCCGAGGCGTATGTCCGCCCGAACGTGGCCTGGCCACGCCTCATTCTCGACGGCGACCGCGCCGTGGGCTTCCTCATGGCGTTCCTCGACATCGACTGGAACGGCAAGGGTGTCGACTTCCGGTCCGGCTTGTGGCGTCTCAACGTGGCACCCGACGCACAGGGGCGCGGAGTCGGCCGCTTCGCCGTCGAATCAGTGGCGGCCGAGGTCAGACGTCGCGGTGGCACGCAGATGTACGTCACCTGGGAACCGGGAGAGGGCGGCCCCGAAGGCTTCTACCGGAAGCTCGGGTTCGAGCTCACAGGTGAGAAGAGCGAAGGCCAGACGGTCGGGGTGCTGGACCTGGCGTGACCGTCGCGACTGAGAGGCGGGCCGTCGTGTACGGGTTCGAAGGGCGAGGACACCGAGGTCGCGGGCGGCAGCGGCGAAGTCCCGGATCAGGCCTCGCCGTTCGGGTAACCAGGCGATCAGCAGGTCGATGTCTCCGGAGCGCAGCAGCCTGAAGGGATCGGCGAATCCGGCGTAGCGGAGCTGGAGGTCGCATTCGGGGTGACGGCTCTTGAAGGCGTCGAACAGCGGGCGCACGGTCCTGGGGATTCTCGTTGACCATGCCCAGGACCAGCGCGTTCGCCTTTCCGCGGGCCGCCAGGGCGGCGCGTTCGATGCCGTCGCGACCCAGGGCGGGCTCGCGGCACGCTGGTGGCGCAGAACTCCGGCAGAGCTCCGTGAAGACCTGTGGAACCATCCGCACTTCTCAGCACTTGCGTACATTGTCTCCTTTGTGAGTACACTGTGCGCATAGCGCGAACGACATACGCGATGGGAGTTGGAACCATGTCGAAGGCCACCACGTGGGACATGAAGGGCACCTGGGACAGCAAAGGCGCCTGGGAGACTCAGGGCCGCTGGGAGGAGCACCACCGCGCCGGGCTGGCCGAGGCGGGCCTGCGGCGGATGCATGACGTGCTGAACGGCCATGTCGCCTCCGGCGCGGTCCCCGGCCTGGTCGCGCTGGTCAGCCGGGGAGACGACACGCACGTCGAGGCGATGGGCACCATGCACGCGGGCGGCGCCGAACCTATGCGGCGGGACACGATCTTCCGGATGGCGTCGCTGACCAAGCCGGTCACGGCCGCCGGGGTGATGATCCTCGTCGAGGAGTGCCGGCTGCGGCTGGACGACCCGGTCGACGAGTGGCTGCCCGAGCTGGCCGACCGCCGCGTGCTCGCCCGGATCGACGCCCCGCTGGACGAGACGGTGCCCGCGGCCCGCCCGATCACCGTACGCGACCTGCTGACCTTCACCTTCGGGTTCGGTGTCGTGCTGGCGGCGCCGGACACGTACCCGATCCAGACCGCGATCCGCGAGCTCGGGCTGGACACCACCTCACCGGACTTCGGGCCGGAGGAGTGGATCCGGCGGCTCGGGACGCTGCCGCTGATGCGTCAGCCGGGCGAGCTGTGGCAGTACCACGTCGGGTCCGACGTGCTCGGCGTGCTCGTCGGCAGGGTGGCCGGGCAGTCGCTGGAGGGGTTCCTGCGCGAGCGGCTGTTCACCCCGCTCGGCATGAAGGACACCGGCTTCCACGTACCCGACGACCGGATCCACCGGCTGCCGACCAGCTACGCGCACAACCCCGAGACCGGCGAGCTGGCGGTGTGGGACGAGGCGGCCGGTGGGAAGTACAGCCGCCTGCCGGAGTTCCAGGCGGGCGGCGACGGGCTGGTGTCGACCGTGGACGACTACCACGCGTTCTACCGGATGCTGCTCAACAAGGGGACGCTGGGCGGCGAGCGGGTCCTGTCGCGGGCCTCGGTCGAGCTCATGACGATGGACCACCTGACGCCGGAGCAGAAGGTCGAGAAGGACGCGTTCGGCGACCACTTCGGCCGGCACGGCGGGTTCGGCTTCGGCATGGCGGTCCGCACCCACCGCCGCGACCTGGCCTCGCCGGGCCAGTTCGGCTGGGACGGCGGCCTGGGCACCACCGCGTACGCCGACCCGGCCGAGGACCTCGTGGGCATCCTGCTGACGCAGAGCGCGATGGACTCCGTCCACACGCCGCGCCTGCACCGCGACTTCTGGACCACCGCCTACCAGGCAGCGAGTTGAGCGCGGCACCTCAAGCAGCTCAAACGGAGTGGTCAGCCCGCTGCGCGAGTGACCTGGCGGGATATGCGGCAATGACCATGACGATGACGGAGGTCAGGGCGATGCCGGCGCCGACGTAGAGCGGCGCGGCATATCCGAGGCCCGCGGTGATGGCCAGCCCCCCGAGCCAGGCGCCAAGGGCGTTGCCGATGTTGGACGCGGACACGTTGGCGCTGGCGGCCAGTGCCGCCCCGTGGGCGACGTCGGTGACGCGGGTGATCATGCCGGGCACGCCGGCAAACCCGAACACCCCCATCAGGAACGCCAGGACCACCGACGCGGTGGCGCTGCCGGCCAGCAGACCGAACGCGGCCAGGGTGATGGTGAGTCCGACCAGGGCGAGGACCAGGGCGCGGTCGCGGTCACGGTCGGCCGCCCGTCCGCCGATCAGGTTCCCGACGACCAGACCGACGCCGTACACCATCAGCAACCAGGCGACATCCGCGGAGGAGAAGCCGCTGACCTCGGTGAAGGTGTAGGCGATGTAGCTGAACGCGCCGAACATCCCGCCATAGCTGAGCGCGGTGGCCGCCAGAGTCAGCCAGACCTGCCAGGACCGGAACGCACGCAACTGCGCCCGCAAGCCGCTGGGCGGCATCGGATCGGGGCCGCCGCCCGTCGCCGTCGGCGGCCGCGTCTCGCCCGCCCAGCCGGGGACGAGAGCGACGATCCCCACCAGCGCGAGCACGCCGATGCCCGTGACTGCCCAGAAGGCCGCTCTCCAGCCCCAGTGTTCACCGACCAGCGCGCCGAACGGCACCCCCAGCACGTTCGCGACCGTCAGTCCGGCGAACATGACCGCCACCGCGCGGGACTTCTTCTCCGGCGCGACCAGACTGCGGGCGACCAGCGAGCCGATACCGAAGAACGAACCGTGACACAACGCCGCGACGATCCGCCCGAGCAGCATCACCGGGTAGTTCGGCGCGACAGCGGACAGCAGGTTGCCGATGACGAACAGCGCCACCAGGCCGACCAGGACCCTCTTGCGGGGCAGCCGCGCCGTCGCCGCGGTCAGCGCGATCGCGCCGACCGCGACACTCAACGCGTATCCGGAGATCAGCCAGCCCGCTGCCGCCTCGGACACCGTGAAACTCGACGCCACCTGCGGCAGCAGCCCGGCGATCAAGAACTCGGTGAGACCGATGCCGAAACCGCCGAGTGCCAGCGCGATGAGTCCAGTCGGCATCCGTCGCTCTCCAATCGCGCGCCCGGCAAGGCACGGGTACGGCACTACCTGCCGCTGCGTGTGGACGCCCGGATCTCGGACCGCGCGCGGCACCGAGGCCCCACTATGTCACCACGGGTGCGAACGAGTTCGTACGGCCGCGGCCGCCCTGGCAAGCATGCACCTGGCCACCGGCGCCGTCCTCATCACGCTCCTGCCGAGGCAGCAGCGCAACATGGCGTAATGCCTATTCGGGCGTTGAATTCGGCATGCGTAGATTCAGCCGAGGGCCTCGTACTCGGCCGACGGGTGAGCCACCTCAGGGTGGTCCACGGTGTAGCGATCGCCGTAGATCCTCAGCATTGCCCAGTGCCACGCCTCGTCATGGAAGATCAGTCCACGGAATGGCGTGCCACTCGGCTCGTACGGGTACCGTTCCAGCCCAGCTTCCTCGGCTTCAGCCGAAGTGAGGCCTCCATAGCGCTGCATCACCCACGCAAAGTTTCTGCGCTCGTCTCGCAGGCACGCGACATACTCCTCTTCGCCCCAAACCGTCTCATCCTCACTCCCGGCCATTCCTGCACTATAGGACGGCCCGGTCGGTCAACACCTGCCGGTAGACATCAGGCAGAACCTTCCTTAAGAGACGAGCGCCGTCTACCGCTTCATGGCTCGGCAACGCTTGAGGAGCGCCGTGATTTTGTCGTAGTCGCGTGCGCCGTTCAGCTCATCAAGTAATTCGTCAGGGCATAACTCGTAGAGGTCGCCCCACCAGCCGCGCGCCTTGTTGTCCCAGATCCGGTAGCCGCCCGGTACACCTCTGGCGACGTAGCGCCTCTTGCCCATAGTGCTTCACCCTTCGATCCGTAGGTTCAGGGACCAAGATCGGCAATCAGCCGGGGCGGGACGATGATCTACGAACTGATCCCTAGGCGCGAGGGCCGGCGTGCAGGACGACGAACAGCCCCCGCGCGCGGGTGCCATCCGGCGCCTGCCAGGAGCCGGCGACGTGGCCGATCGCTTCCGGCGGAAGGAGAGGCCCGCCGTCCGGGGCGGGACGCAGGACCCGGTGCAAGCGGAGGGACGTACCATCCGGTCCGGTCAGCTCGGTGCCCTCTTGGCCGTCGGTGGCAGTGGCGGTGAAGTGCGTGGGGGCGAGGCCGTCTCCGATGTAGGAGCGGGTGACCTCCCGGTCGGGGGTGTCGCTGGCGTTCTGGTCCTGGGCCTGGACCCGGCCCTCGATCAGGGGCAGCAACTGGGCGACCAGCACCGGGTCGTGGCAGCCGTCGTAGGCCCAGCGCCGTCCCAGCACCCCGTGCTCCATGGTGCCGACGAGGGCGTGCTCCGCCCCGTCGAGCGGGGCACCCCGATAGGTGAGCGGCACCAGGTAGCTGATCGGGTGCGTGCCGGAGGCGTCGGCGACCACCATGAACTCGATCCCGACCTCCCCCTCCGGGTCATCCAGCCGGAAGCCGCCGGCCTTGGCCAGCGCCGGTCCGCCCGCGCCGCCGACGTACCACGGCCGGGAAGGCAGCCAGGAGGTGAGCAGTTCCAGCTTGGTCGGCTTGACGGTGGTGTGGTGGATGACGGCCATGCCGAGGACTCTCTTCCATTCAGCGAGTACGACCTCCGCATCTTCGCATCTACTGGCAGAGCAGTTCTTCAGGCGACAGAAGCTACGAGGTCGGCGGCGACATCGGCCTCGACGCTTTCCGATCAGTCACGACACCGCGAGAGAACCCCGCCGACACGAGCGGGAACGAAGAATACAACAGTGCTGTTTTTTGTCCGATGCGCCCTTTCCCTCCCATCGAGCCCTACGACCACGGACATCTCGACACCGGCGACGGCCACCTTGTCTACTGGGAGGTCTGCGGCAACCCCAACGGCAAGCCCGCCCTGGTCGTCCACGGCGGCCCAGACTCCGGCTGCACACCGGGCCAGCGCCGCTGGTTCGACCCCGAGCGCTACCAGATTCGTCGGCAGTGCTCCGGTCTTCAGGCCGGGGGTGAAGCCGACCAGCCCGCGTAGCGGGGCGAGAACAGCCGATTCGCCGCCAGGCGAATCGGCGTCCACCTGCTCAGACGGGCCGGTTCTGCTGCTCGATGTACTGGCGCAGGATGCTGAGCGGAGCGCCGCCTACCGACCCGGCGAAGTAGGAGCCTGACCACAGCTTGTTGGCCCGGTAGTAGTGGGCGGCCAGTTCGGGGAACTCTTGGCGCATCCGGCGTGAGGACACGCCTTTGAGGCTGTTGACCAGCTTGGACAGCGCGACTTTGGGTGGGAAGTTCACCAGCAGATGGACGTGGTTGGCCTCGCCGTTGAACTCGGCCAGTTCGGTTTCGAAGTCGGCGCAGACCGATCGCATGATCTCTTCCAGCCGCATCAGGTGGGCGCCGGTGAAGACCGGATGCCGGTATTTGGTGACAAAAACCAAATGAGCATGAAGGATGAAAACGCAGTGCCTGCCGGTTCTGATATCGGTGTGCTCGGCCATAAACCAACTGTACGATGGAGCTTGTGCAGCTGCGGTACGCCTACCGGATCGACCCGACCCCCGCCCAGCGCATCCCACTGGCCAAGGCGTTCGGGTGTGCGCGGGTGGTGTTCAACGACGCGCTCGCGTTGCGCAACCACGCCCACCAGCACGGTCTGCCGTTCATCGCCGACGCCGAGTTGTCCCGCCGGGTCATCACGCAGGCCAAGCAGACACCTGAACGAGCCTGGCTGGGCGAGGTGTCGGCGGTCGTGCTCCAGCAGGCCCTGGCCGACCTCGCCACCGCGTTCCGCAACTTCTTCGCCTCCGTCAATGGGAAGCGCAAAGGCCCCAAGATGGCCCCGCCCCGGTTCCGGTCCCGCAAGGACCATCGGCAGGCGATCCGGTTCACCAAGAACGCCCGCTTCGCCGTCACCACCTGCGGCAAGCTGCGCCTGCCGAAGATCGGGGATATACGGGTGCGGTGGTCGCGAAAGCTGCCCGCCCAGCCGTCCTCGGTCACCGTCATCAAGGACGCGGCCGGCCGGTATTTCGCCAGTTTCGTGGTCGAGGTACGCCGGCAGCCGCTGCCCGCCGTGCCTGGCGAGACGGGGATCGATCTGGGGCTCGGCCATTTCGCTGTCCTGGCGGACGGCCGGAAGATCGACTCTCCGCGTTTCCTGCGCCGGGCGGAGAAGAAACTCAAGAAGCTGCACAAAGCGCTGTCGCGTAAGCAGAAAGGATCATCCAACCGGGCCAAGGCCCGGGTGAAGGTGGCCCGCCAGTATGCGAAGGTCGCTGACGCGCGCCGCGAGTTCCACCACCAGACCTCCACACAGATCATCCGCGAAAATCAAGCGGTGTATGTGGAGGACCTGACGGTGAAGGGGCTGGCGCGCACGAGGCTGGCCAAGAGCGTCCATGACGCGGGCTGGTCGGCGTTCGTGAGCATGCTGGAGTACAAGGCGAAACTCTATGGCAGGCACTTCGCCAAGGTCGGCCGGTTCTTCCCGTCGTCCAAACTCTGCTCGGCCTGCGGGACACTGGCTGCCACGATGCCGTTGAACGTGCGGCAATGGACCTGCCCGTGTGGTGCCGTCCATGACCGGGACGTCAATGCCGCGATCAACATTCTCGCCGCCGGACGGGCGGAGAGACAAAACGCCTGTGGAGGACCGGTAAGACCACCGCTCGCGGCGGCACGGACCGACGAAGCAGGAAGCCGAGGAAGTGCCGCCGCATGAACAGCGCGGCACAGGCCAGAATCCCCGGCGTTTACGCCGGGGAGCGCGTCAACGCATCATCCTCTTCGACCAGCGCAACTGCGGCCGGAGCCGACCACACGCGAGTGACCCGGACGCCGACCTGTCCACCAACACCACGCACCATCTCGTGGCCGACATGGAGAGGCCCCGGCGCTACGAGATCGACTGGCTGTACCGCGGCGTCGGCCGCTTCTTCCCCGAACAGTGGCAGCGCTTCCGTGAAAGCGTCCCTGAGGCCGAACGCGACGGCGACCTGCTGGCCGCCTACGCCCGGCTCACGTCCGACCCGGACCCCGCCGTCCGCGCCCAGGCCGCCCGGGACTGGACCGCCTGGGAGGACGCGGTGATCTCCCTGGAGACCAACGGCCATCCGAACGCCTACAGCAATCGTCCGCCCGACGCCCTGCTGGCCTTGACCCGCATCTGCAGCCACTACTTCGCCAACGGCGCCTGGCTGGAGGAAGGGGTACTGCTGCGCGACGCACACCGGCTGGCCGGCATCCCCGGCGTCCTCATCCACGGCCGCTTCGACCTGGGCGCGCCGCTCCAGTACGCCTGGGAACTGGCCCAAGCCTGGCCGGACGCCCGCCTCGTGGTCGTCGACGACTCCGGCCACACCGGCAGCACCACGATGAACACGGAGATCCTCACCGCACTGGACGGCTTCGCGGACCGGCAAGGCTGAGCCTGGGCGGCAACGTCGCGCCGGCATTGCACGTGGGCCTCGCGCCCCACCATGATGGCCCGGTGCGCCGAAAGGATCTTTCGAAGGACACCGTGCGCGACCAAGATGAGCGCATCTGGGATGTGTTGTGCGTCGGGATCGCCGTCGGGGTCGTTGCCTGGGGTGCTATCGGCGCGTGGACGGCCATCGCGGTGGGGAACTACCCGTGGAACAAGTGGATCCCGTTCGCCAACGGGGCCAGCAAGGGCGTGGTGCTCGGTCTGCTCGTCGCCACCGCCTCTCTCATTGTGTCGGCCAAGGGGCTCCGGACCGGATGGCGCTGGTCTGTGTTCATTCTCGCCTTGGTCGGTGGAAGCCTCTTGGGCACAGTGCAAGATCTCCGTGGCGCACCGGCTCCTGCGCTCTACTTTGCGGAGCCTCTTTCAGATGAGCGGTGGTACGGGACGACGATGCTGCTGCACTGGTCGGGCAAGGTGGCGCTGCCTGCCGTCGTATGTGCCGTGGCCCTGACTCTGCTGGCGGCTCGCCCCTACCGGCCGAGACAGTCGATCGCATCCAGCGCGGCGCTTGTCTTCGCAGGTGTCACGCTGCTCCTGCTTCCAGTGATCGCCTCCGACCTCGCACCTGAGATCCGGGGCAACGGCCAGCATGCCAACGAGGGGGTCTGGGCGGGCACACGCTGCTGGTTCGTCGGAATACCGGTGCTGATGGCCGGACTGGTGCGATTTGCCGTGCTCCAGGCTCGTCGCTGGAAGTCTGGAGGCGCCCATCAGCCACGTTACGTCGGTGAGCCAGAGTCGTCGTGATCGTGGAGGCTGTCGTTCGTCACGCCACCACCCCCTCTCGGGTGTGCTGCCAGGTCTGATACCGGGTAACCCCACGCACACCCGCATTTCTTACACGCCGCACCCGAAATTCACTGCGCTCTGCTCGAGGGGATCGGCGATGAGCCGGGGTCCGGGCAGGACCCCGTGGCAGGCATCAGGCGGCGTCGAGGGCTGCGGTGATCTTGCGGGCCATCTCGGCGAGGGTGGGGCTGGGCAGGCCCTGGTGGGTCTGGGCTCCTGCTTCGATGGCGACGATGACGGTGCTGCGGAAGTTGTCGGCCTCTTCCGGGTCCTGCTGCTTGAGCAGGGTCATGGCCGCGGTCAGGGCGGGTAGCACCTGGTCGGCGAGTTCGGCGACGGACTTGCCGTACTTGACGCCCTTGGGCGCCTTGGTGAGCACGTGTCCGACCAGGCCGGTCGCGGAGGTCAGGGCGATGGAGCCGTGGGTGGCGACCTTGTGGGCCGAGCCTGCGGCGCCGGCGGCGGACATCAGTGAGACGGCGCCCCACGCGGCGACCCGCAGGGTGAGCTTGTCCTGGTCGCTGAGGGCGATGGTGTGCGACATGGCGGTGTGCTCCTTTACGAGATTCGGTTGAACGGACGTTGCTGAACCGTTCATGACATCCACCATCGCCGACCGCTCTGATACGGGGCCGTTGCCGTCCTGACGCGGCCGCTGACACGACACCGCATGGTCGATGGAGAGCGCCCTAGGCGTTGACGAGGGCCTGGGACTCGCTGGTGACATGCGCGTCTGCTTCGGTGGCGTGTGCGCCCGGCTTGCGGCCGCGCAGCAGGAGCAGAGCCAGTACGGCGGCGCCGAGCACCCCGGTCGCGGCGCCCAGGAAGGCGGACGACATGGCCACGTGGTAGGCCTCGCGAGCGACCGCGGCCAGGGACGGGTCGGCCACGGCGGCGGCTACCGAGCGGCGGGCCTCCTCTGATGCGGTGGCCGGCATGGCGGAGGTGTAGCTGCTGGTGGCCAGGCTGCCCAGGATGGCCACACCGAGCGCGGCGCCGGCCTGCTGGATGGTGTCGTTGAGTGCCGAGCCGACACCCGCCTGCTCGGTGGGGATGGCGCCCATCAGGGCGGCGATCGCCGTGGGCACGGCCAGGCCGCCACCGGCGCCCAGCACGACCTGGGTGATGGCCAGCGCTACGAAGCTGTCGGGGGAGGAGAAGGTGAGCAGGCCGAACCCGGTGGCCATCACGATCATGCCGAGGACCGCGGTGGTGCGGTTGCCGAGCTTGATGCCCAAGCCGGTGCCGATGCCGTTGAAGATCACCGAGGCGACGAACATCGGGATGAGGGCCAGTCCGGCCTGGGTGGGCGTGTAGCCGAGGACGAACTGCATGTACTGGGTGAGCACCAGGAGCAGGCCGCCGTTGCCGACCTGGACCAGGGTCAGCGACAGGCTGCCGCCCGCGAAGTCGCGGTCGCTGAAGAGCTTGAGCGGCACCATCGGGTGGTCGGTGCGCAGCTCCCAGAGGATGAAGGCGGCGAGGGCGACGACGGCGATGGCCAGCGGGGTCCACGAGATGCCGTGCGCGAGTTCGTTGATGGTCCAGACGAGAGCGGACATGCCGATCACCGACAGGACCGCGCCGATCGGGTCCGGCTTGGTCCGCGGCCCCTTCGACTCGGGCATCAGCGTCAGGGCGGCCAGGATGGCCAGCGCCACCACCGGGACATTGATCCAGAAGACCGATTCCCAGCCGAAGGAGGCGACCAGGGCACCGCCGAGGACGGGGCCGCCGACCAGGCCGAGCACGGCGAAGGCGGCTCCGGCGGCCATCGCCTTGCGCCGTTCGACCTCGTCGGGGAAGACGACCATCAGGAGCGACAGGGTGCTGGGCATGATCAGCGAGCCGCCGACGCCCATCGCCACGCGGGCGGCGATCAACTGGCCGGGGTCTGTGGTGAGTGTGGCCGCCAGGGAGGCGGCGCCGAACAGCACCAGCCCGATGACCATGACCTTCCGCCTGCCGTACCGGTCGGACAGGGAGCCGGCGGTCAGCAGCAGACCGGCGAAGACCAGCATGTAGGACTCCAGGATCCACTGGATGTCCTGCGCGGTCGCGCCCAGGTCGGCGGCTAACGACGGTACGGCGACGGTGAGTGCCATGTTGTCCATGAGCAGGACGAGGGTGCTCAGACAGAGCGCGATCAGGATCAGCCAGCGGCGGGGATGCGGTTGCATGTGTCAGGTTCCGTTCATGTGCGAAGAGCGGCTGGTGAGGGTGGCGCCGTCCGCGACGGGGTTCGTCTGCGAACGACAGCAACGGTATGGCCGTTGCCATAGCCTTGGCAAGTAATTGCCAAATTCAATTGCCAAAATGACAGAGGGCTGAGCGCCGAAGCTTGGCAATAACTTGTCTGAATACAGGCAAGTGGGCTAGGCTCGGGTGCGACGTACCCTCCGGACGTCGTACGACGTCACCGCTACCCGGGAGTCCAGACATGCTCGAGCAGCCAGTCTTCGGCCGCAGGCTCAGGCAACTGAGGACCGAGCGCGGCCTGACGCTCGCCGCGCTCGCCGGCGCGGGCATGTCCACGGGATACCTGTCCCGGCTGGAGTCCGGTGCGCGTCAACCCACTGAGCGTGCCGTCGCGCATCTGGCTGCACAGCTGGGCATCAGCCCGGCCGAACTCACCCAGTCCACGGCGACCTCGCTCGCACAGAGCCTGACGCTGGCCACCGGACTGGGCCAGGACGAAGCCGGCCGGACGCTCAGCGAAGCCCTGAAGGCCTCGGGGGGCGAGGATCCGCTGCTGCGCTGGCAGGCGCTCTGGCGGGTCGCCGAGTGGCGCCGGCGGCGGCAGGAGTACGCCGAACAGCGGTCGTGCCTCGACGAGCTGGTCGCGCTCAGCGAGCAGATCGGCCTGCCCGAGCTGCAGGCCAGAGTGCTGGCCGAGCTGGCCCGCTGCATGCGCGACACCGGCGAGATCGTCGGCGCCGTCGACACCGCGACGCACGCCTACGAGCTGGCGAAAAGCGAGGCGCTGCCCGCCCGCGTGCAGGTCTCGACGCTGCTTGCCCTGGTGTCGGCACTGGGTGAGGCCGGGCGGATCCCCGACGCCGCGCGTTACACCGACGAGCTGCTCACCGCGGCGGAGAAGGGCTCGAGGCCGCAATGGGCGCAGGCCCTGTGGACCGCGGCCAACATCCGGACGCGTCAGGGCGATCTTGATGCCGCCGCAGAGCTGATGGACCAGGCTGTCGACGGCTTCGACGGCCGGGATGACCTGACGATGTGGATGCGCCTGCGGATCAGTTCGGCCCGGCTCGATCTCATGGCCGACCCGCCGAGAGCGGAGAGCGCCCAGCGGCGTGTCGAAGAGGTCCGAGCGGCCTTGCCGTTCGCGGGCGCACCGACCATCGAGCAGCAACTGCTGGCGGTGCGCGCCCGTATCGCCGTCATCACCGGCCACTCCGACGAGGCGCGCGCGCTGCTGGACCAGCTCGTCGGCTTCGACGACCTGCTGCCGTACCAGGAGCGGATCAGGCTCGACGTGCTGCGCAACCGCGTGCTGCTCATGGAAGGCGAGCAGGCTCCGGCGCTCGCAGGGCTGCGGAAGCTCGCCGAGCAGGCCCAGCAGAGCGGCAACATGGACCTGGCCGCGGAGATCTGGCGGCTCGTCGCCGAGTCCCTGGCGCGGTAAGGCCGAGTCCCTGGCGCAGTAAGCACGATCGGTTCGCGCTCCGCGGACCAGCGAGCCAGGCCCCGCATGGCGGCCGTGGATCGCCTTGCCGCCAAGCCGACGGTGGTGCTCATCCACGGTGCCCTTGCCGGTTCCTCTGGCTGGAACAGCTCTGCCAGTGCGTGCGCATCGGTGGGGCATGATGGGCGGATGGCCTCCGGTGCACCCCGTACGACGTCGTCCTCGGCAGGCTATGCGAAGGGTCAGATGCGCCGCGAGCAGATCGTCGAAGCCGCCGTGGCGGCCTACGCCGACCTCGGCTACCACGGCGCCTCGCTGCGGAAGATCGCCAAGCGGGTGGGGATCAGCCATGCCGGGCTGATCTACTACTTCCCGACCCGGGAGGCGTTGCTGGCCGCTGTGCTGGAGCGGCGCGACGTGGAGGACGCGGCGCGCGGTGGTCTCCCCCAGTCGCCGGGCCTGGGCGTCCTGAGGCATCTACTCGACGTTGCCGCCCACAACCAGGATCATCCGGCCATCGTGGAACTGTACGCCCGGCTCGCGGCGGAGGCGATCACGCCCGGGCATCCGGCACACGGCTACTTCACGCGGCATTACCGCCAGGTTCGGGGGTACGCTGCCGCGTCGTTCGCGGCGCTGGCCGAGGCCGGGCAGCTGCGGGACGGCGTCGACCCGGAGACGGCGGCGGCCGCGCTGATCGCGCTGATGGACGGGTTGCAGGTGCAGTGGCTGACCGATCCTGGCGAGGTGGATCTGGTGGGTCCCTTGCGGCTCTTCCTTCAGCAGGTGCTGCTCGTCCCAGTGGACCAGCCGCAGTGACCACGGAGGTTGGTGCCCGGCCGGGCTGTCAGCTCCGTCATCACTGCTGCGGCATGTCGTGGCGTCCGAGCCGCCCCAGGAGGACGAGGGCGACGCCGGCCGACAGCAGCTCCCCGGCTGCCAGGGCGTACCACAGACCTGATGGCCCCAGTGCTCCCAGCGCGGCGACCAGCGGTACCTTGACCGCCACGAGGGTGCCCCCGGACAGCAAGAACGACGGCTTGGGCCGTCCCAGGGCCTGGAAGTAGGCCGACACCAGCGGAGTCACACCAGCGAACGCGAGCCCGGCGGCGATCACGCGCAGGGCCTGCTGCGCGGTTGCGGCCGCCGCCGGATCGCGGAGGAAGAAGCCGACCAGCGGCACGGCGAAGACGATCAGCACGATCGCGGCCATGGCCCCGTACAGTACGGAGGCGCGCAGCGCCAGGTCCCGGGCGCGCAGCACCCGGTCGGTCCGGCCGCGGCCCGCGTTGAAGCCGACCACGGGCTGCAGGCCCTGGCTGATGCCCAGGTGGGGCATTGAGGCGAAAGTCTGCAGCCGCGCGCACACTGCGTAGGCGGCCAGCGCGACGGTCTGGCCGGAGGCGGCGAGGGTGGTGTTGACCAGCAGCACCAGAGCCGTGGCGCCCAGGCCCGCGAGGAGGGACGGTGCGCCCGTCGCCACCAGAGCGCGCAGCGTCGGGGCGTGGGGACGCAGGTCGGCGACACGGATGCGGTAGGGCCGCCTGCGCTGCACGAAGAAGAACCACATGCTCATCCCCGTGGATAGTGCCTGGCCGGCGACGGTTCCGAACGCCGCGCCGCGCACGCCCATGTGCAGCCCGAAGATCAGGATCGGATCGAGGATGATCTGTACCAGGACGCCCACGAGCCACAGCAGCGTCGAGAACCTGAGCCGTCCCTCGGCCCGCACCAGGCTGGAGAAGCCGGTCGCCACGACCGCGCCGGCCAGCAGGATCGCCGCGTACGCGCGTGCGGGCGCCCGCGTTGCCCCCTCCGCGCCGAGCACGGTCAGCAGCGGGTCGAGCATGAGCAGCCCGGTGACCGTGACCGTGATGGCGGCGGTCCAGAACAGCGTGAAGGCGTTCCCGGCCGCTCGCGCGGCCGCGGCCGGGTCGCCCGCGCCGAGGCTGCGCGAGACCAGCGATGCTCCGCCGGCGCCGACCGTGGTGGACACGGCGCCCAGGACGAGCAGCACCGGGGCGACCAGGTTGACCGCCGCCAGGGCCGCAGGCCCGGCCCCGTGGGCCACGAACCAGGCGTTGGTCAGCGCGTAGACGCCATAGACACCGACCGACGCGGTGGTCTGCACACTGGCGTTCCACAGCAACCGGCCGACCGGGCGGGTGCCCAGCGCGGTCGTGGCATCCACCCGGACGCGGGCCGCCGGGGCCTCGCTCACCGCGGGGAGCGGTGCCCGAACTTCGCCATCAGCTGGTCCAGTTGGCCGCGGGCCCAGTCGTACTGGCGGGTGTCGGCGTGCCCTCGGTACACGGTCTCGATCACCATGATCAGCACAAGGTACAGGCAGTACAGACGGCGCCGCACCCGCTCGGAGTCGGTCAGCGGCCCCTGGCCGTAGCCGCGCATGAATGCCGTCGGGTCACCGAAGTCCGGCAGCTCGACACCGGTGAAGCCGGCCTCGATCAGCGGGTCTCCCCAGAACGCCCGTTCGTGGTCGATGATGCTCACGATCTTTCCGTCGCGGACCATCGCGTTGCCGTCCCACAGATCCCATTCGACGTACCGGGGCTCGACCACCTCCTCCAGGCAGCCCGCCTGTTCGGCGAAGATGCTCCGGATCAGGTCGTAGTCCCAGCCCAGGTCGACTCCGCGCCGCTCCCCGTCCTGCAGCACGTCCTCGGCCATGCCCGTGAACGCCGCCCGCCAGCTCGGCTGCGGCGCGCCCGCGAGTGGTCCGAAGCCGCTGCCGCGGATGGCGTTCAGCTCCCGGTTGGCCGCCCCCAGCGCCTCGTTGCAGGCGTCCCGTTCGGCAGCGGGCAGGGATTCCCGGACGATTCCGAGGTTGTCCGCGTCGATGTACGGCATGAAGAAGTAGTCCGCGTCGCACAGCTCATGGCTGGTGTCGCTGAAGTCTACGGCGGGGACCGGCACGGAGGTGTGCTCGCGCACCAGCCGCAGCGCCGCGAGTTCCGTCGCCATCGCCCCGCGCTCGTAGGTCATCACCTCGACCCCGGGCGATGGTGCGATCTTCAGCACGACCTGTGACCCGTCACGCAGATGAATCCGGTAGGCCACGTTGAACCAGCCGTGCCCGAGCTCGCTGACCCACTCCTCCGCTCCCACCGGCACCTGGTCGGGTCCGTAGGCCCTGGCCACCATCGCCCGCAACGTCTGCGGTGATTGCCTGTTCTTGGTGATGCTCTCCAAGGATCCGCGTCTCCTTCGTGCCCACCGAACCGGGCCCGAGGAAAACTTCTACCAGTTGGTAGATATTTGCACCAGAGGTGCCGTTCGGGGCACGCGAGCACCACTCCGTGAGAAGCCTCGCGGGCTGGCGCGCCACATCAGGGCAACCACAGGAAGATCTTCGCGCGTTCGCCGTGTGCCCGGTGTAGTGCCCGCGGCATCATGCCGCATGTCAAAGACGCAGGTCAGGGGCAGATTTCCGGCGGAAGTGGGACGCAACGGGCTGCTGGTCATCGCGGCACGGGCGCTGCGAACCTTCGGGTACGGATGCACCAGCGTGCTCCTGGCCGAGCTGCTCGCCCAGGACGGCGACGCCCCCTGGCAGACCGGCCTGCTGCTGGCCGTGGCCTCCGCAGGCTCGGTGTTCGCGAGCCTGATGCTGGGCCTGTTCGCCGACGTGTGGGGACGGCGTCGAACGCTGATCGCGTGCGGCTGCCTGATGGCGGTGACCGGCGCCGTGTTCGCGCTCAGTGAGTCCTACCCCATCCTGGTCGCCGCCGCCTTCATCGGGACGATCTCGCCCTCCACCAACGACAACACGCCGTTCTCCGGGGTGGAGCAGACGATCCTCGCCCAGGTCTGCCCCAAGGCCCGCCATACGTCCGTCTTCACCTGCTACAACGTCACCGCCATGGCATCCGGCGCACTGGGCGCCCTGGCCGCCGCCGCCCTCGGGCTCCAGCCGTGGACGTCGGCCCCCGACGCCGCCTTCGCCCTGTACGCGGTCCTGTCAGCCGGCACCGTGACGATGTTCTGGCACCTGACGCCGGAGATCGAGGCGCCCGAGACCGCACGACACGACAAGGACAGTCGCCGTGTGCGGATGCCGAGGCAGGTCCGCCTGCTGGCCGGGCTGTCCGCCCTGGACGCCCTGTCCGGCGGGCTGGCCGTCCAGGCGGTGCTGGCCTGGTGGTTCGCCCATCGCTACGGCGCCACCACCGCGCAACTGGGCCTGGTGTTCTTCGCCGCCAACCTGCTGCCGGCCCTGGCCCAGCTCACCGCGCCGCTGCTGGCCGCCCGGCGCGGCCTGCTGGCCACCATGCTCGTTCCGCACACGGTGGCCAATCTCCTGCTGGCCTGCATCCCGTTCGCCCCGGACCTCGCCACCGCCGTCGGCCTGCTGCTGCTCCGCCAGACGGTCTCCAAGATCGACGTACCGGCGCGGCAGGCCTTCACGGCCGCGGTCGTTCCCTCCGCGCACCGTACGGCCGCCGCCAGCATGACCAGCCTGGCCCGCAGCATCGCCGTCTCAGCCGCTCCCATCGCCGCCACCACCCTGCTGACCGGCACTCTCGCCGCGCTGGGAGCTCCGCTGCTGCTCGGCGCGGCCCTGGGCCTGGGCTACGACCTCGCCCTCTGGCGCGCCTACCGCGGCACGCCCCTGGCCGAAGGATGAGCGTCCCGGGGCGCCGGACTCGAATACTCCTGCAGAAAGCACCACCGGCGTCAGGGGTACGGGCCCGGCCGTCGGCTCCCGCAACCTTGTCGCCGAGTAAACCCGCACCAAGCAAGGATCATGGCCAGCACGGCAAAGATCGGCTATCCCGGCGCGGAACAGCCGGGACGGCGCCGTGTTCTCCACGGCGATGCCGGGCAGCTTGGCGTCTGCCGGCGCCGCCGTCAGGAGGAGCCTGCCGTCCTGACGCAGCAGCGGATGAAATCGCGAACGCCCCGGTATGTTCCTGTTATCCCCATCCGTCCCCTGCGTTACTCTCACGACAGCCTCCACACGGGAGGCAACGGCAGTAAGGCAGCAATGAGCGACAAGCGTTGTGCAAACTCCTCAGCCCGCCATCTGGCTCTTACCGTGCTGGCGACGGCGGTGGCCGTCTGTGGCACCCCGGGGCCGGCGGCATCCGCCGCCGTGCGCACCGCCATCCCGGCGGCGCTACACGGCGGCACGGGCCTGCCCGATCCGGGAACCGACCCCGTCTTCTCCTCCGATGGGGAGTTGAGCAGGAAGGAGACTTATACCTACCGGCCGTCCAAGCCGGGCGACCACGCCTTGCCGTCCGGCACGTTCCTGCTGTCCTACGACGTGTCTCAAGCCTCGCGGCACCCCCTGAAGGCGCAGCTCGTCAAGGCCCGAGCGGAGCTCGCCCGCAGCACCGGCATCGCGCTCTACCTCACCGGCGGAACCGCGCTCAACGACGCAGACCTGAGGGCGGTGCAGACGGCCGGCAACGCCGAGAGCGCGGGCGGGCTCGGGCTGACCAACTTGAACCGACTGCACATCTACAACCTGCGTTCCCTTCAGGGCGGCACAGAGTGCACACCGGATTCCGGACTGGCGTGCGCCGGGCAGATCGCACGCGGCGGGCGCTCACCGTACCTGTGGTACAACGGGTGGTGGGGGTCGTGGGTAAGGCACCTGGTGCTGGACGATCTGCAGGACGTCAAGCCCGGCTCCTTCAGCAACCACAACTTCGCCTCGGTCAGCTTGAAGGCGGCCCGCACCGTCGGGGCGATGGCGTTCGGACACGGGCCGTACGCCAAGCTGAGTGTGCTCTATCTGCCCAGCGTCACGGAGATCGGCGCGAACGCGTTCCGCCGCAACCAGTACCTGACGAAGGTCAATCTCCCGCGGGTGCGCACCATCGACGACTTCGCGTTCGACGACGCTTCCCGTCTGCGCTACTTCAACGCCCCCGAACTGGAGTCGATCGGCCGGAACGGACTGAACGACAGCCACGTGTTGGAAGCGGTCAATCTGCCCAAGCTCCGCTACATGGGCATCAACTGCTTCGATCTCAACGGTGACGCCGCCGCCGGGACAGGCGTGAAGGTGCTGCGGCTGCCAAGCCTGCAGACGCTGGACAAGAACGCCATCGTCCACCTCGCCTCCCTCAAGGAGCTGTACGCGCCCGCGCTGACGACCGCCTGGCATGACTCGATCTCCGGCAACGCGAGCCTCGAATCGGTCTACGCACCGAGCCTGAGCAGGCTCGGTCCGCGCGTCTTCGCGCAGACTCCCCGCCTGCGAGCGCTGTACCTCGGCCAGAAGCCGCCCGCCCAGGACGCCGCCGCGTTCACAGGAGCCGACCCGGCGAAGCTGACCATCTACTACACCGGCGACACCTCCGCCTGGGCGAGCTTCGTGCCGGCGGGCAATCCCACGATCAAGCTGGTCAAACGGAATCCGGACACGGCACCTTCCGCCACCCCGTCGGCCGGTCCCCTGCCCTCCCAGACTTCCACGCCGAATCCGCCGGCCACGGCATCCCCATCGCCTACGTCAACACCGGCGCCTGCCGGACTGCCCACAGGGGTCACGCGGTCGTTCCGATCGCTCGGCACTCCTCCCCTGTTCATCCAGGCGTCCGGCGGCTTCGCCCAGC
This sequence comes from Nonomuraea helvata, assembly GCF_039535785.1. NCBI lineage: Bacteria > Bacillati > Actinomycetota > Actinomycetes > Streptosporangiales > Streptosporangiaceae > Nonomuraea > Nonomuraea helvata. The sequence goes on from NZ_BAAAXV010000009.1 coordinate 1,048,188, forward strand.
TAGCCGCCATCCGCGAGGACGACCCGGCCGCAGCCCGGCAGCGCGCCGGCTTGCGCATCGTGCCGGGCCTCGCTGACCCCAAGGGATACTCATTCGTCGGCCTCGACGGCCGCTACCTACGCCACAGGAACTTCCGGCTGCGTTTCGACCTCAGGGATGGCGGTTCCTTGTTCAACAAGGACGCCACCTTCTACGCCCGTCCCGGCTCGACCTCCGCATCGGTGACACTGGAGTCGTTCAACTACCCGAACCGGGTCGTCGTCCAGCGCAACCGTCAGCTATGGCTCCTTCCCCGGCAGGCGACCGCCGCCTTCCGCGCCGCAAGCTCCTTCCAGCCGGTCCTGCCTCTCCGCTGAACCTGTGACGGCTCGACGGGCAGCGTATGACCTGGGCGCGCTGCCCGTCAGCTGATCGGGAGGCCCCCGCTACGTGGAATTCCTCCGGGTGCACGGCAGCGGCGGCCGGTGTCTCAACCCGGTCTCAGGGGTTCTGGAAGGCGACTTCAGGGTTGGCGGGGGACGGGCCGTCCAGCAGCGGCTGGTGTTCGCCGTGCAGGTGCTGGTCGAAGAAGGCGTCCACGTACGACGTGGTGATCTCGCCCGACCGCTCTCCCGACAGCGGCGCGGTGGGGTCGGTGATCCCGGCCTGTCCGCCCAGGATGGGCAGGTCGATGAAGGTGAAGTGGCCGGAGCCGGCCACGGTCAGCCAGCGCTTCCAGCCGTCCAGGCGTCGCCAGTCTCGTAGCCAGGTTGGGTCAATGGAGTCGGGCGAGTGCTGGGCCTTGGTGCCGAGCATGAGGAACGGTCGTTGGCCGAGGCCGGAGGTGGGGATCGGTGCGAAGAACGTGCCGTCCATGTTCACCCCGGCACGAATTCGGTGGTCGGTGGCCATGACGCTCGCTGTGGCGTTGCCGCCGAGCGAGTGTCCGGCGGCGCCGATCCGGCGTGGGTCGATCATCTTCCAGCGCTTCCAGGCGGGTGCGGACCCGGCAGCGTGGGTCAGCTGGTCGATGACGAAGGAGAGGTCCGCTGCCCGGTTGGCGGCGGCCTTGGCCATCAGCTTCTTCTCCGCCTCGTCGGAGGGGGCCTTCTCCACCGTCTCGCATGCGACGCAGGTCAGGGTGCGGCCGCCGGGGAAAGTCGTGCCGAACGACTCGTAGGCGTGATCCACGAGCGCGACGACGTAGCCCTTCGAGGCGAGTTCTTCGGCGAGCGTGGTCAGGGTGGCACGGTTGAGGGTGAAACCCGGGGAGAGCACCACCAGGGGGTGCTTGCCGCTGACGGGGCGGGCGCCGACGTGTGCGTTCGTGTGGACGCCGGCGAGTTGTTCGGCCTTGAAGACGCTGTCGAGCTTCTGCCCTTTGAGGAGGAGACGGGCCTCGTCGATGGCCATGTACGGCGCGGCGCTCCCGCCGGCGTGGGCCGGGTAGTACATCGACACCATCAGCTCGCGTGCGCCGGCTGTGGGCAGCCACAGGTCGCGGCGGTTGCCGTCGACGAGATGCAGGGTGTCGCGCCCGACTTCGTACTGCCCGGTGGGTCGAGGGATCGCGAAGCGCACGTCGGAGGTGTCCGTGGAGGAGGTCGCGGCGGCGGGAGACGACGTCGTGGCGGCCGCCGCGGCTGGCACAGGCAGGGTCATCGTCAGGCTGAGAAGGACGATCGCGGCGTTGCGGCGAGTTCTGATCACGGGCAGCACTGTAGGAAGGACGCAGCCATGCCCCACATGTCCGAAAGTCCAGCTCGCGCTCTTACTTTCGTCAGGGTTCGTGGGTGAGGCCGCTGAGCCGCCGAAGGGGTCAGGTCGCCGATTCGGTCGCGCTACTGCGGCCTTCTATCGACACCTTGGTATGGTGCCCAGATTGCACCGCTTGGAGAGTATGGAAGCGCTCAAGGAAGGGGGCCAGGCGACGATGCAGGCGTCAGATCTCACCCGTGCGGTGGCTGCGGCCATGTCGACCGCCTCATCACTTGGCCTGACAGCCGACGACGCGATCGTTCTTCATGACTCGAACAAGCTCACCCTGCGTCTGCTGCCTTGTGACGTCCTGGCCCGGGTGGCACCTGTAGCGCAGCAGGTCGCACAGTTCGAAGTCGAGCTTGCCCAGCGGCTCGCCGAATCCGGGTGCCCTGTTGCCGCTCTCGAGCCTCGAGTGGAGCCACGCGTCTATGAGCGCGATGGCTTCGTGGTCACGCTGTGGACCTACTACGAACCCGTGACACATCGAGAGGTCTCACCGGCCGACTACGCCCATGCACTCGAGCGGCTGCACGCCGGCATGCGCCGGCTCGATGTCCCGACGCCGCACTTCACGGATCGAGTCGAGCAGGCCCAACAACTCGTGGCGAACCGCGACCTTACTCCGGCACTCGCCGACGCGGACCGGGAGCTGCTCGGCGACACGTTACGAACCCTGAGCCGAGTGATCGGCGAGCGCGGCGGCGCCGATCAGCTGCTGCACGGCGAGCCGCACCCGGGCAATGTGCTCACCACGCAGAACGGGCTGCTGTTCATAGATCTCGAGACGTGTTGCCGTGGGCCTGTCGAATTCGACCTCGCCCATGCGCCCGAAGAAGTCGGCGAGCACTATCCGGGCGTCGATCAAGAGTTGCTGCGCGAGTGCCGGATCCTCGTGCTGGCGATGATCACAACGTGGCGTTGGGATCGAGACGACCAACTTCCGAACGGACGCCAACTGGGCACAGAGTGGCTCAGCCAGATCCGAGCAGAGCTCGATCGCAAAGCCGAAGGCCTCGACTGACGAGAAGTCCACGAAGACACGGAGCGTGACGCGGCTGTCGAGGGGCCTCATCGGGTACGGCGGTGCGGCCTTTGAAGTGCTGCGTGAAATCGCTCAGGCCCGATGCCGTGCGGTCGACGAACAGCCGGCGGCACTGAGCAGTGCCGCCCCGCCCGAGGAGGGCGCCTTGGTCCGTGGTCAGCGTTGCCAGACGTCGTAGTTTCTGTTCTGGTACAGATACGCCGGCGTGAACGAGCACCGGTAGCTGTCACCGGACTTGCGGATCAGACCTTGGTGGATGCCCATGGCCATGCCACCGTGGTACCAGGGGCCGCCACTGTCGCCACTGGCGCAGTCGGTCGAGTTCGAGACGACCATGTGCCGCAGGTCGTTGACGGAGACGTTACGGTAGCGCACGGTGGCGCAGACACGCCCGCTGATCTTGCCGAACTTGCATGCCGTGCGTGAATACCCCGGCGATCACCACGAACAACGCCGCCGTCATCCACCCGGCGACTGTGCCCCACCTTCCCCGACGGGCGAGAGTCGCGCTCAGGCCAAGTGCCATCACAGCAGTGGGCCAGCCGTTCAACTCCGCCGATATGGTCCACCCGTGGATCTCTATCAGCCAGCCGACATTCGCGAAGGGGAAGACATCACATGAGAAGCGGATAAAGCGGTGCGTCGAGTAGGCAGGCCCTTCGGGGAAGTACCACCAGACGGTACGCAAGGCGGGAGCCGCCAGCGCCGCCAGCGTTAACGAAGCCACCCTCCAGCGAGGGGGAACCACCGGTAACGGAAGCAAGACGGCCGCCACGTGTTCGTAGATGGAGACGTCCAGCCTAGATCATCTCTGGGGGACGGCGTCCTCTCTGCCCCACGCCCGTGCAATCAGGTGCTGCGCCCGTCCAGCACTATCTCCTTGGATGCCGCCGAATCCCCCTTCACATCCACGCGCTGACCTGTATCTCTTCGCTCGTGAAACCCATCGTGGAAATGCGATGGGGAGCGATCACGCGCGAAGTCCACCTGGCGACCGACAAGGCACTCCAACGCTGCTGCCGTACCGCGCAGGTAGCGTCTCTTCGGCCAACGGCCGGATAGCGGGCTTCGCAGGTCACCTTCACGGGTGTGGGGACCATCGTGCTACCCACCTCTACAACCCCAGGACTTGCGCGGCCCCGCGGGCATGCCGGAGGTGCCGGTCAGCCGCGCTGAGCGTCGCGATGCTCGGCTCGATGCCGCTGATGCCGGGAGATCGCTGCGGAGCGCGGCACATCAGCCAGGTCACCGATATCAGGGTGTGCGCTGACGACCGGTTATGGGGTCAGGCCGCAGGAACATGGCGGGTCGGCCCAGTGCAGGGCGATGTACGGCTCGGCCTGGCCGCAGTAGCGCACCCGTTCGCGCGTGATGCGGTAACGGGCGCACGTCTCGGCCTCACTCGGTGAGCGACGCGGTACAGGGACGGTCAGGATGCCGATGTCCTGGTCGATGTGGGTGAGCAGGCCGTGGCAGGGCCCGCCGAGACAGATGGCGTTGCAGTCGTGGCGGCCGTCCGGCGGGATCTCGTTCATGCGGGGTAGGCGTGGGTCTCAGTGGCCTTGACCGAGGCCCAGATCATCTGGCCCGGTGTCAGGTCGAGGTCGGCGAGGGCGGCGGGAGTGATGTCGGCGAAGGCGGTGATGGGGCCGTCGAGGTGGACACGGACGTTGTCGCCGTGCCGTTCGATGCCCTCGATCCGGGCCTGCCACAGGTTGCGCGGGCTACCGTCGGGGCGCGCTCGGTAGAGGGCGACGGCAGCGGGCGGGAAGGCGACGAACGCGGGCCCGTCGAGCTGCTCGAAGGTGTGCAGCAGCAGCTCGCCGACCTTGACCCGCGCGTCGTCCGCCACGCCGCGATACAGGTTGAGCCCGACGAGACGGGCGACGTAGTCGGTGCGGGGGCGGCGGGCTACCTCAGCCGGAGTGCCCTGCTGGACGATGGCGCCGTTCTCGATGACGATCAGCCGGTCGGCCAGCACCATCGCGTCCAGCGGATCGTGGGTGACCAGCACGGTGACGCCGTCGAAGTCGGCCAGGTGGCGGCGCAGCTCGGAGCGGATCTCCAACCGGGTGTGCGCGTCGAGCGCGGCCAGCGGCTCGTCCAGCAGCAGCAGCTCAGGCTGTACGGCCAGCGCGCGGGCGAGCGCGACCCGCTGGGCCTGGCCGCCGGACAGCTGGCGCGGCTTGGCGCCGGCACGGTCGGCCAGGCCGACACGCTTCAGCAAGGCGGCCGCAGTGCTGCGCGCCTCGGCCTTGGACACTCCGCGGCAGCGCGGCCCGAAGGCCACGTTGTCCAACGCCGTCAGATGCGGGAAAAGCAGGTAGTCCTGGAAGACCATGCCGATCGGACGGCTCTCGGCGGGCAGAGTGTGCAGGGGCCTGCCGCGTAGGCTGATGTGCCCGCCGGAAAGACGGGTGAGCCCAGCCAGGGCGCGCAAGGCGGTGGTCTTGCCGGCGCCGTTGGGGCCGAGCAGCGCGACCACCTCGCCCGGCTGGACCTCGAGCGTGATGTCGAGAGTGAAGGCGGGCCGGGTCACCACCAGCTTGGCGTCGAGGGTCATGGCGCACTCACCCACCGATCACGCAGGCTGGCCAGGATGACCACCGAGACGGCCAACAGGACCAGGCTGAGCACGATGGCCGCCTCCGGCTCGGTCTCCAGCGCCAGGTAGACCGCCAGCGGCATGGTGCGGGTGGTGCCCGGGAAGTTGCCCGCGAACGTAATGGTGGCCCCGAACTCGCCCAGCGCCCGCGCCCAGCACAACACCGCCCCGGCGACCACACCCGGCATGACCATCGGCAGCGTCACCCGCCGGAACACAGTCCAGCGCGAGGCGCCGAGCGTCGCGGCAGCCTCCTCGAAGCGCTGGTCGGCGCCACGCAGCGCACCCTCCACGCTGATCACCAGGAACGGCATCGCCACGAACGCCTCGGCGACGATCACGCCCGCAGTGGTGAACGGCAGCGTGATGCCAAAAGAAGCCTCCAACCATTGCCCGACGAGGCCGCGCCGCCCGAGCACGAGCAGCAAGGCGACGCCACCGACCACCGGTGGCAGCACCAGCGGCACGGTGACCAGGGCCCGTACCAGGCGCCGGCCGGGGAAGTCGACCCGGGCCAGCAGCCACGCCAGCGGCACGCCGAGCAGCAGGCACATGGCGGTGGCGATGGTGGCCGTCACCAGCGACAGCCGCAGCGCCTCCAGCACGTGCGGTTCGGCCAGCCGCTCCAGCAGCGTGGACCACGGCGCCCGGACCACCAGCCCCGCCAACGGCAGCACCAGGAACGCCAGCCCCAGCACCGCGGGGACGACCAGCATCCACGGCAGCCGCCCGGAGATCTCGCGGCCCGCGACCGGGCGCTCGGTGGGCCCGCCACGCGGACCCGCCGAGTCGAGATGTTCCGGTGCAGAAGAGCTCATCCGGGATCAGGGAGCCTCGAAGCCGGCCTTGGCCAGCACGTCCTTGCCCTGCTGCGACAGCACCAGATCGACGAACTGCTTGCCCAGGTCACCCGCGGGCGCCTTGGCCAGCGTGGCGATCGGGTAGTCGTTGATCGCCTTGTCCGCCTCGGGGAACTCGATGCCCTGCACCTTGCCCACCGAGGCGATCACGTCGGTCCTGTAGACCAGTGCCGCGTCCACCTCGCCCAACTCCACCTTGGTCAGCGTGGCCTTGACGTCCTGCTCCAGCGTCACCGGCGTGACCTTGAGCCCCGCCGCGTCCAGCGCCTTGACCGCGGCCGCGCCGCACGGCACCTGCTCGGCGCAGAGCGCGACCTTCACCTTGGAGTCGGCCAGGTCCTTCAACTCGTCCACCTTGGCCGGGTTGTCCTTCGGCACGGCGATCTGGAGCTTGTTGCGCACGAACGTCGTCGGCGCACTTGCCAGCGACGCGTCCGTGACCGTCTTCATCGTGGCCGGGCTCGCCGCGGCGAACACGTCGGCCGGTGCCCCCTGGGTGATCTGCTGGGCCAGAGTGGCGCTGGAGCCGAAGTTGAACTTCACCGTCGTACCTGGATGAGCGCCCTCGAACGTCTTGCCGAGCTCGGTGAACGTACCGGTCAACGAGGCCGCCGCGAACACCGTCACCTCTTTGGCCCCACCCCCGGCGGACGCCGAGGACGAAGCGGAGGTCGTGGACGTGGCCGGATCACCGGAGCCGCAACCGGACAGCCCCGCCAGCGCGAGCGCGACAGGAAGGGCGATCGCCCATCGGGAAAGACGCCTGAACACCAAGGGGGGCTCCTCACAAGTGACTGGCCACACGCTCGTGGCCGGGAATCTCCACGACGACGTTGGTGGACTTGATCACGGCGACCGCCACCACCCCCACCTCCAGGCCCAGCTCATCTGCGGCCTGGCGGCTCATCAGCGACACCACCCGGAACGGCCCCGCGGCGATCTCCACCTGCGCCATCACCGCATCGCGGATCACCTCGGTCACGATCCCGCGAAAGCGGTTACGCGCTGAAGAACGGCCGCTGCCGTCGCTCTCCTCGATCTGCGATCGAGCGAAAGCGGCCAGGTCGGCGCCGTTGACCCGCCGGTGACCGTGCTCGTCCCGTTCGGCCCCGAGCCGGCCCGCGTCCACCCACCGGCGAACGGTGTCCGAGCTGACCCCGAGCAGCGCGGCGGCCTCACTGATCCGAAACGTCGTCACAAGCCTCACCATACCTTTCGCACATTCCAGTCTGAATACCCGTCTTCGACCGCAGCAGCGGCACGATCTACCGTGCTGCCATGGCATCCACGAGATCGGAGAACCTTCCGTGAGTCTCCGTCTCCCTCGCCGCTGGGCCGTCACATCCGCACTCGCCATCGCCCTGCTGGCCACGCTCGCGCCCGCCACCACGGCCACGGCCGCCGCCGGACCGTCCTCCGCCCAGCAGACCACCGTCGGCACGGTCAAGGTACGCGGCCAGGTGATCCGTCCGCGCTCGTTCAGCATGGCCCGGCCGCGCAGCCTGCCGCAGCACACTGTGCGCGTGCGCTACCGGACCTCCCACAGCGCGGAGAAACACACCTTCACCGGACCGCTGCTCGTCGATGTCCTGAACCTGACCGAGCCCCGCATCGATCCCGACACCAAGAACGCCCAGCTACGCCTGTTCGTCACCGCCACCGGATCGACGGCTACCGCGCTGGATAACCGTGTCTGCAAGCGCAGGGGCCGAGGAAGCCGACCGGTCCCGATGTCGGGCTGCGGGTCAGCCGTCCACACCGAGCATGACGTCGGACGCCTGCCTTGGCGCCAGCCAGGGTCTAGGTCGGTGGACGGCGAATGGGCTACGGGGGGCTGATGACAGTGAGCATGCGGGCGAGTTTCCATGGCCGACGGCCCCAGGCGGCGAGCTTTCCTTCGAGAAGCGGCTTGCCTATCCCTTGTCGGCCGATGAACACCAGCATGAGAGCCGCGGGGTCGGCAGACAGGTGGGCGTCAACGTCGCGTGCACCCCCCGCGTCAAGTGTCAACGAACCGCGGTCGAAGACCATCAACGTGCGCCCGCCTCCACGCAGGCGCAGGTCGAAGCGGGCTCGGAAGGATCGAGCTTTCTCCTGGTTCAACAGGGCCGTGGGCGGTAGAGCCCCGATGAGCGGAAGCACGCCGCCCTCGACCGCGAGGAGAGCGTGGTGACGCTGTATCGGCCACGAGCACCCGGTGGCTGCGGCGATGTCATGGCCGTGGATCAAACATTCCTCGAGCAAGTGGCACGCCACCGCCGAAGGCGGCAGGCGGGCGCCTTGCAGCCAATCGACGGCGGCCGCTCGCGAACGCGACGCGATGACGTCGAACTCGTTCGCCAGCGTGCCGATGCGATCTGCGAGGACGGCTGGGGCCCGTTCGCCATCCTGGGCCAGCATCTTCGCGTTGACCTCGGCCATTCCCGCCGTCGTCACCGTGGCTTGCGGGACCGGCCTTCCGGCGACGGCGTCGGTGTCGAGGCGAAAGACATGAGCCAGGTGAGCCGCGACATCGCCCACTGTCCAAGTACCGACCGAATCGGCGTTGGCGTCAGGGACGCTGCGCACAAGTTCGACGAGGCTGGGAACGACATCCCGCAGTGCCGCACGCGCCTGGGCCAGGGTGTCGGAGGCCCCGCTGTGCGTCGCAGCCGGGACCGTGCCCGTGCCTTCCCGGGTGTCAGAGTCTGGGCCTCGCCTGGGAGATGGGGTCTCGGTCATCGTTTCACTCCTGTGGCGTGAGTGCTGGTCGCGGTGGCCGTCCCATGGCCAGGACGAGGTCGTCACACCCGTACCGGCGCCCTGCTGGATATTGTCAGGCATACTTGAGAATGTAAAGTGATGGTCATGAGTCGGAGCTACGGCCAGTACTGCGGTCTCGCCCGGGCGCTCGATGTCGTGGGCGACCGGTGGAATCTGCTCATCGTCCGCCAGCTCCTCATCGCTCCCGCCCGCTACCGCGAGCTGCTCGATGGGCTCGGCGGCATGGCCACGAACCTGCTCACCGACCGTCTCCGCGACCTGGAGACTGCCGGAGTGGTTGAGCGGCGACTGGCCGAGGAGGGCAACGCGATCGTGTACGCACTCACCCCATGGGGCGCCGAGCTGCGGGAACCGATCGAGAGCCTCATCCGCTGGTCCACGCCGCTCATGGCGCGCGGACCAGACGGCGACCGCTTCCACGCCGAATGGCTCGCCGTCGCCCTCCGCGCCTTGCTCGTCGACAGGGCCGCCGCGCACCGGGCATCGACGGTGGGGATCGAGGTCGACGGCCAGCTGCTCCAGGTGCGGGCGACGCGCTCGGGCACAGAGGTGACCCTGCATGATGGCGGCGGTCTCGATGCCGTCGTGCGTGCTGACGCCCCCATCATTCTCGGGCTGGCAGCGGGTGTGCTCGCCCTCGACGACGCCCATGGGCTCGTCGACATCGAAGGCGATGAAGCCGCGGTACGCGCCCTCTTCAACTTTCGGCGGCCCCAGGCTGGAGGGTCCACTCGCCGCTGACCTCTCCCACCCTTACGGCGCAGGGTGGACCTCTCGCCGAGTCTCGCTGTCAGGCTCGTTTGCGGCTGGTGACATGTCCGTCCATCGGCACCCGAACGCCTGACACGGCGCTGTCACTTCTGAGCGACGTTCGTCAGTCACCGGAGTTCGAGCGGCCGAGCACGAAGACCGGCGTACAGGTAGAAGCGCAGAGCCCTGTACGAGCAGAAGTACTGACGTGGTACGCCATTCGCCGAGGTCACGGCATGAAGGGGCCGATACCTCGCGCGCCGATCACGGCGGCAGTGCGCCAAGAGGGCGGTCCTCGTTCGGCAGCGCTGTCCCGTCGCTCGTCGGCCTTGATCCACCAGGTCAAAGACCTCAAGGGGAGGCACCACCCATGTGGAAAACGGGCGAGAGCCCAGAGGCTGTTTCTTACAGAGGGAGTACGGCGGTGAGCAGCTCGCCGGCCCTGCGGACATCGGCGTCCAACGGGCGGTCGGGATCGACCGGAGGGATCACCTCAACCAGCGCGTCGAGGAGTGCCGCGCAGCTCGGAGCTGTGGGGCGGCGGGCGCCGACGTGCGCTGCCTGTCGCAGTCCCACCGCCAGCGAGCCGCAGAGCAGGCGCAGTAGGGCGGCCATGTCGTGGGAGCGAAGGGCGGCCTGGGTGCCGAACGGCACCACGTCCTGGTTGTGCAGGTTGGTCGGCAGGCTCTGCATGCCGGCGGGCACGGCGGCGCGGCGGATCTCGGCGACGAACGCGGTCGTGGCGAGCTGTACCCCCTGCATCCCGTGTTGGCGGCCGGGTCCGGCGGCGAGCATCGGGGGCAGGCCACCGTTGCGGGCCGGGTCGACGAGGAGGTCGAGCTGCCGCTCGGCGAGGTTGCCGAGCTGGGCGGCGACCATCGCCAGGACATCGGCGGCGAACGCGGCCGGCTGCCCGAAGAAGTTGCCGCCGTGCACGACCAGGTCATCATCGGGGAAGAACAGCGGGTTGTCGCTGACGCTGGACAGGTCGGCCTCGACGACACCGTCGACGTAGCGCAGAGCGTCCTCGGCGGCGCCCAGCAGTTGTGGGGAGCAGCGGATGCTGTACGGCTCCTGCAGCGCGCGTGTGCCGGTCGGGCTGATACCGGAAAGGGTCTTGCGCATGCCCTCGGCGACGTCGATCGCGCCGCGGTGGCCGTAGGCGTCGAGGAGGCGCGGGTCGAGGAACCCCGGGTCGCAGCCGAGCGTGTCGGCCAGCAGGCAGGTGAGCGCCTGCAGCGCGCGGTGGGAGGACCGGATGCTGTCCAGGGCCAGGGCGGTCGCGGCGGTGGTGAGAGACGTGCCGTTGACGAGCGCGAGGGCGTCCCGGCCGTCGAGCGTCAACGGGGTCAGCCCGGCATGGCGCAGCGCCTCGGCCGCGGGCATCCGCCGGTCGTCGACATACGCCTGTCCCCGGCCACGCAGTGCCTGGGTGGCATAGGCGAGCGGGATCAGGTCTCCGCTCGCGCCGACCGAACCGTAGCGTGGGATCGCCGGGACGAACGTCGTCGCGAACATCGCGGCAAGCCCGTCGACCACGTGTGCCGAAACCCCGGACGCCCCCTGTGCGAGAGACCACACGCGCACGAGAATCGCTGCCCGGCTCACGTCGTGGGCCAGATCCGGCCCCTGCCCGGCACCGAGGTGGGCCAGGGTGTTGTCACACTGGTCCGCCTCCTCCTCCCGGCCGGCGAACCCGACCAGGGCGCCGAATCCGGTGGTCGCGCCGTAGACCGGGCGTTCCTCCTCCCGTAGCACGCCACGCAGGAAGTCACGGCCGCGCTCGACGCGGTTGCGGACGGCCTCGTCGACCACGACGGACACCGGTGTCGCGGCGCGGTGCAGGTCGGCAGAGCGCAGCGGGGCGCTGAGGTTGATGGAGCCTTCGGCAACGGGCATGCCTGGACCATAGATCTCGAATTCTCAGAAGATTCTGAGAATTCGTCCGTAGCTTCTGGATCATGGCGCATGACTACCTGATCATCGGGGCCGGGCCGGCCGGGCTGCAGCTCGCCGCACTGCTCGAACATGGCGGTCACGACTATGCCGTCCTGGAACGCGGAGCCGGGCCGGGCACCTTCTTCACCCGGTTCCCGCGGCACCGCCAGCTGATCTCCATCAACAAGGTGCACACCGGGTACGAGGACCCGGAGCTGCGGCTGCGGATGGACTGGAACTCGTTGCTGAGCGACGATCCGGAACTGCTGCTCACCCGCTACAGCGAGAAGTACTTCCCGCAGGCCGACGATCTCGTACGCTACCTGTCCGACTTCGCGTCGGCGACCGGCGTCCAGGTGCACTACGACACTGACATCGTCCGGATCAGCCGGGACGACGACGGGTTCACCGCCACCGACCGCAGTGGACACTCATGGCGGGGCCGGCGACTGGTCGTGGCCACCGGCGTCTCCCAGCTGTACGTCCCACCGATCCCCGGCATCGAGACCGCTGAACGCTACGACACGTTCGAGACCGACCCCATGTCCTTCGTCGACCAGCAGGTCCTGGTGATCGGCAAGGGCAATTCGGGATTCGAGACCGCCGAGTCACTCATGGAGAAGGCCGCGGTCATCCACGTCGCCGGGCCGCACTCCGTCAGGATGGCCTGGCAGTCGCACTACGTCGGGCACCTGCGGGCGGTGAACAACAATTTCCTCGACAGCTACCAGCTGAAATCGCAGAACTCGGTCCTCGACGGCACGGTGGAGAGCATCGAACGCCGTGCCGACGGTCGCTACCGGGTCATGTTCCGCTACGCCCGGACCGTGGAAGCGCTGCGCGAACTGTGTTACGACCGGGTGATCGTGTGCACCGGTTTCCGGTTCGACGCCTCGGCGTTCGACGACAGTTGCCGGCCCGCGCTGGTCATCAACGACCGTTTCCCCGAGCAGACGCCGGCGTACGAATCCGCCAACGTGCCCGATCTGTACTTCGCCGGCACGCTCACGCAGCAACGCGACTTCAAGAAGGGCACCAGCGGCTTCATCCACGGCTTCCGGTACGGGGTGCGCGCGCTCCACCGGATCCTGACCGCCCGCTACCACGGCGGGACCTGGCCGGCCGAGAAGGTCGAGCCCGACCCGGACGCGATCAGCGACGCGATCATCGCCCGGGTCAACCGCTCCTCGGCGCTGTGGCAGCAGTTCGGCGTGCTCGGCGACGTGGTCACCGTGGATGGCGGCACCGCGCTCTACCAGGAGGAGGTCCCCGTGGCGTACACCGCCGACGGTGGGCTCGGCCCGGCCCGGCACAGGTTCGTCATCACCTTGGAGTACGGAAAGGATCACGACGCCGTCGATCCGTTCGACATCTCGGTCCCGAGAGTCGTCGAGAACGACGCCGCCAACGCTCACGACGCGAGCTACCTGCACCCGGTGGTGCGGCACTACCGCGACGGCACGGCGGCCGGCGTCCACCACCTGGCGGAGAACCTGGACAACCAGTGGAACCTGCCGACGGTGCATCAGCAGCCACTGGCCGTCTTCGTCAAGGAATGCCTTGCCGACGCCTACTGAACCCTACCCGCGGTCCGTTCTGGACCTCCTCGTCGCGGCCGGGAACCGGCCCGTCTTCGAGCACGGTCCCCGTACCGTCACCGGCGCGCAGATGCTCGGCATCGTCCGGCGGATCGCGGCCGGGCTGCGCGCCGCGGCCATCGGGCCCGGGGACGGCCTCGCCATGATGCTCGGTGTCACCTCGGAAGCGTTCGCCGCGACGATCGCCGGCTACGTCGTCGGAGCCCGAGTCGTCGGCGTGCGGCCCGGGCTGTCCGACGGCCAGCTACGCCACGTGCTCCACCAGGACATCGCCGCGGTCGTGACCGACGCGGCCACCAGGCCGGAGCACGCGCCGCGCACACTGACCGTCTCCGAGCTGACGGCCGCACCCGACGAGGTCGGTCAGCTGCGCCTGTCCGGCCGGCCGGAGGACGTCGCCCGGCTCGTCTACACCAGCGGCAGCACCGGCACGCCGAAGGCGTGCGCGCAGACCTACGCCGCCATGAACGCCGCGTGGACAGCCCGCCCGGCGACGTGGCCGCCGGCGATCCGGGAACTGGCCTCCCGGCTGCAGCGCTACCTGGTGTTCGGGTCGCTGAGCAGCCAGGTGATGATGGAGTACGGCGTCCTCACCCTTGCCGCGGGCGGGACCATGGTCGTCGCCGACTCGCCCACGTTCCCCGACGCGATCACCAGACACCGTGCGTCCGCCAGCGTCATCACCGTGCCCCGCCTGTACAAACTCGTCGCCGCCCAGCGCAGCGCCCCGGCCGACCTGAGCAGCCTCCGGGCGCTCATGGTGTCCGGGTCGCCGCTGGAGGCGTCCCGGCTCCGCGAAGCACGCGACGTGCTCGGCCCGGTCGTGTTCCAGGGCTACGGGCAGACCGAGACCGGCACGATCTCCATGGCCACGCCGTCGGACATCCCCCCTTCGGTCGGATTCCCACCCGACATCATCGACATCGTGATCCGGGACGCGGACGGCAGACCGGTCCCGCCCGGCGTCGACGGCGAACTGTACGTCCGCACACCCGCGCAGGCGATCGGGTACTGGGCCGAACCGGCGGAGACCGCGGAGGTGTTCATCGACGGGTGGGTGCGCACCCGGGACCTGGGCCACTTCGACGACGATGGCCGGCTGTACCTGGCCGGGCGGACGCGGGACGTCATCATCGTCAACGCGAACCTCCACTACGCCGGCCCGATCGAGCGGGTCCTGGCCACGTCCCCTGACGTCGCGGAGGCGTACGTGATCGGCGCCCCGGACGAGGACACCGGCGAGGCGGTGCACGCATTCGTGGTACCAGCGCCGAACCGGGCCCCCGACCTTGATTCACTGCGGACACTGGTCAGCGAGCGGCTCGGCGCCGCATGCGTCCCGGCGACGGTCACCATCATCGACGAGGCGCCACTGGCACCGAACGGCAAACCGGACAAGCGCCTCCTGATCGCCGCGATACCGTGATCGTCATCATCTGGCACGTCCTGGCCACCGGCACGCCGTACCACGAACTCGGCGAGGACTACTTCATCACCCGCAAAGACCCCGAGAAGGAAGCCCAGCGGCTGATCGCCAAGCTGCAAGCCCTCGGCCACAAGGTCACCGTCGAAGCAGCGACGGCCTGACCCAACCTCCCCACGAAACCCTGACCGACACTCCTCAGCCAGGGTCCGCTGCCGCTTCCCCTGGCTGAGGTGGATTCACGTGTCAGCGCTGCAGTGTCAGCACACCCGGCCTGTAGGGCAGGAGGCCGTAGTCGCCGCCGGAGTTGGGGTTGCGTCCCTGGTAGAGCAACTGCAGGTTGCAGGGATCGACGGTCATGGTCTGATCGGGGTTGCTGCGGACCAGATCGCCGTGGCTGATGTCGTTGGTCCAGGTGGCGCCGCTGTTGGCCTTGCCCGCGAAGGGATTGCTCTCGGTCGCGGCCTGCGGTGTCCACGAACCGCCCAGGCTGGTGGCGGTGAACGATCGGAAGTAGCGGCCCTGCGAGCCGATCGCTTCGACGAGCATGAGGTATTTGTTCTGGTCCTTGAGCTTGTAGACCTGAACGGCTTCGAACAGGTTGTTCGTCGAGTCGCTCATGATCACCGTCGATGTCGAGCCGAAACTGCCCGGGAAGTTCCCGATGGGCATGCTGGCCCGGTAGATCTTGCCGTTGTCCCCGGCGAAGAACAGGTACATGTTCGTGCCGTCACCGATGAGCGTCTGGTCGATGGGTCCTGTTCCGGAGCCGGAGATGCTTCCGGAGAAGAGCACCTGCTGCGCTGACCAGCCATTCGGGTTGGTGGGGTCGCTGGAGGTCCTGTAGGAGAAGGCGGTCCCGCCCCACTGGTAGGCGAGCACCCAGATGTTCTTCGGGGCGAAGTAGAACAGCGTGGGCGCGACAGTGCCGGAAGACATCGTGTTCTGGCTGGCCGAGGCCATGTCGGACCAGTTGGTGAAGAGACCGAAGTTCATCGAACCCCAGCTCGTCCCCGTGTTGTGCGTCGTCGCGTAGACGAGATGCTTGCCGTTGTAGACGACGCTGGTGAAGTCCTTGAGCGAGACCCAACCCGACTTCGGGTTCGCCAGTGGCCCCGTCGAGGTCCAGCGGTACGTCGACGGTAGATCGCACGTAGGCGTCGGAGTGGGGGTGGGAGTTGGGGTGGGAGTGGGGGTGGGGGTGGGAGTGGGGGTGGGAGTGGGGGTGGGGGTGCCGGGATTGCCGCAGGTCACGCCGTTCAGGGTGAACGACGTCGGCACCGGGTTGCTGCCGTTCCACGAGCCGTTGAACCCGAAGTTGGTGCTGCCGCCGGAGGGGATGGAGGCGTTGTAGGAGACGTTGGTGGCGGTCACCGACGAGCCGGACTGGGTCTGGGTGGCGTTCCAGATCTGGGTGATCTGCTGGCCCGCGCTGAAGGACCAGGTCAGCCGCCAGCCGTTGACCGCGTCACCGAGGTTGTTGATGGTGACGCTGGCGTTGAAGCCGCCTGTCCAGCTCGAACTGATGGTGTAGTCGACCCGGCAGTCGACCGCGGCCTGGGCGGGCTGTGTGGTCAGCAGTCCGGCTCCGGCCAGCAGTACCGCGATGGCGCCGATCACGAGGCCCCGGCGCGAGGCCCGCCGGGGCGGCACCGCGGTCGTGACGGCGGAGAGGCGCGGTGACCGCGCTCGCCAGGGCAGACGCATCTGTATTCTCCTCATCATCATGTCCAACCGCCGTCAGGGGCTGGTGCAGGTAGCGGTCGGGGTGGCTGCGGTGCCGTTTGCGGTGAACCCGAAGGTCGTGGAGCCGCCGGCGGCGATGGAGCCGTTGTAGTCGGCGTTGCGTACGGTGACGCTGGAGCCGGACACACTCTGCTGGCCGTTCCACAGGCTGCTGATGCTCTGCCCGCCGGGCCAGGTCCACCGCACGGTCCATCCGCTGATCGCCGCGCCGCCTGCCTGGACGGTCACCGTCGACTGGAAGCCGCCCGGCCAGCTGTTGGTCGTCGTGATCGTCGCCGTGCATCCGTCCGGGTTCGGAGTCGGAGTCGGTGTCGGAGTCGGGGTGGGCGTCGGAGTCGGGGTGGGCGTCGGGGTCGGGGTGGGGGTGGGGGTCGGCGGGGCGGCGTTGAGGGCGTTGAGGACCGCGTCGTAGGCGGGCTTCTTGTTGGCGCCGTTGAACAGCAGCGGGCTGGCGCCGGCGCCGAGCCAGGAGTCCTGGTCGCGCACCCCCCACACCGTGATGCCGGCGCAGCGGGGCACCGCCAGGCAGTCGTTCGTCACGGCGGCGTAGGTCTGCGGAGAGCCGCCCTGGATGTCCAGCTCGGTGATCTGCACGTCCACCCCGAGGGCGGCGAAGCTGGAGATGGTGGTGCGGTAGTTGCTGTTGTACGGGCTGTTGCCGTTGAAGTGCGACTGCAGGCCCACGCAGTCGATCGGCACGCCGCGCTGCTTGAAGTCGCGGACCATGTTGTAGACGCCCTGCGTCTTGGCCCAGGTCCAGTTGTCGATGTTGTAGTCGTTGTAGCAGAGCTTGGCGGCGGGGTCGGCGGCGCGCGCGGTGCGGAAGGCCACCTCGATCCAGTCATTGCCGGTGCGCTGCAGGTTGGAGTCGCGCCGCCCGCCTCCGCTGTCGGAGTAGGCCTCGTTGACCACGTCCCAGGCGTAGATCTTGCCCTTGTAGTGGGCCATGACACCGTTGATGTGGTCGATCATCGCCTGGCGCAGGCTGCTGCCCGACAGCGACTGCATCCAGCCGGGCTGCTGAGAGTGCCAGGCCAGCGTGTGCCCGCGCACCCGCTTGCCGTTCTGCACGGCCCAGTTGTAGACGCGGTCGCCGTTGGCGAAGTTGAACTGGCCCCGGTTCGGCTCGGTGGCGTCCATCTTCATCTCGTTCTCGGGCGTCACCATGCTGAACTCGCGGCCGGCGATCGTGGTGTACTGCGAGTCGCCGAGCCGGCCCGCGCTGATGGCGGCGCCGAAGTACCGCCCGCTCTGTGCGGCGGCCGCGCCGAGCGTACTCGCCGCCGCACCAGCCGGCGTGGTCGGTACCGTCACCGCGGTGACCACCCCGAGTACGCCGACGGCAGCGGCGATCAGAACCCGCGGACTCCTGAGAGGCCGCGGCGGAATTATGGCTTTGGAGTCCATGGCTGAGTGCTCCAGACTGAATCACGGAAAAGCGGACACGCGGGGTCGCCCCGCGCAATCGACGCCGCGTCTCGCGATCAGGAAACGCACACCACCTGGGCATCGCCAACGGCGGTCCTCCCCGCGCACCACCACATGGCAGGAGGAAGCCGCCTCGGGGACACAGTTTGGAAAACCATGCCGAAAGTTGTCAAGTTCTAAAGAAAGTTTCAGAGCGACGCTCTCGCCGTCACGGGCGGCGACGCCTGATAACGCCTGATGAGCCGCACGCCCGTCCGCTGCCCCTCCGTGGGCGCGAGGTGCCGTCCTTGACGTCGCCTCTACGTCTCGTATTGGCTCGACCTGCCACCACAGCCATCCGACAGAGAAGGAACCGCGACAGGAAAGAAAGACATGTGAGCGCTAACAGCCGACCTGGGGCCACCACCCGGCGGCCAGGGTGCAGGGCGGTCCGGCGGGCAGACACCACGTCCCTGGAGCCGCCCTCTCGGAGAGTCACCGATGAGGAGGTTTCACGGCGGCAAAGACGAACTCCCGGACAGCGGCGACGCATCCTGCAGCAACGCCAAAGGGCTCCAACCACCCGACGGCCGGCGGCACCCCTCCTGCTCGGCGTGCTGCGAACACCACACCGATGACAGTCGGTGAAGATCAGGCTGGTGATCGCCGCTCGGCCGTCAGCGCCGAAGGCCTGGACTGACGAGAAGTCCACGAAGACACGGAGCGTGACGCGGCTGTCGACGGGCCTCAATCGGTACGGCGGGGCGGCCTTTGAAGTACTGCGTGAAATCGCTCAGGCCCGATGCCGTGCGGTCGACGAACAGCCGGCGGCATGAGCAGTGCCGCCCCGCCCGAGGAGGGCGCCTTGGTCCGTGGTCAGCGTTGCCAGCCGTCGTAGCTTCTGTTCTGGTGCAGATACCTGGCGTGAACGAGACTGGCCGTCTGCTTCTTAGCCTCGCCTATGGGCTGATCGCCCTGTACCGCCTCGTCAACCGTACGCCCGCTGCCTCTGTGCTCACACCCTCGGCCGAAACCGCCAACCCGTAGCGGGACGGTCATTCTGCTTCCCTTGTCCCCGTCGCCGCCAGATCGGCAACAGCCTCAGCAGCTTGGGTGCTCAAGGCACAGGGACCAGGGCAGAGGGAAGGGCTAGCGGGATGTCGGCGCATGCCCTCACATCCGGCCGACGAGGGCGACGAGGGCGACGACCAAGGCGGCCAAACCGGTCTGGACGGCGGAAAGCACAGCGCCCTTGGCGCCGCCCCCGATCACGCTGCCAGAGCCCGCAGGCGGCTCGGCTGGGATTCCACGGACCAGGGACGCTCCCGACAGGCCCGGTGCCAGACCCTCCGGCGCGCTCTCCGGACGTACGCTTTCCTCACGGAGGACTGGCGCCCAACCGCGCCACTGGACGTGACAAAAGCTCTCCGCTGGCTCCAAGCTTGTGGACCGCTTCGTGCAGAACCTGCGCCGAGTCGCGGGCTATGACGTGCAACACTTCGCGTCCGTCGAACCTCAGAAGCGGCTAGCTCCACACCTGCACATGGCCATCCGTGGACCCTCCCGCGGGCGGAGATCAAGCAGCTAGCAGCGGCCACCTATCACCAGGTGTGGTGGCCCACTGCTGACCAAGTGCGCTCCGACGGGGACCACCTGCCCATCTGGGATGAGGAGGCCGGCTACCTCGACCCCGGCACGGGCGAGGTCCTGCCCATCTGGGACGAGGTCCTCGATGCCCTGGACGAGGACGCTGAGCCCCTCCATGTGCTCCGCTTCGGCGAGCAGGTGGACATGCAAGGCGTTCTGTACCGGCTCCGGAGGTGGCACCCCGTGCCGGCCACGGGGTGGATGTCCTGCTGCGCGTCTACGCCAAGTGCATCGACGGCCAGGAGGAGATCGTCAACCAGCGAATAGCAAACGTACTGACCGCATGAGATCGCAAACGGCATCACTCGAAGGGCTCCGGCTTCCCCGGGGCCTTTCGACGTTACAGGGCCCCATCATCCCGTGCATATCCCGGATCATGGGCGTCCACCTGGGGAAACGCCTCATGATCCATCCCGCGCATATCCCGCGACCAGCGACAAACGGCCGCTCACGGCGGCATCCGGCTGCACACCCTTGAAACGCAGAAGAGGCCCCGTAGGGCCTCTGAGCTGCGCTTACTGCGTGTGGCAGGTGCAAGGTTCGAACTTGCGTAGGCTGAGCCGACGGTTTTACAGGGCGTCGCCCATTTCAGTTTCCTACTGCGCCTGACCTGCGGTGCAGCCGTATGGCGGATGGCTGGTCTCAGAGATCATTCCGCGCATGCTCCGGATCATGGAAGATGCGAGTCCCGCCCGGCTGGTCCATGTCTCAGCTTGGAAGCAGACCGCAACCACGTCGCTCGGTGAGCCGTGCTGAGGAACGAAGCACGGATCGTCGATCGCCCCCAGCAATCTACGACGGCCAACCACGCCGTGGCGATCGTAAGGGCGGTATCTGTACGGCAGCGTGACAGCGGCGAGGCCCGTCCGGCGCGCCGAAGCAGCATCTCCCATCATGGTTATTGTGGACGAAGAGCGCCTAGCCGGCGGAAACAATGCGTTGGAGGTCGTGCGAGTTGGCAACACGGTGCGCCGCGCTCGCGATGGGGGTGCTGCATTCGCCTCCCGGGTGCTGACCTACCTGGAGTCCGTCGGCTACCCGCATGCGCCGCATTACCTCGGGATTGACGAACACGGCAGGGACATACTGAGTTTCATCCCGGGCAACACCACCGACCATCCCACGCAGCGAGCAGCCGGCGCATATGCCCTCGGGGGCCGGATGCTCCGTGACCTGCACGAGGCAACCGCGGGACACACCCTGGCAGCCGCCGCCGAGTGCGTCATCCATGGCGATCCCGGCCCGTTCAACACCATCTTTCAAAAGGGCCTGCCCGTGGCTTTCATCGACTGGTCGTCGTGTCGCCCCGGCGACCGGCTCGACGATCTGGGATACATGGCGTGGACCTGGTGCATCCAATCCCAAGGCCGAGTGCCAATCATTCAACAGGCCGAGCATCTCCGTGAGCTACGCGACGGTTACGGCGACGTCGACCCCGAACATCTCCTGGATGCGATAGTGCGTCGACAGACCAACATCGCTGGCGCAGAGGCAGTGAACCTCAGCAATCCCAAGCTCACCCCTACCCGTCGCCGCCACGCCCAAGCCGCTATCGCCTGGGCCACAGCTGACCGCGACCTTGTCTTCCAGTACAAGGCGCTCCTGCTATCTGCACTGGAGTGAAGCGCCGGCCATAAAGAGATGCGACACCTCTGCTTCGTCTTCCAACCGATGGACGAGTGTCCGTCATGCCGACGATCGATCGCACCTTCTTCGAGGAGTGTCGGCGCGTCGCGGCGATCGTTAGGGCTGCATCTGTGCGGCGGCGTGGCAACCCCGGTCGGCGCGTTCGGTTGGTACGGCGGGGCCCACGTGCGGTGCCCGGCCCGGTGTCCCGCCGCCGTCCGGGACCGGCCCCCAGACATCCCATGCGCTTAGATGTCAAGCCGCGATCTTGGATGTCTTTTCCGATCTCTGCCGGGGCTCGCCTTCCGTGCGATGCGACCAGGCGGTTGCTTCGTCGTATTTGGTGCGTGTTTTCAGGCATCCGTGGAGGATCCCCACGAGCCGGTTGGCGAGTTGGCGCAGAGCTGCGTGATGACCTACGTCGCGTGTTCGCAGCTCGTCATAGTAGGCGCGGGCACCTGGTGAGGCGCTCAGCGCGGCGAATGCCTGAGCCCCCAGGGCATCGATGAGCCTGTCGTTGTGCACGAATCGTGCCAGCACGACCTTCTTCTTGCCGGAGGCCCTGGTGATCGGGCTGGTCCCGGCATAGTTCCTGCGGGATTTGGCGTTGTCGTACCGGTCGGGGTCGTCGCCGAACTCACCCAACACCCGGGCACCGAGTAGGTGTCCCAGCCCAGGTTGGCTGAGGTAGATCTCAGCGTCCGGGTGCCGGCCAAAATGTGCCTCGACCTGGTCTTCCATGGTCTTGATCTGCTCGTTCAAGGTAGCCAGGATCGCTGCTTGGGCGCGCACCGAGGCGGCGTATGCGGCAGTGACGACCTCAGGCTGGCTCAGATGGCGAGCCTGCAGAGCCACCTGTATCGCCGCTGCCTTGTCGGCCACGTTACGCCGCCGGGCTCGCCTGAGTGCCGCGCTGATCTGCTCAAAGGTCAGTTCGGCCGCCGAAGCCGGATCTGGTGCCGTAACCAGCAGTTCCAGGGTGTCTGCCCTGGACAGATCATCGAAGGCGGCCAGAGCTGCGGGAAAGTACTCTCGCAGTGCATGGCGTAGCCGCTGCACGTGGCGGGTGCGCTCCCAGACCAGCGTCTTATGCGCCCGGGCCACCACCTTGATCGCCTCCCCCTGAGGAGTATCACCGGCGATCACGCGATGCTGGTGCCGATCGGTTCGCACCATGTCGGCCAGTGTGCGCGCGTCCGCGGCATCACTCTTGGCCCCCGATACGCTGTGCCGCTCGCGGTAACGTGCCACCGACAACGGATTCACCGCATACACCCGGTAGCCCGCCGCGATCAACGCCTGCACCCACGGACCTCGATCGGTTTCAATGCCGATCACCACCTGATCCGCCTCTACGCCCTCAGCCACATGCCGGCCGATCAACTCATGCAGTTTCGCGATCCCGGCAACGCCTTCCTCCAACCGCGCCTTGCCCAGCCGTCGCCCCGTCTCGTCTTGCAACTCGACATCATGGTGCTCCTCAGCCCAGTCATCCCCGACGAACAGCACCTCAGTTCCTCCTACCCATGGACGGCAACCTGGTTCAGCAGCTCGCGGGAGGACTGTCCCAACCTAATGATCTAGTGCTCAAGACCGACTGCCTGGCACGACATCCCATCAGCGATCAACCCTCCCGACCACCGACAGGGGCACGATCTGGGGGTAGAACTCCCGAAAGGTCCCGGCCGCACGAGTGCTCACCTGCCGACGGCTACTGTCACCGAGTCTGCCCCAGCTCGAAGCCGACCCGGTAGCTCTCATTAGGCCGCACGCCCGGACGGCGGGCGGGCGGAGGGCCGGGGGTACGGCGGCGCGCCGCGCCGCCGCTTGACGGCCAACAGGAGATCGCCAACAAGCGGATTGAGGACGCCCTCCCCGCGTGATCACCCAGCACCACCCAGAAGGGTCCCGGAACGCCACCGGGGCCCTTCGCCGTTCCCAATACGTTCCCACGCCCGGCGCAATCCGCGAATCCTCCGGATCATGGCCTCCGACCAGGGGAAACGCTCCAAGATCCATTCCGGACATATTCCGGGACCTGCGACAACAGGCCGCTCACGGCGGCGTCTGGCTGCATGACCCCTGAAACGCAGAAGAGGCCCCGAAGGGCCTCTGAGCTGCACTTACTGCTGGTGGCAGGTGCAAGGTTCGAACTTGCGTAGGCTGAGCCGACGGTTTTACAGACCGCTCCCTTTGGCCACTCGGGCAACCTGCCTTGTCATCCGCTCTCGCGGCGACACACAGAAGAATAGCGGACTTCAGAGGTGCACGTGACACCAGTTTGTCCCCAGCCGGATGCCCGGTACGTGTTGTGCCGAAACGGTGCGGGTGCGGGAGGGGGCAAAGGTGGATGGTCCGCCGCACAAGGGGGCGGCGTCCTGCGCGGCGGGCCGATGCTGGCTAGGCTCGTGCGCTGGGTCCTTCGCGTTTCGCGTACGGCGGCGAAGCAGGATCCGGGTAGTGCTTTCGCAGCTGAGAGGATGGGTGTTTTGGCCGATTCATCTTTCGACATCGTCAGCAAGATCGACCGCCAAGAGGTCGACAACGCCCTGAACCAGACGGTGAAGGAGATCGGGCACCGCTTCGACTTCAAGGGGACCGGGGCCGCGATCAGTTGGTCTGGGCAGGACAACATCGAGATCAAGGCGAACAGTGAGGAGCGGGCGGGTGCCGCGCTCGACGTGTTCAAGGAGAAGGTGGTCAAGAGGGGTCTGTCGCTGAAGATCCTGGACGCGGGCGAGCCCAAGCTGTCGGGCAAGGAATACCGCATGATGGTCAGCCTGAAGGAGGGCATCGACCAGGAGAACGCCAAGAAGATCTCCAAGCTGATCCGCGACGAAGGGCCGAAGGGGATCAAGGCGCAGATTCAGGGCGAGGAGCTTCGGGTCAGCTCAAAGAAGAAGGACGATCTCCAAGAGGTCATTTCGCTGCTGAAGGGCAAGGATCTGGACATCGCCCTCCAGTTTGTGAACTACCGCTGATCGGCATGGAGCCGGAGTCGGGCGCGGGGCACGTCCGGGGTGCATGGTTGGGTGCGTTGTCCGCGATTTTTACGCGGGCGACGTTGTTCTCCGGTGCCTCGGCGTGCCGCCTCTCGGCCATAGGCCCGTCCCGCCTCTCGGCCATAGGCCCGTTCCGCCTCTCGGCCGTAGGTCCGTCCGAGTCTCGGCTGTAGGCCGTCTCGTCTGGCCGCTGTAAGGCGTGCCGGGTCTCGGCCGTAGGCTCGCGACCGTCTCGACCGTAAGCTCGGTAATCGTGACGAAGATCCCCCTGCGTCGCTTTACGGCGCGTGCCCTGCCTATTGACGGCCAAGATCGAGTTCTCTTGCTTCATGGCTTTGATCCGGAGAAGCCGGATCAGCCGTTCTGGTTCACGATCGGTGGGGCCGCGGAGGACGGCGAGACGCTGCAGGAGGCGGCGGCGCGTGAGCTGTTCGAGGAGGTCGGGATCCGGGCGAACGCGGACGAGTTCAGCGGCCCGTACGGCAGCAGCGTGATCGAGTTCTGCTGGGCCCAGTACGCCATCACGCAGGATCAGACGTTCTTCGCGATCCGCGTGGGTGACGACGCGGTCGTGTCGTTCGACCACATGGAGCAGATCGAGAAGGACACGACGACGGCCTACCGGTGGTGGAGTGCGGAGGAGCTCGAGAGCACCGGCGAGGTCTTCTTTCCCGAAGATCTTGTGGCCATCATGCGTAAGGTCACCGCCGCCTCCCCGGTCACTGAGGGCGGAGGATCCGTGTAGCGCCTGCTATGAGGGCCGTTGCCAGGATCCAGCCTGAAACGACCAGTCCGTACGCGAGCCACTGCGTCCACCCACCCGGGTCGAACAGCTCTCGTTGGCCGAATGCCGGGATCGGGAGCAGAAGGTCAAAGGTGTAGGCGAAGGCGTTGAAATCGGGGCTCTCGGAGGGTTTGAGCGCCTTGGGAGGGTTGAGGCTGAAGACGATGGTTCCGAGTGTCAGCAGCAGCGTGAACCACATGCCCGCGAGCCAGGGACGGTAGCCGTACCCCACCGCTACGTCGAGCAGCGCGCCCCATACCCGGACCCTGAGGCCCTGCGTCTGCCGCCTGGCGCGGAGCTTGGCGAGTTGGGCGCGGCGGGCGAGCGCGTCGTTGCCGTCGCCGAGGTACCAGGAGGCCAGTTGCTCGTACGGCTGCGGCCTGAACCCCTCCGGATCGCGGCTTACCCAGTCGATTCGTCGGGCCACGCCCGAACCGCGCAGACGCTGATAGGTCAGGCCGTTGAGGCGTAGCTTCTCGGGCCAGGTGGCTGGGTCGTCGTGCAGCGTGCCGAGCGTGGTGTGTGCGAGGGTGACCACGCCTTCGATGGGCTCTGCGGGCTTGAGGTAGAGCTCGCGAACTTCCATGTGACTCGCGTGGAGGGCGTAGCGGGTGTCCGGACTGCGTATGGTTCCGCTGAGCGAGAGCGTGCCGTTGATTCGGGCGCCGCGTAACCGTACGCAGCCTGATGCCTCGAATCCGTCGGTGCAGCGCATGACGTCCTCGACCACCATGCTGTCGGCGGCGAGTGCCTCCTTGCCGGGATTGCGGAGAGTCGCGCCTTGCAGGAAGAGTCCGCCGTTGAGGCGGGCGCCGACCAGGCCGATTCCTCCGGTGAAGTCGGCGTTGCGGAGGTAGGTGCCGGAGTCCACGACGGCGGCGTTCGCGTAGAGCGCCCAGCCTTCGTCGTCGTCGGCCACCACTTTGGTGCCACCGAGCCAGAGGCCGCTCTCGAACTGGGCCCGGTTCAGGCGGACGGTGCCGGTGATGTTCGAGCCGGACAGGCTGAGGTGCCCGGCCACCCGCATGCCGCCGGCGCTGAGCCCTGGGAGATGGCAGTCGGTCAGGCGTACGGTGCGGGTGGTGGAGTCGGTGAAACGGATGGGTTCGTCCAGATGGCAGCCGCTCAGGATGAGTTGGTGCGGGATCGTGCCGCCGACGATCGCGAGCTGGCCGATGATCCTCGCGCCGCGTAAGCGAACCGCCGGGACGGAGCCGGTGCCCGCGTCGTGGGCGCCGAGCAGCAGCTGGGCGATCACCTCGGCCCTGATCGAACGTTCGCGGCCCCAGGTGTGACCGTCCGTGGGCGCGTTCGTTCCGGCCGCGCGGCTGGTTCCGATCGTGAACAGGCCCAGATCGACGGTTTCGCCGGTGGGGAACGCGTTCCAGAGCCTCCGCTCCGCCTTCGTCAGTCGGCGCATGTCGGTCAGCGGCGGTAGCCGGCCATGCGCTCGAGGCGGGCGACCCGCTCGGACGTGGGCGGGTGTGTGGAGAACAGGCGGCCGAACCCGGAGCCGCTGAACGGGTTCGCGATCATCATGTGGGAGGCCGAGGTCAGGCGGCTGTTCTCGGGGAGCGGAAGCCTGCGGGCGCCCATCTCGATCTTGCGGAGCGCCGAGGCGAGAGCGAGTGGGTCACCTGTGAGCCTGGCGCCCGATTCGTCGGCCTGGAACTCCCTCGTACGGGAGATCGCCATCTGCACCATCCCGGCCGCCACCGGTCCGAGCACCATCATCAGCAGCGCACCCAGGAAGCCCGGCCCTTCGTCGTCGTCCGAGCCGCCGAAGAACACGGCCACGTAGCTGAGCCAGGTGATCATCGTGGCCAGGGCTCCGGCCACGGAGGAGACGAGGATGTCCCGGTTGTACACGTGCGACAGCTCGTGCCCGATCACGCCGCGCAGCTCCGCCTCGTCGAGCAGCCGAGTCAGACCGTACGTCACGCACACCGCGGCCTGGCGAGGGCTTCTGCCTGTCGCGAAGGCGTTCGGCTGCACCGTCGGGGAGATGTACAGGCGCGGCATCGGCTGGCGAGCCTGGGTGGAGAGCTCTCGGACGATCCGGTAGAGCGTGGGCTGCTCGACCTCGCTGACCGGTCTGGCACGCATGGCCGACAGGGCGATGCGGTCGGAGAAGAAATAGGCGAAGCCGTTGCCCACCAACGCGAGCACGAACGCGATCCGCACACCGGTGCCGCCGCCCAACCACGCGCCTGCCGCGACAATCAGCGCCGACAGGCCGCCGAGCAGAACGGCGGTGCGCAGACCGTTGTGGTGCAAGACTCCCCCCTTCGTGGTCTGGGTTCACCTGGTCCAACGACGATGACCCGGTCCATCGTTCCCCAACCGTCCCTCGTTCGTATCGCGCTGTGCTCGGCTGAGGGCACAGCGCGACCCGCCGGGCTCGACTTGTCTCGTACGGGTACGGCCTCTCCGTACGTGGAGGTCCTTCTCAGCCGAAGGCTGAGAAGGAGGTCATGTTCAGGACCAGTTGCGGGGCGATCGAGAACAGGACGGCCGCCACCAGGGCAAGGCCGATGGCCAGCCATGTCGCCGGGGGCGGGCGGTGCCGGTTGTGTGCTGTTCCGCCCGCAGGGGTGACGAGCCGGGCCGCCCAGACGGCGTAGTAGTACAGGCCGATCACGGTGTTGACGGCCATGATCAGCGCCAGCCAGCCAGAGCCGCCTTCGACGATCTCGCGGAAGACGAACACCTTGGCGAAGAGCCCGGCCAGGCCCGGCGGGAGGCCTGCGAGGCAGACCAGACAGAACGCCAGCGCCAGCCCTGCGGCCGGACTCCGGAAAGCCAGGCCGCGGTAGTCGTCGAGCTCGTTGCGGGTGGCGGTCCTGGAGACGAGCATGACCACCGCGAACGCGCCGAGGTTCATGGCGGCGTAGATGACCAGGTATGCCATGGAGGCGCCGATCGCCCCCATGGCCACGGTGTCTGGGGGTACGGCCGAATCCATCGCGGTAGTGAGAGCCGGGGCGTGGAGCGAGCCGGTGGGGGGTCCGGTGGCGGCGGCCGAAGCGTGGAGTGCGGCGGTGGCGGCAGTCGGGGCGTGGAGTGCGGCGGTTGCCGGGGTGCCTTGTGCCGTGGCCGCTGCCGCCGTTGCGAGGGGCGCCAGGATGTAGCCGGACTGCGCGACGGAGGACCAGGCCAGCAGGCGTACGGCGGAGCGTTGTCGCATGGCGAGCAGGTTGCCCGCGGTCATGGTCAGCGCGGCGATGATCCCCACGATGGGCGCCCAGGTGGCGGCCTGCCCGGACAGTCCGGTGACCAGTACGAGGATCAGCCCGGCGAATCCGGCCGCCTTGGAGATCACCGAGAGCAGCGCGGCCACGGGGACGGGAGCGCCCTGGTAGACGTCGGCCGCCCAGGAGTGGAACGGCACCGCGGCGATCTTGAAAGCGAACCCCGCCACCACGAGAACGACGCCGACCGTGCCGACGGCAGGCAGGTCCTGGCCGGCCGCCAGCGCCGTACCCGCTGCGATGCCGGGCGCCGGAGCCTGGCCGCTGAACACGGCCGCCAGGCGGGACAGGTAGACCGTGCCCGCGATGCCGTACAGGAGCGACACGCCGAACAGCATGACGGCCGTCGACACGACCGACACGACGAAGAGCTTCACGGCGGCCTCGGAGGAGCGGCCGTCGTACCGCTTCATCGCGGTGAGGGCGAAGACCGGCAGCGAGACGAGCTCGAGCGCCACCACGAGCATGATCAGATCACGGGACGCGGGCAGCGTCACCGCGCCTACGAGGGTGCAGAGGAGAAGGAAGTACCACTCCCCGACCGGGATGCCGCCGGCCGCCAGCTCGGTCATCGACATCAGTACGATCACCACGGCCGCGACCAGCACCATGCCCGCGAACACCAGCGTGAACCGGTCCGCCACGAAGGAGCACAGCCCGGCGTCCACGGCGAGGCCGGACGGGACGCAGAAGGTCGACTGCGGCGGCCCGCCCCTGACCGCCTGGGTGACGACGAGGCCCAGGGCGACCAGCACGCCGGCCAGCGTGACCAGGCCCAGCACGGTCTTCGTGCGGGGGCGAGCCGGGAGGAACGCGTCCAGCAACAGCACCAGCCCGGCCACCAGGGCGAGCGCCATCGGAGGCGCGATCACGAAAAAGTCGATCTGCTGGATCATGAGGCGGCTCCCAGCAGGGTCTGGACGGCCGGCGTGGTGAGCGACAGGAGCAGTCCGGGCCAGAGCCCGAAGAGCAGGATCAGGACCACCAGCGGCGTCCATGCCAGCAGCTCGTAGCTTCTGATGTCATCCACCATCCGCCGCGCGCCGGTCGGCGGTTCTGTGCTGGTTGGTTCGTCGGAGGGCAGGGGCGCCGGGCTTAGCTTCAAGGTGGCCGTCGCCGAGCGTTTCTCCGGCGCGCCGAGCGGTACGACGGGGCGTTCATCGGGAGTGACGCCCTCCCACGGCTCCTCCCACAGCCCCTCTTCCGGCTCCTCTTCCGGCAGGGCGTCCGCGTCTCCGCCGGATGTCCGCGCATCGGCGGGCGCCCCGGTGGCTTCCTGGGGGCGGCCGTGGGTGACGCGGGACAGCATGACGACGAAGTACGCGGCCGTCAGGACCGCCCCCAGTCCCCCGATCACCATGTACGTCAGGAACAGCGCGCGCGGCAGCCCGTTCGCCGGCTGGAACGCCCCGAACAGGGCCAGCATCTCGCCCCAGAACCCGGCCAGTCCCGGCAGCCCCAGCGAGGCGATCGACGCGAACGTGAGCACCGACCCGAGCCGGGGCAGTGTCGCCAGCATGCCGCCGCCCAGCGAGGGCATGTCGGCGGTGTGGTACCGGTCCTTGATCGCCCCGGCCAGGAAGAAGAGCAGACCGGTGATCAGGCCGTGGGCGACGTTGGCGAAGAGGGCGCCGTTGATGCCCACGGGGGTCAGCGTGGCGAACCCGAGCAGGACGAAGCCCATGTGACCTACCGACGAGTAGGCGATCATGCGTTTGAGGTCGCGCTGCGCGAGGCAGGCGAGGGCGCCGTACACGATGCCGACCACGGCGAACGCCCCGAGCCACGGCGCCACCACCATCGCCCCCTCGGGGAGGATGGGGATGGCGATCCTGGCGAAACCGTACGTGCCCATCTTCAGCAGCACGCCGGCGAGCAGCACCGAGCCCGTGGTGGGAGCCTCGGTGTGGGCGTCGGGCAGCCACGTGTGCAGCGGCCACATGGGCGTTTTCACCGCCAGGCCGATGCCGATCGCCACGAACGCCAGGATCTGCACGGATCGGGGCATGCCGGCGCCGTGGGCCGCACTCAGCGCCTCGATGTCGAGTGTGCCGGTCCTGGTCCATACGAGCAGCAGGCCGAGGAGCATCACGACCGAGCCGAGCAGCGTGTACAGGATGAACTTGATCGACGCCGCCCTGCGCCCCTCGCCGCCCCAGATGCCGATCAGGAAGTACATCGGGACGAGGACGATCTCGAAGAACACGAAGAAGAGCAGCAGGTCGAGGGCGAGGAACGTACCGATCATGCCTACTTCGAGCACGAGCAGCGTGAACACCAGCGCCCTCGGCCTCGCCCCCACGAACCCCTGCCGCGCGCCGCCCCAGCACAGGTAGACGAAGCACAGGAACGTCAGCAGGGCGGTCAGCACGATCAGCGGCAGCGAGATCCCGTCGACGCCGAGGTGGAAGCGCAGGTCCAGACCTGGGATCCACGGCAGGTCCACCTGGGACTGGAGCCGCGCGCCCCGACCGTGGTCGAACGTCGCCGCCAGCAGAACGGCGAGCGCCAGAGTGATGCCCGACAGGGCCAGCCCGTACGTGTGCAGCAGCGGGCGGAGCGTGTGCGGCACGAGGAGAAGTACGAGCGCGCCGAGCAGCGGCACGGCCAGCAGCGCGACGGGAAGCCAGCCCATCATGTGAACACCACCGCCCCCACCGCGATCAGCAGGACACCGGCCAGCACGCCGCTCACGTAGAGCTGGACGTTGCCGTTCTGGGCAAGTCGCAGCACGCCGGACAATCCGCGCGCCGACCTGCCGGACCCGCGCACCGCCCCGTCCACGACCACGTCGTCCGTTCTGACCACGAGCCTGGACAGCGCCAGGATCGGGCGTACGAACAGCGTGGCGTAGAGGCCGTCCACGTAGAACGCCCGCTCGCACGGCACCCGCAGCGGCCCCAGCAGGCGGGCAGGGTCGGCGATGGGATCGGCGCGCCAGAACGCGTACACGATCCCGGCGCCGAGCACGGCCAGCACGACGCTGACGGCCGCCACGCCGAGGTCCAGGTGCAACTCGCCGGCGAAGCCCAGCAGCAGGGCCGGGACGGCGAGGACGATGACGGGCACGAGCATCGTGCGGGGGGCCTCGGTGACGTCCACGACGTGGGCCGTCCCGGGCTCCGGCTCCGGGAGCGCCACGACCCGAGCCTCGCCGAAGAACGTGCGCAGCCAGGCCCTGGCGGCGTACGCGCCGGTTACGGCCACGGTCGCGAGCGCGCACCCGTACAGGAGAAGGGCGGCCGCGTCCGTCAGGCTTCCGTGGGACAGGGCGCCGTCCATGGCCAGCAGGATGCCGTCCTTGCTGAAGAAGCCGCTGGCCGGAGGGATGCCCATCAACGCGGCGAAACCTATCGTCATCGTCACGAATGTCACCGGAAGTTCGCGGCGCAGGCCACCCATCTGGGTCATCAGGTTGGAGCCCACGTGGTGGATCACCGCGCCCGCGCAGAGGAACAGCAGAGCCTTGAACGCCCCGTGAGTCAGCAGGTGGAAGATGGCCGCCCTGTCGGAACCCGCGGCCAACCCGCCCGCCATGTACGCGAGCTGGCTGATCGTGGAGTAGGCGAGCACGCGTTTCAGGTCGTCCTGGGCCAGCGCGGCAAGGGCGGCGCCCAGCATGCCGAGCGCCGCGACGACGGCGAGCACGTCGAGCGTCGGCCGGGCGGCGAGGAACGCCGGGAACAGCCTGGCCACGATGAAGATCCCGGCGGCGACCATGGTGGCGGCATGGATCAAGGCGCTGATCGGCGTCGGGCCCGCCATGGCGTCGGGGAGCCAGGTGTGCAGCGGGACCTGCGCGCTCTTGCCCGCCACCCCGGCCAGGAGGAGTATCGTGGCCGTCACCAGCGTGGCCGTGGACATCTCCGGCACCTTCGCCAGCACGTCGCCGATGCGGAAGCTGCCCGCTGCCAGGCCGAGCACGAAGATGCCGAAGAGGAAGCCGACGTCGCCCAGGCGGGTGACGAGGAACGCCTTGACCGCCGCCCGCGAATTGCTCCGGTCTTCCCACCAGTGGCCGATGAGGAGGTAGGAGCAGAGGCCCATGATCTCCCAGCCCACGTAGAGGACCAGGAGGTCGCCGGCGTAGACGACCAGGAGCATGGCGCTGGTGAACAGGCTGATGAACGCGCTGTAAGAGGGGTAGCGCGGGTCGTCCCTGAGGTAGCCGACCGAGTAGACCTGTACGGCCAGAGCGACGACGGTCACCAGGACGCCGAGGATGCTCGACAGGTTGTCGGCCTGGATGGTGAGCGTGATCGGGATGCCGCCGGTGACGATCGTGCCGTACGTCCGGCCTGTGGGTGGGGACGTGGTGACGCCGTGGAGGAAGGCGAAGCCGGGGCCCCAGGCGAGCCAGGCGGCCAGGACCGCCGAGACGGCCGTCGGGAGGACGGCGATCCAGGCCGCCCTGGTGTTGGCCCGCTCGCCCACCGCCGCCCTGGCCGCCTCGACTTCGCGGGTGGGGCCGTCGGGGCGCCGGTGCGGCCAGCGGGAGAGCAGCAGGCCCGCGGCTGCGGCCAGGAACGGCAGGAGGACGGCGATGAGCGGGAACGTCGTCATGGCCTGCCACCTCGCTTGATGGGGTGCTCGCTGCCGCGACTGCCCTCGCTCTCCGCCCGCTCTGATGCGTTGCCGTCCTCGTCGGTGGTGCGCGGACGGTGCTCCACCGGTTCGTCCGCGTCGGTGAGCGCTCCGGCTTGCTCCGGCGTACGTTCTGGGGCTCCGGCGTGGCTGCGTACCGGTGTCGTCGGA
Source organism: Nonomuraea helvata (assembly GCF_039535785.1). Taxonomy (NCBI): domain Bacteria; kingdom Bacillati; phylum Actinomycetota; class Actinomycetes; order Streptosporangiales; family Streptosporangiaceae; genus Nonomuraea; species Nonomuraea helvata. The sequence continues at coordinate 1,081,125 of NZ_BAAAXV010000009.1, forward strand.
GAGGACGAGGGTGTCTCGGGGGGCGGGTCCGCGAGGGCCGGCCTGCTTGAGGGCTCGTCGGCGGGTGCGTCGAGGGATGACGTGAGGTGGTCGGCGGACGTGTTCAGGGGTGTCGGCGCGTTCGATGGTCCGTCGGGAGGCTCGGCCAGGTCGCGGAGGTGGTCGATGTCGACGGTGCGGCGGTTGCGGTAGAGCGCCAGCACGATCGCAAGGCCCAGCCCCACTTCGGCGGCCGCTATGACGATCACGAAGAGAGTGAGGACCTGGCCGCTGTGCAGACGGTCGCCCAGCCACACGTCGAACGCGACCAGGTTGAGGTTGACGGCGTTGAGCATCAGCTCGACCGACATCAGCACGAGGATCGTGTTACGCCGCGCGAGCACCCCGTAGACGCCGACAGAGAAGAGGAGCGCGGAGACGACCGCCGGGTAGACGATGTGCACTAAAGACCCCCGATCTGATCGGGCGGCGGATTGCCCCCGGTCGGGTCGGACACCGCGTTGTCAGGGGTGCGGGGAGCAGGCGCGGAGCCTTTCCGGGTCTCGGCGGAGGTCGCCCGGGTCTGCGGGTGTTCGGGTGCCGACGGTTCTTGGGGCTGGACCGAGGCCGTGGTGTCGCTGGTTCGGCCGGGAATCGGGCCTTGCCTTGTGTCGGAGGGCGGTGGGCTCGCTCCCGTGTGGGCATCTGGCGAGTTGTCGCCGGGCCGGTCAGGTGGTGGGGCTCCGGGGATGTCGGTGCGGGACAGGACGATGGCGCCGATCAGGGCCGCGAGCAGGAGCACCGACAACGCCTCGAACGGCAGGACCCAGGTGGCGAACACGCTGGCGCCCAGCTCCTTGGCGGCGCCTGAGCCGGGGCGTAGCGGTGTGTACGCCGTACGGAAACCGTCGATCACGACTGCGACGAGGATGGCTGCCGTCGCCACCGCCACCAGAGCTGAGACGAGGCGGTTGCCGCTGTCGAGATCCGTGGACCTGCCTATGGGGGCGCGGGTGAGCATGATGCCGAACAGCAGCAGCACGACCACCGCGCCTACGTAGATCAGCACCTGGACCCAGGCCACGAACTCGGCGGTCAGGACGAGATAGCCGCCTGCCAGGGCGCCGAAGCAGACCACGAGCCAGAGGGCGGCGTGGACGAGTTGTTTGGTCGTGACGACAAGCAGCGCCGATCCAACCGCTACCGCGCCCAGCAGCAAGAAGACGATCTCTTGCCCGGTGGGTGACAGGTAGGAGGGCACCGCTTCGATCACGAATCCTCCTCGGACTCCCTTGTCTCGTCAGGGCCGAGCCGCCCGGGTGGCCGGATGGACCGTGGATCGGCCATCCTGCGTCGGCGGGGGCTCGCGGCAGAAGTTTGCTCGTCCGGCTCGGGCTTCGGTTGCGGTACGCCCGGAGCTGTGGACAACTTTTCCGGGGACGGCAGGCCTGTGGATGAATCCGAGTCCTGGGGCGGCTGCTCGGGGGAAGGGCCGGACTCTGCGGGCGCGTCGGCGGTCGGCCCCGTGTCCGTAAGGTCGTCAGTGTTCCGCTCAGCCTCTGCGGGGGCGTCGGCGGTCGGCTCGCCTGGCGTGGCGGGGCGGCCGAGCCGCCGGTCCTCGGCGGCGGAGGTGGCGGTCTCGTCCTGAGGGCTGGACGGGAGGGCGCCCGGAGGGCGGATGCCCCGTACGTTCTGCATTGGCCGGCGGGGGCGCCCGTGGCCGCCCTGAGGGCGTGAAGGAGCGGCGGGACCTGATTCAGAGGCATTCGCTGCCGCGCCGGCATCCTGGGCACCGGACTCGGCCTGTGTGGGGCCGGCCTGTGTCGGTCCAGGCTGCGCGGGTCCGGGACTGGTAGGTCCGGGCTGCATGGGGTGCCCGGGCTTGCGCTCGGTCTCCGCAGTGCCCGCCATGGGCTGCAGGCCTTCAGCGCCAGGCGTGGAACGCGTGCCTTCAGCGCCTGATGTGGGTCCCGTGCCCGGGGCCTTGGGCTCGGCGCCTTCCCGAGGGTGCGTGCCCGGTGTTCCTGTCGTGGGCTCTTCAGTCGTGCCTGCGGGCCGCGGCGTCCTTGGCCCCTGAGTCGGCTTTTCTGAGGGGCGGTCTGCCGTACCCGATGCGGGTCTGGCTGCTGCCGGTGTACGGGCGGTCGCCGGGCGGCGGGGGGCGGCGGTGAGTTCCTTCGGGGGTTCGGCGCCTGGGTCGTGGGCCGGAGGTGGAGGGACCGTCTGGGTCCAGGCGGCCAGCTTGTCCTTCTCGTGGATGAGGTTGCGGATGTCGCCTTCCGCGTACTCGAACTCCGGGGACCAGAACAGGGCGTCGAAGGGGCACACCTCGATGCAGATGCCGCAGTACATGCACAGCGAGAAGTCGATGGCGAAGCGGTCGAGGACGTTGCGCTGGCGGGGGCGGCCGCCTTCGGGGGCCGGGATCGTCTCCTTGTGGGAATCGATGTAAATGCACCAGTCGGGGCACTCTCGGGCACAGAGCATGCAAGAGGTGCAATTTTCCTCGACCAGGGCGATGACGCCGCGGCTGCGGGGCGGGAGGGCGGGTTGCACCTCGGGGTACTGCTGGGTCACCGATTTGCGCAGCATGTGGCGAAGGGTGATGGACAGTCCCTTTGCCAGTCCGACTCCCGGTATCCGCGCCATGTTCAACATCATGACCCAACTCGCCTCGCAGGTGAACGAGCGGGGGTGTTGTCCCCAGTTTTTCCACAGCCATCCACAGATTAGCGGGAGGTTATCCACAAGCTGCATGCATGCCCGGTATGAACCGCAGCGGGGCGATAGTCTCTCGGCCATGCAGCAGAGCCATCAGGTCCGTCCCGGGGCCGGGGCGTGGGCGGCCGCCGTCGTGTGGGCCTGCCTACCCCTGTTCACGTGCGGGCTGGCGACCCCGTTCACCATCGGGTTCGCCGCGTTCTGGCTGCGGAGCATCTGGCAGGTCTTCGCGGCCTCCGCTTATCTGGTCGGCATCGGATCGTTCGTGATCGCGGCGCTGGCGTACGACACCTACGAGGACATTCCTCAGCCGCTGTCCCTGCTGGTCTCGCTCGGGCTGCTGTTCAGCTGGATCGGCGGGGTGGTTCACTCGGGGGTCCTGGTGCCGGCCATGGTGAAGGCACGGCGTTGGGCGTCTCCTCAGGGGCCGACGCATCGGCAGGGGCCGGCCCATCAGCAGGGACCGGCGCATCAGCCGCACATGGATCTGCACCAGCGGACCACATCGCCCAGCTACCAGCAGCGTCATCGGGAGTTCGAGTCCTACCAGCAGCATCCTGCGCATCCCACGTCCCATACGCGGCAGCCTGGGCGGCCTGACCCCTACCGGCGGCATTCCGGGGAGCAGGGATCCCAGCAGCGGCGGCCCGGGGAGCCTGAGTGGATAGGGCACTATCGGGTGCTCCGGTCGCTCGGGCGCGGTGGGCAGGGGGCGGTCTACCTGGCTGCGGCGCCCAACGGGGCGCGGGTGGCGGTGAAGGTGCTGCACGATCTCGTCGACGAGACGGCGCGGGCCAGGTTCGCGAGAGAAGTGGACGTGGCCCGGCGGGTGGCCACGTTTTCCACAGCCCGCGTGCTCGACGTGAACATCTCCGGGCAGCATGCCTACATCGTCAGCGAATACGTGGAGGGCCCCTCGCTGGAGCAGCTCGTCAAGAAGCACGGGCCGCGCGACGAGGACAGTCTGACCCGGCTGGCGTTATCCACAGCCGGGGCGCTGGCGGCCATCCACAAGGCGGGGATCGTGCATCGCGATTTCAAGCCGAGCAACGTGCTGATCGGGAACGACGGGCCGCGGGTGATCGACTTCGGGATCGCCAGGGCGCTCGATCAGGTGACGATGATGACGTCGGGGAAGATGGTCGGGACGCCGCCGTACATGTCGCCCGAGCAGCTGACCGGGGAGGCCGTGGGTCCGGCTTCCGACGTGTTCAGCTGGGCCGTGACGATCATGTTCGCGGCCACGGGGCGGCCGGCGTTCGGGGAGGACACCGTTCCTGCCGTGTTCAACCGGGTGCTCACCTTCCATCCGGACTTGTCGCCGTTGCCGCCTGCGCTGCGGGGGATTGTGGGGACGTGCCTGAACAAGCGTCCGGACGATCGGCCTTCGGCTTCTGATGTGATGCTGGCGATCGTGCATTGAGCGGCCCCGAGATGGCGTGACCGAATGGCGTGACCGAGCGTGACCGAATGGCGGGGGGCGGCCGACGCGAGGGGCATGGCGCCCCGGGTGGCCGACGTGGCCGACTGGCGGGGGTGGCGGCCGGCTGACCCACATGTGTCAGGGCATGGCGTCGCTGGCGGCCTTCGTGAGGTTGAGGTACTCCTCGCGCGACACACCATGCACAGCCAGAAAGAGATTGTGACGCTCCGCGAACAGGTGCACATCTCCCGGAGCCCAGCGCCCCGGCAGGTGGTACACGGGACGACAGGGCCGGTCGAGGATGAACAGGCCGGTCAGGTCCTCGTACCGGTAGAGGTGCAGACCGAAGGCTTCGCCCGGAGACGCGCCGATGCGCAAGGTGGCGACGAGTCCAAGGCCGCGGAATATCTCAAGTTTGTCGGAGAAGTTGCCTTTGACGGCCGAGCCGTCTGCCGAAAGCAGGATCGCGCCCCTTCTCGCCTGCCAACGGCGGACCTTGGCGAAGACAGGCCGGAGGACCAGCAGCGCGGGGCTGAAGACGACCATCAGCCATTTGACTTCGAGAACGTCCAGCAGAAACCGGCCTATTGAGGAGATGGCGCGCCAGGCACCCCACATCCCCAGGGACGCCAGATAAACCATCAGCCCCATGCCGATGACTCCCCCGCAAATGGCCACCGGCTTTCGCCATTTGGCCGGCGAGGGAGGCGGAAGACCGCGGAGGCGTTTCCAGCCGGGAGCGCGGCCCGCCAGGACAGCGCGTACGCGAGCCGAGGAGCGGGAACGGGCGTCCACCAGCGGGATGCCGGCCTTGCGGGCGAACTCCACCAGGTCGGGCTCATACCACTCAGCCGGCAGGTCGAGCAGGACGAGACCGTCCGCGTCCAGGGCCGCCACGCCTTGGACCTTCTCGGCTCCGTCCAGGCTGTCATAGCGGTAAAGGCTGGCAGGTGTCACGCGTACGGATATGTCCGAGGCGCTGTCGATGGCGGTCAAAGTGCCGCCGTCCGACGTCAGAACAGTTTGCGGGCAACGGCTGTCTTCTGTCGCGCCGGCTAACGGAACGAGTTGGTTCACTGGTCATCCCCCCAGAGGCCCCCTGCCCAGGTATGACGAATAAGGAAAAAGTAAAGTTTCCGCGCGCGAAGAAAGGTGCTAGATGAGGACCTTGATGACGCCCGTGAGCGCCAATTGCGCCAGGGCAAGAGGCACCAGGACAGCCCAGGCGAGTTTCTGGAGCTGATCCTCGCGGAGCCGGGGGTAGGTGACGCGCAGCCAGATCACGACGAACGACAGCAGGAAGACCTTGACCAGGGTCCACAGCCAGCCCGGGAGGAACGGGCCGTGCCAGCCACCCAGGAACAGGACGGTGGTCAGGAACGACAGGACCACGATCCCGACGTACTCGGAGAGCATGAACAGCGCGAAGCGCATGCCCGTGTACTCGGTCATCGGGCCCATGATGATCTCGGACTCGGCGATCGGCATGTCGAACGGAGGGCGGCGCAGCTCAGCCAGCCCGGCCAGGAAGAACACGACGCCGCCGACGGCCTGCCACGGCAGCCACCACCACTGCCACGCCTCGACGATGGCGGGGATCGACAGCGTGCCCGCCGCCATCGCGACAGAGGAGGCGGCCAGCACGAGCGGCAGCTCGTACGACATGAGCTGCGCGGCCGCACGCATGCCGCCGAGCACCGAATACTTGTTGGCCGAAGCCCAGCCGGCCATGATCGAGCCGAGGACGCCGACGCCCATGACGGCGAGGACGAAGAAGAGGCCCAGGTCGAGGTCTACGGCGACGCGGCCGCGGTCGATGGGGATGGCGATCAGCACGACCAGGTAAGGGACGAGGGCCACGCCGGGTGCGATCATGAAGATGCGGCGGTCGGCCGCGGCCGGGATGACGTCCTCCTTCTGGGCGAACTTGACCCCGTCGGCGATGAGCTGCGCCCATCCGTGGAAGCGCCCCGCGTACATGGGACCCAGCCGCGACTGCATGTGCGCCATGACCTTGTGCTCGGTCTGCCCGACGATCAGCGGCAGCACGAGAAAGACGATGAGGATGACGGCGAAGCTCAGCACCACGTCAAGCATCGGGCGGCCCCCAGTCGGGTGGGACTCCTGGTGGAAGCGTCTTGCGGCGGCTCGGGGCGCCGTGTCCTGACTCGCCGGGCTCCTTGGCGCCGGGCCACGGCTTGGCCACGCGGGCGGCCAGGATGAAGTCCTTGCGGAGCGGGTGGCCCTCGAAGCCGTCGGGCAGGAGGAGCGGCACGAGGTTGGGGTGGCCGTCGAAGATCACGCCGAACATCTCGTACGTCTCGCGCTCGTGCCAGTTCGCGCCCCGGTAGACGCCCACCGCGCTGGGGAGGTGGGGGTTCTCGCGAGGGACGCGCGTGCGGAGCAGCAGGCGTTCCCCGGCGGCCGGGTTGTAGACGTGGGCCACGACGACGAAGGCGTCCGGAGGGTCGTCGACACCGGTCAGCCAGTCGAAGAAGGCGTAGCCGAGGTCGTCACGGACGTAGGTCAGCAGCTCGATCCAGTCGGCGGGGGCCACGTCGACCGTGATGTCGCCGTAGGACTCCGAGATCTCGACGCCGCCAGAACCCCTGAACCGCTCCGCGAGCCCGCCGGGAATGGTCACGCGTCCTCCGCGTGGGAGCGGGACCACACGTAGCGGTCGCTGAGCTTCTCTCCGGCGATCTTCTCCTGGAGCTTCATGATGCCGTAGAGAAGAGCCTCGGGACGGGGCGGGCAGCCCGGCACATAGACGTCGACCGGGATGATCTGGTCAACGCCATTGGTCACGCAGTAGGAGTCCCAGTAGGGACCGCCGGTGTTGGAGCAGGCGCCGAACGAGATGACGTACTTCGGGTCGGGCATCTGCTCGTAGAGCCGCTTCACCGCCGGGGCCATCTTGTCGGTGACCGTGCCCGAGACGATCATCAGGTCGGCCTGGCGCGGCCCGTTCGCGAACGGGATCACGCCGAACCGGATGAAGTCGTGCCTGCTCGTCGAGGTCGCGATGAACTCGATGGCGCAGCAGGCCAGCCCGAAGTTGAACACCCACAGCGAATAGCGCCTGCCCCAGTTGAGCACGAAGCGCATCGGCTTGGGCGCCAACCTGGAGACTGGGCCCACCGTGGGCATCGGGAGATCCGTCGCTGCCATACTGTCCATTCTTGCGCGAATCGCAGGTCAAGCAAAGAAAAGCGCGCTAGGTCCAGGTGAGCACGCGCTTGCGCCAGGCGTACAGGATGCCGAGGGCGATGAAGCCCAGGAAGACGAACATCTCCACGAGCGTCGTCAGCCCGTAGCCCGGGGCGTCGAAGACCGTGGCCCAGGGGAACAGGAAGACGGCGTCCACCGCGAACACCACGTAAAGGTACGTGAAAACGTAGTAGCGGACCTGCGACTGCGCCCAGCCCTCGCCGACCGGGTCGACCCCGCACTCGTACGTGGTCAGCTTCTCCGGGGTGGGACGGGTGGGGCGCAGGAGGCGGTTGGCCATCAGGGCTCCGGCCACGATGGCGACGCCGATGGCGAGCAGTGCGGCAACGAGCACGTATGACCCGAAATAGCCGTCCATGCCGAGATGGTAACCCGACACCCCATCCGCAAACCCCTACCCGATATGAGAGCGCGGGGCTGGGGTTCCCGGGGCATGCCCTGAGCCAGAAGCTGTGGGTGGAAATGGGGCCGTAAGCGGTCAATGCCATGGAAGCCGTCTCGACCTCGTTACCCAGCGCAGCCAAAGCCTCGGGAGCGATCATGTCAAGACGAGGTAAAGCGGAAGATCAACCACATACTCTGACAAACATGCACAAGAAGCGATTCTCCTCCGGAATCGCCCTGCTGGCCCTCTCGGCCACCGGCTGCGGGCTGGCCGCCTCCCCCGAGAGCAGCGTCATGGTCCCGGCAGAGCCGACGATGATCGACTTTGTCGACCCCACGTCGATCGTCGGCCTGTCCACCAGGACGCTGACCGAAGGCCACTCCACCAGCGGCCGATACGTGCACATCAGCTACCCCGAGCTGCGGAACGCCCCCGCGCTCAACGAGGCCCTGCGCGCCCAGGTCGAGCAGCAGTGGCGCGAGTTCCGCGGGCAGACCAAGGACCCCCACGCCTACCCGCGGCCCGAGCTGAACGTGGAGTGGCAGCTGGTCGCCGAGTCCCCCCCAGGCGATCGCGGTACGGCTGCGCACCAGCGTGTTCCTGGGCGCGAGCTGGGGCAACTCCACCCGTACGTACTGGTTCGACCCGGTCGAGGGCAGGGCCGTGGACTCCACCGGACTGCTCCAGGGCAAGGGCGCCCTGAATCGCCTCGCGGAGCTGGTACGGCAGCAGCTAGGGACCCGCGGGTCCCAGGTCGTGCGGGACGAGGTGAGGGCGAGCGGCGACCAGTTCGAGTCGCTGGCGTTCAACCAGGCCGGGGACCTGGTGGTCGAGTTCGACGACTGCCAGATCGGGCCGTGCTCGCTGGGGCGGCTCGCCGTGGCGGTTCCCGAGCGGCAGGCACGGCCGCTGCTGTCCGCGTTCGGGCGACGGGCTCAGGACAGCGTGAAAGTGCGGGCCCAGGACAGCGTGAAGCTCGACGCGCCGTATGCGGTCGCCCCGGCGCCCACGGGCATCCCGAAGGCCGTCAGCAACCAGGCGGGGACCGTGGACTGCGCCAAGACCAAGTGCGTGGCGCTGACGTTCGACGACGGGCCGGGACCTCAGACCGCCAGGCTGCTCGACCTGCTGCAGAAAAACCACGCGAGGGCCACGTTCTTCACGGTCGGCATCAACGCCGCCGCCCAGCCCGCACTGCTCAGAAGGATGAGCGCCGAAGGACACCTGATCGGCAACCACAGCTGGGCGCACACGGACCTGTCGAAACAGCCGATGATCAAGATCGCCGACTCCGTGGGGCGTACCGAGGCCGTGGTCGAGGCCGCCATCGGGCAGAAGCCGACGCTCCTGCGGCCGCCGTACGGGGCTGTGAGCCAGGAGCTGCGCGACGTCGCCGCCCGCGAGGGGGTCGCGCTGGTCACCTGGGACGTCGACACCAGCGATCAGACCGAAGAGAAACCCCGTGACATTGGCGACCGTGCCGTGCGTCAGGCGCATCCAGGTGCGATCATTCTCATGCACGACATCCATCGGGAATCGGTTGACGCCGTTCCGGACATCATCGAAAGGTTGCGCGAAAAGGGTTACCGCTTCGTCACCGTTCCTGAGCTGTACGGCCCTGCGGGGATGCAGGCCGGACGCTTGTACGGGTCGGGAAACGAGCTGCCGGGTAAGCAGCCCTGACGTAAGACACGTGTGGGGGGGACGTATAGTTGGCGTTCGTGACCCGAACCGCCCTCTACGCCCGCCTGCATGTCGACCTCTGCAGGCTCGCGTCCGGGCTGTGTCGTCGTTCTCCCGCCTCACCCTGACTCAGACCGCGTCTACCGCGTTTACCCGCTCTTTGCGGGACACAAACGCGTGACCTTCCGAGGATTTAGCATGGAAACAGAGAACGCCGCGCCCAAGGCAACCGCGCTCCGGCGCGTCGAGGAGGACTGAGCTGTGACTAAGCAGGTGCAGCAGCTCGACCGCGTGATCATCAGATTCGCCGGAGACTCCGGCGACGGTATGCAGCTCACCGGCGACCGCTTCACGGCAGGCACGGCGGAGTTCGGCAACGACCTGTCGACGCTCCCCAACTTCCCCGCTGAGATCCGCGCGCCCGCAGGCACTCTGCCCGGCGTGTCGAGCTTCCAGCTGCACTTCGCCGACCACGACATCCTCACGCCCGGCGACGCGCCGAACGTGCTCGTGGCCATGAACCCGGCCGCGCTCAAGGCCAACCTGGGCGACCTGCCCAGGGGCGCGGACATCATCGCGAACACCGACGAGTTCACCAAGCGCAACCTGCAGAAGGTCGGCTACGAGGTCAACCCGCTGGAGGACGAGTCGCTCAGCGAGTGGCACGTGCACGCGGTGCCGCTGACCTCCCTCACCGTCAAGGCCCTCGAGGGCTTCGAGCTGTCCAAGAAGGACGCCGAGCGCTCGAAGAACATGTTCGCCCTCGGCCTGCTCAGCTGGCTCTACCACCGGCCGACCGAGCACACCATCACGTTCCTCGAGCAGAAGTTCGCGAAGAAGCCCGACATCGCCAAGGCCAACATCGCGGCCTTCCAGGCGGGGTGGAACTACGGCGAGACCACCGAGTCCTTCTCCGTCTCGTACGAGGTCAAGCCCGCCAAGCTCTCGCCTGGCGTCTATCGCAACATCTCCGGCAACCAGGCCCTGGCGTACGGCCTGATCGCCGCCAGCGTGCAGTCCAAGCTGCCGCTGTTCCTGGGCTCCTACCCGATCACCCCGGCCAGCGACATCCTGCACGAGCTGAGCAAGCACAAGCGGTTCGGCATCCGCACCTTCCAGGCGGAGGACGAGATCGCCGGCGTCGGGGCGGCGCTCGGCGCCGCGTTCGGCGGAGCGCTCGGCGTGACCACCACCTCGGGCCCCGGCGTGGCGCTGAAGGCCGAGACCGTCGGCCTGGCGGTCACCACCGAGCTGCCGCTGATCATCGTGGACGTGCAGCGCGCGGGGCCGAGCACCGGCATGCCGACCAAGACCGAGCAGACCGACCTGCTGATGGCCATGTTCGGGCGCAACGGCGAGTCGCCGGTGCCGATCGTGGCGCCGATGTCGCCGAGCGACTGCTTCGACGCGGCCATCGAGGCGGCCCGGATCGCCGTCAAGTACCGCACTCCGGTCATGCTGCTCTCGGACGGCTACCTGGCCAACGGCTCGGAGCCCTGGCGTCTGCCCGAAGTCTCCGAGCTGCCGGACATCTCGCAGGAATTCACGAAGGAGCCGAACGGCGCCGACGGCGAGTTCCTGCCGTACAAGCGCGATACCGAGACACTGGCCCGTCCCTGGGCCATCCCGGGCACGGCCGGCCTCGAGCACCGCATCGGCGGCATCGAGAAGGCCGACGGCACGGGCAACATCTCCTACGACCCGAACAACCACGACCTGATGGTCCGCACGCGAGCCGCCAAGATCGCCGGCATCGACGTTCCTCCGCTGGAGGTCGACGACCCGGACGGCGACGCGAAGGTGCTGGTCATCGGGTGGGGCTCGACGTACGGGCCGATCGCCGCGGCCGTCCGGCGGATCAGGAAGAGCGGCGGCAAGGTCGCGCAGGCCCACCTGCGCCACCTCAACCCGCTGCCCGCCAACACCGGCGAGGTGCTCAAGCGCTACGACAAGGTGCTGCTGCCCGAGATCAACCTCGGTCAGCTGGCCCTGCTGCTGCGCGCCCGCTACCTCGTCGACGTGATCAGCTACAACCGTGTGCGCGGGCTCCCGTTCAAGGCGGAGGAGCTGGCCGGAGTCATCCAGGACGTGATCGAGAGTGACTGAGCTGCTGAACGGGAAGGGCCTGTCGCTCATCCCCAAGACCGACGCCAAGCAGAGCCTCAAGGACTTCAAGTCCGACCAGGAGGTCCGCTGGTGCCCGGGTTGCGGTGACTACGCGATCCTGGCCGCGGTGCAGAGCTTCCTGCCGGAGCTGGGGCTCAAGCGCGAGAACATCGTGTTCGTCTCGGGGATCGGCTGCTCGTCCCGGTTCCCGTACTACCTCAACACGTACGGGTTCCACTCGATCCACGGCCGCGCGCCCGCGATCGCGACGGGGCTGGCCGCCTCCCGGCCCGACCTGAGCGTGTGGGTGATCACCGGTGACGGCGACGCGCTGTCGATCGGCGGCAACCACCTGATCCACGCGCTGCGCCGCAACGTCAACCTGAACATCCTGCTGTTCAACAACAGGATCTACGGTCTGACCAAGGGCCAGTACTCGCCCACCTCCGAGGTCGGCAAGATCACCAAGTCGACGCCGATGGGGTCGCTGGACAAGCCGTTCAACCCGATCTCGCTGGCCATCGGCGCCGAGGCGTCGTTCGTGGCCCGCACCATCGACTCCGACCGCAAGCACCTGCAGTCGGTGCTGCGCGAGGCCACCGCGCACCGCGGCACGTCGCTGGTGGAGATCTACCAGAACTGCAACATCTTCAACGACAACGCGTTCGAGCAGCTCAAGGACCCCGACGTCCGCGACGACATCACGCTGCGCCTGGAGCACGATCAGCCGATCGTGAGCTCCTCCAAGGCCGTGGTGCGCGCCGCGAACGGCGGCATCGAGGTCGTGGCGCGCGACGGCGTGAGCGAGGACCAGATCCTCGTGCACGACGCGCACAACCCCGACCCGTCGGTGGCCTTCGCGCTCAGCAGGCTGGACGAGCCGGCGTTCGAGCACGTGCCGATCGGGATCTTCCGTCAGGTGGACCGGCCGGCGTACGACGTGCTGATGGCCGAGCAGCTCGAGGAGGCCGTCGCCCAGAAGGGGCCCGGCGACCTGAGCGATCTGCTCATGGGTGGCGACACCTGGCGCATAGCCTGATATTCGCGATTTGATGGGGCCCGTCCGTGCGGGCCCCATTTCGCATGCCCGCCGAGCAAAAGGGGGCATACGTGGAGTGGCATGGCAGGCGGGCCCTGGTGACGGGGGCCTCGGGGTTCATCGGCGCGCACCTGGTCAGGCGGCTGACCGAGCTGGGCGCCGACGTGCACGGGGTGAGCCGCACCGGGAGCGGTCACGACCTGCGTGATCCGCGGGCCGTGGACGGGCTGTTCGCCGCGGTCCGCCCCGAGGTGGTCTTCCACCTGGCCAGTGAGGTGAACGGGGCCAGGGACGTGTCCGTCGTGGGGCCGACGCTGGAGGGCAACCTCAGGACCACGGTCAACGTGCTGACGGCCGCGGCCGGGTCCGGGTGCCGGGTGGTCCTGGCGGGGTCGAGCGAGGAGCCGCGGCCGGGCAACGGGCATTCGCCGCCGCCGTCGCCGTACGCGATGGCCAAGGCGGCGGCGACCGGGTACGCCGAGCTGTACCACCGGCTCTGGAACGTGCCCTACACGATCGTGCGCCCGACCATGGTGTACGGGCCGGGCCAGCGCGACATCGGCAAGCTGGTGCCGTACGTGACGCTGGCCCTGATCAGCGGCGAGCAGCCGCGGCTGACCAGCGGGTCCAAGCTCGTGGACTGGGTCTACGTCGATGACGTGGTCGAGGCGTTCGCGCTGGCCGGGCTGAGCGAGCGCGCGGTCGGGCAGGCGTTCGACGTCGGGACCGGGAGGACGGCCTCCGTACGCCAGGTGGTCGAGTTGCTCTACCGGATCGGCGCGGTGGAGGACAGCCCGCCCTTCGGGGACGTCCCCGACCGGCCGCTGGACGTGCCGCAGGCAGCCGACCCGGGGCCGGCGCTGGAGCTGACCGGCTGGCGGCCACGGATCGAGCTGGAGGACGGCATGCGCCGCACATACGCGTGGTACGCGGATCAGGCGCGGATCTTGTAGACGTGGTAGGAGCTCTCGGCCTCGAAGGTGTCGGTGAACCGCCCCGACCCGTCCACGGGGACGCTGCGGTTCTCGAAGAGGACCTCCACCTGGCCGGGCGCCAGTCCTCGAGGCAGCGTGAACGTGTACGCCCCCGGCTTCCCCGACCGCGACGGCATCGCGAACAGGTAGTAGGAGCCGTCGTACGCCTTGAGCATCGTGTCCACGCCTCGCCCGAAGTCGTACTGGAGCGACTGCGTGTTGAGCACCGGGGCGAGCTCCTTGATCTGCTTGTTCACCTCGATGACCGCGGGCCTGGTGTGCGCGCCGCAGGCGTCGCGCAGGACGTGCTGGCTCTGGCAGGGACCGCCGAAGCTGTGGTTGAAGTAGACGATCCCCCTGGCCTCGTGGATCAGTGAGTTCATGACGGCGCCCTTGACCTCGGCGGGCTCGATCCGGCGCTTGTCCTCGGCGGCGGGCTGTCCCGCCTCGACGAAGGCGTAGATGGGCTGGCGTCTGCCGTCCATGGCGTCCAGCCGGCGCTGCCGGTCGATGAGCATGCCGTAGTTCGCCGCCCGCCGGCACGAGTCCGCGGGCATCCGCAAGGAGTTCTGGGCGTCCAGGCAGGCGTAGTAGCTGGTGTACCAGTAGACGTCCAGTGAGACGAGGTCGGTGTAGTCGTTGACGAACCTGCCGGCCTGCCGGTCGTTCTGCCAGATCATGACGCCTTTGCCGTAGTTGGCGTAGTGCGGCCGGCCGTCCTTGGGCAGCCGGTCCTTGAGCGTCTTCATGACGGTATAGCCGCAGCGTTCCTTGTGCGGGTCGTCCGGGATGCACAGGGCTCCCTGGCCGGGGAAGTTGCCCGTCCAGCCGTCGCCGCCGGCGCCGGCCCACATGTCGGCCTCGTCGGTGATCAGCCAGGCCACGGTCTCCTGGCCGTAGCCGTTCAGCGGCTTGCCGGGGATGGCGAACATGCCGTTCTTCCTGATCAGCGCCATGTCGCTGCTCTCGGTCAGCTCGACGTAGGTGTTGATGCCGGCCTCGCGGTCCTTGTTCACGTCGTCCTGGCTGGTGACCGACTCGTACCAGACGCCCACGGGGAAGAACGCGGGATTCGTCCATCCGGCTGCCTTGGTGGCCGGGAAACGGTCATAGTAGGCGGGGCCGCCTTCCCAGGGGACGCGCGGGAGCTGGGCGGCCGGCGGGCTGGAGCCGGCGCCGGGCGAGGGCCGCGGGTCGCGGGTCACGCCCTGGGAGATGCCCATGACCGCCCACACCAGGATCCCCACGACGGCGAGCACCAGAACGCCCAGGGTCGCCCGCATCAGTGTTCGCCCTCCGCCAGCTCCATGAGCTCGCGCGCTCGCGACGACCAGGACATGTCCAGCACGGACTCCCGCAGCTCGGCGGCGGGCTTGGGGCCGCCCTCGGCTAACGCGATCTTGATGGTCTCGACGAACCGTTCGGGGGTGGCGGCGATTGCGACCCTGTCGCGGTAGTGGGCCAGCTCCGGGAAGTCGGTGCTGACGACGGGCAGGCCCAGAGCCAGGTATTCCTTGAGCTTGATGGGGTTCGCGTGGCGGATCCAGGCATTGTCCTGCCACGGCATGATCGCCACGTCGAAGCCGGAGGCGTACGCCGGGATCCGCTCGTACGGCAGAAAGCCGAACCAGTGGACGTTGGGATACTTGGTCAGCCGGTCCATCTGCACGGTGGCGTCCCCGATGAGCACCAGCGACGCCTGCGGCAGCTCGGCCGCGACGCGTTCGAGCAGGTCGACGTCGACCACGAACTCGTCGATCGCGCCGAAGAAACCCACGCGCGGCCCCGGGACGGCGGCCAGGTCGGCGGGCAGGTCCGAGGTCCTGGTGAAGTGGTCGATGTCCACACCGTGGTCGAGGAAGTGCGCGCGCTCTCCGGTGATCGGCCGTTCCTCGTCCATCAGTGCCCTGCTGACGTAGACGACGCGGTCGGCGCGAGCGAGCAGCTCCCGCTCCATCTCCTCGATGGTGGTGGTGTCGGCCTCGGGAAAGGCCGAATGCCGGTCGGAGCGGTTGTAGACGAGCGAGCGCCGGGCCATCGGCCGTACCACGTCCCAGGCCGTGGGCAGGGTCACCACGAACACCGGCCGGCGCAGCCCGAGCACCCGGCACACCGCCCGGACCTGGGCCCGGACCAGCAGCGCGTTGACGCGGCGCATCAGGGGCGAGCCGTAGAACGGCAGCGGCAGCGGCGACATGACGTGGAAGCCGGGCAGCGGCCGGCGGACGAACTTGGCCACGCTGCGGAGCTTGCGCAGGATGCGCCGGGTGACCTGGGTGGACGTGCCCGGTGTCGGCATGCGCATGCCGATGCTGTTGACCACGAGCACCTTGCGGTGCGCGGCGATCGAGCGCATGAGCTGGAAGTCGGAGTGCGCCTGGTTGTGGTACCACCAGTCCTGGGCGGAGAAGCAGACGTAACCGGGCAGCGCGGGCTTCTCGGGACCAGGGGGCCATTCGGGCATGCGGATCAGGGCGCGTAACGCGGCTCTGTGCTTGCGCCCACCCGTACGGCCCCTCGCGAGGGCGCGCGACGCCTCGTTGAGCAGGGCCGCCCCGCGCATGACCAGCGCCGCGAGCCGTCCGTGCCGCTCGCGGTGCAGCCTGACCCGGTTGGCCGTCGCCAGCGCCCACAGGAAGCTGGACGTCGACTGCTCGCCGCCCAGGTGCACGGCGTGCGCCCGGGGCTCGTAGCGGACGGCGAAGCCGCGGTCTCCGGCCCGGAGCATGTACTCGGTCTCCTCCGAGTACAGGAAGTAGCGCTCGTCGAGCGGACCCAGCTCGTCCAGGCAGGCGCGGGAGGCCAGCCAGGCCGCGCCGGTCGCCCAGTCGGCGGTTCCCGGCCGCTCGTACGCCTCCGCCGCCACGACCAGCTCCCCCAGCGCCGGGACGCGCCCCGCCCGGTAGCCGCCGAGCAGCGCCTCGCCCAGCGCCCTCAGCACGGTGGGCCGCCTGCGCAGAGAGACGTGCAGGCTGCCGTCCTCGGCGGTGAGTCTCGGAGCCGCGATCCCGGTTCCCGGCACGTCCAGCGCCTCGCGCAGAGCCGGGATCGAGCCGGGGGCGAGCCGGATGTCCGGGTTCAGCACCAGCACGTCGCAGCCGGGCGCGGCGGCGATGCCCGCGTTCACTCCGGCGGCGAATCCCGCGTTGCGGCCCATGGGGACCACCTCGACGGCGGGCATCGCCTCGCGTGCCCGGTCGAGCGTGGCGTCGGCCGACCCGTTGTCCACCACGATCACCCGGGCGTCCTCCGCGCCGGCGGCGGGCAGCGAGCGCAGGCAGTCGCCGACGACCTGCTCACTGAAGTACGTGACGATCACTATCGCCAGCATGCTCACCTTCCCAGGAGGCGGACGCGGAGCGCGCCGGTCAGCAGGCGCACGGCGAAGGGCAGGTCGTCGACCAGGTAGCGGCGGGCCAGACGACGCGGTTCCAGTACGAGCCGGTGCAGCCATTCGCCGCCGCTGCGCTGGAGGAACCCGGGGGCGCGGCGGAACTGCCCCGCGGCCATCGGGATGCCCGCGCCGCAGCCCAGGAACCAGGCATCGGGCAGCTCCGCGCGCAGGTCGAGGATGGTCCGTTCCTGCTTGGGGAACCCGAGGCCGACCAGTACGAGGTCGGGGCGGGCCGCGCGGACGAGCTCGGTGACGTCGCGTCGGGCCGCCGGGTCGGCGTCGAAGCCGTACGGCGGAGAGTGCGCTCCCGCGATCCGCAACGACGGGTAACGTTCCAAAAGCGCCGCCGCGGCAGCCTCCGGCACGCCGCTGCTGCCGCCCAGCAGGTAGACGGACCGGCCGTCCCGCGCGGCGCGCTCGGACAGCGAGTGGACGAGCGAGGAGCCGGCCACCCGTTCCGGGATCGCAGTCCCGGCCAGGCGGCCCGCCCACACCACCGGCATGCCGTCGGCGACGACCAGCTCGGACCGGCCGACGAGGTCGGCCAGCGCGGGGTCGCGGGTGGCGGCTCTGACGATGTCCACGTTCGCGGTGAGGATCGCGCCGCCCCGGCCATCGGCCCAGGCCCGGGAGACGTGGTCGGCGACCCCGGCCTCGGTGATGCTCATGACGTGGATCGCTCCCACGCGTACTCGCGCGGGAGGTCTGATGTTCCCGAAAGGCTCCGCCGGAATGTCCCCGCTCCTTCTTCTGGCCGAGCCACATCCCGACCCTTCCGTGAGGTCATCGGCATTTCCGAGATTTCCGTTACGCATGGGTCTGGCAGGAAGTACGGCGCAGCTAGGAGTATGTGGGCATGAGAGTGGAGCGAGGCGCCCTGGAGGGCGTTCTTCTCTTCGTCCCGACCCCGCACCACGACGACCGGGGACTGTTCACCCGGACGTTCGACGCGGCGGTGGCGAAGGAGCACGGGCTCGATCCGGCCGCGTTCATCCAGGACAGTCAGTCCCGCTCGCGCCTGGGCACGATCAGGGCGCTGCACGGACGTACCGGGCAGGGCGAGGCCAAGCTGGTCAGGTGCGCCCGCGGCGCGATCCACGACGTGCTGGTGGACGCCCGGCCGGGCTCGCCGACGTACGGCCGGAGCATGAGCGTGGTGCTCGACGACGAGACGTTCGCCTGCCTGTACGTGCCCGCGGGCCTGCTCCACGGCTTCCAGGCGCTCACCGAGCAGGCCGACACCTGCTACCGGATCGACCGGGAGCACGACCCGTCCGAGGACATCTCCGTGCGTTTTGACGACCCGGACCTCGCCATCGCCTGGCCGCTGCCGGTGACGTCGATCAGCTCTCGGGATCTCTCCGCCGGGTCGTGGAAGGAGGCACAGGCGCGGCTGCTCGGGTGAACCTGGCGTGCCGCATCAACGCGCCCGCCGAGCCCACCAGCAGGAACGACAGCCCGGTGATCACGGCGT
The DNA here is from genome assembly GCF_039535785.1 of Nonomuraea helvata. Lineage (NCBI taxonomy): Bacteria > Bacillati > Actinomycetota > Actinomycetes > Streptosporangiales > Streptosporangiaceae > Nonomuraea > Nonomuraea helvata. The sequence goes on from NZ_BAAAXV010000009.1 coordinate 1,099,534, forward strand.
ACGAGCGCAGGTCGAAAGTGGCCGCGCCGATGAGCGGCACCACCAGGCAGGCCGCCAGCGTCAGCCCGAGATCGCGGTCGGCGGGGTCGGAGAGCAGGTGCCTGGCGTGCAGCGCGGACCAGATCCCGGCGGCGAAGAGGCCGGCGAAGGCGAGCACCCCGATGATCCCGGTCTCCACCGTCGTGAGGATGTACTGGTTGTCGAAGACCAGGTATTTGGGGGCGTACCAGGTGCCGAGGCCACGGCCCAGCCAGGGGTGCCTGCCGATCTCTTCGGCGGCGGCGGCGTAGTCCATGGTCCTCCAGCGCAGGCTGGAGTCGTTGGACAGGTTGGTGAACAGGTCGATGATGGCCCCGAGCACGCCGGGCACCACCACCTTGACCGCCCCCAGGAACAGCAGCATCGCTCCGAGCGCGAGCAGGCGCCGCGTCCGCGGCCAGCCGATCAGCAGCACCACAGTGGCGCCCGCCAGACCGACGAAGGCCGAGCGCGATACCGAGAAGACCATCCCGGCCGCGATCAGGCCCGCGCAGGCCCACCAGCGCAGGGACGGCCTGCCCTGCTCGCGGGCGCGGAAGGCGAGGTGCAGGGCGATCGGAAGGATCATCGCGCACATGACCGCGAACTCGATGGGATGCCCGGTGGTCGCAGCCACCCTGCTCAGCCCGTTTCGCTCCAGGATGAACAGCTCCTCCTGGGTGAACCGCAGACCGGGCAGGACCATGTACCTGGTGGGGTCGAACTTGAACAGGAACTGCACCGCCCCGATCACGCCGAGGACCGCCCCCATCACGGCGACGGCCCTCAGGATGACGTCGAGCCTGGCCCTGCCGCGCACCCCGTCCACGATGAGCAGCACGACACCGATCATCGCCATCGCGGTCACGAGCATGTGGTCGGCAAGCTCGAGCTCGTCCCTGGGCAGGTTGCCGGCCGTCGCATAGGCGTACGTGGCCACCAGCGAGGCGACATAGACGAACACCGCGCTGCGGACCAGCGTCCGGCCCTTGGCCGCGCCCAGCGTGTCGGTGAAGTGCGAGCAGAGCCACCACACCAGGGCGAACAGGCCCACGGCCTCGGCCGGCGTGATCGCGAACGACAGTCCGCGGAAGACCAGCCGCGCCGGGACGATCATCAGGATCGCCACGAACACGACGCCGACCGTCGCGCCGTCGGCGGGATACGGCCTGGCCAGCACGGGCCTCGCGGTGACGGCGGGGGCGCTCATGAGCGCAGCGCCAGCGGCTCGTCCCGCGGGGCGGAGGCGGCCGGCTCTTCCGGCGCCGGCTCACCCTGCCGCCTGCGGCGCAGCCCCGTCGCGACGCTCTCCGCGGCGAATCCGGCGGTGAGGCCGGCGAACAGGCCGAGCACCAGGACCGCCGCGGCCGAGCGGCTCTTCCCGCCACGCTGCTCCTGCGGAGAGGTCGGCGGCACCATCTCCGTCAGCTGGATGTACGTGCTCGGCGGCGCCTGGACCAGCTTCTGGCGCGCGGCCAGCTCGATCTTGGCCTGCTGGACCAGCTTGACGGCGAGCGCGTGGGCCGTCTCCGCCGAGGGGCTCTTGACGTCGATGATCACGAAGGGGCCGTTGGCCAGCAACTCAGGGTTTGGGCTGCCGTTGTGGACGATGTACGTCGTCTGGCCGCCCGGCGGCGCCCCGAGCCTGGCCGCCGTCTCCGGCGCGCTGAGCGCCTGCAGCAGGATCGAGGCGGAGACGTTGAGCGCGCCGTTGTAGTTGAGCAGCGGGTTGGTCCGCGGGTTCGGGTAGTCGGGATTCGATGGAACGCTCCCGCCCGAGACCGGCACGGTGAGCACGAGCACCGCGTTCGACTGGTAGATGGTCGGGATCGTTCTGTATACGGCGAACGACACGCCCAGGGCCAGCAGGAACGCGGGCACGGTGACGTACCATCGCCGGATCACGACCAGGACTGTCCCCCAGAAGTCCAAGACGTTTCCTTCCTGAGCCGGGATTACGGGCCTCGCCTGGGTCATCGGACATTCGGGTATCCGGCGTTACCAGGAAATTTGTAACGAGATAACGGCATGTCCCGATGTCCGTCTCGGGGTATTTGCGGTCACTTCGAGGGTCGGGACGGCACCTATGCAGCAGACGCAGAGCTTCACCTTCAACCGCGACGAGCTCCTTCCGCTCGCGGACAGCCTCCGGGAGAGCTTCACCAAGGCCAGCCCCTTCAGGCACGTGGTGATCGACGACTTCCTGCCCTCCGAAGTCCTGGAGCCGGTGCTCGCGGAGTTCCCGGAGCCGCGGGACGCCGAGTGGCAGCGCTTCGACAACGCCAAGGAGATCAAGCTCGCGCTGGCCGACACCGAGCGGATGGGCCCGGCGACCCGGCACCTGCTGGCCGAGTTCAACGGCCAGGTCTTCGTCGACTTCCTGGAGCGGCTCAGCGGCATCGAGCATCTCGTGTCCGATCCACACTACGACGGCGGGGGGCTGCACCAGATCAAGCCGGGCGGATATCTCAAAGTGCACGTCGACTTCAACCGCCACCGCAGGCTCAACCTCGACCGCCGGCTGAACGGCCTGCTCTATCTCAACAAGGACTGGGAGGAGTCGTACGGGGGCCACCTGCAGCTCTGGAACAAGGACATGACCCGGTGCGAGCACAAGATCCTGCCGGTGTTCAACCGGTTCGTGCTCTTCGCCACCACGGACGACGCCAACCACGGCCACCCGGAGCCGCTGACCTGTCCCGACGACCGCGCCCGCCGGTCGATGGCGCTGTACTACTACACCAACGGCCGCCCGGCCGACGAAACGCTCGACGAGCACGACACCAAGTTCAAGCAGCGGCCGGGCGAGGAGTGGAAGAGCAGCTTCCGTCAGACGGCCAAGCGGTGGGTGCCGCCCGCGCTCGCGGACCTGGTGTCGCGGCGCGGATAGCGGCGGGCGCGCGTGCGGGTCAGTTGTGATTGGCCCGCACCACGTCGATGGGACCCGTCTCGTCCAGGCCGCCCAGGCCCGGTCCCGTGCCGTTGGACGGGCTCGCCACCCGGAAGTTCTGCGTGGCCTTGACGTCCTCGGGTACGTGATCGGGATCTTCCTGGGGTGCGGGCTTCTCCTCCGGCTGCGGCTCCGCCGACGCGGAGACCGGCGTGGCAGTCGGCGTGGAGGCGATTTGCGGCTCCGCGGGCTCCGGCGCCGCCTTCGCCAGCCCCTGCAACCGCGCGGAAAGGGTCAGCTTCCGCCGTACGACCGCATACGCCGCGCCGAAGCCGATCACCGGGCCGAGCAGCGCGCCACCGACCGCCCCCTGCAGCTTGGCCGACATGTCCGGCTCAGGACCGAGCCGTACGACGTCATCGAGCTGCACGAACGTGATGGGGTGCGCCTTCAGCTCGTTCTGCCGGTTCTCCAGCTCCTTCTTGAGCCGCTCCTGGGCCGCGCCCAGCACCTTGGTGGCCGTGCCCGGCGAGTCGCCCTCCACCTGGACGTAGACGAAGGGGCCCGTGGTGCCGACGCCCAGCAGGGTCGGGTTGCTGCGCCCGTCGTCGATGGTGAGCTGGGTGGGCCCGTCCTCGGTGACGCCGACGGACTTGAACACGTCGGGCGTGTTCATCGCCAGGATCAGGATGCTGGCGGTGGTCCGCAGGTCGTCGGAGAACTGCAGCAGCGGGTTCGTCTGTGCCAGCGGCTTGGTCCGATCGATCGAGCCGCCACCTGACGGCGCGACCAGGACCATGGAGACGCTGGCCACATAGCGCTCAGGTAACGCGAAATATCCGGCACATGCCAACGCCACGGTCAGAACGGCCACCGGGATGCCGATGAACTTCTGACGGGCAAGGCCCAGAATGGCCTTCCAGAATTCCATAAATCCCCAGCCCGATACTCACAGCAACAGGGCGTCGCCATCCCCCGAAAAAACCGTTCCAATCAGGACATCGCCCTTATCGCGCCGCCCGTTACAGGACCTGTTACATGAGCCCGGCCTGTCCCGATATACCCCCGGTGGCCGAGAGCAGGCCGGTACGGGGGTGGGCAATGGACTCGGTGCGGACGACGGTCTCCACGACAGGCGCGGCGACCGGCGCCCGGCTGGGCGGGCTCGACGGGATCCGCGGCCTGGCCGCGCTCTTCGTGGTCCTGCATCACTGCTGGTTGCTGTCCTTCCCCGGGTTTCCCGCCGACACGGGTCCCGGATGGGCGGGCTGGCTGCTGTACGGCCACTTCGCGGTCGTCGTCTTCATCGCCCTGTCGGGCTTCTCCCTGGCGGTCTCCCCCGCCCGGTCGGACTGGCGGCTCAACGGCCTTCGCCGCTTCGCCCGCCGCCGCGCCTGGCGCATCCTCCCGCCGTACTGGGCGGCACTGCTGTTCAGTCTCGCGGTCGCGTGGCTGCTGGTCCCGCAGCCCGGCCAGCCCTTGCCCACCGGCAAGACCGTGGTCGTGTACGGGCTGCTGCTGCAGGACGTGTTCGGCTCGCCCAGCCCGAACGGTGCGTTCTGGTCGATCGCCATCGAGGCGCAGCTCTACTTCGTCTTCCCGCTCCTGCTGCTGGCCGTGCGCCGGCTGGGCCCGGCGGCGATGGCGGCGGCGGTCACCGTCGTGGTCGTGGCAGTAGGCGTGCTGGCCGCCCACCTGCCCGTGGTGGCCACGCTGATGCGGCTGACCCCGCAGTTCGCGGTGCTGTTCGCGGTGGGGGTGGTGGCGGCCGGAGTGGTCCGCGCGCCGGTCAGGTGGCCCCTGCACTGGCTGGCGGCCATGGCCGTCGCACCGGTGATCGTCATGATCGCCGTCCAGGGCTCCACCTGGACGGTGGCCAACTTCTTCTGGATCGACCTCGCGTTGGCGCCCGCCGCCGGGCTGCTGCTCGCGGCCGTCGCGGGCGGGCGACCGCGACCGCTGGTGCGGCTGCTCGACACCCGGCCGGTCCGTTCGCTCGGCTCGTTCTCCTACAGCCTCTACCTGGTCCACGCGCCGATCGTGGTCGCGGTGAACCACTTCCTCGTCGCCCCGCGCCTGGAGCCCGGCGTGGGGAGGTTCTGGGGGCTGCTGGCGATCGCCGTGCCGGTGTCGCTGCTGTTCGCCAGGGCGTTCGCGGCGGTGTTCGAGCTGCCGTTCCAGCGCTATCGCAGCGGTCCCGCACTGCGCGCGGCGGTGCGGGACCGGTTGTCGCGGGCGCGGGGCGCCTAACCGTCCTGGTGGGCCAGGCTCAGGGCCTCGCTCTCGTAGGCCAGGGCCAGCTCCTCCGGGATGGGCTCGAGGTCGGTGGCCCGCCTGAAGTCCCGCAGGGTCGTGCCGAGGCAGGCCGCGTCCACGTTGGGAGCGCCCCTGCGGGTCCGTACGTCGTCGATGTGGACCGTTCTGAAGTCGATGCTGAACCGGGTGCGGCCCGAGGTGTTCGGAACCGTGGAGTGCAACTGGGCGCCGGAGAACATGATGACGCCGCCGGGTTCTGGAACGATCCGGACCTGTGGCTCGAGCTCGATCGGCTCCTCCGGCCTGGGCTGCTGCCGGGTGTCGCTGTAGATGTGCTTGGGAGCGTTGGGCCGGTCCACGCTGTTCCAGACCGCATAGTCGTAGCGGGCGCTGCCGTTGCGCACCGGAAGGTCGAAGTAGCGGGGGTGGAAGGCCATCACGTTCTCCCGCACCACCTCGTACACCGGAATCCACCAGTTGACCTGGCTGAAAGGCGCGGAGTACCAGCAGTCGCGGTGCGGGTGGTAGGCGTACGAGATGCCCGATGTGAGGTAGTTGTCCGACGTGGAGGTCCGCAGTCGCGGCACGTCGTAATAGGTGTTCGCGAGGTCGTAGCCGAAGTCCTCGAACACCGCGGGCAGGAGCTCCTGGCACCGAGGATGGTGGATGAACTTCGGCTTGAGCTCGGCGAGCAGCCGCGTGTAGTCCTCGACGAGCATGTCGAACTGCGCGGTCTGTGGGTTGAGCGGGCCGAACGCCTCCGCGATCATCTCTTGGGCGAAGGCGATCAGCTCTCTGGTCGCGGGCGACGCCGAGTAGACGAAGACCTGACCCTGGAAGATCAGCCCCCGGCGCGTCTCGTCGTCTACGTTGCTGTTGGAATAGACGGTGGTCAGCATGTACGGACTCCCTCTCTGATCCCCCGATCAATCCGTACTCGCCAGTTTCGGGCTATTCGTTACATCATTATCGATTTGACCGGAGCGCGGCCATTCTCGCGAGCTTCCGCCCCCGTCGCACAGCGGTCACACCATGCCTGCGCACGTACATCGAGGCCACGACGGCGCGTCCTCTCCTGCGCTGCGCGGCGGTCAGCTCGACCTCGTCGAGCGCCCGCAGCAACTCCCTGCACTGCAACAGCGTGGAGACGCGGACCTGCCAGGCCGGCGCGCCGATCTTGCGAGCGATGTCGGCCAGGTGCTGCACCTCCCAGTCGCGCCCCGCCAGGATCTCCGGAACGTGGCCCCACGGCCCTGCCAGCGCCATCCGCGCGGCGAAGATCTCGTCTTCGCGCAGCATGATCGGGCCCCGGTTGACCCGCATGATCCGCTCGCGCCGCATCAGGGCGTAGAGGGGGTCCATGGCGAACGGGTCCTCGTTGAGCATCCTCAGGGCCTCGGCGAAGCGGTCCACGGGGTCGTCGGAAAGGTAGCCGGTCCCGGTGTACGGGGCCGTCCGCGTGGAGCCGTCCGGGCCCGTGTAGGCCTGCTGGGTGCTGACCAGCAGCAGCCGCTCGTCGGCGGCGAAGACCTCCAGGCAACGGGAGACGTACGTGGGCGACAGCCAGTTGTCGTCGCCGACCCACCGGTAGAACTCGCCCCGCGCCCGCCGGATGGCGTCGGTGAAGTTGGGGATCTGCCCGATGTTGGTCGGCTGCCGGTGGTAGACCACCCGGCTGTCGGTCGCGGCCCAGTCGCGGCAGATCTCCTCGGTGCGGTCGGTGGAGGCGTTGTCGCAGATGACGAGCTCGATGTTCGGGTGGTCCTGGGCCAGGACCGAAGTGATCACCTTCTCGACGCGGTCGGCACCGTTGTACGTGGGCAGCCCCACGGAGACCATCGTGTCGGCGAATGCCATCAAGCACTCCTTCTGACGAGCTTCTTCAGCACCGCTCCGGGCACCGCGATCATGACGAATACCAGTACTCCCGCCCCACCGGCGACGACGAGCTGCACGAGCGCGGGGCCGGCGCCGGTCAACCGTTCCATGGCGAGCATCACGGCCCCGGCGACGGCCGCGGCCACGGCCGGGCGGACCAGGGAAGGCAGCACGGGCGCGAGCCGTACCCCCACCCGGCGCAGGATGACCAGCGCCAAGGGCACCGCGACGAGCACCGCGACCAGCGCGTGCGCGATGGCGGCGCCGCGGATGCCGCCGATGTGCGCCCCGGCCACCAGGGACGGCAGCAGGACGACGGCCCAGCAGAGGTTCAGCAGGACGGTGGTCTTGGTGGCGCCGAGCCCGGTCAGGATGTCCACGGCCAGGAACGAGATGAGCATCCTGACCACCATCAGCACCGCCAGCCAGCGCAGCACGCCCGCCGAGAAGTCCCACCGCTCGCCGTACAGGAAGGTGATGAGCGGGTGCGCCAGGATGGCCATCACCAGCGCGGGCGGCAGCACGAACGCCACCATCACGGGGACCGACCTGCGCACCCCCTCCGACAGCGCGGCGGGATCCTCGGACAGGCGGGAGAAGCTGGGTAAGGACACGTAGCGCAGCGCGGTGCCGATGATCCCTGGCACCCAGCTCGACACGTTGAACGCCAGCAGGTAGTAGCCGAGCTGCTGGGCGCCGAGCACGTCGCCGACGATGACATAGTCGGAGTTCACCAGGATGGCCTCGAGCCCGAACCCGAGGGCCGACGGGATGCCGAACTTCAGCAGCTTGCCGGCGATCTCGCGGTTGAGCTCCACCCTGATCGGCAGCCATCCCCAGAAGAAGATCAGCACCCCCGTGACCAGGGAGGCGGCGACCTGCCCCCAGGCGAAGGAGTACGCGCCCGCGCCGGTGAGCGCGAGCGTGATCGCCACCGCCGCGTTCGCCACGAAGCCGATCATGATGGCCAGGGTCAGCTTGTCCTGCTGGAACCTGCGCAGGAGTGCCGCGCTGCGCACGGCGGTGAAGGCCTCGATGAGGATGATCGAGGTGAGGAGCCGCACCACGCCGGTGGCCTCCTCGTTGCCGGACATCCTCGCGAAGACCGGGGCGAACAGCCAGAACCCGCCGTACACGCTGGTGGTGACGGCGAAGCTGAGCACGGTCGCCGTGGGCGCCATGTCCTCCAGGCGGCCCCGCCAGTGGATGGTCGCCGCCTGGATGCCCACGTCCTTGATGTGCATGACGATCTGCGTCGCCGCCAGCGCCACCGCGTAAATGCCGAAGTCGTCGGGCGCCAGCACCCGGGCGAGGACCAGTCCCATGGCGAACGAGCCCGCCCGGGTGATCAGATTCCCGAGCACGCTCCAGCGCAGCCCACGACCCGCTTGTGCCCCGATCTCGTCGACGCGCTGTGTCTCTTCCATACGTTCCTTTTTCTCTGTTACGTCGTGATGCGTTCGAGCCAGATCTCGCGCCAGAAGGGCACGAATTCGCGCGGGCAGTTGAGGCTGTGCAGACCCTTGCAGACCACGTCCTCCAACGTGACGCAGGGAGTCTTCATCGTGAGCATCTCGCCGGTGCGCTCGTCGATGCAGCGGTCGATCCGCGCATGGACGCGCGTGACCGTGCCGCAGTAGGCGGCCATCTCCTCTTCGAACCCGAGGCCGCGGTTGAGCATGTGCTCGTTGAGCGTGGCCAGGATGTCGGCCTTCGAGCGCACGCGTACGAGCTCTCCGGGCTGCAGGTCGAGCAGCGTGGACGGAGTCTTGCCGCGCAGCGCCGGCTTGAGGAAACCCCAGCGCCTGCCCTCCTTCAGGCGCAACCACGGAGGCAGGACCCGCTTGCTGACCTCCTGCGCCCGGTTGAAGATCCCGATGAGCAGAGCATGCAGAGTGCGCAGCGCGCCCACGTTGCCGCTGCGCACGTCGTCGACGTACTGCCCCATGCTCCTGACCGGCAGGCAGGTCGGCGCGGCCCGCAGCAGCTCGGTGGCCTGGCAGGAGTACCGTTCCCCGCCGTCGTCGCCGGGCGGCCTGCGCGTGTTGATCTCCAGCAGCGGCAGCAGCCGGGCGTCACCCGCGCTGGGCGCCGCGTCCGCCGCGACCTTCTTGAGCCAGGCTTCCTTCCAGTACATGGAACAGGCCGTCTGGCAGCCGCCGTGCGCGGACCCGTCGCAACGCGCGCCGGTCAGATGGACGGCACGGTCCATCTTGCGGAGCCCTGTACGGGTCTGGGTGTCGCAGAGCTTGTGCGCCACCTTGTGCACGGTCATCTGCTTGCCGCAGAAGCGGAGCATCTCCGGCATGAACGGTAACCCGTCGAGCTCGCCCCGATCGTCGAGCGTGGCCAGGATCTCGGCTTCCCCGCGTACCTCGACGACGTCTCCGACCCTGAGATCCATCACGCCTTCTCCCTCACCAGTCCGGCATCCAGCAGAGCGTGGGCCGCCCTCTCCACGGCGGCGAACGGCAACTCGGATCGTCGGGCGATGTCAAGCAGGCTGTGCTCCCCGTCGGACAGGTTCAACACCCATAACATCGCCATCTGCGCCTGTTTCGTGTCACTCCTTCCGCCAAGAGATCCGTAGAGCCCGCGCCTGCCCAGTTGCGGCTCGCCGTACGGGCTGAGGTTGACGTAGGTGCGGTTGCCCTCCAGCACCCCGACCACCTGCGTGAGGACGTCGAGCGTGTCCTCCATGGCCTCCGGCGTGACGAACCCCGGATTGTCCCCTGAGGTGTGATATTCCGGGTATCCGGCGTACGGCGTCCTGGTCAGGCCGCCGAACGGCAGGTTGAACCCGGGCGAGCAGAACTGCCGCTCGTCGTACCCGTACGGGGAGAAGTCCAGCACCCGGTGCGGCCGGTCTTCGAGGACCTGCTCGACGGCCTGGTCGATCTCGGCGTCGCCGCGCCTGCTCCGCTTGTACGTCAGCGACCCGGGATCGCCCGCGCACGCCAGCGTCAGCCCGGCCGCGATCAGGTGGACGCGCTCCCGGTTGCGTGCCAGCCAGGTGATCGCCCCGATCGTCCCCGGCATGAACAGGAACCGGTACGTGTACCGCGGCTCCTTCAGCTTGAGCGCCAGCGCCACGGCCACCGCGACGCCCGCGAGGTTGTCGTTGGCCAGCGACGGGTGGCACACGTGACAGGAGATCACCACCTCGTCGGGGAGCCGCCCGGGCACGACATGCTCGGCGACGGTCAGCGAGCCGTCCTCGAGCGTCGAGTCGATCAGCACCTCGTACGGCCCCTCGCCGAGCGCGTCGAGCGCGTTCTGACTGAGGCAGAACCCCCAGGTCTCGACGTAGTAGCTGGTCCGGTAGGGGACCAGGTCGGGCTGGTCGGGCAGCGTGTGCAGGCGCGGCCGCAGCTCCTCCAGCGTGTACGTCCCCGACACCGGCACGCTGTAGCCCACGACGTGCAGGTTCGACTCCTGGAAGTCGATCACCCGCCGCCCGGAGAGGTCCTTGACGTAGGCGTCGCGGATGTTCCACTCCTTCGGCACGTTCCAGTCGAGCACCTCGGTCCCCGTCGGCACCTCGGTGACCGTCAGCGGCAGGTGCTCGCCGACGATCTCCAGCGTGCGCCGCACTCCGTCGCCGGTGATGCTCCGGCAGATCGGGTACAGCCGCTCGACGAGCGCGTGCATCTGGTCACCGTTCACGGGCGGAGCTCCGCGTCGATGCTCCTGGCCGCCTGCCGGTCGGCCAGCCGCGTCAGCCGGGTGAAGCGCCGGTCGAAGTCGTGCCTGGTCAGCCCGTACGTCCGGTACGCCGCCACCAGCTCCTCCGCGCCCGCCCTGACCGTCCACCTGGCGCTGTAGCCGGGCAGCGCCGCCCGGATCCGGGCGAAGTCCACCCGGTAGGAGCGCGGATCGTTGCCGGCCTCCCCGGTGATCTTCAGTACGGCCCCGGGCACGGCGTCGACCACCTCGCCGGCGATCTCCGCCACGGTCACGTTGTTGGTCTCCGAGCCCACGTTGAACGCCGTGGCGTGCACGGCGTCGCGCGGCGCCTCGATCGCCCGCAGGAACGCCTCTGCGATGTCCTCGGCGTGCACCAGGGGCCGCCACGGGGTGCCGTCGGACAGGACGAGCACCTCGCCGGAGAGGACGGCGTGGCCCACCAGGTTGTTCAGCACGATGTCGGCCCGCAGGCGCGGGGAGAACCCGAACGCCGTCGCGTTGCGCATGAACACCGGCGAGAAGTCCGCGTCGGCCAGCTTGACGAGGTCGTCCTCCACCCTGACCTTCGACTCCGCGTACGGCGTCACGGGCCGCAGCGGCGCGTCCTCGTTCACCAGCTCGTCGCCCCCGGAGGCGCCGTAGACCGAGCAGGTGGAGGCGTAGACGAACCTGCGCACCCCGGCGTCCTTGGCCAGCCGCGCCAGCCGTACCGACGCGTGGTGGTTGATGTCGTAGGTCAGCTCGGGCGCCAGCGAGCCGAGCGGGTCGTTCGACAGCGCGGCCAGGTGCGCCACGGCGTCGACGCCTTCGAGCATCTCGGCGGAGACGTCCCGCAGATCGACCGTGTAGCCGGGCGGGTCGTCGACCCCGGGCCCGAGCACGCAGTCGGCGAACAGGCCGGAGTCGAGGCCGATCACCTCGTGCCCCGCGGCGGACAGCACGGGGGCCATCACGCTCCCCAGGTATCCCTGGTGCCCGGTCAGAAGAATCCGCAAGATCAGCCTCCAGCCAGATCGATGGTCAGCTTGTTCACATGGAAGGCCTCGGCGTACCTGGCGCCGCACTCGATGCCGCGGATGCGGGCGAGCCCGAGAAAGGCCTCCCTGTCGTACCAGGGGCGGTGCCGCTGCGACGGGTAGTGCTCCTGCAGCAGCCGGACCTTCGTCTCGGCCACCTCGTCGTCCAGCGGCTGGTAGACCGAGGGGCGGCCGAGATCGCCGTCCCACTTGACGATCTCGTAGCCGAGCGTCAGATGGTCGCGCCAGACCGTCGGCACGAGCTGGGCCAGGCCCCGGTGGTCCTGGTGCGCGTCGCCCGTCCATGGGGCGAGGATCAGGTCAGGGTCGGCCTGCGCCCTCAGGTCCTCCAGGGCGTTCTTGGCCTCGTCCCAGTGCGCGGGCAGCCGCCCGTCGGGCAGCTTGAGCACGGTGAGGCGCAGGTCCGCGCCGGGGCAGAAGGCCGCGAGCGCCGCCCGCTCCTCCTCCTCGCGCGCGCTCCCGCCCCCGGACAGCACGAGCGCGTGCACGCGCGTCCCCGGGCGGGACCGGCAGATCGTGTACAGGCTCGCGCCGGCGCCGATCGCGATGTCGTCGCAGTGGGCGCCGAGCGCGACGACCTCGTCCCGCCGCGCGGGCCGCAGGCCGATCATGCTTCCCACAGCGCCCAGGGCCGCTCGCCCCGCGCCCAGGAACGATCCAGCTCGAGGCGCTGGTTGACGGTGTCGCTCGGCCGCCAGTAGCCGCGGTGCGGGTAGGCCAGGAGCCGTCCCCGCTTGGCCAGCTCCGCGCAGCCGTCCGCGACCAGGTCGCCGTTCTCCGGGATGTGGTCGAAGACATCCTGGCGCAGCACGAAGAAGCCGCCGTTGACCCAGAGCGGCATCTCGCTGACCGGGGTGATGCCGCCGACCAGCCCGCCCTCGCTGACGTCGATGACGTGGAAGGTGTTGGTCGGCGGGACCACCATCATCGAGGCGCCCGCGTCGGAGGCGGCGAAGCGACCGATGATCTCGGGCAGCGGCGCGTCGGTCAGCACGTCCGCGTAGTTGGCCAGGAACATCTCGTCGCCGTCCAGGTACGGCCTGACCCGGCGCAGCCGCTCGCCGATCGGGGAGTCGAGCCCGGTGTCGATCAACGACACCGACCAGTCGGAAATGTCCGTGGATAACAGCTCGATCTGCCCGTTCCGCAGGATGAAGTCGTTCGACCCCGTCTCCTGATATTTCAGGAAGAAGTCTTTGATGTGCTGCGCGCCGTACCCGAGGCACAGGATGAACTCCTTGTGCCCGAAGTGCGCGTAGTACCGCATGACGTGCCAGACCAGCGGGCGCGGGCCGACCATCTGCATCGGCTTGGGCATGTCACCGCCGGCCAGGTCGCTGCGCATCCTGGTGCCGCGCCCGCCGCAGAAGAGGACGACCTTCATCCGACGACCTCCAGACCCGGTATCGGGAAGACCAGCCGGCCGCCCCACTCGCGTACGTAGGAGAGCTGCTCGACCAGCTCGTCACGCAGGTTCCACGGCAGCACCAGCACGTAGTCGGGCCGGTCCTCGGCGATCCGCTCCGGGGCGTGGATCGGGATCCGCGACCCCGGAGTGAACCTGCCATGCTTGTACGGATTGCGGTCCACCGTGTACGCCAGCAGGTCGGGCCGGATCCCGCAGTGGTTGAGCAGCGTGTTCCCCTTGCCCGGGGCGCCGTACCCGACCACGGTCTTGCCGGCGTCGGCGGCGTCGATGAGGAACCTGAGCAGGTCCCGCCGCACCTTGGCCACCCGCTTCGCGAAGTCCTCGTAACCCGCGAGCTCATGCAGCCCGGCCGCCTTCTCGCGGGCCAGCACCTCGACGACCCGGGGTGAGACGGGCGCCTCGGCGGGCTGCGCCCACAGCCTGATCGACCCGCCGTGCGTCGGCAGCAGCTCGACGTCCACCAGGTGCAGCCCGCCGCTCGCGAGCGCCCGCTGCGCCGAGGCCACCGTGTAGTACTGGAAGTGCTCGTGGTAGATGGTGTCGAACTGGTTCAGCTCCATCAGCGTCAGCAGGTGCTGCACCTCGATGGAGACCCGGCCGTCGTCGGCCACCAGCGCCCGCAGGCCCTTCGTGAAGCCGACGACGTCCGGGATGTGCGCGTACACGTTGTTCGCCACGACCAGGTCCGCGGGTCCGTGCTCGGCCCGTACCCGCCGGCCGACCTCCGGCGACAGGAACTCCGTGAGCGTCGGCACACCCTTGTCGACGGCGGCCCTGCCGACGTTCGCGGACGGCTCGATGCCCAGGCAGCGCACACCCCGCTCCACGACGTGCTGGAGCAGGTAGCCGTCGTTGCTGGCCACCTCGACCACGAACGAGTCGGGGCGCAGTTCCGCGCCGTCCACGAACCTCCGCGCGTGCTCCACCCAGGAGGTCGAGTAGGAGGAGAAGTAGGCGTACTCGGTGAACGTCTCCTCCGGCGTGATCAGCGGCGGCAGCTGGGCCAGCCAGCAGCTCGTGCAGACCCGCAGATGCAGCGGGTAGGTGGGCTCCGGCGCGTCGAGCTGCTCCGCGGTCAGGAACAGCTCGCAGGGCGGGGTCGCCCCGAGGTCCACGACCCCGGCGAGCCCCTCGGCGCCGCACAGTCGGCAGATGGTCATTCAGCTCACTCCAGCCAGGGCCTTGGCCTCGTACTCCAGCGCGAGATCTTCGGGTATCGGGGCGAGATCGTTACAGCGCACGAAGTCCCGCAGCGTGGTGCCGGTGCATTCGGCGTCCACGTTCGGGGCCCCGCGGTGCGCGCGCACGTCGGCGATGTGGACGGTCCTGAAATCGATGCTGAACCTGGTCCTGCCCGAGGTGTTCGGGACGGTGGAGTGGAGCTGCGCGCCGGAGAACATCAAAGTCCCACCGGCCTCCGGCACCACCCTGACCTGCGGCTCCAGCTCGATCGACTCCTCGGGGCGCGGCTGGACGCGGGTGTCGCTGCGTACGTGGGCCGCGGCGCTGTGCCGGCTCGTCCTGTTCCATTCGGCGTAGTCGTAGCCCGCGCTGCCGTTGCGCACCGGCTGGTCGAAATAGCGCGGGTGGAAGGCCATGACGTTCTCGGGGGTCACCCCGAACACCGGGATCCACCAGTTGACCTGGCTGAACGGCGCCGAGTACCAGCAGTCGCGATGCGGGTGGAAGGCGTAGGAGATGCCGGAGACCAGATAGTCGTTCGAGGTCGACGTACGCAGCCTCGGCAGGTCGAAATAGGTCTGCCCGAGGTCGCAGCCGCGCTCCTCGATGACCGCCGGCAGCAGTTCCTTGCACCGGGGATGGTGTATGAACCGCGGTTTGAGCTCGGCGAGTAATTTCGCGAACTCCTCGACCGGCATCTCATGCTGCGCGGTCTCCGGGTCCAGGCCGCCGAACGCGTCGTGGACCAGCTCCCTCGCGAAGCCGACCAGCTCGGTGGTGGCCGGTGCGGCCGAATAGACGAAGACCTCGCCCTTGAACAGCATTTCGCGGCGCGTTTCGTCGTCCACGCCGCTGTTGAAGAAGACGGCGGTCATCATGAAGCTTTCCCTCTCGGTCGGCTTGAATGGCGGACAAGGTCTGGCATGCTGCGATCATGGATCGCCTCTCGATCGACGGCGCGTGGCTTTACACGCCGCGCGTTCATGCCGACCCTCGTGGCAGTTTCCTCGAGGCGTTCAGGGCGGCGGATCTGCCGCACCGGCTGGATGTGGCCCAGGTCAACTGCTCCGTTTCCAGGGCGGGGGTGCTCCGGGGCGTACATTTCGCGGAGGTCCCGCCCAGCCAGGCGAAATATGTGATGTGTCTGTCCGGGAGCATCATGGATGTGATCGTGGACGTCCGGGTGGGCTCGCCCACGTTCGGCCAGTGGGAGGCGGTGACGCTGGACGACGAGACCAGAGGCGCCGTGCTGATCGCCGAAGGTCTCGGTCACGCGTTCATGGCACTGAGCGAGGAGGCCACGGTCGTGTACCTGTGCTCGCAGCCGTACAGCCCGGGTCGTGAGCACGGGGTTCACCCGCTCGACCCGGCCATCGGCATCGACTGGCCGTCCGGCCTGGAGCCCGTCCTGTCGGAGAAGGACGCCAAGGCCCCGTCGCTCGAGCAGGCTCGGGCGGCCGGGCTGCTGCCGGACTATGGGACGTGCATGGAGTTCTACGCCACGCTGCATTGAGGCCCCGCCCCCACCCTTTCCCCCGCCATGATCGGCCCCCTCATAACCGGCCACGCGGCGTGCAGGGCCGCTCTCCAGTGCCGGATCGGCTCCCAGCGGGTGTGGGCGAGCACGCTGTTGGCCGGCCGCCGGGCCGGGCGGGGGTAGGCGGTGCTGGGCACGGGCCGCACGCGTTCAGGGTCGGAGCCGAGCAGCGTGAAGATCTCTTTGGCGAACCCGCACCACGTGGTCTCGCCCGCGCTGGTGCCGTGGTAAACGCCCGGCTGCAGGTCCGACTGCGCCAGCCGGACGAGGTAGTCGGCCAGGTCGGCGGTCCACGTGGGCTGGCCGCGCTGGTCGTCCACCACGTCGATCGCGGGACGCTCCCCGGCCAGCCGGATCATGGTCCGCACGAAGTTCGTCCCGCTCGCCCCGTACATCCAGGCGGTGCGCACCACGTAGTGCCCGTGCTCCAGCGCCGCGCGCTCCCCCGCGAGCTTGGTCCGCCCGTACGCGCTGACCGGCCCGGTCGGCGCGTCCTCCCGGTACGGCACCCGCGCGGCCCCGTCGAAGACATAGTCGGTGGAGACGTGCAGCAGCCGCGCGCCGGCCACGTCACAGGCCTCGGCCAGCCAGCGCACCGCGTGCCCGTTGACGGCCAGCGCCTCGGCCTCATGGGTCTCGGCGTCGTCCACCGCCGTCCAGGCGGCGCAGTTGATCACGACTCTGGGGCGGTACGCGGACACGAAGTCGCGTACCGCGCGCCTGTCGCGCAGGTCCAGCTCGCTGCGGCCGAGCGCGAGCACCGGCTCGCCGGTCAGCGCCGTCCTTTGGAGGACGTCGGCGGCGAGCATGCCGCCGGCCCCCGTGATGAGCCATCTCATGCCGCCTCCCGGCGTGACCACCCGATCACGAGATCCACCAGTCGCGGTGCTCCGCGTACCAGCGGACGGTGTCCTTGAGCCCCTGCTCGAACGCGATCTCGGGCCGGTAGCCGAGCGCCCTCAGCTTGGAGTCGTCCAGCGAGTACCTGCGGTCGTGGCCCTTGCGGTCCTCGACCTGCTCGACCATGTCCCAGTCCCGGCCGCAGGCTTCCAGCAGGCGCGCGGTGAGCTCCTTGTTGGTCAGCTCGGCCGTACCCGCGATGTGGTAGACCTCGCCCGGCTCGCCCTTCTCCGCGACCCGGCGGATGCCCGCGCAGTGGTCCTCGACGTGGATCCAGTCCCGGATGTTGCCGCCGTCGCCGTACAGCGGGACCTTCCTGCCGCGCAGCAGGTTGGTGACGAAGAGCGGGATGACCTTCTCGGGGTACTGCCGCGGGCCGTAGTTGTTGCCGCATCTGGTGATCGAGACGTTCAGCCCGTGCGTGATCGCGTACGCGCGGGCGATCAGGTCGCCGCCCGCCTTCGACGCCGCGTACGGCGAGCGCGGTTGCAGCGGCGCGGCCTCGTCCCACGAGCCGCTGTCGATCGACCCGTACACCTCGTCGGTCGACACCTGGACCACCTTCGGCACCCCTGCCTCCAGGCACGCCTGGAGGAGGGTCTGGACGCCCAGCACGTTCGTGCGCATGAACTCGGCCGCGCCCTCGATCGACCGGTCCACGTGCGACTCGGCCGCGAAGTTGACCACGAGGTCGTGGCCGGGGACGACGCTCTTGAGCAGTTCGGCGTCGCAGATGTCCCCGTGCACGAACTCGTGCCGCACGCCGTCGAGGTTGGCGCGGTTGCCGGCGTACGTGAGCTTGTCCAGCACTGTCACGTGCCCGTCGTGCAGGCTCCGGACGAAGTGGGAGCCGATGAAGCCCGCGCCCCCAGTCACCAATATTCGCATCATGAACTGATCTGCACCTTGCTGTGATCGCCCAGCACGAGACGGTGGGCTCTGGGGGTGTTGGGCGCCGGGGTGACCTCGACGTCGTGGCCGATCAGCGACGACTCGATGCGCCGGACGCCGCTGATCGAGGCCCTGGGCAGCACGATCGAGTACTCGATCTCGCTGTCGGCGACCGCGCAGCGGGCTCCGATGGAGGTGAAGGGGCCGACGTAGCTGTCGCGGATCCGCGCGTCCGCGCCGATGATGGCCGGCCCCACGATCCTGGAGCGCTCGACCACCGCGCCCCGCTCGACGACGACGCGGCCCACCAGTTCGCTGGCCGCGTCCACCTGGCCGTCCACCCGGGGCTCGACCGACTCCAGGACCAGCCGGTTGACCTCCAGCATGTCGGTGACGTTCCCGGTGTCCTTCCAGTAGCCGGAGATGACCGAGGACTCGACACGCAGGCCCTCCTCGATCAGCCACTGGATGGCGTCGGTGATCTCCAGCTCGCCCCGCCAGGACGGCTTGAGCTCCGCCACGGCGGCGTGGATGGCCGGACCGAACAGGTAGACCCCTACCAGCGCCAGGTCGCTCTTGGGCCGCGCGGGCTTCTCCTCCAGCCCGACCACGCGGCCCTGGGCGTCGAGCTCGGCCACGCCGAACTGGCGCGGGTCGCCGACCTTGGTGAGCATGATCTGCGCGGCGGGGCGCTCCCTGTGGAACCTGTCCACCAGGCCGTTGATGCCGCCCACGATGAAGTTGTCGCCCAGGTACATGACGAAGTCCTCGTCGCCGAGGAACTCCCGGGCGATCAGCACGCCGTGCGCGAGCCCGAGCGGCGCCTCCTGCCGCAGGTACGTGACCTGCAGCCCGAACGCGGAGCCGTCGCCCACGGCCGCCTCGATCTCCGGCTGGGTGTCCCCGACCACCAGGCCGAGCTCCCTGATCCCCGCCGCCGCGATCGCCTCCAGCCCGTAGAACAGGACCGGTTTGTTCGCGACCGGCACCAACTGCTTGGCCGAGGTGTGCGTGATGGGTCGGAGCCGTGTGCCCGACCCCCCCGGCGAGCACGAGTGCTTTCACCGCTAGTAAGCCCCTTCTCCACGGGTGACGACGGACCAGGTCTTCCAGAGGATCTGCAGGTCGAGGATGAGCGACCAGTTCTCCACGTACCGCAGGTCGAGGCGTACGGACTCCTCCCACGTCAGGTTGGAACGGCCGCTGACCTGCCAGAGGCCGGTCATGCCCGGCTTGACCACCAGGCGGCGGCGGACGTCGGCGCCGTACTTGCCCACCTCCTCCGGCAGTGGTGGGCGCGGGCCGACGAGGGACATCTCGCCGCGTAGGACGTTGAGCAGCTGGGGGAGCTCGTCGAGCGAGTATTTCCGCAGGAAAGCGCCTACCCGAGTGATCCTTGGATCGTTCCTAATCTTGAAGAGCACCCCGTCGAACTCGTTCGCATCGAGGAGGGCGTCCTTGAGCTGCTCCGCATCAGCCACCATCGTACGAAATTTCACGACACGGAAGTCTTTGCCGCCTTTGCCGACCCTGGTCTGGTGGAACAGCGCGGGCCCGTGGCTGGTGAGGCGGATCACCAGGGCGATGGCCAGCAGTGGCAGCGCCAGGGCCAGCAGCGCCATCATCGCGACCAGGCGGTCGAACACGGTCTTCACGACCTGCTTCGTGCCGTCGAACTCGGGGTGCTCCACGTGCAGGAGCGGCATCCCCGCGACCGGCCTGATGCTGATGCGCGGCCCGGCCACGTCCATGAGCGCCGGGGCGACGAAGAGATCGGTACGCGCGGTCTCCAGGCTCCAGGCCAGGCGCCGCAGCGCGGCCCCGTCGAGCTCCGGACAGGCCAGCACGGCCACGGCGTCGGCCTGTTCGCGCTCGACCACCTCGGCCACGTCGCCGAAGGAGCCGAGCACGGGAATGCCGTCCAGATCGACGTCCATCGCGCTCTCGGGCAGGCAGGCTCCCACCACCTGCATCCCGTGGTACGGCTGGCGCCTGAACTGCATCACCAGGTCGAGAATCGACTCCCGATGCCCCACCGCGATCACCTGGCGCATGTAGTCGCCCACCGCTCTCTTCCGGTGGAGACGTCTACGCATCTGGTAGCGGTAGTAGAGCGTGGCCAGCAGCGCCAGCGGCAGCATCGCCATCACGAAACTACGCGCGATGACGGTCTGCGTGGCATAGGCCATGATGGCGACCGTGGCCATCAGGCCGACGCCGCCGTTGAAGACGGCCTTGAACTCCTCCGTTCCCTCGCCGTTGGCGCGCTGGCGATACGCCCCGCCCATCATGAGCGCGACAGGCCACGCGACGACCAGCCCGAATCCGAGCATGAACTCGACCAGCGGGATGAACACGCCGGCCATCAGCCGGACGCCGAGCACGCAGACGCATGCCAGCAGAGCGCACACCGTGTCCCCGCCTAACAGGAGCCGTAAGTACGCGCGCGTCCAGATGCTGGACGCGCGGCGCGGCACGGCCCCGAGGAGCACGACAGCGGACTCCTCAGTCCCCACCCTCATAGCACCACCCTGACAACTCTGTGCACCGCGATAACTTGACGTTCCTTGAACCACATGGGTTGACAAGTCCCACGCACAATCAAGGGCGGCGGCCCCCACTAAAGAGTAAAGATCGATTCCATCAGGGGGAATAACGTCAAATGTCCACAACCGGACGAATGTAGGGTGGTCTTGGGGCTTGACGGAACGATCCATAAGTGCAGCGGTCTGGCTGGGAAAACGTGCGGTTTACGGCTTCATTTCGCCAGGTTGCTGCCCTATCAACCCGCTAGTCGTACTCCAGATCCGGCAATGCGGACGGCGGGTCCGGACTGCGCCAGACGACCACAACCCCGTCCTGCGTGGAGTCGGCGGCCAGGGTCAGCCGTTCGAGGTCGAAATCCGGCAGGTAACGCAGGCGTGCCAGGAATGTGGCGTCCGTGGCCGAGCGCGGAACGACGCAGCCCTCGCCGTCGCGGTCGAGCAGGATATAGAGAACGTCTTCCCCGGATTCGGTGACGACACGGACCTCCACCACGTCCTCCCATGCGAGAGCCTCGACGCTACCGTCCGCGTAGTGACGAGTGACGCCCTCTTCCGTGACATACACGTAGGAGTCCGGCATCGGATTGCCGTGCATGGGCGCGATTCTTGCGAGTTCCGGGGCCGTCCCGCAAGGGTTCGCGCACAATGGTGCGCTTGGAGCGCGCTCCCGCCTTTCAGGCACCGCCCCAGGAGTGGCTGAGGTGCGCCGCCGCCGCCGCCCTGGCCGCGTCCTCCGGCCCGCCGGCGATCGCGTCGAGCAGCTCGCGGTGCTCGCGTACCAGCACGTCCCTGTCGGTGTAGACCGCACGCAACCGCACCAGCCCGAGCCGTGTCTCGGCCGCGAGGACGCCGTAGAGGCGCTCCAGCCGCGGGCTCCCCACGGCCTCGATCAGCGCCTGGTGCAGGGCCATGTGCTCGGCCACGCTCTCCGACCACGGCGCGTCGGCGGGCAGCGCGGCCATCCGGTGCAGGGCCGAATCGGCCTCCGGCACCCGTCGTCCGGCCACGGCCCGCGCCATCAGGTCTTCGAGCGGGCGGCGTACGTACATGAGATCGTCGAGGTCCGAAAGCGTCACCTCGGGGACATAGGCGCTGCGGTTGCGCTCGCGCCTGAGCAGCCCTTCGTGGACGAGGCTCGCCAGCGCCTCCCGCACGGTCGGCCTGGCGACGCCGTACGACGCGGCGATCTCCTGCTCGGGCAGCGAGGTGCCGGGCGGGATCTCACCGGAGAGCACCCTGCTGCGCAGCGCCTCGGCGAGCGCGCCGACGGTGGAGACGGGTCTGAGCGGCAACGTCACGGCAGCGACTCTAGCTCCCTTTCCGGTACGGTCTGCCCTGCCGCCTTCTCGGGTACGGCGACCGCCACGAGGCTGAGCGCCAGCAGGACCAGCCCCGCGATCGAGACCGGGGCCAGCCGCTCTCCGAGCACCACCAGGCCGAGCAGCGCCGCGACGGCCGGCTCGGCGAGCGCCAGCGTGGCGGCCGTGGCGACCGGAGTGGTCCGCAGGCCGCGCCCGTACAGGAAGTAGGACAGAGCGGTCGTGCCGAGTCCCAGGTAGAGCACGGCGAGCAGCCCGCGCGGCTCCCCCAGCCAGCCGACCCCGCTCACCAGCAGCACGGGCAGCATGATCAGGGCCGCCCCGCCGAACATCACCCCCATCACCGCGCCGGAACCGGCGCCCTGGCCGATCGCGTGCGCCGCCATCACCGCGTAGAAGGCGTAGAGCACGCCGCCGAGCAGCGCGAACAGCAGGCCGGAGACCATCTGCCCACCCGACTCGGCGCCCCCTCCGACGATCAGCGCCGCGCATCCGCAGATCGCCGCCGCGGTCGCCGCGCTCCAGCGCCCGCTGGGCCGGCGGCCGTGGAGCACCCAGGAGAGCAGGCCCGTGAAGACGGGACCGCTGCCGATCGCCACCACGGTCCCGATGGCGACCCCCGTGCGGCTGACGGCCGCGAAGAAGCAGAGCTGGTAGGCGGCCACCGCGACGGCGGCCAGCAGGACGCCCGGTCTGATCGCCTTCGTGACGCCCTTGCCGGCCAGCAGAACGAGCGCCGCACCCCCGATGACCAGCCGCGCGGCGGCCAGGGCGACGGAGTCGGCGGAGACGAGCAGCCCCGCCGTCCCGGCCGTGCCCCAGAGCACGGAGGCAGCGACGACTGCGAGGGGTCCATTTCTCATGGCCCTCATTGTCTGACAATTAGACAATTTCGTCCAGCAGCTGGTCGATCAGCCGTCCGGCCGGGGCAGTCACCTCCGCCGCATAGTCGTCGAGCACGGCCAGGCCGTCATGGATGCCGGGGACGCTCTTGCGCGGCAGTTCGAGCAGGTGCTCGGCCTCCGCGGTGATCGCTCCCTCGACGTGGAAGGCGCCGCCGGAGGCGCTGATGGAGACCTCGAAGCGGACGACGCGGCCGTCGGGCAGCGTGAGGTCGGCGCCGACGCGGGCGCCGGCGGGCGGGAGGAAATAGGAGAAGGTCTCGGCTCTGACGAAGGGATGATGTAACCCGGCGAGCATCTCCGACGCCCTGCTCAGGGTCTCGAGGAGGCCGGCCGCGGCCAGGCTCTCGCTGTCCACCGAAAAAGGGTAGATCACCGGATGGGCAGGTGGCCACCTACCGCACATCCGGGTCAGCTGTGCGTGACGGGGTCCGTGGCCAGGCGGGCATGCCGTTCGACGTCGTACCGGAGGCCCTCGTGACGGAGCTTCCCGCGCTCGATGCCCTCCGGCCGGAACCCCGCCTTCGTGGCCACCCGGCACGACGCCGGATTGTTCGTATGGTGCCCGAGCTCCAGCCGGTAGAGCCCGCGCTCGCCGAACGCCCACCGCACCAGCTCCTTGGTGGCAGCCACGGCGATGCCCCGCCCTCTGACCTCGGGCACGACCCAGTAGGACACCCAGCCGTTGTCGTGATCGTCGATCCGGGACACCGCGACGTTCCCGGCGACCGACCCGTCGACCGTGACGGCGAACGCGTGTCCGACACCGGCCCACCCGGCGATCCACCCCATGGCGTCCTGAAGGGTGATCACGGGGAAGGGCGCCTGCGCGCGGAGATCCGGCGCCTGAAAGGCCCGCAGCACTGCCGGCGCATCGTCCTCGCGCCACTCCCGCAACCGAACGTCCACATTGTCGGAGATTACCCTGACATGCGGCTATAAGGCCTGCGGGCCGATCTGATGGGCCGCCTCGAACTCGGCCACCAGCCGCTTGGGGGCGGTCAGGCACCACGCCTCGGCCACCAACTCGAACAGCTCCTCGGGGTCGATCCTGTCGAGGTGCACCACCACCCAGCCGAACTGCCCGGCCGTGAACTGCACCTCGAACACCTCGGGCCGCTCGGCCACCAGTGCGATCTGCTCCTGGAGCGTGGCCTTGAGCCCGACGGTCTCGGTGGCCTCCCACAGGTAGCCGAAGCCCTTGCCGCGCACCTTGAGGCCGACCCACTCGCCCCCATGGCCCACCTTGACCTCGGGCAGCCGATCCAGCATCTCGAGGAACTCATCCACGCTCACGCCCATGCCCGCCTGTGTACCAGAGCCGACCGACACTTCCCGGCCACCAGTTGAGCAGTCGCTCAAATCTGCTTATATTTGAGCAGTCGCTCAAGACCGAGGGGCGGGACGCGGATGCGCCGACGGCAGCTCTACATCGAGACCCGGATCAGGGCGGACCTGGAGGACGTATGGCAGGCCACCCAGGACCCGTCCCGGCACCAGCGCTGGGACCTGCGGTTCGGCCGGATCGAGTACCTCACCCCACGTGACGGCAGGCAGGCGTTCCGCTACGCCACGCTGGGCATCAGCGGTGTGGGGGTCAGCACGGGCAACCGGCACGGGCCCGGGGGAGGCCGGACGTCCGCGCTGCGGTTCGGCTCGCGCCACCCGCTCTCACCCATCCGCGCGGGGTCCGGCTACTGGCGCTACCTGCCGGTGGCGGACGGCGTCCGGTTCCTCACCTCGTACGACTACCGCCCGCGCGTCCTGCCCGGCTGGGCGATGTGGTGGGCCACCGCGTGGTCGTTCGACCGGTTGCGCCTGTGGCTGGAGACCGGCAGGACGCCGGAGCGTTCGCTGCGCCAGGCCCTGGCCGAGGCCGGCGCGAGAGCGGCCTCGGCGCTTCTCGCGGCCGCTCTTCTGCCGCCCCTGCCCGCGACCGCCGTACTCGCCGCCGCCCTGGCGCTGCCTCCGCTGCCGGGCACCCCGGCGGCCCGCCGCTGCCTGCACCGCCCACCCGAACGAGACAGACGACCGATGGGAGCACCATGTCCTCGATCTTCCAGCGCGCGCTCGGCCGCGAGTTCGCCCGCCTCCACCCCCAGCTCCAGCGCCGGTTCAGCGTCGGGCTCGACAGCGGCGAAGCCTGCGTAGGCAGGGGCGTCATGACCCGCGTGTGGAACGCCGGCCGCCACATCCGTCCCTTCCTGGCCCTCGGCAGCCGCAGGAACGTCCTCGTCCCGGATGTCGGACCGGACATCCCCTTCCAGATTGAGAATTACCCGTATCTGGACTCGTACGGCCGCGAGACCGTCACGTTCGTCCGCACGTTCCCCCGCGGCCGCTTCGACGCCACCATGATCTACGACGACGCCAGTGCCCGGATCGTCGACTATTTAGGCACCCACCAGCACCTCGCCACCCCGCTCGGCCTCTCCGTCGACGATCGGGGCGGGCTGGTCATCCGCTCCGGCCGCCAGCGTTTCCTCGAAGGCCCGCTCGCCCTCACCATCCCGCCGGCCGCCACGGGCACGGCGGTGGTCAGCGAGCACTTCGACGAGGAGACGGAGCGGTTCAGGATCGCGGTGACCGTGTCCAACCCGTGGCTGGGCCGGATCTTCGGTTACTGGGGCAGCTTTACCGTCGAGTACGTGGACGTCGCGGAGCACGGCGTTCCCGCTAGCGTGAGGCCGAGGCGAGAGGACGCCCGCTGCTGACGCGTAAGGAAACCTGGTGGCCGACACACGTACCAAGCTGCTCGAAGCCGCGCTCGCGACGCTGCGCAAGAACGGCATAGCGGGCGTCTCCGCCCGTACGATCGCGACCGAGGCGGGGGTGAACCAGGCTCTGGTCTTCTACCACTTCGGCAGCGTCGACCAGCTCCTGGCCGCCGCCTGCGAGCACGCCGCGCACCAGCGCATCGCTCTCTACCGCGCCCGCTTCGCCGCCGTGGCCACCGTCCGCGAGCTCCTCGACCTCGGCCGCTCCCTGCACGCCGAGGAACGGGCGGAAGGGAGCGTGGCGGCGCTCGCCCAGCTCCTCGCGGGCAGCCAGACCGACCCGAAGCTCGCCCCGGCCACCGCCACCGGCCTCAACCTGTGGATCCAGGAGGTCGAGCAGGCGCTGGCCAGGGTGCTGGCGAAGTCACCGCTGGCCGAGTTCGTGGACGTGGCCGGGCTGGCCAAGGCCACGGCCGCCGCGTTCGTCGGCCTGGAGCTCTACGAGGGCGTGGACCCGCAAGGGGCGAACCAGGCGTTCGACGCCCTCGAGAGCCTGGCCACGCTGGCGACGGCGCTGGACGACATGGGCCCGCTGGTGCGCCGCGCCGCGCGGGCCCGCCTTCGCCGTCACTCGTAGTAGCGAACCTCCAGGACGTTGCCGTCGGGATCGGGGAAGTAGATCGTCTCCGGCGCGATGCCCTGCGCGCCGAACGAGTTGGTCCCGGAGCCGGAGATCTCGACCCCGTGCTGCTTCAGCCTGACCTTGAGCGCGTCGAAGTCCTCCTTGCCGACGGCCAGGCAGAGATGGTTGACCGGATGCCCGGCGCTCCCCTTGACCCCGGTGCCCTCTTCCACGCCCCTGGAGGCGTCGTACGTCATCAGGTCGAGGATGGTTTCGGGCGAGACCCGCACGCTCGGGAAGGCTGCCTCACCTTCGCGAAACTCCTCGGCCCGCACCCCGGGCAGACCGATCACCTGCTCGTAGAAGCGCAAAGAGCCGAGCTGGTCCGAGACCCAGCAGACGAGATGGTCCAGGCGTACGTCCATGCATACCTCCGCTGCTCCGCCGCTCGCTGTCCACCTGCCGCTGCAGGCTGGTTGGACGCGACTCTCATAATGAAAGATGCGGATGACAGCCAAGTAAACACGACAAATTGATCACGGATCCTATCCGTCGCCCACACGGAGCACCTCGCTCAGCCGCCGGCCGCGCCGCAGCGCCGACTCGATGGGCACCACGACGGCGACCGCCGCCAGCAAGGCGACGGTCACCAGGCCGAGCCGCCACCACGGCAGCACCAGGGCCGGGTCGCCGGCCTGCCCGGTGAGCAGCCGCAGCGCGAGCGAGTCGAGCATCAGGCGGGCGAGCGCCACCCCGAGCAGCGGGCCGGCCACGGCGGCGACCATCACCGGCGGCAGCAACTCCCCCGCGGCGACCCAACGGGCGTCCCGGGGCCGCAGGCCGAGGGTGCGCAGCCGGGTCAGGGTCTGCCACCGTTCCGGTGCGCTCGCCGCCGAGCCGAGAGCGAGGCCCAGCAGTCCCAGGGCCAGCAGGGTCGCGGCCGAGGCCCACGCCAGCCAGAGCAGCCCTGAGGTCAGCGGCGCCGCGCGGCGGGCACGCAGGACGTCCTCGCGCAGCACGGCATGCGCCGCGTCGGAGCTCGCGCCGCTCGCGGTGGCCGCCCGCGCCGCTCCGGGGCCGGTCGCCCATATCGTGTTCGGGGCGGAAGGCATGCCCGCGGCGGCGAGGGCCGCGGCGTCCACGAGGACGACGACGTCGCCGTCGCCGACGGCGGGCGCCGTACCGACGGCGGTGAGCCGGATGGACGGCGCGCCACCGTCCCGGAGCAGTTGCAGCCGCATGCCCGGCCGCAGGCCGCCGTCGCTCGAACGCACCAGCGCAGGGACGTTGCCGTGGCCGGTCGCCCCGAGCCGGGCGAGATCCGGCGCGTCCGGCAGCGGAGTGGAGCCCAGCAGCCGCCGGAACGCGGAGACGTCCACGATCACCAGGCGTGGGGCGACGATCAGCGAGTCGGCGACGACGCGCGCGCTGTCGGTCACCTGCCCGGCGACGGCCTGCCGGACTCCCGGCGCGGCGGCGATGCGCCGGGCGAGCTCGGGCGTGGAGGCCGTGGCGGCGGGGATGACGTCGAGGCGGGCATCGGCGCCGACGGTACGCCACGCGCCGTCCGCCAGGCCCTGGCCGGCGGTGGCGTCGAGGGTGAACGCGAACGACGCCAGCGCGGCGGAGGTCACCATGACCAGCAGCGGCAGCACGCGCGCGGACGTCGCGGCAGCCCTCGCTGCGCCGAAGACCGCCAGCGGGCGGCGCGAACGCAGTGCCTGCTTGAGTGCGAGGCCCGTGCCCGCGGGCAGCAGCCGCAGCAGGAGAAGCGTGCCGGCGAGAACCCCGAGGGCGGGCGCGCTCGCGGGCAGCGCACCGCCACCGTCCAGCCCGAGTCCCGTCCCTGCCGCATCACCGGAGGAGTCGGCCGGGAGTATCCCGCGCTGGTGCAGCGCGACGAAGGCGGCGACCGCGGCGATGACGACGGCGGCCTCAAGGGCGGCGCGGCGCAGCTGGACGGTGTGCCTGGCCCAGCGGCGGGCGGACCGGTTCGCCGGGACACGCCGGTCACGGGTGGCACGGGCGGCGGCGAGCGTACCGAATGCCGGGCCGGCGGCGGCAGCGGCGAGGACCACGGGCACCGCCCACCCCCAGGACGCGCCCGGGGCCACCGTACGGGCGAGCGCGAGCCCGGCCGCGGCGGCCACCAGCGCGACCACGGCGGACTCGAGCAGCAACTCGGCACCGAGGTCAGGCAGGGACGCCCCCCGTTGCCGGGCGGCGGCCAGCGCCGGGGCGCGGCGGCGTACCAGCAGGTCGGCGGCGAGGAGCAGGACCAGGACCGCGGCGGCCAGCACGCCGGCGAGCAGCACCGACGCCTGCGCGAAAGCGGCTCCGACCTGGCCTCGTACGTTCCGCAGTACGCCGTCGAGCTGCGTCTCCCACTTCAGCGAGCCGTCGCGGGCGCCGGAGGAGCCGGAGGCTGCCTTGAGCACCACCACCTTGCCGGAGATCGCCTCGGCGGAGTCCCAGGTGAGCACGCCCGGGTCGGGGCTGAACCAGACGGTGCGCTGAAGTTCGTCCCGATCGAAGGCGAGGCGGGCGTCCGGCAGGGAGTCGGGTGACAGCAGGCCACCGAGTCGGGTCGTGCCCACGCCGTCCGCTCCTGAGACGGGACGCAGCAGCGAGGGGGCGAGCCGCCAGGCGGGATCGGCGCTGTCCGTCGCCCGGAAGATGCCGCTGACCTGGACCTTTCGCACGTTTCCCCGGTCGTCCGCCAGCGGGATGCGCGCGCCGGGGCGCACGTGGAGAGCGGCGGCGTCCGCCTCCGACAGACCGACCTGCACCAGCCAGGGCGGCCCGCCGTAGGGGACCTCGACGTGGCTGTCCGCCGCCGAAACGGTGGGCCGGGGCGGTCCGCCCTCGGTCCAGGTCACCTGCGGCCCACCGCCGGCGTCCTTCGCCAGATAGGCGAGCTGGAAGGTGCGCAGCACGCTGCCGTCGGTGATCTTGAGTACGGGGCTGGTGACCGCAGCGACGGGTGGACGGAGCGCGGCGCGCAGGCCGGGGCCCAGCTCGTCCGTGGCCCTGTCGCGCAGGTCGTCGACGTCCTCGGCAAGGCGGGGAGCGCGTACACGTCCGCCGTTGGGTCCGTCGTCGAGCTCTATGCGGGCGTGGACCAGGACGTCGCCGTCGCCGCCTGCGTGGCGTACCGCCTCTCGGACGGAGTCGTCGGCGGTCGCGCGCAGCAGCGGCGGGACGGCGCCGGCGAGCAGGGTGACGACCGCCACGACGGCGGCGGCCAGGAGCAGGGGCCCGGCGTCGGCGACGGCGCGCCCGCGGACGCTGGGCCAGTGCAGGGCGGGCGGCCACCAGCGACCGAGCGCCCGGAGCCACCTCACGACGCCACCCGCAGCCACGTGACGTCGACGCGGCGGGGAGCCCGCAGGGCGGTGCGCCCCCTCATGACGCCACCCGCAGTTGCGTGGCGTCGACGCGGCGGGCCTGCACGATGACGACGGCGGTCACCGCGAGCGTGCATCCGGCCAGCAGCCCGGCGAGCAGGGCGGACTCGGCGGCCCACGGCCAGACGGGCAGGGCCGCAGGTACCGGCGCGGCGCCGGTGTCGGAGCGTACGAGCAGGGGCGCGACGACGCGGGTGGCGAGCGCGCCGACGGCCGCGCCCGCCGCGAGCAGGGGCAGCAGGATGCCGACGTGCTGGCCGAGCAGCACGGCACGGACCTCGCGCCGGGTCATCCCCAGACCCCGCAGCCGCGCCACCTCGAGCGCGCGACTCCGGAGGTCGAAGGTCACGTGCAGCACGACACCGGCGAACAGCAGCAGGGCCGCGGCCGGGACGAGCAGCCGCAGCGCGGCCGGCAGGCCGGCGCGCAGGGGTCCGCCGGTGAGGCGGGCCGCCTCGGACGCGCGGGTGGTGACGCTGCCGAGGTGGAGATCGGTGGCCCGGACGGCGGCGTCCGCCCGGGTGGGGTGACCGACCCACCAGGCGTCCACGGGGAAGTCGAGGTTGCCGCTGACGACGAGCGCGCGGGAGAGGGCGTCCAGGTCGGCCAGGATGGCCGCCGCACCAGGGGCGGACGGGACGGTGGGCAGCACCTCGGTCACTCTGACCGGGACGGCGGTGAGGCCGACGGTGAGGTCGAGCCGGGCGCCGAGACGGGCACCGGCCTCGGCGGCGAAGCGGGTGGAGACGGCGACGGGTACCGGTCCTGGAGCCGGGAAGGCGGTGGCGACCAGGGTTCTGGCGGCGTCCGGTGGACCCTTGAACTCGACGGTCGTCGTCATCCTCACCTGGATGCCGGCAGCGTTGCGGGCGAGGGCGACCGCCGGAGAGCCGAGCTGCCCGGGAGCGGGCCCCGCGGAGGTGGCGGTCCAGGACGACCCGGGCGCCGCGCCGGCGGGGCCGGGAGCCCCGGGCACCGTGAGCGTGACGGCGACGCGGTCGGCGCCGGCCGGGAGTTCCGCCGAGGCGTCGGAGTAGCCGATGCCGACGTTCCCCGGTGCGGTCACGTCGACCGCGAACGGAAGGGACACCGCGACAAGCCGCAGTCCTTCGGCCGTCGCGCAGGCCGGCAGCGGGTGCGCCTTGCCGTCGAGCGGGACCGGCGCACCGGTGCAGGGCGTCCGCAGGCCCGTGGCGTCCTGCACCAGCAGCCGGGGTGTCACGGTGAGCGGGGTCGCACCGCTCGCCGTCCCGGTCAGGGTGAGCGCGGCGCCGGCCGGGACGGGGAGCCCGGTGGCGCGGGCCGGCGGCGCGAGGGCCGCCCCTACGTCCTTCCAGCTGTGGCCATCGTCCAGCCGGCCGCGCAGCAGCGCCTCGGCGCGGGCGGTGTCGACGGCGACCAGCCGCGGTGCGTCGCCGGCGCGGCCGAGCCACTGCCCGACCGCGATGCCCCGGTCGGTGGCCGGACTCACCGCTCCTCCGGTGGCCGCGCCGACGGCCACGCCCTGCCCGGCGTCCGGCGGGGTGGCGAGGGTGAGGGCGAGATCGGTGCCGACGGACAGATCGGCCTGGTCGTGCTGGGAGCGCTGCCACGTGGCGTCGAAGCCGGTCCCGAACGTGGCCGCCGCACAGGCCAGGCCGATGAGCAGCCCCGCGGCGACCGCCTGCGGCCGGCGGGCGGCCTCGAACGCCGCCAGCGGGAGCAGCAGCCCGCGGGCACGGCGCGCCAGCCGGTCGGCGCCGCGCAGCGCGGGCCACACCGGGCGCAGCGCCAGCGCGGAACCGGCGGTGAGCAGCAGCGCGGGAGCGAGCACCCGTACGGCGTCGGCCGGTGAGCCGGAGCCGGTGGGCTGGTCGCGCAGCTGCCACCAGCCGACGGCGGCGAACACCACGAGCAGCAGGTCGGCACCGGAGCGGGCCAGCAGTTCGCGCCGGTGGCGACGGTCGCTGACGGCGGGGGCGGACCGCACCGAGAGGGCGACCAGCACCGCCGCGAGCACCAGCGCGGTGCCGGCGACGGCGAGCACCTGGACGCCGGTCACCCCCGGCTGGACGGAGAGCCCGGCCCCTGCCATCGGCGGCAGGTGGGTCAGGCCGGCATGCAGGGCGGAGGAGGCGGGTATCGCGAGCGCGGCGGCGAGGAGCGCGAGTGCACCGGCCTCGACGGTGGCGGCGGCGACGAGCTGACCGCGGCTGACACCCAGCGCGGACAGCAGGGCGGTCTCGTCGGCGCGGACGCCGGCGGTCAGCCGTCCGGCGAGGGCGAGTGCGGTCGCGGTCAGGACGATGCCGAGGACGGCGACGGCGAGCACGGCCGCCGCGGTGACCTCCTGCTCGTCGTGGGCGGCCAGCAGCGTCGAGGGCAGCAGGGTGGCGACGCGTTCGATCCGTACCCGGTTGCCGAGGGTACGCGCCAGCCGGCGGTCGGCGCCGAGCACGGCCTCGGCGACGGTGTCGAGGTCGCGGCGATCGGGAGCGGACAGGTCGGGATGGGCGGTGATCTCCAGCCGGTCGACGGTGAAGCCGCCGGCGAGCAGGTCACCGAGATCGACGATGAACGGCCCGTAGGCGTGGACCGGCTGCACGGAGCGGCCGTCGTGGTAGGCCAGGTCGTAGCCGGCGCCGGCGAGGAGGTCGCGATCCCAGCCGGTGCCCGGCAGCGGGCGTACGACGCCGACCACGGTCACGTCCACCGCCGGGCCGGGGTCGCCGAACAGCTCCGCACCGAGACGGACGCGGGCGCCGGGGGCGAGGCCGAGCTGTCGCGCGGTGGACTCGAGCACGACGGCCTCCAGCGGCCCGGCGGGCTGCGCGGCGTCGGCCCGCGGCCCGGCGGGGTGCCCGGCGTCGGCGGCGGCCCGCGGCCAGCGCCCGGTGGTCAGCTGGGCTCGGGCCGGCAGATCCTCCACACCCGACAGGTAGGTCTCAGCGGGGACACCGCCTCCACCGGCGGGCTGGGCACCGGGGCGCGGCGACCCACCGCCATCCCCGCCGCCAGGCCTGCCATCGCGTCCACCGCCAGGCCCGCCATCGAGCCCGCCATCGAGCCCGCCATCGCGTCCACCGCCGGGCGTCGCCGGCAGCGATCGCAGCACGGACGACGCGCGTGCGGTCGTCGTCGTGGCGAACGGAGCGAGCGCCGAGGTCAGCACGCGGCGGGTGTCGTCGGCGACGGATCGCGCGTCCTGGGCGCGGACGGTGACGGTGTAGGCGGTGACGTCGACCCGGTCGGGGGTGGCGCGGGACGCGGCGCTCTCCAGCGCCTGCTCGGCGGTGCGGGTGACGAGCAGGGCGCAGGTGCCCAACAGGGTGAGGCCGACCATGGCGACCGCCAGGAGGGCTGTCAGCAGGGGCCACTGCGCGCGGGCTCGGCGGGCGAGCAGCCTCAGCACAGGCGACTCCGGCCGATCAGGAGACTTTCTGCCCGCAGGCGACTCCGGCCGATCACGAGACGTCCTGCCCGCAAGCGACTCCCGCCGATCACGAGACGTCCTGCCCGTCGAGCCGTCCGTCGTTGATCCGGATCACCCGGTCCGCCAGCGCGACCATCGTCGGGTCGTGCGTGGACACCAGCGCCGTCACACCCTCGGACTCCACCACACCGCGCAGCAGCCCCATCACCGACAGGCCCGTCTCGGCGTCCAACTGCCCGGTCGGCTCGTCGGCGATCAGCAGCCGGGGCGAGGCGGCCAGGGCCCGGGCGATCGCCACCCGCTGCTGCTGGCCGCCGGACAGCTCGCCCGGACGCTGCTCGGCGTGCTCGGCCAGGCCCACCAGCTCCAGCAGCAGCTCGACGCGGCGCTCACGCTCCCCCGACGGCACGCGGGCCAGCCGCAAGGGGGCGCCGACGTTCTCCGCGGCCGAGAGCACCGGGATCAGGCCGAATGTCTGGAAAACGTAGGAGACCTTCTCACGCCGTAATCGCGACAGGCCGTCCTCGTCGAGAGCCGTGACGTCCGTACCGTCGACGAGGACGGTCCCGGAGTCCGGGCGGTCCAGACCGCCGATGACGTTGAGCAGAGTGGTCTTGCCGGAGCCGGACCGTCCGATGAGAGCGGTCATGGTGCCGGCGGGGAGGTCGAACGACACGTCCCGCAGCGCCTGGACGGCGGCAGGTCCGGTGCCGAAGCGCCGGTGGACGCCGCGTACGGTGAGCAGCGGAGCGGCGCTCATGAGCGTTCGCCGAGGTCGGGGCGGATCGTGACGTGGTCCGCCTCCAGCGCCAGCCGTACCCGCCTGGTCAGCGCCAGCGCCTCCCGGTAGTCGCGCGGGATCTGGACCCGCCCGGCGCGGTCCATCACGGCGTACTCCTCGGCGATCACCTCGGTGTCGCCGTCGGCGCCGGTGGCGGTGCGGCGCAGCACCTCGCTGCTGGTACGCCCGTCGCGGATCGCCACGGTCCGCTCGACCTGGCCGCTGACCGCAGGGTCGTGGGTCACGATGACGACGGTGACACCGAGCTGCCGGTTGACCTCCCGCAGCGTCGTGAAGACCTCGGCGGAGGTGGCAGTGTCGAGCTCGCCGGTCGGCTCGTCGGCCAGCAGGACGCGGGGCTGGTTGGCGAGGGCCACCGCGATGGCGACCCGCATCTGCTGCCCGCCGGACAACTGGGCGGGACGCCGGTCGGCGCAGCCGGCGATGCCCAAGGTCTCCAGCAGCTCGGCGGCGCGGGCGCGGCGGGTGCGGGCCGGCGTACGGGCCGCCGTCATCGGCAGGTCGATCATCTGCTGTGCGGTCAGGTACGGAACGAGGTTGCTGGCCGTCTGCTGCCGTACGAATCCGACGGTGTGCCGCCGGTAGTGCACGCGGTCGGCGCGGGACATCGCCAGCAGGTTCCACCGGTCGACGCGTGCCCGCCCGGCGGTGGGGGCGTCGACGCCGGCGAGGATGGACAGCAACGTCGACTTGCCCGACCCGGACGCCCCGACGACGGCCACCATCTCGCCGCTCTCCACGGCCAGGTCCAGCCCTTGCAGTGCCTGCACCTCGACCGATCCGGTCTGGTAGATCCGTACCAGGCTCTCGCAGGCGATCAGCGTGTCCCGCCCGAACTCCGGCGCCTTCGGAGGCGGCTGCGGCAGGGGCAGCGGCGTTCTGGACATCCCCCTCCTCGGTGCGGCGTCGCGCTGATCTCTGGCCAGACTCTATAGCCCCCAGCACCGGGGCAAACACCCCTGCAACGGGCTCCCACGCACGATTTACCGATCAGGCGAAGCGCTGGCCGACACTTTGCGCAACGCGCCGCAAGTGGCTGGCATCGGCCATTCATCCTCGATTCATGACCAGCGACCGCATCCTGTGCGGCCCGGCTGGTGGGGGTGACAGGGGGACCGGGCATGTCGAACACCACAGTTGACTCTGTCGATTCGGCGAAGCCTGAATCCCGTGCGATCGCCCGGCTCGAGATCGGCATGATCGTCGGCGGCCTCGCCGGAATCACCTTCCTGCTGCCCCACGGGCTGTACTGGGGCGACGGCGGATCTCGCTTCATCTACCTCTGGAGGCTGCTGGGCGAGAAACACCTGAGCGAGGAGAAGTATTCACTGATCGGCCCCTTGTTCTCCACCCCGCTCTGGCAGTTGGGCCTGGTGTATCAGTCGCCCGAATGGTGGTGCGAGAAGTACAACGCGCTGGTTTTCGCCATCGGGTTGTTCGTCTTCTACTGGATGCTCCGCGATCACGTGTCGCGCCGCCTGCTACGCCGCTTCCTCCTGCTGCTGACCTTCGCCTCGATGTTCTCCAATCATCTGCTCTTCTACTGGGGCGAGGTGTTCACCGCGGTCATGGTCGGCATGGGCACCGTCTGTCTGGTCGCCAAACGCCGCGGATGGACGGCAATCGTGCTCGGTGTCGCCAACGCCCCCGCCACCCTGCCCGCCATGGCGCTGTTGGCCGTCGAACGCATCTTGGCCACGCGGCGACTGCGAGTGGGCCTGGCTGTCGTCGCGGCCGTGGCGGTCGTCCTGCTCGAAGCCTGGATCCGCAGAGGCAACCCCTTCGAGACCGGATACGGAGACGACAGAGGCCCTAGAACGATCATGCCGTTCTCCGGTCGGCCCGGCCTCAGTTATCCGATCTTCTTCGGGCTCCTGTCGCTGCTGTTCTCGTTCGGCAAGGGACTGCTGTTCTTCGCGCCCGGCCTGTTCCTGCCCGTGCGCCGGAGGATCGCCGGACTCCCCGGCCGCGCGGGCGTGGATCTGACGGCGCTCTACAAGATGTGGATCGCGTTCGTGGTGGGCTTGGTCCTGCTCTACTCCACCTACTGGTCGTGGAGCGGGTCCACCTTCTACGGGCCCCGCTACCTGCTGTTCGCCTCCTTGCCCGCATGCCTGGCACTCGCGGTCCGCCTGCACCGGCGGGACTCGTCGATCCTGACGAACACGATCACAGTCCTGGCACTCGGCCTTTCCCTATGGGTCGGCCTGAACGGAGCCGTCTTCGGCGACGCCCCCGCCCGCAAGGTCTGCCTGGAACCGACCAACTTCTTCGTCTTCGAGGCGCCGCTGTGCTACTACACGCCTGAGTTCAGCGCTCTTTGGGTCCCGTTCATCGATGCGCCGGAGCTGACCGTCGGTCAACAGGTCTATCTCCTGTACGGACTGTGCGTGGCCGGCTATCTGATGACACCCCCGCTACTGGCTCTGACCGGACAGCTCCTCGCCCGAGCATGGCTCCTGGTGAACGGCGGCCGCCGCACGACCCCTTCTGCCTCGGTGCCGGCGGCAGAAGGCCGCTGCCAGCTGGTCACCAGCAGCGCATGTGCCGACGCATCGCGGCGACTCGCTAGCCTGAGTCACGATGAACGGTTTGACGACGTCGAAAGGTGAGTTCGGGCTCACCCGCTTCCCCGAGGACCCCCGCGACCCGCTACGCGCCTGGGACGCCGCCGATGAGTACCTGCTGCGGCATCTCGAGGGAATCGACGGCGAACCGATCGGCCTGTCGGGCACCGTGGTCGTGCTGGGCGACCGCTGGGGCGCCCTGGTCACCGCACTCGCCGATCACCGACCCGTGCAGATCACCGACTCCTACCTCACCCAGCAGGCGACCCGAGCGAACCTGAGTCGCAACGAGATCGCCCAGGACGCCGTGCGGCTCTGTACGACCATGGATCCGCCACCACCCCGGATCGACGTGCTGCTGATCCGGGTGCCCAAGGCGCTCTCGCTCCTTGAGGACCAGTTGCACCGTCTCGCGCCGCACGTGCACGCGGGCACCGTGATCGTCGGCGCGGGAATGGTCACCGAGATACACACTTCGACGCTGCAGCTGTTCGAACGCATTCTCGGGCCGACCAAGACGTCACGGGCGGTGAAGAAGGCACGGCTCATCTTCTGCTCACCTGACTCCCAGATGCCCCGTAGCCCCAGCCCGTGGCCGCGAACGTACACCCTCCCCACCGGGATAGGAGCGGTCTCAGGGCTCACCGTCGTCAACCACGCCGGCACCTTCTGCGCCGACCGGCTCGACATCGGCACCCGGTTCTTCCTGCAGAACCTGCCGCGGCTCCGGGGCCGTGCGCATGTCGTGGATCTGGGCTGCGGCAATGGGGTGATCGGTCTCGCCGCGTCACTGACCGACAGCCAGGCCAAGGTGTCGTTCATCGACGAGTCCTACCAGGCGCTGGCCTCGGCGGAGGCCACGGTCCGAGCGAACACCGACATGAGCGGCACCGCGACGTTCGTGGCGGCCGACGGCATGTCCGGCGTACCGGCGGGGACGGTGGATCTGATCCTGACCAACCCGCCGTTCCACACGCACCGCGCGAGGACCGACTCGACGGCCTGGCGCATGTTCAACGGTTCGCGCGCGGCACTACGCCGCGGCGGCGAGCTCTGGGTGGTCGCCAACCGCCACCTCGGCTACCACGTGAAGCTCCGTCGGCTGTTCGGCAATTGCGAGGTCGCCGCAAGCAACCCCAAGTTCGTCGTCCTACGAGCCGTCAAGGGCTGACCGCGCTCCAAAGGTTCCGGTGGTGGTGACACGGATCACCGTCACCGGCCCCTCATCGCTGTCACAGCCCCCGGCCCCATTCCGTCATAGGAGTAGGCAAGGTTAGGGGGCCCAAATGCGTTCGTTGCCGGCCAGACGCCGCTCGTTTCAGTTCTCCCACTGGTCATTCATGTTCGCGGAAATCGCCGTCTGGTCGTTCGTGGTCCTGGCAGCGACCGGGGCGGTGCTGATGGTGTTCTACGACCCCAGCATGTCCCAGGTGGCCTATGACGGCTCGTACGGCCCTCTGCGCGGACTCTTTGTCAGCAGAGCCTTCGACTCGACCATGCACCTGAGCCTGGAGGTACGCGGCGGCCTGCTCATCCGCCAGGTCCACCACTGGGCGGCGCTCGTCTTCGTGGCGGCCGTCGTCCTGCAGTTGCTGCGCATGTTCCTCACCGGCGCGTTCCGCCGCCCGCGCACCGGACAGTGGCTGATCTGGGTGACGCTGCTGGCGCTGGGCATGGCCGCGGGCGAGACCGGCAACGCCCTGCCTGACGACATGCTGTCGGGTGGGAGCCTGTGGCTGATCATGTCGGTCGTGCAGTCCATCCCCGTGGTGGGAACCTGGGTGATGTCGCTGCTGTTCGGCCCGGACTTTCCCGGCGACAGGGTCATTCCGGTCATGTACGGAGCGCACCTGCTGATCCCGATCGTCATGGCCGCGATGCTGATCGCCCGCGAACTGCTGGTGCGGCGGCACGGCCACTCCCGGTTCATCACCTCCCTCCCGGCGCAGCGGAGCGCACGCCCGACGATGGCGCTCGCAACGACCGGCATGCTGATCATTCTCGGGTTCGGTTTCCAGATCGCCCCTATCTGGCTGTACGGCCCTGCCAAGCCGACGCAGATCTCGGCGGGCTCGGTTCCCGACTGGTACATGGGCTTCCTCGACGGCGCCCTGCGGATCATGCCCGGATGGGAGCTCCCCATCGGGGACCACACGCTCAACCTCGCGGCCCTCGTCCCCACACTGGTGGTACCCGGGGTCTTCTTCACCGCCCTGGCCGCCTACCCGATGGCCGAGCGCTTCCTCCTCTCGCGACGCAGCCGCCGCGACGCACTGGGCCGGCCGAAGACCACGAGACGCATGGCACGCGAGACGCCCGCACATGACCTGCTCGATCGGCCGCATGAGACGCCGGTGAAGACAGCCATCGCCGTCGCCGGCGTCACGTTCTACGGCCTGCTGTGGGCAGCCGCGGCCAACGACCAGATCGCCCACCAGTTCCACCTGAACGTCAATGCTGTGACGATCTTCTTCAGGTTCGCCGTGGTCATCGGCCCCGTCATCGCCTTCGTCGTCACCCGGTGGATCTGCCTCGCACTCCAGCAGACGGATCGCCACGTGGCCGAGCACGGAGTGGAGACCGGGATCATCATGCGGTCCCCGGACGGCGGGTTCCACGAACGGCCGGCGCCGGCGCAGCAGGAGAGCCGGGAGCCGGCGATCACCTGAGGGCGATGACGGGTCCCCGGCGAGCGCAACACGTTCAGTAATGATACAGTCACATACAGCTATGGAAATCATCAGCGGGTTGCCGAGGCACGTGGCTTGCGTGATGGATGGAAACGGCCGGTGGGCCGCGCAGCGATCGCTGCCGCGCACCGCCGGCCACGAGGCGGCGGAGGCCGCCGTGATCGACGTCATCGAGGCGGCACGCTCGGCCGGCATCAAGTGGTTGAGCCTGTACGCCTTCTCCACCGAAAACTGGCGCAGGCCGACGGGCGAGGTCGACATCCTGATGAGGCTCGTACGGCGGACCATCCGCAAGCACGCACCAGCGCTGCACGCGCGCGGCGTCCGGTGCAGGTTCCTCGGCATGTCCGATCCACGGATCCCGACTCCCCTGGTCCAGGACATCACCGACCTGATGACGCTGACCAGCGACAACAGGCAGATGACGCTGACGGTCGCCTTCGATCACGGGGGACGCCGCGACATCGTGGAGGCCGCCCGATCGCTCATCCACGCCGCCGTGCCGGCCGAGCAGGTCACCGAGGCCACCTTCGCCCGGCACCTCCCCTACTCCGACACTCCGGATGTGGACCTGGTCATCCGCACTTCCGGAGAGCAGCGAATCTCCAACTTCATGCTCTGGCAGGTGGCCTACGCCGAATGGGTCTTCCCACAGGTGCTCTGGCCCGACTTCCGCGCGACCCACCTCTGGGAGTGCCTTGAGGTCTACCGGTCGCGCCAGCGCCGATTCGGCGACGTCCGCCGGTCGATCGCCACTACGGGAGAGGAACCTCGATGACCCGGACCACCGCAGAGCAGACCGTCGACGTCTTCGGGCCGGACTCGATGCTGCGCCGCCTCGTCAACGACCCGCGGTGGGGCCTCGCGGTGACCCGCGCCACGGTGCTGGAAGCCGCGCACCCACAGATCGGCACGGCGCTGATCGAGAACTCGACATTCGTGACCCATCCGTGGCGGCGTCTGCGCAACACGTTGGTGAGCACGCAGCGCATCCTCAGCTCGGACCATCACGTTCGCGACCGGGAGGCTGCCCGCCTCAACCGCCTGCACGCCCGCATCTCGGGCACCGACCCGCAAGGCCGCCGCTACGACGCGATGGACGCCGGAGCACGCGCCTGGGTGGTGGCGACCCTGTTCGAATCGACGGTGACGATGTATCGGCTGAGCGGGGAGTCGCTCGACAGGTGCGCACTGGAACAGCTCTACGCCGAGTACCGTGCGTTCCTGACCCTGATCGAGGGCGACGGCGACCAGCTCCCCGCGACGTTGCAGGAGTTCTGGCCCTACTACGACGACATGATCGACCATCACCTGGAGAGCACCGAGGCGGTACGGGTCATCCTCTACCGGCTCTTCGCCAACGTGCCCGCGCCGCCCTTGCTGCGCGACCATCCCGCGGTGTGGGCCGCGGGCCGAGCCGTGGCAGGCCCGGTGGCCGCCGCGATCACCATCGCGTCGCTGCCCGAATCCTTCTGCCGGCGCGTCGCCCTGCCCGACCTCCCAGGCGCGCGGGCGCTCATGCACGGGGCCTACCTGACCGCCGGACTCGCCACCCGCCTGCTTCCGGACAGCTGGGTGCACGTCAGCTCGATCATGAGCCTGCTGGACCCCGACCACGCCAGTGGCGCCGGACCATGGGTGACCGTACGCCGCAAGGCGGGCCAGGCCGCGGCCCTGCTCAGACTCATGACCCCGGCCCCCGACAAGGCCGGCCAAGCCACCCGCTCAGCCGACCGGTTCTTCGCCGAGGTCCTGGACCAGACCGGCGACGGCCACCTCGCCTGGCCTGACCTGGCGGCCATGGCACGAGAGCTCGCCACTCGCCTCGACCTGGACGAGAAGGACGAGGAGCGGCTCTACAACGCCTACGCCGCCTGGTGGCGCGATCTGCAGACCAGTCTCGACGCCGACGGCGACGGACGCGTCACCCGACAGGAATACGCCGCCTCAGCCGCTTCCCTGCCCGGCTCCGGACTGGTCAAGATCGCCGACGTGCTGTTCGACGTCACCGACACCGACGACGACCAGACGATCGACGCACAGGAATACCAGCGGCTGTTCCGCACGGCGTTCCACCGCGACCTGACCGGCAGCGCCGGCAGCTACTCACGCAGCGCTTTCGTCAGACAGTTCCTGTCCTTCATGTCCGGGCAACAGCACTCGACCGCCTACGACTCCCTCCTGTCCTAGTCAGAGGTGCCGTCGGGCCCCGGCATGCAAGGATGCCTCATGAGCAAGCTGACCGGACAGCAGATCGCAGACGAAGGGCTGGACGGGTGGGCCTACCTGCTCGGCGGCCTGCAGACCCGCATCCTGACCAAGGACTTCGCGACCGGGCTCTCAGTCGTCAACGCCATCGGCGCGGCGGCCGAGGAGATGAACCATCATCCCGACCTCGACCTGCGCTACACCCACGTGGACGTCCGATTGACCAGCCACGACGAGCGCGCGGTCACAGACCGCGATGTCCGGCTGGCCCGCGCCGTCTCCTCCATCGCCGCCGAGGCCGGGGCGCAGCTGGAGTCCTCGAACGTCTCCCGGCTGGAGCTCGCCCTTGACACCCCGGCCGGAGAGTCGGTTCCGCCGTTCTGGGCCGCGGTGCTGGCGACGGAGTATCTGTCAGGCCCCGACTTCGGCGACGAGGTCCGCGACCCAGCCGGCGTTCTGCCGACCGTGTGGTTCCAGACGTCCGGCAGCGAGGAACCCCGCCAGCGCTGGCATCTCGACATATGGGTGGATCCTGCGCAGGTCCAGCCACGCATAGACGCGGCGCTCGCCGCCGGCGGCACGCTGGTCAGCGACGCGGGGGCGCCGAGCTTCTGGGTGCTCGCCGACCCCGAAGGCAACCGGGCCTGCCTGTGCACCTGGCAGGCCCGGGGCTGACGTAACCGCCACAGCGCTGAAGCTGGGTCAGCGCAGGCGGGACTCGATCGCCTCGATGATCCGTGGACGCAGTTCCGCGGCGCGGATGACGGCGTCGACGGATCCGACCTCGACCGCGCGCTGGATGTTGTGCACGCGGTCGAACTTCGCGGCCACCTCGCCGAGCTTCTCCACGCGCACCGACGAGCGGAGCTCGTCGAGCTCCGCGGTCAACGCGGCGCGGTCGGTGCCGGAGGCGGCCGCGATGCGGGCCTCCAGGTCCCGCACGCGCGGGTCCGCCGCGGTGCGGGCGTCGACGTCGCCGGAGAACACCACCGCGGCGGCGGGGGCGCCGCCGAGCACCGAGGCGAACGACCCTTCCAACGCGAGCACGGTCATGTTCGGGTTCAGCGCCTTCGAGAACACCACAAACGCTCCGCCGTGGTACCGCGAGATCACGCAGAACACGATGGGTCCGCGGAAGTTCACGATCGCGCGGCCGATCTCGGCACCGTACTCCAGTTGCAGCTTCCGCATCGACTCCGGCGAGCCGTCGAAGCCCGACAGGTTCGCGAGCACCACCAGCGGCCGGTTGCCGCTGGCCGCGTTGATCGCCCGCGCGGCCTTCTTCGACGACCGCGGGAACAGCGTGCCCGCAGTGTAGGCATCCGGGCCATCGGTGGGCGGGAAGCCGCGTCGCGGCACCGACCGTGACTCGATGCCGAGCAGGCACACCGGCATGCCGCCGAGATGCACGTCCTGCACCACCGTGGTCTCCGCGTCGGCCATGCCCGCCCAGCGTTCCAGCACCGGATGGTCCTGGTCGGAGAGCGCCCGCATCACGGTCCGGATGTCGAACGGCTTCTTGCGGTCCGGGTTGGCCTCGGCGGAGAAGATCTCACCGACGGTGGCGAAGTCGCTGTCCGCCACCGCATGCGGGAAGTCGGAGATGTCACGGTTGACGGGGTCGGTGGTCTTCGCCCGCCGCGGCGCCTTCTCGCCGGGTGCGACGTACGTGTGGTCGTAGTACGACATCAGCACGTCCCGGGCGGCGGACAGGTTCGGAGCCCAGTACTGCGCCTGCCCGTTCGGGCCCATCACCCGGTCGTAGCCGCCGATGCCGAAGTTGTCCTCGGCCGAGACGCCACCGGAGAAGTCGAGCGATTGCTTGCCGGTGAGCACCATCGCCGAGTCCGGCGTCATCACGAGGATGCCCTTGGTGTGCATGAGCATCGTCGCCTCGGCGTTCCAGTACGGCTGCGCGCCGACGTTGATGCCCGCGACCACGATGTTGATCTCGCCGCCGTCCTGGGTGAACTCGACGATCCGCTTGAGGGCCGCGGCCACCCAGTCCATGTTCTCGGTGCCCGACTCCATGGAGATCCGGGCGCCGGCGGACAGCGCGTACCACTCCAGCGGCACCTGCATCCGCTCCGCCAGGTCCAGCGCGGCGATCACGCGGCGGCACTCCGGCTCGGACAGCGCGCCGAGGGCCTTCGTCGGGTCGCCGAGCAGCACGACCCTGGTGACGCCCTCCGGGTGCCGCCGGGTCGGCGTGGTGACCACGCCCGCGACGATCGCCGCGGTGTTGCGCCCCTTCGGCCGATCGACCGGCACCAACAGGTGGTCGTCGTCGAGGTCGTGCTCGACGAAGTCGCCCAGCAGGCCGGTCAGCTCGTACGGGTACACCGTGTTGCGGCTGCTCGCCCGCAGCACCTTCAGCCGATAGTCGTCGACCGGCTCCACCGGCTCGTCCGACGGCTCGCCGACGGTCAGCTCGGCTCCGCCGGTGGCGTCGAAGGAGATGCGTACGGCGATCTTGGTCAACTCGCCGGTCTTCCGGTCGCGCTGCCGCGCGATGAACAGGATCTCCTCCAGCCCGGCGCCCGCGGTCGTCGGCCGCACGCGCCCAGCGATCATCTCCATCTCCGCGCGGGTGATCTCGCTCGGCGGCCAGACGTAGACCACGATCCGGTTGGTGTTGAAGCGTTTCTTCGACGGCCGCCGCGACTGTGCGCGGCGGATCGAGTCGAGGCAGGTGGCGATGGTGTCCTCGACCGTCGGCAGCGCGACCAGCCTGCCGTCGTGCTCGCGCAGCTCGGTCAGGTCGCGGACCTGCGCGAACGCGACGAGGCGGTCGTCCGACGGGTTCTCCCGCGCCACGCACTGGAAGAGGTAGACCTCCTCGTCCGACGACGGCAGCCGGGTGAGGTCGAACTTGCCCAGCCGCTCGATCTGCATCCGCTGCGCGATGTACGGGTGCAGGCCGCGGATCAGCCGCTCCTCGGTCATCCCGTCGGCCGACGGGCGGAACGTGAAGTGGTGGTGCATCACCGCGCCGCCCCTGCCCGCGACGGTGGCGGTGAGCCTGCGGACCTGGTCCGGCAGCGGGTGGGCGCTGACGACCTCGTGCAGCGCGGCCGCCATCGCGTCGGAGTCCTCTGGCTGGTTCTCCCAGCCGAGATAGATGTCGGCGTCGATGGCCTCCTCGCCGCTCGCCAGCTCCGCGAGCCCGCGCAGCGCGCCACCCAGCGCTTCGAAGCTCACCGCGGAGGAGACCACGCACGAGCCCGCGCGGTCGGCGACCACGAACGTGCAACCCGCGACCTCGCTGGTGCGGACGCCGGTGAGACC
The DNA here is from genome assembly GCF_039535785.1 of Nonomuraea helvata. Lineage (NCBI taxonomy): Bacteria > Bacillati > Actinomycetota > Actinomycetes > Streptosporangiales > Streptosporangiaceae > Nonomuraea > Nonomuraea helvata. The sequence continues at coordinate 1,143,719 of NZ_BAAAXV010000009.1, forward strand.
CTTGTTGCCGTAGTACCGCCGGGTCAGCACCTCCAGCATGACCGCGTTGTCCAGGTCGTCGCGGACCAGCCGCTGGCCGAGCAGCCGCACCAGCGGCTCGGTGGTGCGGACCATCTCGGCGATGCGCTCGGCGCGGTCCGGCGCGTCCGGGTGCGCGTCCAGATGGCGCAGGTTCTTGCGGACGTCGGCGTAGACGCGGGCGCGGTTGCGGCGCAGCAGCGGTCGGCCGAACCACGCGAACACCACGCCGCGCGCGAGGTCGGAGACCACGGGGAAGCGGACCTGGGTGGCCGCCAGCAGCCGCTCCAGCGCGAGACCGGCGGGCTCACGCAGCGCCTCGTCCGGCGGCGGCTCCCGCAGCCACGCGCGCAGCAACGTCGCGACGACCGTGGCGTTGGCGGACGCGCGTTGCTGAGCGAGGAAGATCCGGAACACGCCGGCCTCGAGCTCGGGAGAGCGCTCCAGTTCGGTGACGCCGTAGTGCCCGAGCGCCTTGGCGAGCTTGCCCTGGAACGCCTCCGGCAGGCCGGCCCGCTCCACGTCGAGGCTCTGCAGGTAGGTGTGGAAGTATTCGCGGGCGCTGTGCACGTGGCCGGCGCCCCCGCCGTCCTCGCCTGCCGGCCGGTTGCGGCTCAGCTCGGCGAGGTCGGCGAACACGTCAACGAGCTGGAGCTCCTCGGCCAGCGGCCGGTGGCCGTCCTCGGTGGCCGTCCGGCGTGCGGCGAGGTATTCGTCGAGCACCCGGCGTTCGTCGTGCGGGTCGACGTCGAAGCCCAGCAGCAGGCTGCGCAGGTCCTCCTGGCCGCGCGTGGCGCGCTCCCGCGCCGGGATCTTCCCGGGCGCGGCGGGCAGGTCCAGCTTGACGGAGCCGGCGGCCGAGACGCCCTCGGCTTCGGCGCCGTCGTCGGCGAGCGGCTCGAGCCGCAGCAGCGGTGCACCCGTCTCCACCTGGCTGCCCACGGACACGGCGCATTCCTTCAGCCGCGCCCTGAACGGCGCCCGCAGCACCGTCTCCATCTTCATGCTCTCCAGCACCAGCACCGGCGCACCCGCCTCGACCTCGGCGCCGATCTCCAGCGGCGTGGCGACGACCAGCGCGGGTGCGGGCGAGCGGACGACGCCGCCCTCGTCGCGGCTGACCCGGTGCGTCACGCCGTCCACCTCGAGCAGGTGGATCGGCCCGTGCGTGCCGGTGAGGATCCGGTAGCGGGCGCCGTTGACCACGATCTGCCCGGTGTGCCGGTCGAAACGGTCGAGCTCGACGTCGGCGGTGCGGACGGCGTCACCTGCTTCGACGCCGACACGGAACCGATGCGCGCCGACCCGCGCGACGCGCACCCGGTAGGCGACGCCACGCAGCTTGAGGTCCAGCGGCCGGCCGCTCTCGTGCTGCACCTGCGGGCGTCCGCCGAACGCCGTCGACAGCAGCCGCTGCCGCTCGGCGCGCTCCTCCTCCTCGTACGCCTCGATGGCGGCGACCGCCAGCGCGACGGCGGAGTGCCGGTGCGAGACGAGCCTGCCCTCGCCGCGCACGCGGTCTATCCAGCCGGTGTCCGCGACGGCGTCGATCACCTCGGGCTGGTCGAGCAGGTCGAGCACGAAGCTCTTGTTCGTCGCGCCGCCCTCGATGATCACCTTGGTCTGCGCCATCGCCCGGCGCAGCCTGCCGAGTGCCTCATCGCGGTTACGGCCGTAGGCGATGATCTTCGCGATCATCGAATCGAAGTCGGCGGGGATGGTGTCGCCCTCGCTGACGCCGGTGTCGACACGGATGCCCGGCCCGGCGGGCAGGTCGAGCCGCGCGATGCGACCTGGGGCGGGCGCGAAGTCGCGGTCGGGGTCCTCGGCGTTCAGCCGGGCTTCGATGGCGTGGCCGCGCTCCACCGGCGGCTCCCCCTCGAGCCTGCCCCCGGACGCCACCCGCAGCTGAGCCTTGACCAGGTCGAACCCGGTGGTGATCTCGGTAATCGGATGCTCGACCTGCAAGCGCGTGTTGACCTCGAGGAACGCGAACAGCTTGTCGCCGGGGTGGTAGAGGAACTCGACGGTCGCCGCGCCGCGGTAACCGACCGCGACGGCCAGCCGTTCGGCCGACGCCTTGAGCTCGGCCGCCTGCACGGGGCTGAGCACCGGCGACGCCGACTCCTCGATGACCTTCTGGTTGCGCCGCTGCACCGAGCAGTCGCGGACGCCGAGCGCCCACGCGGTGCCCGCACCATCGGCGATCACCTGAACCTCGACGTGCCGGGCACCGGTGACCAGCCGCTCCAGGAACACGATGCCGCTGCCGAACGCCCGCGCGGCCTCCTGGCTGGTGCGCTCGTAGGCGTCGGCGAGCTCGACCTCGTTCGTGACCACGCGGATGCCACGCCCGCCGCCGCCCGCGGTCGCCTTCAGCATCAGCGGATAGCCGATCTCGGCCGCCGCCGCCAGAGCTGCGTCCAGGGTCTCCACGGCACCGCGGCTCCACGGCGCGACCGGCACGCCGACCTCCTCGGCGATCAGCTTCGCGCCGATCTTGTCGCCGAGCTTGCGCATGGCTTCCGCACTCGGTCCGACGAAGGTGACTCCGACCTTCTCGCACAACTCCGCGAAGGCCGGGTCCTCCGCGACGAAGCCCCAGCCGACCCATGCGGCGTCGGCCCCGGTCTCCACCAGCGCGCGCTCCAGCACCTTCAGATCGAGGTACGGGCGCGCGGACGCGGGGCCGAGCTCGTAGGACAGATCGGCTTCACGGACGAAGGTGGCCGTGCGGTCGACGTCGGTGTACAGGGCGACGGTCTCGATCCGTGTCCCGATCTCCGCGGCGATATCCCGTACGGCGTGGATGAGCCGCATAGCGGCCTCACCACGGTTGACGATGGCGACACGACGGAACACGCGACCAAGCCTTCCTGCAGACGAACGATGCTTCACACGCCGGGCCACAGAGACTCCCGGCACTGTCCACCTTTCCGTCTACCGGCCGGAAGCGCCATGTAGGAGACATCGCATGCTCTGCCGCTCCAGTTGTAGCAACCGATCAAAGGCCGACGGCCGTCCGCACGTGACCGGGCGTGTCGGGACAGAGCAGCAGTGCACTTCGAGGGCCGGTCACGACTCCCCGACGTCAGCCCCACCGGGCAGGCCACGCCGGTGCCGCAGCACCCGTTCGGCACTCTGATGCCGACGGGTCCGCGCCGCAGTCATTTCTGCCTGTACTCGGCCGACGCACTCACCGTCCCAGTACTGCTGGTGATAGCACTCATCTCCAGGCAACAACTTGCCCCCGCAGACAACCAGGCTTCGAGACGCATGCAGCAAGCGACTCCGTCCGACTGTTCAGGAAATCCCCGCTCTCCGCCTCCAACGGAGTTCGGCTTTTTCCCGAACACCGAGGGACTGGGCAGCACCAATGGAGGCCAGGTCACAGCCTCAGAACGAGGCTGAAGTTCTGCGAGCCGGAATGACTGTGCTAGCTGACCGCCTGCCAGCTGGGTGGGACATCCAACCGCTGAGCCACAGACTGCTCGATGCTCGCTTCGACGCTCTCTGGAAGGTGACAGCACCGGACGGAACCTCGGTCGTGCTGGTCGTGGAGGCCAAGCGGGTGGTGGAGAGACGTGACACCGCTACGCTGCTCCATCAGTTGAATGCTGCGGCGGACGAGCATCCAGGCAGCCGCGGGGTTGTCGTCTCTCGCTATCTGTCGCCACCCGTGCGTAAGCGGCTCTCGGACGCGGGCCTCTCCTACATCGACGCGACAGGGAACATCACCCTGAACGTCTCTCAGCCCGGTCTGTACATTGCAGACCGAGGAGCCGACCATGATCCGTGGCGCGGTCCTGGAAGACCGCGCTCGTCCGATCTCGGTCCGCGCTTCTCGATGCCTTGGCCGCAAACGATGGCCGGCCGCACCGAGCGCAGGGCAGTGGCCGCGACCACAGCGTAGATCAGTAGACCGTGTGGTCCTCCGCCTTCTCCGTCAAGCTGGCGCACGGGATCACATCAACACATAGGGGTCGCGCTGTGGCAGTCAGGCGGACGCCGAGAGGCGGATGACCTCCACCTGGCCGTCCAGCAGGACCGGGCCGGCGGCGTACGGAACCAGCAGCGTGTCTCCCCGCCGGAGCGACAGGTCGTCCTTGTCGCCGATCAGCCTGCCCTCTCCGGCCACCACGACCAGCACGCTGAAGCCACGTTCCAGGCGTTCGCCGCCATACAGGCGGCGAACGGCGAAGAACTCGTCCGCGGCCTCGGGCAGCAGTCGCGCCGGAGTACCGCGGAGTTCGTCGAGGCGTGATGGCGTCCAGGCGCCGCGGTCGACGCACTGCAGGGCCAGGTCATAGCCGAGGCCGAGGTGGCCGCCGGCGAGGCCGAAGCCTTCGTACTCCAGCAGCACCGAGAAGTCGGTCGGCTCCTGCACCTCGACCAGCAGGATGCCGTCGCCGATCGCGTGCGGCAGGCCGGCCGGGCAGAGGATCGCGTCGCCGGCCGCAACCGGGATTTTGTTGGTGGCGGCGAGCATGGCCTCAGTCTTCTGCCCGTCCACCCAGCCGGCCAGCTCGGCGGCCTCCACGTCACGCGCAAAGCCCAGATGGACGTACGCGCCGGGCCGCGCGGAGACGATCACCCATGCCTCGGTCTTCCCGTACGGCGAGGCGAGGTGCGCGGTGGCGAAGCGGCGGTCAGGGTGCACATGCAATGGCAGCCGCTGGCCGGCGTCGAGCAGCTTCACCAGCACGCCGGTGTCGGCGCGTTCCGGGCCGAGCCACCAGCGCGGGTCCGCGGCGATCGCCTCCGCCAGCACGCGGCCGTCGGCCAGGGTGGACAGTCCGGATGGGGCGAGCCCGAACCTGGAGGTCACCGAGCCCACCCAGTCCTCCGGGCGGTCGGGCAGCCGCGGCATGTTGCGGAACTCGGCGATCCGGCCGGCGCCGCGATAGAACGTCTCGGGCTGGTTGGCAGGCAGCACCTCGACCGTCATCGGTGTCCCTTCAGGGCCAGCTCCGCGAGGAAGCCGCCGACGAACGTGTCGCCGAGCCCGACGGTGGTGGGGTTCTGGACGTCGAGTGCGAAGCCGGGGACACAATCGACAGTCGCCCCCATGCGCGAGCGCAGCGCCGCCGCGAAGGCGACGGACTCGGGCCGCCGGGCCAGTCGGCGCAGACGCTCGATGTCCTCCTTGCTGAATTCGTCGCCGTGGCAGTAGCGGGTGGCCGCCATGACCGTGCCGGTGTCGAGGGCGTCGGCGTAACCGCCTGCGCCGAGCGCCACAGCCCAGTACTTCGTGTGCAGCACCAGCGTCGGCACCGGGATGAGCGCGTGCACCGCCGTGAGCGCCTCTGCGACATCCTCGGCCGAGAGCAGGTCGACCGGGCGCCCGATGTGCGACTGCAGCTCGTCCTCGTTCAGTCCGTACACGTTGATCTCGTCGAGCAGCGCATCCCGGACCCGGCGGCTGAAGGCGGGCTCGTGGTATGCCGCGTCCTCGAAGTAGGCCACCGCCCCGTACGGCAAGTGCCGCATGTGCTCTTTCAGGGAGGCGAGCCTTTCGTCGAGCTCCGCCTTGTCGCGCATGGCGTTGAATCCGGAGATCAGAAAGATGTCCGCCTTGCCCAACCGGTCGCCGAGATCGTCGGTGAGCAGCAGGGCAGCGTTCGCCGGGTCGTTGACGTAGATCAGGCGGTTCGGGAACGGCGCGACGATGTCGATGTCGCTCGCCCGGACCCGCAGGCCCTTGTCGTACTGGACGATCAGGTGTGGGTAGAAGGTGTCCTCGACACCGCTGTTGATGTACTCGCAGTCCGCCGGCAGCAGCCGGCGGAAGGTGTCGTTGACGCTGACCAGGTGCAGCGTGGACGGCACGCCGAGCCGGCTCATCACGATCCCGCCCCGCACCGAGGTGCCGCCCAGAGTCTCCCGATGCGGGAACCGGTTCGCGAAGGTCGACAGCGCCGGGGCGGAGGCGACGAAGTGTTCGCCGCCTCCGCCCCGGGCAACGTACCCGAGGATCGACACCACGAGGTCCCGCTCAGTGGTCACCGTGGCCGGCGACGTCAGTTCCGCGGCCACGATGCCGTACTCGGCGACAAGCTGTTCCAGGACACTGGTGGTCAGCTTCAACTCGTAGTCGACGCAACCGCCGAGGCCCAGGATTATCCGGGACGCGTCTGCCATGTCAGTAGAGCGAGCCCTTGCCGGCGGCGCCGAACAGCTCGATCTTCTGGGCGGCGACCACCTTCATGGCCTCGATGCAGGCGGGCTGGATGGCGTTCGGCTCGCGCACCTTCCGATCGTTGCCCAGCACCTCGCGCATCTTGTCGTGGTAGGCGACCTTGATATCGGTGGAGATGTTGATCTTGTTGATACCGATTCGCGCCGCCTCGCGAATCTCGTCGTCCGGGTTGCCTGAGCCGCCGTGCAGCACCAGGGGGATCTGCACCCGGCTCTTGATCTCCTTGAGCAGGTCGAGCTTCAGCTCTGGCTTGAGGTGGGCCGGGTAGAGGCCGTGGAACGTCCCGATCGCGACGGCGAGGCTGTCCACGCCGGTCTGCTCGACGAACGTGACCGCGTCATCAGGGTCGGTGTAGATGATCTCGGCGGCGCCCGCCTCGGCGTAGCTGTCGTTCCCGCCGATCGTGCCGAGCTCGCCCTCCACCGACACGCCGAGAACGTGCGCGGAGTCGGTGACCTTCTTGGTGATCGCGATGTTCTCCTCGAACGGCTTCAGCGACCCGTCGATCATCACGGAGGTGAAGCCGTACTGGATCGCCTGCAGGATCTGCTCATAGGTGGCGCCGTGGTCCCAGTGGATCGCGATCGGGACGCTCGAGTTGTGCGACCGCTCGACGATGCCGGTGATCATCTCGCGGCCGATGTGCCGAACCTCGTCCGGGTGGATCCCGACGATCAGGGGGGCGTTCATCTCCTCGCTGATCTCCACGATCCCCTTGAACATCGCCCAGTCGCTGATGTTGAAGGCGGGCACGGCGAAGCTGTGTTCGTTGGCGACGTCCAGGATCGCCTTGCCGGTCGTCAGCATTTTGTGCGTTCTCTCCTTTTGCGTGCTGGGTGTGTCAGGCCTTGACGGCGCCGGCGGTGAGCCCACCGATGAACCGTCGCTGGAACAGGAGGAAGAGGAGGAGGACCGGAATGGACCCGAGGATGCTCATCGCCATCATCTGGTTCCACTCGTACGAGTGCTGGCCCATGAGCAGTTGGATGCCGATCGGCACGGTGCGCATGTCGTCGGTACGGGTCAGAGTGAGCGCGAACAGGTACTCGTTCCACGAGATCATGAACGTGTACACGCCGACCGCGATCAGACCGGGCACCGAGATCGGCACCAGGATCCGCCACAGCGCGGTCCAGCTGGTGCCGCCGTCGACCTTGACGGACTCGTCCAGCTCTCGTGGCAGCGTGTTCAGGTACGCGGTGATCATGATGATCGCGTACGGGAGCGTGAACACCATGTGCGTGAGGATCAGGCCGGGATAGGTGTTGTACAGCCCGAGCCCGACGACGAGCCCGAAGTACGGAATGACCAGCGTGATCGGCGGCACGGCCTGGACACCGACGATCACGGCGTTGATGCTCTTCTGGAACGGGAACGTGAAGCGGCTGAAGGCGAACCCGGCCAGGACGGCCACCAGCAGCGTCAGGATGGTCACCGCGAAGGCGACGATGTAGCTGTTGAGGAAGTACCGCAGCTGGGTACCGTTGCCCAGAATCTCCGCGTAGGCGTCGAACGAGAAGCTGTTGGTGACGAGCTTCGGCGGATTCTGGAAGACTTCTCCGTTGCTCTTGAACGAGGTGGACAGCAGCCACAGGACCGGCAGGCCGGCGAACAGCCCGCCGATGACGAGGCCGGTGATGACGCCGGCCTTGGCGAGGGTGCGACGGGTCTTGATGGTGGTGGCCATGCTTCTCTCACCGCTCCCTTTGCTGGCGTACGTAGAAGAAGGCCAGGATCATCGTCAGCAGCAGCACGATCACGGCGGCGGCGGACGCGGTCGCGAACTCGTACTCGCTGAAGGCTTGCTTGTAGGTGTAGGTGCTGAGCATCTCGGTGGCGTTCAGCGGCCCGCCGCCGGTCGTCATCCAGATCAGTGCGAACTGCTGGGACGTCCAGATCAGGTCGAGCACTCCCATGCTGACGATCACCGGTCTTAGTTGGGGCAGCGTCACGTGCATGAACCGCTGGAACCAGTTCGACCCGTCCATCGCGGCCGCTTCGTACAGGTCGTTGGGGATGCCCTGCAGCCCGGCGAGCAGGCTGATCATGAAGAACGGGTAGCCGGACCAGATGTTGACGAACGTGACCGCCCAGAGCGCCTTGCCCGGGTCGCCGAGCCAGTTCACGCCCTCCTGAATGAGACCCAGCGCGTGCAGCACGTAGTTGACCACACCGGACGGGTCGAGCAGCAGCCGCCAGATGACGGCGATCACCGCGATCGTGAACAGCCAGGGCAGGATGTAGACGATTCGGAAAACGGCCTTGGCGACCCCGCCCAGCAACTGGGTGTTGAGCATCATCGCGAAGGCCAGGCCGAGGACCAGGTGGGCCACGGTGCTGACCGAGATGAAGATGGCGGTGTTCTCCAGCGCCGCCAGGAAGTCCGGGTCGGTGAGCACCGTGGTGTAGTTGGCGAACCCGGCGAACACCGGGTTCTCCTGGACGATCACGTTGTCCTGGAACGAGTAGCTGATCACCATGACGATGGGGACCACCATCAGGACCACGATCAAAAGCACCGTGGGGGACAGATAGCCGTACGGGATCAGGCGCCTGGCCAGGGTGGAGCGGGTCCGGCCGGGTGTGACCCGTTCCTCGGTGGGCGGCGCCATCTTCGGTGCCGTCATGGATGTCATCGCTTTCTCCTTGATCGCGCGCCGCGCCGGGGGACCGGCACGGCGCCCGGGCGGGCTACCCGATCACCGAGGACCAGGACTCCTGCGACTTGGCGAGGGCGGCGTCGACACTGGTCTTGCCGGTCAGCACGAGCTGGAGCTGCTCGTCGAAGCTGCGCATCAGGTCCTCGGACTTGGGCAGGCCGACGAACTCGTTGGCGGGGTAGCCCTGCTGGTAGATGTCGAAAGCGGTCTTGAACAGCGGGTCACTGTTGCTGAAGTCCGGCTTGGCGTTCTTGTTACCCGGGAAGCCGTTCGCGATCGTGCTCAGCTTCGCGTTGGTCTCCTGGCTGAGCAGGTAGGACACGAACTTGAACGCCTCGGCCTTGTGCTCGGTGGAGTTGGAGATGCCGATACCCCACGACGCGTACGGGATGCCGCGCTTGCCGGTGTAGCCGTCCTCAGCCGGAAGGGCCGCCACCTCGAACTTCAGATCCGGCTTGTTCTTCTTGATCAGGTTGATGTGCGCGAGCGAGTCGATCATCATGCCGACCTGGCCGTTGGTGAACTTCTCGACCTTGTCCTGCTCTTTCATGGTGAGCGAGCCGGGGGCGATGACGCCCGCGTCGTTCAGGCTCTTCACGTACTCGACCACGCTCTTGACCGGCGCGCCGGTCAGGTTTGGCTTGCCGTCGGTCAGCATGCTGCCACCGGACGCCCAGAGCCAGGACATGACGTCGTTCTGGATGCCGTTGGGGACGGCGCTGTCGAGCGGGAGCGCCCAGCCCTTCACGTCACCGCCGGTTGCGCTGATCTTCTTGGCCGCGTCGAGGAACTGGGTGCGCGTGGTGGGCACCTCGGCGACGCCGGCCTTGGTGAGCAGGTCCTTGTTGACGAAGAGCGGGTAGACGAAGTTGACCACCGGGATCATGTAGGTCTTGCCCTTGACCTGCACCTGACTGGCGAGCTCGCCGGCGTCGTACTTCGCGTCGGCCATCAGCTTGGACAGATCGGTGATCGCGCCCTGCTTGGCGAAGTCGTTGACCCAGGCGCCGTCGAGACCCACCACGTCGGGCAGGGTCTTCGACGCGGCGCCGGTGATCAGCTGCTGCTTCGTCGACGCGTACGGCGCGCTCAGCAGCTTGATCTTGATCTTCGGGTTCTGAGCGGTGAAATCGTTAACGATCTTGTCGAACTCCCCGGCAGGGAGCTCGGACCCCCACCACTGGGCGAACTCCAGCGTCACACTGCCGTCCGCGGCGGTGTCGCCCGAGGCACCCGAGCCGCACGCCGCCACGAACGCGACCGTCGCAGCCGCTGTCGCCGCCCCTATCACTCGCTTCACCCGGGTTGCACCAACCGCCATGACGGGCTCCTTCTATAACGAGATCTTTCCGTCCTCTGCCGAGTTGGCCGTCACGTTAGCAGCGTGTTACGAACACCTACAAGAGAAGAACCGCAAAAAACTGCGAACTACGGCATAATGTGGTGCCATGAAGCAGGATCCGGCACGCTATTGTCACCCTCTGATCTGTAAAGATCTCCGCCCCTACCGGCCTTCGGTCGACCCTGCCCACGCTTGCAGCTCTCAGCAGATCTATGCGGCAATATGCTCAGTAGGCGCTGACTTGTGGCATACTGCCGCACTGACAAGGGGGAATCAGTGAGCGTTGACAGGGACGAGCGGCAGCGCCACCTACCCGCAGGGCGCAAGGCTCAGCTGGCCGCGTACGTGGCCGACACCGGCCAAGTCACGGTGGGCGAGCTCGCCGAGCGCTTCGGCGTCTCCATCGACACCGTGCGACGCGATCTCGATCAGCTGGCCGCCGAGGGCATCCTCGTGCGTACATACGGCGGCGCTGTCAGCCTGTCCACGGTCTCCCGCACCGACCGCGCCGTCGACCAGCGGCTTGCCGTGCAGGAGCAGGAGAAGGAGAAGATCGGGGCACTGGCCGCGACACTGGTCGAGGACGGCTCGACCATCATGATCAACGGCGGGACGACCACTCTTGCGCTCGCCCGCAGTCTGGGCCAGCACCGCGACCTCACGGTGGCGACGAACAATCTGCTGGTGCCGAGCGCGCTCCCGCCTACGGCCATCCGCGACATCTACGTCTTCGGCGGCGCGGTGCGCGCGCTCACCCTCGCCACGATCGGCCCGGTCAGCTTCCGCGCCAACACCGGCGCCGAGCTGGACATCAGCTGCGATCTGGCGCTGATCGGCGTCGGCGCGGTCGCCGCCGACGCCGGCTACACGACGAGCAACCTCGCCGAGGCCGCGATGATGCAGGAGATGATCTCCCGTGCGGCCCGCGTGGCGATCCTCGCCGACTCGTCCAAATTCGGCCGCCGACTGTTCGCCCAAGTGTCGGAACTAGGCGCTGCCGACTACCTGATCACCGACACCACACCGCCACCCGACCTGCGGGCTGCCCTTAAGGCGAGCGGCGTGGAGGTGCTCACCCCCGCGGCCAAGGCTTAGTGCCCAGAAGAGCTTGTCAGGCCTCACCAGACGTCAACCCGACCGGACAGGCCACCCCGGTGCCGCCGATTCCGCAGTACCCGTTCGGCACTTTAAAAAGGTATTGCTGGTGGTAGCAGTTCACCTCGCGCACCAATAGGCAAGACGTGACATGAGTGGCTATGGCACAACTTGGCGACAGCCTTAGGTAAAGAAGTCGCACTCAAGGTGTGTGCCAGTGGCCACCTCGCCGACGAGTGTGCGATTATCGCACCATGAGCACGCTCGATTGGACCGACATCGGCGCGCGAGTCCGCGAGTCACGGCTGGCCATGCGGCTCTCCCAGGAGCAGCTGGCCGAGCTGACCGGCCTCGACAGAACCATGGTCAGTAAGATCGAGGCGGGCACAAGGCGTCTCGACGCTCTGGAACTCGTACGACTGGCCCGAGCACTCGATCTTCCAATGGGCCATTTCCTCAACGCGCCTCCAGCCGTTATGTCCCACCGCCCGCCTCTGGCCGAGGACACGGCGTCGCCTGCCGCACAGGCTTCCTATCGCATGGATGTGGCTCTCGCGGCCTGGATTCGGGAGATCCGACTCCTGGTTTCTCTCGAGGCGCTAAAACTCATCCCCATCAAGCGATACAACGGCAAGGTCGATGGGCCAGCGGCGGCTGCAGATGCGGCCCGGTGGCTGAGAGCCGAACTGGATTTGGGGCTCGCCCCCATCGAATCGCTCGCCGGCCTGTGTGAACGGTGTGGCCAGTTCGTCCTGGTGACCGATCTTTCTGGAGAAGGTGCTTCGGCTATAGACGGTGACGTGGCTGCCGCCGTCGTCTCCATCAGCGGTGATCCCGGACGGCGGCGAACCACTGCCGCCCATGAACTCGGCCACCTGATTCTGGGCGATGAATACTCCACCGACCTGGGAGTAGGCACCTCCCGCGAAGCTCGTGAAGCCGTGATAGACACCTTCGCCGCTGAGCTTCTCCTGCCAGTTGAGGCGATCCGGCGTACTGCGCCATCGACTGCCCTCACCAGAGCGGAGTTGGTTCGTCTCGCGGCGGAGTACCGGACGTCCTGGAGTCTCGCGCTGCGGCAGGCAAGAGTCGCCGATGCAATCAGCCAGAACGAAGAGAAGGACCTGCGGACCTGTCCACCGACCTTCGCGGAGTTCAGGGATTCACTGGGCTGGACACCTCAGCCGGATTTGGACGAGATCCGCGTATCTCCAAACTTCGCCCACGCGGTGATGACGGCGTACAAGAACGGTCGGATCACCAGTCACCGAGCTCTGGAGCTTATGCACGGACAGCTCAAGAGCGAGACGGATCTGCCTCCGATAGCTGAGACGGAAGAGCGCCCGTGACCGAATCGAAGCCAATCGGCCCTTTGCCTCCGCTCGTGACTGACACCATGGTGCTCCTTCACTTTGCCAAGGCCGACCGGCTCGACGTTCTAGGAGCAAGTGTCACGGAGATGTCCACGACTCTTGTAGTTGTCGACGAGCTGGGCAAATACTCCGATGAGTGTCCCTCGCTGCAGCGCCTCACGGAACTTGAGTGGTTGCGAGTCCAACCGCAGGATTCGGTCGAAGAGCTCATCGCCTTCGACACATGGAGCCAGCTGCTCGGCACCAGCGACGATTACGACAAGGGAGAAGCCAGTGTCTTCGCCGCGGCTCAGGTACATGGCTTGGTTGCACTCACGGATGACCGAGACGCGACGAAGGTGGGCCGGGCGAATGGACTCAAGATCCACGGCACCATATGGCTGCTGACCCGACTGCAGGGGCTCGGCAAAATGACTCTGGTCGAGATTTGCAACCACGTGGACGCTCTACGAGCCTCCGGGATGCGCCTTCCCTGCACAGGACCTGAGCTTCCGGGCTGGGCCAGAGACCGCGGGCTTCTCTAGGTCGTCCCTGCGACGACCGTTCGTCCTCGCCGTTCGTCCTCGCCGGTCGTCAGGCCGACGGGGCAGGCCACGCCCGTGCCGCCGATCCCGCAATACCCGTTCGGCACCTTAAAAAGGTACTGCTGGTGGTAGCACTTCGCCTCGGGCAATAGATGGGCAGCAACCTAACGGGGCTTGGACCGGTACTCAGCCCACAAGTCGACGGCCTCTTGGAGGTCAAGAGCAGCAACGTCCTCGCGGGCCATCCCCACCGTGTGTATCAACCGGTCAGCGAGCCAATCCGGAACCGGTTCTCTAGGGGGTGCTTTCTCCACCCGAATATGATCGGCCAGCGCGCCAAGACGCTCGATCACCTGGCCAAGCTGGATGATCTCGGGACGGTCAGCACCCGCCTCACGAACCCTCGCCGTCGCCTCCACGTACACTTCCGCGTCGGCCCGCTCACCGACAGCCCAGACCTCGCAGATCTCCACCGACTTGTCCTCGGTGATGCGGTAAACGACACGCCAGGTGTTGCGGCCGACCACCAGCTTCCGGAAACCGGTCAGTTCACCGCCGAGCGGGTAACCCGCCTCAGGGTTGTCCAGCAGGAGAAGAATCTTTTTGAGTACCTTGGGCGCCGCGTCCGGGCCGATGCGTCGGAGGTCGTCGACCGCCGGCGCCGTGAAGACGACGTCGGACACGGCTCACTCGTCGTCCGGGATGGCGGCCAGTGACTCGCGAGTATGGCCGAAGGCGGCAAGCACCTCATCGAGCGAGACCCGCTCCCCCGTGTCCGTGACCGACCGAGCGAGCACAAGCGCCAGATCACGCAGATCAGCCGCCGCTTCCTCCAACTCATTGAGTCGGCGAATGCTTACCACAGCCGCCACTGGCTGATGCCGACGGGTAACGACCAGATCAGTCCCCTGCTCCGCATCAGCCACCAGGCGGGCAACCCCTCGCTGGGCCGCCTCCGTGACGCTCAGCTCAGTCGCGTCGTGCAGAACAGTCATGCATAAACTGTACATCTTTCTGCACAGAACCGCGATCCCGGGGCGGTGAGCTGCCTTTCAGATCTCCGCTCCTGCCCACGATCCAGCCGCCCAGACGCGCTCGAATGACGGCATGTAGCGTCCCGCTGCCGTCCTGCCGTCCAGGCGGCGGAATTGGGAGGTCAGGTTGGCCAAATACGAAGATCAGCCCAGCCCGGCGGTCCTCATTGGATGACGACTTCGGAGGGTGGTGCCAGGATGGGCGGCATGCTGGCGATCACTATGGTGACCGAGGACGGTCGCCGGTTCGTGCGTGCGGGCGAGGAGGACATCGCCGGACTGGTCGGTGGGCTGGGGCCGCGGAACTACAGGTTCCTGATCCTTCAGCGGATCCCCGACCTGCCAGACGTCTTCATGCAGGTGTGGCACGACGGAGGCGACTATACGCTCGAGCATCGTGAAGGCGGGGCCGACCGGCACTTCCAGCTCATCCTCGACAGGCCCGAGCCGGTGATCGCAGCCATGACCGCGTGGGCACGCCAAGAGGACAGCTGGCGATCCGTGCTTGCCTGGACCCCGTTGGACCTGGGTACGCCCGAACCGACTCCGCCGCTCGACCTGGAAGAGGACGATCGTGCGAGCCTCGAGGCGCGCATCCGCGAGGTGGCCACCGGCGGATATGCGACCAGAGCGGAACTGGCCGAGGTCGCGGAGGAGTACCTGGTGTCAGGCGATCGCCGGCCTGTCTCCCCTGAACAGGCCCGCGAACTAGCCGACCGGCTATGGCTGGAGCGCGTCCAGGAGCAGGCTGCCTGGGAGGG
Organism: Nonomuraea helvata; assembly: GCF_039535785.1. Taxonomy (NCBI): domain Bacteria; kingdom Bacillati; phylum Actinomycetota; class Actinomycetes; order Streptosporangiales; family Streptosporangiaceae; genus Nonomuraea; species Nonomuraea helvata. The sequence goes on from NZ_BAAAXV010000009.1 coordinate 1,158,725, forward strand.
CGAAACCGACCCCGATCGACTCACCCGCGCCTTCACAGCCTTGGCGGCCGCCGGCATCACGGCGAAAGAGAACTTCACCTGCTGCGGTTCGTGCGGCCGAACGGAGATCGGCGGCGCGGGCTCACCGGACGCCCGAGGTTACGTCTTCTTCCACAGCCAGTGCACGGACGCCGCCGCAGCCGGACATGGCCTGACGCTCCTGTACGGCGGCTTCGACGGCTCGCCGGCCACCACATCGACCATCGGCCGTGAGGTCGTGGCCGCGCTCGAACTGGCCGGCCTCCCCGCCGAATGGAACGGCGATCCGGACCAGGCCATCACCGTCACGCAGATCGACTGGCGCAGACGCCTCATCGGTTGACGTCAATCCGGCAGCGCAGCCGACGGCCACGAAGAATCCAGGCAAGCGACCGGCTGATCGTAGGTTTCCATGCCGCGCAGGTCATCAGGGAAGGCAGGCCCAGGCGTTCCGCAGCATGGAACCCGGCGAAGTCCGCTTTGCTCACTCGCCGGCGGGTGCGATGCCCACCGGACAGGTGACACCGGTGCCGCCGATCCCGCAATATCCGTTCGGCACTTTAAAAAGATATTGCTGGTGGTAGAACTTAACTCTCCGCAACAATTCATGCGAGGAGAGTTACATGACCAATGTCCCAGTCGTCTCCTACGCTCGCATATCCGCCGACATCAGGCGAGACGAGCACGGTGTGCAGGACCAGCACAGGCTCAACCGGGAGACGGCAGCGCGGCAGGGGTGGACGGTCGTCCATGAGTACACGGACAACGACAAATCAGCGGCGAAAGCCGACGTCGTACGCGACGACTTCGAGGCAATGCTACGGGCTCTGCGGGCGGGCGAACTGCCGAACGGTACGGCGGTGCAAGGCGTCGTCATCGTCGCCGAAGACCGGCTCGCTCGGCGTCCCGGCGACTACGAGCGCTTCGTCGAAGCAATCACTTACCAGGACGGCCGCGTGTTCGCCGATGCTCGCGGCACGAAGGATCTCTACAGCGAGGACACAGAGAGCATGGGGCTCTTCGGCGCCGTGATCTCCAAGATGGAGGTCCGCAAGATGCAGCGCCGCATGCGCCGCTCGCACCGTATGCGCGCTGAGCAGGGTCTACCCGTCGGCGGCACACGCCCGTTCGGCTGGAAGCCCGACCGGCTCGCCCTCGACCCCCAAGAAGCACCGCTCGTACGGCAGGCGATCCTCGACCTGATCGCTGGACGCTCGCTGTACTCCATCACCAACCAGTGGCGCCAGGAGGGTGTAAAGACCTCGCTCGGCAATGAATGGCTGCCCAGTTCGCTCAAGCTGACGGTACAGAACCCTCGGGTCTGCGGCTGGCGGGAGATCAACGGCGAACTCGTCCGCGACTCGACAGGAAATCCCGTGGTCGGGCAGTGGGAGCCGATCGTCTCGCCTGAGCAGTGGATGGCGGTTAAGAACATCTTCGACGCCCGAAAGGGCCATTTCATCTACCGAGACGGGCGAGTCGGCCACATCCTCACGCCGGACTTCCGCGAGCCGAACTACCTCCTCACAGGCTTCCTGCGCTGCGGCCGTTCCAAGCCCGACGGCTCCCTCTGCAACGCGTCCCTCCGCGTCACCCACAGCAAGGACTGCATTCAGCACATCTACCTCTGCCCGACCAAGACAGCCGGCGGCTGTGGCGGCGTCGGCCGGCGCGGTGACATGGTCGATCTCTACATCTCGGAGGCGGTCCTCGCCAAGCTGGAAGAAGTCCAACTCGCCGCCTCCGCTGATCCCGTCGAATGGTCTGGAAAGGCGGAGTACGAGGATGCGAAGTCCCGCCTGGAGGAGCTTCGGGTCCAGTGGACCGCAGGGAACATCACCAACGAACTGTTCTTCTCGGTGGCCCCGGACTTGGAGAAGCGGATCGCCCGCCTCCGTACCGAGGCGCAGAACTTCACCGCTGCCGCCCAACGCCGCCAAGCCCGCTCCGACACCGACATCACCGAGATCCGACGGCGCTGGTACCTGGCAGAGGAGGACGGCGGGCTGCCCCTCACCATCAAGCGGTCCTACATCCGCGAGGCCCTCCTGGCAGTGATCATCTATCCCTCTGGCAAGGGGCGCAGGAAGTTCAACCCGGATCTGCTTGAGCCGATCTGGCGAGAAGGCTGAGCACAGGACGCCCAGGACGTCCCCAGAAGGCTGTCTCCCTTACCCAAGGGCGACAGCCTTCTTACTTTACCTCCGAACTATCGGCGACAGCCGGACTTCTACGGACACAACCGGACGCCCACGGTACGTGCCGGACGTCTGCACTCCCGTCGCCATAGGAACTCCGACCTGCGTAAACGCGTTCTCAGAGTGGTACAACGTACTCACACCAAGAGCCACCGTCCCTCTACAGCACGACCGCAGCGAACATCTCGGCGAATCACCTCAAGGCGCATAGACGATTCCGGGAAAGCACATCCACGACCACTAATGACCCGTCGGACTTCCCGGCCCGACGGTAGGTGTCAACACCGAGCGCGCCATTCACCTTCTCGCCGCACTCCATTCCTGTTCTCTCGCTGCTGGTACCACCGCCAAAGGCTGTCTTCGGGCTGCCTAGGCGCCGGTATCTGGCCGTGCTCGTCAGGTACGGCGGTGGCTCCCGCCCACGAGCTGAGGAGGCCACCTGAACCAACCGAACGAGCTGTCTGCCCAGGAGTGGGGCAAGCAGCAAGCCGCACGATCCCCTCGCTGGTCAGAAGAGAAGTGGCAGCGCATCGCCACCGTGCTCGGCGTATGCGTCGCCCGCCAAACCCCGCCCTGTCGACGACGCGTGAATACTGACCCCCAGGCGACGGCCGAAATCTGACCCCCCTTGCAGTTCACTCTGGAGGGTGATCAAGGTGGAGGACTGGGCGGAGATCCGCCGGTTGCACCGGGCCGAGGGCATGCCCATCAAAGCGATCGCGCGGCATCTGGGCATCGCCAGGAACACGGTGCGGCGGGCGCTGGCGGCCGAGGAGCCGCCGAAGTATCAACGGCCGGGTAAGAAGTCGATCGTGGACGCGGTAGAACCGCAGATCCGGGCGCTGCTGCGGCAGTGGCCGGACATGCCCGCGACAGTGATCGCCGAGCGGATCGGCTGGCAGCGATCGATGACCGTGCTCAAGGACCGCATCCGGCAGATCCGGCCGGAGTACCGGCCGCTCGATCCTGCCTCGCGCACCAGCTACCAGCCGGGCGAGCTAGCCCAATGCGATCTCTGGTTCCCGCCGGCACGTATCCCGGTTGGCCCCGACCGAGGGATGAGTCTGCCGGTGTTGGTCCTGGTCTGCGGCTACTCGCGCTGGCTGCTGGCCCGGATGATCCCCTCCCGGGCGGCCGGGGACCTGTTCGCCGGGATGTGGACGTTGCTGTCCCTGCTCGGAGCCACCCCCAAGACGCTGGTGTGGGACAACGAGGGCGCCATCGGGGCATGGAAGGGCGGACGCCCGCAGCTCACCCAGGACGCCGAAGCCTTCCGCGGCACTCTCGGCGCCCGCATCCTGCAGTGCCGGCCAGCCGATCCGGAGGCCAAAGGCCTGGTGGAGCGAGCCAACGGCTATCTGGAAACCTCGTTCCTGCCGGGCCGGGCCTTCACCGGCCCGCACGACTTCAACACCCAGCTGGAGGGTTGGCTGCAGCGGGCTAACCAGCGCCATCACCGGCGCCTGGACTGCCGCCCGGCGGACCGGATCAGCGCGGATCGGGCAGCGATGGTCGCGTTGCCGCCCGTGCCGCCGACCGTGGGCTGGCGCAGCGCGACCCGGCTGGCGCGCGATCACTACGTGCGCGTCGCCTCCAACGACTACTCCGTCCACCCGTCGGCGATCGGCCGCCTGGTCGAGGTCGTCGCCGACCTGGAGCAGGTCACGGTGACCTGCGCGGGGCAGGTGGTGGCCCGGCACGAGCGCTGCTGGGATGTCCACCAGACGCTCACCGACCCCGCTCACGCCAGGGCCGCGGCGACGCTGCGCGCGGCCCGGCTGCAGGCCGTGGCCACGCCGATCGACACCGAGGTGGAACAACGCCAGCTCAGCGACTACGACGCCCTGCTCGGCATCGAGACGGTGGCGTGATGGCCGCACGAACCAGCGCCGCCACCGCGTCAACGGCGGCAGCCAGCGGCCGCAACATCGGCGCCGAGCTGGCCTACCTGACCCGCGTGCTGAAGGCACCTTCACTGGCAGCGGCCATCGAGCGGCTAGCCGAACGGGCCCGCGCCGAGTCCTGGAGTCATGAGGAGTTCCTGGCCGCCTGCCTGCAACGTGAAGTGGCCGCCCGCGACTCCCACGGCGGCGAGGCCCGCATCCGCGCCGCGCGCTTCCCGGCCCGCAAGGCCCTGGAGGATTTCGACTACGACCACCAGCGCTCTCTCAAACGCGAGGCCATCGCGCATCTGAGCACGCTGGACTTCGTCACCGCCAAAGACAACGTAGTCTTCCTCGGCCCGCCCGGCACCGGCAAAACGCACCTGTCGATCGGCCTGGGCATCCGCGCCTGCCAAGCCGGCCATCGGGTCGCTTTCGCCACCGCTGCAGAGTGGGTGGCCCGTCTGGCAGACGCGCACGCCGCCGGCCGCTTGCAGGACGAGTTGATCAAGCTGGCCCGCATCCCGGTCCTGATCGTCGACGAGGTGGGCTACATCCCGTTCGAGTCCGAGGCTGCCAACTTGTTCTTCCAGCTGGTCTCCAGCCGCTACGAACGCGCCTCGCTGATCGTCACGTCCAACAAGCCCTTCGGCCGCTGGGGCGAGGTGTTCGGCGACGACGTGGTCGCCGCCGCCATGATCGACCGTCTCGTCCACCACGCCGAAGTCATCTCACTGAAGGGAGACAGCTACCGGCTGAAGAACCGCGACCTGGGCCGGGTCCCACCGGTCCGCTCTGAGCACGAGCAGTAACCAACGACAAGACCAGGGGGTCAAGATTCAACCGTCGTCAGGGGGTCAGAATTCGGCCGTCGTTGACACCGCCCGACGGCTCCTCCGGGAAGGACGCCGCATGAGCGAGGTTCCTCACCTGTCACCCGAGATGCTGGCCGTGATGCAGCGAGCGGCCATGCCCGACTTCGCCCGCTGGCAACAGATGGTCCACGCCACGGGCGGCTGCGCCCAACCGGTCCGGCTGCACGGCGAGAGGTACACGCTGGACAGCCGGACGGGCGAAGTCCTCGACATGTACCGGACCGCCGACGAGCCAACCGGCTTCCTACTCACAGCATGCGGCAACCGGCGCGCGTCCAGATGCCCGGCCTGCTCGGCGGTCTACAAGGACGACACGTACCACCTGATCATCACTGGCCTACGCGGCGGCAAGGGCGTTCCGGAGGAGGTCAGCCAGCATCCCCGGGCGTTCGTCACCTTCACCGCCCCCTCCTTCGGAGTCGTCCACGCCCACCGCGAGCAGTCCGGCCGGACACTCCCATGTCGTCCGCGCCCGAACCGTCCCGTCTGCGAGCATGGCCGGTCGAAGGGTTGCGGTTTGCGTCATGAGCGCGATGACGTCCAGGTCGGACAGCCCCTGTGCGTGGACTGCTACGACTACATCGGAGCCGTCCTGTGGAACGCTCACGCGGGCGTCCTCTGGCGGGAGTTCGCCAAGACGATGCCGAGCGTCCTGGCCCGCCTGCTCGGCATCACCCGAATGAAGCTACGCCGGACGGTCCGCCTCTCGTACGCCAAGGTCGCCGAGCACCAAGCGCGCGGCATGGTCCACTTCCATGCCGTCGTCAGACTCGACGGACCGGACGGACCCGCCGACCACCCTCCGGACCACATCACTATCGACCTGCTCGACCGGGCCATACGCCGGACCGCCGATCAGGTCGCGGTCCGAATAGAGGACGGACCGCCCTCGCCCGTCCGGTGGGGCGATCAGCTCGACATACGGCCGGTCTACGTCTCGGCCGAGCTGGGCGGGTTGAGCGATCAGCGAGTCGCCGCGTACGTGGCCAAGTACGCCACCAAGGGAGCCGAGTCTGCAGGCACCGTTGACCGTCCGATTCGACATGCCGGGGAGATCGCCAGGTTGGAGGTCACCGAGCACGCCCGCCGCATGATCTACACCTGTTTCAGTCTCGCCGAGCTCCAGCCCTACCGAACCCTGCTCCTGCGGCGGTGGGCGCACATGCTCGGCTACCGGGGACACTTCTCCACCAAGTCCCGCCACTACTCGATCAGACTCGGGGACATTCGACAGGCCCGCGCCGGCTTCCGTGCCGAGCAAGCCCGGCTGATCATGGGCACTGCGCCTCCCGATCCGGAGAAGACCGTGACGGTAGGCGAATGGCGCTATGCCGGAAGCGGCCACCGCCACGGAGAGGCTTTTGGGCTGAGGTAGCACGCCAACGGATCGCCACCGCTCGCAAGATCGCACGACAGCAAGCAGACGAGGACCGGTAGGGCCCGCGCCTCTAGACCTAGAGAGATCACCTCTAGGTCTAGAGGCTCCTAATCTCGCCGGGCCCCATCAGGCCAGATCACCCGCACGGGCACCTCCAGCCGCTGCGCCTCGGCCACCACGTCAGCAGTCCCGCCATAACCTCGGGCCGGCTGCCCGTCCCAGACGGCGAACAACACCTCGACGTCGTCCAGCATCCGCGCACTGGCCGCCATGTGCGACTCCGCGGTGGACTCCACAAAGTCCAGCCTGTGAGTCCGGACCGCCCGGCCCAGCAACTCGTCGTACGCAGCCTGGCACTCGCCCGGCAACCCATCCCGATACTCCTTGGCAGGGATCACGGCTTCCAGCACGCCGCCGAGGTCGAGTACCGCGCGAGCGAAGATCTGATCAGCCCCGTCCGCCAGGCAGGACAACCCGGCGACTTCAGGACCGTACTCCGCGAGCGCCTGGCGTACCGCCCCGTCGATCAGTACGGCGGTCTCCTCCGGCAAGCCCCGGTGGCCGGACACAGCGATGCGAACCATGATTCCCCTAGATCAGAGTGGCGTGAAGACGCTCGTCGAACGAGCGCAAAGCGCCGGACGACGGCCCGGCATACGATCGTCGGAAGTTCTTGACCCGGTGCAGGACACGCTCGGAGCCATACGTCGTCGCCACCGTAAGCGCGTTGGAAGCCAGATACAGCGCCTCGTCATAGCGCCCCGACATGGCCTCAGCCGTCGCCACCTCCGTCATGAGCACACCCCGCTGCTTCGCGCCGGGCTGGGCCGACGAAAGCGACTCATTGAACGCGGCAACGGCTTCAACCGGCCGCTTGAGCCGTACCATCACCAGAGCCCGATACCCCGCCAGCTTGGCGTGATCGAACGGGAACACCCATGGCCAAGGCGGCGCGGCGGCCCGTTCACCAGCCCGTACCGCCTCCTCAGCCGCGCCCAACGCCTGAAGCGCTGCCGCCTCGTCTCGCGCGGTCGCATGGCCGAGCGCTTCGAGACTCGACAGCCACGCACGAGCGATGGCCGGTGGCCGCTCACCGATCTCCCACCGCGCCCGCACCAGGAGATTCAGTCCAATCAGCGGATCGTCGGCGTCGATCTCGAACGCGGCCAGACTACCGATCATGTACGCCGCCAGCAGCGCATGGTTGGCCCGTCGCGCGCTGTCGATGGCGCGCCGGTAGTAGAAACGCGCCGAACCGGTGTCCTGCATGTCGGCATGCACCCAGGCCGCGAAGCCCGCCGCCTCGCTCAGACCGGCCCGGATCTCGTCAGCATGCGGAGACCGCGACGCGCGGCCGAGAACGCGGCTCGCAAGATCGACCTGCGCCACAGCCGGCCTGGCGAGTTCGCGCGCAGGCGTGACCGCCTCCAACCGACGCTGGGCGCCCGTGATGCTGGTCAGCGTGGCGGCCGTCGTCTCGTCCACATCGGGCCGCTTGGGCAGGGCCACCCCCGCCAGCGCGGTCAACGCCAGCGCCTTGCCGAAATCTCTGCGCTTCGTCGGATCGTCATCCCCTCGGGTTCCGAATCGGAGCAAATGAAGCGGCACCCCGATCTGGATGGATATCTCCCGGACCTGGTCCACAGTGAGCGGCTGACGACCACGCAACACCTTGGACACCCAACTCTGGGAGTAGCCGACCGCCTCAGCGAGCTGGCCCTGCGTCCAACCGTGCGCCCGCCGCACCTCTTCGAGGATGGTTGGTAGATCGCACTCGGCGAGAGCGGCGGCCACGACTGGCCCGGACCAGAACTGCGGCGGTATCTGGGTCACAACGCTAGGTTAAGCCGCTGACCTCGGCCGAACCGATATTCGTGACGGGAATACCCGTACCACCAGCAGCACTAGGCCGTTCACCTGCGGTTTCATGACGGCAACGCTCAGTACATGAACGAACTACCGCCTCACCCTTTGGCCGCCGCACAACAACTGGCCGCCGCCCTTGCGGACGAGGGAATCACTGCCGACGTCCATCACGACTACGGCACGCCCATGGTGTCGGTCTGGGTCGGGCTGATCGTTTGGTGTGCGGACGGCACGTACTGGTGGCGCACCGGCTGGAACCCACGCAGACACCGACCGATCTACGCAGGCCACCCCTTCACTCAGCCGGCCCGCGCCGCCCACCGCGTCGCCCTTCGCTACACGCAACTGCGCATGTCGCATCCGCTCTCGTCACTGATCGCCGGAGCACAGCCGTGCCCCTGACCGTGCAGCAAGTGCTCAACAGATTCCCCGGCTGGCAGATCACCGACATGTCCGGAGGCTGGGTCGCCATGCGAATCAACTTCATGCCCAAGAACAGCGGTCTCTCCAACGTGCGTTGCGGAGAGACATTGGAGGAACTGGCCGGGAATCTACACGCTGAGATCAGGCAGCAGAAGTCACGGGCATCGGTAGCAGGTAACTCGATGGCAAGCTAACCAGGGGCGAGGCTCTCTATCCCCGGCGACGGATGCGTTGCGGCAATCCGAACTTCCGCTTTTCAGGCGAACCGATCGCCATGCTCGGCTGATCGCAACCCCGGTCAGACGCGTGTGGAAGGTCGCTTGGATGCGTCGATGTGTGGGGACGTTGCTGGCAGCCCTGCTGTCACCTCGACCAGAGAAACCCGGTGGCAAGGCCCGACGAAGGAGGGCCGCGGCAGTTCCCTGAGCCGATCGCCCTGGCCCGTATGGCGCGTGCCGAAGTCAGCGATCGTCATGGCCTCAGCCGAACACCTCATTGCGAGTGAGAACAAAATCACTCATGCCGTTCAGGTGAGGCGGGTAAGCCTGCTCAAGGTGACCTCGCTGTTCGGCGTCATCCGCCAACGTCCGTGATCGTCCAGAACCATTGCCAGTATGTGCAGTGATGCGACTAGGGTTGCTTCTCACCCTGATCGAGACCGAGGTCTACGCGCATGCAATTTCGTAGCGCAGCAAATCGAGCAGCCCACTGCTGTTGCGCTTCACGAAAGGCAGGGTCGCTGTTTGCCCCTCCCCCGCCTTCTATAAGGTCGCGCAGGCTTCGTAGAGCATTGAATGCGGCTGTAGAGGCATCGGTGACATGGCCTGGAGCAACAAGTGCCACTTGATACCGTGCCTGGTATGCTCCTCCCGCCTCAAAGGCTTCGAGAGCTAGACGGGCCTTGTCTTCGATGGGCGAGCCAGCATTCCGGGCTGCAACCCTAAGATGGTGGCGCGTTAGTGAAAGTGCGGCAAGGTAGTCGCCATATAGCTGTCGCCTGACAGTTCGGCTTTCCTCCCGCTGGTTGCGATTCGCTCGAGTCCAGTCGGCGAGCAGCGTCGCAGCAATGCCAATCACGGCACCGAGTGCAGTGCTAAATAAGGGTATCCAGCTCATATCAGTGATTGTAAGCGCATTGAAGTGGCACTTACCTCGGGGACTTGCTGAATACGGCGATGATTACAGCAAGGACCCTTTGAGGATACGCTACATAATGAGTTTTATGCTCATCCCAAATTATTTGATATCAGTGGGCTGGGTATCGCCACTCCAGCGGTAACCTGATCTGATCACCTCGTACGCCGTCGACCAACCGCGGAGCGGCAGCGGGCCGGCTCCGGAGTGTCAAGCCCGGCTTCGTGTGCACCTCCACCGTCACCGTTCCTCGGTCATGTGTTGGCCTGCGGTCACAGCCGGGCTTGATGCGGAGGAACTGGTCTGCTGGGCTCGCCTGGGTCGACGGTGTGCAAGGTAATCAGGTTCCATCTCAACAACCCCACGAGCTGGACCCCATCGAGATGATCAGCTCGGGGCCAGAGATTCCCTGCCAGAGGCATGATCTGACGATCGGAGGCTGCGGACTGTACGTCGGTCTCTGAGCTGTACTCCGTGATGAGCGCGCCGATTCAGGCTGTCTATTGCGGTGGTTGGGCGCGTGGGCGTGCTGGCCGCGACCGGCCGAAGAGCTGCAGCGCGGCCAGCTGGCGCCCGGACGCGCCGTCGACCGCCGCAGGCGGGCGGCTTGAACCTGTAAGGAAGGTTGTCGCCGAAGACGGCTCTGGCCCATGATCGACGCCGGACGGACCGGGCGACCATAGGCCAGGAACTAGCTATCTCCGCAGGTCTACGCCTCGCCGGAGGTCAGGCCCACCGGACAGACGACGCCCGTCCCGCCGATTCCGCAGTAGCCGTTTTTGTTGCGGTGGAGGTACTGCTGGTGATAGTCCTCGGCATAGTAGAACGGGCCCGCCGCGGCGACCTCCGTGGTGATCTCACCGTAGCCGGCCGCCTTCAGCACCCCCTGGTACGCGTCCCGAGACGCCTCCGCCGCCTTCTGCTGCTCCGGCGAGTGGTAATAGATGGCCGAACGGTACTGCGTCCCCACGTCGTTGCCCTGGCGCATGCCCTGCGTCGGGTCGTGGGCCTCCCAGAAGACCCTCAGGAGCTCCTCGTACGACACCTGAGCCGGGTCGAACGCCACCCGGACGACCTCAGCATGGCCCGTGAGGCCGCTGCAGACCTCCTCGTACGTCGGGTTGGGCGTGTAGCCGCCCTGGTAGCCCACCGCCGTCGTGACGACCCCGGGCGTCTGCCAGAACTTGCGCTCGGCGCCCCAGAAGCAGCCGAGGCCGAAGTCGGCGACCTCCCGGCCCGGGGGCGGGGTGAGCGGGGCGTCGAGGACCGCGTGGCGGGAGGGGATCGGCATCGGGTCCTGGCGGCCCGGGAGGGCGTCCTCGGGTCGGACCATCGATGTCTTGTTGCCGCCGAAAAGCCAGCCCATGGCACTACCTCCACTAGGTCTCGTCCCAGAGTACATAGCCCCCAACGCTTTAGAGCGGCTACACAATCCCGCATAGCGGACAAAATTTGTGTTTAAAGGTGGTAATGGCCGAAAATGGGCTTCATGCCTGATCTTCGGCGCGGTGTCTTGTTCGGGATCGCCGCCTACACCTTGTGGGGCCTGTTCCCCCTCTACTGGCCGCTCCTCAAGCCGTCCGGCGCCGTCGAGATCCTGGCGCACCGCATGGTGTGGTCGCTCGTCGTGGTCGCCGCCGTGCTGGCCGTCCGCCGGCACTGGTCCTGGATCCGCCCCCTCGTCAGACAGCCCGCGAAGCTGGGACTCCTCGCGCTGGCCGCCGCGCTCGTCACCGTGAACTGGGGCGTCTACATCTACTCGGTCAACAGCGGGCACGTCGTCGAGAGCGCTCTAGGCTACTTCATCAACCCGCTCGTCAACGTGCTGTTCGGCGTGGTGCTGCTGCGGGAGCGGATGCGGCCGCTGCAGTGGGCGGCCGTCGGGTTCGGGGCGCTCGCGGTGGTGGTGCTGACGGTCGACTACGGGCGGCCGCCGTGGATCGCGCTCACGCTGGCCGTCAGCTTCGGCGTGTACGGGCTGGTCAAGAAGCGGGCCAACGTGGCGGCCACCGAGGGTCTCGCCATCGAGGCCCTGGTGCTGTTCCTTCCCGCGCTCGGCTACATCCTCTTCCTGCAGACGGGCGGGCAGGGAACGTTCGCCGGGCACGGACTCGGGCACGCTCTGCTGCTGTTCGGAGGCGGGGTGGCCACCGCTGTGCCGCTGATCTGGTTCGGGGCGGCGGCCATCCGGGTGCCGCTCAGCACCATGGGGCTCCTGCAGTACATCGCGCCGGTCCTGCAGTTCGCCTGCGGCGTGCTGATCGCCAAGGAGACGATGCCGTCCAGCCGGTGGATCGGGTTCTCGATCGTCTGGCTGGCCTTGGCGATCTTCACGTACGACAGCATCCGAACGGCCCGGGCCGCCCGGCGCGTCCGGCTGTCAGCCAGAACGCTCGACCACGTAGTCACATAGCGCCAAAAATGCGGACCTGGCGGGGATGTCGGGAAGGCCGGAGATGTCGGTACGAGCCCGGTCCACCCACGATTCCAGCTCCGCCCGCGCCTGCCCCATCGCGGGGTGGGCGCGGAGCAAGGTCAACGCCTCGTCCACGTCCTCTTCCGCCACCGGCCCCGACAGCAGCTCGCCCAGCCGGGAGGACTCGTCCGACGCCAGCGCGTACAGGACCGGCAGGGTCTTGACGCCCTCCCGCAGGTCGGTCCCCGGCGTCTTGCCCGACTGCACGCCGGTGGAGGCCACGTCCAGCAGGTCGTCGCCGAGCTGCCAGGCCACGCCGATGGCCTCGCACGCCCGGCTGAGCCGCTCCTCGACATCGGCGGGGGCGCCGGACAGCAGCGCGCCGAAGCGGCCGGAGGCGGCGATCAGGGAGCCGGTCTTGTCGGTCAGCACGCCCAGGTGGTGGGCGATCGGGTCTTCGCCGTCACGCGGGCCCACGGTCTCGCGGATCTGCCCCTGCACGAGGCGGGAGAACGTCTGCGCCTGAATGCGGATCAACTCGGGGCCGAGATCCGCGAGGAGGTCGGACGCCTGGGCGAACAGGAAGTCGCCGGTGAGGATCGCCACGGTGTTGTCCCACCGGGCGTTGGCGGACGGAGAGCCCCGGCGTACCGGGGCCTCGTCCATGACGTCGTCGTGGTAGAGCGAGCCCAGATGGGTCAGCTCGATCACCACCGCGCCGGGCACGACACCCGGCGCGGACGGGTCGCCGAACTGCGCGGCGAGCAGCAGCAGCAGCGTGCGGAACCGCTTGCCGCCGGCCTCGATGAGGTGCTTGGACGCCTCCGTGACGAAGGCGTCCTCGCTCTCCACCGACGAGCGCAGGAGTTTCTCGACCGCGGCCATTCCGGTGGCCAGGTCCTGCGCCAACCGCTCGTCCTCGATGGGAAGGTCAACCACGGGAGGCGCAGACATACAAAACCCCTTATCTGATGAACAGGCTGCGAGCAGCGTCGTTGGCAACACCGAGCACGGACTCCGGGTAGAGCCCCACCCCTACGGTAACCAGCAGGGAGACGGCGATGACGGCCACGGTCCCCATACTGGGCACCGCGATCGCCGGTCCGTCGGCCGCCGGCTCGCTGAAGAACATCAACACGATGACGCGGACGTAGAAGAACGCGGCGATGGCCGAGGCCACCACACCCACCACGACCAGGCCGGCCATCCAGCCGCCCATCGAGTCGCCGGGCTGCGTCCCGCTGTTCAGGGCGGCCGCGAAGACGGCGTACTTGCCGAAGAAGCCGCTCGTCATCGGGATGCCCGCGAAGGCCAGCAGGAAGAAGGCGAAGACCCCGGCCAGCAGCGGCGCGCGCTTGCCGAGCCCGGCCCAGCGTGACAGGTGCCCGGCCTCGCCGCCCGGGTCACGTACGAGCGTGACCACCGCGAACGCGCCCACCGTGGTGACGCCGTAGACCGCGAGGTAGAACAGGATCGCCTTCAGGGACACGACGTTCTGGTCCGCGGAGCCGTACGTGGCCATCACGCCGACGAGCAGGAAGCCCGCGTGCGCGATCGACGAGTACGCCAGCATCCGCTTGATCTCGGTCTGTGTGATCGCCAGGATCGAGCCGACGATCATCGTGAGCGCGGCGACGCCCCAGATGATCGGCCGCCAGTTCCAGTCGAGGTTGCCCAGACCCACCCAGAACACCCGCAGCACGGCGCCCACGGCCGCGACCAGCGTGCCGGAGGCCATCAGAGCGGTGATCGGGGTCGGAGCGCCCTGGTAGACGTCCGGCTTCCAGGCCTGGAACGGCGCTGCGCCGATCTTGAACAGCAGGCCCACGCCGAGCAGCGCCAGCCCGAGCATCAGGATCGGGTCGAGCGAGGCGCTCTTGGCCATGGCCGCGTTGATGCCGGGCAGCGAGACGGTGCCCGCGAAGCCGTACACCATCGCGGTGCCGTACAGGAAGAAGGCCGAGGAGAACGCGCCCAGCAGGAAGTACTTCATGGACGCCTCCTGCGACAGCAGGCGGCGCCGGCGGGCCAGGCCGCACAGCAGGTAGAGCGGCAGCGACATGACCTCGAGGCCGACGAACATCGTCAGCAGGTCGTGGGCGGCCGGGAAGAGCAGCATGCCGCCGACGGCGAACAGCACCAGCGGGTACACCTCGGTGTGCCCGCTGCCCTCTGCCTCGGCCTCCTCCTCGTCGGCGCTGCCGGGCACGGCCGCGGCCGAGGCGACGAAGTGGCCCTCGTCGTTGATCAGCAGCACGCACACGAACGACAGGACGAGGATGACGCCCCAGATGAACAGCGCGGGCCCGTCCACCGCGACCGCGCCCATGGCGACCGGCGCGGTCGGCACGTTGCCGCGCAGGACCTGCACGAGCACCAGCGCGAACGCGCCGAACAGGCTCAGCAGGGTGAGCGGTACGTGGATCGACTTACGCAGGTATCGCGGCGCGAACGCCTCGACCAGCACGCCGATGATGGCCGCGCCGAAGACCACCAGCAGCGGCGCCAGCGTGCCGTACTCGATCGTCGGCGCTGGGATGGAGTTCACTGACCTGTCCCCTTCTCAGCGATGGTGGAGGTCGGCACGTGCACGTTGGTCAGCGTCTGCTGCACCGACGGGTTGATCACGTCGAGCAGCGGCTTGGGGAAGAAGCCGAACCCGATGATCAGTGCGACCAGCGGAGCCAGGACCCAGACCTCGCGGGCGTTCAGGTCCTTGAACGCCTTGACCGGCTCGGCGGTGGGCCCGTTCAGGGTGCGCTGGACCATCCACAGGATGTAGACGGCGGCGAGGATCACGGCCACCGCGGAGACCACCGCGGCCACCGTCAGAGCACCCGAGCCGTGGGCCTGGCTGGAGTACGTGCCGATCATGACCATGAACTCGCTGACGAACGACGAGAGTCCGGGCAGCGAGAGACCGGCCAGACTGGCGACCAGGAAGAAGCCGGCGAGCAGCGGTGCGACCTTCTGGACGCCTCCGTAGTCCCCGATGAACGGCGAGCCGCGCCTGGCGATGAGGAAGCCCGCGGCCAGGAACAGCGCGCCGGTGGCGAAGCCGTGGTTGACCATGTAGAGGGTGGCGCCGGACTGGGCCACGGACGACATGGCGAACACGCCGAGCACGATGAAGCCGAAGTGCGAGATCGACGTGTACGCGATGAGCCGCTTCATGTCGGTCTGCCCGATGGCCACGATGGCGCCGTAGATGATGCTGATGACCGCCAGGACGACGATCGGCATCGTGAACGCCTTGGACGCGTCGGGGAACAGCTCCAGGCAGAAGCGGAGCATCCCGAACGTGCCGACCTTGTCCAGCACGCCCACCAGCAGCACGGCGGCACCGGCGGGAGCCTGCGCGGCCGCGTCGGGCAGCCAGGTGTGCACCGGCCAGAGCGGGGCCTTGATCGCGAAGGCGATGAAGAAGCCGCCGAACAGCCACTTCTGCATGGCCGGGTCCTTGATGGCCCCGATCAGCTCGGGGAACATGAACGTGGACTTGCCGGCCACGAAGTACAGCCCGATGACCGCGACCAGCATGAGCAGGCCGCCGAACAGCGAGTACAGCAGGAACTTGACGGCCGCGTAGGACCGCTGGGCGCCGCCGTACGACCCGATCATGAAGTACATCGGGATCAGCATGGCTTCGAAGAAGACGTAGAAGAGGAAGATGTCGGTCGCCGCGAAGACGCCGATCATCATCGTCTCGAGCACGAGCAGCAGCGAGAAGTAGGTCTTCACCGATCGCTTGGGCGTGATGAGCGTGCCGTCGGCGGTCTTGACGCCGTCGGCGTCGTGCCAGGAGGCCAGCACCACGAGCGGCACCAGCACCACCGACAGGGCGATCAGCACGAGCGCGACGCCGTCGACGCCGACCCCGAACTTCACACCGAAGCTCGGGATCCAGTTGTACTCGGCCGCGAACTGGAACCGAGGGCCCGACGGCTTGTACCCGGCGGCCATGACGCCCGTGAGCACCAGCGTCAGCAGCGAGACCAGCAGCGTTACCTGCTTGGCCAGCTTGTCACTGCCCTTGGGAAGCAGGGCCACCACGATGGCGCCCACCACGGGCACCGCCATGAGTATCGGAAGCCAGGGTGACATCAGATGTTCCCAACGAGGAGCAGGGCGCCGGTCAGCAGGGCGGCACCGATGAAGATGGACAGCGCGTACGTTCTGGCGAAGCCCGTCTGGAGTCTCCGCAGGCGCCCGGAGCTGCCGCCGATGCCCGCGGCCAGGCCGTTGACGAGACCGTCGATGCCGCGGTTGTCGAAGAACACCGCGATCCGGGTCAGCCACTGGCCGGGGCGCATGAAGAGCGACTCGTTGAGCGCGTCACCGTACAGGTCGCGCCGGGCGAACGTGGTGAGGAACGAGCCGCGCGGCTGCACGACCGGCACCTCGGCCCGGCCGTACTTCATCCAGGCGAAGGCCGCGCCGACCGCGACGAGCGCGAGCGTGGCGAGACCGGGCGTGCTGGCGAAGTGGAACACCGGCTTCTCCTCCGGCGCCCCGACTGCCGGGGCGAGGAAGTCCATGAGCCGGTTGCTCAGGATGAGGTAGCCACCCAGGAAGATCGAGCCGATCGACAGGATGATCAGCGGCCAGGTCATGACGGCCGGCGACTCGTGCGGGTGGGCGTCCTCGGCCCAGCGCTTCTCGCCGAAGAAGGTCATGAAGACCATCCGCGACATGTAGAAGCCGGTGATGCCCGCGCCCAGCACGGCCAGCCAGCCCAGGACCTGGTTGTGCTCGACGGCCGTCTCGATGATGCCGTCCTTGGTGAAGTAACCGGACAGCAGCGGGAAGCCGATGATCGCCAGGTAGCCGATGAAGAACGTGACGAAGGTGACCGGCATGACCTTGCGCAGCCCGCCGTACTTCCGCATGTTCACTTCATCGTTCATGCCGTGCATGACCGAACCGGCGCCGAGGAACATGTCGGCCTTGAAGAAGCCGTGCGTGATCAGGTGGCCGATCGCGAACGCGTACCCGGCGGGGCCGAGGCCGGCGCCGAGCATCATGTAGCCGATCTGCGACATCGTCGAACCGGCCAGGCCCTTCTTGATGTCGTCCTTGGCGCAACCGATGATCGCACCGGCGAGCAGCGTGGCCGCGCCGACGATGGAGACCGCGAGCGCGGCGCCCGAACCGGGGTGGAAGAAGAACGCCCCGGAGCGGACCACCAGGTAGACGCCGGCGGTCACCATGGTCGCGGCGTGGATCAGGGCCGACACGGGGGTCGGGCCCTCCATGGCGTCGAGGAGCCAGGACTGCAGCGGGAGCTGCGCGGACTTGCCGCACGCGCCGAGGAGCAGCAGCAGGCCGATGGCCAGCGTGGTGCCGTTCTCGACGCCGGTCGTCTTGGCCGCGAGGTCCTTGAAGGCGAGTGTGCCGAACGTCGTCCAGATGACGAACATGCCGACCAGCAGGCCGAAGTCACCGACGCGGTTGACGATGAACGCCTTCTTCGCCGCGACCGCCGCCGACGGCTTGAACTGCCAGAACCCGATCAGCAGGTACGAGGCCAGACCGACGCCCTCCCAGCCGATGAACAGGCCGACGTAGTTGTCGGCCAGCACCAGCAGGAGCATCGCGGCCACGAACAGGTTCAGGTAGGAGAAGAACCTGCGCCGGTGCTCGTCATGGGCCATGTAGCCGATCGAGTAGATGTGGATCAGCGAGCCCACACCCGTGATCAGCAGCGCGAAGCTGATCGACAGCGGGTCGATCAGCAGCCCCATCTTCACCAGACCGGGGATGAAGTCATAAAGCTCGACGGCCCGCCGACGCTCCTCTTCCCCGAACCCGATGAGTTGGAAGAACGCCAGCACCGCCACGACGAACGAGGCGAGGGACATGGCCACGCCCAGCAGATGGCCCCAGCGGTTCGTGAACCGGCCGAACACCAGCAGGATGAACGCCCCCACCAAGGGGAAAGCGATCATCAGCCAGGCGTTGCCGATCACCCCGCCGGTGTGCTGGACGATCTCAGCAACATGAGATTCCACCAGTCACCTCTTAGTACTTCAGCAGGTTGGCGTCGTCGACCGACGCGGACCTGCGGGTTCGGAAGATCGTCACGATGATGGCCAGGCCGACCACGACCTCGGCCGCGGCCACCACCATCACGAAGAACGCGATGATCTGGCCTTCCAGGTTGCCGACCTGCCTGGAGAAGGTGACGAACGCGAGGTTGCAGGCGTTGAGCATGAGCTCCACGCACATGAACACCACGATCGCGTTACGCCTGATCAGCACACCCAGGGCGCCGATGCCGAAGAGCAGGCCGGACAGTACGAGGTAGTGCGTCGTCACTTGGTCACCTCATTGTTCTGCTCGACGCCGTGCGGCTCGATGCCCCGCTCCTCGGCGTCCTCCTCGGCCGTGTGCTGGATGGCCTCGGCGAGCCTCGGGTCCTCGGGCAGGTGGCCGTGCTCGACGTCGTAGCGCGCGATGTAGCGGTTGACCGAGGACTCGGCGGCCGTCCCGTCGGGGAGCAGCGCCGGCATGTCGATGGCGTTGCTCCTGGCGTAGGTGCCGGGGCCCGGCAGCGGCGACGGGCGGTCGCCGAGGAACCGGGCGCGGGCCAGGTCCTTCTGCGTGGGCTTGTCGGTGAGCTTCTCGCGGTGCGCCAGCACCATCGCGCCCAGCGCCGCCGTGATCAGCAGCGCCGAGGTGATCTCGAACGCGAACACGTACTTGGTGAACAGCAGCAGCGCGATCGAGCGGATGTAGCCGCCCTGCGCCGTGGCCTGCGCCAGCCCGGCCTGGTCGGCGAACATCGCGTTGCCGATGGCCAGGACGATCAGGACCACGAAGCCGAGGGACGCGATGGCCGCCCAGAAGCGCTGGCCCTTCAGTGTCTCGACGAGGGAGTCGGAGGAGTCGACGCCCACCAGCATGAGCACGAACAGGAACAGCATCATGATCGCGCCGGTGTAGACGATGATCTGCACCGCGGCCAGGAAGGGCGCGTCCTGCACGGCGTACAGGACCGCGAGGCAGAGCATCACCGTGCCGAGCATCAGCGCGGAGTACACGGCCTTCCTGTTGAAGACCATGCCGAGTGCCGCGCCGACGGATACGACGGCGAGGACCCAGAACGTGACGGTCTCACCCATTGGTCCGCCCCAGCCGGTAGTAGTCCTCTTCGGTCTCACCGAGCCGCATGGGGTGCGGCGGCTGCTCCATGCCCGGGGTCAGGGGCGCGAGGAGCATCTCCTTGGTGTAGATGAGGCTCTCACGCGTGGTGTCGGCGAGCTCGTACTCGTTCGTCATGGTGAGCGCGCGGGTCGGGCAGGCCTCGATGCACAGGCCGCACAGGATGCACCGCAGATAGTTGATCTGGTACGTGCGCCCGTAACGCTCGCCCGGCGAGAAGCGCTCCTCCTCGGTGTTGTCCGCGCCCTCGACGTAGATCGCGTCGGCCGGACACGCCCAGGCGCACAGCTCGCACCCGACGCACTTCTCCAGCCCGTCAGGCCAGCGGTTGAGCTGGTGACGCCCGTGGAAGCGAGGGGCCGTCGGCCTCTTCACCTCCGGGTAGTTCACCGTGACGGGCTTCTTGAACATGGTGTGGAAGGTGACCCCGAAGCCCTTGACGGGGTTCAGCCAATCAGTTAGTCCCACTGGGAATCTCCTTGTGCTGCACCCCGTGGTAGTGCGGCAGATCGAGCGGCGGCACCGGGAAGCCGCCGGCCGTAGGCTCTTCGGACAGTTCCTGGAACTCGGCCTCGACCTGGGCCTTTCTGGCTTCCTTGCGCCGCTGGTTGACGGTGTCGAACCGCATCCAGATGGCCAGCGCCCCGATCACCACGACCGCGCCGAGCCCGATGCCGAGCGTCTTGTTGCCGTCGTTGACGACCACGTTGCGCACGGCGGCCACCAGCATGATCCACGCCAGGTTGACCGGGATCAGCACCTTCCAGCCCAGCGACATGAGCTGGTCGTAACGCACACGCGGCAGCGAGGCGCGGACCCAGATGATGAAGCTGAAGGTCAGCACGAACTTGATCAGGAACCACAGCACCGGCCAGTAGCCCTGGTTGGCCCCGTCCCACAGCGAGATCGGGAACGGCGCCCGCCAGCCGCCCAGGAACAGCGTCACGGCGATGCCGGAGGCGGTGAAGGTGTGCAGGTACTCGCCCATCATGATCAGAGCGAACTTCAGCGACGAGGAGTACTCGGTCTGGAAACCACCGACCAGCTCGCCCTCGCCCTCCGGCAGGTCGAACGGGATACGCGCGGCCTCACCGAACATGCAGATCACGTAGACCAGGAAGGACGGGATGAGCAGCACCACGAACCAGGTCTGCTCCTGCGCCTTGACGATCTCCGAGGTGGACAGCGTCCCGGCGAACAGGAAGATGGCCACGAACGACAGGCCCATGGCGATCTCGTACGAGACCACCTGCGCCGCCGACCGCAGACCGCCGAGCAGCGCGTACGGCGAGCGCGACGACCATCCGGCCAGCACCACGCCGTAGACCGACACGGCACCCATGGCCAGCATGAACAGCACCGCCACCGGCAGGTCCACCAGCTGCAGCGGCGTGCGCACGCCGAACAGGTTGACCATCGGCGCGAACGGCACGATCGAGAAGGCCAGGAACGCCGGCACCACCATGATGACCGGAGCCAGCAGGTAGAGCACCTTGTCCACGGTCCGCGGGAAGAGGTCCTCCTTCAGGCCCATCTTCAGACCGTCGGCGACCGACTGCAGCAGACCGAACTTGCCGGCCCGGTTGGGGCCGTAGCGGTTCTGCATCCTGGAGATGAGCTTCCGCTCGAACCAGACGCCGAACAGAATGCCCAGCATCAGGAAGGCGAAGATCATCACGGCCTTGATGATCGTGATCCACAGCGGGTCCTTGCCGAAGTCGGCAAGGGTGGGATCGGCCGCGAGAACGTGGGTCATGAGGCGCTCCCGATGGTGACGATGTCGCCGGCCACCGCGCGCAGGTCGCGCGTGACCGAGCAGCCGCCGGAGTTCGTCGGCACCCAGACCACGCGGTCCGGCAGGTCCGCGACGCGCACGGGCAGCGTCACAGTGTCGGCTCCTGAGCCGCCGACGACGAGCTTGTCGCCGTCGGCGACGCCGAGCTCGGCTGCCGTGCTCTCGGAGACCAGTGCCTCGGCGGCGCGGGCGGTGCCCGCGAGGTACGGCTCGCCGTCCTGCAGCCTGCCCTCGTCGAGCAGCAGGTGCCAGGTCGCCAGCAGCGCCTCGCCGGCCGCCGGGGCGGCCTGGGCGCGGGTGGCGGTGTACGGCGCGGCGACGCGGGTGCCGCGCCACGCCCCCAGGCTGGACAGCTCGCGTCGGACGGCCTTGGCGTCCGGCAGGCCCAGGTGGACGTCCATCCGGTCGGCCAGGTTGCCGATCACGGCGAGGTCGGAGAGCAGCCCCGGCACCTTGAGCGGCGCCTCGAACGAGCGGCCCCGGCCCTCCCAGTTGACGAACGTGCCGCTCTTCTCCTGGACGGCGGCGACGGGCAGCACCACGTCGGCGCGGTCGGTGACGGCGCTGGCGCGGATCTCCAGGCTGACGATGAACGGCGTGTGCTCGAGCGCGTCGAGCGCCGCGGCCGGGTCGGCCAGGTCGTAGGGGTCGACGCCGCCCACGACCAGGGCGTCCAGCTCGCCGGAGCGCGCTGCCGCGAGGATGGCGGAGGTGTCGCGGCCCGGCGTGGCGGGCAGCGAGGTGACGTCCCACGCCCTGGCGACCTCGGCCCTGGCGCTCTCGTCGTCGACCGGGCGGCCGATCGGCAGCAGGTTGGGCAGCGCGCCGGCCTCGATGGCGCCGCGCTCACCGGCCCTGCGCGGGATCCAGGCGATCCGGGCGTCGGAGGCGTTGGCGAGCCGTACGAGGGCGGACAGGGCGCCCGGCACGGTGGCGAGGCGCTCGCCCGCGAGCACGATCGTGCCCTCGGCCAGCTTGCCGACCAGCTCGCCGATGGCGTCGGCCTCGCCGCCCGGCGCGGTGCGGATGAGCGTGCCGCCCATCTTCTCCAGCCCGAGCGAGGCGAACGGGGCGATCGAGGTGACCTTGAGTCCCTTCTTCATCCACGCCTTGCGCAGGCGCAGGAAGACGATCGGCGACTCGTCCTCGGGCTCGAACCCGACGAGCAGCACGTGGGGCGCGTTCTCGAGCTCGGTGTAGCTGATCTCGATGCCCTTGCCGGCCACCGCGTGGGCCAGGAACTGCGTCTCCTCGACGGAGTGCGGCCTGGCGCGGAAGTCGACGTCGTTGCTGTGCAGGGCGATCCGGGCGAACTTCGCGTACGCGTACGCGTCCTCGACCGTGACCCGGCCGCCGACCAGCACGCCGGCCTTGCCGCGCGCCTTGGCCAGGCCCTCGGCGGCCACCGCGAGCGCCTCCGGCCACGAGGCCGGCACCAGCACGCCCTCCTCGTTGCGGATCAGCGGTGTCTTGAGCCGGTCGGGCTGCTGGGCGTAGGTGAAGGCCCAGCGGCCCTTGTCGCAGTTCCACTCCTCGTTGACCTGCGGGTCGTTGCCCGCCAGGCGGCGGGTGACGCGGCCGCGCCGGTGGTCGGTGCGCTGGGCGCAGCCGGAGGCGCAGTGCTCGCACGCGCTCGGCGTGGAGACCAGGTCGAACGGGCGGGCCCGGAACCGGTAGGCGGCGCCGGTCAGCGCGCCGACCGGGCAGATCTGCACCGTGTTGCCGGAGAAGTAGGAGTTGAACGGCTTGCCGTCGGCCGTCCGCACCTGCTCCTTGGCCCCGCGCTCGAAGAACTCGATGAGCGGGTCACCGGCGATCTGGTCGGAGAAGCGGATGCACCGGGCGCACTGGACGCAGCGCTCGCGGTCGAGCAGCACCTGCGTGGACAGCGGCAGCGGCTTGGGGAAGGTCCGCTTCTGCTCCTGGAACCTGGACTCGCCGCGGCCGTTGGACATGGCCTGGTTCTGCAGGGGGCACTCGCCGCCCTTGTCGCAGACCGGGCAGTCGAGCGGGTGGTTCAGCAGCAGGAACTCCATCGCCGACCGCTGCGCCTTCTCGGCGACCGGCGAGGTGAGCTGCGTCTGCACGACCATGCCCTCGGCCACCTCGATCGCGCACGACGGCTGCGGCTTGGGGAAGCCGCGGCCGTTGCCCGCGTCGGGGATGTCGACGAGGCACTGGCGGCAGTTGGCCGCCGGGTCGAGCAGCGGGTGGTCGCAGAACCTGGGGATCTGGATGCCCAGCAGCTCGGCTGCCCTGATGATCAACGTGCCCTTGGGGACACTGACCTGGAACCCGTCGATGGTCAGGGTCACCAGGTTCGTCTCGGTCTCTACGACTGTCACTGCTCACCCCAGAGAGTGGACTTCTTCGGGTCGAACGGGCAGCCGCCGATCTCGAAGTGCTTGAGGTACTCGTCGCGGAAGTACTTCACGGAGGAGTGGATCGGGCTGGTCGCGCCGTCGCCCAGGGCGCAGAACGAGCGGCCCAGGATGTTGTCCGCGATGTCGGTGATCGTGGCCAGGTCGTCCTCGGAGCCCTGGCCCTTCTCCAGGCGCTTGAGCACCTGCTTGAGCCAGTACGTGCCCTCGCGGCAGGGTGTGCACTTGCCGCAGGACTCGTGGGCGTAGAACTCGGTCCAGCGCAGCACCGTGCGGACCACACAGGTGGTCTCGTCGAAGATCTGCAGGGCGCGGGTGCCGAGCATGGAGCCCTTGGCGCCGACCGCCTCGAAGTCGAGCGGCACGTCGAGGTGCTCGTCGGTGAAGATCGGCGTGGACGATCCGCCCGGCGTCCAGAACTTGATCTGGTGGCCGGCCCTGATGCCGCCCGCCATGTCGAGGAGCTCGCGCAGCGTGATGCCGAGCGGCGCCTCGTACTGGCCGGGCCTTGTGACGTGGCCGCTCAGCGAGAAGATGCCGAAGCCCTTGGACTTCTCCGTGCCCATCCCGGCGAACCAGTCGGCGCCGTTGTCGATGATGGAGGGAACACTGGCGATCGACTCGACGTTGTTCACCACAGTAGGTGAGGCGTACAGGCCCGCCACGGCGGGGAACGGGGGCTTGAGTCGCGGTTGACCTCTGAAGCCTTCCAGCGAGTCGAGCAGCGCCGTCTCCTCGCCGCAGATGTAAGCGCCCGCGCCGCTGTGCACGACCAGCTCGAGGTCGAAGCCGGAGCCGAAGATGTCGGTGCCGAGGTAGCCCTTCTCGTACGCCTCCCGCACGGCCGCGTGCAGCCGCCGGATGACGTGGAGCACCTCGCCGCGCACGTAGATGAAGGCGTGGTTGGCCCGGATCGCGTACGACGTGATGATGATGCCCTCGACCAGCGCGTGCGGGTTGGCCATCATCAGCGGGATGTCCTTGCAGGTGCCCGGCTCCGACTCGTCGGCGTTGACGACGAGATAGTGCGGCTTGCCGTCACCCTGCGGGATGAAGCCCCACTTCATGCCGGTCGGGAAGCCCGCACCGCCGCGGCCGCGCAGGCCGGAGTCCTTGACGGCCTGGATGACGGCGTCGGGGTCCATGCCCAGCGCCTTCTTCGCCGCCTCGTACTCGCCGTAGACGTCGAGGGTGAAGGAGTTGGGCTGGTCCCAGTTCGCTGTCAGGACCGGAGTCAAAGTCGTGCTCATGCCTCGGGGGCCTTCCATCCATTGGCCTTGGCGACCTTCAGGCCCTCGAGTGAGGCGCCGGCGGCCGACGGGCCGTCGCCCGCCAGGTCGTCGGGCAGGCCGGAGAGCACGCGCGAGGCCTCCTTGAAGGTGCACAGCCTCTTCGGCCCGCGGGTCGGCCGCACCTCCTTGCCGTCACGCAGGTCGTCGACGAGCTGCTTGGCCGACTCGGGGGTCTGGTTGTCGAAGAACTCCCAGTTGACCATCATGACCGGGGCGAAGTCGCAGGCCGCGTTGCACTCGAGGCGCTCCAGCGAGATCTTGCCGTCCGAGGTCGCCTCGTCGTGGCCGACGCCGACGTGCTCCGACAGCTCCTCCCAGATCTGGTCGCCGCCCATGACCGCGCACAGCGCGTTGATGCACACGCCGACGTGATAGTCGCCGGCGGGCTTGCGCTTGTACATGGTGTAGAAGGTCGCGACGCCCGTGACCTCGGCCTTGCTGATGCCGAGCATCTCCGCGCAGAACTCCTGCCCGTCGTCGGAGACGTAGCCGTCCTCCGACTGCACGAGGTGGAGCAGCGGCAGCAGGGCGGAGCGCGTCTTCGGGTAACGCCCGATGATCTCCTTGGCGTCCCTCTCAAGACGCTCACGGATCTCCGGTGAGTAGGTCACCGGTCCACACCTCCCATGACGGGGTCGATAGAAGCCACCGCGGCGATCACGTCGGCGACCTGGCCGCCCTCCGCCATCGCAGGGAAGCCCTGCAGGTTGCAGAAGGACGGCTCGCGGAAGTGCACGCGGTAGGGGCGGGTGCCGCCGTCGCTGACCACGTGGGCGCCGAGCTCGCCCTTGGGCGACTCGATGCTGGCGTACGCCTGCCCGGCCGGGACCCGGAAGCCCTCGGTCACCAGCTTGAAGTGGTGGATGAGCGCCTCCATCGAGGTGCCCATGATGTGGGCGATGTGGTCGGGCGAGTTGCCGAACCCGTCGGGGCCGAGCGCGAGCTGCGCGGGCCAGCCGATCTTCTTGTCCTCGATCATCACCGGGTCACCCTTGAGCGGACCGGCGATGCGGTCAAGGGCCTGCTCGACGATCTTGAGAGACTCTTCCATCTCCCTCATGCGCACGAGGTAGCGCGAGTAGACGTCACAGCCGCGCTCGGTGGCGACGTCGAACTCGTACGTCTCGTAGCCGCAGTACGGCTGCGACTTGCGCAGGTCCCACGGCAGACCGGCGGCGCGCAGGATCGGCCCGGTGATGCCCAGGGCCATGCAGCCGGTCAGGTCGAGGTAGGCCACGTCCTTGGTGCGGCGCACGTAGACCGGGTTCTCGTCGAGAAGCTTGCGGATGTCCTTGATCCGCTTGGGCATCTCCTTGAGGAACTCACCGACCTTGTCGACCGCGCCCGCGGGCAGGTCGACGCTGACGCCGCCCGGCCGGATGTAGGCGTGGTTCATGCGCAGACCTGTGATGTACTCGAACAGGTCCATGATCATTTCGCGGTCGCGGTAGCCGAACAGGAACGGCGTGGTCGCGCCCAGCTCCATGCCGAACGTGCCCATCGCGACCAGGTGCGAGGAGATGCGGTTGAGCTCCATCATCATCACGCGGATGGCCTGCGCCCGGTCCGGGATGCGGTCCTCGATGCCGAGCAGCTTCTCCACGCCCAGGCAGTACGCCGTCTCGTTGAAGATCGGCGAGAGGTAGTCCATGCGCGTCACGAACGTGGTCCCCTGGGTCCACGTCCGGTACTCCATGTTCTTCTCGATGCCGGTGTGGAGGTAGCCGATGACGCCGCGCGCCTCGGTCACCGTCTCACCGTCGAGCGTCAGGACCAGGCGGAGCACGCCGTGCGTGGACGGGTGCTGCGGGCCCATGTTGACGACCAGGCGCTCTTCTTCGGTGTCGCGCGCCCCGGTGACGACCTGGTCCCAATCGCCGCCGTTGACCGAGTAGACCTTGCCCTCGGTCGCCTCGTCATAAGCGGTGCTCACGAGTGTTCCTCCCTGCGGTCGTCAACGCTCAGCTCCACAAGGTCGCTCACGAGTAGGACCTCCTCTGGTCCGGCGAGGGGATGGTGGCGCCCCGGTATTCGACCGGGATGCCGCCGAGCGGGTAGTCCTTCCGCTGGGGGTGTCCCTCCCAGTCGTCCGGCATCATGATCCGCGTGAGCGCGGGGTGACCGTCGTAAACGATCCCGAAGAAGTCGTACGTCTCGCGCTCATGCCAGTCGTGACCAGGGTAAACGCTGACAGTCGATGGAATGTGCGGGTCGGAGTCCGGTGCGCTCGCCTCGACGCGTACACGCCGGTTGTAGGTGATCGAGCACAGGTGGATGACCGAGTGCAGCTCCTCGCCCCCCAGGTGCGGGTAGTGCACGCCGGACACGCCGAGCGAGAGCTCGAAACGGAGCGCCGGGTCGTCGCGCAGCTTCTGGCAGACCTCGACCAGCCGCTCGCGCTTGACGTGCAGGGTCAGCTCGCCGCGGTCGACCACCACGCGCTCGATGGCGTCGTCGAGCCCGAGGGCGTCGACGAGCTCGTCGAAGTAGCCGCCGTACGGGCGGGGCGTGGACAGCTGCGGCGCCCGGCGCACGACGAGGCCGCCGTAGCCGGAGGTGTCGCCGGTGTCCTGGGCGCCGAACATGCCGCGCCGGGCGATCGGCGACTCAGGCACCGCGGGAACCGGGACCTCGGGGGTTTCCCCGCTGTCCGGGCTGCCGGGGAGGTTGTCGGGCGAGGTCACTTCACTGCCCCCTGGTCGATCAGCGGCAGCGGGCGCAGCGCCTGGAGCTCGAGCTCCTCGATCTGCTTGGCCCGGTGCGCGCCGAACTTCATGTTCTGGATCTTGTCGTGCAGCTTCACGATCGCGTCGATCAGCATCTCGGGCCGCGGCGGGCAGCCCGGCAGGTAGATGTCGACGGGCACGACGTGGTCGACGCCCTGCACGATCGCGTAGTTGTTGAACATGCCGCCGCTGGAGGCGCACACGCCCATGGAGATGACCCACTTGGGCTCGGCCATCTGGTCGTAGATCTGCCGCAGCACGGGGGCCATCTTCTGCGAGACACGCCCGGCGACGATCATCAGGTCGGCCTGCCGTGGAGACGCCGAAGCGCGCTCCATGCCGAAGCGCGCGAGGTCGTAGTGGGGGCCACCGGTGGCCATCAGCTCGATGGCGCAACAGGCGAGACCGAACGTGGCCGGCCACACGGAGTTCTTACGCGCCCATCCGGCGGCCGCCTCGACCGTGCTGAGGATGAACCCGCTGGGGAGTTTCTCTTCAAGTCCCATTTTCAGTCCCAGTCCAGACCCTTGCGGCGCCACACGTACGCGTAGGCCACGAGCACGGTGACGATGAACAGCAGCATCTCCACGAGCGCGAACAGCCCGAGACCCGGGGAGAGAGTCTGGCCCGCGTCGTTCGTCTGCGGCGCGAACGAGACCGCCCACGGGTAAAGGAAGATGATCTCGATGTCGAACACGATGAAGAGCATCGCGGTGATCATGTATTTGAGCGGGAACCGTCCACCACCGACAGGCTGGGGCGTCGGCTCGATGCCGCATTCATAGGCGTCGAGCTTGGCGCGGTTCCAGCGCTTGGGACCGGTGAAGGGAGCGATGGCGACCGAGAAGATCGCGAAGCCCCCCGCGAGAACGGCGAGCACCAGGATGGGCACGTAAAGGTCCATCGCTACGCCTCCTCTGGAGTCGCCGCGCGCGCGGGCGCGCAGCCGGATCTGTTAGTTCTGAGGTTCATGCTGGTGGGGCGACCTTTGAGAGTGCGTTAATGATCATGTCGGACGCATCGCCTCGCCGGTCGGTGAGATTACCAAGGAGCTTGATGGCGAAGCGCATCAGCCTCGGGTGAGGGAGCCCATGCCTGGTGCCGAAGCTCATCACACCCGGCTTCCCAATTGCCTCGACGAACAACCTGCCGAGCGTGAAATATCCGCCGTAGGCGTCCTTCAACACCTGAGGATAGGTGCGCAGAGTGCGTTCGCGCTCCGCGGGGGTGCCGGCCTTGAGCGCCTTCACGATGACCTCGGCGGCGATATCGCCGGTCTCCATCGCGTACGCGATGCCCTCACCGTTGAAGGGGTTGATCGACCCACCGGAGTCGCCCACGAGCACCAGGCCGCGCGTGTAGTGCGGCTGCCGGTTGAAGGCCATGGGGAGCGCGGCGCCGCGGACGGGGGCCGTCATGTTCTCCTCGGTGAACTCCCACTCGGGGGGCATGGCCTTGCACCAGGTCCGCAGCAGGTCGCGGTAGTCGATGTTCTTGAACTGGGCGCTGGTGTTGAGCAGCCCGAGCCCCACGTTGGCGGTGCCGTCGCCGACGCCGAAGATCCAGCCGTAGCCGGGCAGCAGCCTGTCCTGGGCCCACAGCTCGAGCCAGATCTCGAGGTAGTCGTCGTCGTGGCGCGGGCTCTCGAAGTACGTCCGCACGGCCACGCCCATCGGGCGGTCTTCCCGCTTGTGCAGCCCCATGCCCACGGCCAGGCGGGTGCTGTTGCCGTCGGCGGCCACCACCAGGCGGCTGCGGTATTCGCGCCCGTCCTTGGTCGTCACGCCGACGATGTGGCCGCTGCGGTCGTCGAGGATCGGCCCCGTGACGGTGACGCCCTCCATCATCCGCACGCCGTTCTTGACCGCGTTGGCGGCGAGGATCTGGTCGAAGTCCTGGCGGGTGCGTACGAGGCCGAAGTCGGGGAAGCGCTCGAGCTGGGGCCAGTCGAGGTCGAACCGGTGGCCGCCGCCGACGACGCGCAGGCCCTTGTTCCTGATCCAGCCGGGGGCGTCGATGTCGATGCCCATGTTGAGCAGCTGCTTGACCGCGCGCGGTGTGAGGCCGTCGCCGCAGACCTTCTCGCGGGGGAACCTGGTCTTCTCCAGGAGCAGCACGTCGAGCCCGGATCGAGCGAGGTAAAAGGCGGTCGCGGAACCTGCGGGTCCGGCGCCGACGACGATGACGTCGGCGTCGACCTGCTTGGCTGTTGGCACCGTCACGGGACTGTCCTGTCCTTCGAAGGCCTCGGGGGTGTGCTGCCTTCGTTCCTTTGTGAACCCCTTCACAAACTTGTCGGCCTGCAGTCTACTGCTTTTCCAGTACATAGTGGCAGTCGGGGTGCCGTTCCGTGATCCAAGTGGAACGGCGTGTCGCGTGTGGTCTCACGCCGGCTTGAACCCTCTGTGCAGTGCCACGATCCCCATCGTGAGATTGCGCCACGCCACCCGCTCCCAGCCGGCCTGCTGAATGGTGCGGGCCAGAGTGCGCTGGTCGGGCCAATCCCTGATGGACTCAGCCAGATATTCGTAGGAATCGTCATTGGACCCGAACACCTTGGCCACTTTTGGCAGCAGCCTCATCAGATATTCGCGATAGACGAGATCGAACGGCCCGAAGGTGACGTGCGAGAACTCCAGCACCGCCAGCCGGCCGCCGGGCTTGGTCACGCGCAGCATCTCCCGCAGCGCCTGCGAGGTGTCGTGCACGTTGCGCAGCGCCACCGAGATCGTCACGGCGTCGAAGGAGTCGTCGGCGAACGGCAGCCGCAGCGCGTCGCCCGCGATGAACGGCACCCCGTCGCCCGACAGGGCGTTGCCGCCGTGCCGCCGCACGCCGGTGCGGAGCATGCCCAGCGAGAAGTCGGACGCGATGGCCCGCGCGCCCAGCGTGGTGAACGCGTCGGTGGACGTGCCGGTGCCCGCCCCCAGGTCGAGCACGAGCTCGCCGGGCCCCGCGTCAACGGCCGCGGCCACCGCCTTGCGCCAGAGCCTGACCTGCCCGAGGGAGATCACGTCGTTGACCAGGTCGTAGCGCCGGGCGGTGCGATCGAACATCGCGGCGACCTCGCCCGGCTGTTTGTCCAATTGAGCGCGCGTCATACCCAAAGCCTATTGGGGCGCCTCACTTACCAGGCGACGACTCCCAGCGACCGAGCTGCCTCCACGGAGTGGAGGCCGTAAGCACAGAGGGAGCATCACTGCAACGGAAAGTAGCAACATGACTACCCAACGTCTGCTAACAATTGGCGAATGCTTGCCCGTGTCGCCCTTGCGGCGATCCTCGCCTCGGCCCCCACGCCGCACGCCCGCGTGGTCTCCGCCGACCCGGTCGACAGCACCCCGCACGTACTCGACGGCATTGTCAACGCCATCACCGTCGTCGGCCGGACCGTCGTGGTCGGCGGCTCGTTCAGCGAAGTGAGCGACGCCGCCCGCACCACCACCTACCCACGCGCCAACCTCTTCGCCTACGACCTGACCACAGGCCGCATCCTGCAGGACTTCGCGCCGATCGTCCCCGGCGCGGTGTACGGCCTGGCCGCCGGCGACGGCGGCACCGTGTACGTCGGCGGCGAGTTCACCGGCGTCAACGACACGCGCTCCACGTCGCTGGCCAGGCTCAGGCTCTCCGACGGCGCGCTCGTGACCGGCTTCGCGCCCCGCATCGCCGGGGGCATGGTGAACACCGTGGTCAGACAGGGCTCGAAGCTCTACGTCGGCGGCGACTTCATCAGCCCGCGCACCGCGCTGGCCAGGCTCGACGCGACCACGGGCGCGGCCGACCCGGCCTTCGGCATCACGCCGGGCGGCCCGCTGGCCGACAGCGTCAAGGTCTACGCGATCGCCGCCACCCGCTACCGCCTCGCCGTGGACGGCTCGTTCACCACGCTCGACGGCCACTCCAGGCCGCAGCTCGGGCTGATCGACATCAGCGGCCCCACGGCCAAGGTCGCCCCCTGGCGGACCGACGCGTACGCGGCCCGGTGCATGGCGGCGTTCCCCTCATACGTCCGCGGTCTGGATTTCTCGCCCGACGGACACTATTTCGCCGTCGTCACCACGGGAGGCCCCAAGGGCGGCATGTGCGACACGACCGCCAGATTCGAGACGTACGCTACGGGCACGCGCGTCAAGCCCACGTGGGTCAACGCCACGGGAGGCGACTCGCTCTACGCGGTTTGCGTGACGGGCGCGGCGGTCTACGTCGGCGGGCATCAGCGCTGGCTGGACAATCCGCAGGGCCGCGACTCCGCCGGCCCCGGGGCGGTGTCACGCCCCGGGATCGGAGCCATTCATCCGACTACGGGTAAGGCCCTGAGTTGGAATCCGACGCGGGAGCGCGGCATCGGCGTGAAGGCGTTTTACGCGCATCCCAGCGGACTACTTGTCGGTAGTGACACAACTCGACTCGGACGGGAGTACCATGCCCGGATTGGCATGTTCCCTCAGCCCTAGTCGTCCTCTGGCTTCGGTCGGTCGATCTTGTTGCTGATACGTTCGCTCATGGCGTCGCGCTGCTTGTTGAGCAGGACGTAGCTGGCTATGCCGCTGATCAAGAAAGACGCGGCGATCAGCACCAGCGGGTTTTGCAGGCCGAGCAGCCAGAGCACGCCGAGGGCCACCAGAAACAGGCCGATCCGCGACAAGGTGTAAACGAGAACGGGACGCACAGGTTCGAGGTTACTCGGACCCGTGGACCGGTCGCTCTTCGCATCGGACGCGAGCGCTGCTACTGTTCCCAGTCAGGGAGTTTCGTAAAGAAACACCCACGAGAGCCCCAAAGAGGCTCTATCATATAACAATCGGGCAGTCAGCTGATAACAACCCGTGATCTTTGTAGAAAACCACGGATAAATCAGGCTTCGCTCGACACACTGGTTACCTGTCCGCCCGCTGGCAGGAAGCGGGATGCGAGGGGGAGAGATTGGTGGAGAGTAGCAGCGAGCGTCTGCTGACCCCAGGAGAGGTTGCCGCCCTCTTCCGGGTAGACCCAAAGACGGTTACGCGCTGGGCTGCGGCAGGCCGCATCAGCAGTATCCGCACCCCCGGAGGGCACAGGCGCTTCCGCGAGTCGGAAGTCCACGCCCTTCTTCGTGGCGAGGACGTTCTGACGGCCGACAGGCCGGCAGGTGAGTCCCCGCGCGTCTGACCGTGCAGACGGTGGTCCTGCGACGGCAGGATCACCGCCGGCGCAACCACTGTTCGAGTGCTTCCCGGCCGCACTTCCGTACGGCAAGCATGGGGCGGCGCCAACCGCCGATCGTGGATGGCGCCTGTCCGGTTTCCCGATCAGGTCTCTTCCTGCGCCGCCTTGAACGCCAGGAACTCCCGCTCGAGGTCGTCGTTCTCCGCCTCCCAGCGCTTGCGGCGCTCGGCCGCCTCCTCCTCCGTCAGCGCCTCGGGCAGCCACTGCTCGTAGTCCGGGTCACCCGGCTGCACCTCCACGTACGCGTTGCCGATCAGACGCCCGTCTTCGCTGGTCAGGCTCTGCGGCACGCGCAGGGTCCCGTCCGCGAGCCGGATGACGTACATGTCCGATCACCTAGATTCCGTAGCGCCGGTTGAAGAAGAGCATGATGTCGAGCGCCATCCGCGTGTCTCCCCCGAGCATGTCCACGAGGGCCGGACGCTGACGGGAGGCGATGGCGGCGAAGGCGTCGGCGAAGAACTCCTTGCGGCCCAGCCCGCCTCCCTGGCGGTGGAAGGTGGAGGCCAGCAGCGGCAGTGCCGTGTCGTAGAGGCGGACGAACTCCGGAGAGTCGGAGACCCAGTCCCCGTAGGGCGAGTCGACGTCGTCGATGGCATGGCCGACCTCGTGCATCATCACGTCGGGGGTGGGCGAGGGGCGGTCGCCCACGACGATCTTGCGGTCGCCGTACGCGCCGGCGCAGATGTCCCACGTGGCGCGGCCCGACGGGAGCGGGGCGCCGCGTAAGTAGCCCATGTCGTCGAGGTCGGGGACGCCGCCGCGGCCGACGTAGATGCCCTCCAGACCGGCCGCGAGCTTCTCCTTGAGTCGGTCGGGGAGCCTGGCGAGGCTCTCCACGGCGCGTACGACGTCGGCGGAGGGCGGCCCCAGCCTGGCGTCCCACTGGCGGTGCAGGATGCTCTCCAGCTTGCCGCAGTGGCGCAGGCCGTCGCCCATGGACGGCGTGCCGGGCCGATTGGGCTGGGCCCTGGGCTGGTCGTCGAGCTCGAAGTCGTACCAGGTGTAGCGGGGGCGCTCGACCACGGCGGCGGGCAGCCGCTCGCGGCGTTCGCGTAACGCGAACCCGTCCCAGATCGACTCCGGCGTGCGGCGCTCCGGCTCTCCCGGCCATGCCATCCGCTCAGGCTGCCTGCTACGCGCGTCGGAGCCCGCCTCGCGACCCTTGCGGGGCTTGGCGTCTGCGCGGGCCTCCTGAGGCTTCTCGCGGGCGTTGGACCAGAAGGAGCGCTCGGCCTCGGGGGGCGCCTCTTCCCGGCGCGAGAAGAGGTACGACCCTCGTCGCCACCAACGACCGCGCCGGTGCCGGCCCTTGTCGTTAATGAAGGCCATCGCACCTCTCAACGCCCGTGGAGTCCGGCGAGACCGCCGCATCGGCTTCCACGGTACGACGCCGATCTTCCCCTAGTCACCCGAAATGGGACAACGGGAAGCACGATCACGTCGCGGATGGCTTACAGTTCGGGCATGGCAGGTGTACTGATCGGCCTGGCGCTGCTGGCCTTCTGGCTCTTCTCGCTGTTCGACGTGGTCACCACACCGGAGGATGAGGTCCGGAACGTACCAAAAGCACTGTGGATCCTGATCGTGGTCCTGATCCCGCTCCTCGGCGGCCTGGTCTGGATGGCCCGCGGCCGCCCGCGTACCCCGCGCGCCGCGTGGCCCGTGCCCCCGGGTCCGGGCGTGCCGAAGGGCCCGGACGACGACCCCGACTTCCTGCGCGACCTCGACCGCCGCATGCGCGGCGACGACTCCTGAGCCGATCAGACGTCCGCGTAGCTGTGCAGCCCGCTGATGAAGATGTTGACGCCGACCAGGTTGAACAGCAGGCAGGCGAACGCCACGAGCTGCACGATCGTCGCGGCCCTGCCCCGCCATCCGGCCGTCACCTTCGCGTGCAGGTAGGCGGCGTAGGCCACCCAGGTGATGAACGACCAGACCTCCTTGGGGTCCCAGCCCCAGTAGCGGCCCCACGCCCGGTCCGCCCAGAGCGCGCCCGCGATCACCGCGAACGTCCACACCGGGAACGCGAACACGATCGCCCGGTGCGCCACCCGCTCCAGGTCGGCGCGTGACGGCAGGCGGGACACCCCGTCGCCGCGCACCAGGTAGAGGATGCCGGACACCCCGGCCATCGTGAACAGACCGCTTGCGACGATCGCGGCGGTGACGTGGATGGCGATCCAGTACGAGTTCAGCGCGGGCACCACGGGCCCCGCGGCCGTGTAGAAGAACTTGACCGCCATGCCGAGGCCGAGGGCGGCCGCGACCATCACGAAGGCGCCGAGGAAGCGCACGTTGTAGCGGAGCTGGGTGCCGAGGAACGCCGTCACGGCGGCGAAGCAGATCGCCACCACGAACTCGTACATGTTGCCCCACGGCCACCGGTCCACGGCCAGGCCGCGGGTGACGATGGCGGTGATGTGGGCCGCCCAGCCCACCCAGGCGAGCACCAGAGCCAGCTGCCCGGCCCGGACCGCACCGAAGCCCTTGGCCGCGGGTGTCTCGGCTTCCGCGGTGTCTTCGACGGGAAGCGTCCCGGCCGTGCCGCCGGCGCCGACCGCCACGGTCTGCTTGGCTTCAGCCCGCTCGACGGCGGCCGCCTTGTCGGGAACGCCCTTGCCGAAGGCGAGCTCGATCGCGAAGGCGACCATCGCGAAGACGTAGAGGAGGACGGCGGCGACGACGAAAAGGTCGCTCAGCCCGGCGAGTTGCTCAGCGGACATCCTTTTCTCCTGCTGATAGAAGCTTGACGATGTCGGCGAACTCCTCGGCGAAGCCCGCCGCGGAGCCCTCTGTGCGGGTCAGGCCGCCCACCTCGACCACGCCCTTGCCGGTCCGTACGAACACCCGGCGCCGGCGGATCTGCAACGACAGCGCGATGCCGAGGATCGCCGCGCCAGCGGCGATCAGCGCGGGCACGCGGCCGGGGTCGTAGGCGGTCTGGATCGTGATCCAGTGCTTGACTCCGGTGTACTCCAGCTTCCCGGCCCCGTTGGGCAACTCCACCGACTGCCCGACGGCCAGCGGCTTGGATGCCTCCGTGCCCCGGACCACTGGCACGATCTTGTTCTTGAGCTCGGGCGGCACGATTTCGTAGACGGACTGCGGCGTGCCCGACCGCATCCCCAGGTCACCCGCGTAACCACCGAAGAGCTGCACCTCCGGCTGGAGATCGCCGGGGAAGGCCGAGGTATAGGCGCCGTTGGTCAACGGCACGCTGGTGGGCAGGAACCTCAGCAGGAACCCTAGCTGGGACGGTTGCGCGTCGGGCGCCTTGACCGCGCATTCCGAGATCATCGTGGCCTTGGACTCGATCAGACACGGCACGGGCCCCTCGAAGGCCACCTGCCCCTTGCCGTCGGTGACCTTGAAGACGGGGGCGTAGCCGTTGCCGATCAGGTATGTCTGCGTGCCGTCGATCTCCAGCGGGTCGTTGACCTTGAGGGCGTAGTCGCGGGTGGGCGAACCGGGCGTGTCGTTGACCTTCAGGTGGGCGGTGTAGTCGAGCGCCTGGCCCTTCTTGTCGCCCGTGACCTGGTAGGAGGCCTTGAAGTCGGTGAGCTGGAAGGAGAACGGCTGCAGTGACTCGGCCGAGACCTGGCTGCCGGGGATGAACCGGTCGTAGGCGGCCACCGTGTTGGCGAACCCGTCGCCCTCCACGACCAGGACGTTGCCGCGGTAGCCGAACAGGGAGCCGAAGCCGACCGCGAGCAGGATCCCCAGCAGGGCGACGTGGAACAACAGGTTGCCGGTCTCGCGCAGGTAGCCCTTCTCGGCGGAGACCCAGCCGTCGCCCGTCACGACGCGGAAGCGCAGCCCGCGCAGCCGCCGCGCGGCCTCCTCGACGTCGAGGTCGGCCTCGAAGGAGGTGGAGTGGGGCAGGCGCGACAGGCGCCTGGGCGCGTCCGGCGGCCTGCGGCGCAGCTCGCGGGCATATGTCGCGGCACGCGGGACGACGCAGCCGATCAGCGAGGTGAACAGCAGCAGGTAGATCGCCGCGAACCAGACCGAGGTGAACACCTCGAAGAGCTGGAATCTGTCGTACCACTCGGCCAGCGTCGGACTCTGCTGGTAGAGCCGCGCCACCTTGTCCGGGTCGACGCCGCGCTGCGGGACGAGCGAGCCGGGCACCGCGGCGAGCGCCAGCAGGAACAGCAGGATCAGCGCCGTCTTCATCGAGGTGAGCGTGCGCCAGCCCCACCGCAGCCAGCCGACCAGCCCGAGATTGACGTGCTTGGGCGCCTGCTCCTTCTCCAACTCGTCGACGCTCATCAGATCACCGGCTCGAAGGCGCCGATCAGACCCTGCATGGCAGCGATCATCTGTCCCCACAGCCCCGTCACGAGGAGCACTCCGACGGCCACCATCATGCCGCCGCCGATCCTGGTGATCAGGCGCGAGTGCTTGCGGATGGCCCGGAAGGTGCGCAGGGCCTTGCTGTACGCGAGTGCCGCGCCCACGAACGGCAGCCCGAGGCCCAGGGCGTACGCGACGGCCAGGAGAGCGCCCCGCGCGGCGCTGCCCTCGTTGAGGCCGAGCGCCAGCACGACGGCGAGCGTGGGCCCGATGCACGGCGTCCACCCCAGCCCGAACACCACCCCGAGCAGCGGCGCGCCCGCCAGGCCCGCGGACGGCACCCGGTGGATGCGCACGTCACGCATCAGCCCGGGGATGACGCCCAGGAACGCCAGCCCCAGCAGGATGGTCAGCACGCCGAGCACCCGCGTGATGAGCTCGGCATGGCCCAGCATGACCGAGCCGAGCCCGCCGAACAGCGCACCGCTGAGCACGAACACCAGCCCGAACCCGCTCACGAACAGCACCGTGCCCAGCACCAGCCGCCCCCGCCCGGCGTCGGTGCTCATGCCGGTCACGTACGACAGGTAGCCGGGCACCAGCGGAAGCACGCACGGCGACAGGAACGACACCACCCCGGCCAGCACCGCGATCGGCACGGCGAGCAGCAGCGAGCCCGAGGCGACGACGTCACTCATCGCGCACCTTGGTCACGGTGTTGAGCAGGTCGGTGTATTTGACCGCGCCGAGCGCCCTGGCGGCGACCCTGCCCTGCTTGTCGATGATCAGCGTGGACGGGATGGCCGCGGGCGGCACCGTGCCCTGGAAGGCCAGCGCCACCTTTCCCGGCTGGTCGAAGATGTGCGGGTAGCCGGTCTTCTCGGTGCGCTCGAACGCCAGCGCGTCGGCCTGGCGGTCCTTGAAGTCGACGCCGATGAACTCCACGCCGCTGCTCTTGGTCTGGGCCGCGACCTCCTTGAGCACCGGCGCCTCCGCGCGGCACGGGCCGCACCACGACGCCCAGAAGTTGAGCACCACGACCTTGCCCTTGTGCGCGGCGAGCGAGGCGGTGGCCCCGTCGAGGGTCGGCCCCTGGACGGCCGGGGCCGGCTTGCGCTCGCCCGCGCCGAACACCTGCATCTTCCCGTCGCCCGCGACGAACCGGGTGTCGCCCGCCTGCGGCTGACCACCCTGGTTGCCGGCGCAGCCCGCGACCAGCAGGCCCAGGAGAACGAGGAAGATGGATTTGGCGCGCACGGAGGAAGATCTCCTTGTACTACAACCGGTAGAGCTTGCAACTCTACCGGTGAGGCCCCGCGCTCCGGACATCAGGCCCCTGGGAGGGACGGACCCGTCTCGAGCGATCCCGCGGGCTCGCTGTAGCCGACGCTGACCAGACGGTCGCCGTCGAAGGTGAACGTGGTGATGCTGGCCAGCGCGCACTGCCTGCGCCGCGGGTCGTGCCAGAGCCTGCGCCCCTCGGCGGCCGACCTGATCGTCCAGATCGGGAGCTGGTGGCTGACGAGCACCGCCTCGTGCCCGCGTGCCTCGGCCCTGGCGTCGTCGATCATCGACTTCATGCGCCGGACGATGGACGGGTACGGCTCGCCCCAGGATGGGCGCAGCGGATTCCAGAAATAGCGGTAGTTGCGCGGGTTTCGCAGGATCGCCAGGCCCTGGCCCACGGGCCGGCCCTGAAGCATGTTGCCCGCCTCGATCAGGCGCTCGTCCTGGACGATGCCGAGGCCGAGCTTGTCGGCGAGGGGGGCCGCGGTCTCAAGGGCGCGCTCCAGCGGCGAGCTGTAGAGGGCGACGATGTCACGGCCGCCCACGGCCTTGGCGACCGTCTCGGCCATGAGCTGCCCTGTCTCGGACAGGTGGTAGCCGGGCAGCCGGCCGTACAGGACGCCGGCGGGGTTGTGCACCTCTCCGTGGCGCAGCAGGTGGACGACGGTGGTTTCAGCCATGGTGGGCACAGCCTATCCGCTCCGTTTCACCATCCGGCTGGGACCCCACGGGCCCCTCAATTCACGGCCCAGGAGTTCTCCTGGGTCCTGCTCGACTCGGCCAGCGCGTCCACCATGGCCCTGATCGCGGGGCGGCGGGCCGCGTCCGTACGCCACACCGCGTAGATGCGCCGCGTCTGGCGCGGCCTGGTCGGCACGAGCCGCACGCCGTCCGGCACGCAGTCCCGGCCGAGTCGCGGCACGATCGCGCAGCCCAGCCCGCCCGCCACCAGCGCGAGCTGGGTCGGGTACTCGTCGGCCATGCACGCGATCACGGGCTCCACCGAGGCGTTGCGCAACGTGTAGACCAGCCAGTCGTAGCAGACGGTGCCGGGGCTCCCGCTGATCCACCGCTCGCCGCGCAACTGGGCCAGCTCCAGCTCCTTGCTGTCGGCCAGCGGGTGGTCGGCGGGCAGCGCGATGTCGGCCACGTCGTCGAGCAGCGTGGCTCTGGACAGGCCGTCCGGCAGGGCCATGGGCCGGTTGAGCCAGTCCTGGATCACGCCGAGGTCCAGCTCGCCCCTGGCCACCTCGCGCACCACCCGTTCTGGCTCGCGCTCGTTGAGCTGGATCCACAGGTCGGGATGGCGCTCCCTGAGCGAGGTGAGCGCGGTGGGCATGAGGCCGCGCACGGCGGTGGGGAACGCGCCGATGTTCAGGCGGCCGACGACCTCGCCGCGCAGCGCCTCGAAGTCCGCCTCGGCGGTCTCGACCAGGGCGAGGATGCGCTCGGCGTGCTCGGCGAGCAGGCCGGCCGCGTCGGTCAGGCGCACGCCGCGACCGTTGCGCTCCATGAGCCTGGCGCCGGTCTCGCGCTCCAGCTTGGCGATCTGCTGGGACACCGCCGACGGGGTGACCATGAGGGCGTCGGCTGCCGCTCCGACCGACCCATAGACGTGCACTGCGTGAAGGGCCTTGAGCCGGTTCAAGTCCAACATGTAAGCCAGCCTAAATGGTTTAGCGTAGAAAGTCTCGCTTGTCCTTGAATCTGTAGCGGTTGAAAATAGATGCATGAGAATCCTTAAGACGAAGAAGCAGCAGTCCGGCTCCGTTTCGTACCTCAAGGTGCTGGCCGAGCAGGCCCGCGAGCAGCGCATCCGCTACCAGAAGCCCGCTCGCTGAGTGCGCCCCCGCCACCTCGCCCTCGCCGTCGGCCTCGCCGCTGTCTGGGGCTTCAACTTCGTGGTCATGCAGGTGGGCCTGCGGCACTTCCCGCCCCTCCTGTATGCGGGAATCCGGTTCACGATGGCCGCGTTCCCCGCCCTGCTGTTCGTGGGGCGTCCAGGAGTCCCGTGGCGCTGGGTTGCCGGGGTGGCGGCGACCATCGGGGTCGGCCAGTTCGGTTTCCTGCTCGTGGGCATGCGCGCGGGCATGCCGGCCGGGCTGACCTCTCTCGTCCTGCAGACGCAGGCACTGTTCACCGTGTTGTTCGCGGTGACGCTGCTCAAGGAGCGGCTCACCGCCCGCCGCGTGCTCGGGCTGGCCGTCGCCTTCGGCGGACTGGCCCTGGTCGCCCTCGACTTCGGGGTGTCGGGCCCGCTCGGCGCCTTCGCCCTCTGCCTGGCCGCAGCGGCCGCCTGGGGCCTCGGCAACGTGGTCCAGCGCAGGGCCGCGCCGCCTGACTCGCTCCGCTTCATGGTCTGGGTCAGCGCCTTCTCCGCGCCCCCGCTCCTGCTCCTGTCGCTCTGGCTGGAGGGCGTGCCTGCCCTGAGCCCGTCCGTGGAGGGCTGGCTGTCGCTGGTGTACGTGGCGTTCGTCTCCACGCTCGGCGGCTTCGGCGTCTGGGGCTGGCTCCTGCGCCGGTACGACGCCTCGACGGTGGCGCCGTACA
This sequence comes from Nonomuraea helvata, assembly GCF_039535785.1. Taxonomy (NCBI): domain Bacteria; kingdom Bacillati; phylum Actinomycetota; class Actinomycetes; order Streptosporangiales; family Streptosporangiaceae; genus Nonomuraea; species Nonomuraea helvata. The sequence continues at coordinate 1,199,618 of NZ_BAAAXV010000009.1, forward strand.
CGCTGCTGGTGCCGGTCTTCGGCATGTCGTCGGCCGCGCTGATGACCGGCGAGCCCATCTCCTGGCTGAAACTGCTGGCGGCGGCCCTGATCGTCGCAGGCGTCCTGTACGCGGGCACCAAGCCCCGCCGGGCGCTCGCCGCCGCCCATTCGCGTTAGAGAACGGCGGCGGCCGCCTTCGCCGCGGCAGGAAGAGCGTCGGCGACGCGGCTGAGCGCCTCGTCGTCGTGGGCGGACGACAGGAACCAGGCCTCGTACGCCGAGGGCGGCAGGTAGACGCCCTGGTCCAGCATGGCGTGGAAGAAGGCGGTGAACGCGGCCGTGTTCTGCGTCTTGGCCTCGGCGAAGTTCGTCACCTCCGCGTCCGTGAAGAAGATCGAGAAC